>NZ_PXXX01000004.1 GCF_003367505.1 Lysinibacillus capsici
GTTCAGTTTTCAAGGTTCATGTTTTGCTTTATTTTAGCGTGTCACCCTGGCGACTTGTATAATACTACACCCTTATTTTTAAAAGGTCAACACTTTTTAATAAAAAACTTTATTTTTTTTATTACCAAAGTAAAACTTCCTATATTAATAACTAACAAATCTATTCACAAGCTAGTTCAATATTAGACCATGAACTAGAAAATAATTTTATCATAATTTCCTACAAAAAAATAATAGATCTTTAAAAAAACAAAAAACTCGGTAAAGAAACCGAGTTTTTAAAATGGGAAAAAGAACGGGATGGCTATCATCATCACAATAAACATAACAAGCTGTAACGGAACCCCTATTCTTACGAAATCCATAAATTTATAGCCCCCCGCTGTCATTACCAGTGCATTCGTAGGGGAAGCAATTGGCGTAGCAAATGCCATACTTGCTGCAACTGCGACTGCAATCATAAATGTTGTGGGACTAACCTCCATTGCAATGGCTGCACTCATGGCAATGGGTGCAAACAATACAGCAGTTGCCGTATTACTAATAAATTGACCGAAAATAGCTGTCAAAATATAAACTCCTATGAGTACACCGTATGGTCCGAAACCACCTAAAGCATTAATAATACCATCAGATAAAATGGTCATGCCTCCTGTTTTTTCTAACGCTGTCGCCATTGGTAACATGGCAGCTACTAATACAATACTTTCAAAATTCATATTGCTATAGGCATCTTCCATGTTTCTCAAGCAGCCTGTTAAAATCATAAGTACAGCACCAATCATCACAGAAATGACAGCAGGAAAAACTTCAAATGCCATCAAAATAATCATGAATAACATAATAATCCCCGCAATTCCAGCTTTGCCTGTAGCTGCTGCCACACTTGCGTGTTCTTTCGGCTGTCCTACAACCACGACATCTTGCGTTTCTCTTGCTAACAAAAGAATTTCATCCCATGCTCCCTGTACTAATATTGCGTCCCCAAATTTTAATTTGTGAGACACCATATCCTGAAGCTTGTAACCACCCTTACGATTAATACCAATGATATTTAGATTGTATTTTTCCCGGAACCCAAGGGAACTAACCGTTTCATTGATAAAGCTCGAATTCGGGGTAAGCAATACCTCTGCAATACCCAGATGCTTCGATACCAATTCATCGGCTTCTCCTTCAACTAATCCTTGCATCTCAAGATGATAATCCTCAACAAAACGCCGAATATCCTCTATTTCTCCTTGAACATATAACTCATCCTTGGCATGAATGACACTAGTTGGTCCTGCCATTTCTTGATAAGTCATCGGTAGTAAATTAATGCCCTCCTGTGATTTCCTATGAATTTTCATCATACAAAGCATATACTTAGCTGGTAGTTTTAATTCCGCTAACGATGTTTCAATAATAGGTGACTCCTCAGGGACGGAGATTTTAAATAGACGATTATTTAAATCATATTGTTTAATAATTTTTTTCGGTGAAAGTTTATAGCCTTCATTAGTCTGTGTACGGTTTTGATCCTTTGGTAATAAAATATTTCTTACAAGTACTAAATAGGAAATGCCAGCAATCATCCCCACGATACCAATAGGAGTTACTTCAAAAAAGCCAAGTTTGTTATAGCCTCGATCAACCAATAACTGACTGACAATTAAATTGGTTGGGGACGCAATCAGTGTCATCAGACCAGAAAGACTTGCTACATAGGAGAGTGGTAGTAGAAATTTAGAAGGGCTGACTTTCATACTTATTGCTATACTTACAACGATTGGCATCATTAAGGCGACAGTACCCGTATTACTCATAAATGCACCAACCGATCCTACAATAATAAGCAGTAGCACAAATAACTTCAGCTCACTATTGCCTGACCATTTTAGTAAGAGTTGCCCCGCCATGCCTGCCAGGCCCGTACGTAAAATCCCTGCACCCACGACAAATAACCCTGCAATCATTAAAACTACAGAGTTTGAAAAACCAGCTAATGCCTCCGAGGGCGTCAAAATATCCATAATGACAAATGCTAATAGTGACACAATTGCTACAAGATCTGCTCGTATTTTATTGGTCACAAATGCGAAAATTGTTGCTCCTAAAATAAGAAATGTTAATGTAAGCTGCACATTCATGAATTCCTTTCTAACATTAATCATTATTAAAAATTGACAGCAAAAAATTGTACTTCATTACTATTTTTATTATAGCTTACCCTGAGCTCTATATGATAAAATTCACCATCTTTTCAAAATTAAAATAAGTGTGGTAGTCATCCACACTTATAATGATAGCTTCACTATTTTATTTTTGGTAAAGATGATGTTCTTTAATATAGTTGTAACAAGCAGTAGGCAAGAGGTATCTCGGTTCTCCTCCCATTGCGAATTCTTCTCGAATATAGGTAGAGCTAATTTCCATCGCTAGCCCTTTATCTATAAGATGAAATCTTCCATCATCATTATTTCTTAAAATCGGAGAACGACTAATGGTTGAGAGCATATCAATGCCGTGTCGTGCCATTACAATAAATTTATTCTCCGCTACTAATGCGTCGCCCTTTTTCCATAAACCCGCACCAATATCCACTAGTAAATCAGCACCCATAATAAAATGCACCTCATCCTCTGGGTTCTTCTCTCTAAAGTATTTCATAGTGTCATATGTGTAGATATTCCAGCCTTCTTGATCCATTTCATAGGAATCTGCGATAAAACGATCGTCCTTAGCAATAGCTAACTGAAGCATATTCCAACGATGTGTATCAGCTGTTTTGATGGTTTTATCTTTGCGTTTATTTGAACAAGGCAAAAAAATAACCTTATCTAACTTACACCGATGTGCTACAGTGCTTGCTGTCCAAAGATGGACATTGGTAATAGGATCAAATGATGAACCATAAATACCTATTCTCGCCATCGTCTCTACCTCCTAGCAGTTACTTTTAAATACGTTGTGAAACCTTTTCTTTTATTGCCTGTATGCTTGCCATTTTATTGTCCCAACATACTTGACTTAAATCGACAGGATATTCTTCAGGATTCATTGTTCGTTTATACTCACACCACAATAAATGTAAGTTTTCCTGTACATATTTTTGTATTTCTTGAATAGTTGGCTCCTCATAAACAATATTTCCATTTTCTATAATACTTTCATGTAACTCTTTCGCCGTAAAATTTGTAACAAATTTACTAATATACGTATGAATAGGGTGGAACATTTTCAATCTTTCTTCTTGCTGTATGTTTTCATTATCTAACGCAATATAATCTCCTTCAGCATGACCATTCTCTGCATTAATAATACGGTAAACACGTTTACGTCCAGGTGTAGTCACTTTCTCAGGATTTGCTGAAATTTTAATGGTATCAACTAGTTCTCCACTTTCGTTTTCTATTGCAACTAATTTGTATACTCCACCAAGAGCTGCTTGATCATAGGCTGTAATCAGCTTAGTTCCGATTCCCCAAGCATCAATTTGCGCCCCTTGTGACTTTAAATGCATAATTGTATATTCATCCAAATCATTCGAAGCCATAATTTTAGTTGCAGTAAATCCTGCATCATCTAGCATTTTCCTTGCCTGTTTTGAGAGATAGGCTAAATCTCCACTGTCTAAACGGATACCAATAAAATTAATTTGATTCCCTAGCTCCTTCGCTACGCGGATAGCATTCGGAACACCAGAACGTAGTGTGTCATAAGTATCTACTAGGAAAACACAGTCTTTATGGGCTGCTGCGTATTTTTTAAACGCAGTATATTCATCTCGATAGGTTTGAATCATCGCATGGGCATGTGTTCCTGACACAGGAATACCGAATAATTTTCCTGCTCTTACATTGCTTGTTGCAGAGAATCCGCCTATATAAGCAGCACGAGTTCCCCAAATAGCAGCATCAAATTCGTGTGCGCGGCGGGTTCCAAATTCCATTACAACATCCTCACCCGTCACTTGTTTGATACGTGAAGCTTTTGTTGCAATCAGGGTTTGGTAATTAACGATATTTAACAACGGCGTTTCAATTAATTGAGCCTCTGCTAATGGTGCTTCAATTCGCAGGATAGGCTCGTTTGCAAAGACCAATTCTCCCTCTCTCATCCCCTTAATTGTCCCTGTAAATTTAAGTTCTTTTAGGTATTCAAGAAATTCCTCGGGATACTTCCCCTCTTCTCGTAAATATTGAATATCGCTTTGAGAGAAACCAAAGTTATTAATAAACTCAATCACTTTTTTCAATCCAGCGAAAACTCCATAGCCATTGCCAAATGGAAGCTTTCTAAAATATAGTTCGAAAACAGCTTTACGTTGATGAACACCATCTTGCCAATAAGTTTGAACCATATTAATTTGGTATAGATCCGTGTGTAACATGAAACTATCATCTACATATTTCATATTTTCCCCTCCATTCATGTCAAATAATAGTGGCACCTAGAGTATGCTCGAAATGATTTAACGCCCACTCATGTCCAGCTTCATTAAAGGAGGCGACAGCATTTTTATGAATGACGATATCGAACCCTTTATTATAAGCATCTACTGCTGTATGAAGAACACAAATATCTGTACAAACGCCGATTAAATGCAGCTCAGCAATTCCTCTTTCACGCAATTTCAATTCTAAATCTGTTCCTGCAAAAGCAGAATAACGCGTTTTATCAATGTAATAGACGAAATCTTGGTCTTTATTTTCTTCATATAATGAGTTTAATGCACCATATAACTCTCTACCTTCTGTATGACGAATATTATGAGGTGGGAATAGCTTTGTTTCTGGATGATAAACATCTCCCTTTTCATGAACATCTATCGCAAATACTGTAAAATCCCCCCTCTTAATAAACTCCTTTGTTAAATCAACATTTGCACGTTCGAGCAATTGCCCAGGCTCTCCGCAAGTAAGAGCCCCATCCGTCGCTACGAAATCCACTGTATAATCAATATTAATTAATGCACGCTTTTTCATCATTTCATCACTCCAGTTTTTAATTAGTAATACTTAAATTACAAATTACTTTCTTTAAAATAATCAGGAAAGACGGATCTTTCCTAATGATATATAGACTCTACCATTTCGAAATCATTAAATGTATAGAGCTGGGAAGGCCGGAACGAATTTCTTTTTGTTTTCTTTGGTTTTCCTTCTTCATCCAATGCTTTTTCGATAAATGGTAATTTAGGTGCTTTTGTAAAGAATACGGAATCGTTAGAGATTCGTGGATCTTCTCCAACTGTTAGAAGTACTCGTTGCAATTCTGATAATGTAAACTCTTGTGGTAAAAAGTTTTTAGCAACAGTTGTCTGAATCATATCCCTTTTAATAAAATGCAACGCATCGGAAATGATTTTTCGGTGATCGAAAGCTAATGGAAGCGTAAATACACTTTCTATATCAAACAGTTCTACATCGTCTGCATCATCATTCGCTTGACGTTGCTCAATATATGTCTCAGGAACAATGGCATAAAATGCATTTGAAATCATCCAACCACGTGGATCTCGATCGATCTCATCATAAACACCAAAATGTTGAACATGTAAACCCTCTACATTTGTTTCTTCTTTTAATTCTCTCTTTGCTGCGATAAAGGCAGTTTCTTTTTGATTTGCATCTACAAAGCCCCCAGGAAGTGCCCATTTTCCTCCTTCAATATTGGGATTTCCTTCAGCATCCCTAGTAGCACGCTTAATTAACATAATCTTTAGCGTCATGTTTGGCGGTGCTTTTTCCTCTGTTTTCTCTGAGGTAATTGTAAAAATAGCAATATCTGCGGTATATCCATCGGGTGTTTGATATTTTGAAGAATCATAATGTGCAAGCACTTCTTCTTCGGTACGAAATTTTGTCATTGTATAACCCCTTCTATAATTACAAGGTTCAAGTAATTTGTAATTCTATAATTACTATTTATTAGAATTATAATCTTTCATCAAAGCATTTGCAACTAATTTATAAAAAAAAGCATAAATAAAGCTACTCCGCCTTATTTATGCCCATTATTATTATTGATCTTTCAGCAGAATTCCGTTTTGTACAACAACTTGCCCATTTTTGATTACTGTATGTGTATGATTCATGCCGTAGAAATATTGCAGTTGCTTGTAATTAGCAACATCAAGGATAAGTACGTCAGCTTTTTTATGTGCTTCAAGGGAACCAATTTGCTCGCCTCGATTTAGGGCATATGCTGCATTAATTGTTGTTGCCGTTAATACTTCCTCCAATGTCATACCCATATGCATGCAAGCTAAATTCATAATGAAGGGTAGGCTCATTGTTGGGGATGACCCAGGGTTAAAGTCTGTTGATATCGCCACAGGCACTCCCTCGTCAATCATTAGACGCCCTCTTGCAAAAGGTGCACGTAAAAAGAATGCAGTACCTGGCAGCAATACAGCAATTGTACCCGCTTCAGCCATTTTTCGAATTCCCTTATCAGAAGCAACTAACAAATGCTCCGCAGAAATGGCCTCTACTTCCGCAGCCAGCTCGGCGCCTTGATAAGGTTCGATTTCATCCGCATGTATTTTTGGGGTTAAGCCTAGTGCTTTTCCAGCCTCTAAAATGCGTCGTGATTGTTCGGGTGTAAAGACGCCTTTTTCACAAAATACATCATTAAATTCAGCCAACTCTAGTTCTGCTACTTTTGGCAGCATCTCATTGACCACCACATCCACAAATTCATCCTCACGCCCCTTATAATCACGAGGAACTGCATGGGCTCCCATAAACGTGCTAATGACATCAATATGATGTGCAGCTTGTAATTCTTTTGCGACCTCTAGCTGTTTCTTTTCCGTTTCCCAGTCCAAGCCATACCCTGATTTTGCTTCAACTGTTGTTACACCATGCTTTAAAAATACATCTAAATGCTGCATCGTTTTTACATATAATTCATCAAAGCTTGTTTCTCGTGTACGCTTTGTTGTAGCATGAATGCCACCGCCTGCATTCATGATTTCCATATAGGTAGAACCATTTAATCTCATATTAAACTCTTGCTCGCGTGTTCCACCATGCACCAAATGTGTATGACAATCCACTAAGCCAGGCATAACAATCTTACCAGTAGCATCAATCGTTTCTGCCTTCTTTATTAATTCTGGGAAGTCAGCTTCTAGTTGCTCATACGCTCCTACTGCTACAATACGCTCTTCTTCAATTAGAACACTGCCATATTCTATTACTGCAATTTCCTGCATTTGTTCTTTTGTACGTGGTCCTTGTACATTACTTTTCAAGGTAATTACTTCATTTGCATTTTTTATTAGAATGGTCACTTCACATCACCCTTTAACATTGGTATATGGACACCTTTGTTTTTTGCTGTATTGATAGCAATATCGTAGCCTGCATCAGCATGACGAGCAACGCCCATTCCAGGGTCTGAAACTAATACACGTGCAATTTTTTCAGCGGCAAGCTCTGATCCATCTGCTACTAAGACTTGACCTGCATGCTGTGAATAACCCATTCCTACACCACCACCATGGTGTACGCTTACCCAGCTTGCACCACTCGCAGTATTAACAAGAGCATTTAAAATTGGCCAATCCGATACCGCATCCGAACCATCTAGCATTCCTTCTGTTTCACGATTTGGTGATGCTACAGAACCTGAATCTAAGTGATCGCGACCAAAGACAATTGGTGCTGATAATTCACCATTTGCAACCATTTCATTGACCTTTAATGCAAAACGATGACGATCACCATAACCCAACCAGCAAATGCGTGCAGGTAGCCCTTGCCATTTCACCATTTTTTGTGCCATATCAATCCAATTGACTAGACCCTCATCTTCAGCAAACATCTCTTTTGCCAGTGCATCTGTTTTATATATATCCTCAGGGTTTCCTGAAAGCGCCGCCCAACGGAATGGGCCCTTTCCTTCACAGAATAACGGACGAATATACGCTGGTACAAAGCCTGGGAAATCAAAGGCATTTGTCACACCCATTTCTTTGGCATAGGCACGAATGTTATTCCCATAATCAAATACTTCTGCGCCTGCCTCTTGGAACTCTAGCATTGTACGAACATGCTCTGCCATTGTTTCTTTTGCTTTACGCTCATATGTTTTTACATCCTCTTTGCGAAGTTTTAGCGCTTCTTCAAAGGTCATGCCATTAGGTACATAACCATTAATCGGATCATGCGCAGATGTTTGGTCTGTCACAAAATCTGGAATAATTCCACGATTCAACAACTCACGATTAACATCAGCACAGTTACCAACAAGGCCAATGGATGCTGGCTCATTTTGGTCACGTAATTTATTAACTAATGCAATTGCTTCATCTACAGTTTCTACAATATAATCACAGTAACCTTCTTTGATTTTACGTTCAATGCGAGCACGTTCAACTTCAACAACTAAGATTACAGCACCAGCCATTTTCCCTGCTAATGGCTGTGCACCACTCATACCGCCCATACCACCTGTAAGGATGAATTTACCACGTAAATCAGCAGTGCCAAATACCTTTTTGCCTGCTTCTACAAAGGACAGATAAGTTCCTTGTAAAATTCCTTGAGCACCAATATAAATCCAACTCCCAGCAGTCATTTGACCATACATCATTAAATCTCTTTCTTCTAATTCATAAAAGTGATCCCAATTTGCCCATGCTGGTACAAGGTTTGAATTGGCAATCAACACTCGAGGGGAATGCTCATGTGTACGGAATACAGCTACTGGCTTTCCAGATTGGATTAATAGAGTCTCATCATTCTCTAATTCTTTCAAAGATGCAATGATTTGTTCATAGCTTTCCCAGTTACGAGCAGCCTTACCAATACCCCCATAAACAATCAGTTCATCTGGATTCTCTGCTACCTCTGGGTCAAGATTGTTCATTAACATACGCATTGCTGCTTCCTGTGTCCATCCCTTACATGTTAGTTCATTTCCACGTGGTGCACGAATATCTGTCTTAAATACCATTAAAAACACGCTCCTTTTCCTATTAAAAAAATGTGAATGTTGCTGTCTAAAGCTATTAATAACTGAATATTCAGACTTAAATACATATAAATATTTTCAAAGCAGAGGCTACTCGGTGTATAAACCGAGCGACGCCTTTGCTCTTTCATATCAAAACTTAAACCAATTTACACATACTCATTTACTAAATCATTACTTAATAGTAAATATTTCGCCAATGCTTCAATTTCATCGCCAATTGGTTGATCGGCTAGTAATGGTGGACAAAATTCACGCACTTTCTTTAAGAATTTACTTGTAGTAGGAGATAATTGCTCTTCTGCCTTGTCTAAATGAATAGCCTGAGATGCACAAATCAATTCGATAGCTATAACGCGAGCAGCGTTGTGAACAATCTGACGTACTTGACGTGCCGAAGTTGTTCCCATACTTACATGATCCTCTTGGTTACCTGATGTAGGAATAGAATCCACACTCGAAGGATGTGCTAAAACTTTATTTTCTGAGACAATAGAGGCTGCTGTATATTGAGCAATCATAAGCCCACATTCAATCCCAGGGTTTGTTGCTAGAAACGGTGGTAGCCCTTCATTAAGTTGAGGGTTTACCATACGTTCTGTACGTCGTTCTGAAATATTGGCCCACTCACATACACCTATTTTCAAAAAGTCCATTGCCAAAGCTATTGGCTGTCCATGGAAATGCCCACCCGATAAAACCTCCCCGCTTTCTAAAACGATTGGATTATCAGTTGTTGCATTCATTTCTGTTTGAACACGGTCCTGTGCGTAGAAAAATGACTGCCAAGAAGCACCATGTACTTGCGGTATACAACGTAGTGAATAAGCATCCTGCATGCGAATTTCACCCTGCTTTGTCACACGTTTACTGCCATCGAGCCACTTACGAATACGCCCGCCCACTAGTTCTAACTCTGGATGTGGTCTTACTGCTAAAAGTGCTGGATCAAATGCCGAGGTAATGCCCTTTAAAGCTTCCAGTGTTAAGCTAGCAGCCATATCCGCTGCAAGACCGATTCGTTCAGCTTCATTGACCGTTAATACACCTATACCCGTCATAGCTTGTGTACCGTTAACTAATGCTAGCCCCTCTTTAGCTTGAAGTCTAACAGGGGTTAATCCTGCTTGCTTTAGCGCGTCACTACCACTCATGATTTCTCCGTTAAACTCAGCCTTTCCTTCTCCCACTAACACTAATGCCAAATGTGATAAAGGCGCTAAATCACCACTCGCTCCTACTGAACCTTGTGACGGAACAATTGGATGAACACCTTTATTAATAAGATTCAACAATAGTTGGACAGTTTCCTCACGAATGCCAGAAAATCCTCTGGCCAAAGCATTGGCACGTAACACCATCATTGCACGTACAACATCTGTTGGGAATGGTTCACCAACACCGGTTGCATCTGATCGTAATAAATTTAGCTGCAATAGCTCAATGTCTTCTTCTTCAATTTTTATATTGCTGAGTTTACCAAACCCTGTATTCACACCATAAATTGTTTGGCCTTCAGCTAAACGCTTTTCGATACGCTCTCTACTTAAACGAATACGTTCCAAACTCTCTGTAGCAAGTGCAACTGTTGCTTGCCCCTTCACGATTTCCTCTATTTGTTGTCTTGTTAATGTAGTGCCATCAAGCTCGATGATTGACTTCACATGACATCCCCCTATTCCCTATATGGCTATGTAAATAAATTATCTTCATTCATATTTTCGTAATATGAAAACATCAGCCTCAAACTTTTTAAGCGTTTTCATAACAAAAGTTGGCTTCTGCTGATGATCAATTACTCTATTTACATTGTACTAACTACCTTTTTCAGAATATAGAGAATTTTAATAGAGAAAACAAGACTTTTTTCAGATTACTATGTTATTTTTATTAATATAACCGTACTTTTGTATGAAACTAGAATATTTTAAGAAGGGCTGATGGTATGAAGCTGTTATTAATTGATCGCGATCCGACCGACCTAGCAGGAATAAAGTGGTTTTTACATACATATTTCCCTGGAGATGTTTTTATTGAAATGTGTACAAGTATTTCAGAGGTGTCTCATAGCATTAAACAATTTGAACCTGATGCCATACTGTTAAATATCGATATATTTCCTAATAATCGCTTAGCAGCTCTTTATCGCGATATACAAAAGCTTTCTGGTGCCATTTTAGCAATGACAACTGAGCCATTATTTAAAAATGCTTTGAAGGCAATTGATTTACAAGTGGCTCATCTTTTTGTGAAGCCTATTGATTTAGAGCTATTAAAGAAAAAACTCACAACCATTTCTCTTCGCACACCACAGATTACAGAAGATGCTCAAGAGACTACAAACGATTCCTTTTATAATCAATTATTTTTAGATAATAAATCAAGTTCAATTGAGACAACATTACATTTCACAATGATTGAACCCGAGCATACTGAAACCTTCAATAAGCTTTACAATTGGCTTCAACAAACACCGATTCACTTTCATATGAAAACCTACCCTCTATCTAATAGAATCGTATGTCTTTTTCAAACAAATGATATAAGGATTGTGGAAAAAGATGTACGTACACTTATGAAGGAATGGCGTTTGATTAGTAATAGTTCTTTAAATATCGGCATATATGATGGAAAACCTACAACCATTAAAACTATGTATACATTAACAAAGCGTGCACTACATCAAAGTTTTTATGAGGGCTTTGGCCATATTTTTTATGCGAGCAAACAATATGAAACTCAGCCCTTTGATCCCTTACTGACACCAGAAGAGCAACAATTACTAATAAGTAGTTTGGAAGATGGAAACCTAGAGGCCGTTAAAACATTTTTATATCGGCTTTCTAATGAAGGCATATATTATGAGCAAGACGATTTACGCATTCATTTGACGAGTGTCTTAGCACAAATTAGACGCTTTATGCTGAAATATAAATTACATGAAAAAGCGGTTATCGAACAACACTACCGTCAGCTATTTCATTTAATCATTGAGCATCCTATATTTTATACGATACTCAATGGGATTATTTCTTTCACGCAGACATTAATTGAGTTAGCAAGGGAAGCTCGAATAGAGAAACGAGCTGATTATGTTGAACTAGCTATAGAAATAATTGATCAACAATTTAAAGATAGCGCACTGTCTCTTCCCTTTGTCGCTCATAAGCTTGGAATAAGCCCCAATTATTTAAGTACAATTTTCTCAAGAAAACAAGGCTTGCCATTTAAGCGCTATTTACAGCAAGTAAGAATTCATCATGCCACAAAAATGCTGCGAGAAACAGATTTTGCTATTAGCGAAATCGCTCATTTAAACGGTTTTGATGATCCAAATTATTTCATAAAATTATTTAAGCAACAAATTGGTATTACGCCTAACCGATATAGAAAAAATTAAAAGATTAATTTTCAATTAGTTGATTTTATTTTCAATAAAGATTTTATCATGATGTCATTATCTTGATCTTAATATGACAATTATCTATAAAATTGAGATTAAATAAAATAAATTTAAGTTAAAAACTATGTATAAACCCTATGTCTAGCGCATATATTTATAGTTTATACTTAAATATAAAAATTCTTTAACGATAATTATTATAATGTACTAGCAATTCTATTTTATATTTGTTATAGTTATAGACGAAGAGTTTGACTCACATTTTTTTCAGGAGGTAAACTAATATGACAAACGCAAATGATCGTAGCCGTCGCTTTACAACAGCAGGTGGTGCTCCAGTAGTAAGTAACCATGACTCTATGTCAGCAGGTCCACGTGGCCCTCTTTTACTTCAGGATGTATGGTTAGTTGAAAAACTAGCAAATTTCAACCGTGAAGTAATTCCAGAACGTCGTATGCACGCAAAGGGCTCAGGTGCATTTGGTACTTTTACTGTAACGCATGATATTTCACAATATACTAAAGCGAAAATCTTCTCAGAGATCGGCAAGAAAACTGAAATGTTCGCACGTTTCTCTACAGTAGCGGGTGAGCGTGGTGCAGCAGATGCAGAGCGAGATATTCGTGGCTTCGCCCTTAAATTCTATACAGAAGATGGAAACTGGGATTTAGTAGGGAACAATACACCTGTATTCTTCTTCCGTGACCCGTTACACTTTACAGATTTAAACCATGTGGTAAAACGGGACCCACGTACAAATATGAAAAATGCCAACTCTAACTGGGATTTCTGGACTTCATTACCTGAAGCACTTCACCAAGTGACAATTGTTATGTCTGACCGTGGTATTCCAGCTGGTTACCGTAATATGCACGGATTTGGTTCTCATACGTATAGCTTTATCAATGCTAATAATGAACGTGTTTGGGTTAAATTCCACTTCCGTACAGAGCAAGGCATTAAGAACTTAACTGGTGCCGAGGCTAATGAGATTATTGGTCAAGACCGCGAATCTTCACAACGTGATTTATATGAAGCAATTGAAAAAGGCGATTTCCCTAAATGGAAAATGTACATTCAGGTAATGACAGAGGAACAAGCTCGTGAGCTACCATACAACCCATTTGATTTAACAAAGGTATGGTATAAAAAAGACTTCCCATTAATTCCTGTAGGTGAATTCGAGTTAAACAAAAATCCAGACAACTACTTTGCAGAAGTTGAACAAGCTGCATTCGCACCATCTAACATTGTTCCTGGCATCAGCTTCTCACCAGATAAAATGTTACAAGGTCGTATCTTTGCATATGCCGATGCCCAACGCTATCGTCTTGGTGTAAACCACTATATGCTTCCTGTCAACGCACCAAAATGTCCATTCCGTACTTTCCATCGCGATGGAGCAATGCGCTTTGATGGCAATCTTGGTTCGACATTAAGCTATGAACCAAATAGCTATGGTGAGTGGGAGCATAATTTAGACCATAAAGAGCCTGAATTACGTATTGATGGTCATGCAGGTATTCATGATTTCCGTGAAGACGATAATAATTACTTTGAACAACCAGGTAAACTATTCCGTCTATTGACTTCGGAAGAGCAGCAACGCTTATTTGAAAATACCGCGAACGATATGGCTTCTGTTGAAGAGTTCATCAAACGCCGTCACATCCTTCACTGCTATCTAGCTGACCCAGCATATGGTGAAGGTGTCGCTAAAGCGATGGGTCTTTCCTTAGAAGGTATGGACCTTACAAATCCATATGTAAAACAACCAACAAACGTTTAATATTCCACTTTATTATTGATATCCAAATCCAACTTTTACTCCATGTGAATCCACTATTCACATGGAGTTTTTTTATTAAGAAAAGGCCTATGTCTATTTTTTTGACATAAGCCTTTTCTTTCATTATTGGTAAATTTGACTGCCTGCTTTTTTAAACTCCTCAGCCTTTTCTTTCATACCTTGATGGATCGCTTCAGTCGTATTCAAATCCTTATCTTTCGCATAATTACGAATATCCTGTGAAATTCTCATGCTACAGAATTTAGGCCCACACATAGAACAAAAGTGTGCTGTTTTTGCTCCCTCTGCTGGCAATGTCTCATCATGATATTCCACTGCACGCTCGGGATCTAGTGACAGATTGAATTGATCACGCCAACGGAACTCAAAGCGCGCTTTAGACAGTGCATCGTCTCGTTGTTGTGCACCTGGATGACCTTTTGCTAAATCAGCAGCATGTGCAGCAATTTTATAAGTGATAACGCCCACACGAACGTCCTCGCGATTCGGTAAACCAAGATGCTCTTTCGGTGTCACATAACAAAGCATCGCTGTACCAAACCAGCCAATCATGGCTGCCCCAATGGCTGATGTAATGTGGTCATAGCCTGGAGCAATATCTGTTGTGAGTGGTCCTAATGTATAGAAGGGCGCTTCCTTACAAACCTCTAATTGCTTGTCCATGTTTTCTTTAATCAGATGCATTGGTACATGACCTGGTCCCTCAACCATTACCTGAACATCATGCTGCCAAGCAATCTGTGTTAGCTCGCCTAGTGTTTCAAGCTCTGCAAATTGTGCCTCATCATTGGCATCTGCAATTGAGCCTGGGCGTAAACCATCACCTAAGGAAAAAGCAACATCATAGGCTTTCATAATTTCACAGATTTCCTCAAAGTGTGTATACAGGAAATTCTCTTGATGATGATATAAACACCACTGTGCCATTATAGAGCCACCTCGAGATACAATACCTGTCACACGATTTGCTGTTAGTGGTACATAGCGTAAAAGGACACCTGCATGAATGGTGAAGTAATCTACACCCTGCTCGGCTTGTTCTATGAGAGTATCACGATAAACCTCCCACGTTAAATCCTCTGCTACACCATTTACCTTTTCTAAAGCCTGATAAATTGGCACTGTTCCCACTGGCACTGCAGCATTTCGAATAATCCATTCTCTAGTTGTATGAATATGTTTACCAGTCGATAAATCCATAATATTATCTGCGCCCCATCGAGTTGCCCAGGTCATTTTCTCAACTTCTTCTGCAATGGAAGAAGATACAGCAGAATTCCCGATATTCGCATTGATCTTTACATGAAAATTACGCCCAATAATCATTGGCTCTGCCTCAGGGTGATTAATATTAGAAGGCATTATAGCACGCCCAGCTGCAATTTCTGAACGTACAAATTCAGGATCCATATTTTCACGAATCGCTACAAACTCCATTTCAGGCGTTATAATTCCCTTTCGTGCATAGTGAAGCTGTGTCACATTTTTACCTTTTTTAGCACGCAAAGGCTTTCTCGCCAACTCAGGGAAGACATTTTCTTGAATACGCGGGTCATCAACATGACGAAAGCCATTATCCTCCGGTTTAATGGAGCGTCCCTCATATGCTTCTACATCCCCTCGCTCTTGAATCCATGCATTTCGTAAGGCAGGTAAACCTTTCGTAATATCTACTTGGTAGGCTGGATCTGTATAGGGCCCACTCGTATCATATACTCGAATAGGAGCATTTTCTTCATTTCCAAAACTGCCTGTTGTCGGACTTAATGCAATTTCTCGCATAGGTACTAGAATATCTGGGCGTGATCCTTCCACATATACTTTTTTGCTTCCTTCAAAGCTGGACATAATGGTAATATTCTTTTCACTAATTGCTGACATGAGCTACTTCTCTCCCTTAAATTTATTTTGATATAAGGACCGATTCTAGCTCACCCCAACAATCCAAAAAATAAAGGCCGAATCCAAAATAATTATTTGGATCCGGCCACGAATGTAAAGGTCTATTGATTGCATACTCTGCAATAGCTTCTTAACTTTCCCACGCTGGTATGAGCCAGATCAGGTCCAAAGGGTCAAGAAACTTCGTAGCGTTTCCCTCTCAGCCTGACTCATCAGACTCCCCTAGTTAATACTATTTAGTTTGATGCTAGTGTAGCAGATAATACTAAGAGATGGAAGCTATTTTTTATCTTACTAGGTAAATAATACTTCTGCAAAATAGATCACAATGGTTACAGTTATACAGCTTACAATGGTTGAAAATAAAACAGCTTGCGCGGCTGTTGCTGATTCTACATCATATTCCAATGCTAGACTAGAACTATTGCGGGATGTTGGAAAAGCACTAGCTATAAACAGTGATTGTGCGACGACTCCATCTAATCCCAATATATAAATAATGGCCAATGCAACAGATGGTCCAATAATTAATCGCGTCAAACAGCTGATAAAGACGGTTTTATTAAACATTGATTTCATCTCTAATTGTGATAATTGCGCACCTAAAGTAATTAGAGCCACAGCAATAAATCCATCTGCCACATGTTCTACTGGTATTTTGATAAACTGTGGAATACCGATATCAAAATAATTCATAGCGACACCTATAATAAGCGCATGAATAATAGGCATTTTAAAGAAATCCTTGATGATTGTCATACCTGACTTTGTAGAAGAAATTAAATTGTATAAACCATATGTATACGTAGTCATATTTTGAAAGATTACGAGCATGACCTGAATGGCTACTCCAATAGGTTGCGTGGCAAATATCATTTGAGCCACTGGAATACCGTAATTACCCGAGTTAATGAGCACAACACTATTTTTAAAGACAGCTGCCTCTGTTCTAGCTAAACCTAACCCTTTTGCCATAAAGTGACTGAGTATCATTTGACTACCGATAAAGAGTACAATAAATAATCCGACCTCTCCCAGTACAGTTAATTCCACATGTGTTTCATATAAATTTACAAAAACAGCTGCTGGCATAAAGCAATATGTAATAAGCTGAGACAATGCTTTTAAATTAAAGCGAAATTTCTTTTGTAGTATAGCGCCTATTACAAGTAACACTAAAATAGGTACAACAATTTGAAAGAAAATCATTCCGAGATATATCATATCAATGTCCCCCTTCCAGTGTTAATAGTAGTGTTGAATTCCTTCTAGGTCAATTTCTCCGGCTTTCACCATAAAGAAGACTGCCTCTATATTGAAGGCAGCCTTTCTTTTTAAGCAAGCTTAAATCGGTTTACAACTTCTTGTAGCTCGTTTGAAATATCGTTCATATTTTGAATAGACTCTGCTACTTTTTGTAATTCTACTTGTTGATCCATTGCAGAAGCACTTACTTGTTCCGCAGAGGCTGCTGTTTGCTCTGAAATAGCCGAAATACTTTGGATAGCCATGATTGCCTGATTTTTATGCTCTAACATGCTAGATAGTTTATTCATTAAATCACTAATAGAATTTGCAATTGAACCCGACAAATCACTGCTATCTTTAAATGCTAGTTGCGTGCTTTGTACGGACTCATTTTGAGATTGCATTAAATCTGCATTAGATGCAATCACAGCAACCGTCTGCTGAGAATTTTCAAGAATACTTTCTACTGTACTCTTAATAATTTCTGTTTCATTCTTAGATTGTTCTGCTAGCTTTCTAACTTCCTCTGCAACTACAGCAAATCCTTTACCATGTTCACCAGCACGTGCAGCCTCAATACTTGCATTTAAAGCTAGCAGATTAGTCTGCTCGGTAATGCTTTGAATCGAAGCAATAATCTGATTAATATTGGCAATATTAGAAGCTAATGATTCCATTTGCTGCTGGATACGCCCATTCATTTCATTTGTCTCCATATTACGTTCTCTTAAACTTTCAACCTCATGCAATCCTTTTTCCGTTGTTACACCTGTTTTATGAGATAGCTCATCCATTTCATTAGAAAGAGCCGTAATAGCATCAATCTGATCTGATAAATCCATCATTCGATAATTTGTTTCTTCTGTATCCTCTGATTGCTTCGAAGCTCCTTGTGCAATCTCGTTGATAGCTACGGAAACCTCCTGACTAGAAGCAACTACCTCATTAAATGCCTCATTTACCTGATTAGAAGATTGGTTCAATAACCTCGCGGAATTTAGTACAGTTTGAATCGCACTATTGGTTTTATCTAACATATTATTATAGGCCACAGCAACTGCACCAATTTCATCAGGCTTAATATATCGCTCTTCTACCTTTTGTGTTAAATCCCCTTCGGCTGCAGTTTCAATCGATGCACGTAAAAATTTAAGTGGTTTTAATTGTTTATAGATGAATAACACACTTGCAGCTGTCATCAAAACCACCATAATAATGGAAGCAATAATCGTAAATACAAATACATGATTATATGTTTCTAGAATCTTTGATTCAGCTAACACGACTTGAACAGTCCATGTTTCGTCAATACCCTCTAAAATCATTGGAGCAAAAACATTATAGGCCTTTTCCTTCAGTTGATTAGAGTCAACGTACATACTTGTTAGTTCACCATTTTCCATTGTCTTACTAATACTTGTCCAAGTAGGATCCTCTTGCATATTGCGCCCAACTAGCTCATCACCAAAACTGTTAGCTGTTAGCACACCTTTATTCGTAATAATTGCCGCATAACCGCCTTCTGGGGCATTCGATTTTGTTAAATCATTTAAAAAATCTATTGATACATCGGCAGTCAATACACCGAAAAATGTCCCGGAAGCATTGATTAATGGCACTGAAATGGTTGTCATTAATACGGATTGGCCGTTTACATTATAATCATAGGGCTCTGTCAAAACTGCACGTCTCTCTTCTTTTGGTACCCAATACCATTCAGAAATACTCTTATCATCAATACCTTCGATTAGAGCAGTCGAGATATCATTTCCGTTCTTACTTAAATAAGGGATAAAACGTTTTTTAGTATCTACTAAAGCAGCTTCAGTTGGTTCTAAAATAATAGAATCTTGCTCAAAGATTGCTCCTACTCCAAGAATGTCATTATTGCTAGCTAAATTGTTTTCCATTACGTCTATGACACCCTTGGTAGACAACGTATTATTCTTCTCCATGCTTTCTATGATACGCTTTGTTGTTTGTAATGTCGTATTGGCTTTCTTAAATCTTTCACTCATAATAGCTGCAGAAGATTCAGCCGATTGTAATGTTCCATGCTCTGCGTCTTCAACACTTTGCTTTTTTATAATAATCCCCGTTATGACAGTATAGGATAAAAATAAAATAAGAAATAATCCTATTATAAGGGAAGAAAGTTTTAAGGCAATTCCTCTTGATTTTTTCATAACTAACACCCCCACTTTTATACTAATAATAATGGATGGATGATTGTATCACAATAAAATATTTAGCGAATAAAGTAGAAAATTTACAGAATTATAGAGAAAAATACCGATACTTCACCAAACATTTATTTTTCAATATAAAGGACTAATGACTTATTTGAATGGAGATTCATAGTAAAACATCCTCTTCTAATTCTAAATTATAGAAAAATATGATATATTAACTATTAAATAGAATGATTGGAGTGACTTAAATTGAAAAATAAAGCGCTATCAACATTAATGGTCACGGCTATTACAGCGACACTAGTATTACCAATGTCTACGGCAAGTGCCACAACATCTCAAATACAATCAAATTTATATGAGACACAGGTGGCAGCAGCCAAAAAGGTGATAGGTGAATCCGTAACGATCAAAAATATAACAAAAGATACTGTGATAACATCTAACGGTACATTTAGAATTCAATCTGCATTAAAGCCCCTATTCAATACATCAAATAAAACAGCATTATCCAATGCCCGAGCAACTATTGTAGTGAAAAACGGACAACTTACCGACGTTACAGCATTAATATTAAACAAAGCAGGTACCAGCAAAAAATCTGTTTATTTTGATGGAGGTAACGCACAAATCTCTGGAGACCTCACTGTTAACGCGGACTATGTAAAAGTTCAAAACGTTAGTGTGGATGGTCAGCTTATCATTACAAACAGAGTAAAAAAAGCTGTTACACTTGATGATGTAGTAGTAAGTGAAACAATTACACTAAAACCAATTGTAACGAAAAAGGTAAGTTGGCTATACGTTACTTTAATCGATATGAAATCATCAAACATCAATTTAGCCCGTACTAAAGTCAACGTATCGTCTGATCAACTTCTTTCCAAAGTAGAGGTAGTAGGCAAAGTAGAATCCTTTGGAGCAATGGCTAATATTGAAAAACTTACAATTGATGTAACAAAAGATTTCAACCTTTATGGAGAAGGTAAAATTGAGCAAATCGTTGTAAAAGATGGAGCTAAAGTAGCTTTAGATTCAGGGCATCTAGTAAATAATGTACAGGTTAACGATAGCCGTATCTCAGTAACGCTCCCTGTCATTGATAAAAAAGAACTTAATGCACTAATTGCATCCCCGCCATATGTACAAGTATCTGTAAACGGCTATGATATATTAAATACGGATAAATGGACAACACATACAGACCGTGCAGTATTTGATTCTGCTGTAGTGACTGCAAGAGCTGTAGCGAACAATAATAGCGCCTCTCAAGAACAAGTGAAGAACGCCATCATTCAATATAAAAATGCACTGGTAGTCTACCAGGCTGCACAAAAGAATGGCACAAAGTATGGCTACGGTGATAAGGCATCACTACAGTCTTTAATTAATTCTATTCAATATGTTACAGTGTCTTGGGATGGATCGAATATTCCATATAATTCTCAATGGACTACTCAATCAGAGAAAAACGCAATTGATTCTGCTGTTTCATCTGCTCAAGCAGTCGTAAATAATTATTATGCTACTCAAGCAGATATTGCCAATGCTATCAATAATTTAAATAATGCTATTTGGACTTATAAGAATGCCTATAAACCTGGAAATAGTGGACAATATGTTGATAAAACTTATCTACAATCACTTGTAAATCATGCAAAAGATATGTACGTGATGGTTTCAGAAAATGGGATAGGTATACCATCAACTACTAATTGGACAACATACAATGAGTGGTATATTTTTAACTCAGCCATTTCACACGCTGAATCACTTTTAGTTAATAGCAATTCGACTCAATCGGATGTTTCATATGCGGTAGATCAATTAAATAGTGCGATTTCTACCTACACGGGACAGTATAAGCCAGGTAAAAATTAGGCTGTTTGAAGTTAAAAACAGGACTCTGAAAGCTACAGAGTCCTGTTTAAAAAACTATCTAGTTAAAAGCATCTACTTGTATTATAGCATTTGCCTGCTTCCATCTACGATACCAAACCTCAACCTCCTCACTTAGTTCCACTGCCAAGTGCTCTTGAAGCATCTTTTTTAACAGCCAGTATTGCTCCTCAACGGCAGCTGAATTACTCAGTAGCTCATAAAGCTTCATTAAAGTAAAATAGTTATCTTCTGCATCAGCGTATAGTTCTTGCACTTTTTCCTGCACCTTTATAGCAGCATTGTAACTTTCATTTCTTATGTAAAATTCGCTTAGTTGCTGAGCATGGTGCAACC
This sequence comes from Lysinibacillus capsici, assembly GCF_003367505.1. Lineage (GTDB taxonomy): Bacteria > Bacillota > Bacilli > Bacillales_A > Planococcaceae > Lysinibacillus > Lysinibacillus capsici. Next base: position 21,762 of record NZ_PXXX01000004.1, read on the forward strand.
ACAGTCTCCTTAAACGTTCTCTTTCACTTTCCGCCCATAAATAATCACAGTCTCCTAAATAATCACCCGTATACATCTGGAATACTTGTTCATGTTTATCGACTGTTGTCTGCTGTATTGAAGGTAATGATTTTAAGCGAGATAGCCATTGTTCTACTTCCACTACAATATTTTCAACTACTAGTTTGTATCCAGAACTCAGCAATGGACTTAAAATCTTCACGCCCTCAACCCAATAGTTTTTTAATGTTTTCCGTATGGTATAAGTGGCTGTTTAAAGCTGTTTTGATGCTTTATCAACATCAGACTCTGGCCAAAATAACTCTAGAATCGTATCACGGAAAAATCATTTTATTTTTATGCTCTAGCATGTAAGCAAAGGATGCTCCTATAAAAAGACCTGTTACATATTATTTTACGCTAAATACCACCGAAAGCGACATTATTATGGCATTCATGCTCCAATCACTATATACAAGGTGGCTTTAATAGAGAAATAATTTTAGGAGATTTACTGACAATGGAACGCACCACAAACTTTTCTAAAGGAACTCAATTAGCAGTATGCTTAGTTTTTCTATTTTTATTCCTACCTGAATTGATGAAGGAAAATATGCGAATTCAAACCATGGATCTGTGCTACCTATTATTATTTATTTTAGCTGCTCTCCGATCCGTTTTTTCTTTAATACACTGAATTCTATTATTTCCTTACATGGTGTTGATAATGAGAGAAGATGGAGGAATTGTTACTCGCCTTTAGTGATTATCTATAAATGAGCTTTGATTTTAGAATGTCGATTTAACTGTACCAATTGACTTCGAATTATAACTTGACGCGCCTATAGAACAAATACGCTTTGGTGACAGAGTACAAATCATATGGGACGTACCCCCAAAAATAAAGCTATTTGTTCCTCCATTGTCGATACAAACTCTTGTGGAAAATGCAATTCAGCATGGCATTTTACCATTACAATAAGGAGGCTCATTCCAATAAGCTGATTATTGAAATTAGGATAATATTCATTTTTAGTAACCAAAAAAGACTAGGCTTACAAAAAAGCCAAGTCTTTCTCGGTTAATTTAAGATTTAAGACATTGACAAGATTACAAATAATAGCTTACTACACTTTTCTAAACAAATCCTGAACAAGTTAAGTAATTCAATAAATCAGCCACCATACCAACATAACTTACTTGTAGAGATCGTTCATAAATTTAGCAATCCCTTATTAAAAAATAAAAGAACTAGATAATAGCATATCTAGTTCTTCTTCAAATTGTACGCTATGATTCTCACAATAATCACAACAATCAAAAATTAACATAACCTCCTCAACAATTTCTAAACATTAACAAGCACCTCTTGCCACTAATATTTAATATTTTGAAAGCTGTTCTGTCACATCTTGATAAAATAAAAGTGAGAATTTGTGGCCTCCTCACACACCCGCGCTCAAACATACGGTTCATCACCACAACTGCTTGGCTTGTGTTAAGGATGCATTTGGTTTGAAGCTATCATCCTCTAAGCCCTTAATGAAACTGGCTGTACGATTTGTTTCAATAAGTCACAATGAGTATTTCACTTAGAGTCGAAAGATAGGCAAAAAAACTATCAACTATCTACCTATTCATCTAAAAATGCTTAAAAATATCCTAGGCTATGATAAAATTAAAACAACACCATATATTGGATAAACCTCTGCGAACCGAGGCCAATTTTATCTATAATAATTATGGAAATAGGAGGTTTCTCATCATATGAAAAATAAAAAAAAATTAGTATTACTGTCTTTAGTGGCAGTACCCTCCCTTCTTTACAGCGCACCAGCATCGGCTACCGAAATTTTAAAGCCAGCCTACATACTTGCTAGCTACAATGCTAACGTGGCAAATGTTGTACAACTAATTAACAACATTAACAATACAACTTCTACTTTCCAAACAAATTTAGAGGCAGCTTTGAAGGCTTACAATGCTTTAACGGAAACAGAAAAACAGTATGTTACGAACTACTCCACATTGTCAGCACATCAGCAGACAAGAATTGCTTATCGTAAGCTTGCAGCACAAATTGAAGAGAAATTGTATTCTGTGGATTCTACGTCCTCTAATTATTATCAAAATGTTATTGAAACAAAAGATTGGTATAATACCCTGAATGCAGCGCAAAAAACCTTTGTAAGTGCATCTGCGCAAAAAATTCTAACTTCCTATATCGCGCCAAATACATCTGTTGACAAGGTGGTTAATAAAATTCAATTGATTAATTCATCTCGTCTCTCGTTCCATAAAGATGTAGCCAATGCCCGAGCAGAGCTTAATGCATTACGTAGGTTTTCAAATATTTCTTTACCTGTAGGTATCGAGCAACAATTACTTGATGCAGAACAGTTGGTTGTAAAGGATAAGGCAGCAGCTAAAGAAGTTGAAAACGCTATTGCAGCTTTATCACCAAAAACATCGACAGCTCAGGATGTGCAGGCAGTCAAAACTTCTTTTGAAGCATTAACACCTGTTCAACAGCAACTCGTCCCAAATGTATGGACTTTAGTGGATTTTGTACAAGGAAAACACACACTTCCTACAAAAGATAACATCCCTAAAACACCTGTTTTAACTGATGCAGCAGCTGTCCCAGGGAAAACTACAGCTATGACAAAAAATAAAAATATCTATAAAGCCAAAATTAATGTAGCCGCATCAGAAAATGACACGGAACGTTTTATTCTAACAACAAAAGACAAAATGACCATTATCATTCCTCCACTTTATACACTTGTCAATGAAGATGAAGGGGTGATGGACATTCAAGTTACAAAAAGGGGCAATCGCATTACACTTATAGCAACATTAAACAAGGAACCAGTAACTTTTGATGCTAATATGGAAATCATTATAGAAGGCTTACCAGCCAATTCTTCCTTCAATCGCTCAAATGGTTTTGGCAAGCAAGTTCCAGCTGACTTTATCATCAGTGGAAATCGTCATATTATCCAAACTACTACTCCTGGCACGTTCCAAATCATAAGAAATTAAATTAAAGCACTAAAGAAACAATGTTGGTTTCTTTAGTGCTTTCTTTTTGAAAAATAATCTCTATTATTACAAGTGCACTTCGAAGTCAAATAATCAAATTTATCTCATCGTAAATAAAAATATAACCGCTCCATAAATATTATGTATCAATAAACATTTATGGGGTAAACCATCCATTTTTTAACTTATTTAGTTGTAGCAACTAGTTGATCCACAATGAAATCTAGCTGTTTTGATAATGAATAAATGTCGTTGTAGTAACAAAAACCAAAATCCATTTCGATAAGCCTTCCTTCTTTAATGGCAGGAATATTAGCCCAAACTGGATGATCTGTTAAATCTACCATTCCTTCATAAGATGAGCGGAACACATAATCTCCTGCATAATCTGTTAATACTTCTAAAGAAACATCGATTGCCTCATTGGTGTTGTTTTTATCATCTATTTTCTTTTGAATAATATCTGGTGCTTTTATTCCTAAATACTCATAAATAGCTTGAGAACCACGTCCAAAGGTATAGCTTGTTACAACAGACATTTTTCCTTTGCCGCCTTCCATAATACTAACCGTTCTATCTGAAATACCTGCCTCTTCTAGCTTCTCTTGGCTATCCTCTACTTTTGTATAGAAATTAGCTAAAAGCTCTTTTGCTTCTTTCTCTTTCCCTAGTACTTCACCAATCTTTGTTAAACGTTCATCTAGAGAGGTTGAGAAATCGATCATGACAGTAGGTGCAATTTTCTCCATTTGATCGTAAAGCTCATTCTTACTTGGGATAATGATGACATCAGGTTTTAATTGGATTACTGCCTCGACATTTGGTTCAAACCATTCACCTAAACTTTCAACTGTTTTTAATTCTTCCTCAAATGCTGCTCCCTCTTGTATTTTAGAAGAACCCACTGGTGTCACATCAAATGCTAGTACATCACCTGTATAATACATCACCACTACTCGCTCAGGGTTAACAGGTATTTCTACGTCTCCTTTCATAGTAGAGACAGTTTTTGTTTGTGATTCGCTTACTGTTTGAGTGGTAGAGGCTTGTTTTTCCCCGCCCTGTGTACTGGTTGATGCCCCACTACTGCAAGCACTTAATAAAAGCGTCAGACATAGAAAGAGTGTTGTAAAAGCTGATAAACCTCTTTTATTCATTGGTTCATACTTCCTTTCATTATATTGATAACCATTCTCAATATAATCTTGGAAGCTCCAATCGACAATGGAGTATCTTTCAGACATTGAAGGACTATCTTTTATCAGATCACTTACTTTTTGCTTTTGACGGAATTTTGTAGGAGAAACGCCTACTCTCTTTTTGAAAAGTCTACTAAAATAATAGACATCACTATAGCCCACACCCATAGCGATATCGCGTAAGCTAGCATTCGTCTTCTCAAGCAAAATAGAAGCTTTTTCAATCCGTAGTTGAATTAAATATTCAATCGGGCTGCAACCTAATTGTTGCTTGAATTGAATGGATAAATGAGATGGACTATAGCGCAATGCCTTCGCAATGGATTCTAAGGTCAATGGCTGTGCATAATTTTGCTCTAGATAGGCTTTAATTTGACTAGAGACATTTAATTTTTGAATGTCGACACTGTCCTGATCTAGCTGCATAAAAATTTCATTTAATAATTGATAGAATAGCGATTTAACAGTAAATTTGCTGAGGCTATTGGCATTTTCCCACTTCTTATACATAAAATATATTTTTTCAAACATTGTAATAGGCGAGTTAGGAACAAGACTGTATTGATAGTTGAAAGGATTATTTGTTTGTAACGCCCTTGCTATCATTTTATTTGAGGTTAAAGGAATGGAAGCTCGATAAAATATTAAAAAATATTCAAAGCCTTTGTCTGTAGCCATTATTTGTAGTGTGGTGCCCTTTCCACCGTGAATAAGATGAAAGCCCTCTAGTGTATAGTTTATTAAATCGATTTGAACTTCCGCACCACCACCTGTGGCATAAAGAAACATATTTGCAGGCAATTTATATGATTTTCCGATTTCCTCAGGTTTGAATAGCTCATATCTTATATCGAGCACTTTGATCGTTGCGTGATTCCAAAGAAATAGAAACTCCTCTTTTGGTAGCATCCTACATCATTCCTTCCAATTCTTCACTACCTACAAGTTTATTATAATTGATAATCGTTCTCAATATAAACCTGTATAAGCATAGAAAAATCACTCAAACAATCCAATGCCTGAGTGATTTTATGGAATTTCATTTAATTTTATTTAGTATGTTGTACTAGCATTTTCAATTATTTAGCTTATTTTTTATTCGTGAGCCAGTTTGTTAATTCCTCTACCTGAGCCAACACGGCTGTTGGGTCATAATACCATGAACGCTCCTCAGGCCAAACATAAAGATGATCATTTTTTACTGCTGGCAAGCTACCCCATATTGGATCTTTCTTAAAATCTTCAACTGTACGATCATCTGAAGTCAAAATAATGTAGTCTCCTGCATAATCTGCCAGCACCTCTTCGGAAATTTCAGCCCACTGCTTTTCCATCATTTCATCTGCTACTTTAGCAGGTGGTTTGCGACCAAGTGCCTGATAGACTGGTTGCCCACCACGTCCAAAATTATCACCATATGCATAATACGTTTTGCCTGCGTCCTCCATAATAGAGAAGCTTGCATCCTTTGGAATAATCGCATCTACCTGTGCTTTGGCATCGGCAATCCTTTGATCATATTGCGCCAGCCAATCCTTAGCTTCTTGCTCTTTGCCAAGCAACTCACCGAAATAAGTAAGTTCTTCGTGCGCATCCTTTAATTCACCATAGGGAATGACAACTGTAGGAGCAATTTTACTTAAAGCATCATAATTTTCCCCATTGCCAGTAATAATCAAGTCAGGTTTGAGCGCGATAATCTTCTCAATCGACGGTTTCCCATAGTCACCGATTTCTTCTACATCTTTTAATGCATCCTTTAAATAATAGTTTTCAAGTGCCAACCCAGGAGCTCCCACAGGTTTCACATCTAATACAAGCAAACTTGCAATATACTCCTCTGCTACAATACGCTGAGGACTAGTCGGAATAACAACCTCACCATTTGTCGTCTGAACAGTTTTTGCCTCTGCTTCTTTTGTATCTTGCACTGTAGTCGGACTAGTATTTTTCTCCTTTTCTCCACAAGCCGTTAACAGAAGTAATATTAAAAGAAATAGTGGCGCTATGAATTTTCTATTTTGTGTCAGCAATTTTTTCCCTCCATACATGCCAGTTGATAATCATTCTCACTAATTGTAGAAGAATGTAAAATAACTGTCTATGTATAAAAGTGATTTGTTGCTCTGTATATTTATGATGTTAATACTTCCATTAATTTTTGTAATTGCATAGCTGTAGATAATGGGTCATAGCCATAAAATAATTCATACTGATTCAAAAAGTACACCTGTTTCTTTTGCACCGCTGTAAGTGACTGCCATTTTTCCGAATGTAATACCCTCAAGAGATGCTCTTTTCCAAAATCTTTTGTAGGAAGAGCAGTGACGAATATATAATCAGCTGGAAAATAAGCAATATCCTCAATATCTACTGTTAAGTAACCTGTTTGTTCAATATTTCGTGTGACAATCGCAGCTGGTCGACTAAAGCCCAAATCTTCGTACAGTATATGACTCCCTCTTCCATGACTACTATTTAAACAATATGCTTGATGACTACCTATTTCCCAAACAATAGCAGTCCCTCTTGCTCCATGTTGTTGGTCAAGAATATCGTTACACTGAGCTATCTGTTCATCATATTGCTGGAGCCAGCTCTTACATACTTCTTGTCTATCAACGATATGGGCAATCAACCCAAATTGCTCTCGCCAGCTTAATTCTCTACATGGTAGCTCGAATATAGGAGCTACTGACAGTAATAATGGTTTTTCATCACCACCACTGTAGTTAATAATGATATCAGGACACGCTTCGGTGATTGCCTGATAATTTGAAGCAATATCATACTCATAGCCTTTTAGTTTATGCGTATTAGGGACAGGCTTGATACCCTCTAGAAATGGAGAGTATACACCCAACACCGGCGTAATACCAAGAGCTAGTAAGCATGCTGTATGATTGGTATTGAGTGCAAGGACACGCTTCGATTTCTGATAATAGACTGTTGGTGATACACCTACTTTTTCTTTAAATTTCCGACTTAAATAAGTTCCCTCATTGTAGCCAACTTCCTCGGCAAGCTCATCTAATTTAGGCATTGTAAACAATAGCCTTTTCTGTGATTCTCGTATTCTTAGCCATGTTAAATATTCACTATATGTATAGCCTGTGTGCTTATGAAACGTCCGAGAAAAATGCTCTGGACTTACCTGTGCTTTTTTGGCCATCTGCTCTCTTGTTAATTCCTCACGGAAATGTAGATTAATATAATGAAGTACTTTATCAATCCATAGTTCTTCTTTTTTTTGATTTTTATCACGTAAAAGGCTGTATAGCACTTCTAGCATTTCACCAAATAATTTTTGTAAACGAAACGGATTATTGCTCTCAGTGTTTGCTTCTTTTTCTACTTCTTTAGCTAATTTCATCAGTCGATAGGAGCATTGCTCAATTAAGATAGAAGCTTGCAATAAACGATCAATTTTGTAGCCATAAACACGATATTGAATGATGATCCCTCTGCTTTCACATGTTTCTAGAAGATGAAAATCGTCAGTATTATCTAAAAGCATAACAGAATTTGAACTAAGCCTAATGTGCCTACCTTGAAGCGTACACTCTATATATCCCTCATACACTATGACCATAAATGGGTAGGTGAATTGTGTTTCTATGTCACTTAACATTTCATTTAATTTCACTATTTGTATAGGTTGATAAAAAATATGGGACAGTAGCTGATTGTCTTTGTACATTTAAACTCTATCTCCTAAACATCAAATTGATATTGATTATCATTTTCATTATAATGAAATAGAATGATAGAAATCAATTGAAATAGGAGGCTTATAGCTTTGAAAAAATTTATAAAAAAGAATGCCTTTTTAACTGGCATTTTAATTATTTCCATCCTTTTGGCTGCATGCGGAACTCAATCTTCTTCCACAATAGAGAAGGCAAAGGAAGAAAACTCCAATCGAGTATTAACAGATTCAATAGCACATGAAGTGACCATTCCTAAAAATCCCCAACGCATCATAGCTCCTTATCTAGAAGATCACCTTGTAGCATTAGGTTTAAAGCCCGTTGCACAATGGTCCGTAAAGGGTGGGACTTCTATCCAAGACTATCTCCAGAATTCATTAAAGGATATTCCAACAATTGAATTCGATCTTCCCTATGAAGCTGTGACAAGCTTTAATCCAGATTTAATTGTAATCGGTTCTCCTGAAATTGCTGAAGGTGAAAAATATAAGCAATATAGCAAAATTGCACCTACGTATGTGATGGGAACGGAGGATAATAATTGGCGCAATAAACTATTAAAAATGGGCGAAATTTTTGGTCAAACAGATAAGGCAAAGGAAGTTCTAGCAGATTATGATCAATTCGCTAAAGAAGCAAAAGAAGAAATTCACAACAAAGTCGGGAAGCCTTCAGCCACTGTGATCTGGAATATCAAAAATTCAATCTATATGGTAAGTGACACAGCTTCTAGCGGTGTTGTTCTTTATGAGGATCTTGGGTTACAAACTCCAAGCCTTGTGAAAGAGATGTCAGCTTCTGCTGCTGGTGATTGGTCGCAAGTTTCTTTAGAAAAATTCGTTCAAATAGATGCTGACTATCTTTTTGTTATTAACAGTGATAGTGCAGGTAGCTCTGAATTGCTAAGCGATCCTCTGCTAGCTAATATACCTGCCATTAAAAATGGTCATGTTTATGAATTCGATTCAAGTTCAAGTTGGTTATATTCAGGTGCTATTGCCAATCGCCAAATTATTGAAAATGTATTGGATAGCATAGTGAAGTAAAAAAAGTCCCTTCAGCTTTGTCCAAAAGCTGAAGGGTTTTATTGTGATCTGTATCTGACAAAGTCTCGCGGATTCAGCCCATATTTCTCCTTAAAAACCTCTGCAAAATGACTCGGATTAGAATACCCAACAGCATTCGCTACTTCCATAATATTCATTGTTCCAATTTGTAACAAATAACATGCCTTCTCCAAACGTTGTTTTTCTGTTTAGAACTTGGTTGCTTAATTGTACAAAACGCTAACAATACGACGATTAGTGTCAAAACCGCGAAAATTAGCCATGCTCCTCTCCAACCTAACTCAGGAAGTTGATGAAGCAAGAAAGGTACCATCAAACCTGATAAAAGCATTCCTATCCCGGCTCCACGCATTAACAGTCCCATGACAGTACCTCGTTTCTTAGGATACAGGTTAATGGCTATCGATAGTAGTGGCGTATAGACAAGTGCACTCCCAGCAAGCAAGGAACAATGTGATGGTTGCCCTCCAGAAATTTGCAACAAACACCAGTCCTATTAACCCTAACTAAGTAACCAGATTGAGTGGTCGTGAAATTCATTCCCTCCTGCATAAACGGCAATATAACTCCATATGCCATGCGACCAAATCCCGTAGTTGTAACAATTAATAGCATTCCTGTTATGACAAATATCCAACAATTTTTCATTTTTTACCCCCTTTCATTACACACGAATCTTAGTCCAATGAAAGGTCCATTCTCCACCAATGGAAGGATACTTATACGGTAAAACAGATTTTATTTTAAAGTTACAGTTAGATTTTTGGATAAACCTTAATGGCCCTTTTTCATTTTATCCATTGTTCTAGGCCATTGACTAATTTATGCTAACCTATATCGATAATGATTATCATTTACGGAGGAAGAGACATGAAAAAATTAAAGCGACATATGCTCATTTATAGCCTATTATTACTGGTTAGTATCATACTAGCTGCTTGTGGTTCTACCAATGAAGAAACGAAGAAGGAAGAGACAACAACATCAGCATCAACCACTCGTGTTTATAAGGATTATTTAGGTCATGAGGTTGAAATTCCTGTAGATCCTGAGAGAGTGGTTTATCATGGAGAAGGATACGGTGATTTACTTGCATTGAATATCAAAACAGTTGGTGCTGGCTTCTCTTGGATTACAAATTACGCTTGGGAAGATCGCGTAAAAGATGTGGAGGACGTTGGTTTTCCTATTAATGTGGAAAAAACATTGTCATTAAAGCCTGATCTTATCATTATTGGTACTTCAGATGAAAAAACATATTCACAGCTTTCTAAAATCGCCCCTACTATCGTGTTTGATACTTTTGCACCCTTAAACCAACGTTTAACAGAGCTGGGCGATATACTTAATAAAAAAGAAGAAGCAACTCAATGGATGGATGCTTATACAGAAAAAGCGGATAAAATGTGGGAGTCGCTTGTAGCTGATGACATCATTAAACCAGATGAAACGGCATCGGTTTTAACATATTATCCAGGAGATCGATTATTTGTCATGGCACGTGCTGGACTTTCTCAAGTTTTATACGATTCAAATGTGCTTAAGCCTGGCGACAAAATACAAAAAATTCTTGATGATGGAACAGGCTTTGCTGAAATCTCCCCAGAACTTCTTCCTGAATATGCTGGTGATCGAATTTTCATCCTCACACCAGTCGATGATGAAGCAAAACAATCGACAAAAGAAATGATGGAAAGTCCAATTTGGAAGAACCTACCGGCAGTGAAGAACGGTCATGTCTACACATTTGATATTGAAAAAAGTGATAGCGATGCCTCAACAAGAGAATGGCTGTTATCACAATTACCTACTATGTTAAAAAAATAACTAACAAGAGACATTTCATCTTTGTTGAAATGTCTCTTTACTTTTTATACAATACAGTTAATTGATAATCATTTTCATTTACTAAGGAAGTGAACAGATGGAAGACAATAAATCAGCTTCTATTAACAATGATTTACTATTTCATTTAGAAGATATTGACTGTATTTCGCAGAGCTATCCGTTTATCTCGACTTCTCATCATACGATGATACTTTTTACAAATGGCTGTGGGACATTAACGATTGATGATATACCCTATTTGGTGACGAAAGGAAAAATTTTTCTTGTTCAGCCCCATTCTATGATTGATTTATCGGATATAAATCATGGTTACCGTTTCTATAAAATTGCCTTTTCAGCCTTTCAGCTAAAACATAAGCACCCTTCCCCACATCTAGGATCTATTTTTTCTGATGAAGTGGAATATACAATTTATCCGTATACACGATTAATTCGTCTTAGCGAAGATCTGTATAATTTAAATCCTAAATTGGATTTTCTTAAACAACAAGGAGTCTTGTATGAACTCTTAAATTTATTATTTGAACATCAGCTTCATATGAACTACCAGTTGACAATGACAAAGGCGGTTGAAGAAACTATCGACTATATACATAACTATTTTCAACAGCCTTTAACAGTGAAAAAGCTAGCGGAACTCGCTCGTATAGCTCAATGGCAATATAGTACGATCTTCCAAACCTTAACTGGGAAGAAACCGCTTGATTATATTACAGATTTACGTCTTACAAATGCCAAGGAATTATTACTACAAACAAATGAGCCATTAAAAGATATTGCGCAGCAAGTGGGATTTGATGATGAATATTATTTTAATCGCCGCTTCCGACAGGTAATTGGAATACCTCCAAAACAGTTTGCACGACAATATAAACAAAAAACTGTTGTAAAAGATTGGACAGGACACGAGGTAGCCATTCCTCGTTCACCGCATCGTGTTATTTATCATGGAGAAACGTTTGGGGATATGTTGATTTTTGATGTGCAGCCAATAGGTGGTAACAAAAACTCTATTAGTAAATCCTTCTATAAAAACCATGTTCCTTATATTCAAGATGTTGCCTTTCCAATCAATCTTGAAAAATCTTCGAAGCTGAACCCTGATTTAATTATCTTTACAAATAATGACGAGCAGCAATATCAAGCACTATCTTCTATTGCACCAACAGTTACCCTAAATTCCTGGGATTCATTGGAGGAACGAGTTCTTTTATTAGGGCAGTGGCTTAGCCAACAACAGCGTGCAGAAGATTGGCTAGAATATTTTAAAATCCAAGAAAATACTATGTGGCAGCAGCTACAAACAGTGATAGAGCCTGGCGAAACAGCATCTGTTTTGACTTTTGATCATGGCAAACGCCTTTTTATTATGGGCTGTACAGGTCTATCCCCTGCTCTTTTTCATCCAGATGGTTTTCAACCTCACCCACAAGTCAAAAAGCTACTTCAAGCAGGCGAAGGGTATAGAGAAATACCAATAGATCACTTACCTCAGTATGCTGGTGACCGTATCTTTATGTTGTTATCTGATAAACCCGAATCGCAAATGGCTACGATGGAATTGATTAATAGCGATATGTGGAAAGGACTTCCTGCTGTACAAACTAACCATGCTTATTTAGTGGATGCAACAAAGTGGAATTACGGAGATGCCTTTACAAGAGAGAAGTTACTCGGTGCATTACCAAAACTATTGGTTACTGCCAAGTAATTCTCATACTTATAATAAGGGGTGACATTTATATGAAAAAGGGAAGTATAACAGATACGACAACTCAAATATCATTAAAGGATATTCGAGATTATATTGCTAAAAACCATCATCAACCTCTCACGATTAAACATCTAGCACTCATTTCGGGTCTGAGTTCCAGTTACTTTGGAGAGGCATTTAAAAAGGCATTCGGTCAAAGTGCCACAGATTATTTAACGGCGCTACGTATCGGACATGCCAAGCAATTACTGCGTGATACCGATTTATTACTTCGTGAGATTGCTAGAAAAGTAGGTTACAGTGACGAATTTTATTTTAGCCGAAAATTTAAAAAGGAAGTTGGGATTTCACCTTCTGCTTATAGTGAGATGGCTCGCCAGCGTATTTCTACTTTTTCCGTCTCCGCTACTGGAAATTTATTAGCGCTTGGTATCATACCAGTTGCGGCTCCGCTGAATGCTAAATGGAGTCCTTATTATTACAATCATTATCAAGAGAAAATTCCCGTGCATGTTAATATATTTGATACAGAATCAGAGGATAACTTCAAAAAATTAGCCTCCGCTAAGCCAGATATTCATATTTTTCAAGAGGAACCCTCCCTCTCCATGCTTAATTGGCTTCAAACTATTGGCATCAAAAGTGTCTTTATACAAGCGAAGGATTGGCGAACACAGCTGAGAGAAATAGCTGTAGCTGTTAAAAAGCAAAGCGTAGGTGAGCACTTCATTCAAACATATGAACAAAAGGTATTACAGGCGAGATTAGAAATTAATCAAGTTGCTGAAAATGATACGTTTGCTGTTCTTCGTTTATGCGGTGATCAATTATTTATGTATTGTAATAAAGGGATTCAGGATGTACTGTATACAGATTTACAGCTTCGCTCTGTCGATACTCACCAACAAACATATAATGAGCATATTACACTTGATCAGCTAGTAAATATAGACCCTGACCGTTTGCTATTTATCATTTGTCCCGATTCACCAACCCGAAATTATTGGCTTACTCTACAATACCTTGATCGTTGGAAAGAGCTCCGTGCTGTAAAAAATGGACATGTCTATGTTTTACCTTCGAATCCTTGGTTCGAATACTCAGCTATTGCTATAAACCGAATGCTAGATGAAATGTTACTTATGCTAACCGGAAAAAATCCAAATCCTTTTCCTGTCCCCGTCCATGGTAACGTATCAGACAGTGATTTATAATTCCATTTGAGAATGATTATCACTGGAAGGAGACTTTGATGAACAATGAAACAAAATTGTCCTATTCAATGTCATACAATTATAAAATCTGCCTATTTATCAACGATGTTTTTGCTTACTATCGGCATACTTTCCGCCTGCAATACCCAATCAAGCAATAAAGTGGAACAAGTAGAATTGCAGGCATCCTCAGAAAGTACAAAGGAGCAAAGTATTTATCCATTAACACTAAAAGATGAGGTTGGTAATGAGGTAACACTACCAGCTAAGCCTACTAAAATTTTTGCACCTGTCATGGAGGATTCTTTACTAGCTCTTGGTATCAAGCCTACTATGCAATGGTCTAATGGTGTTAAGCCACAGCTTTATTTACAAGATCAGCTACAGGGTATACCAGAAATTAGCTTTGCAAGCGGTCCCCCATCAGCCGAAGCCATTATGGCAGATAAACCAGACTTAATTATTTTGCACAATTCATTTTATGTGGAAAATGGCACCTATGAAAAATATGCAAAAATCGCACCAACCTATGTTTTTAATAATGCTGCAAGTGATTTAGAAGGCTCTATTAAAGTTTTAGGGCAACTACTTGATGAAACAGACAAGGCTGAGCAAGCCATACAGGATTATCAAGAAAAAGTAGATGTAGCAAAAACAAAGCTATCCTCTATAACAGAGGGTAAAAAAATTGCGTTAATTCGCTTTAATGCAAAAGGTATGTTTTTCATGACAGATGAGTATTTTAGTGGGTATGTCTTAACACATGAATTAGGATTTGAACAAAGCAGCTACGTGAAAAATGGTGCCTTCGAAGTATCATTGGAGATTCTACCTGAACTGGATGCCGATTATATTTTCCTAATCAATGATGGTAATCTTGGGGATGAATTTTTAAATGAGTTGAAGAACAGTAAAATTTGGCAAAGTACAGCAGCCTTCAAAAACAATCAAGTATTTGAGACATCCGCGGATTACTGGCTAAATGGCGGTATTCATGCTCAAGGAAAAGTGATAGAAGATGTATTGGAGTTTTTAGCGCCATGATAACAATGACAAAGAAACCTTATACATCAGAAAACTACTTTGAAGTTGCCATGACATCTCGTCAACAGCTAGATTATCGCATTTTAATTGCAAGCCCAACAGATGAACCACCAGCAGATGGTTATACTGTCATCTACGCCTTAGATGGGGACGCCCTTTTTCCAACACTTGCAGAGGCAGTGAAATTACAAACACGTAAACCAAAAGGCTATGATCCTATTCTTGTTATTGGCATCGGTTATCCCTCAAAGGAACCTTTTGATATGGAGCGACGCTGTCTCGATTTTACACTACCTGTTACCAAAGAACATCTGCCACCACGTCCAGATGGAACGCCTTGGCCTCCAAATGGCAAAGCTAATGAGTTCTTAGATTTTATTGAACATGAGCTCATGCCTGCTATAGCAAAGGAATGGCCTATCAATAAAAAGAAGCAAGCGATTGTTGGTCATTCCTTAGGCGGTCTTTTCACACTATATGCTTTATGTGCAAAACCTCACTTATTCAGTCACATTGTAGCTGGCAGTCCCTCTGTTTGGTGGGCTGACAATGCAGTACTAAAAGTAATAGACAGATGTTTTGATGATTGGAACGGTCAGCATGCTATCAATCTCTTACTCACAATAGGTGCTAACGAGTTGCCAGATATGTTAGAGGGAGCTGATCTAGCGGCTGAACGACTGAAGCGTTTAAGCGACCAAAACATTCATACTAATTATGTGAAGTTTGATGAGGTGGACCATGTGAGTGTCCTACCTTGTATGCTTGGCCGCCTTCCACGGTTTTTGGATTCTAACTCAAGGAAATAAAGAGAAATTAATAATAAACAAAAACCAAGTAGACTTGTATAAATCTACTTGGTTTTTTAATAATTATTGTATTGAAGGGTCTTTATAACCAACCTTTGCATAGAACTTATGGAAATTACCATACTTGTCTTCTAATACAATTGTCACCCAGTCTCCGTTGAAGAATTTGGCTGGATGTGTTAGTTCTTTTGTAACACGAGCAACATTAGTAGCAACTGTTCCTGTTCCCTTTGCTAAAGAACTGTCTGTACCATGTACAACCGCTTGAATCACTTGTGAAGGTGTTCTATTAGCAATAACTGTTTCATTTGTTCCTGCAGTATCGGATAAATAATAGTACTTCAGTGATTCGCCATTCTCATAGAATTGTTGAGCAGAACCTAGTAAATCAAATGTCGCTTGAACTTTTCTATCGTCACCCGATGTATTCAGGTAGCCGAGTTTAATTTCCATAAACTTCGCATCCAATGTTCTGTATAAGTATTGTGCCTTATCAACGAACTTATGGCCTTCATAGCCTGGAATCACAAAGTCTCGAGTACTATCTTTCATTGTAACTGTTATTGTTTGATTTGCGTCATTAGATGTTTTCGATTTAATAATGAGCTTACTAGCTTTCGTTGTATCTGTTCCAGTAGTATAAGTAACAGGGGCATATTTAGCTGTCACATCAATCTCATTACCATTGGAATCTTTTGTCGTAATCGTCATAATATCTGCTAAATTAACAACAACTGTATCACCTGTACTTACAAGTTTAGACTTACCATTTTCATCACGCATAATTGTTTCACTAAAAGTAATGGTAAATGTATCGTCGCTGTTACGATAAATAAGACCTGGATAATATTTGTTATCCAATGGGGAAACCATGCCAATGCTTGGTGGTGTTCCATCAGAGTAGAAATCTTGTTTCATTAATCCTGTTGAAGTTCTATCGTGATCATTATATGGAACATTAGCTTTATAAATTGTAAAGTTTCCAGGTGTGTCCTCTGCTCCAACATAAACCACATATTCAGTATGTGGCTTTAAAGTAACGCCTCTGGCATCAACCGTCCCTGACAGACCTTTTCCAATCTTTTCAACAGATGGACTACTTTTGAGTTTTGTTTCTAAATATTTTTCATCTGCTGGAGCGGTTAAATTAGCATCAGGATTATCAATTAATATACCATCCTTATCTTTAATTCTTTTTTCCACAAACCAGTAATGAACTTTTGCTGTTTCATTTGTCTCAAAGCTAATAGTTGCTTTTGTATCATCATTCTCTTTTGGCTTAATCTCTAAATTACGAATTAAAGGTGCCTTAGTATCTTCGAATACTGTCTTAGGACCTGCGATTTTAGAAAGTTCTCCTCCACGATCTCTTAGTACCATGTAAATAGAATAGCTATTAAACGGATCGAGTTTATTTTGTTCCACAGATACAGGGAATTTTTGCGTAGCTGTTTCTAAATCTGCTGTCCCTGAGCCACGTTGAATATATATATCTTTTCCACCAATTTGGAAATAACCAGATTTACCAGTGTCACCTGCAAATTCATTAATGAAATCTCGTTCAGTAATTTTATGATCTGTTAAATATTGTTGGAAGGTCTTCGTTTCGCCATTATCTATTACTGTATTAGGTAGTATCATATAGTAATACGTTCCCGCTTTATTAGGCTCAAATTCGATTTCAGCTCTACGGAAACCATCAGATTCATCCGCTTTATTCACTGGATCTTTTATTGTTATCTTTGGTTCCACAGTGTCTTCATGTTTATACTCAGCATAGTTACGAACCGGGTCACCTGGCTTCACTGTGCCAGTATTTTCAAACGCATTATCCGCTAAATCTTTAACACCTGGTAATACCGTTACACGCAACGTATCACCATTAACAAACCCCGTATCAGATGGTATTGTTAATAAAACTTTTTTATCTCCTGCTTTATACTCTACAGCTGATGGTTTGATTCCTTTTTCTCCAGTTACGTTAACAATAACTGTACCCGTTAATAAATAATTGTTAATATCGTTCGCACTTTCTGGATCTAATGCTTCACTAACAGTAAGTTCAAACTGATTATTGCTTTTCCTTACTAACTTTCCTTGTTCTACATATGGATGAACACTATCAAGCGCACCAGTTTTAAAATCTTTTACCGCAGGAGGGTCTATCGAAAAGTTACCTGAATTATCTTTCATCACAACGTAAAGCTGATATTCTGTTTCTGCATCTAATCCCGTTAGAATGCCTTTTATGCCAAGTTCACCAGCTTTTGCTTCGCCTTTTCCTGTTGGGTTAGCAACGATGTCAGCCGTTGTTGGATCAGTTGCTGTTGTTTTCTTACGTATATAATAGTAATAGTCTCCTGGTTCACTGGCTGTAAAAGTAAATTCAGCACGTGTTCCTCCATGTAATGGCGTAACTTGGAGGGATTTCACTACTGGTGGTGAAGCATCTTTCATTTGGAACTCTTGAGAAACTATGTCCGATGCATTTTTCGAGCCATCCACAACCATAATGTAGATAACATATTCTTTTTTCTCACCTAAATTAGAAACCTTAATTGAGTTTGTTCCTTTGATGGCTGCCGCAGTTCCATGTGCTACGTTCTTATTTGAGAGACGGTTAACCATTTCACTTTTATTTGGTACCTCTGCGCCCTTTTCACGCACAATATAATAGTACGTACCGACTTCATCAGAAGTGAAATCTGCTTGAATTTCGCTGCCATTTAGGACTTTTACATTCGTAATACTAATGATTGGTTTTGTTTTATCATCAGGATTTTGATTCTCATTTTCCTCTTTATCAATTGGTTTGCCATCTGGATCAGTAATATTGCCTATATTATCTTTATCATCGAGGAAATCGTCGAAGATATTATTTGGTGATCCATCCTTAGGTAAGATGACCTTATCAATATACGTATAATCTCCAATATCAATTTTGCCATATGAATTATCAACAAATAATGTGCCAATTCGTCCATCAATATACAGCTCTAGATCTGTGTAGCTATTGTAATTGATCCAATCGATATTTCCTGAACCATAAATTGTAAGCTTTGTTTCAGTATTTAAATTTAACGTGCCAATATTGCCTTGAATTTCAAACTCTCGGACATTCCCAATGATGTCTACACGTGGTAGTTTTGTATTTGTTTCAATTTTTGTACCAGTTTGAGAAACTACTAGCCGAGAAACACTGCTGTTATAGAATTCTAAATACTTCTCAACATTTTTCATTTCCTCTTTTTCTTTAGACCAGTTAACAAAAGGCTTGTCATTTTCAGTATTTGGTTTTGTCCAATTTTGAAGATCGTTCGAATTGTTATTTGACGAATCATCGCCTTTATTGTTATCTGGGTTTGACCAATTAATAAATGAAATATTGTTACTTGCCACACGACCAAGAGCTAATGGTTGATTGTAAGTAGCCCCTAAATGCAATGGTGGGCGAACGGTTTCGTTGACAAACATTGTCCCTGTCAGCGTCATATTCGAGAATTCTATATAATTACCATTTACTACAATCGTTGCACCAAAAGAACCGTAATTTCCATCAAAATCTAGAGAACGTGTGCTTGTCCCACTTGCATTAAGGGTCAATTTTGAAATGGAGCG
The DNA here is from genome assembly GCF_003367505.1 of Lysinibacillus capsici. Lineage (GTDB taxonomy): Bacteria > Bacillota > Bacilli > Bacillales_A > Planococcaceae > Lysinibacillus > Lysinibacillus capsici. The sequence continues at coordinate 41,030 of NZ_PXXX01000004.1, forward strand.
AATTCCCTTACTCGATAAATCTCCCTCAATGAATGCACCTTTTAACACCGGAGCATTATATTCGTTAAAAATATGAGCAAGACTCTCTGGAATTGTATATGACTGGCCATTTATATAAACTGCGTCATCATCCACATTTGTGATTTTGTAAGATGTTTCATTATTTTTCTTCTCTTGTGAACCCACTACAAACGAAGCAAACTGTCCGCGAGTAACAGGATCAAATGGAGAAAATGTAACAGGAGTTGTGCCCTTTGTAATATTCAAATCGATTAAAGTTTGAATATAGATGGCATTGTTTGTTTTGCTATTCACATCTTTGAAAATATTATTGTATGTAGGGGATACCTCTAGATGGAATCCAACTACAACCATTTTGGCTAGTTCCCCTCTAGTCAACACTTCATTCGGCATAAACATGCCATTTGAATAGCCCGACATAATACCTGCATTTTGCAATGCCGCTACGTATTTATAATATTGATTGCCCTTTGGAACATCCTTATAGTAAGGATCTTGGATATTTTTTGTATCCAATTTTAACGCAGTTGCCAGCATTTTCGCTGCCTCTCCACGAGTTACACTGACATCAGGACGGAAAGTATTATCCGCAAAACCGCTCATTACGCCCTGAGAATATAGTTTTAATATTTCATTATAATTATCCGAGTATTGGTTAATATCCGTAAAGGGAGAAGTAGCCGCTGCTGCTTTTGGTGGCGATACTACTGCAGCAATCCCACTTGAAGCAAATACTGTTGCAATCAAGGCTTTATTTACTTTTTGGATTTTAGATTTATCCATTCCACTCTTCCTTTCGTTTATGTATTTTGATACGTACAAATATCATTTGCTCATATCCTTTATATCGACCAAAGACTAGTGAACCTTCATAGATAAATCTAAAATAGTAGGGTAAATTTCTTCTAGAGTTAGAGACTAAAATACGATTTCTTTACTATGCAAGTCCATAAGCTTTCCATCACTGAATATTTAAAAATTCATAGTTTGCAATACATAAAAAAGAAGCCAGTAAAGTTACATTCATAATTGGCTTCTCTTTATTAGATATTAATTTTGGACTTTTAAAAGTTCGGTTAGTTTAAAAACACTAAATTATTTCATTTTTATAAATTACCTTGTTTACATTATGCCTAACAGTCTTATGACCTGCTTTTATACCTTTACCAATAGCAATCAGCATAACATCTAGATACCTATCAGAAATATTTAAGATCTCTTTCAATTTCTTAGAATCGTAGCCTGACATCGTAATTGTGTCAAAACCAGCTTCATTGGCTAACAAAACTAAGGACATTGAGGCAAGACTTACATCTCTAGTTAACTCTAACTTTAGATCTTCTTTTGTCTTACTTTCATAATAATTTATTGCAGCATTCGCAAGATAGTCTCTTAATGATTCATCAAAATAACCTGCCTGGTACCCCTCCTCATGAATTTTAATAATATTACCTTTGTTAAATGCCTGATAGTCGCCCAACATGACGATTAACGTTGAAGCTTCTACTATTTGCTGTTGATTAAAAGCTATAGGTAGTAATAAATTTCTTAAGTTCGCATCCTCGATTATTAAGTATCGCGTTGCTTGAATATTATTCCCGTTAGGCGACTTACTTGCACTTTCAACTAAGGCAGTCAATGTTTCTGAACTAATTTTATAATTTGAATCATAATGTCTAACTGAACGTCTTTTTTCTAAAATATCTTTTACACTCATTATGAACAACTCCTAAGTTTTTATTGTATTGCGCCTCTAATTATAGTAAGCAATAATAAATAAGAAAATAACGCACAAAAAAGTGGTATAGCCACTTTTTTGTGCCTATTTAGGAGAGGAAGCACATGGTTAACTATAATACAGGAATCAATATTTTTATGGATATTGCAGGTGGCAAATGGAAAGGTTTAATACTATTTTTCTTGAGTCAACAATCAGTAAGGACGAAAGAGTTTTATGAATTAATACCCGGAATTACGCAAAAAGTTCTAACCGATCAATTGAAGCAGTTAGAAAGAGACGGACTTGTTCGGAGAGAAATATTTAAAGAAGTACCACCTAAAGTAGAATATAGTTTAACAGATTTAGGAGAGTCATTTATACCCGTTTTAAATACAATGTGTACATGGGGAAATGATTATGCACGTTTAAAGGGAATTGCCAAGGAGCAACAAATTTGTTGTCATCAAAAAGAAAGCTAAGTTTTCCTTAAAGGCTCCTTGTACTAATCACTATTAAAACCACAGCTTGTTACTCTGTTAGAATATTCCACAAAATGCTAAAAAGCCAAGGAGCATCGGTGCTCGCTTGGCTTTTGACGATATATAGGCATACATCTAGTCGTACTTGGGGTGTCATAAGGGAAAGGGGGATAACCTTACGTCTTGTCAAGTCGATCAAGAGATGTGGCCCGAGTTACATATCATTTGAACATAATTTAAAAGTCATGTGGCTGATGACTTATATACAGCTTGCCCAAATGATGTTTGCATTAATCATTACCCCAAAAATTAGGGTTGTAAGCTCTTTTGTTATATTTTTTTATCCCTTTTTTGAGACTCCAACTTTTACTTGATTTCGCCCTTCTTGTTTCGCAAGGTAAAGTGCGTCATCAGCCGCTTCAATTAGCGCTTCAGTTGTATGTGCCATTGCTGGATAGGCTGCTATTCCTGCAGATAATGTTATTGGTCTACCACATGGACTGACCGTATCGGCCAAAGTTTTTCGTAGTTGTTCTGCGACTAGTGTGGCTTCCTCTACCGTCGTGTTCGGCAGAAGTATGACAAATTCCTCGCCACCGTACCGGCAACATACATCGCCTTCACGAGCTACTGATTCCATTTGTCTAGCCAAAAATTGTAAAACTTTATCGCCTACTGCATGTCCATATGTATCATTCACACTTTTAAAGTGGTCTAAATCTAACAAAATAATGACATGTGGTACCTTACTTGCTAACCATTCAGCAAGCATTGAATCCATTGTACGTCGGTTCGTAATCCCCGTCAGTGGATCAACAGTAGATTGATCTTTGAAAAAGGAGACCTGTCCATGTAGAAACGATAAACTTCGAACCAATGCATTCTTCAAAGAATAGGCTTCAAAGTACCATCCACTAACAGATTTTAAACCTTCTACATTTTTCTTATCTAAACTTTCTTCTGTTAATGATGCTAATTGTTGTAAGGGATTCGCAATACGTGTTGCAGCCCAAAGTACAATGATAATGGAAACAAACATAAGAGGTACAGATTTTATAATGACCTCCTGTACACGATCAAATGAAGGGGCTAATGCTACTTCTAAAGGTTTCTGCGCAACAACTCCCCACCCTGTCGATGCCACTGCACTATAGCCAGCTAGCATTTTCACTCCTTTTGTATTCTCAACCAGTTGGGCACCATCCTTGCCAGATGTAACAGCTTGAACGACTTTATTTTTCGTTACAATGTCATTAATACGACTTGGATCTTGATGATAGATAACTCGTCCTTCTGAATCAACTACATATACGTAAGAACCATCCTTACTATAATGTTCTCCCAACAAGGTTTTAAAGGCATTAGGTTCCTTTAAATAAATAGTGCCAGCAATCATTCCTAGATATTCATTGGACTCCGAGAAAATAGGATGCGATATAAAAATGATGAGCCGCCCTGTCATCGCCTCATATGGCTTAGAAATAATTGGTGTCTTTTTGGCTAATGCCTCTTTAGCGCCAATTGATGTTAAAATCTCTCCTTTAATTTCTATAGATGGCGGAGAGACAGATAAAACAAGTCCCTTTGAATTTGTTATAACCACCGAATTGAACATTTGATTTTGCAATCTCAAACGCTCTGTTTCCTGATTCAATACTTGTTCATCATCCATTTTCGTCCTAACCTGATCCGCGCTATATCCTAATATTTGGAAAGCTTCGTGGAGATAGGAATCAGCAGTTGAGGCCAATTTTTGAGCATAAACTCTATTCGTTTCTAGCGTATTTTCCTTAATGGAATCAATGTTCATCCTATAGCCGCCCCAAACACTACCTATGCTTGTTAAAAAGAATGCTGCCATTGCTACGCCCATTATAAGATGCTTTAATTTTAATCGGTGCGATTTCATTTTTCCCCTCCTATTTATGATTTTTTATATGTATATTTTGAGAGATTCTTAAACAATTAGTGCCTATTATAAGCAAAGACTCCTATAGGTAAAAGTAACATGTATTAATTGTGTAAGAAGAATCCAACACACCTCTAGGATTGTATCAATAAACGTGGATGTATCATATAGAATCTGGCAAACAAAATTCCAACATTTTAGTTATTTAGATTAAAGATTGCAACAGCTGACGCTAATTATCTGAAATTTGATAGAAAATCTAAATTCTAAATTTTTTTACTTTTATTGTTATTCTGACATATAAAAGTTGAAGCGTTTATTTTATAATAAAAATTAGCATAGGCAAGTTAAGATTTAATCTGTTATAATACTCATTAAAATATAATAAACTGTAATAATACAGTATATAGAATACGCTTTTCACACAATGGGGATTATGAGAAAAGCGCTACTCGCCATCATCATCCAGATGGTTGTGTAGCCTACACAAAAAGGGGTTGGAAGATTTGGGCATTTTAAAGGGGTTAAAAATTCTCGATTTTTCTGCATTACTACCAGGACCAATGGCGACAATGATATTTGCTGATTTAGGAGCAGATGTCATCCATGTTGAATCTTCAAAGCGGGTTGATTTAACACGAATTATGCCTCCCTATGACGATGATCACGAGGCATATATCCATCAACATTTAAATCGATCAAAAAAATCTATAACGCTAAATTTAAAATCACCAGAAGCTATCGACATTGTTAAATCACTTGTACAGGAGTATGACGTTATTATCGAAGGATTTCGACCTGGTGTAATGCAGCGACTTGGCATCGGCTATGAAGCGCTTAAAGAAATAAATCCTAAGGTTATTTATTGTGCGATTACTGGCTACGGACAAACAGGGCCTTATAGTAATCGACCAGGACATGATAATAACTATCTATCCTTAGCTGGCTTACTCGACTATTCCCGCCATAAGGATAAAAAGCCTGTTTCCATGGGCGTTCAATTAGCAGACATAGCTGGAGGGACAATGCATGCAGCAATAGGTGTGCTGGCTGCTGCCCTTCATCGTGAAAAAACAGGAGAAGGACAGTTCATCGATATTAGTATGACAGATGCTGTCTTTTCACTTAATGCTATGTATGGTGCAGCATTTATTGGAGGTGGACGTGTACCACAGCCAGAGCAAGAAATTTTAAATGGAGGCAGTTACTATGATTTTTACAAAACAAAGGATGGGCGCTTTTTCTCTGTCGGTAGTTTAGAGCCTCAATTTCGCAAATTGCTCTGTGAAGCACTCGATATTCCTGAATTGATCGATAATACCTTCAATGACTCCTACTATACGCAAATTCGTTTTAAAGAGGCTGTTCACGATGCCTTCTTGTCCAAGACATATGAGGAATGGCTTGAAGTGTTTAACGAGGATTTTGAAGGTTGTGTAGAGCCAGTTCTAACATTTCCTGAAGCATGTGAGCATCCACAGCTAAAGGCACGAGAAATGATTGTGACTATACCCAAAAGCGATGGCACTATGCAAAAACAAATTGCCTCTCCGTTTAAATTTGATGGTACGCAGCCTGAATACAAGCATGTTGGTGCTAAATTAGGCGAGCATAATGAGGAAGTTTTACTATATCTGGGCTTTAATGCTGAACAAATCAAGGCTTTGAAGGAAAAAGGTGTTTTAGAGTAAAAAAGGTGTCTAATACTGTGATGTATTAGACACCTTTTTTATACATACGCACTAATAAACATACGTAGGTTTTCAAAATGATCATCTATTAGTAGATATTTTTTGTAAATCTCCATTAACTTTTCAAAAAGCTCGTACTGCTCTGTTACAAACAAAACTCTTAAAATATTTAACATATGCAGGGAGGCACTTTGTGCTACAACATAGTATGGTGCATTTGGTTGACGATAATTGCGTCGCCACTCTTCCACAGACAAACCAATATGTTGTAGAGAGTTATTCACATGAAGTGCTATATCCTGTTGAACATATGCTTCAATTGCAATAAGCTGTTCACTACTAAAGTTTTTTTGTACTAATGAAGAATTAATTTTTTTATTCGATGCTAAAACATGCTCTTTTAATAAAAGTAAGCCATCCTCATAACGTGCCATTTTTACATAATGCTCTAGTAGAATGGCATATAAATTTTCTAAATAATTTAACTGATAATTTTTAATAATGGCAGGTGGTGTTGGTTTACGATTTGGTAATAGCTCTTTATACTCTAGTAATATTTCAATGGCATAATTATTTATTCGTTCATCCTCTAATAAATATTCACCATAGTGTATAACCTTTTCACTCTGCTGTTCTCTATTTGCTATATGAAATAAAATATAGGCAATTAACACTTTTTCCTTCTCTGATAGTGCATACATTGAGTAGCGCCATTCCGCTTCAAATGAGGTAATAAACGATTTGACACTATTAAAATCACCTTCTGATAAGCAATAATGAGTAACAATTTGATATAGACGTAACTGTTTCTTTGCCAAACAGCTAGCATTATGCTTATCCACATGAGTTATACACTTATCCAGTATCGCTTTATAGTTATTCACAAAGTTATCCACATGTTCACAATTTTCTCTCACAGAATGCTCGAAATGTCCCATTATTTCATAAAGAAATGTGAATTGCTCTAAAGGTTTGTGGATAAGCAGTGAATAAACTTTTTTTGTGAAAAGCCAATGCCAAAAAGATGCATGCTCTTTATACATCATATGCACTAAATATTCATCTTGAAATTTATATAAAATAATTGATTGTAGCTCATTAACTGGCATAGCTATTTGCATTCGTTTCCCAAAGACTAACCAAATTAATCGTTCTAAGTCTATTATATGTTGTGCAAAAAGCTGCTCAAAAAAAGTATCTTTACCTTTTTGTGTATAGAAAAAAGCACTGAGACGCTCATTCACAAATTTTGAATCTAAACCATATTTGTCAAAATATATTTGCATTTCTGTTGATACATGACCCCAATATTTACGTGCTGTGGAAAAGGTAATATTCTTAGCCGTTTCTTCGTTTACTAAAAATAGATTGGGTGAAAGCGAAGTACCAAGTATTTTTGGATCTTCTTGCAGATTTGACTCTGCCTCCAGCCAAGTTGCTAGTATATTTTCAGCACCCTTTTTACTTCTTTGTTTATAAGCCATGAATAATTGCTCATCACAGTCCAACAGCATAAAAATGGATCCTCCCATCAATTTCTACCAACAAAGATCTTCCCCTATCATTCAAATACATGATTTTTACACTCTTTCTTCAATATAACAAATCTTAACTAACATATGCTAAAAAAATATGGGTATGCATAGCAAAAACGTTAACAATATAAAAAACCACCTATATAAGTGAACACACTTTATAGATGGATATCATCTTTACCAAAACAACGGATATTTTCTTTTTTCTCGTAAATTATTGATCAACAAACCGAAAAATACAATTATGACTGCTCCAATTAATACAGGAGTTAGTAAATAACTCCAACCATAACCTCCTAAAATAATAATTATAGGATTGGCGCCTGCTGGAGGATGTATGACACCTAAAAAGGCCATAAAAAATATAGTTAATCCGACACCAAGACTAATAGACAATATATTGGAGCCTAGTAATGAATACATGGCCAACCCGATAAATGCCGAAATAAAATGACCTCCAATTATATTTCGGGGCTGGGACAAAGGTGCATTCCAGACGACAAATACAAGAACGCAGCTACCGCCTAATGATGCCATTAACCAAGGTGAATTGGTAATGTTAGTTAACCATAGCAACACAAAAATGCATATTAATCCTCCTATTGCTCCAGTAAAGGCATCAGCAAAATTTGTTCGAGATGGAGCATGACCTCCTCCTCTCATTTTTAATATAAAAGGTTTTATACTATTCTTTTTCTCTATTTTGTTTTCCACACCTATAATTTCTGTCATTAGACACCAACTTTTCTCTTCTATACTCATCTGTTTTATATAAGGTCCTGTTATTCATTTTTAAACTTTAACTATTATATCAACACAACAATAGATTTCAATCCAAACTTCAAATTTCAGACAAACATTTACTTATCTGACTTGTAGCTCATACAAAAAAGCAAACTTTTAAAAGTTTGCTTTTTCAAGAAATCATTATTAGTCATATTGTTTTTTAATAGTTTTATATATTCTTACCTTTTTCAATACAGTTTTAGGTACTTGGAAAGTGGCTGTGACAACCCCTGGATGGCGTCCGATTTCAATGGAGCCTGTGATAGTTGCTCTATTTAAAACCTCTGGTTCGCTCATCTCAAATAGCTTCGCAGCTCGACTAATCGCGTTATCAGTCGCCTCATTTAACGTTTTACCAGAACCAATCACCGACACTGGGAATGCATCCTCTACCTGTTTAACACCAAACTCCTCCGCTAGCTCACGTGCGCGACGTTTTTCTTCCTTTGTAAAGGGTTTGGCTGTATAAGGTAAGTCTTCTACATTTGGTAGTAAAATTGGGCCTTCCAAAGCTACTTTCTTCAATACCTTAACTTGAAGCTGCACAATACCCGCTACATCGGTTGTATGTCCTGCAATCTCGCCGTCCCCTTGCATAGCATGCATGTCTCCAATATATACACCACCGCCTGGTACCTTGACTGGACAAATAATAGTCGCACCTTCTCGTACTCGGCTGATATCCATATGTCCATCGGTACGATGTAAATCCAATTCTTCTTGAGTAAAAGCATATTCATGTGGTGCTCCAATTAAAAATGAACCAAAGTCACCTGCATTATGTGAATCAGGCATCGCTTTAGAAGGGGTTGTCCCAAGCTGACCTAAAAATGGTCGCATTCTCGCCAATACACCTACTAAGTCGCTTGGAGCCAATGCAACAACAGGATTTTGTACAGAATTTTCAGGTGTTCTCATGTAGTTTTTAGCATCAAGTGCAATTCGTCTAGCACCCTCTCGTCCAACAGTTACACCCATTTGCCCTTTATGATCTAGTGCCATCGTATAGCCGTTTGTCATTTTAAAGGGTGCCGTTTCTGTATCACATGTAGAACATCGAATTGCATGTGGGCCTATTCCTTTTACAACTGTGCTTGGATGAAGCTTGCCACAGCCTGGACATTTTACAGAAACAAACGGATCACCAATGAATCGATCTACAATTGCTTCATCATGGCCAGACGAAGTTGCAAGAGATGTGACCTGAATAGATTTAATTTTTATAACAATGGCGTCACCCACCTCTGCTCCTTCTACAAACACGGGCTTCGTTACTTCATGTCCTCCACGAATAGTAGGAGTAAGCATGGGTCCCCAACATCCAGGTGTTGTATTGGCAATAATCGTTCCACCATCCTTAAGCGGCCCTAACATCTTCTGTGATGGATCTAAAATACCATCAATAAACTCATTTACGAACAATGTTTCAGCGGCTTGAGGTTGCTGTATAAAATCATCACTTTCTACCTCTTCTTTTTCTAGCACATGCATGTCGTTTGTCATTTTCTAATCACGCTCCTAGAATAATTTTTATGTATATCGTTATATGTTAAAAATGCTCTCTACACTTGCAGAGAGCTATTTTTATCAATTGTTCATATATAAATCAAAAATATGTGAGAAGTCTTCTTTTTTATACTTATCTTTATGATCGATCATCCAAGTATTCGCAAAGCTTGTAATTTCTTTGAATGACGACGCAGGAGATATATTGTCATTGCCAATTCGACCAAGTGATGATGATGCTATGTTTAAACTTTTTTCCGCTACTTCTAGCTTATAAGCATTGTTCTTTTGTTCATAGCTAATGGCATGTAGTGCTTTATATAAATCTTTAATGTCATCAATAAAGCGTTTATGAATGTCGATGGATAGTGGGGAATTGCCGATTGTAAACTTAATTTCGACATCAAGGTCGATTGTTCCTGCTGTTTCGAGAAAAACTTCTGTCACAGTATACATTGAATAGTCATAGCGTCGCAGTAATCGTTTCTTGCTCATAGCACTTTCGCCATCTACATGAATAATCGCACGATTTGTAAAGCAATACTCATCTGCCTTCGTTTTAATTAAAAAGTAAATTTTTTCATCAATTTCATGTAAGATAAAATCATCTGCATCTGTCTTATCATAGTCCTCTCTTGGCACAACCACACCAATATCTGAAAGTCCAAGTGCATCTGCTGCTATTTTTTTAAACATCGTCATTCCTCCTAATTTGTAATACTCTTTTTACGCTTTAGAATCTGTAAAGGTTTCACCATGTATTGATTTATATAAAAAATGTTCTTCTTCTCTTGTAGAATAAAAGCATTTACTGGTTAAGCTATACAACCCAACATTTCCTCTTTTCTATACATTTCATTTATAATAATTGTCAGTAAAGATTCTTCCAAATCGAAAGGTCGTGTGAACAAGTGCAAGAACCAACCATTTTAGTAGTGGATGATGAGGCAGATTTAGCGAATCTACTAAAAGTAAGCTTACAAAAAGAGGGCTACAAACAAATTTATACAGCTGGTACCATTCACGATGCATGGACAAGCTTTCAACAAACAACACCCGATATTATACTTCTAGATGTCATGCTTCCCGATGGTGAGGGCTACGATTTATGTAGACGTATCCGTGAAGTATCCCATGTCCCTGTGCTCTTTATGTCTGCTAAAAATGAGGAAATTGATAAAATTTTAGGACTAGCCATTGGCGGAGACGATTATATTACAAAACCTTTTAGCCCGAAAGAAGTAGCCTATCGTGTGAAGGCGCAACTACGTAGAGCTGGCTATCAAACACAAGATACCATAACGAATATTGTTGAAAAAGCACTACAAATTGGACCATTTCAGTTGAATGCCGATGAAACTGAAGTCCATAAAAATGGCGTATTATTGGAGTTAACAGCTAAGGAAATTGGATTAATGGCGTGCTTTATGCACAATCCCAATCGAATCTTAAGTAAAGAAACATTATTTGAACGTGTATGGGGAGAGGATTTCTTCGGTTCTGATAACACTGTTATGGTGCATATTCGCCGGTTGCGTGAAAAAATTGAGGAGGATGCCTCTAATCCTCTATATATCACAACTGTAAAAGGACTTGGCTATAAGTTTGTCATGCCAAAAGAGGCACAAGAATGAAGTGGAAATTAACCGCTCGCTTTCTCCTTTCCGTACTTTCTATCGTCATCATTGTTATTTTCGTCAATACAGCTATCTTCATGGGACTCCTTACTTATCGGCTAGCAACTGACTCTGAAGGCGTTTCTGCCACAGAAGAGGAAAACTTTGTGCGGGAATTTCAAAAATATATCCAGATAAAAAATGGAGCAATTTCCATACGTGCAGAAGGAATCGAACAATTGCATCAAAGAAATGCGTGGATACAATTGCTTGATGAAAATGGTCAAGTGATTGATGCTCATTTTGCACCAGATAAAGCACCATTGCACTATGCACCTATCGACTTAATTCAAGTATATAAATATAAAGAATTCGATTCAGATACTACTGTGTATATTGGCAGTAAGGATTCCATTTGTTATTTAATCGGTATTAAAGGTAGCGGTGTTACAAGGTTTGTTACGCATGTTTCTGGCACATCACTCTTACAGTTTATAGGGAAATTTGGCTTGTTCATCGTGATTGCGGACTTGTTAGTAGCTACATTAGTAGGGTGGCTTTTTGGTCGTACATTAACGAAACCTCTTTATGCGATGATAGATCGCATTCATCATTTAAAGAATCATGATCATACGTCTATTAAGTCTCCTGGTGGTGTCTACAAGCCGGTTTTTGAAAACTTAAATGAAGTATCACGAGAATTGGCAGCCCATGAACAGGAGCGAAAGAGACTAGAGATTATGCGTGAAGAATGGATTAGTAATGTCTCACACGATATGAAAACACCACTTGCCTCTATTCGAGGTTATGCAGAACTATTGAATGATGCACAAATAACAAATACTGAGCAAATGGAGTATGCACAAATTATAGAAAAACAATCATTGCATATGCAAAATCTACTGGATGACTTAAATTTAACGATGCGTTTAAGACATCAACAGCTTCCACTTACACTAAATGAAGTGAACATGGTGCCTTTTATTCGAGAGATAGTGATTGAAACATTAAATACACCACAATATGAACAAGCTAATCTTATGTTTGAGGCGACAACCGAGAAAAGTCTGCATCAAATCGATGAACATTTTATGCGCAGAGCTATCATGAACTTTTTACACAATGCATTGCTTCATAATGCTCCCGATGTATCTGTCCATGTGTCTGTTGATGAGCATACTCTTACAATTTCTGATAATGGCAAGGGGATAGACCCAGAGGATCTAGAACATATTTTTGAACGCTATTACCGAGGCACAAATACGGACAATACTGCTGGGACTGGTTTAGGTACAGCTATTGCTAGAGATATCATTGAGGCTCATGGAGGAACAGTAACCATCACCTCGGAAAAAGGAAAAGGTACATGCGTTATTATTGATCTACAAAAGGGATACTAAATAAACTAAATTTAACCAGTTGAATTTAAACGCTAAATACTTTGCACTGAACTTTCGTGTGGAAAAGAAGGAGTCTCAAAATTTGAGACTCCCTCTTTGTGCTATTTCATTTGATCCTGTACTTTAGCAGGTAATTCATGGAATTTCACTTCATCAAATGAAGTAACTTCTGTTTCCTTTTTCACGTAAAGCTTTAAATAAGCATCCTGGCGTAAATTTTTATGAGCAGAAAACTTTAATGTTTTCTCTTCCCCATTTTTATCGTAAGTAGGTAGCTCGTACCAATACATTTTAAAGATTTCACCACTATCTGCTTTATACTCCTCTACCTCACCATCAGCCGTGATATGAACATAGTAGGTATCTTTATTTAATCGGTTAAAATCTACAGTCATCAATACAATTAACCCTGCTACGAATAAGATAAACAATGCACCTATTCCGAAAAATACTTTTTTCATATTAATTCCCCTGTCTCACTATTTTATAAAACGAACGAACGGTAAAGATATAATAAATAAAGTAAATAGCTGAATAAGCAATCATCCACAAGATGACTGGTTTTGTAATATTCATGTTAAATAGCTGTGAAAATGCTAGTAATGCAAACACACTATGTGCAATACCCACAATAAGTGGCGCACTAAAGATAACAGCGACCTGTCCTGCTACTGTCTTTAAGATTTGCTTACTATTTACACCAATTTTATTTAAAATAGCATATTTTGCCTGATCTTCTTCGGCTTCCGTTAAAATTTTGAAGTAGATAATACTGCCTGTTGCCGCTAGGAAGACCAATCCTAGGAAGCTTCCCACAAACAATAGGGCACCAACTGTTGCTAAACTATCCTCATAGCTTTGCGGTACACTAGAAAATGATTCTTGTTGTTCAGAAGACAACTGCTGGTAAATGTCTTTCGACACGTCCTGTTGTTTCAAATCATTGTCCAATCCAACAACCTGCATCATAATCTCATCGGCATCAGTAGCTTTAAACTCTTGATCATTCACAACGAGAACTGTTCCAGCTGCTATAAAGTTTAACACGCTTTCCGTGTACATCTTTTCTACATGGAAGGAGTCTCCGTTTTGTAGCTTAAAGTCCTCACCTGTAAAATTATGTGAAAATCGTTCATCGTAGGCTGCATCCAGTAAAACCGTAGAACCCTCTGCAATGTGTAGCTCTTTATCCTTGCCTTGTAATTTCGCTAAGCGATTATAGTCCGATTCCTTAAGTAATGTATATTCGAAAAATGAGAATTCATTATCCACACGTAAATTTTTCACAGCCAGTGCTTCATTATATAAGACATCCTGTTGTGAAAATTCTACTGTCTCGCCTTTCCACATAAATGTGTTTGGCAGCATCTGACGTACAGAAGCTTCTGCATTATAATACATACCGAAGACACCGCCACCTGCTGTAATCGTAGTGGCACTTAAAATTGCAATGATTGACAACGATTTGGCATTGGCTCGAATACGATACAATAGCTGAGAAACACCGATTAAATTTAAACCCTTCCAGGACCATGATGTTGCTTTCTTTAATGCTGTTAATACAAAGACACTCACACTATGGAATAGAAGGTATGTCCCTGCAATTGTTACCCCTATAACCATTAATGGCGTACCTAATACCGTAAAGAATCTCCATATTTCACTCGTAAACATATCAGAGGCAGCTGTATAATAACCAAATGCAATAAGTACAGTGCCAAGTAAAGCAGCTACTAATGATGCACGTGGAATTTGCTCTCCCTGTTTGTCCGCATGAAATAAATCAATTAGTTTAAATTGATATATCACACGGTAACCTTGTAAGGATGTGAATAAAAACAGTAGTGTAAAAATGCCCGTTGTATTAATTAGTGCCTCCATTGAAAATGTCAGGCTACCAACCACTTCATAGCCCATTAAGCGTACTAGTATCATTAATAGCCCTTGGGACATAAAGAAACCTAGAAGGATACCAAACACAAGAGAGACAAGCCCTATGACTAAATTTTCAAAAAAGAGCATTAAGCCAATTTTTTGCTTACGTACACCTAGTAACGAGTAAAGGGCTACTTCCTTTTTCCGCTTCTTCATAAAAAACGAGTTGGAATAGGCCATAAAGATGACAATGAAGAACAGAAGTACGACTGACGAGGCACTCATTAATCCTTTAATTTGTTGTGACGATTGCTTTAAGGCTGAAAGATCATCATTATATTTGAGCGTCACAAACGTAAAGTAAATAACGATACTAAATACCATTGAGGCAATATATAAAAAGTAATTCGATAAATTGCGTTGAATATTTTTACGCGCTAAACTAAATAACGTCATTTACTCCACCCCCGATGCTAGATAGCACCTGCAAGATCTCTTGGAAAAATTGCTTCCTCGTTAGAGTCCCACGTTGAATTTCCTTAGATAGCTGTCCATCCTGAATAAATAGAATGCGCTGGCAGAAGCTAGCCGCAAAGGCATCATGTGTAACCATCATAATCGTTGCGGCTTGAGATTGGTTTAAATCACTTAAGCTTTCTAATAAATCGGTTGCAGATTTTGAATCTAGCGCACCTGTAGGCTCATCGGCAAAAATTAGTTTTGGTTCTGTCACTAATGCTCGCGACGAGGCTGTACGCTGCTTTTGCCCACCTGAAATTTGATAAGGATATTTGTTTAATAAATCACTAATTCCAAACAATGCAGCAATTCGATCAACTCTTGCATTAATAGCCTTTGTCGGCATTTTTGCAATCGCTAGTGGTAAAACAATATTTTCTCGCACTGTTAAAGAATCGAGCAAGTTATAATCCTGGAAAATAAACCCTAAATTATCTCGACGAAAATCCGCTAATTCAGCATCCTTCATACGTGCCAAATTAGTATCTTCAATAATAATTTCACCAGTTGTTGGCGTATCAATCGTTGCTAATACATTAAGAAGCGTAGATTTTCCAGCCCCAGAAGGACCCATTACCCCAACAAACTCTCCCTTTTCTACTTCAAATGATATATTCGATAGCGCTTTAAAAGTATTTGCGCCTTTGCCGTAATTTTTCCCAACGTTTTGTACCTTTAATAATGGCGTCATATACGCTCACCTCTTCTTTCTGACTTTAGTATACGACCTCAAACTTACAGCAAATTTGTCGCAAGCTTACAGCAACCTTAAATCATCTGCTTTTTGAAATTTGTAGACAAAAAAAGATTCATACACAAACTGTGCATGAATCTTTTCTAATCTATTGTGCTAATACTTTTTGAATATCTTCCTCAAAGCTACTTGGCTTATCTGCTGAGGCGTATCGTCCAACAACCTCTCCATTACGGTTTACAAGGAATTTTGTAAAGTTCCATTTAACACTATTGCCTAAAAATCCTTTGGAATGGGAAGTAAGATAATCGAAAATAGGATGTGCTTCTTTACCATTCACCTTCACGATCTCATGCATCGGGAACGTCACTCCATATGTTAGTCGACATTGGGAAGCCGCTTCTTCAGCTGACGCTAGCTCTTGTTTAAATTGATTTGATGGAAAACCAAGTACAACCAGACCTTGCTCCTGATATTTTTCATAGAGACCTTCTAATTCTTCAAATTGTGGTGTAAAGCCACATTTGGAAGCTGTATTAACAATTAGCATCGGCTTTCCTTTATAACGTTCAAGGCTATAGATAGTACCATCTTCTAAAGTTACATTAATATCATAAATGCTCATCTCTCTACCTCCTATTATAAACGTCCATTCATTCTTGCCACCTGCTGCAAAGGGTCCCAAACACCGTTGAATGGTGGTGCATAGGCCAAATCTAAATCTAGCAAATCAGGTAAGGTCATTTTACTATATAATGCTGTCGCAAACACATCGATACGCTTATCAACTCCCGCTGGTCCCACGATTTGTGCACCCAATAACAATTGATCACGCTTGCGAACGACCACTTTTATAAACATACGTTGTGCACCTGGATAATAGCCGGCTATATGGCGTGCAGATAATTTAAATGCCTCATAGTCAAAACCAAGCTCTTTAGCATCGCGCTCATTAATACCTGTTGTAGCAATAGTTAAATTGAAAAATTTTAAAATAGAAGTGCCCACAATTCCTCTAAACGGAGCAAATTTGCCTGACATGTTGAGACCTGCTAAACGACCTTGCTTATTAGCAGTCGTTCCTAAAGGTATATAATCTAAACGTTCTTTCACAATATTAAAGTGAGTTGCACAATCGCCAGCTGCATAAATATTTTCAAGGGAAGTCTCTAAATGGCGATTTACAATGATTGCTCCATTTTTTGCAAGTGCAATCCCAGTATTCTTTAAAAACTGTGTATTTGGTTTTATGCCTGAAGCGACAATGACTAAATCCGTCTCTAGAACGCCGTTATCTGTAATAACACGTTCCACTCGTTTATTTCCTTCAAAAGCTTCAACGCTCGTATTTAATAACAGCTCTACATCGTTCTTTTTCGCTTCCTCATGAACATGCTGAGCAAGTTCTTCATCTAAAATACGGGCCACATGACTTCCGCGCTGAATAAGCCTTACCTTTTTCCCACAGGCATGTATGGTTTCAGCCATTTCTAAACCAATATAGCCACCACCTATGATTGTTACCTGCTCAATCTCTGATGTTAAATCTGCCATCAAATCTTCCAGTTGAGGAATTGTTTTTACCGTATGGATACCATCTAGCTCATTCCCCCTTTTCACAGGCATGACTGGACTAGCCCCCGTTGCAATAAGAAGTTTATCGTAGGTAATCTCAAATTTATCACCACTTGCTTGTGTACCTGTAATAACCTTCTTCTCTATGTTTACATTCTCTACCTCATAGCCAACTCTTGCATCAATGCCATACTTATCTCGAAAAGTTTCGACATCTCTTGCAATTAAACGTTTGGTTGATGAAATACGACCATCTACAACATAAGGCAATCCACATTGCCCATATGAATAAATAAAACCACGTTCTAAAGTAGTTATTTCTGCTCCTGGAACATTCCGATAGATTTCCATTGCTGCAGACATACCTGCAGCATCTCCACCAATGATGACGTATTTCATTCTACAAGCCCCCTTATTTTTTCCTTGTTGCCATTAAATCTGCATATTGATCGATATACAAACGTCGTTTTCCACCACTTACGATGACCCGTACCACATGAATAGCTATTATCATTGTAAGTGCAAAACCTGCTATTGCGGCAAGTAGAGAAATGACAATTTGTAGAACATAAAATGGTGAATCCATATCTAATTGGATGTCACCTAATGTTGTAATGGCTTCTGATAAACACAAGGTAGCGATAATAGCAATACAACGACGCCATGATTGCTTTACAATACTTTTGCCATTCTTGTTGACCATTGTAAAACGCATCACCTTCATACCGAGTGTTGCACCATTCATCATACTTGGTAACACCCCAAAGAGTACCACGTACAGAGCCATTTTCACTAAGAATTCAAAAGTACCGCTATACCCTGTCAGAACACCAATAATCATCCAAACTGATTGGACGATAAATAAATCAATGGCCAATGCTAGTAAAATAGAAATCGGCTTAACAATATCATTTTTTTCCATTTCAGCAGCTTTAGCCTCAACCTCTTCATGAGAGGGGAATAATGCCCAAACAATTGGTGCTAAGAAGAAACCTAGGAGCGCACCTACACTGTTTAGTAATAAGTCATCGACATCAAAGATTCGGTATGCGCAATTAAAGATGCCATAAATGCCTGTTCTTTGTGTGACCTCATAAAACAATGTTAGCAAAAAGCTAATTAAAAATGCACGTTTCCAGTACCTTCTTTCTTTAAGAAAATATCGCAAGTAAACGCCGAATGGCATTAGTAGTAAGAAATTAAAGAAGGCTTGAAAAAATGCCTGCTGTTTTGTGATAGCAAGCCATGTAGATGGATTTGTGACAACAACGCCACTATCCTTTAAAACATCATCAACAAATTGAAAAAGTCGCAAATTAGTATGAACGGTGTCCGCGGATTGAAGTGAGCAAGTATCTCTTGTAGACGGAAATGGTAGTAATACTAAACAAAGCGCTGATAAAAAGTAAAAAATAAATGAGAACATGATAATGGTTTTGGACATCGATAAGTATCCATACTTACGATACGTATAAATCAGCCATGGTATAAATAGTACAAAGGATAAAATAATAGTTATGAAAAATGCTATAAAAATGGATTGCGTGTACGTTGACATAGAAACACCTCTCTCTTTAAATTGCCCTATTTTCTGAACACTAAAACTAAGTTTAGTCCTTCAATACTACATGTATATTTCATCAAGCTTACATAATCCTTAATTCAATAAAAAAACAGGTAAAGAATCTATACTCTCTACCTGTTACTTACTATGCTTTCGCTATTTCTTCTTTACAGAATGTCAAAATTTCTTCTAGTTCATCATCCTCTAATGCAAAGTCTAAATATTCACCTTCAGCCTTTTCCATGATGAAGTAATTTAATATAAATGGTTCTTCGTCTTTTTCACCAATTAGGACACGAATTTCAATGCCAGCTTCGTGGTAAAGCTCATCCTCTTCATCAATTTCTACATCCAGAATAAATTCATAACGCTTACCTTCAATAATATTTGTTGGGTCTAAAATCTCTTCCATTGAGAATTGTGTAATTTCCATTATATTTGCTCCTTTTTCTTTAGCTGTTCTTTTCTATATTAAATCAATTTCAGCATGGGTCAACTAGAAAACTCGTATACACCTGTCAGTAATTATGCCACAATGAAATGGAATTAATTTAGAACTAAATTTCCCTACATACGAGGAGGCTTTTTCATGAAAGAGCTATTATATTATCAAGACGTTATGTTACAAGAGTTTGATGCAACTATTATTAGTAAAGGAACTGACGAATCCGACCGTCATTATGTTGTACTATCGAACACCGCTTTCTATCCAACTGGTGGTGGTCAACCTCACGATACAGGTACATTGAATGCGTTGGAGGTCATAGATGTTGAAAAAGTGGATGATGAAATTCGTCACTATATTGAAGGTGATCTATCGACTTTAGATGGTGTGGTACATGGCAAGCTAAATTGGCCAAGACGATTCGATCATATGCAGCAGCATGCTGGGCAACATATTTTAACAGCTGCTTTTGTAGAGCTTTTTAATGCGCAGACTGTAAGCTTTCATCTAGGCAGTGAGCAAGTAACAATTGATCTTGCTATAGAAACGATTTCTGAGCAACAGCTTGCAGCGGCAGAAGCAAGAGCCAATGACATTATTCTAGAGAACCGCCCCATTCAAACTATCTGGGTTACAGAGCAAGAGCTGGGCAACTATAATCTTCGTAAAGAAGTTGCAGTGACGGGAGACATTCGACTTGTGATTATCCCTAATTTTGATTACAACGGTTGTGGTGGCACTCACCCTACATCCACAGGGCAAGTTAGTTCCATCAAAATATTAGGGACTGAAAAAATGAAGGGCAATGTGCGCGTTTCTTTTGTGTGTGGTCAACGCGTTTTGACTGAGCTTGGCATGCGGAAAAAAGTATTAGCGGACGTTGCTCGTCAATTAAGTGTCCCTGAGATTGATGCTGCCACAGCACTTACAAAAGTTTTATCTACTCAAAAAACTACAGAAAAAGCACTCGCTGCTGCGAAAGAGGAATTACTCACGTATGAAGCAAAGGCACTTGTTAATAGCGAAGGTGTCGTAACGGCTGCTTTTAATCAGCGAACAATGCAAGAGCTACAAAAAATCGCCCGTATGATTGTTACGGAACAGAAAGATGTAATAGCTCTACTTGTGTCTGAAAATGAAGGCAAACTACAATTCGTTGCAGCAAGAGGTAATAATGTTTCAAAAAGCATGAAGGATGTTGCCCAAAAGGCACTGCCGCTTATTAATGGTAAGGGTGGCGGAAGTGACCAAATGGTACAAGGCGGTGGCGATTGCACCGTTTCGAAAGAAGAATTACTAGCAGCGATGCAAGACGCTTAATTACATTATAATAGAGGAGCTGTTTGTTATTAATAGACAGCTCCTCCTATGTTATTGAAAAAAGACAATGTCACTAGCCGAAAAAGACTTTTTGACAAGGTAAGTGATTGATTTCCGTTACGCCAGCGTCCTTTCCAGGGGGCGTCCGGTGAGCCGCTTCATTCACTTACGGTCGCTCCAGGGTCTCACCTGTGACGCTAAATCCCCTAGGAGTGACACTGGCTCCACTCCAATCAACCATTCTGTAAAAGTGGCTTTTCCTTATCTTTCATACAGTCGTTGTGAACAAAATAGCAAATGTATAATTTGAGAAAGGATAGACTCTTATTTTCAATGGGAGAAATGATGATTGACCACACCTCTCCATAAAATGAGTAGTGAACACCTTCAATTAAGCCTTCGCTAAAAAGGTAACATTTTTATGAGGTGGAGTGGATGGATTCCTGACTTTCGTGGGATAGCTAGACAGACGATCCTCTGCATGGAGAGGTAATCCATTTTGACCTTTCACAAAAATTGTATGGATGGTTTTGTTTTTCAACACTCTGAGAGGAGCTGTCATTAATAGACAGCTCCTCTCTAATTTAATATTTAAATTTTTGAATGGCTTCATATAAACGTTTTGCCATTTCTGATAGTTTTTCAGTTTGATTGTTCATTACTGCTACCGTCTTCAACTGTTCCGCTGTTGCATCTGTTACCTCATGCACATAATCACTTGCCGCATGTGCAGTAGCTGCCATTTCTTCCATAGACGCGGAAACTTCCTCCGTATTGGCAGACATTTGTTCAGCTGAAGCATTCATTTCTTCAATTTGACCTGCTATTTCTCCTACTGCTTGAACCATTTCCTCGAAGCGTTCTCCCACTGCCTCAATAGAAGCTAAACCTCGCTCAACATTATCTTCACCAAATTCAGCTGCTTTTACTACTTCTAATGTATAAGATTGAACTCTTTCAATGAGCACATTAATTTTAGTAGCTGATTCTGCTGTTTGCTCCGATAGCTTGCGAACTTCTTCTGCTACAACGGCAAAGCCTTTACCAGCATCTCCTGCCCGTGCTGCTTCTATAGAGGCATTCAATGCCAATAAATTTGTTTGATCGGAGATATCGGTAATCATTTTTGAAATTAAGCTAATTTCTTCTGACTCTTTTTCTAGCTTGTGAATAATTGATAGTTCATCTGTTGTGCCTTGCTGAATCTCATTCATACGTAAAACGGATTGTTGAACTGCATGATTGCTTTCACTAATTTTCTGGGAAATAAAATCTGTATTACAAGCAATTGTGGAGGCAACTTCAGCTACATTTTGTATCCCTATCGCCATTTGTTCCATTGCTGAGGCACTTTCCTCTGCCATCACAGTTTGGCTTTGTGCCCCTCGATCTACTTCACTTATTGCACCAGCAATTTGCTTTGAACGCTTTGTTACTCCATTTACATCTCCCATTAAATCACACGCAGCTTCATTCACTGCCGTTGCTTCTTGACTCACTTTGGCTATCATTTCCCGCATATTATCAGTCATACGATCTAATGCACGTGCCATCGTTCCCATTTCATCAATACGTTTCAAATATTTTTCTGGAATTTCCTGTGTAAAGTCTCCTTCCGATAAGCCCTCACTAATGCGAAGTACATGTCGAAGTGGTCTACTAACAGAGCGAGAAATGGCAAATGAGATGCATAGCCCAAGTATTGAAACTATGATCGTAGTGACAATGAAGTTCGTCTTAAGCTTAGAAAGCCCTGAAAACATCTCATCTTCTAATGCGATAACCCCCATTTTCCAACCATTATCGAGGGTATGATAGCCCATTAGACTAGTTCCTGTATCTTCCGTTTCAAAAGAAAAATAACCGTTATCATTAGCAATCATTTCTTTAGCAGCCATTGCTCTTCCTGTCTTGATACCTGTTTCGTCTGCTTCCTTAATTGGATTGTATTGCTCCTTCACATACGAATGATTATTATGTCCAATAATTGTTCCGTTAGCATCTAACATAAATGCATAGCCACTGTCTCCAACCTTAATGCCTTCTACAATTTTAGATAGGTAATAGCCGTCAATACGTGCTAATAATAAAGCTTTTTCACCTGTCACTGTGTCAATTGGAGAAACGATTAAAATGACTGGTTCACCTGTTACACGACTAATCGTAATGTCAGACATGACCGACTTACCAGTAAAACCTTCTTTTACGTAATCACGATCCCCTAGATCAGCTGTTGTATCATCCAGATAATGGGCAACTCCATTAGCATTGATAATGCCAAAACCTAAGTAATTTTCATTACTGGCAAGACGTTTCGATAGATACTGCTTCTGCTTTTCAAAGTCCATGCTCCGAACTGCCTCTTGCTCTGCAATGGCTTCCACCTCCACTAGTGTTAATTGGAAGTGTTCTTCTATGTATTGGGAAACATCCTCTGCTCTAGATACCAAATTAGATTCCACTTGCTCATTCACAGCTTTTGTACTATTTATCCAAGTAGATAGCCCAAGCGTGCCACATGTTACAAATACAAGAGCTATAATTGCAACAATTAATTTACCACCAATACCTTTTAACCACATTTCTCTTTTTCTCACTTCTTCCATTTTTAGCTATACAATCCGCATATTTTTGCATAACTTCAGAGTAAAGTCACTAAAAGTAGAAGTCAACAAAAGTTTTCCAATATGATTAATAAATGTATAATAATACCATTTACACTACCTTTATAGTGCTAACAATTTTCTACAAAATTTTCAATTCATAGATCCCTCTTGTCATTAAAAAGGAGAGTACACCATGCTAATAGAGGTAATTAAAACATTTTCCAACAAAAATTGATTATAATTCACATTTTTTGCTGATTATTAAAGATAGGATCCGTTTAACACATTTTGAGGGGAGGATTTCCATGAGTTCAGACAAAAATAATGTTTCTCGTCGAGACTTTTTAAAAACTACAGGTATTGCTGCTGGTACATTAGTCGGTGGTGGTTTAATTGGAGGATTAGTTGGTTACAACATCCATGGTAAAGGTACTTCTACCCTAGAGCATGGTGGTCATGAAACAACGAATGAGGCCACAGGCTCACCAAAAGCTAAGATGTTCTTCAGAAATGAAAAAGATTTTAGTATCTTATCAAAGGCCACTGAACGTATCTTCCCAGAGGACGATTTGGGACCAGGAGCTATTGGTTTAGACGTTCCCTATTTTATCGATCATCAACTTGCAGGAAATTATGGAAGTAACTCTAAAGAATATATGCAAGGTCCATTTGATGTTGGTGCCCCAACTCAAGGCTATCAAAGCCGTTTAACGCGAGCGGAAATTTTTAGACAGGGTATTCAAAAAATGGAGGATGAAGCACAAAAGCGTTATAAGAAAAGCTTTAACGATTTAGATGGCAAACAAATGGATGAAATATTAACTGCCTTCCAAAAAGGTGACATAGAAATGGTTGGGGTTACTTCCGCGTTCTTTTTTACATTATTACGAGCAGCTACATTAGAGGGAGCTTATTCTGACCCTATGTATGGAGGAAATCGCAATATGGATGGCTGGCGTATGAAGGGCTTCCCTGGTCACCAGATGGCTTATATTACACAGATAGAAGATGCCAAGTTCCAAAAAATTGAGCCTAATCCATTAGGCAACCACTAGGGGGGGATACAAAATGGCTAAAACATTACCGAGTGTAGACGTTGTAACAGTTGGTGTAGGTTGGACTGGCGGTATTGTCGCTGCTGAATGTGCTAAAGCTGGCTTAAAGGTAGTCGGTTTAGAGCGAGGTCAAAAGCGTGGGACCGAGGATTATTTAAATGTTCATGACGAATACCGTTATGCCATCCGATATGATTTAATGCAAAATCTTTCTAAAGAGACCGTAAGCTTTCGGAATGATCGCAATATGAAGGCATTACCAATGCGTCAGCTTGGCTCCTTCTTACTTGGAGAGGGTCTGGGTGGATCAGGAACACATTGGAATGGAATGACTTATCGATTTTTACCCTATGATTTTCAAATCAAGACATTAACAGATAAACGTTATGGACCAAATAAGCTTGGACCAGATTATCTGATTCAGGATTGGGGATTAACATATGATCAGCTTGAGCCCTATTTCGATAAGTTCGAGAAAACAGCTGGTATTTCGGGTGATGATAAAAATAAATTTAGTGGAAAGCGTTCGAATCCCTATCCAACACCGCCTATGAAAAAAACGCCTATGCTTGCACAATTCGAAAAAGCTGCAACAAACCTGAAGCTAACACCTTATATGGTTCCATCAGCTAATGTATCAGAGGTTTATAAAAATCCAGATGGCGAAACAATCAACGCTTGCCAATATTGTGGTTTTTGTGAACGCTTTGGATGCGAATATGGTGCAAAGTCGTCCGCAGAAATTACTGTTGTCCCTACAGCCCTGAAGACAGGGAATTTTGATTTACGCTTTAATTCCAATGTTGTTGAAATTTTAAAGCAGGGTAACAAGGCTACAGGTGTAAGATATATCGATACTGTTTCGGGAGAAGAATTCATTCAGCCAGCTAATGCTGTTGTTTTAACTAGTTATGTCTTTAATAATGCCAAGCTATTAATGGTCTCTGACATTGGTGAAAGATATGACCCTACTACTGGCAAAGGAACACTTGGCAGAAACTATTGCTATCAAATTTTGCCTGGTGCTGCTGGGTTCTTCGAGGAACAATACAATACATTTATGGGTGCAGGTTCGTTAGGCATGTGTATAGACGATTACAATGGTGATAATTTTGACCATAGTGATTTAGATTTTATTCACGGAGGTAATATTGCACTTACACAGACAGGTACGCGACCAATCGGCTCAAATCCAACTCCGCCTGATACGCCTACTTGGGGACCAGAATTTAAAAAGCAATCTATTTATTACTATACACGCTCATTTGGGATTGGTGCGCAAGGAGCATCTATGCCACATAAGGAAAACTATATATCACTGGACCCTACCTATAAGGATGCTTACGGGCTGCCATTAACTCAGTTAACATACAATTTTACTGATCAGGATCGAGCTCTTCATAAATATATCTCTGCACGTGCAGCTGACATTATGAAGGAAATGGGTGCAAAAACTATTGTCCCTAACGCGGAAATTACCGATTACAATATCGTACCTTACCAAACAACGCATAATACAGGTGGTACGGTGATGAGCTTAACACCAGAACAAGGGGTTGTGAATAATTACTTACAGCACTGGGATGTTGATAACCTTTTCGCAGTAAGTGCAGGCAACTTTGCACACAATAGTGGTTATAATCCAACAGGCACATTAGGGGCACTTGCCTACCGTTGTGCTGAGGGAGTCATCAAATACAGTCAATCAGGTGGTTCATTAGTATAAAAAAATCATTCTAAAGGAGGCAAGACTTATGGGAGGTCTAGGAGCAATTGGAGTACCTGGATTAATCATTATTTTAGTGATTGTATTAATTGTATTTGGCCCAAAAAAATTACCAGAAATCGGTGGAGCAGTTGGCAAAACGTTTGCAGAATTTAAAAAGTCTACTAAGGGACTTATGGATGATGAAGATGATACCGTAAAAAAGGTCGAAAAAAAATCTGATGCTTCGTAGGAGGGTTTCCTATGGATCCATATGAAGACGGAAAAAGAAAATATTTAAGCCCTCTAGATAAACCACAAGCCGAGCCTCCAAAGCCAGTGGAGGCTTTAGTTGAAATACCTACGGTAGCAATTGAAGAGGATCATGTGTCAGATGAACCCCTGATACCTGTTACCTCATTATTGGAGCATCTTAGTGATTTACGTAAGCAAATTATCAAAGGGTTAACAGTTTTTATTTTATTTTTCATTGTTGTCTTTTCTACTATTAATATTTGGTTTCCATTCATAACGCGAGGTCACTCACTCGTTATTTTAGGACCACTAGAAGTAGTTAAATTTTACATGACGATTTCAACAACTTTAGCTTTTGGTCTTGCAATGCCTTTCCTCGTCCACTTTCTTTG
Source organism: Lysinibacillus capsici (assembly GCF_003367505.1). Lineage (GTDB taxonomy): Bacteria > Bacillota > Bacilli > Bacillales_A > Planococcaceae > Lysinibacillus > Lysinibacillus capsici. The sequence goes on from NZ_PXXX01000004.1 coordinate 67,698, forward strand.
GAGCTTTATTAAACCAGGCTTAAAAGAAGAGGAAAGTCGATTTTTAGGCCTCTATGCACCAATCATGTTAGTTCTATTTTTAGTAGGAGTAGCTTTTGGCTATTTCGTCGTTAACCCACTTAGCTATACATTCTTAGTAAGCATTGGGGCTACCAATTTCGATGTCATGGTATCAGCAAATGAATATATGCACTTTTTAATCATGACTACAGTACCGCTTGGTCTATTATTTGAGTTACCGATTGTTGCCCTATTCTTATCAGCCATTGGTGTACTGACTGCTGAATCCATGAAAAAAATACGAGGCTGGTCTTATATCGCAATGGGCGTAGGCTCCGCTGTTATCACGCCACCAGACTTTATAAGTCAGTTACTCGTATTAATACCGATGATTATTTTATATGAAATAAGTATTTACCTCGTTAAACGTATAGAACGCAAACAAATTGAAAGCACTGCGTAAATTTTTACGCAGTGCTTATTTTTTCTTTAGATCCATCACAATAATTTCTGGTAGATTAAAAATACGATATGGTACTGTGCTATTACCCAACCCTCTACTAACTACCATTTTCGTCGCGCCTGCTTCGTAGACACCAGCTGTATATTTTGGGAACAGCCCCTGTCCTGGTGCCACAAGTCCTCCAAGCCCAGGAATACGAACTTGCCCACCATGCGCATGTCCCGAAAATACTAAATTTATGTGATAATTTACATACGTATTAAATAATTCTGGTCTATGTGCTAGTAACAACTTAAACATATCGTCTGGCAAATAGGCCGTTGCAATGTCCAGCATATCTTCTGTTGTTCTACCCATTAACGGATCCTCAATACCAACAATCGCCAAGCGCTCCCCGTCGCGCTCTAACACGGTCGATTCGTTGGCCATAATATGTACCCCTAACGATGACAGCGCCTCATAAATTTCATTCACCTTATTCGTCGCTACCTCATGGTTTCCTAGTACATAATAAACATCCGCTATTTTAACTAGTCCTTCCACTGCTTGTAGGCTTTGTTTTAAATTATAGCGATTACTATCGATCACGTCACCTGTGATAAAAATATAATCAGGCTTTGTATCCTTTACCTTAGCAATCAATTTTTGTTGCTTGTCACCAAAGACAGCGTCATGTAAATCCGAAACTTGTACAATGCGTAGCCCATCAAAGCTGTCAGGCACACTATCTGATTCAAACACATGTTTACTTACGACTAGCCAGTGATTGTTTACGTACAAAAAAATGACTATAAAAACAACAAAGAAGATACCATATAATAATTTTTTCAATCGCAATCGCTCACTTTGTGGCTACTTTTTTCAGAAATAATTCTGACTTTCTCATTATAAGCAAAAAACAGAGTGATTGTAAGTATATGCACTTTAAATACACAAAATGCACAAATACACTTAGCTTAAAATTTTTATCATTAGATTATGATACACGCTTTAATCTATTATTTGTTAACTATTGGCATGCTATACTATGGGTAGAAAGGCATATTTTATTATCCCCTCATAATACATCACGATATGGGAAATGCATCTCATTTACTAAAGTACGAGAATACTAATAAACTTAAATCAGTTAAAGGAGAAAAAAATTGCTTTATTGTAAGTAATGATCCAGTTAGATTGGACGATAAATGTGTTTTACATACTAATAAATTACATAATTTACAGAATCGAATAATTTCAGAATCCAGCTTCCATTGCTACAGGCAAGTATAAAACTGATGACGAAAAATTTATTTAGTACAGTTGCGCTACATAATATTCTAAATTTAGATGATAAGAGGTGAAAAAATGTTGAAAGCCATCATAGTAGATGATGAAATTTTAGCAATCAATTTATTAGAAGCCACGTTACATGATAATAGCGATGTTACTATTATCGGAAAATTCGTAAATCCACTAGAAGCTATTGCAAACATCCCTACACTCAAACCTGATATTCTTTTTTTAGATATAGATATGGCCGAAATGAATGGTATTGAATTTGCTAGTAAGATTGCAGACCTTCCTTTTTTAATGGACATTGTATTTGTCACTGCATATGAACGTTTTGCAATAGAAGCTTTTAATGTACAGGCTGTTGACTATATTTTAAAGCCTATTGAGAAAGAGCGTTTAATGAAGACAATCAAGAGAATATCCATGCGTAGAAAGCAATTTCATGTTAAAGCTGCTGTACACCACATAGAGGAAGAAGCTCATATAATAGAGGATTTTCACTTTCATGTTCATTCTGGAAGAGTATATATCGGTAACACAGCATTAGCCCTATCTACAAAGGAATTTCAAATTTTTTTCTTTCTAGCACAACGACCAGGACAAATTTTTCCCCCATCAGAGCTGTATAAGCTTATTTGGGCAGAGGAAAGTATCGGGCATACACAGGCATTGAAGGTTCATATTAGTAATTTACGAAAAAAGCTAGAATCCGTTGCTGGCCATAGAGCAAAGATTATAACAGTGAGGGGTTCGGGATATAAATTCCATTTCGAGCCATGAAAAAGAAGGGCACTGCGATTACATTACGAATCGCGTACCCTCTTTTTGGTTATTTTTTTGCGGCTTCTTGAATCTCATAAAATGCCCAATGGTGTTTTGGAACATCTTTAAATAATGGTGTTTGATCTTCAATAAGAACTTGACGTTCAAACAGTCGATTTAATACCTTCACTGCTTGTGCACGTGTTAAAAATCCATCTGGATTGAATGTATCTGCTGTTATTCCTGTCATAATTTCCGCTGCATTGACAGTATCAATTGCTTGCCCTGCCCAATGATGGACACTCACATCTTTGAATACTGCACTTTGTGAGGTTGGTGGACAGAAATCTGCATCAGGACGTTCTACACATTGCTGTTCTATCCAGCGGGCTGCCACTGTAGCCATCTGTGCACGCGTAATCAAGCCGTTTGGATTAAAGTTCGTTGCTGTAACCCCTTTAAACAGACCCTTTTCCTTCGCAAATTCGATTGCATCTTTAGCATCATGTTGGAATGTGTCTGTATAGGTTGCCTTTGCTTGCGGTATGGCGTTACCTGTTAATTGACGAGCAAACATACTTGCCATCTGTGCCCTTGTAACAGGAGCATTTGGACGGAAGGTACCATCTGGATAGCCTTGAATGTAAGGTAGATGGGTAACCCCCTCAGTAGTTGGTTCCTTCACTTCTTCCTTCTCTGGTAAGTAGAGAATGGAGAAGGTGGAGAACTTATTCACCTCAAACTGTAAACCTATTCCCTTTTGATATTCTACAATCTTCCCACGTACAACTTCTTTTGTGCCATCACTATGCTCGATAAAGATCGCCAAATTGGCAAGTTGTCCATCTGTTAAATCTGTAGGCAACGGCATTGTTAATTTAACAGGACGGCTTTGCATATTGGTTTCGATGGTCATTGGACGACCAAGCAACTTTACAACCCCACCTTCTACCAATTGCTGCACAACGGTTTCCCTTTTGGCTTGTTCTTCAATCTCTAGCTGTTTATCATGCCCTTTTATAGGAACGAGTCGGAAGTATAGATTCTCATTAAACATTTCCAATGAAGTTTTTGGCACTTCAATTCTAACGTTATCGGTAACAATTTCGAGATGGACTGCTCCATTTTGCAAAATTGACAGCACATTTTTCGGAATGGACACTTGGACTTGATTTACTTGATCCTTCTCGTCTGGGATGATAATCCTTGCTTTATCATTCCCTTGTTCCTTTAATTTCCTAATTGTCTCTGTGGCGCTTACTGCTGTTAATGTGACATCATCATTCATCGTGTTTTCTACATTTTTTGCTCGTTTTATCGTTGTTTTTGAAACTACATCACCATTTCCAGATTCTACATCTACTACAATTTCCTCTACATTGGTTGAAGGTGTTGATGAACCTGAATCAGGATTTGGTGAAGGATCAGTATTATCGCCACCTGTATTATTACTAATCCATTTTGCATAGATCACTGTGTTTGCTGTAATTACAGTATTAAAGTTATATGGTGTTGTGTAGGCATTATTTGTATACCAGCCACCAAATGTATAGCCAGCTTTCGTTGGCGCTTTTGTTGGCTGACTTGCTTTTCCTTCGTGTACTACCGTCTGATTAGAGACAGCACTTCCCCCTGCTACATCAAAGCTTACCGTATGTGTTACAGTCACTGGATTCCATTTTGCATATAATATGATATTTCCACTACCCATAAGGACAGTTGAAGCTGATGCATAATCTATTCCTCTTCCATCTGCTTGCGTGTTCCAGCCCTCAAACGTGTAACCCACTTTTACTAGATTTCCTATATTACCCAGAACTGTTACAGTTTCTCCTTGCTCATACGTTTCACTATCTGTTGGAGCAGTGCCCCCTGTGTTTGTATTGCCGTTGTAGGTGATAGTAAACGTACTAATCACAGAAGTATTCTCTAGGGTTCCTGCACTTACTAATGAAGCTTTGTGCGTCGCCGTTTCTTTCACTCTCGTGATAAACGTATACTCTGTATCAGGCGTTAGTTCACTAAAGATCGGACTGTCCTGCCACGTTGTTCCGTTATCTCTACTATATTCTTGACCTACTACCCCATTTAGCGTAATATTTGTCGATGTTTTACTGGCTACAGTTGGGGCTGGCGGAGCACTTGGTCCATCCACTTTTTCCACAATAGTTGTTTCCCCACTCATTACACTTCCTGTTGCATTTGTTCCATCGGCACTGGCTCTTACTTTAATCGTCTCTCCAATATCTGCTTGAACCAACATATATGTGGAAGAGTTCGCTCCTGAAATGGCCGTGTTCCCTCGATACCATTCATAGGTTGGTGCATCTGCTGTCGTTGGTGGCGTATACGTGATCCCACTAATATCTGCAGTTAACACGCTTCCATACTTCGTCTCTCCCGTGATACTTATCGTACCTCCCATTTCTGGAACCGCTACAGGTTGAGTTTGTGTTTGGATCGATGTTCCTGTACTTACCAGTGATGCCTTGTGAGTGGGTGTCTCCTTCACTCTCGTGATAAATGTATACTCCGTTTCAGGGATTAGTCCATTAAAAATTAGACTATCCTGCCACGTTGCCCCGTTATCTTTACTATATTCTTGACCTACTTCCCCATTTAGCGTAATACTTGTCGATGTTTTACTGGCTTCGGTTGGGGCTGGCGGAGCACTTGGTCCATCCGCTTTTTCCACGAAAGCTGTTTCACCACTCGTTATACTCCCTGTCGCATTCGTTCCATCGGCAGTGACTGTAACTTTAATCGTCTCACCAATATCTGCTTGAACTAACGTATACGTAGGTGAGGTCGCCCCTGAAATGGCCGTGTTCCCTCTATACCATTGATAAGTTGGCACATCTTCTATCGTCGTTGACGTATATGTGATCCCACTAATATCTGCGGTTAGCATGCTGCCATACTTTGTCTCTCCTGCGATGCTTACCGTGCCTCCTATTACTGGAATCGCTACAGGTTGAGTTTGGATCGGTGTTCCTATACTCACTGACGAAGCTTTATGAGTTGCCGTTTCTTTCACTCTCGTGATAAACATATACCCAGTATTAGGAGTAAGTTCACTAAAGATCGGACTATCCTGCCAGGTCGTCCCGTTATCTTTACTATATTCTTGACCTGCTACTCCATGTACCATAATACTTGTTGTTGTTTTACTGGCTTCAGTTGGTGCTGATGGAGCACTTGGTCCATCTGCTTTTTCCACAGTTGCCGTCACTTCACTCGTTACACTTCCTGTCGCATTCGTTCCATCGGCAGTAACTGTAACCTTGAGTTTCTCACCAATATCCGCCTCTACCAATGCATACGTGGACGAGGTCGCCCCTGGAATTACCGTGTTCCCTCTATACCATTGATAGGTTGGTACATCTGATGCCGTTATTGGTGTATACGTGATGCCACTAATATCCGAGGTTAATACGTTTCCATACTGTGTCTCTCCTGCAATACTTACCGTGCCTCCTATTACTGGAATCGCTACAGGTTGAGTTTGGATTGGTGCCTCTGCACTTACTAGTGATGCCTTATGAGTCGCAGTTTCTCTCACTCTCGTGATAAAAATATATTCCGTATCTGAAGTGAGTCCACTAAAGATTGGACTATCCTGCCAGGTCGTCCCGTTATCTCTACTGTATTCTTGATCTGCTACTCCATTTAGCGTAATACTTGTCGGCGTTTTACTGGCTTCAGTTGGTGCTGACGGTGCACTTGGACCATTCGCTTTTTCCACAGTTGCCGTCGCTCCACTCGTTACACTTCCTGTCGCATGCGTTCCATCGGCACTAACTGTAACCTTGAGTTTCTCACCGATATCGGCCTCTGCCAACGTATATGTGAATGAGGTCGCTCCTGGAATTACCGTGTTCCCTCTATACCATTGATAGGTTGGCACATCCGCTGTCGTTGTTGGTGTATACGTGATACCACTAATATCCGCGGTTAGCACACCATCATACTTAGCCTCTCCTGTGATGCTTACCGTGCCTCCCAATTCTGGCAAAACAGTTAGTGTCTCAAACATCTCATTTTCACCATAACTAGTCCCCACCGAATTTTTCGCGTACGCTCGGTAATAATAAGTACTACTTGGATTAAGACCTGATAGATCGACACTAAACGCTCCCGTTGTTCCAATAGCAGTTACTTTCTCACTATTCTCCGTAGTTGGTTCGGTACTCGTTGAATACACAATTCCACGTTCTGTAATCTCGGCCCCTCCATCAAAAGTTACCTCCCCACCTACCGTTGCACCTGTACTCGTAATATTTGTCGCTGGGGTTAAGGTTATAACTGCGGGTGCTTGAGTCGGTACATCTGGATTCCCATACAGTATAGTTCCACTATTACCAACTACTACAAACTGGCCATTTCCATAAGTAACCCCCTGTAAAATAGTTTTACCTAAACCAACCGCTTGTTCATACCAATTTATTCCATTTTTAGAGTAATATACTTTACCAGAAGCTGCAACTGTTACATAATGACCATTTCCATAAGATACACTAGTTAAGAGGAAAGACATTGCATCTACTGGTAAATTGTATTGAATTGTCCAATATACCCCATCTGGTGAGGTGAGAATCGTTCCATTTTGACCAACGACCACATATTGACCATTTGCATAAATTACAGATCTTAAAATATTTTTGGTATTAGAGGTTTGCAATAACCAATTTTCCCCATCTGGAGATGTTAATATCGTTCCACCAGCACCTACTGCGACGAATTGATTATTAGCGTATATTACACCATAAAGATGATTTGTCTGTGGGGTTTTTTTTTGCCATGTCACCCCATTGCTTGAAACATACATATTACCTAAATTACCAACAGTAACATATTTATTATATCCATATGTTACTGAATGAAGAGGGGTGCTACTATCTACTGAAGTAGCTGTTGTCCATGTTTGCCCATCTGATGACGTATAAAAATTAGATGAATTGTCAACTGCCATAAAATGATTATTTTCATAAACTACTGAGTTAATTGTTTGTAAGGAAGTTATAATAGTTGATTGTGTCCATGATGATCCATTTGTTGAATAATAAGCCTTACCAGTAGTATCAGTAACTACATATTTACCATCACCATAAGCCACTGCTTTATAGTTTACACTTGGTGGTGTTGCTAGTGTAAAATCAGCAAATGTACTGGGTATCCATTGAAAAAATAATAGAAAGATTAGTAGGATACTTACTATTTTCTTATAACGTTGTCTCATAAATATCTCCTCCAACAAAACTATTCCTTCTATGTATCAAATAAAGAAATGTTATATGAACCTAGCATTTTGCAACACCTACTGTTGACTAGGAAATATCCCCTGAATACATATGATAAAATTCAATGCTTGGAAAGGCTGCCGAATATCCAATGCAGAAGGCGCCAATTGTCCCGCTGGCGCAATCGTGGTTGTTACATTCCCACTCACTGTTCCACCTGAGACAGAAAATGGCTTCAAGTTTGTATCCGTAGTTCCCGCTGTATAAAAATCTGCTGTTCCCATACCTTGATCTACAGAGGCTGCAAGGCTTGCATTATTTGGTGAATTACTTCCTCCCCCTTGAGAGGAGGCTGGGATTGCAACGTTCATATTACTTACTGTTAGATTAGATGTAGACGTAGTTGCACTATGAGTATGTTGTGGCATATTTAATGGAGAAAGGGTTATTTTCTCCACACCGCCAGTCTGTCCTAGATTACACGGAGTGACTCCTTGTGGTATAGTTCCTCCCATTCCCCCATTCCCACACGCGCCTCCTGGCACACGTCCATTTAAGTTTGGTAAACAAAAAGTATTCTTTCCGTCTCCACCATATCGATTTCCTAATACAGCAAATAAAGCTTGATTCTGTTGAATTGGAAGTTCTTGACCGTTGCAAAATGCCCAGTACTTTGGAGCAAATGGTGCTGGCCATGCAACAATAGATCCCATATACATTTCGGCCATAATTTTATACCTCACTTTAATTTTATTTATTCTTACTGAGGGAAATTTCCTTTAATACAAATACGCTTGAAAGGTTCTCCGACACTCATAGTTAACTTAAAAATCGTATAAGTATTCCAATCATTTAAAAATCGGCAGTTCCCTCACTTTAACTCCAATGACAAAACTACTTAGTAAGTTCAAAGAAACATTCATTATTTCCTATGCCACGCCATCATCACATGCGGCACTACCTCTCCGGTAACAACAAACCCACATCTCTCATACAACCTCTGTGCAGGATTCCCCATCAACACAGTTAATTCTATTGGCAATCTAGATTCAGCAGCTACATGCTGAAATTCCCTCAATAGCACTGTACAGATTCCTCTACCTCTAAATTCAGAAAGTATGAAAATATCAATCAGACGTATTGCTTCTTGCTGTACCTCGGTTATTAATCTACCAATACCTACACCTTCATACATTATGATTTCATATTTGGCATTAGGAAATTGTTGCTGATAAGAAGCTTTTTGAGCATCGTATTGCATACGTAATAAACCTTCTATTTGTTGCTCATCCAATTCTAATATGGCAAATTCATTTTTTCTTGTAGATACAAATAATGAATAAAGGGTATCTTCCTCTTCACTTAATGCCACTCGCAATTTCACTTTATCTTTCATTTTTGCTTTGCCACTCACCTCTTTCCTGAAATTTCAAACAATATTAAGCAACACTCGCTAAAATATCCTTATTTTCTTCTTGTATAGCTTCGATTTCTTGAATTTCCATTTCTAAAACTCTTGCTATCTCGGATGGTGTATGCTTTGTAAATAACATATACATAGCTTTTATTTTCTTTGCTTGATCTCCAGAGACTTTTAAAATATTGGAGATTTCAGCTAAATCCGTATGGTTCTCAATCAAATACGAACCTAATAAAGTATTAGTGACTTTTTGTAACTCATTTTGGTCCACAACGTTTTTACATAATGCTTCTGCAGCTATACTCGCTGCTACGGATAAATCCATCCCTTTTTCATGCATCCTTTTCATAGCATTAAATTGATCCGCCCATTTGCGTAATGTATAGTTTTGTTCCTTTACTAGGAAAACAAGCTCTCGATGATTTACATCCGTATCGTGTAAAAGTCCCGTCTCCTTAAAAGTCTTTGCAAGATCCTTAAAGAAAGCATTAACTTGACTTTGGCCACGATTAATCTCTTCTTTTGTCTTAGTTAAATCCTCTTTTGCCTTATTCGTTTCTGCTTGAATATTTTCAAAATACTCTTTGCGTAATTCCCCTTGAATAATTCCTGTAATAAGATAAAGGACAGCTGCTATTGCGCCAAGCGTACCAAGTTTTGCTACTAAGCTATCCAGCACTTTTATTTTTCCAATCCATTGATTCACAACAAATAATGTAAGCGCAACATATTTATCTAAAGTGATTTTTTTATAAGAAGGCACAACGATTGATAAAGAAATCAATGGCAACGTATTTTTAAAGCACTTTCTCCATTCTAGGAATTCCATTAGCAAACTATTTAAATCATCTTGGATATCATGCTTTAAAATATTTAAGTCAATTGATGTTCCACTTAACTCACTTTTCAGCTCTTTTAAAAGCTTAATTGCTTGTGCCTTTCGCTCTGGATTATCTGTACGAAATATATGGTCTCCAATCCAAGCACTAATCTCTAAATCTTCGTCCAATAGCTTAGAAATGATACTATCAATTCCCTCTTTACATTCAGCCAGCTTGTCTTCTACCTCATAAATATTTTTTAGGGAAGGTTGTAATTCTTCTACATAGGTTGCTAATGTCGCTTCTGTAATCGCCATATTATCCATCCATTCTAAAATTATTTTTTAGCTAACAATTGCTATTAAATCGCTATTTGTCTCTTGAATTGTCATGACCTCGTTTACATCCATTTCCAAGACTTGTGCAATTTCATCTGGTGTATGCATTTTAAATAACATGTAGGTTGCTTTTACTTTTTTAATTCTTTCTAGGGACATATCAAGCTTTTGAGAAACTACACTATTTTGCTCTCCCATTTCAATAAGGTAGGCACCCATTAACAGTTTGCTGTAATTGTCTAATTCATTTTCATCATCTTGTTTATTTACTAGATTTGCAGCAACAACTTCTGCTGAAAATTCAATATCTAAGCCTTTATTAATCATTCGCTTCATCGAATCATATTGATCCGACCAACGTCTTAATGTGCCAGCCTGTTGTTTAACGAACGATACTAGCTCCTGATGGTTTGTATATGGCTTTGTTAACAAGCCTGTTTCTTGAAAGCTCTTTGCCACATCTTCAAAAAAGGCATTTACTTGCACCTGCACATCATTGATATCCTGTCTTAACTTTTTAACATCCTCCATCGCAGCCTTTGTTTCTTTTTGGATATTTTCAAATAGCTCCATTCTTTTTTCGCCTTGAATTATTCCATCTATTAACACCACCACAACAATAAGACCTACAACACCTAACCCTAATACCTCAAATATTGGTAGTAATATATCTTTCAATACGACGGTTAATACAAACCCTAGCATTAATCGATGAAAGGGATTAAAAGCCTGGAATTTAGGTACAGCTATGGAAAACGCAATAAATGGTAACCTATTATCAAAGTAAGTTTTCCAATCCCCATACTCTTTTAATAAAGTATTTAATTCATCTTGGATATCATGCTTTAAAATATTTAAATCAATTTTTGCATTACTTAATTCATTGTTTAAGTCATTTAACAGTTGAATAGCTGTTTCTTTCCTTTTCGGGTTATCTGTCCGAAATAGATTGTCACCAAGCCATGCACCTAGGTCAAATCCTTCATCTTTTAATTTAGATAAAATACTGTCTATATCTCCACCGGCTTTTCCAAGCTTGTCTTCTAGTTCAATTATATTTTTAATACTGGGTTGAAGTTCCTTTACATAGTTGTCTAATTGATATTCCGAAATTGGCATAGCATTTTCTCCTTTCTGATTAGGAAATAATTAAAGAAAATAATTCTTTATTTTCTTTATAAAAAGCTTCAATCTCCATAAATTCTAAATTCACTTCTTCAGCAACTACTGCTATGCTCTCTTGGTTTAGCAATAAGTATGCTGCTACTAACAGCTTTGCCTGTTGTTCTGATAGCTTTACATCTTGTGCTAATGTCACATAGTTCGCACCTGTTTCGAGTAGATAAGCTCCTTGTAAAACTCTCTGGTTTTGATAGATTTGTGCTGGTTCCTCTAAACTTTCGCTTAATACTTTTGCCGTTAGATGTATAGCTTCTTGGAATTCCATATCTTTTTCAAACATTGTATGAAGCATTTGATAATGGTCCGCCCATATTTTCAACTGCTCTCCCTTGCTCTTAATCTCTGTAATGACATCCTGTTGCGTATAGGGCGATTCTGACAACTTATCACTTTGATTTAAATTAGAGACGACATCGCCAAATAGTTTGTCCAATTCATTTTCAGTATCCATAATGATTGACATTAATTTAGCAACACTGCTTTTTGCTTCATTTATTTGCTCTTTTATGTTCACATCAAAATTGTCTAGGGTTACTATTATTTCATTTACTTGACTCGATTCAATTGTTGCAGTTAGAAGGGGTAATTTTGTTACTATCTCTTTTTCAATTAAGAGGGACAGCAATATGTTGAATTGAACATTTGAAGAAAAACTTGTCTCAAAAGGGATGCTTGATACTGCAAATGGAAGTAGGGGAAGCATTTCCTTAAAAGTTTGCTGTAATTCTCTGTTATTTTTTTGCAAAGTGTTTATTTCATTGACAAGTAGCTGTTTAATATGTGCCATACCAATTAAAGATTTTTGTAAATCCGATTGTAGTATTCTTACTTCTTCGAGATGTTTTTCTTTCTTTTTACTTGCTAATAAAAATCTCCTTTCTTTTTTTTGAATATAGTTTTTGATACTGCTGTCAATGTGTACAATGACATTTTCGATTTGTCCCTCTAAATTAAAAAAGTACTGAATCGTTTGCCGTAAATTTTCTTCATATGTCTGTAAAGCCGAATTTGATATTGGCACTCCACATTCACCTCTCTTTAGTCTTTCATAATGGACGGGAATCAGCTTTAAAAGACTTGATACGTTTATTGCCACCTCATTTTTAAATAGAGTTCATCAGTTGACACTACATGAAATCCTAGTCTCTCATATAGATTTCTTGCAGGATTTGTATGAAGAACTTGTAATATCACTGGTTTATTTTCTTCTTTTGCCTTTTGCTGAAGATTGCTAATGAGATAAGATCCTACTCCATTACCTTGAAAACTTGGCAAAATAGAAATATCAATTATATGTAGTTGCTCAGGTAAATCTTCTGTTAATAATCTTCCAACATATTGCTCATCTGAAGTAATAATACAATGGCTTGCATGTGGAAATTGTTGTCTATATGAGGTTTGCTGTGCGCACCACTGCATTTCTAAAAAGTGCTGTATTTGTTCAGCAGACCATCCCCATGAATCTATTTCTTTCCTACGAGAAGAAGCATAGACTTCGTAAAGGAATGGCTCGTCGTCTTTCGTAATAGACTTAAGCTCTACTTCCATCCTTTCGCCCCCTTCTTTTCTTGAATAGCTTACTAATTATAGAGTCATATCCTATATCTCCCATACTTCATTTATCGCAAAATTCAGATTTTTAAAATCCTAGTAATAAATAATACTTAATACCCAAATAAAAAGTCTGTTATTGCATTTATTTTGTGGCTTTTAGCCTTTTTTTCATTATATTATAGGTCAATAGATTTCACTATGAATTTATTCCATTTTTTAGGTTAATTTTTCTTAACCTTTTATTATGATTAGTGATACTAGTAGCTAAAGTATAGTTATTGGCTTCTTTTTAACTATCAAATGGATTTAATTCCTTTATACTTACTTTCCTGTAGGCGAGCGCTGATCCGCTTCCATTCCATGCAGGGTTCGCCTGTCTCGCTATCCCACCGGAGTCAAGTAGCCTTCCAATCCGCCCCACAAAAGTGTTACCTTTTTAGCAAAGGTTTTCAAATAAGGTGGAGGTCTTCACTACTCTTTATGAAGAGGTGTTGTCACCCATCACTTCTCTACAATGAAAAAAAGCCTATTCTTTCTCTAGTAATACAAATAACGGGCTATTTTGTTCACTACAGCTAAGTATGAAAGATAGGGAAAAGTTGACATCATTTTTTTCAACACAATGAAGAATCTGCTAGAAAGCTAGCAGATTCTTTTGATTGTTCACCTTATTAATCTAATTGGAATCGGGAAAAGATCTTCCATACTAGCTCATTTCGATTTGAGACATTTACTTTTTGAAAAATTACCTTTAAATGATCTTGTACCGTGTAGATTGAAATATCAAGATTATAAGCAATCTCTTTTGTAGGAATCCCTTTAATAACTTCAAATACTACTTCCTTTTCTCTAGTGGTAAGATTATAGGCTGTTATTAAGAAATTGAGCATTTCTCTTGATGATGCTTCATTTATTAATAAAGCAATTTGCTGTTCTTGTTGGCTTGTCAGCAAAAGTGAAGCCCGAATAGCAATATAGCCTGTATCTTTGATAGGTACTATTAAAGAAGTATTTGAATTGTACTTGTCAGCAAGTAATTTTGCACAGATAGCTTGAATAGGCTTAGGAACTTGAATTTCTGCTAAACTTTCATACTTTCTTAAAATGGCTAGCAATTCACAAGCTTTGGTATTACTTGAAAGAATTTTTAACCCTTTATCAAAAATAACAATGCCTTGTTCCCGTTCTACAGCTGGAATCCTCTCCTCAATAATATAATGATAGAACTTCTTTAATGATTCACCCATAATTGGCATCAGTCTTTTTATAAGCATCACATCTTGATCTTTAAATAAAGGCTGTTCATTTTCAGCTCTTTTGAATAGTGTTAAAAAACCATAGCATTGTCCTTGATAAATTAATGCAGCTCTTATTTCATCACTAAAACCATTGGGCATTAAAACTTCTCTATAGCGAAAGCTTCGACTTGAGGAATCGCTTAACCTGCCTATGTTTTGCCCACTTTGAACTAAGAATCCATATCTATTTACATCTTCTGTCGTATATTCCAACTCCATAATCTTCTGATGAATCGCCTCTATTGATTTTTCTGTGACTGCTCCTACTGAAAAAAGTGTATGTGCATCCGTTAATGTACAGCAATAAGCATCAAAATTTATATGTGTTCTTAGAGCTTCTATCATCAATTGACGATATTCAAATGAATTTTTGCTGTGCTTGAAGCATTGTTCAGATTTTCTTTGCCAATAGTGTGCTTCCTTCATAAAAACCTACCTCCCCCCAGAAATATGGGATAGTTCTTTTTTTCCGAAAGTTTATAATTGAGAATAATTCTTAATTGAATTGTACAGAAGTTCAACAAGGAGGAATACTATTTTGAAGAAATTTTATTTTTTATTTTTTATTGTCTTACTAACAACTGCCGTTATTAGTGGCTGCTCAGAGAAATCATCTCAAGCAACCACGGGGGATCAGAATTCAGAAGAACAGCAAACTCTTAAAGCTACTATTAGTGCACCTAAATCGCCAGCTATTTTTCCAAGTATCTTATTGGCAGAGCAACAGAAGGATATTGAACTTATTACCTGGGAAACAGCAGATACCCTTTTAGCTCAAATACAAAAAAAACAAGCACAATTTATTGCACTTCCTCTTAATATGGGGGCAAATCTATATGCAAAAGGTATGCCTTTACAGCTTATTCAAGTCAATACATTTGGCTCTATGTTTCTTGTTTCTACGTATGACAAGGTTCAAAAATTAGAAGATTTAGCACATCAAACTATTTTCGTACCTAGTCAAGGTGGTCCACCAGATATTTTAACAAATTACTTAATTGCTCAAAATAATATCCCAGGTGTTAAGCTCTCCTTTGTCAATCTATCTGAAATTGGTCAACAACTAGCATCAGGAGCTATTCAACATGTTGTTATTCCAGAGCCATTGTTAAGTATAGTGCAAGCTAATTTACAGACAGATTTACATATTGCCATCAATTTTGAAGAAGTATGGCAGAAACAATTTAGCAAACAATTACCTCAAACCGGTATTTTTGTAAATAAGGCTTGGGCATCTAGTAACCAACATGCTATTAAACAATTTCAAGCGCTTTCTGAACAAGCAATTACTGATTTATATCAACAGCCTGATGTTTCCTTGCCCTTATTGAGTGATTTTTTCAAAAGCAATGAAAAAATCATGGAAAGTGCATTAACAAATAGCTCCTTACACTTTCAAACAGCTCAACAAGCGCGGAATGAAACAGAAGCTTATTTTAAGATTTTACTAGAGATTGCACCTGACTCTATAGGTGGTGCATTACCTAATGAAGACTTCTATTACAATGAATAGTCTACTTCGTTCAACAGGTAGCATGATCGTACTAATACTTTTCTGGATTATATTAGCTACTAATTATCCTGACGTACTATTACCTAGCCCTATTGTAGTTGTTTCTGTCTTATTCAAACTATTAGGAAACCCTGTGTTTTGGTCCGCCTTTTTTATTACAATACTGTCCTTTCTTATTGGAATACTGCTGTCTTTGTTATTGGGTAGTATTTTAGGAATCGCAGCAGGTTTATCAAATAAGTTAAAGGATTTTATAAAACCGCTTATTACATTAGCTCAATCCATCCCTCCCGTTTCATGGATGTTATTTACGGTTTTATGGTTTGGAGAACAGGGTGGTGCTCAAATCTTTATTATTTTCGTCACTTTAGTGCCTATCTTTTTCTTTAATGTCATGAAAGGGATACTTCAAACTCCTCAAGAACTGCTCGAAATAGCTCAATGTTTTAGAGTTTCTCGTAAGAAAGTGATAAGAGATATTTATTTTCCACAATTATCACCTTACTTACATTCAGCCCTATTAATAGCAGTTGGAATGGGGTGGAAGACAATTGTCATGTCAGAGTTAATTGTGGGTCATGGAGGGATTGGTCAGCAGCTTAGTCAAGCACGTGTTTTCTTTGATACCCCAACAGTGTTTGCCTGGACGATCATACTTGCATTAGTTGGTCTAGCTATGGAGTTTTTCCTACAAAGACTACTAAAGCAATCTATCTAGTATTATTCCTGTACATCTTTAGAAAGGAGCTTAGCCTATGTTAATCCTTGAGAATCTATCCTTTTCAAGAAATCAAAAGGAAATTTTTAAGCAGTTTCAATTACAAATTGCCCCTCAAACAGTGACATGTATTTTAGGCTCTTCAGGTATCGGAAAAACGACATTATTAAGGCTTATTGCAAAGTTTATATCACCCGATTCAGGGCTAATAAGCTCTCCTACTGGATCTTTAGGCTATGTTTTTCAGGAGCCACGTCTTCTTCCTAGTCTCACCGTATTTGAAAATATTGCATGGGTCAGTGAGACAGTTGATGTGGAACGGATAAATCAATTATTAAAAATTGCAGGGCTCTATCACAATAAAGCACACTATCCGCATCAATTAAGTGGAGGTATGAAACAGCGAGTCTCACTTATTCGAGCGATGGTTAATCAACCAGCTCTTTTATTAATGGATGAACCATTCCAGTCACTGGATGTCCGTTTAAAAAAGGAAATGTTGCAGTTAGTCCATACACTTTGGTTGGACTATCAACCAACCGTTTTATTAGTGACACATGATTTACACGAGGCTCTTTTTCTTGGACAACGAATACTTATTTTTGGGAATAGTCCTACACAAATACTGGGTGACTTCACTAAACAATCATCAGCCTTTCATCCGAATGATTGCTTAAAGATGAAGGAATTGCTCTCGGAATCTTAACGCATAGAAATTAATTATTTTGGAGGTATTTTAATGAATAGATCTTTACATAACTGGGACAGTCCTTCTGTCAACACATATCAACAGTCCATTCGACAAAAAATCATAGGCTATGATCTTATCTATGACATGATGGCCAGTATACTTCACAATTTTACTGCTGCAAATAAATTTTTAGTAGTAGGTGCTGGTGGCGGACAGGAATTACTCACATTAGGCAAATCCTTTCCTTCTGCCCATTTCACAGCAGTCGATATCTCAAAGGTAATGCTGGATCTGGCTGCTAAACAAATTGAATCGCTACCACACGAGCTTACTATTAAGTGGCTTGAGAAGGATTTACTCTCCCTAAGAGTGAATGAGTTATTCGATGTAGCTAGTTGTCATTTAGTTTTACATTTTATTGAAGACTTGGACCAGAAGAGGGCAATGCTTCAAAAAATTGCGGATAGCTTAAATGAAAATGGTGTGTTATTTATCTCATCGATTAATGCTGATTTAACTTCCCAAACATTCAAACACGAGCTTCGTTATTGGCGAAGTTCCATGCTTCATAACGGAATAAGCGAGGATCATTGGGAACGCTTTGAACAATCCTTTCGCATGACAACTCACCCGATTACTCTTGAATTGCTTATTGATTTGCTGAAAGAGGCTGGTTTTACGACAATCCTTCCATATTTTAAAACACATATGATTGACGCTTTAGTCGCTATTAAGGGAGAAACTACTTTATGAAAAATGGGAATATCTTAATCATCGGAGGCTATGGTGAAGTGGGAGGGAAAATTGCAAAATTATTGTTGCAAAGCTATCCTAACAGAATATGGATTGCCGGAAGAAATATAGAAAAGGCAAAGCATTTCTGCGCCCAGCACAATAACTTAGTAAGACCTCTACAATTGGATGTGTCGAAAAAAGTGCACCCAGAGCAATTAGATAATGTAGCACTGGTCATTATGTGTTTAGAGCAAAAAGATACTGCATTTGCGCAGCTTTGCTTAAATGAAGGGATTATGTATATCGATATTACTGCAAGCTATACCTTTCTTAAAAAGTTAGAGGCACTCCACTTACTAGCTGAACAGAATCATTCCACAGCCGTATTTAGTGTTGGTATGGCTCCAGGATTGACAAATTTAATGGCCATGCATGCTGCAAAGCAATTATCCTCCGTAGAGGAGCTGCATATTTCTATCTTACTCGGCGCAGGCGATACGCATGGCACTGCAGCAATTCTTTGGATATTGCATCAATTAAATACACCGTTCAGTAGCTACAACAATCAGAGAGTTGCTAATTTCACTAATAAGAGAACCGTGAAATTTAAGAAATTTGGAAAGCGTAGTGTGTATCAATTTAATTTCTCTGACCAGCACACATTAACAAAGCATTTTCCTTCTATTCCTATCGAAACAAGATTAGGTTTTGATGTAGAGTCGCTCAATAGATTTGTATCCTTTTTACAAAAAAGTAGAATTGCTTACTTATTAAAATTTGACCGTATCCAAACCTTGCTCGCTTCACTTATTCAAAAAATTAAAATTGGTTCTGATGTATGTGGTATACAAATACAAGCCATTGGAAAAAAACATCACAAAGAAACAAGTTATACATTAGACTTTCTAGAACGCGATGAATCTCTCGTAACAGCGAAAGTTGCAGCATTTATTGCGAAAGAACTCCTTAACAACAATCATCCATCAGGAGCCTATCATATTGAGGAGCTATTTACTTTAGAAACCTTACAGGCTCAATTTGAACTGTCCATTCAATAAAAAAGACATTTAGCATTCGCCTAGACGGGGAGCTAAATGCCTTTTATTTTTTATAAAACCTTTTCTAAAAAATCCTTTGCACGCTGTGTTGATGGCGCTGAAAAAAACTGTTCTGGAGGAGCATCCTCAATGAGCTTGCCGCCATCAAGGAAAAGAATACGATCAGCAACCTCACGAGCAAAGCCCATCTCATGTGTCACAATCAACATGGTCATCCCAGAATCTGCGAGGTTTTTCATAACAGCCAATACCTCTTTAACCATTTCAGGGTCAAGTGCCGATGTAGGCTCATCAAATAATATAACTTTAGGGTCCATGGCAAGTGCTCGCGCAATAGCAACACGTTGCTTTTGTCCTCCCGATAAACGATTTGGATATTCTAGACGCTTCTCAAACAGACCTACTTTCTTTAGTAACTCTTCTGCTTTGTTGATAGCTGTAGCCTTATCCAAACCCTTCACATTGATTGGCGCATATGTTAAATTTTCAAGCACAGTTTTATGAGGGAAAAGATGAAAATGCTGAAATACCATACCTACTTCTTCACGTATTTTCATTATATTTGTCCCTTTATCTGTCAGGACATCCCCTGCAATCGTTACCTTCCCACTTGTCGGAGTTTCTAATAAATTTAAGCAACGAAGAAATGTCGATTTACCTGATCCTGAAGGTCCAATAATAGCAATTACTTCTTTTTCTTTAACTTCAGTTGATATACCCTTTAATACTTCATTCTGCCCATAAGATTTGTGTAAATCTTCAATTTTAATCACTTTTTCTCATTCCTTTCTCGATTCGTTTACCAAGGAACGTTAAAACAAGCGTCATGATGTAATAGATTACCCCTGCAAAAAGTAGTGGCTCAAGATAACGGTATGTCGAACCTCCTACAATGTAGGCACGACGCATAATATCTAATGCACTGATTACTGTCACAACTGCTGTTTCTTTATTTAATGTAATAAATTCATTTACTAAGGATGGTAAAATATTTTTTACTGCTTGCGGAATAATAATATCCTTCATCATTTTTGCATATGGAATACCCAATGCTTGTGCAGCTTCCATTTGTCCTTTATCAACTGCATTGATACCAGCACGGATAATCTCCGAAATATATGCACCTGAATTTAAACCAAAAGCAATAATAGCTGTTGGAATAGGCTCAATTTGGATATCTAGTAATTGCGGTACTGCATAATAAATAATTAGTAATTGTAATACAAGAGGTGTACCGCGGAAAATCGACGTATAGAAATCAGCAAACCAACGTAAAAAATTCACTTTACCAATTTTACATAATGCTAAAAGTATACCTACGATAAAACCAATGATGGATGCACCGATTGCAATTTGAAGTGTAACACCTATCCCTTTTAAAATATAAGGAATAGAGGGAACGATAGCTGTAAAATCTAAATTCACAGCGCTCCCTCCTTTCTTTTTCATCATGATGTAGCTTTGTTTTTTGTACCAAACACAAATTTAGAAGAGGCTTAAAGGATAATAATGAAAAGCACAAGCGATAGCCCAAAAGTAGAGCTATCGCACGCAATTATTATTCAACTTTTTCTAACCATTTTTCTTCTAACTCTTTGATTTTGCCTTCTTCAGCTAGCTCTTTTAAAGCTTTATTAATTTTATCTTTTAAATCGCTCCCTTTTGGAACAGCGATTGCTTTGAAATCTTCAGGCTGTTCTTCCACTGGGAAAGCCTCTAATTGATCATTCGTTTTTAAATAGCCTTTCGCAACGCCACCCTCTAAAATACCTGCGTCTAAACGTTTAGACATCATATCTTGCACAATCTCAGGGATTCGCGTACGTCCTTCTACTGTTACATCAACCTTTTTCGCAATTTCATTACCTAAGTTTTCCTGAATAGATGCAGTTTGTACACCTATTTTTTTACCAGCTAAGTCAGCTTCTTTTTTAATACCGCTATCCTTTTTAACAAGGATTACTTGCTCTGTTTCATTATATTTATCTGAGAAATCTACCACTTTTTCACGCTCTGGATTCGGTGTCATACCAGAAATAACGACATCAATTTTCCCTGCTTGTAGTGCTGGCACTAAACTGTTAAAGTCCATATCTTGCACTTGCATATCAACGCCTATTTTTTCTCCAACTAATTTGATTAGATCAATATCAAATCCAATAATTTCTTCGCCTTTTGCTGCATCCACATATTCAAATGGCGCATAGTCAGCTGATGTACCAACTTTTAATACTTGCTTACCCTCTGTATCCGTAGTAGATCCTGTATCGCTTGCATTATTGTCTTTAGTGCCACATGCTGCAAGTACACCTATTACTAGTACCAGCATCATGATGAATAACTTGTTCTTCATAAATTGTAACTCCTTTTATTTATAATTTATTGTGTATGAGAATACATTTCTCGAATATAGTTGATTGGATATTTATTCATGTTGAAGAATAAAAAATCTATCTGCTAATTAAGATATACTCTTTTGAAATAATAATCAAGATAAACTAAAAAAATTTTAGCTAAATATTATATGCATAATTTTCTGATAAGTCAATTTATTTTTGTTTTCATTCATTTTACAAAGTAACTTTACTATTTTCCGTTTTAGCATTATTTATTCCTCCATCATAAAAACAACTTAATTTCAACAGTTCAGAGATAGAGATTATCGCCATCCTTTAAGCTCGCAATATTTAGATTTCATCGCTAGTAGGAATTTTGTATTAATGCCGTAAGTTATCTTGTATAATCCAAATAAATCATTTGAAAGGGATTTTTACGATGAAAAAATTATCGTTATTGTTCGCAATTATTATTGGCTCAGTGCTGATAGCAGGCATTACCTTTTTCTTAACTCAACCTAAGTCGCATGGGCCGCAAGCGATTGAAGGTGTGATGGATTTACGTCATCATTCATTTCACGATAATACGCCTATCAAATTAGATGGGGAGTGGGAATTTATCCCGAATCATTTAGTGGACGGTGAAGCCTTTGATTCCTATCAAAGCTATCTTGTTAATGTCCCTTCAGCTTGGACAAAATATACAATTGATGGGCAACAAATACCTGTATTTGAAAGTGGGACTTATCGTCTCAAGGTTTTAATCGATGATACCGAAGATATTTTAGGAATTAAAACGAGTAACATTCGAATGTCGAACGCATTGTATATTAACGGAAAGCGAGTTGGACATAGTGGAGAGCCAGCTGAGGATAGCAGCTATATACCCCACAATACCCCATATACCGCTTATTTTTCGCCTGATAAAAAAGAACTTGAATTGATTGTTCATGTAGCCAATTTTGATTATGCACCAGGAGGAGGAATTATTAGCTCCATTTTTTTGGGGGATCAATCTAGTATTGCAAAGCTTCGAGAGGGTGCCATATTCTACGATTTAATTACCTTAGCAGGTTTTTTAACAATGTTTATCTACTTTTTTGGCTCATATCTTTATTCAAAATTTGGTATAGAACAGCTTTACTTCTCTATATTTTGTTTCGCAAGTGGGGTTTACACCCTTACTCATGGCGAAAAGCTATTACTAGACTTTATAAATATTTCCTATGCTCCATTTCAGAAAATGCAAATGATCTCTAGTATAGCTGTAGGCCTTTTTATATTGTTGTATTTTTACCGTGCTCTAATAAAACATATGAATCGTTTAGTTGTGAAAGTGTTTTGCGCAATAGGTATCCTTCTAATGCTGGTTGCATTACTTCCAACATCCATTAATTCACTATTTCAGAATATCAACTCATTGTATGTATTCGCAAATATTGTTTATATCTTCTATGTACAAATTATAGCAATTTACAAACGTGCTACTGGAGTAATGTATTTAACATTAAGCTCTCTAGCCATTTTGCTTTATTTTATCGTTGCTACTTTAAATACAAATATTAATCTTGAACTGAGTGCTTTACCACCATTGTTGCCATTTATTTGCCTGACAATGCTTTCCCTATATATTTCTCATCGTTTTGCAGATTCTTATTTAGAAAAAGGCAAGCTAACGGAGGCACTGATACGTGTAGATAAATTAAAGGATGAGTTTCTCGCTAAAACATCTCATGAATTCCAAACGCCCTTACATGGCATTATAGGCATTTCACAATCTATGCTGAAGGATAATAGTTTACCTATCTCAGCGGACGAACAAAAAGAAAAAGTATCACTTATTTTCAATATTGCAGAACGTCTATCCTATTTAGTCAATGATTTACTTGATTTTTCAAAGCTGAAGGAGAATGAATTAACATTGCGGATGGCATCTGTTGATTTATATGCCATTACACATATGACTGTAGAAGTGCTTTCCTACACGATTAGCAAGAATGTCAAAATTTATAATCATATAGAACGGGGAACCTTTGTCCAAGCTGATGAAAACCGTCTTCGCCAAATTTTATATAATTTAATTCATAACGCAGTGAAGTATACAAATGAAGGAAAAATTGATATAACTTGTTATGAGAAACAGTCATTCCTTGTGATTGAAGTTAAGGATACTGGGTGTGGGATAGCACCAGAAAATTTAAAAACCATTTTTAACCCGTTCCAACAATTCAATTATTCAATTGGTGGCAGTGGATTAGGTTTACATATTACAAAGGAGCTTGTCGAGCGGCAGGGTGGGAAAATATTTGTTGATTCTATTGTCGGACAAGGCGCTACCTTTTCATTCAAATTACGAAAAGGTCAGCCGACAAATGAGGAATTACCATCCATGCCAATCCAAACATACCAGCATCCTTTCCTAACATTCCCACATATTGTTGAGAAAATAGGAAAGAAAAAAATTCTTATTGTAGATGACGATGCTGTTAATTTAAAAGTACTAATAGATATATTGACACAAGAAAACTATTCCATTATAGCAATTGATAATGGACACCATGTTTTTGAGTACCTTACACAACAACCTAGTATTGATTTATTAATTTTAGATATAATGATGCCCACAATTTCTGGCTATGAGATTTGTCAACAGGTTAGGCAACATTACACGTCTACAGAGCTACCTATTCTAATGTTGACTGCGGCGGTTCGCCCAGAGGATATGATTGCAGCCTTTCAATCTGGAGCAAATGATTTTTTACATAAACCTTTAGATGCTACCGAGCTAATGACAAGGGTTCGCAATCTTCTTTTATTGAAGGAGTCTGCAGAAACAGCTGTGAAAATGGAAACTGCGTTTTTACAAGCACAAATAAAACCGCATTTTATTTATAATGTCTTAAATTCCATTCTGTCCCTAAGCTATTTAGACTTAGATAAATCACGGGCAATGATTACAGATTTTGCTACATTTTTACGTAACAGTTTTGCCTTTGAAAATGCCAACAGTCTTGTCCCTTTGGAAAAGGAGCTTAGTCTTATTGAGGCATATGTAAATATTCATCGTACTAGATATCCTGAGCAATTAGAATTTAATATTTGCATGGATGAGCCTATCCAATGTCTTATTCCTCCTTTACTGCTTCAGCCTTTAGTAGAGAATGCCCTTCTTCATGGTTTGAAAGTCAGAAAAGAGGTTAGCGAGCTACTATTAGTTATAAGGCAGGAAGAGCATATGGTGATTTTCCAACTGATTGACAACGGCATTGGGATATCTTCAGAGCTTTTAAGGCAAATTCAAAATGGTGAGAAAACAGCTAGTCAAGGCATTGGTATTTTAAATATTTCCAAAAGATTAAAAAAATTCGACAACGCTACTATCCATTTTGATAGCCACGAAAACAAAGGAACGACTGTTGAAATAAGATTTCCAATAATTACTTTATAGAGGATGTGAGCAGCTTGTTAAAAGCAGTTATTATAGATGATGAAATTTTAGCCATTCGTTTATTAGAATCCATGCTAAAGGCAAGTGGCTCTATTGAGATTATTGGAACCTTCCAGAATCCAAAAGATGGTTTAGTAAATATTGATATGCTAAAACCTGATATATTGTTTTTAGACATTGAAATGACTGAAATGACTGGACTTGAATTTGCTTCTAAAATAGAAGATGTCTCAAGCTATATAGATATTGTCTTTGTTACAGCTTACGAAAATTATGCTTTAGAGGCCTTTAATGTACAGGCTATAGATTATATTTTAAAGCCCATTGACCACAACCGACTCTTAAAAACAATTGAGCGGCTACTTGAACGAAGGCAACATAAAAAGTTGATGCAACCAATTGAACATACTTCCGTAAATGAAGGAATCAAAATTATTCATACATTACACTTCCATATACACTCAGGAAAAGTTTCAATTGGTGATACTGTATTAACTTTATCAACAAAGGAATTCCAAATTTTATTCTTTTTAGCACAGCATTGCAATCAAGCTTTTCCAGCTGCTGAGCTGTACCGACTTATTTGGGACGAGGATAGCTTTGGACAAACACAAGCCTTACGAGTTCATATCAGCAATTTAAGAAAAAAACTTGAAACGATTCCAGGTCATACAGCTAAAATCGTTATGGTAAGAGGCTCTGGGTATCAATTAGTTTTTCAAGAATAATTTGAAAAGGAAGTTGATTTAACCAATCAACTTCCCTTTCACTTATTTAGAATCCACTTGAATGTTAAGAAATGTCCAATGTTTGCTATCTTAAGCCAGTGCTCTCTCATCTTTTGTGCAGGGATTTCGCCACTCTCTTTGAAGAATCTATTCATCAATTTTGCAGTTCTACTATTTTCATTATTTTGCACTAAAAAGACTGTTTGCTTTAGGGCAAACAGTCCTCCTTCTATTTTATCGTATGCTCTTCAGGGAACAATTTTGACTTTAATTCATCTTCACCAGAGTCCTTTGCTAATGGAACGCGAGAACGATAGGCAGCACGACAAATTAAATGCCCTGCAACGGGTGCTGTCACAAAGACGAAAAGAATACCTAAAATGAGCCGTACACTAACAAAACCGTCATGCACCCAGAAATAGATAAACGCTCCTAACAAACAGGTTAAAACCGATAATGTAGAGCTTTTCGTAGCAGCATGTGATCGTGTATAGACATCTGGTAGGCGAATCATCCCAAATGCGCTAATAACACTCACAATGGAACCTATAAGAATAAGGATAACTGCTGCCCATTCAATCATTTGATTTACGTTCAACAATCACACCTCTTTCTATATATTTTGTAAATGCAATCGTTCCGATAAACGCTAAAATCCCCAAAATAAGAATAGCTTCTAAATATGCTTTAGTCTTCAATATAATAGAGACAATCGCAATAGCCGATAATAAATTAACACCAATTGTATCGAGAGCTATCGCTCGATCAGGCATTGACGGACCACGGATAACACGATATAACGACAGCGCAATGGAAATACTGAAGAAAGCAAGTGCAAGAAGTAATATATTGTTAATCATTAGCGTGTCACCTCCATTATTGCTTGTTCGAATTTTCCAATTGATCGTATAACAGCATCCTTTGACTGTTCGATGTCCATAGCATGAATATAAAAGACATCTCCCTCTTCCGATACCTCCATGACGACAGAGCCAGGTGTTAACGTTAACAGTAAGGCAAGAGCTGTAATCTCCCAATCACCCTCTAATACAGTTTTATATGTGAAAATACCCGGTGTAATATTTAGCTTAGGTGTAGTGATTTGTCTTAATACACTATAGCTTGATAAAAATAGCTCCCAGTTAAACAGCCATAATAACTTGATAATGGAAAAGACTCTCCTCATGTAAAATTGAGTACCATAAAAGCGATGCATCGCATATAGAATACCCATACCTACAACAAAACCCATTAAAAATGTTGAAAATTGTGGTGTCACTTCATCCTGTAGAAGTAACCAAAGTGTTGCGATAAATAAATTTAAAATAAACTGCATCGCCATTATTTATTCACCTCACCTTGCCATTGTTCGCCATCTAAAACTGCATCGATATAGATAGATGGTGTATAAAGTGTTTCAGCTGCATCTGTGACAAATGGTGCCAGTTTTTCTGCCCCAATACCTAACCCAAATGTGCAAACAGCTAGTAATGTTAATGGCAACAATATACGTTTAGGTAAAGGTTTTTCATCCTCTAAGCTAATAATGGTTTCGCCGAAAAAGGAAGAAAGAAATATCCTTAACAATGAATATAAAACAATTAAACTAGAGAAAAACCCTAGACCTAATAGAACGAAATGGCCACCTTCTATCGCACCTTGTCCAATTAAAACCTTTCCTAAAAAACCACTCAGTGGGGGTATACCAGCTAGTGAACACATTGCTATAAAGAACAACCATCCAAAAAAGGGGTAGTTACGAATAAGTCCACTCATCTTATCAATTACTGTTTCCCCAGTGAGATATATCATCATGCCAACAGCTAAGAACAACATAGCCTTAGCTATCATATCGTGCATTAAATAGTAGATAACACCTTGTAAGGCTGACTCTGTGCCTACAGCTAGCCCAATTATTATAAAACCAACGCCAATTAGTACATTGTAAGAGGCTATTGTTCTAACATCACGACCTGAAAGTGCACCGATACAGCCTGCTATAATTGTGAGTCCAGCCATGATGCCAAGAGCTGTGTGTGTGACTTCAGGATTGTTAGGGAACAGCAATGTAAAGGAACGTACAAGTGCATACATCCCTACCTTTGTTAATAAAGCAGCAAATAAAGCAGCAATGGCAGTTGGTGGTACACTATAAGATCCTGGCAACCAGAAGAATAATAAAAGTCCAGCCTTCAAGCTAAAGACGATTAAGAAAATAAGCGCTACTGTTGTAATAAGAGGATTAGCTCCTGCCTCCATTACACGAACTGAAATATGTGCCATATTTAATGTGCCTACCGTTCCATACAGAAAAGCTAGTGCCACTAAGAAAATCCAAGAGGCAACAATGTTGATGAGCACATATTTCAATGCTTCACGTAGCTGAATTTTTTCGCCACCTAAGCTAATCAATGCATAGGAAGCGAGCAACATTACTTCAAAACACACAAATAAGTTAAAAATATCGCCCGTCAAAAATGAG
Source organism: Lysinibacillus capsici (assembly GCF_003367505.1). GTDB lineage: Bacteria > Bacillota > Bacilli > Bacillales_A > Planococcaceae > Lysinibacillus > Lysinibacillus capsici. Next base: position 95,760 of record NZ_PXXX01000004.1, read on the forward strand.
CCATTGACACCTGCTATCATCAGCAAGGTAAATGGATAAAAATACATTTTTTCATATCTTAGCTCCATTGTAAAAATTGCATATAGCATACAAATGAGGGCTACAATATTTGCAACTAACACTAATAGTGTCGCAAATGAATCGGCTACAAATGAGATTCCAAATGGTGGTGCCCATCCACTAAAATCAATGCGCATCACACCCTGTTCTTGAATCTCTACTAATAAAATGACGCTAATGATAATAATAAAGCTCAATGTCAATAAGCTGATGATACGTTGTAGCGTCACATGCTCTTTTAAAAACACCAGTAAAATAGCAGTAATTACTGGTACAATTAATGGTAAAACAATCATATTACTCATCAGGCGTACCTCTCAATTCATCAAAATTCCCTGAACCATTTGTTTTGTACGCGCGATACCCTAAAACGAGAACAAAAGCAGTGACAGCAAAGCTAATCACAATCGCTGTTAATATTAATGCTTGAGGTAATGCATCTGTATATGGTCCCTCTGATTCTCCTAATAACGGGACATCCCCTTTTTTTAAACCTCCCATAGTCAAAATCAGTAAGTGGGCAGCATGAGATAAAACAGCGGTGCCTAAAATAACACGCAATAACTGCTTCGAGAGGATTAAGTACGTCGCAACAGCTACTAATATACCTACTAAAACAAGTATTAAAGACTCCATTGGCTACTCATCCTCACTTATACTTAAAATAATTGTTACAACAACCCCCACCACTGTTAAAGCCACACCTGCTTCAAAAATAGTGACAGTTGAAAAGCCCATTTTCCCAAAGATAGGAACATCTATATACGTATGTGCTTGTGTTAAAAATGGGACATCAAAAAACAACGAACCTATTGCTGTTCCAGTTGCAAGCAATACACCAAGAGCTGCAACTTTTTTGAAGTCGAAAGGCATCCCTTTATGAACAGTTTCAATATCATAGGCTAGATATAACAAAACAATGCCTGAGGCTAACACCAGACCACCTATAAAGCCACCGCCAGGAGCATGATGCCCAGCAAAGAATAAATACACGCCGAGTGTTAAAATAATGAACACAACGGCTTTGGTGACGGTTCTTAAAATCACATCATTAATTTTCATGATCTGCTTCCTCCTTTCGAGGCTTAAGCTTTGTCAGAGCATAGACCCCTAAGCCAGCAATTAGAAGAACAACAACCTCTAGCATCGTATCAAAAGCACGGAAATCCCCTAGTATTGTATTAACGATGTTGGAACCGCCAGCCAATTCATAGGCATCATTGAAGTAAGTAGCCACTGGTTCAAAGCGATCATAGTGTACGACGGCTAAACCAACAATAGTTACAGTTGCACCAACAAAAATAGAAATCAATGCTTTTGACCATTGAACCCTTTTACGTGGTAGCTCTGGCATTAAATCTGGCAAATATTTAAAACATAAAAGGAATAAAGCTGTTGTGACCGATTCAACAACTAATTGTGTTAAAGCTAGGTCTGGTGCACGGAAAATAACAAAGAAGAAAGCAATAGAATAGCCTAGTACACCATTTAGCAACATGGCTGTCACCCGACCCTTTGCGAAAATCATCCAAACAGCAGCAAAAATCATGACAAACACAAGGATTAACTCGTAGGATTCTATAGCGGAATCTTTGTCAAAATTAAAGGTCATGGCATCTGACCAAACAAAATAACCAGCGATAAGTGCAACAAAAAATACATATATATAGACAAAATAATGTGTTAAATTACCTGTCATATATTTATTGGTAAGCTTCTGTGAGCCATTTTCACTCATCTCTATCATTCGATTGTAATACGTATTAAACGTATACTTTTGTGAAAATAGACGATAAAGTGGCTTCCAGCTTTTTAATGTTTTAAATAAGATAATTCCAATAATAATGACACCTACTGTCATCAATAACTCTGCATTGATGCCATGCCATGCATGAATATGTGGTGTTAACTCACTTGTAGTTGGGAATGTTGGATAAATACTAGCCATAGCAGGCTCTAAAATATAATGACCTAATATATTAGGGAAGAAAAAGATACCAACTACCAACAAGCATAAAATAATTGGCGATATTAACATGCCAAGAGGAGCTTCGTGTGGTTTTTTATCAATCTTCTCTGGCTGTAGTTTACCCAAAAATGTACGACTAATTAAAATCAAACTATAGACAAAGGTAAAGATACTTGCCACCCATGCTACTATAGGGAAAAACAGCCCTATATCAGCAATAGAGAATGCTTCTACATCACGAATAGCCAATACTGCTGCAAAAAACATTTCCTTACTTAAAAAGCCATTAAATGGTGGCAGTCCTGCCATTGAGAAGCTACCAATCACAGCAATTGTAAAAGTGATAGGCATGAAAGACATTAAGCCACCTAAACGACGAATATCACGAGTACCTACTTCATGATCGACAATTCCAACCATCATGAATAAAGCTCCTTTAAAGGTCGAATGATTCACAAGGTGAAATAGCGCTGCAAAGCTTGCTTGGGTGTAAAGAATTGAGTTTTCCTCATAGCCATAATAATGACCAACAGACCCAAGACCAAAGAGACTCATAATTAAACCAAGCTGACTCACTGTTGAAAAGGCTAATAATGCTTTTAAATCCGTCTGACGGACAGCATTAAAGGAGCCCCAGAATAATGTAACTAGGCCGATAACACTAACTAGCCAGAACCATACTGCCTCTCCTCCAAAAACCGGTGAAAAACGAGCAACTAAATAAATGCCTGCCTTCACCATTGTTGCGGAATGTAAGTAAGCACTAACAGGTGTTGGGGCCTCCATAGCATCAGGCAACCAAATGTGGAATGGAAATTGTGCAGATTTTGTAAAAGCCCCTAGTAAAATTAGAATAAGCGCTGGCGTAAATAAGGTATGATCTCGTATAACCTCTACATTAGCTACAATTTCACGAATACTAAATGTATGAGAAGCTACATAGAGCATTAAGAAACCCGCAAGCATTGAGAGTCCGCCAAAGACGGTAATCATCATCGCTTTTTTAGCACCTGCCCGTGAAGCCTTTCTATGATGCCAAAATGCGATTAATAGGAATGATGACACACTTGTTAATTCCCAAAATGTGTATAATACCATTAGGTTATCTGAAAAAACAACGCCAAGCATAGCGCCCATGAATAGTAATAAATAGCAGTAAAAATGATGAAGAGATTCTTTCGTTGATAAATAAAAAATAGAATATAAAATGACTAAACTACCTACACCTGTAATCAGCAGACCAAAAATCATACTGAGTCCATCTAGGTAAGTTGTGAAATTTATATTAAAAGAGGGAATCCACTCATATGTATGAATAAAGGTTTTACCCTCGGCTAATTGAGGAATATAGCGAGCGAGTAAAAGAAACAAGATGAATGGAACAGATAAAACAAACCAGCCAAGATGTGTGACACGCCTTAGTCGCCTGTAAAGCAATGGAATTAGAGCAGCACAAACAAATGGCAAAAGTATCGCAATGAGAACTGTGACCAAATGAAAACCTCCTACTATCTAAATCATCTAGCAAATTTTTGTGGTGATGGGCATGTAAAGTGCTAAGACTTTAGAAATTTGTTCAAGCTAAGGAACATATTAGATGTATTCTTGAAATTTTTTAATGGAATGTGGTGGGGTATTAAAGTGCCTAATTGTTTATAAAAACGGTTATTTTAGTTATTTAGTCACTTCTAACCCGATGCAAGCCTAAATAACTTGTGGAAAATCAGATAATTTATACAGTTACAACTCAGTTAATATCAGCATAATGAAGACACTTGACTATCTATTTAACTCACTGCATAATAGTGTGGCATATGAAAGCAAATTAGCATAGATGCACAGAATGCATAAATTAAATAATCTCTAATTATCGATTTAAGCTTAATCCTTCAAGGGTTTTCCAATACATTTTCGTTAACTTTTATACATTTTTAAGTATACAATATAAATGAGCATAATGCACTGTAACAGCATCGATTTTAGCTGTTTTAGGATAATTTTTTCAAAATCAACAGTGAAATTAACAAAATACCAACAGATAAGAGGTGTACATTTTTTATGAAGCATGTAAAAGGGCGTTTAGATGAAAGTATATTAGTTTGTGTTTATTACGGCTTAAATGGCGAACGTTTGATTCGTCGTGGTCATAAGATGGCCACAATGCTTGATTGCCCACTCTATATTCTTTCAGTCGATTCGCAACCCCTTGATGCATTTGACGCAGAGAAATCTAGTTATATAGAGCAATGGAAAAAGTTATCAGATGAACTTGAGGTTGAAAAATTTATTTTGCAAGATAATGAAAAACGCCCCATACAAAAGGTTATTGCAGAGGTCGCGAAGAATTATAGTATTTCACAAATTATCGTAGGGCAAAGCGCACAAAGCCGTTGGGAGGAAATCACTAAAGGTTCGTTCTTAAACGTACTGTTAAAGGAAGTTCCTTTTGTTGATTTTCATATCGTAGCTGTTCAACGCCCAACCGATGATGATGCAAATGAAACATATGAAAAAGGAGTACGTGCTTACTTAATTAAAGAACAGGAGAACTTTAAAGTAGCATTTACATGTCCTAAGTATGTATCAATTGAAGGTATATTCTTCAAAGAAATTGGCACAGATTTTGACAATGGCATCTTTAAATTTACTTACAACGATAAAATGCATGAAGTTCATATTTCAGAGGGCTATGTAATTGATCAGGAAAAATTGCCAGCAGAATTTTTAGCTCCATTAAGACAATAAAAAAACGCGTAGATACGCGTTTTTTTTATTAGACAGCAGCTGAAGCTGGTTTATCTTTCGGTAAGAAGAAGGCAACTAGTAATAATAAAGGTAATAATGAAACAACAATCATTGTAAAATCAATGCCTTTATGATCCATTAAAACGCCGATAACCATTGCCCCTATTGCGCCCATTCCAAAAGCAAATCCTGTTGTTAAACCTGCCATGGTGCCAATTTTTGTTGGGACTAACTCTTGCGCATAGACCACCGTTACGGAGAAGCTAATCATAATCAACGTACCAATAATAACTAAAAATATCATAGCCGCCCATAATGGTACATATGGCAGTGCTAAACAAAATGGCATAGGGCCAACTACAGAAAGGATAATGACATTTTTCCTACCAATACGGTCTGATAAAGAACCTCCAAAAAAGGTACCTACTACACCAAATGCCATGAAGGTGAATATTAATATTTGCCCTAGTCGAAGGCTGACCTCATAGTGATCCATTAGATAAAACACATAAAAACTTGTTATATTTGTTGTATAAAATGATCGTGCAAAAATAATTGTAAATAATAATGTTAATGCGATTCCTACTTGTTTCTTTGTTAATGGAGGCAATGTTGAGACGAGTACACGCTTTTTCTTAGTTGCACGCTCCTGCTCCAATTGTTTTTTATACCATGTAGCAATTTTACTTAATAAAATAATACCAAACGTTGCAATTACTAATATGATCGCAGCCCCACGTTGCCCTAAAATATCAAAGATGTAAGCACTAATTAATGGTGCTAGTGCTTGCCCTGAATTTCCCCCCACTTGATAAATAGACTGCGCAAGTCCTCGTTTAGATCCAGCTGCCATAAAGGAAACTCTCGATCCCTCAGGGTGAAAAATAGCTGACCCGAAGCCTATAAATAATACCGCAATAATAATAATCCAATACTGCGTTGTGAACGCTATAATAGCAATCCCTATAAATGAACTAATCATACCGATAGGTAAAGCATAAGGCATTGGTTTTTTATCACTGATAAAGCCTACCGCAGGCTGCAATGCAGAAGCAAATATATTTAATACAAAAGAAATCATTCCAATTTGTGTAAAGGTCAATCCTAATTCACTCTTAAATATCGGAAACATCGCTGGGATAACAGCTTGCATCGTATCATTAATTAGGTGAGCAACACCGATTGCAATCATTATTGGATAGATTGGATTGGTTACATTTAAATGTTTATTCATGTTGCCACCTCACTCTTATTTTGTTTAAACATGATTGTCGCATACTATCGACCTTTTTGCACAAGCTATAGTTCGACAGCTGTAAAAGGAGTTGATATATGCATGGAAAGTTTTATTCATGCTCACTTTTGGGAAATGATTCTACGAACAACACTTTCGTTTTTTGCCTTACTAATTCTGGCACGTATACTTGGAAAAAAACAATTAGGCCAGTTAACATTTTTCCATTACATTACAGGTATTACATTTGGGTCGATTGCTTCAGAGATTGCCTCTCAGGAAGAAACACCATTTTTAGATGGTATGATTTCCCTCGTTTGGTGGAGTGCTTTAACGTATTTGATGACCGTTATTACGATTAAATCTAAAAAAGCTCGCGTTCTCATTGATGATAAACCAACAATTGTTATTCAAAAGGGTCTTATATTAGAATCAGCACTACAAAAAAACCGTCTTCATCTAGATGAGCTTACAATGATGTTACGTGAACAAGCCATTTTCTCCGTACAGGATGTTGAGTATGCTTTACTAGAAACAAATGGAAAGCTCAGTGTGCTACAAAAAACCTCTGAACAAGTGGCTACAAAGCAGGATGTTAAAGCCGATGTATCACCACCTACCTACCTTCCTACTGAAGTTATTTCTAATGGTCAACTTATTACCGAGAATATTGTTGAACTTGAGCTGACAGAAGACTGGGTAATAAAGAAATTGAAAAAGCAAAATGTGCATTCTGTAGAAGAAGTTTATTTTGCTCAAGTCCAAACAAATGGTTCCTTGTACATCAGCTTAAAAGATAAAGCGAGACATTCAAGCCCTTAATGCTTGTCTAGTCTCGTTTTTTTGTTAATCAATTTTGACAATATCTAAGGGCGTAATAATACCGAGTAATCTTTGATGTGGTTGACCATGCTCCGTTATTAATAATGCCTCAAAGCGTCTCCCTCTTTCGACTCCTTGTTTAAATATTTCCTCAGCCTCATAGATGGATATCGTTCTACTGACAAATTTGTAATTCACTCTATTTTTCTCATGCAATAAGATATCATGCAGTGTTGGTATTCTTTTCGGTAAATGATCACCACCCATCTTTGACGCAAGCCAATTTGTGATTCCTACTGTTGTGATTAGCCCCTTAAACTGCTTATTATAATAAACAGGAAATTGTGTATATTTGCGCTGACGTATCACTTTTAAAACATGTTTTAAAGAATCGTTTTCTTGAAAAATCAATACTCTTTTACGGAACATTTGCCCCACAAGCGTTGGCTTAGCAAGGGTAGCATCTATGTATTCAATTCGTTCTACAACATCAGTATGTGGCTCTGCAATCACATAATGTAATGATGTACGATGATGCACAATCGCATTTCGTAAGTCTGCATATGAGCGGAGATCATCTTCATATTTCTTCACCAAGACATCCTTTTTCTTTGCTTGATCAATCAGCCGATAAAAAGGCATAAAATCCTTCGCACCTACAATATCTCTCAGTCTATGATCTATTCGATTAAACGCTGTCAGGAAACGATCGGAATTTTCAGTTCCCACTTTTCATGTCCCTTCTTTCTATAGTAGTCTATATATTTTCCGAGTTATTTGACAAATTTCGAGTTACACACCCATTATATTCCTAAGTTATAGAGATTCCAAGAAAGGAGTTTTACAATCCCTCTTGAAAGTGACGTTACGTCATTTTATATAATGTCATTAACAGAGAGGAGGAGTGATTACCTTGCTTACGATTCACAATGTATCAAAACAAACTGGCATTTCTGTTCGAACGTTACGTTACTATGAGGAGATCGGCTTGTTACTTCCTATAGCAAAGACTGAGGGGGGACATAGGATTTACGGAGAGAACGAGCTCAAAACGTTACAACAGATTGTATTTTTAAAGGCATTGGGCTTCAAGTTGAAAGAAATTCAGACACTTATCAATAATTCATGGAACTGGGAAGCAAGTTTAGACCATCAGTTAGCTTTTGTAGCAGAAGAGCAAAAGAAACTACAGCAAATGAAGAACACTATTCTTGGATTAAAGAATGCTTCGTCTATCGAAGGTGGGTTGACAGAGTCCCTTATCCAAAAGTACATTAAGCTTTCAAATCAAGAACGAGATAATAAGCAAGCCTTCCGCCAGCAGATTTTTGCAGCTACAGAAATGGAACTACTTAGAAAATTACCCAATTTAAATAAAAATGATCCTAATTCTTTAGAGTGGATTGGTTTATTAGGTCAATTAAAGCAGCTTCATAAGGAAAGTCCTGAAGCCGATTCCGTTCAGTTTATTATTAAACGAATGATGGAAAAAGCCGAGGTAGAATATAACGGAAATGATGAATTTTTAGAGAAGATGTGGACCATAAGAAAATCTACTTATAAATCTGAACAAATTGGATTATATCCTTTAGAGGAAGAATTTCTACATTTTATAGAGCAGGCTTTTCATGTTTATGAAACAAAAAAACAGGCGTTAGGAAAATCATAATCATGAACATAGAAATGTTGCTACTGATTGGTACCTTAGCTTTGTTAGACATGTTTAGTCCTTCTATAATTGGCGTATCCGTCTATGTATTGCTTGTGGCTAAAAAACAGCAGATCCGCCTTTTATTAACCTATTTAATGACTGTTGGGTTGTTTTACTTTAGTACTGGGATTTTTTTAATATTAGGTCTAGGTGTCATATTCAACCCTATTTCTAATTTGCTAGATAGTTACTCAGCTCGATTAATCATGACCATAGTAGGGGGAATTTTATTTATTGGCAGTTGGTTAGTTCCAAAAAGAAAGGCAAATGGATCCCCTAAACCAAAATCTTTACATGTGAGCTCTATGGTAGCTTTAGGTTTCACAACTTCTATTTTAGAAGTTGCAACCGCTCTTCCTTATTTCGCGGCAATAGGTATTTTAACGAGTAATCAAATAGTGTTTTATGAATGGTTACCTTTATTGGCAGGATACAATTTAGTAATGATTGCACCAGGGATCATCCTACTATGCTTTCATCTATTATTCCGCCGATTTATGAATAAACCTTTAAGAAAAATTCAAACGCTTTTTGATCAAAGAACAAGCTCGACCCTTTCTTGGATTATGTTCTTTGTAGGATTGATTTTGCTTATAAATGGTAGGATGATTTAAAATAAAAAACGGTAAAAATGGATTTTTACCGTTTTCTCTTCAGATTTTTGTCATAGACGCATTTCTTTTCATCATCACGATACCAATGCCGATGCAGATAATTGTCAATGCTAGCGTAATGACTAAGCTCCACCAGTAATCTGACATCTCTATTGTTCCTCGAAATTTTGCAATTCCGTAGCTTGCTAGTTTCCACGGAGATATTGTCCAAAAGATTCCTATAATCATATCGATAATTTGCCCAACAAAGATCACTGTAAATGCACATGTTGTAGCAATAACTGTTTTAAAGCTGGCACTCATCATTAACGTAACAGCTATCACAAATAGCAACCAAATATAGTACGTAGAAAAGCTTACTAACAGTGCACCCACGTCCAACGTTCCATATAGAATAGTTGTATAATAGACACTTGCACCAAACCCAGCTAAAATACTAACAAAACAAATGGTGCTCATAACAACAAATTTACTCAAAAAATATGCGCCAAATGATATAGGCCTAGCATATAGTAATGTTGCCATACCATTAGCACGTTCCTTACTAATAGCTCCTACAAACGAAGCCATCATCACCAATAAGCCAATTGTTTGAAATTGCCCGATAGAAGCTTGAATTAAATCCAGTGGCATTAATTCTGGCATCAACATTTCAAAGCCCTCTGGAACATTTCCAACAGCATTTAAAATATCCATCATATAATAGTTTGTTAGTGGATCACTCATTCCAAGCAGAGCAAACACTAGAGGAATCCATAGAAACTTCCAACTCCGCCATGCTTCTCTAAATTCCTTTTGCAGAAGTACATTGAATCCTCTCATGCCTTTTTCGCCACCTTCATGAAAATTTCTTCCAAAGATGCTGTCTGTCGCTCTACCTTTCTAATTGTATAAGGACATTCACTTAACCGTTGAAACAACATTTTCATCGTCGGCTCTTCATTCACGATCTCAATATACACATTACAACCTATTACATGATTAGAGGAATTTGCAAAAAGCTTAGCCTCTTCTTCACTGCCAAATTCAATGACATAATTTTGCTCATCAAAACATTGCCGTACTTCACGTAATGTTCCCTGCTCTACTAGTTTTCCATTTTGCAAGAATAATAGTTGATCTGTCATTTCTTCAGCATCATTTAAAATATGCGTTGAGTATAAAATAGTCGTCTCTTGCTGTAGTCCTTTTAATAAATCAAGTACTTCTCTACGGCCAACTGGATCTAATGCTGAAACAGGTTCGTCTAATAGCAGTAATTTAGGCTTATGCACTATTGCTTGGGAAATACCTAGTCGCTGCTTCATTCCACCTGAAAAAGAGGCTATTTTTTTATGTTGGACGTCCCCTAACCCTACAAATTCTAAGGTTTTTTGTGCTTCTAATTTAGCCTTTTTGGCTGCTACACCATTCAATTTTGCAGCCATTTCTGTAAACTCTAACGCAGTTAACCAAGGATGAAATTGTGGATATTGGGGTAAAAAACCTATATTCGAACGTAAATCATTACCTAGCATCTTTACATTTCCAGCAGTCGGTCTTAAAAGCCCCGTTAACATAGATAAAGTGGTTGTCTTGCCAGCTCCATTTGGACCAATTAAAGCCGTAGAAGTTTTTTCCTCTAAGTTAAAATGAATAGCATCTACAACTTTGTGCTCTGCAAATTGCTTGGTCAAACCTATAACTTGAAGTAAAGTTGTCATGACTGCTTTCTCCCCACTATAAAGTACGCAATTGATCCAAATAGATTAGCAAAAAGAATAATAAACACCCAAAGAATTTTAGGGCCGTTTGTTGCATGAATTTTTCGTAAATCAATAAGTGCTACAATCATCAAAATAATTTGAACGATGATGAGCGGTGCTATTACTGCCCATGGAACTTTTGCTAATTCCTCCATCATACAGATCACCTCATTATTTGTTATACATTAACTATAACAACTTTGTTCTAATATGTATAGAACAAAGTATCTCTTACATCATAAAAAAAGATGTACCTTAATTAGTACATCTTCTCAATTATTTATAAAGTTTTTGCAGCGCGTCTTCCATTTTAGGGCGTATCGTCACCAATGGACGAGCTTTTTTGACAGCTGCCTGTGCTGCTTCTAATGAATCAGCCATTCCCAACTCCATTAATATAGCAGTAGCTGCAACACCTGCACGTCCACCACCACTTCCACAGTGAACATATACTTTTTGCCCTGTCTCAAAGGCTATAGCAACTTCTTGCGCGACTTGTTGAATGGATGATGCTACCTCACTATCTTCATCTGCTATAGGCATATGTTTATAAGAATAAGGAACTGTCTCCTGGTCTTGAGGGGATAGCCCTTGAACACGAACATCTATCACAACATCAACGGATTCTTGTGTAAATGCAGCCTCTGCATCTTTTGCACCGCCAAAGAACAGTTGATCCTTTACTAAAACATCGTAGTCTTTCCCCATATTCTCCACGCCTCACATGTTTATTTTAGTAAATGCTTAATATCCTCATAATATGGTAGAGCCGTTAAAGCACCTGCTTTTGTTGCGGCAAACGCTCCTAATTTGTTGCCAAAGCTTGTACAACGCACTAGTTCTTCTTTTGTTGTAGGTAAACCATTGTAATGGACATCACGTAGGACACCTGCCATAAATGCATCTCCCGCACCTGTTGTATCCACAGGCACTACTTTCTCAGTCGGTACATGTATAACTTCACCATTAAGGACTGCATAAGTCCCGTTTTCTCCTACGGTAATTAAAATAATAGGCACTAAATAGCTATTTAATTGCTCGATACCTTCTTCTAAGCTACTTGTCTCTGTCAGGAAGAATAGCTCATCATCCGTCACCTTTAAAATATCGACATCCTCAAAAAATGATGTAATCGTATCTCGACAAATTTCTTCACTGCTCCAACGTAAAGGACGAATATTTGCATCCATTGCAATAATCGCACCCTTGTCCTTAGCCATTTCTACTGCAGCTCGTGTTGTAGCAAGAGCTGTTGGATGGAACATTGTGCCTGAACACACCGTTAAAGCAGAGGCATGCTTAAAAGCTGCTTCATTTAGCTGTGATGGTTCAACTTGTAAATCAGGTGTTTCATCAACATAATCCTTAAAAATTCGCTCACATGCTTCTGTTAGATGCACATATACACCACTTACTCGTTTTGCTGGATCAAATACGGCATAATCCAGTTTCACACCCTCTTGGGCAAGCCCATCTCGCACAAATTGCGAGCCCTCGTCATCCCCCGTAATTGTAATTAATGCGGAAGGCGCACCAATGCGGCTAATACCCGCTGCAACATTGACCGTTGCGCCACCCATATATTTAGTAAATGATGTGTTTGTTACATCATCAGCAATATAGTCAATAAAAGCATCTCCATAGACTAATATAAAATCCTTCTCTTGCTTTGTCATGATAGTCCTCCTGAAAGTCTAGTCATTATAGATTAACACGAAAATTGTCATTCTATAAAGGTTTTTACTTTTGGGATTTCTTTATGAGCGGATGGATAACTTGAGTCATCCCCTATCTTTGTTATACTTGCCTATAGAAAGGTAGGGATTATCAAAATGAGTATTACAATTCGACAAGCGCAACCACAAGATGCCCATGCCGTTGTGCCTTTAATTATCGACGCCATTGGCGATATTGCTAATCGCTTAACTGGTGAGCAATCAACGGAGGCTGTTATACAAGAGCTGACTGTTCTTTTTCACCAAGAAGACAATCGACATTCTTATTTAAATACTTTTGTCGCTACTGAAAATGAACAGATTTTGGGGATTCTCGTTTATTATCACGGCGAACAAGCCGTTCACATGGACGCTAACCTTGTTAAATGGCTTGAAGCAAAAAATGCGCCATCCATTGTTATTGACCAAGAAGCCCATGAAGATGAGGCTTACATTGATACAGTTTGTGTTGCACCAGCTGCACGTGGTAAAGGAATCGGAACATTGCTATTACAATTTGCTGAAGAGCTGACAAAGCAGCGTGGCTATACAAAATTATCATTAAATGTTGAAACCCAAAAAGAAGAAGCTCGCCGTCTTTATGAACGACTAGGATTTGTTATTACGGAGCCTTGGTCAATTATTGATGAGCCTTTTCACCATATGGTTAAACAGTTTTAGGAAGTGAATAACTAATATATGAAAAACAATTTGATTTACCCTCTTTTGATTGTTATTGCATCTAGTAGTTACGGGATCTTGTCGACTATTGTCAAAGTAGCTATGCAGCATGGCTTTACATCAGCGGAGGCTGTATCAAGCCAATATATTATTGGCTTTTTACTCGTAATATCCATCTTTATTTTTACTGACAGAAAATTACCAAGACCATCCAAGAAGGGCTTACTTATTTTAATATGCGCGGGAATTTTTACAGGGACAACAGGTATCGTGTACGGAGAATCTTTAAAGTATCTTCCTGCTTCTCTTGCAGTAGTCATGTTATTCCAATTTACATGGATTGGTCTACTGATTGATTGTGCCCTCCATAAAAGATTACCAAGTAGACCTGAAGTAATTTCAATCGTTATCTTATTTATAGGAACGATTCTAGCTGCAGGTGTATTAAATGTAGATTTAAGTGACATTCCTATTCAAGGATGGCTATTCGGTTTTACAGCAGCCTTTACTTTTGCATGTTTTATTCAATTTAATTCTCGACCCGTCGAGGGCGTGACTACCACATCAAGGGTATTAATCGTTTCCTCTGTAGCCCTTATTTTGATCAGTATTTTCCTAAGCCCCGAGGTTATTTGGAACGGTAAACTATTCATGCAAGGCCTGTGGAAATACGGACTAGCACTAGGTCTTTTCGGTATCATTTTACCGATTTATCTATTTTCAATTGCTATCCCTAAAATCGGTGGTGCGCTTGCTTCTATTTTAAGTGCCATTGAATTACCAGTGGCTGTTACTGTTTCCGTTATTGTTTTGCATGAACCTTTAACTGCTGTACAAATTATCGGGATTGTACTGGTGATTGCTGGTATGATGCTGCCAACCATTGTTGCACAACGTCAACAAAAGGATAGCTTATTAGAAGTACATTCATAAAACGACAAAAAACTCCTTAAAAATGGAATGATTCCTTTTTAAGGAGTTTTTTTGAACTTTAATGAAATGCCATTGCTTACCATTATGCACTTCGCTATGATGAATGCAAATGTAATTTTTTAATAATTCTAACATTAATGTTCCCCTTCGGTATTATACTGCAATATGCAAGTAACTTACTTTAAGAAAGGGGAAGTTGATGAAAAAAGCCTATATTCTTGGTTTTTTCCTTATGTTAATGCTTTTCGTTTTAGCTGCTTGTAATGGCAAAGATCAGCAAAATTCTACAAATGATGCAGCAAATAATGACGAGGCATCGGATGGTAAAAAAACAGAAGTAGCAGCAACGTCGCCTTCAGGCAAGCTAGTAATTTACACTGGACGTGACGAAGAAATGGTGCAAAATGTGATCGATCAGTTTAATGAAAAATATCCAGACATTGAAGTAGAATTTCTAACGATGGGTGCTCAACAAATTTTAGAACGTCTTCGTGGAGAGAAAGCCAATCCTCAAGCAGATTTTTGGTGGGGCGGAACCCAATCAGCGCTCATTGTTGGCGCCAATGAAGACTTACTACATGCTTGGCAGCCGAGCTTTATTGACGCTATTGATACTACACACAAAGATGTTGAAGGACGATGGTTCGGCGAGATGCTGTTACCAGAAGTAATTATGATTAATAGTGATTTACTAACAAAAGAAACTGGTCCACAGGACTGGGATGACTTATTAGATCCTAAATGGAAGGATCAAATTTTAATCAGAGGTGTACTGGCGTCAGGCACAATGCGTACGATTTATTCTTCCATGATTGTACGGCAAGATGCAGATTCACCAGATAAAGGCTATGAATGGTTACTACAATTAGATGCCAATACAAAGGAGTACACACAAGACCCTAATGCCTTGTATTTAAAGCTAACACGTCAAGAAGGCAGTGTCTCCCTATGGAATCTACAAGATATTTTGTTAAAAAAATATACGACAGATTATCCTTTTGATTATATTTATCCTAAAAGTGGAGCACCTATTTTAGTAGACGGTGTAGCAGTTGTAAACAATGCGAAAAACCTAGAAAATGCGAAACTATTTGTAGAGTTTTTATTTGAAAAAGAGATGGTAACACAATTAGCTAATGATTACTATCAAATTCCTACACGTTCTGATATCGACAAAGCCTCCATGCCAGAATGGTATCAGGAATTAGATTTAAAAACATTTGATATTGATTGGCAGCTAATGTCTGACAAAGAAGCAGAATGGATGGAATACTGGGATAACAATATTAAAGGGCGCGGTAAATAGTAGAACGGGTAAAAATTCGGCTTATACAGCGAATTTTTACCTTCCTGTATCATCTAGATTCTTTGTTAGAGAGGAGCTAATGATTGAGAAGTGTCAGAATTGAAAATGTCTCGAAGCAATTTGGTCAAGTGTATGGCGTGAAAGACTTAAATCTTGAAATAAAAGCTGGTGAATTTTTTACCTTTCTCGGTCCTAGCGGCTGTGGCAAAACAACCACTTTAAGGATGCTTGCAGGCTTTTATTACCCTACTAAAGGCAAAATTCTTTTTGATGAGCGAGATGTCACTCGACTTCAGCCCAATAAGCGCAATATCGGCATGGTATTTCAAAATTATGCCCTTTTCCCCCATATGACAGTTGATGAGAATATTGCATTTGGTTTACAAGTTCGAAAATTTTCAAAAGCTGAGATTCAGCACAAGGTTGATCGAATTAGAGGCCAAGTGCATCTTGCTGCTTACGGCAACAGAAAAATAAATGAGCTATCTGGTGGACAGCAGCAACGTGTTGCTTTAGCTAGAGCACTCGTGATAGAGCCAGATATTTTATTGCTTGATGAACCTCTATCCAATCTAGATGCAAAATTGCGTGAGGAAACACGTATTGAAATCAAACGAATCCAATCTGAGCTTGGAGTCACAACGATATACGTTACTCACGATCAAATGGAGGCCATGTCTATGTCGGATCGAATTATGGTCATGGAAAATGGCTATATCAAACAAATTGGTACTCCTCAGGAAATTTATCATCAACCCAAGGATCGTTTTGTGGCAAATTTTATTGGTGAAACTAATTTAATTGAATGCTCAATCCAAGCTATTGATGGGGAAAATGTACAAGTACGAACAGTGAATGGACATAATTTAACTGGGCGAAAGCAACAAAGCTCTCCCTCTTTAACGCATATGATTGGAGACAAAGTATTTATTTCTATTCGTCCAGAATCGATTCAACTTGGAACTGGTGAAAACACATTAACAGGAAAAATTACATTTGTTGAATTCACAGGCATTAGCGTTAATTATATTGTAGATTTTACTGCGTTCTCACTTAAAGTAATGCTTATTAATTCTTATGACCAAATCAAAAAGATCGGTGAAGATATTACAATCCATATGGCACAAGATTCACTATACTTTTTAGGGGAATAGGAGGAAGCCAATATGGAGAAACAGTCTGAAAGTACGTGGACGCGAATTTTTCATGCTAATTGGTTTGTCTATGTTTTAATATCGCCATTATTTTTAGTGTTATTCGCCTATGTGGTTTACCCCTTCTATCAAACTTTCATCCAAAGCTTTGCTGGCGATGAAGCATTCTTGCACTATAAGAAATTTTTTGATATAGCTAGTCCAGCAAATTTAGAGGCCTTGTGGACCAGTATTTATATTTCATTTATCAGTGTTATTTGCTGTGCACTTGTTGGGGTAACAATGGCCTTTTTACTAGAACGCTATAATTTCCCTGGGAGACGGATATTGTCTGTTTTAGTTTTGGTTCCAATGGCACTTCCTCCTCTAGTAGGTGTTTTATCCTTTTCATTTTTATATGGTGATAGCGGGATTTTCCCACGAATTTTTCAGCATCTATTTGGGTTGGATCACGTTCCTTTTGCCTTGAAGGGAATATGGGGCGTCATCGTTGTTCATACATTCACAATGTATACGTACTTCTATTTGACTGCCTCTGCTGCTATTAAGGGGCTTGATCCTGCTCTTGAAGAGGCAGCTACTAGTCTGGGTGCAGGGCGTATTCGCGTATGGACAAAGGTTATTTTACCAATGCTCACACCTTCTATTGTTGCCTCATCCTTATTGGTGTTTATGATTTCTATGGCTTCTTATACTGCACCTTTGATGTTTGGTGTAGAGCGTACTATGACGATGCAAATTTATTTATCACGTACAAATGGTAATCTTGAGATGGCTGCGACACAGTCGATGATATTATCTTTTGTATCTATCACTTTTTTAATCATTATGCGCTGGTATCAAAATCGCAGAAATTATCAAAATCTAAGTAAGGGAATTAGTGTTCATCGTTCAGAGGTATCCTCAAAAAAGGTAAAAATTATCGCAACAATCGCTTCTTTTGTTGGCACATTAATATTGATACTGCCTATTTTAGTGTTGATATTGATCTCTTTTTCTGTGGATGGCGCTTGGAAAACGCAAATTCTCCCGACCGACTATACAATTGATCATTATATTGCCCTTTTTACCGATGAGCGCACATGGCGACCTATTTGGAACTCCATTCAAATGGGTGTCATTGCAACACTGGGCAATATTATCTTTGGTGTCGCGGCTGCTTATGCTATGGTGCGCTTAAATTTTAAAGGGAAAACCTTGCTCGATATTTTGATAATGGTACCTTGGGCTTTGCCAGGAACAGTTGTTGCTGTTAATTTAATTGCTGCTTTTAGTACAGAAAGTATCTTTAGTTTTAATCAAGTATTGATCGGGACATTTTGGATTTTGCCATTAGCCTACTTTATTCGACATTTACCACTTGTTTTTCGATCAACATCCGCCTCTCTTGTACAGCTAGATCAATCGATTGAAGAGGCATCACGTGGCTTAGGAGCCAACTGGTGGTATACATTTAGACGTATTGTCGTGCCTTTAACATTCACCGGGATTTTAGCAGGGACACTCTTAGCCCTCGTGCAAAGCTTTGGTGAATTCGTTGCATCCATTCTAATTTACAGTACATCCACTATTCCATTGTCTGTAGCGATATTCCAAAAATTATATGCATTTAAATTTGGGACCGCCTGTGCTTATGGTGTCTTACAAATTTGTTTAATTTTAGTTGTCCTTATTATTTCTGAAAAACTATCAAAAGGCAGTGCTGGTACAGCCATTTAGCTGCCAATCTATTAGGGGGCCATGACAATGTTTGAAGATTTTCGCAATAAAACACAGCTGGAAGATGGGATGATATTCCCTTCTAACATCTATCGAAAAATCGTTTTACAGCCAGCTTATGATGAGGCAAAAAAAAATTTTTTAACAATTATGCTACAAATCAATATTGCTCATTTAAAAATGTTAGAAGAACAAGGACTTGTAAAAAAAGATGAAGCAAAGCAAATTGGGATAGCTCTAAAAAAAATTGACTTAAATTATTATCGTTTAGAGGATTACAGTCCCCAATATGAGGATTTATTTTTCCGCATTGAAAATAAATTAATAGAGCTTGCTGGTGATGTTGCTGGAAATCTTCACATTGGCAGAAGCCGAAATGATATGGGTATTGCCATCTATCGAATGACATTAAGAAAAAAATTATTACTATTAATGCGCGAGTTACTAACATTACGTGATGATTTAATCGCTGCTGCAGAGGAACATATCGATACCATTATGATTGGCTACACACATACACAGCAGGCCCAGCCTACAACCTTCGCCCATTATTTAAAGGCCGTCATCGATCAGCTAGAGCGTGATTTTGAACGAATGCAGCATGTCTATAAAACCGTCAATCGTAGCAGTATGGGAGCCGCTGCCTTAACAACGACAGGCTTTAATATTAGTAGAGAACGTATGCGTGATCTACTAGCCTTTGATGATATTATCGAAAATGCATGGGATGCGGTTGCAGGAGCAGATTATATAGCTGAGGCTGCAAGTATTGTACAGCTTGCAGCACTCAATCTTGGCCGTACTTCTCAAGATTTTTTATTATGGGCTACTCAGGAGTTTAATGCGTTTACACTCGCAAGTCCATATGTGCAAATAAGCTCTATTATGCCTCAAAAGCGTAATCCTGTTTCTATAGAACATACACGCTCATTACTATCTGCGGTTGTAGGAGATGCAAGTACAGTATTACAGATGGTACATAATACACCTTTTGGCGATATCGTAGACACTGAGGATGATATGCAGCCTTATTTATGGCGTGCCATTGACCGCTTAATTGGTATTTATAAGTTGTTTGGTTCGCTTGTTGTTACAATGGATGTCAATAAGAAGAAGTTAAAAAATCGCGCTGAAAATAGCTTTGCGAATGTCACTGAGCTCGCTGATACATTAGTCCGTTCAGAGGGCATTTCCTTCCGTCAAGCACATAGTATTGTTAGTAAATGTATTAAGGTTCTACTTGCTCATGGAGAGGAATCATTAGCTAGTCTTACATGGGGACTTGCAAATACACAATCGAAATTGATCACGGGCAAGGAATTAACTATTTCAGAAGAGGATTTCTATAAGACATTAAAACCAGAATCTTTTGTTGGTATACGAACATTACTAGGTGGACCCGCTCCAGCCACTATGAAAGCTGCCCTTGAACGCTCCAAACTGAATGCCCATGATTTTTATGAATGGATTCGCTTAAAGGAAAGTTCCATTATTGAAGCAGAAAAAGAACTAACAGCCTTTCTAGAGGAATGGAATCAATGAAGCAATGGTTATTAATTATTGATGGTGGGGCGACAAAAACAGCATGTGCAGTTGTTCATGCTGAATCTGGTGACATTGAATATTCTATATCCGCTAAAGGCTCTAATTATCAAGCCATTGGTGTTGAATCAGCTACAGCAATTTTACAAGAGCTTTTAGCAAATGTTGAAACATTTTTGCAAAAGTATCCTAATTCTCAAATCGCTGTAGCTACCTTTGCTTTAGCTGGCATTGATTCTCCGAAGGATCATGCAACCGTCGTAACCATTGTTCAAAATGCTCTTCAGACCACACAGTTACAAATCGATACACTAATTATTGAAAATGATGCGGAGGCCACACTATTAGGTGTGACTGCTGGACAGGCAGGTGCACTACTCATCGCTGGAACAGGAGCTATTGCCTATGCCTTTGATGGGCAGCGGATTGTACGTGTAGGGGGTTGGGGACATCGGGCTGGCGATGAGGGAAGTGGGTATTGGTTAGGGCAGGAAGTCGTAAGAGCTATATTTAAAATGGAGGATGGTCGTGGGAAACCAACAATCTTAAAGGAAGCCGTCTATCAATCTTTAGGTATACAAGATGTTACAGAGCTCGCTGAATGGCTATTCCGCCCTTCCTATACCAATGCACAACTGGCCAAGATGGGTTCCTTTGTGGCAAAGGCAGTCGAGCAAAAAGATGCTTGTGCCATCGAAATATCTCAACAAGCAGCCCACGAACTAGCTATTCTAGCAAACGCTGTATTGAAAAAAATTAACTATCAGAATACACCATTTACTCTATATTGTAATGGTGGTGCCATCAAGCATAATCCACTCATTTTAAAGATCTTTACAGAGGAAATAACCTTCATGTATCCTCAAGTGGACATTACCCTTTGTCAGCATCAGCCTATTACTTATTTAATTGAACGAACAAAAAGGGCATATGACTGTTTATAAGTCATTGCCCTTTTCTTGTTTTTAAAGTGCCAGTCTCTTCAATTCATTCGTCGTAAAATAGAGATACCCATCCTTTATAAATAAATCCTTCGAATCCTCCCTATTTAGTACCTCTTCTCCACTACCATCTGGACGAATCTTTGTTAAATACGCCCCTCGGGAATAATTACTAAAGTAGAGCCAACCATCCGAATAAACGATATATTGTGCACGGGAATTTGTGACACGCTTCGTTTTACCAGTTTTCATATCTAGTACATATAACTTATTGTCATCTGCAATATTACTATAAAACAATTGGTCTCCAACCTGTGCTGGGAAGTCTATATCATGATAATAACTATACAGTGTGCTTGTTGCTTTTGGATAGTCTTCAGCAATCCACGTGTGATCCTTCGCCATTGTACGGTCATCTACTAAAAAGTATTGGTAGCGTATTGCGCCCTTACGATCTGGTACTGGATCATTCCATGTCGTATCGAGATGATACCATTGTCCATCCAGCTTGACTAGATTCCACGCATGTCCCTCTTGACCTACATAGCCTACGATATATTTTGTTTCAATACCCAATTTTTGAAGCATAGAGTGGGCAAGTAAAGCATATCCCTGACATACTCCCCCGTGCTCGGCAAGAACGGTATAAGCGCTGTGTGGGCTAGAATTCGTTTGTTCTGTATAGGAAGTATTGGCAACAATATAGTCATTGACAGCTCGTACCTTTTCTACATCCGTCATAGATTTTTTACTAATCTTAGCAATAATTTCTTGAACATTCATCTCTACATATGCCGCCTGCTCTGGCGTCATTAAATAGCTCTGTTCTCCAAAAATAGTTGCTTTATTTCGCCCATATTCATATCGAATTGAATGTTTACTTACATGGCCGTAAACATAGTCATCGCGTTTGATAGCATTGTTATAGGCCTCTTCTACAATTTGTTCAATTCGCTGTGTATTCCCTTTATATTGAATTTCAAACTTTGGTGAAAAGCTATTATAGTACGCATACATCGCATCAGCCAGTTCCTTGGCATTTGTCACGACTAACTTTGTTTCAGGTTTCTGAATAGGTGGAGCTGTAGGGGCTACCTCCGCTTCATGGACATCTTCTATAGGTAGGGCTGTTTCAATTGAGGCATTATCTGAAAGTCTTGCAGTAACATCTACGATCTTCTCTTTTGTTGAAAGTAGCATAGTTTCTATTTCATCATTATTTGTCCAATCGACCACCTGCTGAACAACAGCCTTACCAGCCGTATAAATAGGATCAATAAAAATAATAATAATGGCAATTATAGCTAATTTCTTCCACAAACTCCTCACCTCCAACCGTCTTCTTTACATTATATACAAAAAAAGCACAAAGAACTCACTTAAGGGTCCATTTGTGCTTGTTAATATTTGTTTGTTGACTTAATTAATTTTAAGTTTATGTTCTTTTGTCTGGACATTATACATTAAATAATTGTCACTAACCTTTAAATTTGTTACTGGCTGCTTCACTAGCACCTCAGCTTTTAACGTTTTTAAATCTAGCTTTGTCAAATACCCACCGTTACTGTAATCACTATAATATAGGTTTTGATTAGTCCCTGTAATATACAACGCACGTTTATCTAATACCTTTGACTTGCTACCACTAGTCATATCAAGCTTATACAGTTTATCGTTATCTGCAGTATTACTAAAATAAACAATATTATTTAACTGATGTGCGAAATGAACATTAAGCAAATAACTGTATTTAGTGCTTGTAGCAGGAGGATAATTTCCTTTAATCCAAGTGTGATCTTTGCTAATTTGATTGTCCGACACTAAAAAATAGTCATAGGACGCCGCACCAACGCGATTTGGCAAAGGATCGTTCCATGTTGTATCCAAATGATACCATTTCCCATCAACCTTTACTAAATTCCAAGCATGTGCCTCATTCCCATTTACAAAACCTACAACATATTTTGTCTCTATCCCAGACTGCTCTAACATAGCATGTGCTGCCAATGCATAACCCTGGCATACAGCCTGTCCTTCAAAAAACAAAGCATAAGCACTATGTGGACTTGCCTTAGTTTTAGTCCCGTACATAGTATTGGATACAATATAATCGTTAATAGCTTTTACTTTTTGGAAATCTGTCATAGAAGGTTTGATAATATTTTTCAATATTAGATTAATCTTTTTTTGTACAGCTACTTCTTGAGTTTGATTTGTCAGGTACTTCATTTTATACGTTACATTCCCTAGAGAATCTGCGGAAACCATGGTACTTTCTATATGTCCACTTGCATAAACAGCTTGTTGCTTAGCTTTTTCAAGTGCGTCCATCATTTCTTTTTTGAGGTCGCCTATTTTGCCTGTATACGTAATTTTTATATCGGTCTCAAAGTTTTGTATTTGCTTTGCAAGTTCTTCTGTTAATTGATCCCAATTTGCTACTGTTGAGTTAGCAACCATAGGATAAATTTGGGAGGTATTTTCTGTTTGTTTTGCATAGACCGCAGTTGGACTTAATATCAATAAAGCCGCACCACATAACAATAATTTTTTCATCACTCATCACCTTCCCTTTGATTCTTTCTTCACTATTTAGCATAGCAAAGAATGTACCTACTAAGCTATCATACAAGTTCACTAACTAAGACTTTTAACTAAAAATATATTAAATTTTATATAATATAAAATACCTAATAATAAAATATAATTAGCGAATATAACTATTTTTTTGCAAAATAATAAAACTCACCTAATTAATAGTGAGTTTTATTTCGATTTAGATTCTGTAATTGTTCAGGAGTTTAGAAAATTATCTACTTTTCACCACTAAATTAACTGCTTCCTGAATGGCTTCGTTCATTTTTTCGCCATCCCCTTCAGCATTCTGTACACATTCCAATAGGTTTGTACTAACAATAACCCCAACTGTACGGTCTACAGCAGAGCGTACTGCTGATAATTGTGTAATGACTGCCTTACAGTCTTTTTCCTCCTCCATCATTTTCAAAATGCCACGTAGCTGTCCTTCCATCCGCTTCACACGATTTTTCACTTGATCTGAATATTCCATATACATTGCTCCTTCTCTTATACTCGCTACGCTCTAATGAGTGATCGTTATTCTTTATCCTAGCTCATTATTTTAAATTTAAACCTAGCCATTACTATTCCTTGGCTTTAGATAATTTATGAGCATTCTCGTAATAATGGTACCAGCGTTTGTTATTTCATCGTACTGAATTATTGAATTCTTTTTTATACGTAATTGCCCAATTTCAACTTCGAAAACTGGACACTTTCTTTTAAGTGCAGCAACTAACATATTTGTATCATAATCATAGCGTTCACCTTTTACTTTCATTAACCAAGGCAACTCATTGATGGAAATATAACGTAAACCTGTTTGTGTATCCATTAATTTCTTATGATACAGTATCTCGAAAAATAAGCTTGTTGCACGATTTCCCCAGTAAGAAAGAAATGTACTATCAGTTGAACGAAAGTTACGTACACCTAGCACAATCCCTTCAGAAAACACCTTTGTCATCGTTAAAACAAGCTTCACATCTTGTAAAGTATGTTGCCCATGGGCCCCAACTGTAAGGATACCATGGCACCTCGCTTGTTGTTCTCGTATATATGCAAAGGCGGTCTTAAGTGCGCCACCCTTACCAATATTGCAATCATGCTGTAGTACTTGACAGCGTTCAATTTTATCTAGGTTTTCAAAAATATCTTTATATTTTTGATCACTCCCATCATTGACAATGATGATTTGTGTAATAGTCGTTGCTAACAATTGATGTACATAGGTAATGAGTGATTGTTGTGGATTATATGCTGGTATAATAGCTGCAATATTTTTCATTTCGATCCCCCACCTAAAGGCTGACAGGTTCTCCGTATCTACGAATCTCCCTTATATCAAATAGTATCATGTAACAGCAACAATTCAACTGATGAATCCCATTAAAACATATCAATAATATCGATTTTTCTCCGATATATGAACAAAGAGATGAAGAGGCGCTTTGTAAAAAGGTTGAATAGGAAATTGCTTGCAACGACGCCGAGGTAATTAACTGAAAGAGGTGAGTACTTTCGTCATGCATTATGAAAATCTTGAAGAACAATGTCAAAAATTAAGACAGCTGTCCTTCACAATATTAGCTAAAAATTTACAGGATGCTAGTTTGCTCGCCATTTCAACCCCAGCAGAATCCTTACAGAAGTCACTTCTTGTATTAGAGGAAATTTTATATGAGATTTACCGATTGGAAATGCATACCGAACCTAAACTCAAAAATGTCCGAATGCTATTAAATAATCGAAGTTTTGTGGCGCAAATTCATCCTCGTCGGATTTATTTATTGATGAATCTAATTCATAAAATGACAAGCCATACTAGTAATGACATTGTAGAAGCCAAAGCAGCTAAAATTGTTTTAGATTATCTTAGCGATATTGTTGAATGGTTTATGAAGCGCTATGATCGTAGTTTCAAATCGAACCGCATGTCTTCTCATGTCACAGAACTTCCTTCAATATTCGATAAAAATATACTTCAGCATGAGCAGTCTCAAGAGGCTTACGAACATGCTGTCAAATGGTTTGAAGTAGCTGCCCAGAACGGAGATGCAAGTGCTCAATATAACTTAGGTGCTCTTTACAATCATGGTCGAGGGGTGGAAAGGGACTATCGGCTTGCAAAAATGTGGTATGAACGAGCTGCCGCACAAAATGACGCAAATGCTCACTATAGCCTCGGTGTACTTTATCATCTAGGCCAAGGTGTTATACAGGATTATCTAGAGGCTGCACGACATTACCAAATAGCTGCTGATTTAGAGAATGCTGACGCTCAATACAATTTAGGTGTACTCTATAATCAAGGCTTAGGCCTATCTCAAAATTTTAACGAAGCTGCCAAGTGGTATACCTTAGCAGCCAATCAAGGTAATACAAGTGCCCAAAACAATCTAGGCTTCCTTTATCATAATGGCACGGGTGTGGAGCAAAGCTATGATAAAGCCGTTGCTTATTTCAAAATGGCTGCCTTAACTGGAGATGCAAGTGCTCAATACAATCTCGGCTATATGCATCTAAAAGGGCGTGGTATTCCCCAAAACCAAGAAGAAGCGGCAAAATGGTTTCATATGGCTGCTTTACAGGACCATGTGAACGCAGAGTTTCAACTGGCCATGCTCTATAATACTGGGCAAGGAATGATAGAAGATCATATAGAAGCTTTAAAATGGTTCAAGCTAGCGGCACATAAAGGACATTTAAATGCTCAATACTGTCTTGGCCTGCTGTATGAAAAAGAACAGAATCTTGTGTCAGCAGAAAAGTGGCTACTGCTAGCTGCTGACAATGGCCATATCAGCGCTGGCTTCGAGCTAGGACGTCTATATGTATATCAGCTTCAAGATCCAGCCAAAGCAATGTCATATTTTAGGTCTGCGGCAGAAAAAGGCTATGCAGATGCTCAGTATGAGCTTGGCCTATTACTGACATCTGGAAATGGTGTTCCTATAAATTATAAGGAGGCCGTGATATGGTGGCGAGCAGCAACTGATCAATCACATATTCAAGCTGAATATCAATTAGGTCTACTATATGAACAGGGATTAGGGGTAGCCTTAAATCTTGAAGAGGCGCGCAGATGTTATCGCCTAGCAGCCATTCAAGGCCATACAGGTGCGCAGTATCAACTCGGCAATTTATTTGATAAAGGTAAAGGGGTAGAGCAGGATTACACAGAGGCAGCTAAATGGATTGAACAGGCTGCGTCACAAGGACATATGAAAGCACAATACCAATTAGCCCAAATGCACATTCATGGACAGGGCGTACCAAAGGACTTTGCAAAGGCAGCCCAGCTTTATCGACTATCTGCTAATCAAGGGCATCAAAAAGCCCAATTCCAGCTTGGTATGCTATACAAAAAAGGGCATGGTGTTGCACAAGACTATCAAGAGGCGACAAGATGGCTGAAAAAGTCACTTGAAGAAATTAAATAAATATTTTAAAACCTACCGCATCACGAATGACACGGTAGGTTTTATTAAAGACTGCTAGTATCCTTTTGTTGTTGAATCATAAATGTTACAACAATAAATAAAGCAAAGCTAATTAATAGTGTAGTTCCTCCTACAATAAAGAAGACTAATGTAAAAGTGCTACCAAAATTAAATGGATTTATATTGTAAAACCACATGCCTAACGTTAAGCCCAGAACACCCACAATAGCTGTCCAACCATGAATGGTTACTAATTTTTGAGATTTCACTTTGAAGGCTCTATAAAAAATACCCCAGGCAAACATACTAAGCCACCCGACCAGTAAAATATGTGCATGTATCGGTCTATATTCATAGCTACCTGATCCCGACATATGTGAACCTAAATATGTGCCGATTAAAGCAAAAATTGCCGCTAATCGAATAAGACGTATGCTCCACTTTTGTTCCATACGATAACTCCCCCTAGTTGTGTTTCAACTAAGTAGCAGTTTATCGTGTGAACATGAACTTTATATGAACTCCTTATGACAAAATTGGTAGATGGATATAAACCTTTGTGCCCGCATGCATCGTACTTTGCATCTGTATGGTCCCTCCATGTAGCTCAACAATTTGTTTGACAATCGCTAAGCCTAGCCCTGTCCCTTGCTTGGTTCTAGACGCATCGGCGCGATAAAAACGGTCATATGCTTTCGCTAATTGATCCTCAGTCATTCCTATCCCACTGTCCTGAACTAGGATTTCAAGTGAGGTGGACTTTTTCTGTAAATACAAATGTATTTGCCCACCCTCTACATTATATTTAATGGCATTTGTCAGTAAATTATCCCATACATTTTGTAAAAGCCCTGCATCGCCATCAAAAATAATTTGCTCAAGCTTATATGATATTTGAAGCTGTGACTCTTCCATTTGCCAACGATACTTTCGTACGGTTTCCTTTAACTGTTCATCTAAACGATAAGACTCTCGTTTTACAATTCTTGTCGATTGGTCAAGGGAAGTTAATAATAATAATTGCTTGGTTAATATAGATAGGCGTTTTGTTTCTAGCTCTATGATTGCTGCATATTCCTGTCTTTCCTGTTCAGTAAGGGAAGGATTTTTCAGTAAATCTACATACCCTTGAATATTTAATAAAGGCGACTGAAAATCATGTGATACATTACTAATAAATTCCTTCCGTGTACGATCATTTTCCTGTAATCTCTCGGTCATCCTATTAAAGCTTGATGCTAATTGACCAATTTCATCTGCACGATCAATATCTAGAACTGTATCAAATTTTTCATGCGCTAGCTGTTGAGTGGCTGCTGTTAACTTCGTAATGGGGCGAATTAATGCTTTAGCAAATAGTAGCATGGCAAGAAGACTCAGTACTGTCATAACCAACATTAATCCTGCAAGTATTGTATGCACCTCAGAAAACAATAAACGAATATCTGGTCTTATGAATAGTGCATAGGACTTGCTTTCATAGGTAAATGGCACACCAATTGTATTATTCAGTTCGTTAGCAAAAAATCCTGTTACAAAGGTTTCTTTAGGAAAATCTCGCATACCATGATAGGTTTGCCCATTTAAAACATGCTCCACAACAGATGTTGACAATGTTTTATCACGATATGGACCGCCAAAAAAATGCCCCTCCTCACCAGTTGTCACATATATTTGATAGCCGATTTCACCCAAGGTTGTTAGATAGCTATTTAAATCTTCTGGTTTGTTTGTCTCAATATAATGCACTATATCCTGTGCTATGCTAACATTTTTCGCATCATTTTTTTCTTTTACAACTTGATGGTAATAGGTATTCGTTACCAAAAAGCCCATACATAAGCTTCCGATCATTACTAGCATTGTTGTTACAACAAATTTACTATATAACGTTTTCATGTTGTTTCCTCTAGCTTATAGCCAACACCTCTTACTGTTGTAATTTCAACAGCCGTGTCATATCGGTTTAATCTTTCACGAATCCGCTTCACATGCGTATTTAACGTTTGCTCATCTCCATCATAGTCATAGCCCCATACTTGTTCCATAATATAGCTACGAGTAAATACTTGATGGGGGCGTGATGCTAACAAAGCCAGTAATTCAAATTCCTTTAAAGGTAATATAAGTGTATTTTCCCCTATTACAACCTCAAAGCTTCGTCGGTCAATTACTAGTTTACCTACTTGAATGGTTACTTGATTTTTTTTATCAAATCTCCTCAAAATTGCAGCTATACGAAATAATAATTCCTTTGGTTCAAAGGGCTTTACAACATAATCGTCAGATCCTGCTAAAAAGCCACGTTCTTTATCCTCTAGCTCACCTTTTGCTGTTAATAATAAAACAGGAATATCATAATCTTGAGTTAAATACTCTGTTAGTGTAAAACCATCCATTCCTGGCATCATCACATCGACAACAGCTAAATCAGGCAGATTCCCTTCGAGTAAGGCTAGTGCCTGCTTTGCATTTTCAGCAAGTAGCACTTGGTAGCCTTCCTTTGTAAGATAAATATTGACTAGCTGTAAAATATGAACGTCATCATCGACAACAAGGATCTTCATCTGCCCACCTCCAGTTAATAAGAAAAAATCCGATCATATAGAACGAATTTTTTCATCACAAATTACTATTATTTTATAACGAAAATATAGAAATCAACAGCAATAAGAGAAAAGGTAAACCAATCACAATATAGCCTCTAGGATTGGCAAGGTTCATGGTCCATCCTACCCCGAAGCGTTTCTCCACAAAAACGGATGGGTCTTGTCGATTCATATAAATTAAGCCGCCCTTCCAATAACGATCCTCATCCACGTCCATTACCTGGGAATCTATATTTGCTTCATAGCGTACTTTATGTTTATACTTATTCACCACATATATCAGTAATGAACCCAGCAAAACAACTAAGAACAAAATAAATACTGGTAATAGCTTATAGCCTACTGTCATAGAAGGATAGATGTTGCTTAATTGTAAAATTGTTAATAAAGCTGTTAATGCAGAACTTATCAGTAGTATTTGCCAACTCATGTATTTTCGTGTTTTTAGCTGATCCTCCAACGATTCCTCTTTGCGATTTACAGCTAATTTAATTGCAGAACGTTTAATGGAGTCGGTAATTCCCCACATCATACATTGCATCATTAGCATTACCAGTGGCAGTGAAATAGCCGTAAAATAGGTCTTGTTTCTCCATGCATCCGCTTCACCACTCGGCCCCCAATGTACTGCTATATCATTTGGCATGAGATCGTAATGAAGGTATGTGTAAATGATCAAAAATACGGATATTCCTAATGGTACAGCAAAAAAAGACCAAGGAAGCATTTCATCACGACTTCTTGCAGTTAAATCCACTGCCCGTACTTGTTTAATATTTGCACCCCACTGCTCTTGTTTTTTCAACTTCGATACCTTTTGATGATTTATCC
This sequence comes from Lysinibacillus capsici, assembly GCF_003367505.1. Lineage (GTDB taxonomy): Bacteria > Bacillota > Bacilli > Bacillales_A > Planococcaceae > Lysinibacillus > Lysinibacillus capsici. The sequence goes on from NZ_PXXX01000004.1 coordinate 126,114, forward strand.
AATACAACGCCATACTTACTGTAAGCATACTAAACAAACAGCTTAATAAAACAATACTTTGAATAGCTTCAGAAGGAGAAAATTGATTGTAACTTATAATCATGATGATTAGAAAAACTATCCCTGTTCCCCCTACGAACCGCACATACTGTTTTTTCAACTGAGCTAAGATGGGATGCTTAATAATTTGATCAGGCACTGTGACTCCAAAAACGATAGTCTCTCTTACAATATAGGGAACGACTATTTGCAAAGCTAATGTCATGATGTAAATGGTTATAAAAACGCCAAGTAGCATTTTGCTACACTCCCTCTGCTGGAATTTGCAAATCAGCAAATACTTTTTTCATCATGTGCTCAATTTGTTCAGCTGTTGCACCGAGCACCATTCCTTCTGCCACAACAGGTTTTAAATTCTTTTCGATTTGTCGTAGTTGCTCAGGTGATAAAGCTCTCGCCTCTGCTGAACTTATAATAGCTCCAGATTTTGGCCGAATGGTAATAATCCCTTTCGCCTCTAATTCATGATAACTCTTATTAACAGTATGCATATTAACACCTAAATCGGCAGCTAAACTCCGCACAGACGGCAAAGTATCACCTGGCTTCATTTCTCCTCTAGCAATTCCTTCGATCATTTGACGTGTTACCTGCTCATAAATAGGTACGTCTGATTGAAATTCTATTTGAATAAACATGTTTATCAACTCCACATTTGTTATACAACTAATATAACAAATTTCTCTCCACCTTGCATGAGATTCAAATGTTTAAATGGGGGAATTTTTTATGGTTTCAATAAATCTTTGCACAAGTAAATTCTGCTTCTCATTATTCCTTGTACAAATTGCAATTTTATGTTTAATGGCATGTATATCCTTCACATAAACTCTCGCCAATTGCCCACTCTCTACATACTCTCTAACCGCAAGAGAAGAAATAAAATTTGCACCATAGCCCGCCATGACTGAGCGAATGGTTTCATGAATACCATTAAATTGGAGTGCGATATTTGGTGGTCTCACTTGGTATGTTTGACATAATGAGAAAAGATGCTCCCTCATCGAACTACCTACTTCTCTCATAATAAAAGGCTCCTGAAACATTTCAACTAATGTAATAGATTGATGTGCATAGCGATGATTTGGCGATACTACAAACCATAATTCATCCTCATATAATTCCTCCCACTCTATTTCCTTAGGTCTTTCAGACATTCCCCCACCGTAAATAGCCATATCCGCTTTATAGTTTATTAACTGTTCAAAGGCATCCTTTGTGTTGGTTGTTGTAATCATTAAATTCGCCTGTTCATTAGCAGCCTTGAAAGTAGCCGCCCATTTAGGAATTAAAAAATTAGCAGGTAAGAAAGTTGCAACAATGTGTAAATTCCCAGTTCTTGCAAGTCGATAATCTTCTATAAATGTTTCAATATGTTGCTCAAGAGCAATAAGATTTTGAGCTTTTTCTGCTAGTGTCACACCGAATTCAGTAAGTACTACACCACGTCCCTGTTGTTGAAATAGCTGGACTCCAATTTCATGTTCAAAACGTTTGATTTGACTTGAAACTGCAGGTTGACTTATGCATAGCATTTCTGCAGCTTTTGTAAAACTGCCTGTAACCGCAACTTGATAAAACAATTTTAAGCCATGACTATTCATGATTTAACCTCAATTCATAATCTTTAGTTATGTATTAATAATAATAATATATTTTTATTATGATTCATTCTATCATACACTTGATTGGCAAGCTTGCACTTTAAAGCATAATGAAATGAGGACTGTATAATGACAGAATTAAATGTTTGGCAATACGTAGATGACTATTTCATGACTAAGCTCCTTTCAGAAAACGAACATCTTAATACTGCACTACAGGCTAATAAAGCTGCAGGTATTCCAGAGATTGATGTATCTCCTACTCAAGGGAGACTATTATATTTACTCGCAAAAATGAAAAGTGCGGTAAATATTTTAGAGATCGGCACACTTGGAGGCTATAGCAGTATTTGTTTAGCCCAAGCTCTTCCTCAGGCAGGAAAAGTTGTGACATTAGAAATTAATGAAGAGTACGCCAAAGTTGCCAAGCAAAATATAGCGAATGCAGGGTATGGACTAAAGGTTGAGGTCATTGTAGGAAATGCCCTAGATACATTACCAAACTTAAAAAACGCTGGACTATTATTTGACTTTATCTTTATTGATGCTGATAAACCTAATAACCCCGCTTACTTGAAGTGGGCTTTAAAATTAGCAAAATCTGGCGCTCTTATCATTGCAGATAATGTTGTACGTAATGGTGAGGTAACTAATGAAAATAGTGAGGATGAACGTGTTAGAGGCGTACAAGAATTTATAGATTTAGTAAAAGCAAACCCAAGAATTGAAGCAACGGCTATACAAACAGTGGGTGTCAAAGGGTATGACGGCTTTGTACTAGCCGTAGTAAATTAGCATAGAAAAACCGCGTAACTAAAAAAGTAGTTACGCGGATGTACTATATAAAAGATGCCTTACTGCTCCCCATCTAAGCTAGTAAGACATCTTTACCCCTTAAAATCTCTTAACTTTTATTTATAGACCCCTTTTAATTCAATCGTGCTCATCTCTCTAAACGGGGGAACAGACCCCGTCACGTTATGTTAGTGGAATAGGCTGGATTGTACTCGAGTGCAATCCTTAGATAGTTATTAGGAAAGTTTGATATGTTGGATAGTAGACTTGTATTTTACGCTAATTTTTCATACCCTGGAAGTGTCAAGAATTCCGCAAATTCATCTTGTTCAATTAAGGATTTAAACAGTTCAGCAGCTTCTTCATAGCGACCACTGTTATAAGCTTGTTCCCCAACAGCCTCTTTAATTTTCACAAGTTCTTCTTCCAATATTTCTAAAACAAATGCTAGTGTAATACCACGTCCATCATCTAAGATTCCTTTCGGATGACGGATCCATTGCCATACTTGTGTACGAGAGATTTCTGCTGTTGCAGCATCCTCCATCAAGTTATTAATTGGTGCAGCTCCGTTACCTCGAAGCCATGAAGCAATATATTGTACACCAACACTACAGTTAATACGTAGACCTTCAATTGTTATTGTTCCTTCTGGTACAGCTACTAAATCTTCGGCAGATACTTGTACATCCTCACGCTTTTTATGAATTTGGTTAGGCGTTGTCATAATAGCATCAAATTGCTCCATCGCTGTTGCAACCATACCAGGATGTGCTACCCATGTACCGTCATGCCCCTCTGTTGCCTCACGACGTTTATCTTCTGCCACCTTTGCAAATGCCACTGCATTGGCCTCATCGTCATTTTTAACTGGAATTTGAGCTGCCATTCCGCCCATTGCTGGTGCATTTCGCTTGTGACATGTTTGAATACATAAAGATGTATAGGCTTTCATAAAAGGTACTGTCATCGTTACTTGCCCACGGTCTGGCAAAATAACATCAGCTTGATTGCGTAGACGCTTAATATAGCTGAAAATATAATCCCAACGACCGCAATTCAAACCAGCTGAATGTTCACGTAGCTCATATAAAATTTCATCCATCTCAAACGCAGCTAAAATCGTTTCGATTAATACAGTAGCTTTTATTGTCCCCTGTGGAATACCAATATAATCTTGAGCAAACACAAAGACATCATTCCATAGTCGAGCCTCTAAATGACTTTCAAGTTTTGGTAGATAGAAATATGGCCCTGTACCTTGTGCAAGTGCGTTTTTGGCATTGTGGAATAGATATAAACCGAAATCAAAGAAACTGCCAGAAATCGGCTCTCCATCCACCAGGACATGCTTCTCAAGCAAGTGTAGACCTCGTGGACGAACTAACAGCACTGCTGTCTCATCATTTAATTTATATGTGTTACCATTGGATTCTTGTGTAAACTCAATCGTCTTATTAATAGCATCACGCATATTAATTTGACCGCCAATCATATTTTCCCATGTCGGAGAAGATGCGTCTTCAAAGCATGCCATGAACATTTTTGCTCCAGAATTTAACGCATTAATAACCATTTTCCGATCAACTGGCCCTGTAATTTCAACACGGCGATCTTGTAAGTCGTTTGGAAGTGGTGCGATTACCCAATCACCTTCCCGAATATGCTTTGTCTCTGGTAGGAAATCCAGCTTCTCTCCCGCATCAAGTCGTTTTTGGCGTTCTTGTCGAGCCTCCAACAGCTCCTTGCGACGAGCATCAAATTTTTCGTGCAGAGCAAGAACAAATTCAAGAGCTTCAGGTGTCAAAATTTCATTAGTTTGCTCATTTTGTTCTCCAACAATTTTAAGCTTACCTGTCGTTGCTTGTTCCATTAGCTGTTTACCCACCTTTGCCATTTTAGTTTCGTCATCCCCCGCTTTAGGAGGAGCGGAGGAGACTATTCTATGATTATGAATTTAGGAAAACACGTATTTAAATTACGACTTATACAAACTGTTCCGTTTCAGTAGAACCTGCCATTGCTGTTGTAGAAGAAGTACCACCAGAGATAACTTGAGAGATTTCATCAAAGTATCCAGTACCTACTTCGCGTTGGTGACGTGTAGCTGTATAGCCTTTAGACTCAGAAGCAAATTCTGCTTGTTGTAGCTTAGAATATGCAGCCATACCATTATCTTTATAGTCATGAGCAAGCTCAAACATAGAGTGGTTAAGTGCATGGAAACCTGCTAAAGTAACGAATTGGAATTTGTAACCCAACTTACCAAGTTCACGTTGATACTCTGCAATTTCTTCTTCTGAAAGATTTGCCTTCCAGTTGAATGAAGGTGAGCAGTTGTATGCAAGCATTTTACCTGGGAACTCAGCATGAATAGCTTCAGCAAATTCTCTAGCTTCTTCAAGTGATGGTTTAGAAGTTTCACACCAAATTAAATCTGCATATGGAGCGTAAGCTAAACCACGAGCAATTGCTTGTTTGATTCCAGCTTTTGTACGGAAGAAGCCTTCAGGTGTGCGTTCACCAGTGATGAACTCTGCATCACGTGGATCAATATCTGATGTAACCATATCAGCAGCATCAGCATCTGTACGTGCAATTAAAATTGTATCTACACCCATTACATCTGTTGCTAAACGTGCAGCTACTAAGTTACGAACAGCATTTTGTGTTGGAAGTAATACTTTACCTCCAAGGTGTCCACATTTCTTTTCAGATGCTAATTGATCTTCTAAGTGAACACCCGCTGCTCCTGCTTCAATCATACCTTTTACAAGCTCGAATACGTTTAGAGGCCCACCAAAACCTGCTTCTGCGTCTGCTACGATTGGCGCGAACCAATCAAATTGATCAACACGTCCTTCAGCATGATCAATTTGATCTGCACGTTGAAGCGCTTGATTAATTCGTTTTACTACTGCTGGTACAGAGTTAGCTGGATATAATGATTGGTCAGGATACATTTGACCAGACAGGTTTGCATCAGCAGCTACTTGCCAGCCTGATAGATAGATAGCCTTTAATCCAGCTTTTACTTGTTGTACTGCCTGATTCCCCGTTAATGCCCCCAATGCATTGATAAACGGTTCCTCATGTAATGAATTCCAAAGTCGAGTAGCACCTTTTTGTGCTAGTGTTTGTTCAATTACTACTGTCCCCTGTAATTTAACAACTTCTTCAGCTGAATATGTGCGTTCAATACCAGCCCAACGTGGGTTTTCAGCCCATTGTTTTTCTAAAGCTTCGATTCTTTCTTGACGAGTTGACATATTGAAATTCCACCTTCCCCTTTGTGTACAATATACTCTGTTAAAAAACTTTTAATTATCTGTTCCATAACAGGTTTATTTGTTGTAAATTAATATATAACAGACTATTTGAATTTTCATTATTTTTCGATAAAAGATCAAATTTTAAGGATAAAACTACCTTTTTTGACGATGAAATTTGGAAGACTGTTTACAAACAAGGGGGATATTCACAATGAACAATGAGTTAAATTCTTTCGTAAAAGATATTTCACAACAATATATTTTTATGTTGAAAGACTGGATACCTGCTGATTCATCCATTGCTATTGCTGTTGAAAATGCTTATGTTTATTTTCACTCTGGTCACCAAAGTATTCATTTAGAGATAGGTCAACAAGTATTACCTGGGAGTATTGCCGACCAAGTGTTACAGACTCAAAAAAAAACAGATGCTATTTTAGATAATTCCCTTTTCGATACGCCATATTATGGCATTGGTTATCCCATATACATTCAAAATAAGCCTGCTGCTCTCGTCATTGTCCTACCGTCATCATTTACAGCAAAAAGAGCAGAACCATTTCAATTTTTAACTGGAAAGCAACAGGAGGAATGGAATCCTGTAGCAATTAATAAAATATCTCATATTGAAAGCCTACAGAAAAAAACATGGTTTTATGTAGAGGGGGATCAGTATAAAACAAGTATTACACTTAAAGAACTTCAATTACGATTACCATCATATTTTATTCGTATCCATAGATCTTACATTGTAAATATACATTTCATAAAAAAAATGGCACGTGATTTAACATCAAATTTTATTGTCACTTTAATTGATGGAAGTGAGTTACCAGTAAGTCAATCTTACCTAAATGATCTTCGGAGTGCTCTTGAGTTTTAGTATATACGGCTGTCCTTTTCCATGGACAGCCTACTTTGAGACAACAAAAAAGACCAGAGAATTTATTCTCTGATCTTTCTTTTGCCTAGCGACGTCCTA
>NZ_PXXX01000040.1 GCF_003367505.1 Lysinibacillus capsici
GAAATTTATAGAACAAATGTCTTTATCTGATAAACTTTCTGATACAGAAAATTTTAAAATTATAAACACTGAAGTATATAGCAGAGTGGTTTCAGAACCGTATAAAGATTTTATAAAGGCTGTTGTGAAAAATGAAATTCCAGAGTTTATTTTAGACTTGTAAAATTAAAACCGAGTAGACAAAAATTGTCACTCGGTTTTAATTTTTCGGGATTAAGAAAATTATGTTTATCCCTTTGTTTACTAACATTTGCTACAAATCTAATGATTTAATAGGACAAGATAAACTTAAAGTTTTTAAACTTATCTGCATCTTTTGGTTTACATACGCTGCTGGATAATAATTTTTAAACCTTCAAAATCACCACTTGTCATTGTGCCATTATCGAATTTCTCCAACCAAGATTTATCAATCAAATTTTTATAGACTGCTTGTTGAATATAATCACGTACTGCATTTTCAGTTGTTGGATTTGTAAATTTCATAACATCATCATCCTTTTCTTTTGGTTTATCTTCAACAAATAGTTGCACTTTTAATTTGCTATTAGATGGAACAATTACTTGTCCTTCCAACTTGTATCCTTTTGGCATAGCCCAATTTAAAGGAATTTCAAAATGTGGTGCATCATAATTTCCTGCCTGCCAGTAACCACCCCAAGTAATGCCTAACTTTTTAGCAACAGCCCCTACTTTTGAAAGTGTAGAAATATCATATAAATTTCTTGGTGGCGCTACTGCAATATCCCATGCTAATCGTGACTTGTGATTGCTATCTAATGTCCAAGTAACTATCTGCCCTGGTCGAGTTCTGCCTTGTGCATATAAGTAATTCTGTCGTTCCTGTGAGCGATATGTTTCAGTGATAAAGATGTTCTTAATCCCTGCTTTAAAACACTCTTGGAATAACAAACGACAAGCAGTTTGTGCAGCTGGCAATAGTTCAGATATATCACGGCATGTAGTAGTAATGCTCGTCATTTTAAATCACTCTTTGGTTTATCATATTTAAGCGCCTGCTTGCTGTCTGAAGCACCTTTTGTAGTTGGGTCGATAATAATACCAAGCAAACCTAAAATGCTTAAAACAGTCTCTGAAATGGCTGTAATTTGAGCATTGTAAATAGTAATATCGACATTAAAAATGCCTGCTATTTGATTAGCAAGCACTAGTAGTAATGCGATTAATGACACCCAAAATTGTTTATGTTGTAGACGTACTTTCCAGTTGATTTTCATTATAAAACCCTCCTAAAAAATATGTTTTTCCATGCGATCCATTCGACCTTCAAGTGACGTTAAGCTTTTACTGATCTCGCGCATTGCATTAGCTTGTTCGCCTTGTGCCTCTGTTAATGTTTCTAAGTTTTTCATTAGTCGTTCCTCACGTTTGTTTGAATTCCAAAAAACATATACGACTAAGCAAATACATAAAATCGACCACACGACTTGTGAATTCGCAACATTACTTGCTGCTGTCACAGTTGTTACAATGTCCATTCAATCACCTTTCCTTTGCACCTTTTTTAAATGAAAAGCCCTCCACAATCATCTGTGGAAGGCTTAAAATTAATCTTCTTTAATTAATTCATACAGAGTATCGTGTTCACTTTCTAGGACTTTTATTGCCTCTAAAATCCGTTTATAATGCTCATTTTCTTTGATGGCATTATAGCGACCTTCCCATTTAATTTTACCGAGAATCCAAAATGAATCTTCTAGGAAATTAACAACTTCTTCAATTTCTATTTGTTCATTCTCTGACATGTAATCCCCCTTTTCTGCATAAAAAATAACGCTAGGCTAATGCCTGCGTTTCCTCTGTTGTTTCTTCAATCGGATTACCATAACCATCTAAACCTAAAGCATTTAACTTCACCAATACTGGTGCTTTTAGCTTTGCTGGCACACGATCAATCGTTGAGCCTGTTTTGTCAGTGTTTGCAATTAATAATACATATCCATCTACCATTTTGTAGACCTCCAATTCAATTTTTAATTTTATTTTCACCAACAGCGCTCTAAGCATTGTCGGTTGTTCCTTTGGACGCTGCTATTTCTTCACGCAAAGCGACAAGTTCTTCATAGACACCTAAAACAGCATCTACAGTGATTAGATTATTTTGTTCAATAATGGATTCTAGTCTAGCAATCCTTTCTTCTAGGGTTTCAGGTGGCTCAGGTGTAATAGGTAGCTCTGGATTCACTTCTGGCTCTTCGGTTCTTGGAATGAACTCTGGGAATGGTTCGTAATAAAACGTCCCATCTTCAGCTTGTCGCAGAATGCCAATTCCTTCTGGGAGTTCTTCCACCTCGATTAACCCTGTTAAATCTGGCTTAACTGGATATATTGTAAACGTTCCGTCATTTGGTAATAACCAAACCATTATTCTGCCACCTCCTTATATGAATCAATAACGTAGTCATATTTTGCAACATATAAACCATTTTGCGACTGATTAGTAGTCCCTATATACACATCACGTTTATCGTAACCGTGTATAGGATACGAATATGCTGAAACGGAAGTAGGTGAATTAGCTTGCTCTAAATCCCATTGTAGAGGTAAAAGCACTTCAGAAGGTCGGGAATCAAAGTAGAATTTTTCTCTTTTAAATTTTTGGATCATACTTACTGTTCCAGCATTGTTAGTTCCATTCCATTCAACCGCATATGGCACAAACAGAGTAAATGATTCCTCGTCAATATGTTGTAATACGGCACTACCCATATATAATTTCGGTGTAACAGCATGTGTTAATAGAGTTTTCTTATCGGTTACAGCTACTGTGTTGCTATCTGCTGTTATAAATTTGTCCTCATCCTCATATACAACGCCCGTCAAACCAACATGTTGTGCCATAGTCACTGAAATGGTTGTATATGCTAAGACGGTCTTTGTACGAAAATTATATCGACAGATATAACCAATGGTGTTTTGGTCGTTTTGACCAACTAGAATAATAACATCTGGGTCTGCACCACCATCATCCATAATACGGTGTACTGAGCCCATGATGTACGAGCCTATTGACACACCAGCGACTGAAGTATTTGTGGAATTATTACTAGCACCAATACCAGTGGTTAATTTAGAGTCTGTTCTGAAATAATTCATCAATTGAGTTCCAGCAAGTAAGAAGACATATGCTCTAGTTTTTATTAATCTAGGAACAACAGTAAGACCATTAAACCCAGGTATATCAATCATTAAATCTGACGGATTGTATGAATGCGTTCGATCCCGAATGTTTGTAGTATCAATTATAACTACCTTCGGTAAATTACTGACATTTATTGTATAATAAATGATACTTCCAACTTGTATCATCGTATCCATATTGCCTAATCTACCAGTGTACGACCAGCCTCGCATTCCTGGAACTGCTGCTTGCCAAGCTGAATGGGTGGTTGATATTTGGGTTACGGATTTTTGTGCTTTATTAATTAACCAATGATTTGCGGAAGAATGTTGTTTTGCATATATAAAATCCTCAGTCATGCCCATATATGATAATGGCATTGATAAGTCGTGTATCATTTCTCTGATTCTTAACTCCTCACGCATTACAGGTAGAAAACGTTTACCCTTGTCGCTAACTAGCAACCCAGCAGATGCGTCAATGTTCTCAACCATGTTTTTTATTTCTAATTGTGTTGGTTCTGTTGCTACCTGCCATTTCATTATTAAATCACCTCTTCTGCTTCGAAATAAAGTTTTCCATCTTCAATTACCCAGCCTGTTGCATATCTTTTACCTGTTACTGTATCAACTTGAAAATGTGGTAATCTGGCATTTTCGTGGTCATTGAATTTATTTAATAAATTCCCATCTGCTGTGGTATCAAGTATATCTTTAACTGTCTCAAACCATGCGTCAAAGTCATTCTTTCTACCATTAAGCCATGTGTAATAAAGCTGTTCTTCTGCTTGTCGCCAAACCTCAAAGCCTTGTTCCTGTGCGTCAATCCAATTTTCCAATGCTGTAGTAACGTCTGTTTGCCACGCTAAAAATTCGGCTGCTTTTGTAACAGAATAATCATTAAACCATTGTTGGTATTGATTAAAAATGGTTGTGGTATCTACTTGATTTACAACACCATGCATAAGACCACACAAGTTATTATTCAAGCGTGTGTCTGTAATAGCAGCTTGACTAATTGTTAATGCTCCTTTAGCTATATAGACATCTGCTAAAGCTAGTTCATAAGCGTCTGCATCTCTTTTCAAAGTTGGAGCGATTGGCGAAGCAGACAATGTACCTTTCTTGACCTCCACACTCATTTTACGTTGAACAAAATCTAATCGAATAACAATACGATCAATACGATTAAGTGTTGTGTCACCTGCTGAAAGTGGCAAGGTATAGTTGTCATCATTGATTAAGTAATAGCCATTAATCCATGCTTTACCTGGACGTACAAATACACTCATTGAATCCCCAGTTGCATAAATTTGCAAACAGTCTGAAGGCTTAACAAAAATACCATTGCCAATAAACGTTGCGAAATATTGTGCGAAGTCCTCAGCCTTATATTTTCTATCACCGTTTATTGAATTAAACATTCCGAATCTTATCATTTTATTTCACCATCCTTTTAATAGCCTCTGGAAGTGTTGGAACCGACTTTCCTACGGTTACATAGATTGATTTACCGTCTTGCTGAAATACTTCGTCAGCTTGCATAACACGACTATTCATTAAAATCCCTAGTTCATCATCCTTTATTGTAATTAGATCACCAAGGAAGAAATCTTCATTATATTTTGTGTTCTCCTTGGTCACATCCAACTCACAATCAAAGCCGATAAACTCCGTATATTCAGCTATTTTTTCTTTACCTTTTGCTACGAGTAATGAGTTGTATTCTCCTGACGAAATAGGCATTTGTTCGCCTTCCACATCTCTTGTATCAGATATTTCCCTGGCATCAATAAATATTTCTCTTCTGCTTAATCCCTTGTAGGATGTGCCGATTGTTGCTGTTTTCCGAGATACTCCCTCGCCAGCTCCGCCAATTAGAGCAGTTGTTTTCCAGCTATTATCTGCATCTTCATACTTTCTTTTTAGCAAATTGCTTCGACTCTTTGACAAGATAATTCGAGGGTTTAAACTTTGATTAATCGTTCTGTTCGTCCCTTCGTAAAAATCATATTTGAGTGTTCGTCCATCAAATAAACAGCGCATGCCAAGTTCGTATGTTGTACATAAATTTTCACACACTTCGTATACTGGCTTATATGAAATCTGCTGTTGAATTGCTTGACCAATATTTCGCAATGGTGCTAATTGTACTTGAATAGTTTTACGTGCTGGATCAGTAGGACTAATCATTGTTTCAGTAATAATTTGTCTCATAATCTTTTCAGGAGTTGTATTGAAATCATATTGTTTCCATAAGATTCTACGGTCTGTCCATCGTGTTAAGGAGAAGCATTTAATAACTAACTGATCTACTCCACTACTATCATCAAATTGGCGATAGTAAATATACATGGCCTCGTTATCGTCTTGACGGAAAATGATATTGCCCTTTTTAAGTAGCTCAATGTTTTTAGGAGTTACATCAACGTGTAGTTCGGCCTCACTACCAGGACCATACTTTTTCCTCCACAGGAGATATGAGAAGTTTCCAATGAAACCTAATCGTTCAAAATTCTCATTACATACATAGAGCATGATTACACCCCCACGAATTGAGGTGTAAAGTAGATATTAACCTCTAAATTAGTTACAAACTCTGCTGCATCATAGCGAATTAAATTATCTCCGACATCAACGCTTAACTGAATATCTGAGTCATATGAAAGATAATTAAAATAATTAATCTTTAATCCATTGCGTTCCAAAATGACATACTCATTACCTCTTTGAGTATTAACCGTCACAATATCACCGCCTTGTAGCGTTGCATCAATCATTATGATATGACCTGTATCCACTACCTCAATCTGTGGACGGACAACAGATCCTAAAGCTTTAAATTGTATACGCAATGGTGAAGCTGTATCACTGTCATTGTCCACATTCACCACATTGTTAGGCTCACGGTAGCCCATTTCAATACCGTCTCCATCCGCATCAATTTCAAGTTCAAATTCAAAGGCTGCTACCCACATAGCAATTTCATATTTTTGTTCCTCTGTATACCACCAAGGGTTGGGACATAAAAATGAAATCATAAATTCAGGAATGATATGCTTACTCACAACAGGTGATTTTTCAACTCTACAATCTATATACCGAGTAACTTCACCATTCTCATATCTCAATGTAAAGTGATGTTTAGGATTAAAGAAGCGAATAATCTTTTGCCGATTGACTTCTTTATCCAAGCGAATACGGCCATTAATTACAATATTCCGTTCCCTAACACTAGAACCTTTTACATTGGTTCCATCTTCGTTGTAATTCTTTACATTATAGAATTCATTTTCTAAGGCCTCTAAGCCATCAGCAGTATCTAAATAAAAAGGGCTAGACACTGATATTTCAAATGTCTGCCCACGATGATTATCAAATATTAATTTCTCTCGTCTTTGGAAAGACTCTATCATGTTCTAACCCCCCTTTAAAATTGTAGTCCCATTTCCTTCAACGCGTTTTTAGTCATTCTTGCTGACTCATACGGATCTAGTGCTCTTGGACTTGTAAAAGTCATGTGGTAATGGTTTTCAATAGTTGAAGTAGAAGTTGTGGAGGACACAGGTGTTTGAGCAGTCGTTGCCTTACTTGCTACAGACTTCTCTGCACTACTTGCTAATGATCCGTATACATTGTTTAGTGCACGTTGCAAACGACCACTAGACTGTTCCATACCCTTGATTAACCCTTCGTTGATATTGACCCCAAATCCCATTGTTACCCTTGAAGGTGAATGGATTTCTAATGCAGCAGCAATGGTGTTAGCAATGTTATTAGCGATTTCCTGTGCCTTAGCATACAAAGCACTTGCAGTTGACGAAAGGCCTTCGAGAAGTCCATTTCCTGCATCTACGCCTATTTGCTTTAATGACGAAAGCTCCGATTTCGTACCTTGTGTTACAGTTTTAATTTTAGTTTGCCATTCTAAGTTGAGCTTTGTGAGTTGGTCATTTGCAGTTTTTCGCATTTCTTCAATTTTTACTTGAGTATCCATTTTCATACCTGATAATTCTGTTTCTGCTTGCTCTCGTGCAAGTTGCGATTTCTCTTGATACAATGCGCTGTATTGAGACAATTGCTCATCCGTCATACTATTAAGGGCTGTTAGCTCAGGTAAAGCTTTAACACCTAAAGCAGAAAGTTCCTCTAATAATTCCTTATTAATACCCCGACCTGAAAGCTTTTCGAACTCAGCTTGCCACTGTTTAAAACCATCAACCTGACCTTGCAAATTGGTCATTAGTTCAAGACCAGTTCGGTTCAACTCAACCTTAAATTCATCGAAAGTACCAGCATAGGACTTCAAAACCTGCTCTCTATTTTTTAAAGCGTCAGTGTATGCCTTTGTTGCTTCTTCTTCTTGTTTAATGAGGTTGTCACTAATAGTTTGGATTTGTGATTGATATTCAGAATTAATCGAGACAATTTGCTTGTTAATATCTTCAACAGCTTTTTGATATTCCTTTTGAACAGTAATACGCTCTCTTGTACCTTCTGCAAAGAGTTCAATTGATTGCTCCCAAATCGCTGCTTCCTCTACTAAAGACAATTCATCAAGCGATTTTTTATCAGCAATATAGTTTTTGATTACCTCAAGATACTCTTTTTCAGATTTCTCTACTAAAGCTCTATATTTTTTCTGGAAATCAATTTCTGATTTCATTTTATTATCTCTATACGAAGCTTCCAGTAAAGCAATATCTTGAAGTTCCTGTTGAGTTAACTTACGTTTCTTTTTAGCAGCATTGTTTTGGATTTTGTAGATTTTTTCTAACGTCTTATCATTTTTATCCTCATTCTTTTTATTAAATTCATCAATCAAATTTGAGTATTCTTCTTGATAAGACTTAGATACTGCTAAAATACCATTACCGATATTCTCCATGGCTGCATTAACCTTTGGTGCAGATTGATTTAAACCAATTACCATACCTTCGCCTGTCCACAAACCAATTTGTTTGAAAACCTTTGATGGCGAAGCTATACCTAGCAATTTTTTAGCCTTATTTACTACGCCATCCACAACACCAGTAATAGCTTCGATTGCATTTATGGACATAGTGGATATACCCTTTATAAGGCCGTTAATAATGTCCTTACCAATTGAAATAAATTGAGCTGGTAATGATTTTACTTTCTCAATCATTCCATCCTTTAATTCATTCATTTTGTTAACTACATTTGTCTTCATTGTAGATATTGTGTTAACAAAATTAGTACCAAGATTTTTAACAAAATTAATTACTGAAGTGACCATATTAGAAATAATGGACTTCGCTGAATTCCCTAAATTAGTAAAGAAAGAAACAGAACTAGTCCAAGTATTTTTAACTGAATTGATTGCGTTTGTAGCTAAATTTTTAAAGAAATTAATAACACCAGTTGAGAAACTAGAAACTGTGGATGACACTTTAGAACCCATTGAAGTAAAGAATCCAGCAATATCATCCCACATACCTTTTAGTAAATTCACACCTGTTTTAGCAAGGTTAGTGACAATTGTTTTGATACCACCGAAGAAGCTCAATGTCATCCAACCAACTACTAGATCAATGGCCCCTTTAAAGATTTGTTTAACGCCTTCCCACATCTTGCTGAAGTCACCTGTAAAGAATCCGCTGAATACTTTAATGGCACCCATAATTACATTTAGAGCGCCATCTATGACTTGTTTAATGGCATTCCACACTGTTTCAATTACAAACTTCACAGCAGGCATAACAAACTCAATAACGGCTTTAATGCCATTAAATACGTTTTCTACAGCTTGTAATATTTGAGTACCATTTTGGTCCCAAAACTGCTTTATTTGTGCTATTTTTTCTTGAATAAAAGAAGCCACTGTTTCAAATACAGTGACTGCTATATCCCTAATTGCTTGGAATACATTATTTACATTTTCCCTAAATGTCTCAGAATTTTGATAGGCAGCAACTAAAGCTGTACCTATTCCAGCAATAGCAGCGACTACCAATCCTATGGGCGATACAATAGCACCAATTACAGCTGCTAATGCGGGCCACGCGGTGACAAGTCCTCCTATAGCAGGCATGAGTGCAGCAAACGCTCCTGCTAAGATACCTACTACAGCTACAATCGCCACAATTGCTGCTGTTAATGCAGCATTATTACTTACCCATTCGGCTATTTTTGCTATAAAATTTGCTACTGCTGTTAACAAAGGAGCCAATGTAGTTTGTAAATCTGCAAAAGCTTGTTTCATTAAAACAGTTGGATCTTGATTCATTTTTTGAAAGGCAGCATTAACTTCTTCTTGATTTTGAGCAGTTTTATCCTGTGCTTCAGCTAGACCTTGAAAAACAGAAATCATATTTTGACCTTGGTCTTCCCATTTAGTTGCAAAAACAGCTGTAGCTAAGTCGTTTTTTGCAGTGCCTTCTTCCATTTCATCAAGGTAGGTTACAACCTCTGCCATAGCCTTTGAGCCCTCTTTACCACCTTTGGCAACAGCTTTTCCCCATGCTAAAAATTTTTCTTCTGAAAGACCAGCATTTTTCAATACAGGTTCAAGTGCTTTCGGAATTTCTGTGCCAAATGTAGCCATTTGCAGACGTGCTTCTTTAACGCCATCATTTAAGTTATCAATATTCCAAGTTTTTGTATCAATGCCTTTTTCAAAAATAGATTGTATTTCTGCAACACTAAACCCAGCTTCTTTCATCTGTGTTGTATATTCAGCAATAGTGTCTAATTGTTCGGGTGGGAAACCTGCTTTTAAAAGTGCATTTGTAAGTGCCAAAGCTTTTTCGTTTGAAATTTCAATTGCTGCACCTATTTCATTTACTTCTTGTACTAATTCAATAAAATCAATTCCTGCATAAGATTTTGCAACAACTCCTGCTCCTTTTGCAATGGCCGCATTTGTTTCATCTGATGCATCTTTATTTAATGCCCATTGACGGCGCACTCCTTCTAGCGCTTCTTCACCATCCACACCATATGCTTCAATGGTTTTAATAACATCACGGATTGATGCTTTACTTTCTTCAGGCACATCAAAAGTAATATCAATTTTAGTATTCAAACTCGAAACATCTAAAGCTTGTTGTACAACCCCTGCAATACCACCACCAGCTGCTAACCCTGCCGCAACACCAGATAATTCTTGACCAAATCCATTAACTGCTTCCTCGGCTTGGTTAGCTTCTTGCGTGATTCTCGCTAAGTCTTGTCGGACACCATTTAAATCAGCCCCTTCACTAGCGCGTCTTAAAGCCTGCCTCATTTCGTCAATGTCAGCGCCAGCACCTAAAGCGTGTTGACCCATTAAACGCAAAGCACGATTCATTTGGTCCGTTGTGGCCGAACCATCTCTAATTGCATTGGTTAAGCGCGTACCTAATAAATCGGCAAATTGGTTAACATCAGTGCCAGTGGCTTGGAAAAACGCTGATAATTCGCCAGTAGTACGCGCCAATCGGTCTTGTTCGTTAGCAGTACTAGCCATTTGTGCATTGTAGCTTTGTAATTGAGCTTCTGTAGTCGCTAGTTCTCGTTGGAATGCTCGGTATTGCTCTGCTCCAATATCTCCATTACGAAACTGGGCTTCAACTTGTGACTGTGCATTTTTTAAAACGTCCAGTTTTTCGCTAGTGTTTTGAATTTGTACGGCTAAAAGCTGCTGTTTTTGTGCGATCAGTTCAGTGTTGCCAGGGTCAAACTTTAAAGCTCGTTCAACTTCCCTTAATTCGCTAGTAACTTTACTGCTTTCTTTGTTAACGCCTTTTAAGGCATCTGTTAGCCCTGTTGTGTCACCGTTTAACTCAATAGTAATACCTTTAATTCGACTGTTTGCCATTACCTCACCTACCTTTTTTTGAACAAATAAAAAACACCTACCAAAAGGCAAGTGTTAAAACGAGTCAAAGTCTGCTTGTGATGCTTTACGGGTATTTTGTTTATCCTTGTTCGGATTTTTCATTTCTAGGTACTCGTCTATATAATCAAGTACCATACCGATTGTCATAGTTTCTAAATCATCGTGAGACAGTTTACATTCATGACATAATATAAGGTACGTCTCCGTAGATATTGGTTCTCCGTCTGACGTACCTCCTTTATCATTACTTAGTTTTTTTTTGATGAAATAGTTGCGGCTAG
>NZ_PXXX01000041.1 GCF_003367505.1 Lysinibacillus capsici
ATCAAACTACCGGGAGGTTGAGAACGTGAACATTCAAGAAGCTACAAAACTTGCTTTGGAATCCGAGTGTAGAAGACATCCTAGCAAACGATTGGATAGTAAAACCACTATAGGACAAGCAAATAAAAGGAGGAATAAACATGAAAGCATTATTAAACGTAAAAGGTACGAAATTATCAGTCTTGGCTATACATTACCGCAAAACTGGAGAGCCATACGAAGTCTACGCAATGGATGAAAATAGTCGGGAATCACTTTTCATTGAAAAGACACAGAGCCAATACGATACACGACCACATATGGTGGTTGATAGCCTGGGAGAGTTACTCGAATACCCTGAACTAGAAGAACGGCTTATAAAGGAAAGAAACGCGCTTATAACGCACTTAGACGAGACACTAGAACACGAAAGAAACGAACTAGCGAAACTAACGGAGAAACCGTTCAATTTTAAACTTTCTCAGAACCGTGTGAGGGGCATTGCAGAAGCAATCGAGGAAGTAATAGCGTTTTATGAAGGCAGGAAGATCGAACAAGCAATCTTTAAACAACTTGCGGGTATTTTAAAGTAAAGGAGGCATGTAACTATGAATCAAGTAAAGCAATTTAATCACGCATTATTCGGAGAGCTTCCAGTCATGATTGTAAACGATATTGAATGGTTTGGTGCAACAGAGGCAGCGAAGGCGTTAGGATTTGTTAAACCACTAAGAGCAATTGAAAATCACGTAGACTTTGAGGATGCCACGGTCTGGGGAGTAGGGGTA
>NZ_PXXX01000042.1 GCF_003367505.1 Lysinibacillus capsici
ATTGCTGATGAAATTAAAGATCAAGAATTAAATACAAAAAACGCTGCCATTGCTGCGGTATTAAAAACGGCTACTGCAAAAGCTGTTACAGGTATTGATGGACTCAAAGGAGTATTCAATAAGGACCTAAAACGTGTGTATAAAGGCAAAGCCATTATTTCAGCATCCTTATTTAATGCACTAGATACAACTAAAGACAAAAACGGTCGCTACTTATTGCAAGACGATATTACGGTTGAATCAGGAAAGAAATTATTTGGCAAAGAAGTAATTGTATTAGATGACGATATGATTGGAACGTCTACGGGTGATCTAGTTGGCTTTATCGGTGATCCAAAAGCATTTGCAACTTTATTTGACCGTAAGCAAGTGTCAGTTAAGTGGGTAGATAACGAGGTGTACGGTCAATTATTAGCAGGATATGTGCGTTTTGACGCAAAGGCAGTTGACACAGAAGCAGGCTTCTATATTACTTATACACCAGAAGTAGCAGGCGCATAAACCACTGAAAGGATGATTTAAGTGGCAAAATATAAAGTTATTCATGAATTTCGAGATTTACAAGATGAAGATCATATCTATAATGTGGGTGACAAATACCCACGTAAAGGACGTATTGTAAAACCGCGAGTGGAGGAATTAATTTCCTCAGATAATAAAATCGGTGTACCACTGATTATGGAAGTTAGCGGGGAAGGTGATAAATAATGAGCGAAGAAACACTCGCAATTTGTTTATCACTTTTTAAATTGGATTTAGGTATAACGCATGATTTACGTGATGAGATTTTCATTAATCGCCTAAAGTCCACCGAAACAGAACTAGTATCAAAGCCGATTGATTTATCTAAAGAAACCGCAGAAGATATTCAGCTAATAGTAGATTATGCTTTATGGCAATATCGTAAACGACAAGAAGATGTAGGGCTATCACGTAATTTACAGTTTCGTATTCATAACCGTGTTATCCAAAAGGTAGGTGCAAACGATGCCCAGTCTTAAACAAAGTTTAGGAGACAAACAACACATATCAAAAGATGATGTATGTTGTTTAATGTCTTCAACCACTATCACCGATGAATTACTTCAAGAAATTGAGGTTTCTTTACCAAGAACTGTTTATTGTGCGCCTATAAGTATAGGACAGCGTGAATTTTCAATTACCGCACAAGTAGGATTAAAAGCACAGTTAGTTTTGATAGTTGATTATGATGAATATGATGGCGAAAAAGAAGTCGAGTATAACCGTGTAAAATATTCAATCTATCGGACTTTTGTTCGTAGTAATGGGGACATTGAGTTGTATTGTGAGGTGCGTAAAGGTGTCAATTAACGTTAGTTCTTTTATCACTCAAACTTTAGCTAACTACGCTAACGGTGTTGGTGAAGAAATAGAAAAGATAGCTGAAAAAATTGCAAAAGAAGGCGCACAGCAACTAAGAGAGCGAAGCCCCAAAAGACCAAGTGGTGGTGCTTATGCTAAAGGTTGGCGAGCAAAGAAAGTAGGTACGCAATGGGTCATCCACAATGCAAATAACTATCAACTAACACACTTACTTGAAAAAGGACATGCAAAGGTAAACGGGGGTAGAGTGGATCCGAGAGTCCATATAGCACCTGTTGAAGATGAGGTCGTTAATGAATTTATTCAAGAGGTTGAGGGGGCGATAAGAGGATGACATTACCTGAACTAGCACAAAAGCTAAAAGCACTTGGTTATCCAGTAGCTTATTCGCACTTTACATCAGTCCAAAACCCACCATTCATTTGTTATATAGCTTGGGGTAGTGATACCTTCAATGCTGACAACAAGCCTTTAGTAGAAATGGACAATGTAGATATTGAACTGTATACGGTAAATAAAGATTTAATAGCAGAGGGCAAAATTAAAGACTTATTAAAAGAGAATGAACTTCCTTGGTCAAGAGATGAAATATATCTTACTGACGAGGAAGTTTTTAAATGCACATATTCAATTACTTTAATTAATTAGGAGGTCATTTTAGATGGCAGAAAACAAAGTACAATTTGGTATTAAAAACGTACATTATGCAGTTGCTACAGA
>NZ_PXXX01000043.1 GCF_003367505.1 Lysinibacillus capsici
AATACTTTAGTGTACCAAGCGTCATAAATAGCCGCACTTGTTTCACCCGTAGTTGAACGTTTAACAATGCCATTTACTGTAGGCGCAGCTACAAATGATAATTCTTGTGTTCCTGGCTCAGTCGTTTCTGTTTTCGTCTCTCCAGACATTCCTGGACGTGATACAGTGACATTATATAATGCATGTCGAGTAGCTTTTACATCACCATCGAACTCAAATAATAGTGCAATTTTCTTAGGCTTTGCATCTGCATTTTCTGTTAATACTCCATCAGTACTTAATTCATCCCCTAGAACATCAACACGGAATTGTTGAAGCAGCGCTGCAACTGTTAGCGTACCTTCATACCCTGAGTTTGTACTAGATGTGTAATAAACTCGATCATCAGCGTAAAAATCTGATTGTTCGCCTTTTGGGTCTAAATTTAATGCTGTTGCACCTGGGAATGGGACTGGTGTAGTATAAGTTACTGTTCCATCTGTACCCTCTGTAGCAACTGCATAATGTACGTTTTTAATACCAAATTGTACTTTGTTTTCTGCCATCTAAAATAACCTCCTAATTAATTAAAGT
>NZ_PXXX01000044.1 GCF_003367505.1 Lysinibacillus capsici
AATACTTTAGTGTACCAAGCATCATAAATAGCCGCACTTGTTTCACCCGTAGTTGAACGTTTAACAATGCCATTTACTGTAGGCGCAGCTACAAATGATAATTCTTGTGTTCCTGGCTCAGTCGTTTCTGTTTTCGTCTCTCCAGACATACCTGGACGTGATACAGTGACATTATATAAAGCATGTCGAGTAGCTTTTACATCTCCATCGAACTCAAATAATAGTGCAATTTTCTTAGGCTTTGCATCTGCATTTTCTGTTAATACTCCATCAGTACTTAATTCATCCCCTAGAACATCAACACGGAATTGTTGAAGCAGCGCTGCAACTGTTAGCGTACCTTCATACCCCGAGTTTGTACTAGATGTGTAATAAACTCGGTCATCAGCATAAAAGTCTGATTGTTCACCTTTTGGGTCTAAATTTAACGCTGTTGCACCTGGGAATGGGACTGGTGTAGTATAAGTTACTGTTCCATCTGTACCCTCTGTAGCAACTGCATAATGTACGTTTTTAATACCAAATTGTACTTTGTTTTCTGCCATCTAAAATGACCTCCTAATTAATTAAAGT
>NZ_PXXX01000045.1 GCF_003367505.1 Lysinibacillus capsici
TATACGGTCACTATAAAGGCGTAGACATTACAATTACACACGCATGGTTTCCAATAGTTGCCGCAACAGCAAAAGCAGAGGATGACGGAATACCGTTGTTTGGATGGAAGGATGACGGATGGTTGACGATGTGTAATACACCAACCGTCAACTATGCAGACATTATTAAATGGTTTGAAACGATGAAGAAGAAAGGCTTTAAAATTAAGAAGGTTGGCTTTGACCGTAAATTTGGTCGTGAATTTTTCTTAGGGATGAAAAAGAAAGGGTTTAATATAGTCGATCAACCACAATATTTTTATAAAAAATCAGAAGGTTTCCGTAGGCTTGAAAAACAAGCGAAAGACGGAAACCTTTACTATTTACACTCACAAGCATTTGAGTATTGTGTGCAAAATGTAGCCGCAATAGAAAAGACTGACGACATGATCCAGTACGAGAAAGTAATGAATGAGCAACGTATCGACATTTTTGATGCGGCTGTATTCGGTGCAGTACAAATGCTAGAGGATATGGAGAAGTCGTCAAGTGCAGGACAATGGCTTGGCAGTTAAAAGGGAGGTGAATCAGAATTGAGATTATTCGGTAAGAAGAAACAAAGGTCT
>NZ_PXXX01000005.1 GCF_003367505.1 Lysinibacillus capsici
TTTTGGTTAAGTCCTCGATCGATTAGTATTCGTCAGCTCCATGTGTCACCACACTTCCACCTCGAACCTATCTACCTCATCGTCTTTGAGGGATCTTACTTACTTGCGTAATGGGAAATCTCATCTTGAGGGGGGCTTCATGCTTAGATGCTTTCAGCACTTATCCCGTCCACACATAGCTACCCAGCGATGCCTTTGGCAAGACAACTGGTACACCAGCGGTGTGTCCATCCCGGTCCTCTCGTACTAAGGACAGCTCCTCTCAAATTTCCTACGCCCACGACGGATAGGGACCGAACTGTCTCACGACGTTCTGAACCCAGCTCGCGTACCGCTTTAATGGGCGAACAGCCCAACCCTTGGGACCGACTACAGCCCCAGGATGCGATGAGCCGACATCGAGGTGCCAAACCTCCCCGTCGATGTGGACTCTTGGGGGAGATAAGCCTGTTATCCCCGGGGTAGCTTTTATCCGTTGAGCGATGGCCCTTCCATGCGGAACCACCGGATCACTAAGCCCGTCTTTCGACCCTGCTCGACTTGTAGGTCTCGCAGTCAAGCTCCCTTGTGCCTTTACACTCTACGAATGATTTCCAACCATTCTGAGGGAACCTTTGGGCGCCTCCGTTACCTTTTAGGAGGCGACCGCCCCAGTCAAACTGTCCGCCTGACACTGTCTCCTGCCCCGCTAAGGGGCATGGGTTAGAATTTCAATACAACCAGGGTAGTATCCCACCGACGCCTCCTTCGAAGCTGGCGCTCCGAGATCTCTGGCTCCTACCTATCCTGTACAAGTTGTACCAAAATTCAATATCAGGCTACAGTAAAGCTCCACGGGGTCTTTCCGTCCTGTCGCGGGTAACCTGCATCTTCACAGGTACTATAATTTCACCGAGTCTCTCGTTGAGACAGTGCCCAGATCGTTACGCCTTTCGTGCGGGTCGGAACTTACCCGACAAGGAATTTCGCTACCTTAGGACCGTTATAGTTACGGCCGCCGTTTACTGGGGCTTCAATTCGCAGCTTCGCTTGCGCTAACCACTCCTCTTAACCTTCCAGCACCGGGCAGGCGTCAGCCCCTATACGTCACCTTACGGTTTTGCAGAGACCTGTGTTTTTGCTAAACAGTCGCCTGGGCCTATTCACTGCGGCTCTCATGCGCTTGCACGCTCAAGAGCACCCCTTCTCCCGAAGTTACGGGGTCATTTTGCCGAGTTCCTTAACGAGAGTTCTCTCGCACACCTTAGGATTCTCTCCTCGACTACCTGTGTCGGTTTGCGGTACGGGCACCTCTCACCTCGATAGAGGCTTTTCTTGGCAGTGTGAAATCAGGAACTTCGTCCATACGGACTCGCCATCACAGCTCAACGTTACAGTGTGCGGATTTGCCTACACACACGCCTTACTGCTTGGACGCGCACAACCAACGGCGCGCTTACCCTATCCTACTGCGTCCCCCCATTTCTCAAACGGTGAGGAGGTGGTACAGGAATATCAACCTGTTGTCCATCGCCTACGCCTATCGGCCTCGGCTTAGGTCCCGACTAACCCTGAGCGGACGAGCCTTCCTCAGGAAACCTTAGTCATACGGTGGACGGGATTCTCACCCGTCTTTCGCTACTCATACCGGCATTCTCACTTCTAAGCGCTCCACCAGTCCTTCCGATCTGACTTCAACGCACTTAGAACGCTCTCCTACCACTGACATCGTAGATGTCAATCCACAGCTTCGGTGAATCGTTTAGCCCCGATACATTTTCGGCGCAGCGTCACTCGACCAGTGAGCTATTACGCACTCTTTAAATGATGGCTGCTTCTAAGCCAACATCCTGGTTGTCTGTGCAACGCCACATCCTTTTCCACTTAACGATTACTTTGGGACCTTAGCTGGTGGTCTGGGCTGTTTCCCTTTTGACTACGGATCTTATCACTCGCAGTCTGACTCCCGTGTATAAATATCTGGCATTCGGAGTTTGTCTGAATTCGGTAAACCGGGATGGCCCCCTAGTCCAAACAGTGCTCTACCTCCAGTATTCTCATCACGAGGCTAGCCCTAAAGCTATTTCGGAGAGAACCAGCTATCTCCAAGTTCGATTGGAATTTCTCCGCTACCCACACCTCATCCCCGCACTTTTCAACGTGCGTGGGTTCGGGCCTCCAGTAAGTGTTACCTCACCTTCACCCTGGACATGGGTAGATCACCTGGTTTCGGGTCTACGACCACGTACTATTTCGCCCTATTCAGACTCGCTTTCGCTGCGGCTCCGCCTTCTAAAGCTTAACCTCGCACGTAATCGTAACTCGCCGGTTCATTCTACAAAAGGCACGCTATCACCCATTAACGGGCTCTAACTACTTGTAGGCACACGGTTTCAGGATCTCTTTCACTCCCCTTCCGGGGTGCTTTTCACCTTTCCCTCACGGTACTGGTTCACTATCGGTCACTAGGTAGTATTTAGCCTTGGGAGATGGTCCTCCCGGATTCCGACGGAATTTCACGTGTTCCGCCGTACTCAGGATCCACTCAGGAGAGAACGAACTTTCGACTACAGGGCTTTTACCTGCTCTGGCGGACCTTTCCAAGTCGCTTCATCTAACTCGCTCTTTTGTAACTCCGTATAGAGTGTCCTACAACCCCAAGAGGCAAGCCTCTTGGTTTGGGCTCTTCCCGTTTCGCTCGCCGCTACTCAGGGAATCGATTTTTCTTTCTCTTCCTCCAGGTACTTAGATGTTTCAGTTCCCTGGGTCTGCCTTCAAGACGCTATGTATTCACGTCAAGATACTACGCGATTAAACGTAGTGGGTTCCCCCATTCGGAAATCTCCGGATCAAAGCTCACTTACAGCTCCCCGAAGCATATCGGTGTTAGTGCCGTCCTTCTTCGGCTCCTAGTGCCAAGGCATTCGCCGTGCGCCCTTAATAACTTAACCAAGTTATTAAGCCTATAAAAAACTTAAAAAATAAATGTGTTTGTTACAATTTCAATGTCGTTTTATCCAGTTTTCAAAGAACAAGCCTTCAAAACTGAACGCAAAACGTAATCTTACAAACCCAAGGTTTGTATTCCGAAATAATCCTTAGAAAGGAGGTGATCCAGCCGCACCTTCCGATACGGCTACCTTGTTACGACTTCACCCCAATCATCTATCCCACCTTCGGCGGCTGGCTCCAAAAGGTTACCTCACCGACTTCGGGTGTTACAAACTCTCGTGGTGTGACGGGCGGTGTGTACAAGGCCCGGGAACGTATTCACCGCGGCATGCTGATCCGCGATTACTAGCGATTCCGGCTTCATGTAGGCGAGTTGCAGCCTACAATCCGAACTGAGAACGACTTTATCGGATTAGCTCCCTCTCGCGAGTTGGCAACCGTTTGTATCGTCCATTGTAGCACGTGTGTAGCCCAGGTCATAAGGGGCATGATGATTTGACGTCATCCCCACCTTCCTCCGGTTTGTCACCGGCAGTCACCTTAGAGTGCCCAACTAAATGATGGCAACTAAGATCAAGGGTTGCGCTCGTTGCGGGACTTAACCCAACATCTCACGACACGAGCTGACGACAACCATGCACCACCTGTCACCGTTGCCCCCGAAGGGGAAACTATATCTCTACAGTGGTCAACGGGATGTCAAGACCTGGTAAGGTTCTTCGCGTTGCTTCGAATTAAACCACATGCTCCACCGCTTGTGCGGGCCCCCGTCAATTCCTTTGAGTTTCAGTCTTGCGACCGTACTCCCCAGGCGGAGTGCTTAATGCGTTAGCTGCAGCACTAAGGGGCGGAAACCCCCTAACACTTAGCACTCATCGTTTACGGCGTGGACTACCAGGGTATCTAATCCTGTTTGCTCCCCACGCTTTCGCGCCTCAGCGTCAGTTACAGACCAGAAAGTCGCCTTCGCCACTGGTGTTCCTCCAAATCTCTACGCATTTCACCGCTACACTTGGAATTCCACTTTCCTCTTCTGCACTCAAGTCCCCCAGTTTCCAATGACCCTCCACGGTTGAGCCGTGGGCTTTCACATCAGACTTAAAGGACCGCCTGCGCGCGCTTTACGCCCAATAATTCCGGACAACGCTTGCCACCTACGTATTACCGCGGCTGCTGGCACGTAGTTAGCCGTGGCTTTCTAATAAGGTACCGTCAAGGTACAGCCAGTTACTACTGTACTTGTTCTTCCCTTACAACAGAGTTTTACGATCCGAAAACCTTCTTCACTCACGCGGCGTTGCTCCATCAGGCTTTCGCCCATTGTGGAAGATTCCCTACTGCTGCCTCCCGTAGGAGTCTGGGCCGTGTCTCAGTCCCAGTGTGGCCGATCACCCTCTCAGGTCGGCTACGCATCGTCGCCTTGGTGAGCCGTTACCTCACCAACTAGCTAATGCGCCGCGGGCCCATCCTATAGCGACAGCCGAAACCGTCTTTCAGTCT
>NZ_PXXX01000006.1 GCF_003367505.1 Lysinibacillus capsici
AAAGTTTGAAACATTCAATGTGCCGTTTATCCAGTTTTGAAAGAGCAAATCTTTCTAAAAAGAGAGCTTCTAGACACAGCAGTACGCCGTGTATGGAAGGTCGACCATAGTCTAGTGATGATGGCAAAGAGGTCACACCCGTTCCCATACCGAACACGGAAGTTAAGCTCTTTAGCGCCGATGGTAGTTGGGGGCTTCCCCCTGTGAGAGTAGGACGTCGCTAGGCGCAAAAAGTCGCTACTGATACACTCAGTAGTGGCTTTTTTTTTTGAGCCGATTATTTATTTATAAATACATAAAAGAAGGCATCCTCAATGGGTGCCTTCTTGTTTTGATACTTAACTTAATGCGTATGAACTGTAGTAGCTCGTAGTTCGATACGGCGAATTTTCCCTGATGTCGTTTTTGGTAACTCATCAAGAAAGACGATACTACGAGGGTATTTATAAGGGGCTGTTAACGCTTTTACATGCTCCTGTAGCTCCTTTGTTAACTCCTCTTCATTACATTCTTTGAAGCCTTCTCGTAAGATAACAAATGCCTTTACAATATGCCCCCTAATTTCATCTGGCGCAGCTACAACTGCACATTCTTGTACAGCTTCATGTTTGTTTAATGCATCTTCAACTTCAAATGGTCCGATCGTATAACCAGATGAAATAATAATGTCATCTCCACGACCTTCAAACCAGAAGTAACCGTCTTCATCACATTTTGCTTGATCACCTGTAATATACCAATCCCCACGAAATGCAGCTTGCGTGCGCTCTGGTTCTTTATAATATTCTTTAAATAAAGCTGGTGAAGATTTGTGAACAGCAATATCACCAACTTCTCCAACTGGCGCTTCATTCCCTTCATTGTCGATAATACGTACAATATTACCTGGAGTTGGAACACCCATAGATCCAGGACGTAATTCTGTGTTTTCGAGTGTACCAATTAATAATGTGTTTTCTGTTTGTCCATAGCCGTCACGTACTTTTAGTCCAAAATGATTCATAAATGTTTCGATAACTGGACGATTTAAAGGCTCACCAGCAGAAACGGCACTACGTAGAGATGATAGATTGTAGTCTTGTAAATTATCGATTTTCGCCATAATTCGGTATTCAGTCGGTGTACAACATAGAACATTAACTTTTTCATCCTGCATTAATTGAAGATAGGTTTTTGCATCGAATCCACCATGATAGACAAATGCAGTAGCACCGAGCATGATTGTGGATAAAAAAGGACTCCATATCCACTTTTGCCAACCAGGAGCAGCTGTTGCCCACACGAGGTCTCCTTCACGTACACAAAGCCATTTTGAAGCTGCAGTTCTAATATGTGCATATCCCCAGCCATGTGAATGAACAACGCCTTTAGGTTTACCAGTTGTACCAGATGTATAAGAAAGGAATGCCATGTCATCACGTGTAGTAGCTACGGCTGTAAATGTAGCTGGCTGGCTGCTTGCTAATTCATCTAAAGAAGTCCAATCTCCTTTCGCAGCACCGATCACTAGTTTATTTTTCAATGCGTCTACAGAAGAAGCAATTTGATCAACTTCACTAGTAAAAGCCTCATAAGCAATAACTGCACTAGCAGAAGAATGTTCCATCCGATATTCTAAATCGCTTGCACGTAGCATCTCTGAACATGAAATGGGTACGATACCAGCCTTTAAGCAGCCTAGAAAAACGAAATAGGCTTCTGGAAGTCGAGGAATAATAACTAATACACGATCACCTTTTTGAAGCCCCTTCTCCGTAAAAGCGTTTGCGTATTGATTCATTTTTTGGTTAAGCTCCAAATAAGAAACTGTACGTCTCTCTTGTTGTGTATTTAACCAACGTATTGCTTGGCGATCACTATCTTGCGAAAATTTTTCTAATTCCTCTGTGATGTTATAAAATTCAGGTGCAATTAAATCATTTGATACCATCTTGAACATCCTCCCCCAGAAAATTTGATAGAAAATTCATAAAACTATTTTTATTTTAACAATTACAATAATATACAGCAAGAATATTTAGTACGTTAAATAGAAATATTAGAATTAATAGAGAACTATTATGCTTTCAAACGAATATAGGAGCATACTTCGACAAAAAATATAAAAATTTTCACAAAATGTGTTGCATTATTTATAATGCTTGCTATAATAATAAATGTACTTAAGAGGTTGTCTAAAACCAAAGTGAATAGCATTGTTCCGAAGTAGCTCAGTTGGTAGTAGCACCTGACTGTTAATCAGGTTGTCGCAGGTTCGAGTCCTGCCTTCGGAGCCATTTTTTTGTCCTTTTTTCAAATGCTATAATACATAAAAAAATTTGTGGAAAAGCATTGCAATTATTAATGAAAAATGTTATTATAATTCTTGTCTTGTTTGAGACGTAATATTGGCCCCTTGGTCAAGTGGTTAAGACACCGCCCTTTCACGGCGGTAACACGGGTTCGAATCCCGTAGGGGTCACCATTTAAAACATAGGCTTTATAAAGAATATAAACTGTGATATAACACCTGTTTCTATGGAGGATTAGCTCAGCTGGGAGAGCATCTGCCTTACAAGCAGAGGGTCGGCGGTTCGAGCCCGTCATCCTCCACCATTCTTATTGTGTTATTTCGGAGGGGTAGCGAAGTGGCTAAACGCGGCGGACTGTAAATCCGCTCCTTAGGGTTCGGCGGTTCGAATCCGTCCCCCTCCACCAGTTTTATAAATGATTGGGGTATAGCCAAGCGGTAAGGCAACGGATTTTGATTCCGTCATGCCTAGGTTCGAATCCTAGTACCCCAGCCATTTTTTCTTTTATGAGCCATTAGCTCAGTTGGTAGAGCATCTGACTTTTAATCAGAGGGTCGAAGGTTCGAGTCCTTCATGGCTCACTTTTTTAGAATGAAAATTATTCAAAAGTGTTATATTAACTACAGATAACTAATCTCTTGCTGAAAACAGTAGGAGATTTTTTTATGTCATTTAAAAATGAATAAATATACAACTTTTTGTCGAGTTGAGCCAAGTGGTATGTAGGCTTTACAATAATCTTATAACTTTTAGGGGGTATAAAAACATGAATAAACTTAATATTTCTATTATTGGAGTACCAACAGATTACGGACAAACACGCCGTGGGGTAGATATGGGACCAAGTGCTATTCGATATGCAGGTATTGTTGAACGTTTAGAGGCTATCGGATACGATGTACAGGATCAAGGGGATATTCGTGTTAGTCAAAAGCTTGCTGACGGAGCTGTGGATGAAAAATTACTAAATTTAGAGGAAGTTGTAGATGTTAGTACTGCATTAGCAAATAGTGTGCATGAAGTAGTGGAACAAAAGAAATTCCCACTCGTATTTGGTGGAGACCATAGCATTGCTATTGGAACATTAGCTGGATTAGGTGAGCATTACAAAAATCTCGGTGTTATCTGGTATGACGCTCATGCAGATTTAAATACACCTGAAACAACACCTTCAGGCAATATACATGGGATGCCGTTAGCCGTTAGTATTGGGCTAGGACATGAACGTTTAGTGCAAATTCGCAACTATGCTCCAAAAATTAAGCCAGAAAACGTGATTATTATTGGAGCTCGTTCAGTAGACCCAGGAGAACGTGAATTGATACGTCAACAAGGAATTAAAGTATATACAATGCATGAAATCGACCGACTTGGCATGACACGTGTGATGGAAGATGCACTTGCTTATTTAAAGGAACGAAATGTTGATGGCTTACATTTATCACTTGATTTAGACGGATTAGATCCACTTTATACGCCAGGTGTGGGTACACCAGTTCCAGGTGGAATTACGTACCGAGAAAGCCATTTAGCAATGGAAATGTTACAAGAATCAGGCATGGTAACTTCAGCAGAGTTTGTAGAGGTAAATCCTATACTAGATGAAAAGAATACAACAGCAAATGTGGCTGTTGCATTAATGGGATCTTTATTTGGTGAAACACTAGTTTAAAGAAAATTTGACAAAAAATTGCCTGTTGCCACATTGCATAAAAATCTTTTGCTATAATTGAATTAAAACGAAACTTTTCTTATCGGTGC
Organism: Lysinibacillus capsici; assembly: GCF_003367505.1. Taxonomy (GTDB): domain Bacteria; phylum Bacillota; class Bacilli; order Bacillales_A; family Planococcaceae; genus Lysinibacillus; species Lysinibacillus capsici. Next base: position 4,053 of record NZ_PXXX01000006.1, read on the forward strand.
TTCGTATAGTATAAGACAGTTGTAAAGGTGGAGAAGTCAACACAATGGATGCGTTAGTAAATAAGAGAATAAAACAAGTGCTTAAAGGCGATCAAAACGCATTTGCCGATATTGTGAGTCTCTATCAGCACAAACTGTACCAAGTATGCTATCGAATGTTAGGCAACAAACAAGAGTCTGAAGACATTGCTCAAGAGGCTTTTGTGCGAGCCTATATGAACTTGCATACATTTGATCAGAAAAGAAAGTTTTCGACGTGGCTTTATCGCATAGCGACAAACCTCTGCATTGACCGTATTCGAAAAAAGAAACCGGATTATTATTTAGATGCAGAAGTAGCTGGTACAGAAGGGCTTGATATGTATTCGCAAATCGCAGCAGACGACCAGCTACCAGAGGAGCAGTTAGAACAAATGGAGCTGCAAGATCGCATTCAATATGAAATTGGACGATTGCCGGATAAATACCGTTCGGTTATAGTATTGAAATATATAGAAGAGTTATCGTTACAAGAGATTAGCGAGATTTTAGATATGCCGCTTGGAACGGTGAAAACGAGGATTCACCGCGGACGTGAGGCATTACGTAAGCAATTAAACAATCTGTAGGAGGGGAGCGTCATGAATACTTGTCCAGAGCATATTATAGACTATATGCATGATTATTTAGACGGTGACATTAGTCGTGAGCATGAGCAAGAGTTGAAACAACACTTGCATACATGTAATGATTGTAAACAGTTGATGCAAGAATTGAGTGAAACAATCGCCTTTGTGAAGAGTGCTTCCCATATTACAGCGCCTCCGAGTTTTGAAGCAGCAGTTATGGCTCGTTTACCAAAACCAAAAAGTCGAGTAGGTATACAAAAATGGATTCGCCGGCATCCGTTCTTTGTGGCAGCAGCAGTATTTTGCTTATTCATGAGTGCTACATTATTGGGTAGCTTCATGGATGACCAGCATTTCTCGGTGACCAAGCAACCTAATTTAGTTGTGGATGGTCAAACAGTGATTGTCCCTGAAGGAGAAGTGGTAAAAGGCGATATTGTTGTGAAAAATGGCGATTTGATTGTTGAAGGTGAAGTTGATGGCAACGTCACAGTAATCAACGGGCAATATATGGCATCTTCAGCGGTAGTTTCAGGGAGAATCGAAGAAATTGACGAAGTATTTGAATGGTTATGGTATACAATTAAAAATTCTGTTAAGACAGCCATGACATTTGAGGAAAAAGAAGAAACTAAATAACACTCTATACGTCCTAAAAAATAGTGCACGTGAGAGGCTGAAAGGTCTACTCTTCTGAGTAGACTTTTTATTTGAAAAAAGTTACATTTGATAAGAATGTGATATACTTGAATGTGTATGGATTCGTAATGAAAAGTGGGGGATGCCACGTGCAAATTATCGAACATTTCACGGATTTAACACCTGTGAATATTGTTATTAACTTCATTGATGTACTGCTCGTTTGGTACGTTGTTTATAAAGTCTTAACCCTCATTAAAGGTACGAAGGCTGTCCAATTACTTAAGGGAATATTCGTCATTATTATTGCACGAATTGCAACAGACCTTTTAGGGTTACAAACACTTGGCTGGATGCTACAACAAGTTATTGAGTTTGGTTTCCTAGCGATTATTATTATATTCCAACCTGAAATCAGACGTGGTTTAGAACAAATTGGACGAGGAAAGCTATTCCAACGTTCATCAAGTCAAGAAGAAGAAGAACAAACAAGACTTATTGAGGCTATGAAGAAGTCTGTAAGTTATATGGCTAAACGTCGAATAGGTGCGTTAATTTCTATTGAAAAAGAAACAGGTCTTAATGAATATATTGAAACAGGTATAGGGCTAAATGCTGAAATTTCATCAGAATTACTGATTAATATCTTTATACCAAATACCCCGCTACATGATGGGGCTGTTATTATGCAAAAAGATAAAGTTACAGCAGCGGCTTGTTATTTACCTTTATCTGAAAGCCCATTTATTTCAAAAGAGTTAGGGACACGCCACCGTGCTGCTCTTGGCTTAAGTGAAGTTACAGATGCTATTACAATTGTTGTGTCAGAAGAAACAGGCGCAATTAGTATAACATTAAATGGTAATCTCCATCGAAATCTATCTCTAGAGGAGTTTGAAACATTATTAAGAAAAATGTGGTTCGGATCAGTACAAGAATCAAATGCATCCTCTAAGTTGACTTGGAGGGGGAAAAAGAATGGATAAAATGATGGATAGCCCTTGGGTACTTAGAATCATCGCGCTATTTTTAGCGTTTTTGCTTTTTTTCTCAGTGCGTACTGAGTTGTCACCTTTAAATAAAGCTACCTCAAATGAACAAACGGATGTTATTCGTGATGTTCCAGTGGATGTTTATTACGATAATGAGAATCTTATTGTGACAGGTTTACCTGAAACTGTGGATGTAACGATAGAAGGTCCGATGGCATTGGTTTTAAAAGCAAAGGGAGCTAAGGATTTTTCTATATTTGCGGATTTGAGCAATTTATTGCTGGGAGAGCATGATGTAAAACTGCAATACGAAAATATTTCAGAAAAGTTAAAGGTGACATTAGACCCTGCAACTGTTCATGTGAATATTGAGGAAAAGGTCACACAGGAGTTCCGAGTGGACCCTGAAATGAACAAACGTTTAATCGAAGAAGGTTTTATCTTAAAAGAAATGACGGCCAACCCGCCAACTGTTTATGTAACAGGTGCAAAAAGTGCTATTGAAAGCATTAGTTATGTAAAAGCAACTGTTACAGGAGAGCAGGGCTTGAAGCAATCATTCACACAGGAAGCAGCTGTAAAAGTATTAGATAGAGATTTAAATAAGTTAGACGTGACTATTGAACCTGAAATTGTGAAAGTTCAAGTAGATATAGCGGAGTATAGTCGAGAGATTCCAGTTGTCCTTAAGGAAACAGGGCAAGCTGCCGAAGACATTACCATTAACTCATTAACATTTACACCGAAAATGATCAAAGTGTATGGTAGAAAATCAATTATTGACAGTTTAACATCTATTCCAATAACAGTTGACCTGTCAAAAATTACTGAGTCCAAAACTTATGAATTTGATGTAAAATTACCAGATGGTGTGACAAAAATATCTGACAAGAAAATAAAAGTGAAGGCAGATATTACAAAGGTAGAACAAGAAGAACAGCAGAAAACACCAGCTTCTACAGAGGAAACGCCACCTCCAACTGAAGAACCTGATGTGACAGATGAGAGTACTACAACTGATAAAAATACGTCAACTGAGGAATCGGAAGATATTGATTCTTAAACAATATGTGACTATAATTTTATTTTGATTCTAAATCAAAAATCCAATCAGGTTTGTAATTCAGGTTTCATCAAACAAACTGGCAGAGTGGAATATTAATAATTACCAATGAATGAACAAAAGCAGACTTTTCCAAAAGTAAGCGGACAAGTGTCTAATGCTTGATAGAAACTCACTAGGCACTGTCTTGCATTGAAGGAGAGAATAAGTAGAATGGGTAAATATTTTGGAACAGATGGCGTCCGTGGCGTCGCGAATAGTGAATTAACACCAGAATTTGCATTTAAACTTGGTCGTATAGGCGGCTATGTTTTAACAAAAGATGCAACTGACCGTCCAAAGGTTTTAATTGGTCGTGACACACGTATTTCAGGCGAGATGCTTGAAGGTGCACTTGTGGCTGGTCTTTTATCAATTGGGGTAGAGGTAATGCGTCTGGGTATTATTTCAACACCAGGTGTGGCATACCTTACTCGAATTATGAGCGCAGATGCAGGCGTCATGATTTCAGCTTCACATAACCCAGTTGCAGATAACGGTATTAAATTTTTCGGTCCTGATGGCTTTAAGCTAACAGATGCACAGGAAGCGGAAATTGAAGCGTTAATTGATGCGCAAGAGGATACATTACCACGTCCTATAGGAGCAGATTTAGGATCTGTAAGTGACTATTTCGAAGGTGGTCAAAAATATATTCAATACTTAAAGCAAACAGTGGATGAAGAATTTGATGGTATCCATGTAGCGCTTGATTGTGCACATGGTGCAACTTCATCTTTAGCTACACATTTATTTGCTGATTTAGAAGCTGACATTTCTACAATGGGTGCTTCTCCAACTGGCTTAAATATTAATGATGGTGTAGGCTCAACACATCCAGAAGGACTAGCTAAATTTGTTACTGAAAAAGGTGCAGATGTTGGTTTAGCCTTTGATGGCGATGGAGACCGTTTAATTGCTGTAGATGAAAACGGAAAAATTGTTGACGGTGACCAAATTATGTTTATCATTGGTAAGCATTTAAATGCGGTAGGGCGTTTAAAGAAGCAAACAATTGTTTCAACAGTAATGAGCAATATGGGCTTCTATAAAGCTGTGGCTGACAATGGTATGCAAAGTGTACAAACAGCTGTAGGTGATCGTTATGTTGTGGAAGAAATGCGTGCGAATGAATACAATTTAGGTGGCGAGCAATCAGGGCATATCGTCTTTCTAGATTTTAATACAACAGGTGATGGCTTACTGACAGGAATTCAGCTTGTCAACATTATGAAAGCGACGGGTAAAAAGCTTTCAGAACTTGCAGCTGAAATGAAAATCTACCCTCAGCGTCTTGTCAATGTGCGTGTAACAGATAAGCATGCTGTGACTGATAATGCGAAAGTAGCTGCAGTAATTGCAGAGGTAGAAGCTGAAATGGCTGGAAATGGTCGTGTTTTAGTACGTCCTTCAGGTACAGAGCCATTAGTACGTGTCATGGTGGAAGCAGCAACAGAAACGGATTGCGAGCGTTTTGTCGAGCGTATTGCAGATGTTGTACGTGTAGAAATGGGCCTAACAGAATAAGAAATAGAGTGTAAACCCGATTTCCGTAAACAGGAAATCGGGTTTACTTATTTGAAAGGAATGTTTTAAATAAGCGAGATGGGGAACAGTAATTAGGAGTCACAATAACAAGGAGTGTTTAATTGATATGGCTAAAATTGCTACAGTTATAACAGATATGTTTGAGGACATTGAGTTTACAAGCCCTAAAGAAGCTTTGGAAGCAGCTGGGCATCAGCTAGTAACAATTGATATCGAAGCAGGCAAGGAAGTTAAGGGTAAGCATGGAGAGTCCGTGAAAATTGATAAAGGCATTGATGAAGTAAAAGCAACAGATTACGATGCATTATTTATTCCTGGTGGTTTTTCTCCCGATATATTACGTGCGGATGATCGTATAGTAGCATTTGCAAAGTCCTTTATGGATGAAATGAAGCCTACCTTTGCCATTTGTCATGGACCACAACTTCTTATTACTGCAAAGACATTAAATGGGCGTGACGCCACAGGTTATAAATCCATCCAAGTGGATTTAGAAAATGCAGGGGCAATCTTCCATGATGAAGAAGTATTTGTCTGTCAAAAACAGCTTGTAACAAGTAGAACGCCAGATGATCTTCCTGCATTTAATAGAGAAATTGTTAAATTATTAGACAGTAAATAAAGGATAGGCACAAGCATTTTAAATGCTTGTGCCTATTTTGTATGACAATGCTTATCAAAGTGCATATGTATCGCTTTGTCTACATATTTGTCACCAAAAAGCTTTAGGACTAGGTGTTTTTTATAACGAAAATTTGACGAATAGCATATGATTGAGTATGATGGAGAAGTTGAAGATGAGGTCCGACCTTATCCTTTAACGAGCGCCTAAGGAGGGAAGAAAGCGCAAAATCGGAAAACAATTATAGCGCCTGAGCTGAAGAAATCGGACGAAAAGATCTTCAGCAGACGAGGTGGAGGTTTATCGAAAATTCGGCGGATGCCTCCCAATCGACATACCCGATTGTCATTTTCCATTTTGAAAGCATTTGAGTGATTGAATGTACAGAAAGTGGAGAAGGTATTGTAAAAGCAATAGATAATTAGATGAAGCTTCACATATCGAAGATCTCTATTCAGTTGGCTGAGTAGCTTGTGTGTATTGGAGTGCTTTATTTTTATAAAAATAAAGCTTCGCTTATACATTCAAAAAAATCGATAGGATGAGGCCTAGTTTGTCATTGCATTAAATTGACATTATCGGAGGACGAGAATTATGTGTGGAATTGTAGGATATATTGGTGAATCAGATGCAAAGGAAATTCTATTAAAAGGTTTAGAAAAGCTAGAGTACCGTGGTTATGATTCAGCGGGTATTGCAGTACGTAACGAGGAAGGCGTAACGGTTTTCAAAGAAAAAGGGCGTATTGCAGATTTACGAGAAGCAGTAGATGAAGATGTTGCTGCGAAAATTGGTATTGGTCATACACGTTGGGCAACACATGGTGTGCCAAATCGTTTAAATGCTCACCCACATCAAAGTGCATCAGGACGCTTTACACTTGTGCATAATGGGGTTATTGAAAACTATCACTTATTGCAAAAAACATATTTAAAAGGCATTCCAATGAAATCTGATACAGATACAGAGGTTATTGTGCAATTAGTAGAGTTATTTGTGAAAGATGGTCTAAGCACTGCAGACGCTTTCCGTAAAACATTATCTCTATTACATGGCTCCTATGCACTGGCACTATTAGATGCAGAGGCAGCAGATACAATCTTTGTAGCAAAAAATAAATCACCACTTCTTGTTGGAATTGGTGAAGGTTTCAATGTTGTTGCGTCAGATGCAATGGCGATGCTACAGGTAACAGATCAATACGTAGAGCTTCACGATAAAGAGGTAGTTATCGTACACAAAGCAAGTGTGGAAATTACAAAATTAGATGGTACTGTAGTAGAGCGTGCACCATATACTGCTGAGCTTGATATGAGTGATATTGAAAAAGGCACATATCCACACTATATGTTAAAAGAAATGGATGAGCAGCCTACAGTTATTCGTAAAATCATTCAAGCATATGAAGGTGACAACGGTGATTTAACGATTGATGCGGAGATTTTAGAAGCCTTACGAGCAGCAGATCGTTTATATATTATTGCAGCGGGCACAAGCTATCATGCGGGTCTTATCGGTAAACAATATTTCGAAAAAATGGCCGGTATCCCTGTAGAAGTGCATATTTCTAGTGAATTTGGCTATAACATGCCATTACTTTCAGAAAGACCATTATTTATCTTCATTACACAATCAGGTGAAACAGCAGATAGCCGTCAAGTTCTTGTAAAAATTAAAGAGTTGGGCTATCCAACATTAACGATTACAAATGTACCTGGCTCTACGTTATCACGTGAAGCTGACCATACATTGTTATTACATGCAGGTCCAGAAATTGCTGTCGCTTCTACAAAAGCTTATGTGGCTCAAGTAGCAGTACTTGCATTAGCAGCCTATGTGACAGCAAAGGCAAATGGCAAAGGCTTAGAATTTGATTTAAAACAAGAGCTCGCGATTGCCGCTAATGGCATCCAAACAATTATTGATTCAAAAGATGTGTTAGAAGACATTGCAGAAGATTACTTAAAAATCGCACGCAACGCATTCTTCATTGGCCGTAATATGGACTTCTATGTCAGCCTTGAAGGTGCCTTAAAACTAAAAGAAATTTCGTACATCCAAGCAGAAGGCTTTGCTGGTGGAGAACTGAAGCACGGAACAATTGCCTTAATCGAAGAAGGTACACCTGTGTTTGCGCTTGTCACACAAGCATCAGTAGGATTAAACATCCGTGGTAATGTTAAAGAAGTAGCGGCTCGTGGTGCATATCCATGTATTATCGCGATGGCAGGCATTGATGAAGACGGCGACCGTTTAGTCATTCCGCATGTTCATGAATTACTAACACCACTTGTATCAGTAGTACCTTTACAATTAATTAGCTACTATGCTGCACTTCACCGTCGCTGTGATGTAGATAAACCACGTAACCTAGCTAAATCGGTAACTGTTGAGTAAGAACAAAAATTAGATTTAATTGTGAGTTATAACTAATACTGTCATAATATATAATTGTGTTTGTCATAAATAATATATTATGTTGTGACATCTAAATTAAGCCTTGATACAGTGGAAATATTGCTGTATCAGGGTTTTTGCTTTTTCTAAAAATGTATTTATATCTATAGATTGTTTAACATATATAATTGAATACTGCAGTAGGAATTATAATTGTTGTAATGTTTATAAAAAAGATTTGATATTTAAGTTATATCGGGTATGTCTGACTTGTGTATGCAAAATTGATAATCATTTTAAAAGTGGTCTTAGGCAATTAAAAAATTCATGAGTACCTATATACTAATTTTTATAGATGGCTGGGAGGAGTATTTTATGAAAACTAACGACATTGTAATAAATAAAGTAAATAAATGGTTAGAGGCTGAGGATTAATCTTCTCAATGGTTAGCTGAACAATTAGGTGTAAGTAAATCACTTGTAGGATATATGTTAAAAGGAGAGCGTACCTTAAAAAATCTGAACGTCTCGAACAATTTGCTAAGATAATGGGAATCACGACAAAAGAATTGATTCATACAGATGTAATAAAGGAAGATCAATTAACTGTTGATTTGCTAGGTGAATTATTTAATGGTCGCTCTAAGAGATAGCTGGATTCATTATTATTTACCATCAATGATTACCTTGGATTAAAAGAGCAGAGGAAATGATTGTGGCTTTAGTTAAAGGCTCATTTAATTAGTTCGATAATATAAAATAAAGTTTGAACGCATATTTTCATTAAAGTAACAAATTGTTGGCAACCCACAGTGGCTATACTTTAGGGGGATTTTTGTACAATATTGGAACTTGTATACCGTATTAGGGTAAAGGAATGAAGGCGTGATGGATTGAAGAAAATATTATCAGATGCACTTTTTTAGTTAGATATTAACTTAATTTTCTTAAAAATTAACTAAAACGATGGCAGATGATATTGATTAAGTAGAAACAAATGAAGCTTTTACAGGGTAAGCAATAGCTGTAGGACATGAGCTAAATATTAGTTCTGAAAATTAATTGTCAATGGTGAAGCCATAGCTTTGGATATCCAAATGGTGCAAGTGAGACTAGTAACATTAATTGAAATGGAAAAACGCGATGTTAAATTGGTATTAGCGACTTTTGTATCAGTAGTGGACAAGGGATAGCAACGATTGTATCTCGTTAATTATAGGAGCATGCAAATTTTGAGTGCCACAATGCTAACGAAAGTTTTAAGAGACTAGGAGTGGATGCAAAAGATATTGCTATCTGTGTATACATTATTATCAGCGTAATTATCGTGTATTTCATTGCTTGTATTCGGACGAACCCCATTTCCACTGTTAATTGATTCTTTTTAAGCTTTAGAACGCGTTTGTAAATAACACCTGCATAAGTTATGCCTACTACTTTCATGGTTAAAATAAAGATAGGAATAGATGTGAAGTTATATTTTATAAAACAGCCATAAATATATTTTATGGAATTCTATAAAATAACAGTATTATATTAATTTCTAACTTTACCGTATTCTAAATATAAAGAAATACAATTTTTTAGAGGGGGTAAATACATGAATAATTTTGATGTGGTTGTAGTTGGAGCAGGAAATGCAGCATTGTGTGCAGCGATTGCTGCAAAGGAAAAGGGTGCACAAGTTCTTGTTTTAGAACGTGGTCCAAAAGAAAAACGTGGAGGAAATTCATTCTTTACAGATGGAGCCATTCGCGTAGCCTACCATAATTTAGACAACATTAGGAAGCTAATACCTGAAATCACAGATGAAGAAGCAGAAAATATTGTAATGCCTCAATACGGTTTTACTGAATTTTATGAGGATTTAATGCGAGTAACAGAAGGGAAAAGTGATCCTGTTCTTGCAGATCAGCTCATTTCAAAATCTTATGAAACAATTTCATGGATGGCCGATTTAGGAATTAAATTTCAACTAAATGAAAACCAATCTTTCGAACAAGATGGTAAACTTCAATTTTGGGGCGGACTTCCACTTAAAACAGAAAACAAAGGTGTTGGTTTAATTCAAACTTTATTTGACAAAGCCGTAGAAATGGGGATTGACGTTTGGTATGATTCGCGTGCAATCGATTTAGTTACGGACAATGACCAAATAACAGGGGTTATTATTGAGCAAAAGGAAAAATTGATTACAGTTAATGCATCTAGTGTAATTTTAGCGTGTGGAAGTTTTGAAGCTAACAAGAAAATGAGAAGTGAAAATCTTGGAGCAGAATGGGAAAAAGCGATTGTTAGAGGGACAGAATTCAATACTGGCGATGGAATAACAATGGCACTGGCAGTTGGTGCACAGAAATATGGCGAGTGGTCTGGCTGTCACTCTATTGGGACAGATTATAATGCTCCAAAAGCCGGCGATTTCAATAAACCGGGGGATATTTATAAAAAATCTTCATTCCCGCTTGGCCTCTTGATTAATAATAACGGAAATAGATTTGTTGATGAGGGCGCTGATTTTAGAAACTACACATATGCCAAGTATGGCCGAGAAGTATTGAAACAGCCAGGTAATAAGGCTTTCCAAGTTTTTGATTCTCAAGTACGTCCAATGTTGCGAAAAGAATATAATCTAGAAGAAGCTACTTATTATAAGGCAGATAGTCTTGAAGAGTTGGCAGAATTGATGTCAGTAGATAAAGACCAATTTATAAAAACAATTACGGAATATAATTCAGCTGTTCAAGAAGGCAATTTTAACCCCACAGTGAAAGATGGTAAAGGAACAGTAGGAATAACGCCACCAAAGACAAACTGGGCGTTAAGACTGGATCAGGCTCCTTATTATGCTTATCCTGTTACATGTGGCATTACCTTTGCTTTTGGTGGGCTACATGTAGATAAAGAAGGTGAGGTATTAAACAAAGAAGGAGAACCTATACCTGGACTATTTGCTGCGGGTGAAATGGTTGGTGGAATCTTCTATCAAAATTACCCTGGTGGTTCAGGACTAATGTCAGGTGCTGTTTTTGGAAAATTAGCTGGTACAGCAGCTGCCCAATTAGCTGAAGAAAAGATTAAAGTTTTATAAATCAATAGCAAAGAGCATCTGCTTGCTATAAGGCAGATGCTTATGTTTAGTATAGAAAAGTTATTTTAATAATTAGTATCATTTAAATTTACATTTTCAATAAAATCCACGAATGCTTTAACGATGTTTAAATTTAATGAATCTTTGTGATATATCATCCATGTTTTACGAATAATGGGTTTCCCATCAAGGGTTTCAAGATCAATCTTATATAAATCATTGATATTATCTAAAATTTTACTTGGCAAAATAGCATAACCCAACCCATTAGCCACCATTTTTTTGCAAGTGTCAGCTTTATCTACTTCTATGCTAACAAGTGGTGGTTGGGTGAAATTTTCGGACCACCAATTATCAATGGAATTTTTCAACAGCGGATCCGTATGATAATCGATTCGTGGCAAGTAAGGAAGATTATGTATGTCTATTTCTTCCTTGGAAGCGATGCAAATCGTCTCTTCAAATAGTAAAAGCTTTTGATCTTTCCAACTGTAATCACCCCTAACAATACCAATATGGACATCTTGATTGTAAATTAAATGAGCTATATGACCACTAAAGTCTGTTGTTACCTTGAATTCAATATTAGGATATTGATCTTTGAATAATTTTAATACGTTAGGAAGCATGTAATCAGTAAAAAAAGTTGAAACACCAAGTCTTAATGTTCCTTCAAGATTATCCTCCATATTGAGGACATTCTCTTTGATTTTTCGTATGTTTAGTAACATTTCCTGTGCACTTTTTGCTAAATACTCTCCTTGCGGAGTAAATTGGACTCCACGTCTTCCCCTATTTACAATTTTCACGTTAAACTCATTTTCCAGATTATGTAGGCGAGTTGTTAAGGCTGGTTGAGAAATGTGTAGATGCTGAGCAGCTTTTGTAATGTTTTTAACTTTATAAAGCGTCTGTAAAACCATCCAATTTCGTTCGTCCAAACTATCACCTCATTTTGTCATAAATATCTTTTATGAATAATTATAAAAAAAGTATTTTGATTATTCGGTCTATTATACTATATTTGATTTAATAAAAAAAGTCTACAAAATAACTTCATATAAATAAATTAGCGAAAGAAGGATTAAAATGGACAAATATGAGGGCTTTTTTCGAGTTGTTTGCTTTATATTAGTAAGTGGATTAGGCGGATTTCTGCTTTCATTAACTGGTCTTCCCATTGGATGGATGATTGGTACTCTTCTTATAGCAACCTCGCTTTCTATTTTCCGTCCGAAGTTTTTGCAGCTGACTCCTAAACAAAATGGTATTCCAAAATATTGGTTATATATTGGACAGTGTATTTTAGGAATTGAATTAGGACAAAAAGTGAATAGCTCTATCCTAAGTATTTTTCAAGAAAACTGGTTATCCATTACCATAATGCTCCTATTATCCATCATTTTTTCGTTATTTTCAGGTATTCTATTATGGAAATTCAGTAATTTAGATATGTTAACAAGCTTCTTTGCAACTGCCCCAGGTGGACTCTCTGCAATACCGGGTATTTCTGAAGAGGTTGGTGCTAATACAGGTGTTGTAAGTATTATTCAAGCAATGCGTGTATTTTTAGTTATACTAACTATGCCTGTGATTATATCAATCTTTTATGGGAAGGCTGGAGGAATTGAAAATAGCTTGGTTACTGCTGGATTAACGAGGCTTGATATAGGACAGATTCCTGTGACAATTTTGTTTGTCTTTATTGCTTTAATCGGGTATTATATAGGTAAATTTTTAAAGTTTCCAGCTCCATGGTTAATTGGTAGTATGGTCGGTATTGCTGCTATAAAGTTCTCCAGTATAGGTTTAATTGGAGATGATCTTGTTGCTTGGTGGCCGCATAGTTTAATTATAGTATCGCAGATTTTTATTGGCGCAAGTATCGGTTCCCGTTTTCATAAACATATGTTTATAGGGTTATACCGAACGTTGTTAGTTTCATTTTCGTGTACGCTAGGTTTGATAACATTTGTGTTTGTGTTTGCATATGTTATATCAGTTATCACGGATATAACATTTCTCACTGCAAGTTTAGCATTTGCACCGGGAGGTATTGCTGAAATGACAACTACAGCACTTGTTTTAAAAGGTGACGCAACCTTTGTCGCAGCCGTACAAGTGCTTAGGATAGTCACTGTTTGTATCACTCTTCCTCCTTTCTTTAGATTTTTAACGTATTTAGAGAGCAGAAAGAAATCGTATAGGCCATTTTCGGCTTAATTTTTAGATTGTATAAAGATTAATGAAAAAATTTAAGGGTGATGTTAGTGTGTGTCCTTTTCATTATGAAGAAGAGAAAAAGAATTCTACAGGATTTTCTTATTATTTGAAAGCTGATGAAGAATCAGCGGACAAAGATATTGAAGTATTAGCGCTTAAAATCAAAGAGCTTATTCGCCAATCATCACTAGAGTATAATGAGATTGTTTTTTTATGTATAGGTTCTGACCGTTATATAGGAGATACACTAGGCCCATTAGTTGGAACAATGCTCAAAGAAAGCAAAGTTCCTTTTCGTGTATATGGAACCTTAAAAGACCCCATACATGCTTTTAACTTAAAAGGGGTTTTAAAGGATATTAAAAAACAAATTAAAAAACCTCTTATTATTAGCATCGATTCCTCTATAGGCGATAAAGATGAGGTAGGTTATGTAATGTTTAAAGAAGGATCCCTAACTCCAGGAACAGCACTTAAAAAGGTACTTCCTAAAGTAGGAGATTATCATTTCGTGGGAATTATAAATTATATAGACCCGTTGCCCACTTCTCAGTTTTTAAACGATACACGGTTGTTTATTGTAAGGAATCTTGCAAAAACAATCGTAAAGGTGATTATTAAACTAAGTGTATCTGACAAGACATTAAAGGATATAGAAAGTTAAAGAAGAATGCCTTACCTTAATAAAAAAGACAAAGCCATCCAAAAAGCTGTTTGGATGGCTTATTTATCTAGTCGAGTAAAGGAGAGCTTCAAAAGACGTTAACTAAGAGCTCCTGTTGCAAAAGCGACAATTATAATGACTAATGAACACAGAAGAGTCCATTTCAAAGCAAAACGTTGAAACTCTCCAAGATCTGATTTAATCATTCCTGCTAATAAAAGAGTAGAAGCCACAAGAGGGCTTAAAAAATGTACGGGTTGACCTAATACAGATGCTCTTGCAATTTCTAAAGCGCCTACCCCATATGCTGATCCTGCTTCAGCTAGAATTGGTAAAACCCCAAAGTAATAAGCATCGTTAGATAAAACAAAGGTAAATGGCATACTTGTTAGTGCAACCACCAGTGGGAAGAAGCTTCCCAGAGATTCTGGAATAATTGAAATTAATGAATTTGAAATTGCATCTACCATTTTTGTTCCGGAAAATATCCCTGAGAAAATACCAGCAGCAAATACTAGTACAACAACTGTTAAAGCATTTCCTGCATGTGCTAAAATACGTTCTTTTTGTTGTTCTATATTTGGATAGTTAATCATGGCAGCGATTACAAATCCTATTAAAAATAATATCGAAGGTGAAATTACCCCTGTTACTAATACTCCCATAACAGATATTGTTAAAATTAGATTAATCCATCTTAATTTAGGACGTTTTATATCGATTTGAGCCGTAAGAGTGGAAGCTACTTCAAGTTGATCTAATGAGTGACGTGGAATTTCCTCCATATTAATGATTCCAAGTCTTGCTCTTTCCTTTTTACCCAGAACGAAGGCCATAAAAAGAATAACAACCATTCCTGATAACATTGTAGGTATAAGAGGAAGGAAAAACTCATTTGGATCAAGCCCCAAAGAAGCGATGGCTCTTGTAGCCGGTCCTCCCCAAGGAGTCATCCCACTCATGATACTTACAGATAGTAAAGAGATTGTCCCTAGAATAAGAGGGTTCATCCCGATTCGTAAATAAAGTGCCAACATTGCAGAAATAGTAATCATATGTGTTGTCGTTCCATCACCATCTAACGCTACAGTCATAGCTATTACTGCAGTTCCAATAGCTATTTTTACTGGATCCCCTTTAACAATTTCCATCATTTTATTGATTAGTGGATCAAATAAGCCTGCATCGATTAAAATTCCAAAAAACAAAATAGCAAACAGCAGTAATGCAGCAGAAGGCGCAACTTGTTTTAAACCGTTGAGCATCATTTCCCCTAGTTCTAAACGAAAACCTGCAATTACCGCAAATACAATTGGTACAATAACAAGCGCTGTAACTGGAGATAATTTTTTAGCCATAATTAAATACGTAAAAACAACAACCATTGAAACCCCTATAAACGTTAGCATATAATTCCTCCTTTAATTTTAAATCGCTTTCATTTTAAAAAAGATGAACGATTGGAATTGAAACAATATTCAGTTATTTAATCCTATTACAATAGTGGATAACAGTAAAATATAAAATTTTTTTGTTAGTACCAAAAAAAATGTAATAACATAAAAATAGGCTTTATAATTTGGGTATTTTTATAAATGAAGAGTATATAATGTGGAAAGTTTAAAAATTATTTATAAAAGAGATAGTTTTCTACTGCATTCAATAAAATTAATTATTTTTTAAAAAGAGAAATTAACTGATTAGAACGTAATTGATTACTATTGAAGTAAAAGTAATCTTCCGTGACTTAATGTTATAAGCATTAATTTCCCGACCAAGTCAATTTGCTGGCCCGATACGCCATTATAACGGACATAACTATTAGAAGAGTAAAAAAGTGCAATTCAAATTAAATGAATTGCACTTTCAGAGTGTCGACAAACTAAATTCGTAACAAAAAGTTATCATATGTTGACATTTGATTTTAGTTTTCTATATTCAAATGTATTTCTAAATCCTTGAAAATCTAAAAAGAAGTGCACTTTTACTTCTGTACATAGAAGAACTTATTTACTCTAATAAATCGTTATTTTCTTTTAAGAATTCTATAAACGTTTTAACTGTAGAAAGCTGTAGTGCATCTTCATTATACATTAGCCATGTGTATCTAAACACAGGTTCTCCATTGCTATAGTTTAGTTCGTAGGTTTGTAGATTGTCGGAAGGCTGTAAACAAATTTGAGGTACAATAGCAAACCCTAAATCGTTTTTGACCATCTCCTTACATGTCTCTAGGCGATCTGTTTCCATCATAATGAAAGGTGGTTCAGAATATTTGTCATGCCACCATCCAGTAATAAG
Organism: Lysinibacillus capsici; assembly: GCF_003367505.1. Taxonomy (GTDB): domain Bacteria; phylum Bacillota; class Bacilli; order Bacillales_A; family Planococcaceae; genus Lysinibacillus; species Lysinibacillus capsici. The sequence goes on from NZ_PXXX01000006.1 coordinate 20,240, forward strand.
GGCTTTTAAAGAATTATCGGTTTTATAATTGATAAATGGAAGTTTGGGTAAATTCAACATATCCAATTCTTTCCTTGAGATTAAACAAAGTTTCTCCTTATGTAACAAAACTTTTTCTCCAAACCATTCGTAATTTCCTCGAAGTATCCCTAATTGCACAATAGAGGAATTGAGGAGGTTCATAATATCCGTACTCCATCCTGTATTTACGTTGAATTGTACATTAGGGAATATGGTTGTAAATTGTTTCAGCAGCTTTGGTAATTTATATTGGGCAAAGTTACTTGAAACACCCAATCTTAAAGTACCTCGTACCTCATTTTCCATGTTCATCATATAGTCTTTCGTTTTTTGCAATTGGTTAATCATTTCTTCTGCATACTCCACCAAGTGTAAGCCTTTTGTGGTAAACTCAATGCCCCCTTTTGTTTTGAAAAATAATTTAGTATCAAACTCTTTTTCTAAATTTTTAATTCTGTATGTTAACGCTGGTTGTGAAATATATAGACGTTCAGATGCACGACTGATATGTTTCTCTTGATATAAGATTCGAAGGGCATGCCAATCTTTTTCATCCATAATATCCTCTCCATTCAAGGGTTATAAGTTTTTTATTGGTTTTATCTAATAAAATATCTATTTTACTTATGATACTGCTTATCATACTATATTTTCATAAATGCCGGTACCTTAGAAAAAAAATACGAAAAGGGGTAATTTAGATGAGAGTACCAGTTGTGGTTATGCGTGGAGGAACTAGCAAAGGAGTATTTCTGAACTTTGATGATATGCCAGCTAATAGATTACTTTGGGATGAGTTTTTACTGGATATTATGGGAAGTCCAGACCGTAGACAAATTGACGGACTGGGTGGTGCTAACTCCTTAACAAGTAAGGTGGCAATTATCAAGGAATCAGAATTAGAGGGGATTGATGTAGAATACACATTTGCCCAAGTCAGCATTTCTAATAATTTAGTTGATTTCAAGGGGAATTGCGGAAATATCTCTTCTGCGGTTGGACCTTATGCTATTGAGCAGGGGCTTGTACCAGTAGTTGAACCAGTTACTACTGTAAGGATATATAATACAAACACCAAAAAAGTTATAATTGCTGAGGTAGAGGTTGAAAATGGGCATGTAAAAACGGAAGGTATGTGTTCGATTCCGGGAGTCCCTGGAACTGGTTCGCCTATCTATCTTTCATTTACTAATGCTGAAGGTGCAGTAACCGGTAAGCTATTTCCAACTGGAAACCATATTGATGTAATTCAATCATCTAAAGGTCCTTTAAATGTATCTATTATCGATGTTGCTAATCCTTTAGTATTTGTTAATGCTTCTGATGTTGGACTAACAGGTTCTGAATTGCCTCATGAGTTTACAAAGGAAAAACTAATAGAGTTAGAGGAAATCAGATCGATTGCAGCTGAAATGTGCCAACTGGCAGCTAAAGAAGAGGCAACTATGAAATCGCCTGCTGTCCCTAAAATGACAATAATTGCTCCTCCTGGGGACTACCTTGATGTAACAGGCATAAAAAGAGAAGCTTTAGATATGGACTGCAGAATTAGAATGATGTCTATGCAAGAACCACATCAAGCTCTTGCAATTTCGGGCGCTATTTGCACAACTGCAGGTGCATTTTTAGAAAATACAATCTTATCTGAAGTTATAAATATAAATCAAGAGGTAGTGCGCTTAGGACATCCTGGTGGAATAATGGAAACAAAAGTCGATTTAATCGCTGGGCATATTAGTGCAATCAAGGTAGTACGTACAGCTCGTATTATTCTGGAAGGTCATGTTTATACAAAGAAAAATTATAAGATTGCGAAAGTTAGATCTCAGGCATTGGCTTAGTGAATTTATACCAATACAAAAAATTAAAAGTCAGTGAAAATATAATTAAGTTGGAGAAATTGTTTGTGTTTATAATTACTTCATTTATATATGAAACGATAACAATGTACGAATTCTATACAAGGGAAGAAGCAGGGTAAGCCTTAAAGAAGGGTAATAATATTCTTTAGAAAATTATTTATTTTAATGACCCCTTCCTTGTTTAAGGTCGAAGCAGAATGTTATTTTTTCTCAACTCCTTTCTTTTTTTCACAAGTTAATAGGGTGTCATGAAATTTTCTCACTTTTACTTAACTGAATGAGCCAGTTGTGTATTAGTTATATTCAAGACTATTACGATATTCAACAATATGATGCTTTTTAATCAGCATATTGAAGATTTAGCAATGGCATTATTACAAATAATATTAAATAAAAGCCTAGAGAAATTACAGATGTATTTGATAAAGAAACCGATAACGAAACACTCCTTTAAACCGAATAGGAGAGCAACATTTCAAATAAGGTCCCTTGATATAATTCTCTATGTAATCTAACTATGTTTGAACAAGGAGATGGAAGCATGGGTAAGTTAACAGGCAAAATCGCTTTAGTTACAGGATCAAGTCGAGGAATTGGCCGCAGTATTGCATTGCGTCTGGCACAAGAGGGAGCCTTTGTCGTCGTTCATTATGGGAAAAGACGTAATGAGGCAGAAGCAGTTGTTCACCAGATCGAACAAAGCGGAGGAAATGCTTTGGCGATTGGTGCTGACCTTAGTACTCTAGATGGTATTCAAGATTTATTTACTACTTTGGATGATACTATTCGGGATTATATGGGCGGTTTCGGATTCGATATTCTTGTCAACAATGCTGGAATTGGTCAAATTATCAGTTTAGAAGAGACGACGGAGGTATCATTTGACGAGGTAATGAAGATAAATGTTAAAGCACCACTTTTTGTTACTCAGCAAGCTTTGCCACGTTTAAAAGATGGGGGACGTATTATTAATATTTCATCTTTTGTGACACGTGCAGCTTCACCAAGTGTCTTCACGTACAGTATGTCCAAAGGTGCAATCGACACGTTTACGCGTCTTCTAGCCAAACAACTAGGGAGCAGGAATATTACGGTAAACGCCATCCAGCCAGGAATTATTAATACAGAGATGAATGCTGAGACTTTGAAAAACCTTGATGGACAAAAATATGCGGCTGGTCTTTCAATTTTCAACAGATGGGGAGAACCCGGGGATGTGGCAGATATTGCCGCCTTTCTTGCTTCATCAGACAGCCGTTGGGTAACTGGTCAATTGCTCGATGCAAGTGGAGGATCACATCTATAGAACATTAATTATCAAGCTTTGTATGGCATAATCCTCCTCAATCAGGCGCTATTGTTGTATAGGCTGTTCTGTTCTTCTTGAATTCACGGAGTGGAGGATTGTTAAGTTAATTAAAAACAAAGTAAAAGCGGTCCTCCACAGATATGATGTGGAAGGCCGCTTTTTTGTTATAAGCACAGTCACCATTTATTATTGGTTACATCTGATTCGCTTAATCGTATAGTAATAGATTAAGAAATCTATTTAGCTTACGAAGCATTACGCAATGATTTCAGAATTAAACTCAAAATGAAAACTAGTATAATTGCTCCAATGAGGGCAGGGAAGATATAGAAATCGGAAATTTTAGGACCCCAACTTCCAAGAAGCATACCACCAATCCATGCGCCGATAATACCTGCAATAATATTACCAATAATTCCACCTGGGATATCTTTACCCAAAATTATACCTGCAAGCCAACCGATAAGCCCGCCAATTATTAAAAACCAAATGAAACTCATACTATCCATCTCCTATTTTGTATTTTAAATATTTTGTTATAGTGTTTTATAACCTTTTTTGAACTCTTTCAAACTATAAGGAGGGAAAAAATAAAAATTAGGGGAAGTTTCAAGGGAGATATCAGACATTGGCGCATTTCTGTAATAAGAGGAGCATCTTTATTTTAATGATAGTAATAAATTCATGTTTATTCTATTTTCATCCTGAACGCCGAAATCCAATATCAAATCACAAGTTTATTTTGACCAAGAATTACAAAATGGAGACTTAGCGTATAAGCATGGATTAACAACAGGACTTTCCTGATGTGTGTATAAGATTTTATTATTGATTTACATAAACCTTCCACCGATTTTGGTGGAAGAATTTTATGCATTCTAAAATTCCTTTGAAATATAGTATAATCTAGAAATTAAGCTGGATTCAAACTAGGTTTTCCTCTCATATTTAGTAAGTTCTTATGATTTTTCTAGTTGAAACAATCATAACAGTCAAATTACCATGAGCTAAGTTATATTCTCTTAAATATGGCAACAAAGGGATTTAAATAAAAGAAGGATGAAAGTTATATGAATTATACTAGTTGAAAAGGGTGAAGGTTAAGTATATTGAACAAAAAAAAGATACCATTACAAACAAAAATATTGGGACTGATTAGCACGTTAATTCTTTTTATTGTTTTTCTGCTCGCCAGTATATTTGCTTATTTACAATATGTCGATGCAAGGACTCAAGTTAAACAATTGGCATTGCAAACGGCTATGACAATCTCTCTTATGCCAGAACTTAAAGAATCCATTGGGAAAAGTGATTTAGAGCTACGTTTTCGTCCAATTGCTGAGCAAGTAATAGATCAGGTAAATGCAGAAAATATTATTATTGAAGATCGGGAGAAGATTATTTATTCGCACAGAAGCCCAAGTCAGGCTGGTCAGAAGAGTTTTGACCATACAAATAATTATGGGTTAATATTTGGTGGTTCTAATAATTTTGAATTGGAACGAGAGAGTGGTTCTGTTTTAATAGGAAAGGTTCCTATCATAGCAGACAATGGAGAATATACTCGTGTAATTGGGACCGTAGCGGTTGAATACGCAGAAAAAGAAATCTTTCAAAATATTTATAAACGAATTAAGTCCATTCTCATTGCTTCTCTGATTGTTTTAATTTTAGGAATCATTGGTGGTATTTTTTTAACCAAAAGTATTAGAAAAGATACTATGGGATTGGAACCGCATGAAATCTCCTCACTATATAGAGAAAGAAGTGCCATTCTGTTATCAGTAAAGGAAGGAATCATTGCAATCGATCAAAAGGGTTTCTTAACCTTAATCAACAATTCTGCTAGTTCAATGTTGAACCTCAAGGATGAATCCTCTATTGGTGAACATATCCAATTTGTCTTACCAGCAATTAATATCGATCATGTATTACAGAAAGGTAAGCCCATTCATAATGTAGAGATATTAATTAATGATAAAGTATTTATTTTTAATTTTATTCCCATTATCGAAAATGAAAAGATTATGGGTGTGGTTTCTAGTTTTCGTGATAAAACGGAGCTTAAAAAGCTTATTGATACGATCACAGAGGTTCGCGCATATTCTGAGGGACTTCGTGCACAAACGCATGAGTACTCAAATAAACTTTACTTATTATCAGGATTAATCCAATTAGAGAGATATCAGGATGCGTTTGAATTTATACAAAAGGAGTCAGCCAATCACCAACACCAAAACCGAATCCTATTTAATCAAATTCAAGATATAAATGTTCAAGCTATATTATTAGGGAAACTGGGCAATGCATCGGAAAAGAAGATTGCCTTTGAAATTGATCCTGATAGTTATGTAGATGTCTTACCAAGTCACATTGAAATCACGGATATCATCACAATCATTGGAAATCTTATTGATAATGCATTTGATGCCGTAGCCGATCGAAAAGAGAGAAGGGTGTCTTTCTCAATTACAGGAATTGGGAGTGATATCATTATAGAAGTAGCAGATAACGGAAAGGGAATTGCAGAAGATATGTTAGATTTTATATTTGATTTACGTAGTTCATCTAAAGGAAAAAATAGGGGGTACGGTTTATTTAATGTTAAACAAATTGTAGAATCTTTAGGTGGAACAGTAGAAGTAAAAAATGACAAAAACGGTGGGGCCATTTTCACGGTATTTCTACCGAAATAATGAAGCTTACTCAATGAGATAATCTATAGTACTACTGATGTTGGAGGTACTTCCCTTTAAGTCGGGTTTCTAAATGTCAGCACAGGGAGATAAAAGAAGGAGAGGGGAAAAATGATTAAGGTTGTCATTGCGGAAGATGATTTTCGTATTGCACAAGTGCAAGAACAGTTTTTGCATAAAGTACCAGATGTAAAGGTTGTTCAGAAGGCATTGAATGCAAAGGAAACGATGGACATACTAGAGAAATATGAAGTTGACTTGCTTTTTTTGGATATCTATATGCCCGATGATCTTGGAACAAATTTGTTAGCAAAAATTCGCGATCATTATCCAACAATCGATATTATTATAGTGACTGCTGCAACAGAAAAAACGATGTTGGAGACGGCAGTTAGATATGGTGTGAGTAACTATTTGTTGAAGCCTGTGACAATGGAGAAATTTGTTGAAGCGGTGGAAGAATATAAAAAAAAGAAAAAACTTCTAAGTCATCGTGATGAGGTCGACCAAACATTGATTGATCAATACTTTGGTGTTGCCAATCAATTGTCCTCATCTCAAAAAGACTTACCTTCAGGTGTTGATCGTCATACTTTAGAAAAAGTGAAAGAGGTAATGAAGGAACTAAAAGGTGGTATTTCCATCGAGGAGATGGGTGAACAAATCGGTGCATCTCGAACAACTGCTAGAAGGTATTTAGAGTTTCTTGTTTCAATTGATGTCTGTACGGCAAAACATGAATATGGAGTTGTTGGAAGGCCTGAGAGGAAATATTACTATAAAGAATAACAACAAGGTTAACTTAAAAATAAGGACAAGGGATGAACAATGAGAAAAAAAATAATGTTTATTTTCGTGCTTGTTGTCATGCTTTGCTTTGGTTGTTCACAAGATGAGGGGCATGAAGCAATAACAGATACAGTAACATTCATTGCCCCAAGCTCTATTGGTGGAGGTTGGGACAAAACAGCAAGAGCCATACAGGATATTTTACTGAGTAACAATTTGATTGATGAGGATATTCATGTACTGAATAAAATAGGTGCTGGTGGAGAGCTAGGATGGAAATATACTAAACAACAAAAAAAACATGTGCTAGCAATGAATTCAAGCCTACTCATAACCAATCATTTGTTGGGGCAAAGTAAGCTAACCTACAAAGATTTTACACCCATTGCCACTTTGGCTACAGAATGGAATGTCGTAATTGTCTCCAAGGATTCAGAAATAAAAAGTGCAAAAGGTTTAATGGAAGAGCTCAAAGAAACACCTCAAGCGTATAAAATAGGAGTTTCCCCGAGATTAGGCAATGATGATCAAATTTCTTTTGTATTAGCGAGTAAACAGGCAGGAGTGCATCCTGAAAAACTAGATTTTTTAGTTTATGAGAATAGTGATGAAGTTGTTGATGCATTATTAAAAAAGCAAATAGATGTGGCAACGATGGCATTATCCGAGGCTAAAAAATATTATGATTTGAATCAGGTACAATTGCTTGTCATTTCCTCGGAGAAACGTTTAAAGGAGCTCCCAGAAATTCCTACATGGAAGGAAGAGGGAATAAATGTAGTTTTTAAACACTGGCGCGGTATTATGGGACCACCTAATATGTCAAAAAAGGAAATCGAATTTTGGGAGACGACATTTGCAAAAATGGTCAAAACCAAAGAATGGAAACAAACTTTACAGATATATATGTGGGAAGATTTTTATATGAACAGTAGAGATACATCTAGATTTCTTGATGATGAAAATAAGAAATATGAGAAATTATTGGAGATTTACTGAGTAAATTTACTCTTATTAGGCATAGTAATATATTTGCTTTATTAGGTTGACTATTGAGATCTATGTGTTTTCCTTTCTATCGTCTTATACGATGGTGGAGAGAATACATAGTCCAAGGTTAGCCTCTTTTTTTGTTTATCAAAAATAGACAGGCATACAATGCTTTTCGTGAACAAAATGTACAAAATAGCTATAAAGAAATTAATAAACATTAATTTGTAAACGATTACATTTGGTCGATGTTAATTTATTATAAGGTGTAATATTCGGAAAATTAGTTATTTAACGAATTGATAAATAACTTCACAAAGCATTTGGGGGGAGTATTATGCTAGCAATTTTAGGTTTTTTAATGATAATAGTATTTATGATTTTGATTATGACGGGCCGTCTTACAGCAATGATTGCATTAATTGTAGTGCCAATTACGTTCGCAGTTATTGGTGGATTCGGAAGTGAAATGGGACCTATGATGTTGGATGGGATTAAAAGTGTCGCTCCAACAGGGATTATGATTTTATTTGCAATTCTTTTCTTTGGTATTTTGATCGATGCTGGTGTATTTGATCCAATCATTAAAACGATTCTTAGGCTAGTAAAAGGGGATCCTGTAAAAATTGCTATCGGAACAGCCGTATTAGCCCTTTTTATTTCTTTAGATGGTGATGGTACGACAACATACATGATTACTATTTCTGCCTTTCTACCGCTTTATAAAAGAATTGGCATGCGACCAATTGTATTAGCTGGTATTGCCGTATCAGCTTCGGGTGTGATGAACCTTCTACCTTGGGGAGGACCAACAGCAAGGGTTATGACAGCATTGAATCTGGAAATGTCTGAGGTTTTTACACCAGTGATTCCAGCGATGATTGGCGGGGCTATCTTTGTTCTGTTCATGGCATTTACGTTCGGAAGACAGGAAAGAAAGCGGATTGGTATTATAGAATATGATTATGAAGCGGCAGCTCAGTCTGCTGCTACAGTCGAAGATGACTATTTGAAACGTCCAAAACTAATTATCTTTAACTATACTTTGACAATTGTTCTTTTAGTAGCGTTAATTATGGAGTTATTACCACCTGTTGCATTATTCATGCTTGGTTTTGCGATTGCGATTACTGTAAACTATCCAAAATTGAAAGATCAGAAGGAACGTGTTGCAAATTATGCTGACAATGCCTTATCTGTTGTTTCTATGGTTTTTGCAGCTGGGATATTTACAGGCATTCTTTCAGGTACATCAATGGTAGATGCGATGGCAAACTCAGTGATTCATTATATTCCAGATGCAATGGGTTCTCATTTTGCGGTTGTTACAGCCATTCTCAGCGCACCTTTTACATTTTTTATGTCTAATGATGCTTTTTACTATGGAGTACTGCCGTTACTTGCAAAGGCAGGAGCAGTTTATGGCATTGATCCAGCCCTAATCGGTAGAGCTTCTCTTTTAGGTATGCCAGTACACCTTCTAAGTCCGCTTGTTCCCTCTACGTATTTATTAGTAGGAATGGTTGGAGAGGATTTCGGAACACTACAACGTATCTTCTTAAAGTGGGCATTCGGTTCTACAATTGTCATGATCATTGTCTGTGTAGTGTTGGGGATTTTCCCCCTTTAAAAGCTACGGTTCATGGGGTGAAAAAGATTACCTAGTAAAAATCCTTTATTTATAAATGTAAGAGAAGCCTATTTTAATGGGCTTCTTTTTTTCTATTCTTATTCGAGTACCCGCCATAAATTAAAAATTGTTTTAGAAGGATGTTTCAGATAGGGGTTTTAAAGCGTTTTTATTCGTAAAAAGGACAATCATCATATACGATAAAAATAATTAAGACTTAGGATTCTGCAATTAAAAAGAAATTATTCAAATAGGAGAAAGGTGGTTTGAAATATGAAAATCCGTAAGATTGACCATGTGGGGATAATCGTCAATGATCTTCCTGCAGCGAAAGCATTTTTTCTTGACTTTGGCCTTGAGGTGTTAGGGGAAGGAAAAGTGGAGGGTGAATGGGTGAAGAGGATGGAGCGGGTAATAGGGCTTCAAGATATAAAAGAGGACGTTGCAAAATTGCGAACGTCAGATAGTGACGCAAATATAGAAATAGTAATGCTACGAACGCCAGACGGTGAGACGAATATTGAACTAGTAAAATTTAACGCGCCATCAAATGAAATAGGCATCCAGCATCCTTTAGCAAATACTTTGGGTATCCAGCATATTGCCTTCAATGTTGAAGATATTGAAGCCCTCGTTAACAAATTGACAAAGAAGGGCGCAGAACTTATTAGTGACATTTATAGGTACGAAAACGCCTATAAATTATGCTATGTTCGTGGGCCAGAAGGAATTATTTTAGAGCTCGCTGAAGAAATAAAATAGAATAGTAATCAACAGCTTGTTAATATGAAAAGAAACCACTGAAATGGTTTCTTTTTTTTCTATAGGGAGCTAATACTATTTTCTCTCTTGAGATTCTAATTGATCATATAGTCGAAATAGAATAAAAAAATGAATAATTCTTCACTAAAAAAACCAAAAGGCATTCATAATCCTGATTATTGACATTTATCCAAATAAATTATTGCGTTTTTTTCATTGTTTCGCCCTTTCATAAAATCTATAATAACTCTGTAAATGATAATCATTTTCAATTAAAGGTAAATCTGAAAGGGGCAACAAATATGAAGCAATATATAGGAAAGAGAATTATACTATGGGGGAGTTTCCTCCTGTTGCTAATGATATTAGCGGCATGTAGTTCTAATGGCAACACATCTGATGCGCAGAAAAAGGAAAACGAGAAAATAACTCAATCTGATGTGAAAGCAGAGGAAAGTGAGTCAACTGTTCAATATACAACGATTACAGGTGAACAGGTTGAAATACCTGCAAATCCAAAACGAGTCGTTTATATTGGTCAGACAATTGGTGATTTCTTGGCGATGGATATTCCGGTTGTTGGTAATAATCTTCCTAAAGATTCTCCTAGTTACTATGAAGGCAAACTTGAAGGGATCGTTGATATTGGTAATCCTGCTGACTTAGAGACGATTTTGACTTTAAAACCTGATTTGATTATTAATGGCTATTACAAGGCGGATCCAAATCTTAATGAAGAATTGTCAAAAATCGCTACTACGATTCCCTTTAATCCTGCTCTTCCTTATACAGAACGAGTAAAAGAGATGGGGAATATCTTAGATAAGCAGGAAGAAGTAGCTCAATTGCTTGCTAAGTTTGAAACAGAGTCTAAAGAAATGTTTGAAAAGTTTCAATTAACAGAAGGGGAAACCGCAACAGTTTTCTATCAGCTAGGAAAGACGCTTTATGTTATGGGTGATCGTAGCCTAGGTGCTATTATTTATGGGAAAAATGGCTTTGCTGTCCCACCAGCAGTACAAAAGAATATTATTGATGTAGAAGGGGTATCTTTCCTAGAGGTTTCAGAAGAGGTGCTTCCTGAGTTTGCTGGTGATCATTTGTTTGTAATTGTACAAGAGGATAGTGAAAGTGAAGCAGAAGCTAATCGGCTGCTACAAAGCCCGATATGGGGAACTTTGCCTGCTGTCAAAAAGGGAAAAGTTTATGTTGTTCCTAATGAATGGAATACAGATAATTTATTAGCTTTGAAGCAATTGTTCCAAAAGCTACCAGAGTGGATGCGCAAACAGTAAAAATTGTATCCGTCCAATCAATTTTTAAACCGCTAGTATTCTAGCACATACTCGAACAATCGTTGATAGTGGGTCATTATATGTTACAATGACGATAATGAGAATCATTTTCAATGTTTGGAGAGTTGCTTATGAATCTGACATCCTTATATATTAGACTACAACACTATGATCGATTTCAAGTTGATCGATTAATGTCAGCTACTAGCCATAATGAGGGAATAAATAATCATGAAACAAATTTATGCACATTATTGATAGCACTCAGTCCTGCCATACGACTGTATGTAGACAAAATGGCAATCGATCTACGACAAGGAAGCTGCATGCTCATTTTACCTATACAAAGCTACACGGTAGAGTCAAGTAACAAAGAGGCACAGCTTGCTCGCTTTACCTTTGAAACCTTTGAAGTAGAAGGAATGACTTTGAACCGAATTGCTCATCCACCCCTGCTTCATGGTTATCCCTATCATCTGTTGTTTTCTCAAGTCAAGCAGGTATTAGGAAATGAAGCATCGAACAATAATCAATTTTGTTCCTCTCTATCCACATTAGAAATGGCCATGTTACAAGGTAGACTTCAGCAAATACTAGCTATGATGGTTCAGTTAGATGAACAAGCTAACCAGTTACAGCACGAAGAAAAGACAAAATTGGTTCAACAAACTGTACAGTACATAGAACAGCACTATGATGAGGACTTGACAGTCGAACAATTAGCTAACATGGCTGGAATGGTAAGATGGCAATATAGTCAAAAGTTTAAAATATTGACCGGTAAAAAGCCGACGGATTATTTGACTCATGTACGTATAAAACAGGCAAAAAAAATTCTAAGTAATTCAACTGAGCCATTGAGAAAAATAGCTCGACAAATTGGGTTTAAGGATGAATATTATTTTAGTCGATGCTTTCATAAATTAACCGGAAACACCCCACGTGAATATGCAAACATTCAACTTCATACTCCAGAAAGAACAGTTATCGATTCATTTGGTAGAATGATTCATGTTCCTAAAGATGCAACACGTATTGTGACTGATGGCAAATTTACACTTGGGGAATTACTTGTTCTAGGCATACCTCCTATAGGGGCGGCCATCTCAATCATGAAAGATAACGTGGTTTATCACAATAAATTAAGGAACATTCATAGTATTGGGCATTGGGTAGATCCGGATAAAATCGCACAGCTGCAGCCAGAGGTATTATTGCTTAGCTATTTTCATCCTGAACATGATTTGCAGAAACTAGATGCGATTGCTCCTACTATTATACTGAATAGCAAGTTTAGTCTATTTGAGCGGTTACGATATATCGCTAAACTATTTGAACGGAGTAAAGCGGCAGAGAAGTGGATTTCTACATATGAGAACAAAGTAAGATTGGTACGTAGGCAATTAGCAGATGTTTATGTTGCTGGGGAGACGGCTACTGTTTATCTCAAGTTAGATACTAAATATTATGTTATGTGTCAGACTGGATTGGCTGCAAGCTTGTATGAATCTCTTGGCTTTCGTCCTACTCCTCAGGTAATGCAGCTAATAGAGCAAGGGCAAGCATGGATAGAAATTCAGCAGCATCAAATAAATCACTATGCTGGAGAGCGTAATTTTATTTTGGCTTCCCCCCAAGAATTACTAACGATTACTCACTGCCCACAAATCGCCACGTTAATCGAGCTAGCTCCTGGTAAGACTCATTTCATAGATTTTACATGGAATCATTGTGATCCCATTACACGTGAACGGTTATTAGAGGTTCTACCGTCTATTTTTAAGAAGAAAGTTATTCGATAATTAAAAAGTAAAACTCGATCCATTAATTGGATTAAGTTTTTGCCATTAATCGTATAATTGCTCACAAATAAATTTAAAAAATATCCTGATATAAAAATCTTTAAAGGCTGTATGAAATTTCTGGTATAATTACATATATCTATGTTTATTTTAAGGAGTGATTTTATGAAAAAGCTATTTATAATAACTAGTTACTTAGGGTTTTTTATAGTAGGAGGTTTGACTTTTACCTACTTTTCAACAACGGAAGCAGCAAGTGACATGAAAAAGATTAGCGTGTTTCAGGATCCAATTAATTATTATGTAGATAAGGTTGAGAAAGTACCGCCAGAAGGTCGATCTGGATTTAATTATCAAGGCACGATATATGTCCCAATGCGATTTATTGCTGAATCTTTAGGTGAAAAAGTAACATGGGATGGGAAAACAAAATCCGTTTATATTGGTGATGTTCCAAAATTCATCGCTTTAAAAGATGTAAAACCTATTGGAAGTGATGAAGACCACTTCTTCCACAATCCAAGCTCTGTCATTATTAGTACAGGTGAAAAATTTGAGCGATCCTATCAGCTTGGTGGTTATCATGGGGGAGGCGCAGTTCAAGACCATACAGTGGAATACTTAGCCAATGGAAATTACAAGGGATTCGAAACCTATTTGGCACCAATTAAAAAATTAGCAGCTAATTCCTTCGGTATAGGTTTCTTGAAAATTTACGCAGATGGGAAATTAGTTTATGATAGTGGAGCAATCAAAGATAAGGTAAAGGTTCATGTTAATTTAGATGGAGTTTCAAAAGTGAAATTTGAACTTGAAGGCAGTGGTTTAGGTATATTAGATCCTAAATTTATTCAATAAACCTTCTCTACTAATAAACGAAAAAGACGATGACATAATAATTTGTCATCGTCTTATTAAATTTGACCTCTTCATAACTATTTCAAAATAGAGAAATGTCAATACATATTTGTCAATATTTACACTTTTACTTATAAAATAGTTGGATAGTATATGGTATAATTTCATACGATACTTATACATAAAATAGGAAAAGGGAGAGAAAAGAATTTGATGAAAAAGATGATGAAACGAACGAGTGCAGCGTTGCTTGGTGCCTCATTAATGCTGACGACAGTTGTCCCTGTGATTCATGCTGAAGAGCAAACAAAACCCCTAGTACCGTCGATAAGCGAATGGGCAATAGAAACATTAAATGAGGGCGAAAAATACGGGATTTACTCAACTGAATGGTACTTCGATGGTTTTCTTCAGGAAATTCCAGTGGACAAAGTAAATGAACTACTAGCTTTAACAGAAAAGAAGGTTGCCTCTCTAGGCTTAGCTGAAAATAAACAATACAAACCAGTAAGTGTGAAAAACAATAATACACGTGGTGATATTGTCAATCGCTTGTATAATATTGTAGCACGGTATGATTTACCTGTTGGTACAGATGCTGTTCAATTTATGAAAGAGCAAAATATATTACAAGGCTCTCCCAATGGACTTCAGTTAGAGAAAAAGGCAACCACTCAACAGGCTGTTTTGCTAGCTGTTCGTTTCATTCAGAGTACATATGCACTTGCAGAGCAAGGCTCTAAAGGGGTGGCCTGGGTAGTAGAGGACGAGGATACGCTTATCTACTTATTAGGCTCTATTCATTTAGGAACACCAGACTTATATCCATTCGATAAAAAATTAGTAACGGCATTTGATGAATCTGATGCACTGCTAGTAGAGGCGAATATCTTGGATACGGAAGCACTTGAATACTATTCAGAGAAAGCAATGTATACAGATGGCTCAACATTGAAAGATGCTGTTGCACCAGAAACATATGCGAAGCTTGAACAAGTGGCAAAGCTTTATGATCTGCCAATGGACCAGCTAACAGTTCAAAAGCCGTGGATGCTTTCGAGTGCATTATCGATGCTAGCTATGGACGATTCCTTTGGTATGACACCTCAAGAGATGGCTATGCACGGTATCGATGTCTACTTTTTATTAAATGCACAGTTGCAGCAAAAGCCAGTGATTGAATTAGAAGGTACAAGAGCACAGGTTGATATGTTTGAAGGATTATCACCAGAGGCACAGGAGCAGTCATTAGTCGCTGTACTGGATAGTATCATTCATCCAGCGGAAGAAAATCAATCTGAAGTACTTCAAGAGTGGTTTACAAGCTGGAAGCAAGGAAATGTTGAAGAGTTTGCAAAAAGCTTCCAAGCAATGGAAGGTACATCATCTGAATTTAATGAAATGCTATTTGGTCTACGTGATGAACAAATGGCCAAGAAAATCATGAATGTACTGGAAGAAAAAGAAGGTAAGTACTTTGTTGTTGTTGGTTCAGGTCACTTCCTAATCGATAAAAATATTCGCTATCATTTAGAGAAAAACGGCTACAAGGTAAAGCCATTTTATCAATAAAATAGATTGCCCTCGTAAAAGGATAGATTATTTTCTGTCTTTTACGAGGTTTTTTTATGCATGTAAGACAATAATGGTCATTTGACGCTAACAATCTAAATAATCGGATTATTGTTGCAACGTAAAAAAAATCGTGTTAGTATTAGTAAAACGTTTTACTAAAACGTTTTATTTGTGAAGGGGATGAACATATTGAGAAATAAACGAATTGCAACGATTGGGGATGCAATGGTCGTTTTTAATCCATCTAAGACAGGTCCTCTACGTTTCGTTCCTTCCTTTGAGCGAGCTGTGGGTGGTGCAGAATTAAATTTTGCGATAGGTGTTACGCGTTTAGATATGGAAGCAAAATGGATTAGTTGTATTGGAGACGATGAATTTGGCAAATTAATTTATAACTTTGCGCGTGGTGAAGGGATTGATGTATCACATGTCTTACGAACACCACATATTCCAACTTCTATCTACTTTAAGGAGATTCGGGAAGACGGTGCAGGTAAATCGTTTTACTACCGCAACCCATCACCTTTACTTGAGCTGACAGAAGATCGTATAGATGAGTCAGTACTGGATGATGTGGACCTATTACATATTAGCGGCGTGTATTTAGCGGTATGTGAACATAACATTGAAGTTGCATTGAAATTAATTACTTTAGCACAGGCGAAAAATATTCCAATATCTTTTGATCCAAATTTACGTTTAAAACTATGGACTATAGAAGATGCCCGAGCGGTATACGAAAAAGTGTATCCATCTATCAATCTTCTGTTAACAGGACAGGATGAATTTGAGCTTTTATTTGAAGGGCGTACAATTAAAGACGTTCAAGAGAGTTATAAAATAGATGAAATTATTGTGAAAAAAGGTGAACAAGGCGCCACGGTTTATACAGCCACTGAACAGTATGATCGAGAAGCATTTTCCATTCGTGCCATTGATACAGTTGGAGCAGGGGATGCATTTGATGCTGCCTATGTCTATAGCTATTTAAATGGTGATGATATCGTAGAACGCCTCCGTTTAGCTAATGGTGCAGGTGCATTGGTAGCAACAATTAAAGGAGATAATGAAGGGCTTCCATCCCTGCAAGAATTAAGGCAATTTATTGGTGATGAAAAACTAATTGAGCGTTAGGAGTTGTCAGGAATGCAAAAAATCGAAATTTTGAAAGCGTTGTCAGATGCGAAAATTGTAGCTGTTATTCGTGGGAATTCACCTGAAGAAGCGACGGAAATTTCAAAAGGTGCTATCTCAGGTGGTATTCGAGCAATTGAAATAACGTATACAACGCCTTTTGTTGAAGAAACTTTTAAAGCATTACGCAATAGCGATGCAATAATTGGAGCTGGCACAGTATTGGATGTTGAAACTGCACGCCACGCGATTTTAAACGGTGCTAAATTTGTTGTTAGTCCAAGCTACAACGCTGCAATTGCAAGGCTTTGCAATCGCTATAGCATTCCATATTTACCAGGCTGTATGACCATTACAGAAATGGTGACAGCACTTGAAGGTGGAAGTGACATTATTAAACTATTCCCGGGAAATCAATTTGAACCAAACTTTATTAAAGCCGTTAAAGGGCCTCTACCACATATCACAATTATGCCTACAGGTGGTGTTGGTTTGGCTAATATGAATGAATGGTTAGAAGCAGGCGCAGTTGCAGTTGGGATTGGAAGTGATTTAAATAAAGCATTTGTAAAAGATGGCTATGCAGGTGTAGTGGAACGTGCCAAAGCATATATCGAAAATCTATCAAACTAGGAGGTAATGACGTATGAATATGACATTTAGATGGTATGGTCGTGGCAATGATACAGTGAAATTAGAAGATGTGAAGCAAATACCAAATGTAAAAGGTATTGTTTGGGCACTCCATCACCTACCAGCAGGAGAGGTGTGGACTAAAGAGGCTATTCAAGATGAAGTTGACTATATTCAATCGTTCGGATTCCATACAGATGTCGTGGAAAGTGTCAATGTCCATGAAGATATTAAATTAGGATTGTCAACACGTGATCAATATATAGAAAACTATAAACAATCTATTCGCAACCTTGGTGAAGTGGGTGTCAAAGTTATTTGCTATAACTTCATGCCCGTATTTGATTGGACACGTACAGATTTATTCCATCCATTAGAAGATGGCTCAACGGCTCTCTATTTTGATAAGGAAAAGGTCATGAACTTAGATCCACAAGAACTAGTGAATGAAGTAAGCGCTTCTTCAGATTTAACCCTTCCAGGATGGGAACCAGAACGATTAGCTCGACTCTCAGATTTATTTGAACAGTACAAAGAAGTAGATGAAGCCAAACTTTGGGACAACTTAGCTTACTTTTTACAAGCCATTTTACCAGTTGCGGAAGAGGTAGGTATTCAAATGGCAATTCATCCAGATGATCCACCATATACCATCTTTGGCTTACCTCGCATTATTACAGGAGCAGAAAGCTATGAAAAATTAATTAAAATCTCTGATTCCATGGCAAATGGCTTTACGTTCTGCTCAGGTTCAATGGGAGCAGACCCACAAAATGATATGGTAGCCATCGCTGAAAAATATGCATATCGTGCTCCGTTTGCTCATATCCGCAATGTCAAGATTATGGAAAATGGTAGTTTCTTTGAAACATCGCATTTTACATCGGATGGCTCAATCGATATTAAAAATATTGTCCGTGCATTAAATGACCAAAACTATGAAGGTTATGTACGTCCAGATCATGGTCGTCATATTTGGGGAGAACAATGTCGTCCAGGCTACGGCTTATATGATCGAGCACTTGGCATTATGTATTTAAATGGACTTTGGGATGCTTATGAAAATCTGAAGAAATAGGTGACGTGTATGAAAGCACTACAAGTAATCAAACCTTTTGAAATGGCTTTAATTGACGTAGCAGAACCAGTAATAACAAAGTCAACAGATGTCCTTGTTCAAACAGAATATGTTGGTATTTGTGGCTCAGACATGCATATTTATCATGGCTCGAATCCATTAGCGACATTGCCTCGTGTACCTGGGCATGAAGTTGCTGGCCGAGTGTTAGAGGTTGGTCAAGACGTACAAGGTTTAAAAGCTGGTGACAAGGTTGTTGTCGAACCAATTCGTTATTGTGGTGAGTGCTATGCTTGCCGTAAAGGACAACCAAATGTCTGCGAACAACTTTCTGTTTTTGGTGTTCATGAAGATGGAGGCATGCGTGAGCGTTTTGTTGTAGCTGAAAAGCAATTGCATAAAGTAGCAGACCACACCTCTTTAGAAGAGGCAGTCTTAATTGAACCTTATACAATTGGCGCGCAGGCAGTATATCGTGGTGAATTACAGGCTGGTGAAACACTATTGATTCAAGGGGCCGGACCGATTGGCATTTGTATTTTAAAGATGGCTAAATTAATAGATGCACGCGTGATGATTTCTGATCTGGATCCAGCAAAGCTCTCATTTGCAAAAGAACTTGGTGCAGATGTAGTTGTTAATGTAAACGAGCAAGATTTATTAGAGGCTGTTAACCAATGGACAGATGGAGTAGGTGTCAATGTATCTATTGATGCAGTTTGTATTCCACTAACATTTAAGCAATCTATCGATGCTGTTTCAGTTGCTGGGAGAGTAGTAGTCCTTAGCTTTGGAGAGGAAGCCATTGAGCTTGCCCCACTACCAATTACGAAAAAGGAATTATCGATAAAAGGCTCACGTTTACAAACATTCCAATTTGAAAATGTAGTGAAGCTTGTTGATGCTGGAAAGCTACAGCATCAAGGTTTAATTACACATACTTTCTCATTACATGAAGCAAAAGAAGCATTTGAATATATAGAAAAAAACCAAAATGAAGTACGTAAAGTTATTTTAAAAGTAGGTGAGTAAGGTGCATGAAGCATTGCAAAATAAAGTGGCTGTTGTAACGGGTGGTAGTGGTGTTCTTTGCTCAGAGATGGCAATGGAATTGGCTAGGCAAGGTATGCGAGTTGCTATTTTAAATCGTACAGCGCAAAAAGGAGAAGCAGTCGTCCGATCGATTACAGAAAATGGCGGAGAAGCAATTAATTTTTCTGTGGATGTTTTAAACAAAGAGTCGTTAATAGCAGCGAGACAAGCAATTTTACAGCAATATGGTCAAATTGATGTACTGATTAATGGAGCGGGCGGCAATCATCCAGATGCCATTACGGCTGATGAAGTATATAAAGAACAATCGACTACACCAAATTTCTTTGAATTAACACCAAGTGGTTTTGAAAGCGTATTCTCGAATAATTTTACAGGAACATTTTTGGCTGCCCAAGTTTTTGGTGAAGCATTGCTGAGAACGAAGGGCACAATTATTAATATTTCATCCATGAGCTCCTATGCCCCTATGACAAAAGTGCCTGCATATAGCGCGGCAAAGGCAGCGATTAATAACTTTACGCAATGGATGGCGGTGCATTTTGCAGAAGCAGGTTTACGTGTTAATGCCATTGCACCTGGATTTTTTATTACCGAACAAAACCGTAATTTATTGCTAACAGAAGATGGTTCATTAACTGCACGTTCAGAAAAAATCATTGCAGCTACACCACAAAAGCGTTTTGGAAAACCACAAGATTTATTAGGAACTTTATTATTTTTAGCTGATGATACATACTCAGCATTTGTCACTGGCGTAACAATTCCTGTTGATGGTGGATTTATGGCTTATTCAGGCGTTTAACAAAGGGGATTTATTTCAAATTTAGGGGTGAATGATATGAAACAACAAGGTATTTTTGGAGACGGCAAAACGGTTGTAATTGTCATGCTATTTTTAGCGGGTGTCATTAACTATTTAGATCGTTCAGCACTATCAATTGCAGCACCATTTATTCAAGAAGATATTCATCTAACGTCAACCCAATTAGGGATTATCTTTAGTAGCTTCTCTGTTGGGTATGCCATTTTTAACTTCTTAGGTGGAATGGCTTCCGATAAATTTGGTGCCAAGTTAACGCTATTTGTAGCGATGATTGTATGGTCTTTATTTAGTGGAGCAATGGTTTTAGTCGTTGGGTTCGCATCGTTGATTATTGTTCGTATTGTATTTGGTATGGCGGAAGGGCCATTGTCATCAACCATAAATAAGATGGTGAATAACTGGTTTCCTGCGGATAAACGTGCCTCTGTAGTAGGGCTAGCCAATAGTGGTACGCCACTTGGTGGTGCAATCGCAGGTCCAATCGTTGGTTATATTGCATTAGCATATGGATGGAAATATTCATTTATTGCGATCATGATCCTTGGATTTATTTGGGCAATCGTATGGTTTAAAGTGGTGAAAGAAAAGCCAAACAAAGAAGACAGTGTAGAATCAATGGCAAACTTAGAGATTGCAGCAGAAGATATCAATCATAGTCGTGGTCTATCTTATTATTTAAAACAACCAACAGTATTATTTACTGCTTTTTCGTTCTTTGCCTATAACTATATCCTATTCTTTTTCTTAACTTGGTTCCCAAGCTATCTAGTAGAAGCTCGTGGAATGGCTGTAAAAGATATGAGTATTGTAACGGTTATTCCGTGGATTTTAGGATTCCTAGGTTTAGCATTGAGTGGAATTGTCTCAGATTTCATTTACAAACGCTTTATGCGTAAGGGAGTTTTATTCTCTCGTAAAGTCGTTCTAGTGACATGTTTATTCTTAGCAGCTGTATCGATTGGCTGTGCAGGTATTGTAACAACAACAGTTAGTGCTGTTGCGCTTGTTGCTACCTCTGTTTTCTTCTTATATTTAACAGGGGCTATTTACTGGGCAATCATTAATGATGTGGTGGAATCTAAGTATGTTGGATCTGTTGGCGGCTTTATGCACTTCCTTGCAAACACAGCTGGTATTATTGGGCCAACTTTAACAGGTTTCCTAGTAGACAGAACAGGAACATTCTCCGCAGCTTTCCTACTTGCAGGTGGCTTAGCGGTCATCGCTTCATTAGCAGTTATTAAATTTGTTACACCAATTGTTCATAAAGAATTAGCTTAAAAATAGAAAGGATGGATTCAAATGAACAATCAATCAGTTATTAAAATTCATCCGATGGACAATGTTGCCATAGCCTTGAGTGATCTTCCTCAAGGCTTTTTACTTCCATTGGATGGAAAGGAAATAACGTTACAGCAACAAGTACTACGTGGGCATAAGATCGCCATCAAGACTCTTTCTAAAGATGCACACATCACGAAATATGGTTTTTCAATTGGTCATGCGACAGAAGAAATCCTAGCAGGTAGCTGGGTTCATTCCCATAACATGAAAACCAATTTATCGGGTGAATTAAGCTATGAATTTAATCCAAAAACACATCCCGTAGCAGAGTCTCGTCATGCACAGCGCACGTTCAAGGGGTATCGTAGAAAAGATGGTCAGGCTGGTGTACGAAATGAAATTTGGATTATTAATACGGTTGGATGTATTAACAAAGTAGCTGAAAACTTGGCGAAGTTAGGCAACCAATTATTGAAGGCTGACAATTTTGATGGTGTACAGCATTTCGCTCATCCATATGGTTGCTCACAACTTGGTGATGATTTAACGTATACACAAAAAATCTTAGCTAATTTAATTCATCACCCTAATGCAGGGGCAGTCATTGTATTAGGGCTAGGATGTGAGAACAATTATATTGAGCTCTTTAAGAAAACAATTGGTCATTATGATGAACAACGCGTTTCCTTTTTAAATGTTCAAGAATCAGCAGATGAAATGGAAGAGGGTCAACAACTGCTTGAAAAAGCCTTTGACTATGTGACGACATTTGACAGACAAACATTACCTATTTCAGAACTGAAAATTGGTTTGAAATGTGGTGGTAGTGATGGTTTCTCTGGCATTACCGCTAATCCGATGATTGGTGTATTTTCTGACCAGTTGATCTCAGCTGGAGGTGCAACGGTGTTAACGGAAGTTCCAGAGATGTTTGGTGCTGAACAGATTTTAATGGAACGTGCAAAAGATGCCTCTGTTTTTGAGGATATTGTGCATTTAGTAAATGACTTTAAACAGTATTTTATGAAATATAATCAACCTGTCTATGAAAATCCCTCTCCAGGAAATAAAGCGGGTGGAATAACAACATTGGAAGAAAAATCACTTGGCTGTATACAAAAAGGGGGCTTTCAAGAGGTAAAAGAAGTGCTTGATTATGGCGAACGTATGACAACAAAGGGGCTACATTTACTAAACGGTCCAGGAAATGATCTTGTTTCAACAACAGCACTGGCCTCAACAGGCTGCCAAATCGTCCTTTTCTCAACTGGTAGGGGAACACCCTTTGGAGGACCTACACCAACAGTCAAAATTTCAACAAACACACCACTTTATGAACGAAAAAAAAATTGGATTGACTTTAACGCAGGGCAGTTAGTGGATGGGAAGCCGATGGATGTATTAGTCGATGAATTTATGGATTATATAGTAGCGCTAGCTTCAGGTGAAGTGCAAACGAATAATGAGAAATATGGATTCAAAGAAATCGCCATTTTTAAAGATGGCGTGACGATGTAGGAGAGAAATGACATGAAACATCCTATTAAAATTATGCAAATAGGTGATGGGAATTTTATCAGAGGCTTTTTTGACCTAGCAGTTGAAAAACTACAAGTCCCTTGCAGTATTGTTTCTGTCGCAGCAACAGCAAGAGGAAAAACAGTTAAACTGCTAGAAGAACAACAGCTGCAATTCACTGTGATGGAACGTGGGCTAAAAAACGGTGAGGTCGTAGAAGAAGAAACCACTATTAAGATTATTCAAGATACTATTCATCCATATGAAAACTGGCCTACATTTTTACAATATGCACAGTCTGAGACATTAGAAATGATTGTGTCTAATACAACAGAGGCAGGGATTTATTATGAAAATATTCCTTATCCTACGGCTTGTCCCACAAGCTATGCAGCAAAGTTAACCGTCTTTCTAGAACAATATTACAAACATTTTCAGGGTGAAAAACAAGTGGCAATTGTGCCTTTGGAATTAATAGAACAGAATGGCTCTACATTAAAAACAATTTGTCTACAGCATGCTAAAGACTGGAAGTTGCCTACAGCATTTAATGATTGGCTTGCTACGTTAACTTTTTGTAATACACTTGTAGACCGTATTGTAACAGGTTATCCACGGGATTATCAGGGGGAGGATGCCCTTTACACAGTTTGTGAACCGTATTTCTTATTTGTAATTGATCAAAAAGAGCCATTTAAACATTGGCCAACAAGTCATGATTTCCCTTTTGTCTTTGATGAGTTAGACATGTATCGAAAACGCAAAGTTGCCATTTTAAATGGTAGTCATATTTTGTTTTCAGCATTCGGCAAGATTTTTAACTATAAAACTGTAAGAGAGGCATTTTCTCATGCAGGTGTTCGAGCCTTTATTGAAAAAGTAACAAACGATTTTATCCAACGCTTCCAAGTGGATGAGCACTATCAGCAAGATGTCTTTGAACGTTTTTTAAACCCATTTATTGAGCATCAGCTATATGATATTCAATTAAATGAGTTATCCAAGTGGCAAACACGTATTGCCCCTTACGCTGAAACAGAAATATACTATCAAGCTTTAGCAATAGGGATATATGCAATGAATCCAACACGCTTTTCCGTGCGTGAATCTGATCAAACTATTGAAAAACTGACTGAAATCCATAACTATTTTGAACAAGGTCAGTCAGAGCCAATGCAACAATTTATCGAACAATATTTCCAGTGTGATGCAGCAGAGGTTATTCAGCAATTATCTACAATTACTAGTTTATTGGAGGCAATAGCATGCGACAATTAATCATTAATGAACCGTTTCAAATGGTGGAACGTGAAGTATACAAGCCTAGTATTGAAGGAAGTCATGATGTTTTATTAAAAATCACGCATATTGGTGTATGTGGAACAGACACACATGCTTTTGCAGGTGAACAACCATTCTTTAGTTATCCACGAGTGTTAGGGCACGAACTAGCTGCTATCGTGGAAGAAGTCGGTGAAGCAGTTAAGGACATCCAAGTAGGAGATCGTGCAACAGTTATTCCATACATCCATTGTGGAGAGTGTGTTGCATGTCGTCGAGGTCAAACAAACTGCTGTAAATTTTTGAAAGTATTAGGTGTACATATGGATGGTGGTATGGGCGAATATATCGTAGTTGATGACAGTATTGTAATTACTGATAATGCTGTGTCAGGTGACCAATTAGCCATTGTGGAACCATTAGCTATTGGTGCCCATGCAGTACGTCGTTCGGAACTAACAGAAAATGATACAGTACTTGTTATCGGTGCAGGGCCAATTGGATTAGGAGCAGCACGTTTTGCTAAGTTACGCGGTGCAAAAACAGTATTAATGGATTTGAACGAAGAACGTTTAAAAGAAGGACAGGCATGGTCGGAAGCGGATGGTGTGATTGTTGGTAGCCATGACATAATGGCGCAGTTACATGAAAAATTTAATGGTGAACTTCCTACAGTTGTCTTTGATGCAACAGGCAATCAACAATCAATGGAATCCTCATTTCAATACGTAGAAAATAGTGGCACATTAGTGTTTATTGGTTTAATGAAGAAAACCATTACATTTAATGATCCTGAATTTCATTCAAAGGAATTAACATTGAAGAGCAGCCGTAATGCTACGTTAGAAGATTTTGAGACGGTTATGAACTACATGCAGTCAGGAGCTATAAAGAAAGGCTATGTTACGAAGCATATTGCATTCGATGAAGCTATTTCTTACTTTGAGGCAAAACAATACAACACAAATAAAGCACAAATCTATTTTAAATAATGGGGAGGATTTTCAATGAATATTTCTGTACCAGCATTAAAAAAAATAGTAGTTCAAAAATTCACAACTGAAGGTGTTGAAGCTGAAACAGCAGCGCAAGTAGCAGATGTTTTGATTTATGCCGATTTACGTGGTGTCAGTTCTCACGGTGTTATGCGCGTGGAGCATTATATAACACGTTTACAGGCAGGTGGAATAACGAAAAACCCTCATTTTACAGTAGAAAAAAGAGGCACAAATCACCTTCTTTTTAAGGGGGATAATGGCTTTGGGCATGTCATTTGTAAGGAAGCTATGGATGAAACCATTAAAGTGGCTAAGGAACATGGCTCATGTACAACGATTATTCAAGAGAGTAGCCATTGTGGGGCACTCGGCTATTTTCTTGAACAAGCCACGAGTGAAAATTTAATTGCTATTATGTGCTCTCAAACGGACTCCGCAGTTGTTCCTTTTGGCGGAAAAGAGCCTTACTTTGGTACGAATCCAATTGCTTACGGTTTTCCAACCAACGATAAACCGATTATTTTGGACATGGCAACAAGCAATGTAGCGCTAGGGAAAATTCTATATGCACGTGAAAAAGGGGAGACAATTCCAAATACCTGGGGAGTTGATGCACAAGGAGCACCAACTACAGACCCACACCAAGTAAAATCTTTAACACCGTTTGCAGGGCCAAAAGGATATGGTATGGCACTTGTAGTAGATGTTCTTTCTGGAATTTTAGCAAGTGCAGCTTTTGGTCCTCACATTTCAAAAATGTATGGTGATTACGAACAGAAACGTAATCTAGGACAATATTTATATGTATTAGATCCAAATATTTTTGGAGATGTAGATCAATTCAAAGCAAATATCTCGAAAATGATAAATGAATTACATGATGCGCCAACAGCACCAAATTTTGATCAGGTACTAGTGCCTGGTGAAATTGAACAGATACGTAGTGTGGAAACAATGGATAAGGGCATTGACTTACCTGAACAAGTATATAACTATTTGACTAGTTAATTTAACCAGTAAAGTATGCTATGCTACATAATACCAAGGAGAGTTTTCATATTATAGGTAGGAGATTGATTTTAGTGAAAAAAACAACAATTGCCGATGTTGCACAATATGCAAATGTTTCGAATAGTACAGTATCGCAATATTTGAATAAGCGATATGAATATATGAGTACAGAGACTCGTAAGAAAATTGAAGAGGCTATTGAAGCATTGCAATATCGTCCAAATTTAATGGCTCGTAGCTTAAAACAGAAATCTACCTTTACAATTGGTATTATTGTGGCGAATATTATCCATGACTTTTCAACAAAAATAATAAATGCATTGGAAGCAGAGTTCGATAAAGAAGGCTTTCATATGATTGTGTGTAACTCAGCGGATAACCCTAAAAAAGAGAAAAAACATATCGAAACTTTACTAGAAAAACAGGTGGATGGCTTAATCGTTTTTCCAACAGGAGAAAACAAAAATCTCTACATAAGGCTTCATCAACAAGCAATGCCAATCGTTTTTATTGACCGTTTTATTGAGGGAGTAGATATTCCTGCTGTATTGCTTGATAATTTTTCTGCCATGGATACGGCAGTGGAGACATTTCGAAAGCAACCAATAGCCATTATCACTACTTCTTTAGCCTTACCGATTACTCCTCGTGTCGAACGTTTAGAAGGATTTCGTCAAGCGCTCAGAAATAGGAATCTGTTGATCGATGAGCGCTATATAAAAAATGGTGAGCCAGCTCAGATGACAGAGATTTTTAATCAATTATTTACGTTGGAGCAACCACCAAGAGGAATCATTGCGGCAAATGATCGTATTTTCCAAGAATTAATGCTTTATATTAAAAAAAGAAACTTACATGTGCCTAATGATGTACAAGTAATTGCTGTGGATGATGTACCATATGCCAATTTTTTAACACCTTCCATTACAACATTGCAACAGCCCATTTTACCAATGGCACAGAAAGCGGCATCATTGCTCTTAGCAAAAATTAAAAAAGAACATCTAGCTGATGACCACAAACTATATCGCTTCAAACCGATATTAATCGATCGAGATTCAACTAACTAAAAAGGCAACCCAAAGCTATGAACTTAGCTAAGGGTTGCTATTTTTAGTTGCACAGCTATTCATCGATAGATATGATTATCTAAAGGAATACTTTTATGTCAAAAAAGACCAATCATTCATTTTGGTGATAGAAAGGGGACTTATGAGCATTGCTAGGAAGTATTGGCTCATTCTATTTGGCTTTGGTTTCTCGTATTTAGGAAATTGGGTGAATCTAGTTGCGCTCAATTTATTAGTTTGGCATTTAACAGAATCGCCTACTGCTATGGCGAGTATATTTATTGTAGGACCGATTGCTCGAATTTTAACAAGCTTTTTTGCAGGCTCCATCATTGATCGATCGAATAAACAAAAATTAATGATCTATAGTGATATTATTCGTGGCATATTGATTTTATTGTTACCTTTTACGTCCTCTATTTGGCTCATCTATTGTGTTTTATTTTTATCTAATATAGCAAGTAGCTTTTTTGGGCCAAGTAGTACCTATTATATTTCGAAATATATACCAGATGAAGATAAACAATCCTTTAATGCAATATTAGGAATGTTTAGCTCAGGCTCATTTTTAATTGGGCCAGCATTGGCTGGGTTTATCATTGCCATTTCCAATATTTCTATAGCGTTTTGGTTTAATGCTTTGACGTTCTTTATCTGTGCACTCTCCATTTTTAAGCTTCCCGCAGTAGAAGATCATCAGGACATGCACCCAAAACCCATTACTTGGAGGATGCTAAAAGAGGATTATGGTATTGTCTACGCCTATATAAAAAAAGAGCAAGTCTTTGCCAAAGTATTTCTTTATTTTCAAGGTGCATTGATGATTGCCTTTGCATTAGATTCACAGGAAGCTACATTTATTAAACAAAACCTTCAAGCTTCAGATAGTCTATATGGTGTCATCGTTAGTATCGCTGGAATTGGAGCTATTATTGGTGGAGCAATGGCTGCTCGCTATGCTAAAAGATTTTCAACAAGACAATATATTGTCTATGGTCTGCTTTTGACCACACTTTGCTATACATTGTTTTACTCTTCACCGAATGTGGCAATGGCGATTATTAGCTTTATAGCATTAGGAGTATGTATGTCATTTTGTAATGCGGGCTACAGCACCTTTTATCAAATAAGTGTACCGACATCAATTATGGGCCGTTTTGGTAGTGTTTCAACGATGGTCATTAATGTGCTACAGATTGTCTTTACGTTAGCCTTAGGGTTGCTATCGGAATGGCTCTCCCTACAAATGGTCTGCATTGTCTTTGGAATTGTAGCTATTTTCCTCTCCCTAGTTTTATATGTATTTATGCATTCAAAATCTGCCTATGAAGGTTTGAAGGAAGAGATTGTCTAAAAATCCTGTCAGGTGGAAACTTAATTGCTTTTAATGAAGGTAGAATTATTGGATAGATAGCGTTTAAAGGATGTTATTTTAGTAAAAGTTAGCACTCATATAATGATAAAATCATTCCAAAATAACCTTATGTCATAATTTGAGGAGGTTAACATGGCTAATTCAAGACATCGAAAACCAGATGATCGCTCCAATAATGTTGAACGCATTCGTGATATTGTTAAAAATACTGAGGAGAAAGTGCAGGAAGCAGAAATTAGTATGGAATTTGCAGATCCTCTAGAAAGTAACAGGCTAAAGGAAAAAAATAAGCGACGTAAACAGTCAATTGAAGCTTTAAAAGATGAAATGAAAGATGAAATGACAGCACGAAAAAAAGGTGAAGTTTAAAATTAGTTTCTAGAAGAATCAAATGTGATTCATGATATTGCCTTCGCTCACCATTTCCCAATAGCCAAAAACAGATGGATTAGATGTTCCATAACGGACCTCTATTGCCATCTGTTTTTTTGTACATTAACTGGATCTTTTTACATAAACACTAAATTAAAAAAGTACGTATATGAATTTCTTAAAAAAATGAACCTTTTCAAGTAGTCATTTGTTTATAACGTAGAACCATCAGAAAGGAGTGCCTTGGATTGACAGAACGTGAATTATTCGATTCATACAACAAAGATGTTTACCGTACCTGTTATTATATGCTACGGAATGCCCAAGATGCGGAAGATCTCTGCCATGATGTATTTGTCACCGTCTTTCGTCAGGATTGGAGAAGTGTAGAGCATACACGTGCTTGGATTTTACGGATTGCGATGAATCAATGTTTAAATTTGCTTAAAAGAAAGCAGGCTCAGTTAAAAAAAGTGAGTCAGGTACAGTTGCTACAGGAGCAAACTACGGCATCAGTTAAATCTGTAGACACCATTGTACTGGAGAAGGCAGCTGAGGAGGAGTGGGAGGCACTACTCAGACAGTTACCAGAAAAGTTAATGGCTGTTGTCACCCTCCGCTACATTGGTGAGCTATCATTAGTGGAAATTGCGGAAACCCTAAAGATTCCAGTGGGAACAGTGAAATCGAGACTCCATAAGGCATTGAAAATCATGCGCAAAAAACTAGAAAAAAATCAAAATTTATTTTTGAAGGGAGAGAATCAATTTGGAACGCATTGAAAAGAAATTGAAAAAAGAGATGAACGCAGACCATAACATGAAGTATCCTGACTTTGAACAAATGTGGAATGGTATCCAGCAGGATGAATTAAAAATGGTAAATGAACCGATCGAACTTCTACCTCGAAAAAGGAAGAGATTTGTTTTGGTCGCAGGATTAGCTGTTGCTCTAATGGCTACACCTGTCTATGCAGCACTGAACTATGATTGGTCAACTATTCTATCTTATAGAGCTGGTATTCAGTCGGCATTAGACCAGGGCTTAGGGCAGACGATTGAGAAATCCGTTACGAAGGATGGGTTTACGTTGACCGTACATACGGCGTTTATCGATGATAACAGAACCTTTCTTTTGTATAGTTTGAAACCTGATGCCTCTTGGGATGGAGAGGATATAGGTTTTGAACATACCGGGCTTAAAGATTCAAAGGATAACTTTATTGAAGGGAATTATACACATTCTTGGAATGAGGAGCTTGGTACCTTTCAGGGTTATTTTGAAACGGATTGGGTTGCTGAAGGACAGATGACAGACGTGGAGCTTATGATGGAGAATATTCAATTCATCAGCGATAAAAAATATTCTATCGACTATAATCCAAATGACTTAACTACGCAAGTGTTCCCTATTCAAAAGGACGGAGTTGACACAGTGTCTATTCAATCTTTTGCACAAGATGAGGGTAAAATATTGCTTAAAACGGCAGTTACACTTACAGATTTAAAAGTCCGAAATACAGGGATATTCATTGAGGCGATTAATAATACGAATCATTCAATTGAAACAGGGAAAAAATCTTTCATGGGAAGACAGGGAGCAAAAGGAGAATATTTTAGTCAGCAACTATTCGAGTCTGAAGCTTTACAAGAAGAGGGAACTAAATTCCAAATTTCTTATAACCGTATACTAGAAACAAAAGAAATTACTTGGAATATGCAACTAAATCTCTCTAAAACACAACTGGAAAATACGTCATTTAAGCAAGTATTAGATATTCCAATTGATAATGTGCCTGGTGGCACTAAAATTCATGAAATGACGGTTACACCGACCCAAGTTCGATTAGTTCTTACTCAAGAAAAATACGAAACTTTCCCTTATATGGATTATCAACTGGATGTAGGTGGAACCTTATTGACTGGATATATTTCGGGTAAAGTTGGAAATCCTAATAAAACAGAGCTGCGCTTTGAAATAGCTGGACTAAATGCAGCTTCTTTGGAAAATCAACCTTTAACTTTCGTTGCTAAGAACCGTGTTGAAGGTTTATACGGAGACGATAATTCAATCCAATTAACGAACATATCAGCAAAGCCTCAAAGTGTAACATCTAATATAGCAGGGTACCCAATTTCATGGACGTATTATATGAAGGACAATAACCTTTATGTGGAATCATTAAGCCCTGATCCAGGGTTTGCTGGAGTCAATCAAACCTATTATTTAGAGGATAAAGAAAAAATCTATGGGACGCCTGAATTTATGGGCATTCTTGAAAATAATAAAAGAATGGATGTTTATGAGAATTTTGACAAGGAGGAGCTAGAAATTCTCATTTATAAATATTTAACTAACAAGCCAAATGATGAGCTACGTATACCCCTTACATTTGGAAAATAACTAAATTAGTAACCCCATCTATTTGACTCTCACTATTCAAATAGATGGGGATTTTTGTTCTAAAGATTAAAAAGCTTTACATAAAAAGAAATGTATCATATAGTTTAGTTAACTTAAATAAATTAATTATTGTACAGGAGAAGATACATGACCTCTAACGAAAAAACACAAAAATCTTTTGCTTATAAGCTTGGACTAGGCATTATTATCTTTTCACTTTCTTTATGGTTAATCCCAATTATTACACCTTTCACACCGATACCTACAAAAGTAAAGGCAGGGATTATACCAGGAAGTATTATTATGGCTGAAATCTTATTTTGGCTTGGTGCTTTACTTGTTGGAAAAGAAGTAGCCAACAAATTTAAAAGCTATCTAAATCCTAAAAAATGGCGAGAAAAAGGTGACACTCAAAAAAATGAAGAATAACCAGGTAGCAGAGCAAATAAATCAAACCATTGAAGATATTTGGATCATGCTTGAGAAAATGGAAAGGGCTTATACTAATTTCTCCTTAAATAATCAGCAATATGTTCTTTTAACATTAGTGATGCGTCATCCATCCTGCTCGCCTTCAGAACTAGCAGATAAAATGGCTATTACAAAAAGTGCAGTGAGTCAGCAATTAACCAAGCTTGAACAGGATGGCTATATAATGAAAAGGCAGCATGAGGAGGATAAGCGTGCCTTTTCTGTCGAATTAGGTGAGAAGGGTCTATTATATAAACAGGAGGTCGAAGCCTTTAATCAACAGATTACAGAAAAGTACCATGCTCACTTAACAACTGAAGAGTTAGCTGAAATGTTAGCTACTCTAGAAAAAATGAAAAAAATACTGTGTGAATTTTAGAAAAAATTTGACATTCTATTGGGTGTGTCTTATAGTAACCCTTAATAAAAAAGGGGGAATAAACATGGTCATTACTCTTGTCCAATCATTCACAACAAAACATCATCATAATCACTAGTCTTGCTATCTTTATTAACTTATTAATATTGAATAGGAAGACTATTTCTCATGTAATCGTATAAATAAAGCTGATTTGAAGCTTTATCGCTATACGGTTTTTTTATTGCTCAAAAAATGAGGAGGAGATTATGATGAAAAAAATAATGGACTATCAGAATGTTCGAGGAACACAAGATTATTTACCAGAGCAAGAGGCTACTCGTCGTGTGATACGACGTACGTTAGAAGATACATTTATAGCCTATGGCTGCAAGCCGTTAGAAACACCTATTCTTAACTATACAGAGTTGATGGCTTCTAAATATGCTGGTGGTGCTGAGATTTTAGAGGAGATGTATACATTAACAGATCGAGGTGAGCGAGATTTAGCGTTACGCTATGATTTAACAATTCCATTTGCAAAAGTTGTAGCGATGAATCCAGCGATTGCTATGCCATTTAAACGATATGAGATTGGCAAAGTGTTTCGAGATGGCCCCATCAAGGCTGGTCGTTTTCGCGAATTTACACAATGTGATGTAGATATTGTTGGGGTAGAATCACAGGCTGCTGAGGCGGAGCTAATGATGATGGCGATAGATGCCTTTGATCAGCTTAAACTTAAAATTAATCTCCAATATAATAATCGCAAGCTTTTAGTTGGTTTACTGCAATTATTTGAGGTTGAACAGGAACAAATGAATCGAGTTATTTTAACATTAGATAAGATTGAAAAAATAGACGAGAAAACAATGCTCGCAGAATTGAAGGCATTGGGGTTATCAGATAATAGTATTCATAAAATAAAGCACTTTTTAGATGAACGTCCTCAAATAAGTATGGCGTATTTTGAAGGATTCGCGACTGAGAATGTCTTTTTACAACAAGGTTTACAGGAATTAATGGAACTAACTTCTTATTTAGAGGCACTTGAAATAAGTGACCAATGTATTTTCAATCCATTTTTAGCGAGGGGACTTGAAATTTACACAGGAACAATTTATGAAATTTTTTTAGCAGATGGAATAATCCGCTCAAGTATTGGTAGTGGGGGACGCTATGACAATGCTATTGGTGGCCTTTTAGAGACAAATCAAACCTATGCTACTGTTGGTATTTCATTTGGTTTAGATGTCATCTATACAGCATTGGAGCTTTCGGGAAAAACAGAGCAAAACGCTCCTAGCGTGGATATTTATATTATTCCTCTGGGAACAGAAAAAGAGGCACTAAAGCTAGCAACTGCATTACGGCGAGAAAAATATAAGATAGAAGTTGAGCTAAGTGGGAAAAAAGTGAAAAAGGCGATGGAAAAAGCCAATCGTGAAAACACACCAAAGGTTATTGTATTAGGAGATAACGAGGTCAATCAAAATATGTATAAAATAAAAGATATGAAAAGCGGTGAGGAAGAAATCGTTGCATTTATCTTTTAAACACCATAGCATGGAAAAAACGGCTGATCCCACTCTATTATAGGATTTGAGCCGTTTTTTGGTTATTTTTTCGATTTAAAAACCAGTTTCCATATCAAGATGTTGATGAAGAAAAGCACAATGAAATATATAGTGGAGCCGTATGTTATCTGACTAGCTATTATATAGTGCAGCCCTACAAGTAAACCTAAAGGGAGCAATAACAAAAGAATCTTCCAGCCTTGCGCATCATTAACTTCATCATAGGGTTTGGTAAAGGGTAATTTGTTTGTCATCATGACGAAACAAAAGATGGTATATAACCAACTTGTTACCAAAACAGCTAGTAAATCAGGGATAATTCGAATACCATAAATATAGCTAAAGACTATACTTAGTACTAAAAATAACGGAGTATACAATTTAATTAAAAATGCCTTTAAGCTACCTTTTTGTAAATCTGTATAATCTTTAAGCGGTAGCGTTTTATAAATCCATGCAGCCTTATATTTAGCAGAGTGACCAAGCATAAGGACAGCGGATGGTATAATCATCATACTAAAATAGATATTTAAATAGCTCATACTACTAGCATAATCGACTTCTTCCCCTCTGCTAAAAGTAAACATGAAAATAAAGGGAATAATAAATGAAAAGCCTAAAGATGGGTAGACCTTTAGCTTAAACTCTCGCTCTTGCTTCATCATCAGAGCTGCGAAGCGATAGAAAGCTCGTTCCTCGTGTGTTCTACACACAATGGTTAATAAAAACGACTTTAGTCGATTGTTCTTTTCCTTTTTAGACTTACTTGTACTTAGCAGTTTTTGGAGATTGCGTTCAAAGGTTGGTATGAGTTTAATATAGATCCAAATCGAAATAATAGGTACAATCACTGCTAAGATGGTATAAATGACTGTCAATAAGGATGTGTCACCATGCAGTATGAGTTCATAAGGGGCAGCGAACCACATCGGTATTAAGAAGAGGTTCCACCAATGAAACGATACTACCATATCTAAATTGACGAATTCAAAGGATCGAATAAGAACTTGGTAGCCAATCATCAGCATTAGAGATAAAGCGATTTGTACATAATTAATCATATCCTTCAGCTTTTCACCATCGAAGAAGCGTAAAATGGCAATATATAAAATGGCTGTGATGGCAACTATAAATAAATTCATTAATAGAATCTCAAGACCTGTTAAAATAAAAAACACAATACCTTGAGTAAAAAGGCTGACTATTAGAGGGATGGCTGTTAGGGCCAATGTTAAATAGGATAAATAAATAAAAATATGCATAAATTTTGCTGCATTAATTGTTTTAGCTGAAATAGGCTTAGTTGAAAGTATGCTTTTATCTCGTACATCTAAAAGCACAGAAGAAAAGTCAGAAATCAATGAAGTCATAATCAAAAAGATGATCATTGCAAAGGCGATACTCATCTGAAATAGAAAATTTTGACCAAATCCCATAAGCGGGATGAGTATAAGCCCGAATAACATATAAATCCATAGAGACTTAATGTAGCCATACTTTTGATTGTCTTTCTTTTTGTTTTGATTAAATAGGGTAGGTACTTTCCGTTCATCCATTGTTAATTTTATATGGAGGATTTTTCTCATCATGTCATAATCAATGCCCATTTTTATAAAAAGCCATCGGAACTTATCAAGCAATCGTAGCGTTTTGAAATCTGTCATAATTGTCCCCCACGAACGACGGACACGAATTTTTCTCCGATTTCCTGATGTTCATGAAATCCTGTTAACTGGTTAAAAATTCTTTCTAATGTTCCTTCAGTATTATCTGCTTTTAATTGGGCAAATGTTCCGTCCGCTGCAATTTTTCCATCATACAGCAAAATGATGCGGCTACTGATTTTTTCAACGACATCCATAATGTGTGATGAGTAAAATATAGTCTTTCCATTGGCAGCTAGTTGCGTTAAGATTTCTTTAAAAATCATGACACTGTTTGCGTCTAGGCCATTGATTGGTTCATCTAAAAATAGCAGGTCTGGATTATGTATAAGGCTTGCAATAATTAGTAGTTTTTGACGCATGCCTTTAGAATAGGAAGAAATTCTAGAATGGTATGCTTCACCAACTCCAAACAGTTCCATTAGTGATTTGGATTTGTCAGCCGCCTCCTCTAGCTCTAATCCATATAGCTGGCCGATGAAGGTTAAATACTCATAGCCTGTTAAGTTATCATAAACATCAGCGATTTCAGGGACGTAACCAATTCGCCGTTTATAATCAATTTGGTCTTGTCCTATGCTTTTCCCAAAGAGCTTAATTTCGCCACCAAAATCACCTTCTAGCCCTAGAATAAGTTTTACAGTTGTACTTTTACCCGCGCCATTGGGGCCGATATAACCGATGATTTCACCTCTAGCTGCGTGAAGGTCAATCCCTTTCAAAATTTCCTTGTTTCCATAACTCTTCGTTAAATTCGTAATTGTTAAAATCTCTTCCATTTTATAGCCCCTTTCAATTATTTTGGAAAATTAACCATAATTACACTATATCATATTAAAAGAGATAATATTCCTTATGCTAAAATGAAACCAGTTCAATCAAAAATAGAGAGATTTTCTTATATAAAGGGAAATTTAAAAACGGAATAGATTTATTATTTTAAGGTAAATACGCTTTATTTATAGTTGGCTTATTTCAAAAAAGTGAGGTGAATGACACATGAAAAAAATTGAAGTGGTATTGTCTGACTATAATCCAAATTGGGCTATCTTTTTCAATATAATTCGCCCAACATATACCCTGAAAAAAGAGCCTTTCATTCAAAAGGTGATTACTCAAGCTAAAAATGAAGGTTATGGAAAAAATTAAAAAAGCCATTCTAAAAAAAATTAGAGAATGGCTTTCTTCTATATAGTAGTCTATTTAGCAAGTTCAACAACTGTATCATAAAAAATATTAGTTGCTACAATAATATCCTCATCTGAACTGTATTCTAAAGGATTGTGACTAATACCATCCTTTGAACGGACGAATAGCATCCCAATCGGGGCAATTTCAGCTATATTCATTGCATCATGCCCAGCACCACTTATGAGAGAATAAGGACGTATACCTTGCTTTTCAATACTTGTAGTAAGTTGCTGTTGTAGTAAGGCATCGGTTTTTGCAGGCTTAATGCGCTGTAATACTTTAGAAGCCAATGAGACATGTCTTCGTTCAGCAATTTGTTGAAGCTGTTGCATTATTTCTTGCTCTAATGCACTTACTTTATTTTCGTCAATATCACGAAGATCAATCGAGAACGTAACTTTACCTGGTATAACGTTTGTCCCATTTGGGGAGACCGTTAGCTTACCAACCGTTGCAACGGAATCTGTTGTATTGGTTAATAGTTGCTCAATAGCTAAAATCATTTCACTTGCTGCAGTTAGAGCATCCTGACGAATCGGCATAGGGGTTGCACCAGCATGTTCACTGACACCCGTTACGGTTACCTCTAACCATAATGGGGCTGCAATACCTGTGACAACACCGACTGGTAGGTCTTCATTTTCTAACACTTTTCCTTGCTCGATATGCATTTCTAAATAAGCTTTTATGTCATTACGATGCACTTGTGTTAAAGGATAAGGTGATAAATGGAAATCTTTCATGGCTTCTTCGATGGAAATGCCAGCTTCATCTGTATGCTGTAATTGCTCCTCTGTTAAAAGACCAGCCATTGCACTACTGCCAAGGAGCCCAAAGCCAAATCTTGTTCCTTCCTCATCCTTAAAAGCGACAACTTGAATTTTTTTAGAGGGTATCAACTGTTGCTCATGCATAGTATGTACCACTTCAATAGCTGCTAGCACCCCTAATGCTCCATCATATTTGCCACCCTCTGGTACTGTATCGATGTGAGAACCTAGCATAATGGTTTCATTTCCTTCACCATATGTACCAATAAGGTTTCCAACTGCATCGATTGTGACATTCATACCTGCTTGTTCCATATAAGTTGTAACTAACTCAATTGCCTGCTTTTCTTCTGGTGTGAACGAGAAGCGGTTAATGCCACCTGTCTTTTCATTACGACCAATTTGACTTAAGTCTTGAAGATGCTGTACGAGCCTAACTCCGTTAATCATGACATCACTCTTTCATTTGGAATTGGAAGTGGCACTGTCCTTCACGTAAAACAAATTGATCATGTACCACCTCTAGGCTTTTATTGTACCCTTTAGCAATAGAGGGGTCGATGACTTTACAATACAAAATTCCATATTTACCCATATCATCATCTGCCCATTGTTGACCTAATGGGCAGTGAGTAAACGTTTGTTCAACCTCATTTTCCTTATAAACTGTATCGATTTCAAACAAATCACTGCGACCCATATCATAGTTAGTTAAATAATGCTCCACGGAATTTTCTAGACCGTTTGTGCGAGCACGTTGAGCAATACCTTGGCCTCGCTTATGACCAAAACGCTCTACTGCCCGCATAATCACTTGTTCACCAGCTTCTCCATATTCATCTACAACTGGCTTGGCAATCTGTGCAAACATTTTAGAAAATCGAGCAAACGGTGTTAAATCAGCAAATTTCTCTTCACCTACAACGATTTGGGGTAAGTATTCAAAGAAAGTATGATTTTCCCCTTCTGCTGTTGCTTTTTTCGCCATGGCTTCAGCATCCTTTAAACCAAACGCCTCTAAGCCTTTTTGTACTAATCTCCGACCATGCTCTCCGTACTGCTCTGTAATGGAGAGATGTAATTCTGTAAACATTTTTGCGGTAATTATGTCCATAGATAAAGCCTTCATCATTAATCTTTCCTCTGCCATTTTATGAGCCCCCTCATTAACAAATCATATTGATTTACTTGGATTTTATTTTTATTATAGAGGTGGCTAGTAATTTAAATCAAATGAATATTTACACAATCAACTATGAAAAAAAATCATAAAAGGAGCAGAATAGCATGGCTACATTAGCACAATATATTGCTTTCCATACACTTATCGATACAGGAAATTTTACAGAAACAGGCTTAAAGCTCAATCTCACACAGTCTTCAATCAGTCATACGATTAGTAATTTAGAGGCAGAATTAGGGCTTTCTCTAATTATTCGAAACCGCAATAATATTGTTTTAACGAGTGAGGGGAAAATTGTTTACGAACACATCTCAAAAATATTGCAGCAACAACAGCAGCTTGAAACCACTGTAGCAAATTTAAAAAATCTCATTGGGGGGACGTTATCGGTTGGTATTCTACCAAGTGTTTCTCTGGTCTTATTACCAAAGGTTTTAGCGTATTTCGAACAGCATCATCCAGACCTACAAATACGTTTGATGGAGGGAGATTATGATCAAATCGAAGAATGGCTTCATAATGGCGTTGTCGATATCGGTTTTTTAGTGCAACCAAATTCTAAACATCTTGTATTCGATGCGATTTTTAATGATGAGCTTGTTTGCATTATGGCACAGGAGCATCCATTGGCTAAGGAAGAGAGGCTCTCTCTAGAGCAATTGCAGGATGAACGCTGGATTATGCCTAAACGTACGATTGATCGAGATGTATCAAGGATCTTAGCTAAACATAAAATCCATCCCAATGTAGTCTATGAATTATCAGTTGACCAAGTCATTTTGACAATGGTCAATGAAAATTTAGGCATTTCTGTTGTGCCGAACTCGCTTTTACTACATGCACCAAGTAACCTGATTAGAAAAAAATTTTATCAAGCATATATTAGACAGGTTGGAATTGCACACAAACACAGTATTCATCTTTCTCCAGGAGCTTTAAAGTTTGTAGAAATATCGAAATACTTTGCCTCCTTTTTACAAAATTAGTTATTGACAATTAAAAAAACCCGAACTATTATCTGATAAAACCAATTGGGATTGTTTAGATTAATCAGATGGAGGACTTTGGGTATATGCATACAATTGTTTATGTTGAAATATTTATCTATTTACTCGCTATGCTAGGAGTGGGGATATACTTCAGTAAAAAAGATTTATCACATAATGATTACTTTCTAGGGGGAAATAAACTACCGGGCTGGGCGTTAGCCTTTTCTGAACGTGCAACGGGTGAATCCGCCTATATGTTTTTAGGGGCAATTGGCTTTATATATGTGGCTGGGCTGTCAGGCATTTGGATTTTATCTGGCATGCTTTTAGGCGTTGTTGCATCATGGCTATTTTTATCAAAGCGCTTTATGACAGAGCAACAAAAATATAAGGTGAATAGCCTAACAGATTATATTGCTGTTAAATTTCCAAAGCACGCAGATATAATTCGTTGGTTAGCTTCTGCAGTAATGGTGTTATTCTTTGTTTGCTATTTAGCAGCTCAATTTTCCGGGATGGGTAAAACGATTTATTCATTCTCAGGACTCAACATCACTTGGGGAACAATTATTATTGGAGCAATAATAATTGCCTATTCATGTATGGGAGGATTTATGTCCGTTGTTTGGACAGATACAATCCAAAGTTTTTTAATGCTGATCTCGTTTGTTATTGTACCAATTGCAGCTTATATGGAAATTCAACATCAAGGTTTAAGCATTTCAACAGAGCTAGCTCAAATGGGCAATGGTGCGGATAGTTGGGTTGGAGGCTTAAATGGACTTGCCTTAGGGGCGATGCTATTTACAAATCTATCCTGGTTCTTTGGCTGGCTTGGGGGGCAACCTCAATTGAGCTCTCGCTTTATGGCTATTACGACTGAAAAAGAGCGAATTACTGGCCGTAATATGGCGATTATTTGGACATTAATTGTCTATGTGGGTGCCTTTTTATCTGCGATTTTCGCGTCCACTTTGTATAAGCAAGGTTCTATTGAAGATCCTGAAATGATATTGCCGCATATGGTATTTGAAATTTTACCACCTTGGGTTGCAGGAATTATTGTGGCTGGTATTTTAGCAGCTATTATGTCAACGGCTTCGTCTCAATTGTTAGTCATCACAACATCGATAAGTGAGGATATAATTCATAAAACATTACGTTGGAATATTTCTAGCAAAAAATTAGTTCACCTTTCGCGTCTAGTAGCTGTTATTAGTGGGATTGTGGGTATTATCATTTCACTCAAATCAGGTTCTGTAATTTATAGCTTAGTATCCTTTGCATGGGCAGGGATTGGCAATACATTTTCGGTTGTGATCCTTTTAATCTTTTTCTGGAAACGTGTGTCAGGCATTGGGGTTATTGCTACAATTATTGTCGGTTTTATTAGTGCGATTGTATGGTCCCTGTCACCTATGGAGGCTGTAGTGTCAGCCAAGGCAGCGACATTCTTTATTTGCTTAATTGTTGGAGTTGTGGTGTCCTTAGTATGTCCTGATAAAAAAGAAAACGGTCTGGATGATATTTTAAAATAATAATAAAACTCCTTTTTTGCTGATATATTTCTCAAAAGAGGAGTTTTCTTTTTATGCTTATGACCCTATTGAAATATGATAGAAAGAAGAGCAACCACTCTAACAGGAAATTACATAATGTGTGGACCTTTTTGGTTATCAGGGTTTATGCAAAAATGAAGCAAGGGGGTTAGGAAGTGTTTAGTGATTTTAAGCTTATGGATGAACGACCAGTTTATGTACAATTGAAGGATTATGTTCAAGACATGATTGTCAAGGGGCATCTGTTGGAACATCAAAAGCTTCCATCTACCCGTGAACTTAGTAAGTTATTAGCGGTCAGTAGAAACACGGTGCTGAACGCATATGCCGAATTAGAGCTAGATGGCATCATCTATGCAGTGAAAGGAAAAGGGCATTTTATCGGAAAGGTTACTACATTGAAAACTTCTTCTATTGAAATAGATTGGAAACAAAG
Organism: Lysinibacillus capsici; assembly: GCF_003367505.1. Lineage (GTDB taxonomy): Bacteria > Bacillota > Bacilli > Bacillales_A > Planococcaceae > Lysinibacillus > Lysinibacillus capsici. Next base: position 62,063 of record NZ_PXXX01000006.1, read on the forward strand.
GCTGAATGAAACAACTTTATTAGCTGATGAAATTGATTTAATACGACAAGATATACACTGGAAAAAAGGCATGATTTCATTTACTAGTATAGCTCCAGAAGAAAAGCTTTTTGATGTTGAAAATTTCAAAAGGGCATTTCTCATAAGGATGTCCATTGAAGGAGATATTGTCTTAAACTATGGCTATGCCAAGGGCTATAAGCCCTTAATTGACCACCTTCTTAGCTATATGGAGATGAAAGGTGTGGACATTTCTAATAAAGATATTTTAATTACAAATGGTTTTACAGAAGGTCTAGATATTTTATTGTCCTCTTTAGCTAAAAAATCAGGGCGTGTACTATGTGAAAATCCTACACATCATGCAGCATTGAAGCTTTTCCGTTTGCATGGGTTAGACGTACATGGCATCGATATGCAAGATGACGGGATTGACATGGAACAGGTGGAAAAAACATTAGCAGATAAGGACTTTGATTTTGCCTATCTTATCCCGTCCTATCATAATCCAACAGGAATTGTCACTTCCTCCGAGAAAAGGAGTGCTATTTTTCAGCTTTTTTCCAAATATCAAATACCCATTATAGAAGATGGTTTTAATGAGGAATTAAGGTATTCAAGCTCACATTTGGCACCACTAATCGCTTTTAGCGGTATAGGTAATAACATTGTCTATATTGGTAGCTTTTCTAAAATTCTTTTCCCAGGCTTACGTGTTGGCTGGATTTTAGCAGATAGGGAGTTAATTGATAGCTTGGAAAGTATGAAAAGAGCTCGAACAATTCATACATCAACACTGGATCAGGCAGTGTTATATCAATATTTACAGGATGGTTACTTTGAAAAATATTTAAAGAAAGCAAGATTTGTTTACAAGAAAAAATATGAGCTTGCCCGTCAAGCTTGTATCCAATACATTCCCTATAGCAGGATAACAGGGGATGGGGGGCTTCACCTTTTTATAGAACTAAAAGAGGACGTAGATGCACGATTGTTGCTTGAGAAATGCTATGACAAGGGCGTTGTATTTTATCCAGGTGATGTATTTTATACAAATGGAAGAGGTAGTAATACATTTCGTTTAGGTTTTTCCCGTTTAGCAGATGACGATATTGTTCGAGGTATTCAAATTATTGGTGATACATTGAAAACGTTATGAGGAGTTGAAAAAATGAAGGTTGGCGTAATTATGGGTGGTACTTCCTCTGAAAAGCAGGTTTCCATCATGACAGGTAAGGAAATGGTCACTCAATTAGATAAGCAAAAATACGAAGTTGTGGCAATCACATTAGATAACAACAAAGAGGTAATTGACAAGGTAGGTGATATTGATGTGGCTTTGTTAGCACTTCACGGTAAGTTCGGGGAAGATGGTACGATTCAGGGGGTACTAGAAACGTTGGGTATTCCTTATACAGGAAGCGGTCTTCTAGCAAGTAGTTTGTGCATGGATAAAAATATGGCAAAAAAAATCCTTCGATATGAAGGTGTCGCAACTCCAGATTGGGTGCATCTCATAAAGGAAGAGGAGTTGCCCTTGCAGGATATAGAGCTTATGGGTTATCCACTTGTAGTTAAACCAAATGCTGGCGGCTCTAGTGTGGGTGTTCAAATTGTCCATGATCGGAGTGCCTTATTGGCTGCGGTTGCAGAAGTATTTAAGTGGGATAACGAAATCATTATTGAGCAGTATTTGATTGGTGACGAAATTACATGCCCAATACTCAATGAACAGCTATTGCCAGTCCTGTCAATCAAACATACAGCAGTATTTTTTGACTACCAGGCAAAATATGACGATGCTTCTACCGTGGAGGAGCCTGTGGAACTACCACTTGCAATTCATGACCGAGTGGCAAAGGCTGCGATGATCAGTTACAAGGCTTTAAGATGCAGTGTCTACGCAAGAGTAGATATGTTAATGAAGGATGGCGTTCCTTATGTGTTGGAGGTTAATACGTTGCCTGGCATGACGCAAAATAGCCTACTACCAAAAAGTGCCCTTGCTGCGGGAATCAGCTATTCAGCACTATTAGACAGCATTATCCAAAGCTCTTTACAGATTGATAGAAATAGGTAAATCGAAAAACAAAACCACCAATAGAATTTTTGTGAAAGGATAAAATGAACATCCGTTCCAAGCTACTTCTAATTGGTTATTCGATCGTTACTGTTAGGATGAAAGATAAGGAAAAGACTCTTTTGCACATGGTGATTTGAGTGACGCTGGCGGAACGTAAATCAACACTTCGCTTTGCCAAAAGTTCTTTTTCTGCTAGTGAAATCTTTTTTAACAACATAAAACACCTTTTGTTGTTACCTACAAAAGGTGTTTTGACTGTTTTATGATTTTGCTAATTCAATAAAGCCTTCTCCGAAAACGTCCCTTACATCATGAATGGCAATAAAGGCATCCTTGTCGACTTCTTTGACAATTTTTTTAAGCTTTACAACTTCTTGCTTACTAATAACAATATACAGGATTTCCTTTTGTTCCTTTGTGTAATAACCATGACCTGATAGCACAGTTACCCCACGATTCATATAAGCAGTTACCTGTCCAGCAATGTCTTCAGGTTTTTTAGAGATAATGGTAACTGCCTTTTTAGGGTTAACTCCTTCAATAACAAACTCCATTACCTTAGTACCAACATATAGCATAACAATTGTTAGCATTAATGCCTCTGCACCAATGATAAAATAGGATGAAAAAGCAACAATTAAATCGAAGAATAAAAGTCCATAGCTAATACTCCATCCAAGATATTTGTTAGTGATTCTCGCTAAAATTGTAGAACCTGCTGTTGTACCACCAACTCTGATAATCAAGCCAATACCGACTCCTGCAAATACGCCACCAAAAATTGTATTGACGATAATCTCATCTGAAGAGATAGACCACGTTTCTGTTAAATGTAAAAATAAAGAATGGAATGAGACCGCAATGATTGTATAAATTGTTGTTTGTCTATTTAAAAATTTATAACCAACGATAAGTAAAGCTGCGTTCATAACAAAACTGACAATACTTGGCGACCATCCGAACAGATAATAAGCAATAATCGTTAAGCCTGTTACGCCACCTTCACCTAAATCATTAGGAATAACAAATAAGTTAACTGCTAGGGCAAAAAGCAGTGATCCAAGCATAATCATTAAAATATCGATAACATATTTCTTCATTCACATAACACCACCAAATCAAATTTTATTTTTCTTAAATTCCATACTATATCAGGTTTTCACCAAATGATATACTTTTTGGAATGTTCATTTGTGATATATCGACAGTAATTAGTGTGTCTTTAGAGAGAACTTTGGAAACTTGACATATTATAGCCAGAATTTATAATAGTCGTAACAATGCTAGGAGGGTTATTAAAAAATGACACATGCTATGAGACTACGTTTCCCAATGTTGAACCAGTAACTGAATAGGGCCAAACGCTGTTTTGTGACACCAGAGTAAATGGGATAGTCTGTCCTTTTTTAATCATCTTCATAATCATGAGAAAAAAGAGACGCTTGTCTTATAATAAATCTCTTTTACTTTACATCACAGGCAAATTTGTCTGTGTTTTTTTATTGAATGTAGGGAGGAAAGTGAAATGTATAGTCTATTATTCTTTTAATACGAGCTTTGATTAAAAGCTCGTATCGATACCATCGCTATCGGTACGGAATGATCAATTTCGGGAGGTAGCAAAATGGAAAAGGTTTGCTTTGAGTTAGAGAATGTAGTCGTTACTTATTTAGATAAAGAACTATTAAATATTGAAAAATTAGCTGTGCATCAATTTGACCGAATAGGAATCGTTGGTAAAAATGGTGCAGGTAAAAGTACGTTGATGAAGTTACTTGCTGGCAAGATACAACCAGTAAGTGGGAAATTGAAAAGGCATGTTCATTTCGGATACTTTGAACAGATGGAGGCACCAACGTTAATAGAGGCAGATCCACAGTTATTAGGGAAATTAGCAGTACCTACGTATTCTGAAGGATTAAGTGGTGGAGAGCAAACAAGATTAAAGCTAGCACAATTATTTACTTCTTATGAGGAAGCTTTGCTTATTGATGAGCCGACAACACATTTGGATCAACTCGGCATCTCATTTTTATTAGATGAATTACGTTATTATTATGGGGCCCTCATACTCATCAGCCATGATCGTGCTGTACTAGATGAGCTGGTTACAACGATATGGGAGGTAGATGGTGGTAAGGTAACGATCTACTCAGGGAATTACAGCGAGTATGCCATGCAAAAGCAATTAGAGCAAGATCAACAAAATCAGGCTCATGAACAATACTTGAAAGAAAAGAGCAGACTTGAAAAAGCTGTAGATGAAAAAATGAAAAAAGCTGAAAAAATTGCTCAGGCAGGCAATATGTCTAAAAGAGAGGCTAACGCTAAACCTAATCGTATGTTTATGACAAAGTCCAAAGGCACAAGTCAAAAAGCCGTACAGCGTGCAGCAAAAGCTATCGAACATCGGATAGGGAAGCTTCATAAAGCAGAAGCGGTGCAGGAAGAAAGAAAAATTGTTTTTCGACAATCAAAAGCCTTGGAATTGCATAATAAGTATCCCATTATGGCAGATCGATTCACTTTACATGCTCAAGATAAGGTACTATTACACGAGGTCAGCTTCCAAATCCCGTTAGGTAAAAAAATTGCGCTTAAGGGTAACAATGGTAGTGGTAAAAGTACATTACTAAAACATATAGCCAATAATGGTGAGGGAATAACTATTTCTCCAAAGGCTAAAATAGGTTATTTTCATCAGATGAGCTACCAATTTGCTGGTGAGGAAACAGTGCTACAATTTTTAAAGAATCGCTCTGAATATGATGAAAGTTTATTACGAAGCGTACTTCATTCCATGCAGTTTGCTGGCACTGATTTACAAAAGAAAATTACCACACTTAGTGGTGGTGAGGCCATACGCCTTCAGCTTTGTCAGCTATTTTTAGGAAATTATAATATTTTGCTGTTGGATGAACCAACTAATTTCTTAGATATTCAAGCACTAGAAGCCCTTGAACAATTTATAGCTGCTTATGAGGGAACAATAATCTTTGTCACACATGATAAAAATTTTATCGACAATGTAGCAGATATTCAGTTTACTGTTCATAATAAAAAAATACTTTAAGTGAAAAGGTGCGATTCCATTAGGAGAATCGCACCTTTTTTAGTGAATTTTTATTAGTAAGGAAGGTTAATGGAAAATTTCGGCGAAGGTGTAGATAGACAATATGAAAAAGGATGATGAATGATGATAAATACGGATGTGACGACGAAACTAAAAATCAATCAACCAGCCCATAAAGTATTTGAAGCCATTATTTCCCCTACTGAAATCGGTCATTATTGGTTTTCTAGCAGTTCCGAAAGATGGGCAGAAGGTAAAAGAATCACGCTTAAATATGAGGAGTATGGTGCAGAGGGTGTGATCACTGTGCTTGAAATGGAGATGAATAAAAAAATTGTGTTTGTTTGGGGAGAAGAGCATGGCGAAGTGACAATGGTTGCCATCTCTTTTGAAGAATCACAAAGTGAAACAATTATTACTGTTGTAGAATCTGGGTTAAATGCACATGACCCAGAAATTGTGACAAAAATGATGGGCCAAAAAGAGGGTTGGGTCTATACATTAACATGCCTCAAAGGATATTTAGAAAATGGGGTTAGCAATTTACGAGCTTCTCTAATTCATTAAGGAGGAGAGGTATGTCAACGATCGATATCATCGAGCAATTGGAGCTGAATTAGTTTGTGCTAAGAAGGGTTATTCGAGGTGAATCAAGCAAGGGATTCTGTATGCATACTTGTTGAAGTGATGCCTCCAGAAATAAAAACAGAAATAGCATTACGATTAAATAACCAGTCGTCTAAAGTATTACAGCAATGGTTGTTAGAAGCAGCTGAGTGATGGAGGGATGAATATGAAAAAGTTGTATTGGATGATTGGCGGTGTTTTGGTTTGTATAGGTTTTGTATGTAGCATTATTTTTTGGAAGTTTCAAAAAGAAATCAAGAAGAACGATCCTGAATATATCGTGCAATTTATCAAGGAACATAAAGAGGATAAAAATATTTCCGTAGCCATTCAATATAATCAACAACATTGGGTGGAGCTAAACACCAAGGAACAGCTACCGTTAGCAAGTACGGTTAAAATAATCGTAGCCATCGCCTATGCGCAACAAGCAGCTGATGGCCGTATTAATCCTAAAGAGCAAGTAAATCTAAAGGAGTTAGAGGCATTTTACATTCCTAAAACAGATGGCGGCGCACATAAAGCATGGTTGGCGCAGTTAAACCTTCAGGGTGCAGATAGTGTACCTTTAAGTGAAGTAGCAAATGGCATGATTGCCTATAGCTCCAATGCAAATACGGAATATTTAATGCATGTATTAGACTTTCAAATAATTAATGATGTGCTTACACAGTTAAATGTAGAGGATCATGAACCTTTGTATCCAATTGTAAGTGCACTTTATATTCCCATTCACTTGATGGAGGAAAAAAATTTAACGAAAAAAGCAACATTAACTGCTTTACGAAAAATGGATATGGTTGAATATCGTGAGCGTGCATTGGCTATTCATTCGAATTGGATAGAACATCCTTTAACAATTGAGGAGAAAACAAAAGCTCAAAAAATGCTCAATATGGATTTTCAAAAGATATGGTCTGATCGTTTAATAAGGGCCACAACAAGTGATTACATCTCTATTTTAGAAAAATTGAATGGTAAAAATTTCTTTAGCGCAGAAGTACATAAATATTTAGATCCCGTGTTGGAGCAATTGATGCAGAATCCTAGAAATCAAGCATGGTTAAAACATGCTGGTCAAAAGGGAGGGTCGACGGCATTTGTGTTAACACTAGCAGCCTATGCGGAAGATAAAGATGGAAATCAAACAGAGATAGCCTTTTTTGCTAACAACTTAAATACAATGGAGCAGATTAAGCTCTCAAATAGTATGAATAGTTTTCAATTGAAATTTCTTACAGATGATAAATTTCGTAAGCGCTTGAAAGAGGAATTTTCCGAGTTGTGAGTTGCCCATAGATAAGGCAACTCATACTATTGACTACGCTCATCAATCAGTTTTTCAAGAAATTCTGAGAAAGAAGAGGCATATTCATAGATCATGTCATTCATTAAGTCATAGCACATAACTGGAAATTCGTCGTGTTCATCTTTAGACGAACGATCAAAGAAGTACAATTCGTCAGAGTCTGGAATAAATAAATCCAATCTATTCGGAAATTGTTTACACCACTCCTCATCAGCCAAGTTAAGACGATGTATATAGAGAATATCATGATCATTGATGTCTCTGTATGCTGGTGGACCGATTGAGAGAATAGATCCACCATTCAGTTGCCCATTGCCATAATTTTTTAACCACCAGCAATAGGATGGTGGTAATTCAAATCCTAACTCTGCTTCCACTTCTACAATCCATTCATGTTTAACAACGTGTCCAGAAAACCATTTAATTGCAGGAGTGCCTGCAAGTTTTTCTGTTAATCTAGCATACACTGTATCTACCTCCAGTCTCTATATAAAGATTACTCAATTAAGTCACACTACATGTGAGTACCTTCTTTCATTCAGCTGCATACTATAGCGTTATCATGCATGAGAGGATTGAGATAAATGTACCACCCTTATTACGGTAATTATCAATCGTATCATTACGGTTATCAACCTGTTTATTGGGCCTATCCAAATCAGGCAGAACGAGCGCCAAGAAGTAATGTCCAGAATGATTTTGGACCAACACCATTTGTTATCGACATTGAAGAGGCTACAAAGCGCAATAAAAATTATCGTACAGCATTGTGGACAGGGTCAAACTTACAAGTAACGGTGATGAGTCTTAATGTCGGAGAAGATATTGGTTTAGAAGTACACCCACATGTGGACCAATTCATTTGTATTGAGGAGGGGCATGGATTAACTCAAATGGGGCCAACTAGAGATTATTTAAACTATCAGAGACATGTCGCAGAAGATACGGCTATTATGGTACCAGCAGGAACATGGCATAATGTTACGAATACAGGGGATAAACCACTAAAGCTTTACACGATTTATGCGCCACCAAATCATCCATTTGGGACTGTACAAGTAACAAAGGCTGATGCTCTTGCTGGAGAAGCGGGTTATGGACAGCATGACTAGGGATCATAAAAGCGTGTTTTCATACAAAACATGCTTTTTTCTTGAATTATGATAGAATGTGTTTTAATTGCAGATAATAAAGGTCCTGAATGAAGGGTGATGAATGATGAAGTATTCAAAAGCAACAAATTATGCTTTACATACAATGGTGTTTTTAACACTCAATCCTAAAGGGAAATCAATGAGTGTAGAGTCTTTAGCAGAAATGCAAAAATTATCTCCAACCTATCTTTCCAAAATATTAACTAAGCTTGTGAAGGCAGGTTTAATTGAGTCGAACCCAGGTGTCAACGGTGGTTATCGAATTTCTAAGCGCCCCCATGAAATATCGTTTTTAGATGTGATATATGCAATTGAAGGACAAACCTCATTATTTAGTTGTTCCTCTGAACACGATCATTCCTTCCATCATCAAGGCTGTCTCATTGAACAAGTGATGGTGGATGCTGAAAATAATATGAAAGAAGAGCTTAGTAGGAAATTTATTATAGATATAGCTAATAAAATGGAATTAAAAGGATAGCAGCTGGGAAAGGAACTAGGGTTTCGCCCCTAGCTCCTTATTATTTTAATTGCATGAGTGCGCCAAAATATTGCTGTGCTGTCGTGAAGCAAATAAATGCTAGTAGCTCGCTAATCTCGGCTTCTGTTAAATAGTCCTTTAATACAGCCGTGACGTTGGGGGCGGTGTGCCCCTTAGCAGCTAAGAATGCTTCCGCAAAACCTGTGCATACTGCCGTTTTCTCATCATAGTTCTGGGGATCAGGCTTGCCTTTTGCCTGACAATACTGACAGCCATTTTTTTGAGCTAAAGTTTTTCGAACCTCTTCTTTTAATGAAGCGGATAGATGCCCGTCTTTTTCGAGTACCTCCCCCAACTGCTGCCAGTGCAGCTGAATTCCCTTGTTGTAGCCTAATAATTGTTGAAAGGGTGTTAAGCCCTTGTCATATAATTGAATAAGTGTCATCAATCATTCCTCCTTCTATTAATTAGTGTAAAATGTTCATAACGAAGTTAACATATCAATTCGAAGGGAAATATGATTGTTTTCCTTCAAAAAGAAGGGGTATTTACAAAATGGATTTCATTAACGAAATGATACTTAAAGAATTAAAAGAAGATAGTCGAATTTCTATGAGCGAACTAGGGAGAAGGGTTCACTTATCTGCACCAGCAGTTCGCGAAAGAATACGGCAATTAGAGGAACAGAACGTTATTAAGAGGTATACATTGGATATTAATAAAAAAGCATTGGGTTATCCAATTGACGCTATTGTTGAAGCGACAATCAAAAATAACCGCTATGCAGACTTTAAAGAACATCTGAAGGTTTATACAAATATAGACTTCTGCTATCGCATTTCAGGTGAGTCATGTTTTTTATTAAAGGGGCATTTTCAATCTTTTCCTGATGTAGAGCAGTTTATTGATGCATTACAGCCATATGCACATACGAAAACTAACTTTATTTTTTCAGATATATGTGAAGACGTTTAGATGAAGGGAGATATGTATGGAAATCAAATTATTTGAAGAAGAAATTGATGGTTTAGTACATTTATTAGTGCAAAATAAATGCTTGGGAAAATGAAGATGGTACTGTGACAGATAGTATTGTCTATGGTGCTATTAAAGATGACTGGGTAGTAGGGAAGTCGACACCAATAAGAATGGATGAAGTTCCATTTTAAAGTGTTTGAAAGGAGTTTTTGCATGGAAAAAGACGTATTAAATGCCTTAAGAAAATCATGGTCCATTCAATCAAGTTCTAAATGGAGTGTGGACAACCCTGCAAAAGGACAATGTGGCGTCACTTCATTAGTTGTGCAGGATATTCTTGGCGGAGAAATTAGGAAGACATTTCTTGAGGAAGGCTGGCATTTTTATAATATTATTAATGGAGAAAGAAAGGATTTCTCCGAGGAACAATTTCCATATCTAATCGACTACCAAGATATTGATTCAAATAGGATAGAGGCTTTTCAAGATACTAATGATAGTCAATATCGTTATCTAAAAACACAAGTTTATAAGCTTTTAGGGAAGGCAGAGAATTAATTATCTCTGCCTTTTTAATTTTCAAAACAAAGTTGTTGACGTTTATAAAAATATCGTGTTATTATTATCTCGAATTCAAGATAAATAAATTCAAGATAAATGAATTCGAACCTTTAGCTTCGCCAGGAGGTACAATTATGGGGTTTTTTAATAAATTATTTCGTACAAAAAAAGAGGAGGAACAAACAATGGCAGAATTAAATATCGGTATTATTATTGGATCAACTCGTGAGGGGCGTGTAAGCCCTCAAGTAGCACAGTGGGTAAAGGAAATTGCAGATCAACGTGGAGATGCCAATTATACAGTGATTGATATTGCTGATTATAAATTACCATTATTAGGTGAGCCAGGACAGGATGCTTCAGGAGCACAAGGTTGGTCAGAAATTATTGCTAAACAAGATGGTTTTGTATTCATCGTACAAGAATACAATCACTCTATTACAGGGGCATTAAAAAATGCACTAGACTACTTACGTGTTGAATGGAATAACAAAGCAGCTGGAATCGTATCTTATGGTTCTGTTGGCGGTGCTCGTGCAGCAGAACATTTACGTGGGATTATGGGTGAGCTTTTAATCGCAGATGTGCGTGTTCATCCAGCACTATCATTATTCACAGATTTTGAAAATGGCACAGAATTTAAACCAAAAGAAGTACAAATAGATTCAGTAAACCAAATGTTAGATCAATTGATCCCATGGTCTAAAGCGTTGTATACAATTCGCTAAGCTTTTACAGATTGAGGTAGGTATAAATAGGGCATAGTATAGGTGAGAAATATAGTCATGAAAGGGCTTGTTAACATGAAAAAACATACAGCAGGTATACACCATATCACAGCGATCGTAGGACATCCGCAAGAGAATATTGATTTTTATGCGGGAGTATTAGGCTTACGTTTAGTAAAACAAACAGTAAACTTTGATGATCCGGGCACATATCATTTATATTTCGGTGACAAAGGTGGGAAACCAGGAACAATCATTACCTTCTTCCCTTGGGCTAATGCTTATCAAGGACGTATTGGTGATGGTCAGGTTGGCGTTACAACGTATGTTGTACCAGAAGGAGCACTGCCATTTTGGGTTAATCGCTTAGCGAAATACTCGATTCCTTTCCAAAAAGCTGAACGTTTTGGTGAGCAAGTCATTCAATTCGATGATCCACATGGTTTGCATATTGAACTCGTGGCACGTGCGAAAGGCGGGCACAACGAATGGTCATTTGGTGAAGTAACACCTGAGGTTGCTATCAAAGGATTTGGTGGAGCTACACTATTCTCAAGTCACCCTGAAGAAACTGCCAAAGTTTTAACAGAAGTAATGGGTCTTGAAAAGGTAGCGACGGAAGGTGACTATACGCGTTTTACTTCTAGTGCAGAGATCGGCAATACAGTGGATTTAAAAACAGTTGCAGGTCAAGGGGGCCAAATGGGTGTAGGAACTGTGCATCATATTGCGTGGAGAGCCCAAGATAATACAGATCATTTAGAATGGCAAGAGTATGTGATGAATCATGGACAACATGTAACAGAAGTAAAAGATCGTAATTATTTTAATGCGATTTATTTCCGTGAACCTGGCGAAATCTTATTTGAAATCGCTACAGATCCTCCTGGATTTGCTCATGACGAGACACCAGAGACAATGGGTAGCCAATTAATGTTGCCACCTCAATACGAGCAACATCGTGAACAACTAGAAAGAACATTAATCCCGATTAAAGTGCGTGAGCTTGATTAAGCGGGTTTGCAGGATCAAGCTAAGCTAAAGTTTGCGGGATTTATGAGATAGAACGTCCACAATAGATTTTCAATTAATGCGAAAATGTTGATAGCCAACATTTTCGCATTTTTTATTATTAGAAGGCGAAGTGCTAATCAAAAATTGAGTGCACCTGCCATGGCATCTAAATAGTTCTGAATAGCCTGTTGACTTACTTTTGCTTCAGGCACAAAGACCTCAAAGCAATGGTAACTGCCAGGGTAGAGGTGGAATTCAACGTCCACTCCTGCCTGTGCAAGACGTGTTACATAATCAATGGTTTCATCACGAAATAAATCAAGTTGGCCAATACATATATAGGCTGGCGGTAATCCTGTTAAATTTTCAGCTCTTGCAGGGACCGCATACGGAGAACGGGCATTGATGTCCTTCTCCTCTCCTAAGTACAAATGCCAAGCAGTTAAATTATTTGTTCTACTCCATGTTGCATGATCATCAATAATCTCATAGCTGGAAGGTGTTACATTTCGGTTATCAAGCATCGGATACAGTGGCATCTGGAATATAATTGATGGTCCTCCTTTATCACGAGCCATTAATGCAAGTGCTGCTGTTAATCCTCCTCCACCGCTTGCTCCAGCAATTGCCACCCGTTTGACATCGATACCAAGTGATTGGTGCTCATTAGTCAACCAAACTAATCCAGTATAACAATCTTCAATAGCCGCTGGGTAGGGATGTTCAGGCGCTAGTCGGTAATCAATGGATACGACAACGCAGTTAGCTGTCTCAACAAAGCGTTCACATAAAACATCATCCATATCAGGGTGCCCCATGACAAAGCCACCTCCGTGAATCCAAAGCATAGCTGGAAGTTTATCCTGCTCCCGTTTAGCTGGTTCATAGATTTTAACCAGCATTTCGTCCCCGTCACCTCTAGGAATCATACAGTTGGTCGTAAGTACATCTTCTGATTTTTTTGAAGGTGGATTGGACAAGAGACCTCGACTCCAAGTTAAATCCTCCTCCAATCGAAAGCCAGGAAATTCTGAGTAAGCCTGCCTTAATTCTGGTAAAATTCGGTTAATGATGGTCATATATACTCCTCCTGTTGAATAATGAATCTTAAAGAAATGGCTTTCCTTCTAGAGCCATTTCAGCTTCCCATTTAGCGACTTCTTCACGTACACGGGGAGCAACTTCTGTTCCAAGCAGTTCTATAGCTTGCATGACTTGATCATGCGGCATGGTACTTAAAGGAACGTATAGCATAAACCGTGTAATTCCTACATGTTTACGAAGATGAATAATTTTTTCAGCAACTGTATCTGGATCACCAACATATAATGCCCCTTCAAAGCTTCTTGCAGCATCATAACTAGAACGGTCATAATAAGGCCAGCCTCTTTCCTTGCCTAATTTATTCATACCAGCCATTGTTGATGGGAAAAATGTGTCTGCTGCCCATTCCGTATTCGGTCCAACGAAACCTATTGAATGAGAACCTACCTGAAGTTTTGATAAATCATGACCTGCATGAAGTGCTGCCTTTTTATATAGCTGTACAATCGGTGCAAATTGCATTGGGCTGCCACCAATTATTGCTAGCATAAGGGGTAATCCTAAAAGGCCAGCACGCATAGCAGATTGTTGGTTTCCTCCACTAGCCACCCAGATTGGGAGAGATTTTTGAACAGGTCTAGGATACACACCTAAATGATTGATTGCTGGACGATGTCTACCTTCCCAAACTACTTTCTCAGACTGACGAATGCTAAGTAGTAAGTCTAAATGTTCCTCAAATAATTCATCATAATCATGTAAATCGTAGCCAAATAAGGGGAAGGATTCGATAAAAGAACCACGACCTGCCATGATCTCTGCACGTCCATTTGATAGTCCATCCAATGTGGCAAAATCCTGAAAAACACGCACAGGATCTGCCGAAGAAAGGACTGTTACAGCACTTGTGAGTCGAATGTTTTTCGTTTGAGAAGCAGCAGCAGATAGCACCATTGCTGGAGAAGAGGCGGCATAGTCTTCACGATGATGCTCACCAATGCCAAAGACATCCAATCCTACTTGATCTGCAAGAATGATTTCTTCTACTACTTCACGTAAACGCTGTGCATGACTAATTAATTCACCACTGTGAACATCTGGTCTTGTTTCTACGAAAGAAGTAATTCCTATTTCCATTTGTTATCTCTCCAAGTCTAATTTTATTTAGTAAATCGTTTGGTTATTGCCCAAAAAAGAAGAGCAATTGTACTAATAGAGGCTCCGAGTAAGCAAACCCCTCCCCAACCATAATGTGCATACATCTGAGTTGAAGCGATTGAACCGCCAGCACTACCAATAGAATAGAACACCATATAGCCTGCGGTCAGTCGACTTCGTGCTTCTATACGTAATGGGAGAATCATCGTCTGGTTTGTGACATGTACTGCCTGTACTGCCAAGTCTAGTAACACAATGCCAATAATTAATGCCAAGAATGACTTATCTAAATAATTAATAAATATCCAGGAGATAAGTAAAAGCGTTAAAGCAATACCTGTCGTTCTTTGTCCATAGCCTTGGTCAGCAAGTTTACCCGCTTGTGCAGCAGCTAATGCCCCTGCCACACCTACAAGACCAAAAGCGCCAATTACAGTGTGTGATAGAGCCAATGGTGGTGAACTAAGTGGTAGAACAAGGGACGTCCACAAAATACTAAAATCAGCGAAAATTAGCATGGCTAGAATAGAGCGGATACGTAATGTTCGCTCTTGAATAAACAGCGTAAACACGGATTGAATTAGCTGAGAATAGGTGATTGATTTTACTTCACGTTCGCCCCTTGGTAAAACTTTTAAAAACATACCACTCATTAGAAGCATGAACGCGGCGGAGGCTAGATAGACAGAACGCCACCCTGCAAGATCTGTTACTAACCCAGCAAAGGTACGAGCAAGTAGTATGCCAATGACAATGCCGCTTGTAACAATGCCTACGACACGACCACGTTCTGTAGAGGAAGCCATAGTTGCAGCGAACGCAACAAGGGTTTGAGTCACGACTGCAAGTAGACCAACTAAGGCCATACCCGCAAATAGCACTACAACATAGGAGGCAGTACCGACTAGAAGCAAAGCAACAGAGGACAATAGCATTTGTCCAATAATCAAGCGTCGTTGGTTTAGTAAATCTCCAAGTGGAACTAGAAGAAGTAAGCCTAGCCCATAGAAAATTTGTGTGACAGTAATAATCAAACCAATAATTGATTGATCAATAGCAAAATCATTCGATAATTCATCTAGCAGCGGCTGAGCAAAATAAATATTGGCGACAGACATTCCGCAGGCTGTAGCGAATAATAATGTTACAGCTCGGGATATAGAAGATGATTGATTTATATGAATTGCATCATCATTTGCATTGTTCACATTGTAACCTCCCTTTCTAATTGAATTGTAATTATAACATACCGTTCGGTACAAAATAATTATTGGTAAATATATCTTAACTACATTGGATTTGTCAATATTTATTTGGTATATATTTTCTTTTTATTTCGGTTGATGAAATGAAATTGACAATAAAAAAAGCCAGATATAAAATAATTACATACTGTTTAGTATCGTAAAATTCAATGATTAACTTACTATTTTTTCCAAATGGGGGTGTATCTATAATGGCAAGAACTCGGGAATTTGATGAGGCAAAAGTGTTAGAGGCAGCAATGCAATTATTTTGGGAGAAGGGATATGAAGCAACTTCTTTAAGTGATCTTACTACTAGAATGGGGATTCAGCGTCCTAGTATTTATTCAACGTTTGGGGATAAAAAGGAACTATTTGAAGCGGCCCTTCGTAGATATACGACAACTCGCGCATCCGAAATACGGACTAAACTTCAAAGTTATGCCTCTGTAAAACAGGCGTTTTCTATATTTTTTGAAGATGTGATTACTGCTGAATATACAAAAGATCTTAGTAATGGCTGTTTTTGTATCAATACAATGGTTGAATTAGCTCCACATGATGAGAAGTTCGAGATTTTGACAAGAGAGCATCAACTCTATCTATCAGTAATTTTTCAGGAGACAATTGAACGGGGAATTCAATCAGGAGAACTAGAGGCGAACACGGATTCAAAGTCTTTAGCGCAAGCATTAATTGTTGCGTTAATAGGGTTAACAGTTATGCTGAAATCGCAGCCACAACGCTCGTTTGTTGATAACGCCATTGCAACGACGCTGACATTACTTAAATAATAAGGCAATACCCCTTTAGCACTGCTAAAGGGGTATTGAAAAAATAAGAAAAAAATGCACAAATTTAGTTTATAAAACATAGGATGAATTTATAATTCCTTACAAGCCCATGCGTCAATCTCAACCTTTAAAGCTGGCGTAGCGAGTGCAACGACATACATTAATGTTGTGCATGGAAGATGTTCCCCCAAGAAGTCACTGATAATTTCCTTACGTTGAATAGCATCCATATCCCCCACTAAATAAAAGACGAGCTTTGTAATATCTTGAACCTCCATATCGGCACTATCTAGATTTCTTTTAATATTTTCAAGTGCTATCTTCAATTGAGCTATTGCATCTTCAGGTATAGATCCATCAGCTATCATGCCAATTTGTCCTGATAATGTTAACCATCTCTGAGGTCCCGTCACCTCAATTTGATGAACATAAGGAGCAACGGGTGGATGAATGTTCTGAGGGTTTCTCGCAATTTTCATAGAATCAGTCCTTGTCTCTGTTTAATTTATATCTCTAATCAAAATAGCATAAAGTAATAGTTGATAAAAGTTCTATACAAATACCATTATAAAAGAACATACAAATTGGATATGCTGGTTTAAAGGGTTATAATAGATTTATAGAATTTTGGCTAATACGCTGGTAAAGCTTTCACAAAGGATAAGAGTATCGACTTTTTAATTTGACAAGACATACAATTCACTTCAACCCCGCCTTAGGTTTTATACAGACACTTCTAAAAGAAACATACATTTCGTCTTATTTTGAAGGTAGATGGCTATACTCATTAAATGAGAGGGAAATTTTTACATAAGAATGATGCGTATTGTTATAAATCAATTTTATAGTGTAGCCCTAGGTAGCAGAGGCAGCGAGGCCGTTTTGTAGAAGGAGTGAATAAATGAATAATTTCTTTCGGAGTAATGGATTTAAGCGTTTTATTATTCTAGTCGGGATTGCTCTTGCATTATATTTAATGCGTAGTATGATCAATCTAATTTTACTTACGTTTATTATTACTTATTTGATGAACCAGCTTACTACGAAGACAACGAAAAGCATAAGAAAATATACGCCGATGAATGAAAAAGCTGTGACGGTAACATTATACCTTTTACTTGTTGCGGGTATTGTAGCTGTTATTTACAAATATTTACCAATTGTGACCCAGCAGATCACACAGCTTTTCGACCTCATTGCAAGTTTTAATCTCGATCCAGATGACAATGAGATTGCGAGATACTTAGCACCGACTTTTGAGAAAATAGAGCTCGGGAAATATTTAGAGCAAGGTGTGGATTTAACTCTTAAAAATATTACGAATATTGGTAAAATCATTATGCAAATATTGATTTCTCTAATTTTGAGTTTATTCATCTTGTTAGAAAAGAATCGTATTATTGAGTTTACAGCTAAGTTTAAGGATAGTAAAATTGGGCCGCTTTACGATGAGCTTCATTATTTCTCAAGAATATTCATCCGCTCATTTGGTAAAGTAATTGAAGCACAATTTATTATTGCTGCTGTTAACTGTGTGTTATCCGTCATTGCCCTTTCTATTATGGGCTTCCCACATTTGATTGCACTTGGGATTATGCTCTTTATTTTAGGCTTAGTTCCAGTCGCGGGAGTTATCATCTCATTAATACCATTAAGTATTATCGCATATAGCATTGGTGGCTTGATGTACATCGTCTATATTTTAGTTATTGTCATGGTTTTACATGCCATTGAAGCTTACTTCTTAAATCCAAAGCTTATGTCTGCCAAAACAGATTTACCGATTTTCTATACGTTTATGGTCATTCTCTTTTCTGAGCATTTCCTTGGTGTATGGGGACTAATCATAGGTATTCCACTATTTATGTTCATGCTTGATATTCTAGGTGTAACCTCCTCGGAAGACCCTGCGAAGAAATCGGTAAAGGTACACACTGAAAAACAAATGGAATAGTTCCAAACAAAGGAATCATCTACATATATGATGATTCCTTATTTAATGCACAAGAGGTGTTTATATTGATAAAAGGTCAACAGGTCTATTTAAGAGAAATACGTGAAGATGATAGTGATAGTATTATAAGATGCTTTCAAAATGAAGAAATCATGTATATGACAGGAACACGGAATATTTTAACAAAGGAACAAATCAAAGAGGCGATCAAACGCTTTAAAGCAGATTCTTCTCGCTATGATTTTGCTATTTGTTTAGTTGATAATGATCAGGTAATTGGTGATTTGGCGATTATGGAGGTTGATTTAGATAATAAAAAGGCAGTGTTCCGTATAGCTTTACATAATATAGAGAATTGTGGCAGAGGTATGGGTTCAGAAGCAGTTAGGCTTGCTCAAAGATTTACATTTGAGGAGCTAAATCTGAATCGCTTAGAATTACAGGTATATTCACACAATAGTAGAGCAATTAAATCCTATGAAAAGGTCGGCTTTAAAAAAGAAGGTGTTTTGAGGCAGGCCTTGTTTATGAATAATACATTTTCTGATGAAATCATTATGAGTCTGTTGCGTGATGAGTATATGAAAATTCAAAAGTAGAAATTTAACCAGCACAGATTTTTGTGTTGGTTTTTTTTCTGAACACAAGTATAATTGGTAAAAATTTCTGTGTGTGAAGGACAGAAATAGTGTTGAAACTTTCATAGCTGTATTTTTAGTTAAAATGCATTCTAAATCTGATATAGCAAAACTAATTAAGAGACCCAAAATCATCTTGTTGTTGTAAAACAATTATTTTTTGCAGGCATAAAGGAGAGATGGTAAATGAAAATACAATATCCTACTTTAAAAACGCCTCTTACGATTGGCGTGACAGCACCCTCTAGTGGAGTCGAACAGCATCTTCATCTATTAATAACAGAAGCTGAAAAACAATTAATACAAAGAGGAATGAAAGTTATTATTGGAAATACTACCTGGACGCAGCTTAAAGGTAGAAGTACAACAAAAGAAAAGCGAGTCTCTGAACTTATGGACTATTTATTAGATGAGCGAATAGATATCGTCATGCCACCGTGGGGAGGCAGTTTTCTAATGGAGTTATTACCTTTAATCGATTGGGACGAATTAAAAAAAGCGGGACCCAAATGGATATTAGGGTATTCAGATATTAGTACTTTATCTTTTGTATACACAACCATGACGGGGTACGCATCCGCACATGGGGTGAATTTTACTGAATTATCTGCACCTCAATGGGATGAACTTTCTTCTAAATGGATAGACGTAATTACATGTAAGACTGGTCATTCAATAACTCAAAGCTCTTCTCACTATTTTCAATCGAGCTGGGAGCAAGTTTATAAAAATCCTGCTACAGGATTTTATTTTGACAGTGAAACCGAATGGAAAGTTCTAAACCAAGAGCGTAGTAATCGTATGACAGGTAGGTTGATAGGTGGCTGTTTAAATACATTGCAAATTCTTATAGGTACGCCCTTCGATTACGTTCAATCATTTATTAACGAATATTGCTCTGAGGAAGGAACAATATGGTATTTAGAAAGTGTTGGTATGGATGCGGCAAAAATCTACCGAGCTTTGTGGCAATTAAAGTATAATGGTTGGTTCAATAAATGTAATGGTGTTCTAATCGGGCGAGCAGGACTATATGAAAATCTAGGGGACTTTACATTGGTGGATGCATTAAGGGATATTTTTGACGAGATGGGAATACCAGTTTTCTATGAAGTAGATATTGGACATGTCCCCCCTCAATTAATTCTAGTGAATGGAGCAGTTGGGGAAGTAATAGTAGAAGAAGGAAGAGGTACGCTAAAAATGCAATTTTGTTAGGCAAACATATTAAAAGGGGACCTTGATGAAGTCCCCTTTCATTTAAGCATGGTCAGGAGATGAAAGGGTTCTTGGATTTTTCCTAATGAACAAGTAAATAAGCAATGCTGTAATTCCTTCTGCTACTGGGAAGGTCCACCAAATAGCCTGCGAGCCAAGTATCTTGGGTAGTATGATGAGAGTAGGGATAAATAAGATAATACTACGTAGTAACATAATTGTTGTAGCAATACGAATTTTTTCAATGGATTGAAAGAATTCTGCGAACACCATGTTGATCCCTAAAAATACATAGCCAATGGCAAAATGTACAAAGCCCTGTGCTGCCATACTCCGAATTTCAAATGAGCTATCTCCAAATAACGCCATTAATTGAGAAGGGAAAAGAAGAGCTATAAGAGCTGTTGTTAATCCTAAAATAAATGCGGTAGCTAAACCGATTTTCAATAAAGCAGTTAATCTTTCAAGTAATCTTGCCCCGTGGTGATAGCTTACTAATGGTTGTAGAGCCATACCGACTCCAAGGAAAATAGTCAGCAAGACAGTATGGATATAATTGACCATTGCATAGGCAGTAACGCCATTCGCACCTAAATAATGTAAAAATGTAACGTTATACAAAATAACGATAACTGCAACGGAAGCTTCAACAATAAAGCTAGGTAAACCTATAGCAAAAATTTTTTTCAAATCTGATAGATTTAAAAATGAAGTGACAAATTTTAACTCAGATTGAGGACGGAAAAAATGAAGACATAGCACAGACGTACCTATAATTGTAGCTATTGCTGTCGCTAAGGCACAGCCAGTCACGCCATAATCTAGTACGAAGATGAAAACATAATTTAAGAGTATATTCAAAGCCGATGTTGTAATTAAGCCCAGCATAGCCAATTTTGGGTTGCCATCATTCCGAATAAAAATACTTAATAAATTTTCAATTGTGTAAAATATCCCAAAGAGCAAAATTACATGTAAATATTCCTGCACATACGGATACGTATCATCGCTCGCTCCGAATATATAAGAAATGTCCTTTAGATTTAACGCGAGAAATCCAATAATCGTTATCACAACCACTAGCATTGTAGAAAACGCCAATGTAAATAGTTGATGGGCACGTTGCTTATTGCCCTCTCCTAGAGAAATCGAGAAAAGAGTAGCTCCTCCCATGCCAATCCATAGAGAAATAGAAAGCAAAATAGAGAAAATAGGAACAGCTATATTAACTCCAGCTAAAGCTGTAGGTCCCACGCCATGACTAACGAAAATGCCATCTACCAATATATTGACGGACATTAAAAGCATCCCGATCATTGCAGGGAATAAGTATGATAAAAATAATGGTTTCAGTGGCTTTGTTTCAATTGGATTAATGGTTGTCATAACCATGCACCTCCAAAACCATCACTTTTTCCCCTTTATCATCTAGCTCACCATTAAATATAAAACCAAATTGTTTATACAGCTGGATAGCTACAGTGTTATTGTCATAAACACTTAAATATATCTGAAGACAGTTGAACTTTACTGTTAAATATTGAATAAGTTGCTGTAAAAAATGTTTTCCCAAACCTTGTCCTTGGTATTGTTCTGCAATTAGATAGCGATCAAGCCATACTCGTTGACTGTAATCATCATGAGGGAATAAGCCGTACATAGCGAAGCCTATAGCGGTGTTATCTTTATACAGACCTAAAGGCGTAAAGCGTCGATCCATTTCCGCCTCTGCTAAGCATTGTTCTGTAGATTCAATAAAATGTTGCTGATTGTCAGCGATGCGTAATGCTAAAATTTCTTTCTTGTTAAAAGCTGTAATGTCACGAATCTCCGTGAACATAATGTCAAAACCTTTCTATTTTTATTTTGAATAGGTACAATCTAAAGTATATAGTAACTATATAGTCAAGGGAGGAAACTCAAAAAATGCTTAATAAAAATGTAAAGTATTTTACAACTGGTGAATTTGCTAAATTATGTAAGGTGAATAAACAGACACTTATTTATTATGATCAAATTGGTTTATTATCTCCCATCATGAAAGATAGTAAGGATTATAGGTATTATTCACTTGCTCAATATGATTTTTTCGGTGTTATTGAATTATTAAAGGCAGTGGGGATGTCCTTAAAGGATATTCAGCATTATATGGCAGAGAAATCACCTGAAAATTTTTTAGAATTGATGCACCAACAAAAAGAGCATGTTGCGAAGAAGCGTAGAGAACTAGAAATGATTGAGAATATTATTGATGTCAAAATCAAAATGACAGAGGAAGCACTGCATCTAAATTTTAAGGACATCACGATTGAGTATTTTCCTGAAGATACATTATATTTGAGTAAAAATATTGAGAATTCTACAGAAGAGCAGTTTGTGAAGGCTGTATCTGACTTTATTGAGGAATTGGATCGCTCTCAATTAGATACGGGGTATCCCATTGGAGGGATAACAAGAAGAGAGCAAGTGTTAGCTGGGAATTACGATAACTATAGTTATTTGTATATTGAGCAGCCTCATCCAAGAGAAGGGCATCCTTATTTTAAGGCGATAGAAGGTGAATTTGTGATTGGTTATCATGTAGGCCCCTCCTCAAAACTTGGTGAGACATACACACGGTTATTTAATGTCATGCATGAAAAGGGTTATGAGCTAGGTCAGTATGTATACGAGGAATACATTTATGATGCCGTAATGAAAAATCGAGAAGAAGAATATGTAACCAAAATTATGATGGAAGTAAAGAAAGTAAAATAATTCATTAAGACGTAATAGAAAAGAATGAATATAGCTGAGACATTTATCATATACGAAGGTTTAGATGGCAGTAAAATAATAGCATTTTGTCATTCTGTTTAAAGTTAGCCTAATCAGTAAATGATTTCCTGACGATAAATAAGAAGTATGACATCACATGAGCCTTATATGGAGGTTAGAGACAATGTGGATTGAGCGTTGGAATCATTTAGTAGAGCGATTGAAGCAGCAGGGAGCTTGTGTACATCCGATTGAAATGCGGCCAGTCGCTACCGAGCAAGAGTTACAGCAGGTTGAGGAAAGACTTGGTGTACAAATCCCTAATGGGTTTCGTCAACTGTTGCAAAATTGCTCAAAGCAAGTAAGTATTTATTGGTCATTACCAGATGAGGCGATACTTCCCACTGAATTGCTAGATACGCCTTCTGGTGAATTTGGCTGGAGCCTAAAAGCTCTAGACTTTCCTTACTTTGGAGAGAATGATGAATCGTATGAACAGCAATATTTACAATTTTTTACGGCCGGTAATGGAGATGCCCTTCTCCTTAAGCTTGACGACGAAACGGTTTGGTATTGGAGCCATGAAGAAGATGAGCTTGATTTGCTTGCTGCCAGCTTTCATTCGTACGTTGATAATATGACGGCTTTAGGCTGTATTGGCGTAGATTGCGGACAGCATCGTCAATTTTGTAGTGAAAATGGATTGGATATTGAATTGTATCGCTCACAATTATGGCTAACTTGGCTAGAACAATATTTAAGCTCTAATTTACAGCAGGCTCAATCCAGCTTAGCATCTTTACTTCATTATGTTTCCATGCATGGTGTGAAAAAAACAAGCGTGCAGGAGGCATTTTTGCATTTTGATGGAGTACAGGTGTATCAGGCTCTTCGACATAAGTTAGAGCGAGCTCAATCTCAATCAGAACAAAAGGCGTGGAGTGAAATTTTAGTCAAGATATGTCCGAGAGAAGCGGGAAATTGGGCGAGAGAACTTTGGCAAGGACAGAATGACGTACCTGACTGGCTGCGTGATTATGTAACAGTACATTGTTTGCCAGTTAATGAAGGACAATCTTTTATCTTAATGGATATCGAAAAAGATAGAATTGATGCCTATACGGCCCTATATCGACTACGCCAATTTCACCATCCAAATATTATAGACTGGATGAGATCCTATGTCACGTTTCCTATTGATGGGTGGGATACACTTTTAGCTGAGTCACAACCAAGTGCAGAGACATTATACGAGTGGTTAAATGGCAACGAAGTAGAGAGGCTAACATCCATCCGAGCTGTTTGTCAGATGATGCAGCGGGGAATTACACCAACAACTATGATAGACGAAGAAAAATGGCGTCCTTTGCTGGCGTATTGGGTTGAACATGAGGTGCTACGGAAAAATAAACAGCTGTTTAGCCAAGCGCTTAGTTGTTTGGAAAATTGGTTATTAAAATGCTATATGCGACTAAGGAGAGAGTAGATTGAACCATTTTACGATATTCGCTTCCAAAAATGATACAGATGATATTCAGGATAAACTATCCGATGTATTGGCAAAAAGCTTCATTATTGAAAAAGTTGAAAACGAATATTTATTAAAATCAAGAGGTTTATTTAATAAATATAGATGCTCCATAAATATTTTAACTGAAGATACGCACCCTGATTATTTTGTAAAAAATATACCTGGGATGATGGGCTTTTACGATAAAATTCCATTTAAAGATGAACAGCTAAAAGAACGCATAATGATTCAAATATCAGTGCTCAATACTGTCGTTGCAATCGAAATGAACAAAGAGATGACAGAAGACCATATGCAGCAATTTATAAAATTACTAGCAAGCATAGGGGGGATTGGTTTCCTATCAGATGGTACTTTGCTGGATCAGAACGGTATGGTTATTGTTTATCCTAATGGAGAATCAGGTCCATCTGATTTTCAACCACATGCTTGTACAAGAAAGATACATGCACAAGAGGTCACATCAGCACAGGGAGAGGCACGAAAAATTAGAACGATAGCCTTTTTAAAAGAGAAGAACATACCTTATGCGGCATCGCTTCCTCAGCTACCACCAGTAGAAAATCTTCAATTTAAAAGCCAAGAGGATATTGCAAGAAGAGCAGTTGCCCTATTGATTGTTATTCAATTCGCTTGTGATGTAGCACAGAAGGGTGATATTGAGGAGTCTAGAGAGTTCTTTACCAATATGCTACACACATATGAGGTGCATGAATTTTTAACGGAGCATGAAAAATTCTTTCTTGAGGCTCAGCATCCTGGTGCTCAAGAAGCGGTCAATATATCATGGCAATATGAAGCCTATTGGACACTTATTTGGGCATTGGGACTTGTGGAAGAGCTAAATTTCCCTGACGATGTATGTGATTGTGAATATGCAATTCAAGTAGTTTCTCGTTGCGAGACATTTGAGCAATTTTATGGTCAAACGGTACTGCGCAGTAAGGAAGATATAGTGGATGAGGCGGATAAAATTTACAGATTACATTGGGCTTGTGTAGATAGCCGCATCAATGGACAAGAAGCTCCTTTAGCATTAAATGAAAGTGTTGTGATGGAAAGACGGAGAGGCTTATTTTGGATGATTGGATATCAAGGCGAAGAATGGGATACTATATCGATGGATACTTAAAATAATAGCAAACTAGGAAATCTAGTTTGCTATTGTTTAATAAGAGAGATTATTTGATATAAGTTGGTTTATTCACCTGATCTATTAAAAGTATACCATCGTATTGTTCGCGCGGAACAAGACTTTCCTGTATCATTCCCCAACTATAGGATAAGCGTGGTTCAAACATCCATGAGTTGCCTCGTTCATTTTGTCGATTGCGTAAATCGATGAATGTGTAAGGTTTATTTGTTGAAGACAGAATATCTTCAATAGATCCTTTGACAGGAGGTAAAACAGGCATAGGTTCTCCCATATTATTAGCTGTCTCTCCACTAGTCATGTATAGACCTAATACATAGCTATATTTCTTATAGATATCAGGTAAACGTTCCCCCATTAATTTAACTGGGTAAGGAGATCCCATTACATCCGATTGTGCTTTACGAATATGATCGTTATGAGCCCATACAATAAACTTTTCTGTTGGGTACACCTCTTCAGCTAACCAAAGTAAGTTCTCCATCATCGCTTGATCTCGCCATTCCATAGTTTGCAAAAATGATTCTATATTATTTTGTTCAATGTCGATATTGGACTGAATTGTTAACTCTATATATTCGTCTGCTAGTCGAATACGATCTGCTAGAGTGCGATCCATTAGTTTTACAATATGAGGCTCTTTTGGATAAGCTGCCTGTAGCTCTTTTTCTTTGAATTGTATTTGTGATTGTACCTGTTTATATACATCAATTATAGTAGCCTTTACTTTTTGATAGCCCTTCAAATCTTTTCCCGAGCTCCATTCAGCAAGTTGCTTCTCAGCTTCATTGAATTGCTGAGCCAACTTAGGGTTTTGCAGCCAATCTCCATTCGTAAATGCTCCTTGCTGTTGAATATCGAAGCCAGTAAGTACAAGAGGTTGCTCTGTTGCTTGAGTCGATTTTGCATAGTCAAACAGAGGCAAAGTTTCTTTTGTCCACCAAACGCCGAAAATGGCATCCTTCATTGTTTGTAGAGCTGCTTGTTTATCAATTTGTCCTTGAGCATTCATCACATTACCCATACCACTTTCAAAGGCAAGGACATTATAGCCCATATCTTGATGTAAAAATTGTATTAAACGTGTTTTCGCTAGATTGAATTGCGCCACCCCATGAGAGCTTTCCCCTAAAAAGACAATACGTTTATCATGTAATAAAGGTTTTAGCATCTCTAAATCGTCAAATTTGTTAGCGGGAATTTTTTGTCCGTCAAACGTTTCAGGCTGGATGGATGACAGGCTGTATGCATGGTCATTCGCCCATTTTTTCCAATCAAGTAATGTTTCATTAGAAGTCCTAGCTTGTTTGACAGCAGAATCGTTTTTAATAATCTGCTCATTTACAGGGACAGCAGCAGAGACATTTACTACTCCACTTACTGTCATTAAACTTGCCAGTGCAAAACTTAATAAAACCTTATGTTTCCTAGCTTTCCTCATTAATTATCAGCCCTTCACTTTATATTGATACTAATTATAGAAAGGCAAGTTTAAAGTTTAGGAAGAATTTGTTTAAAATTAGTTTAAATTTAGTATGTAAAAAAGAAAAACACCTCCAATTGATGGAGATGTTGGAATGCTATTTATAGTGATACGTACTTGCTCTTACATGGTTACGTTGAATTTGGTTAAACCATGCACGATCCTTTTCTTCTTGTTTTAATGTCCCAACAATGGAGGAAGAGCAGCTCACGCAAATTTTAGCTTGCGTAATCTGTCCACATCGTTCGCATGGAGCCCCTAAATTAGGAAAAATGGAGTTCTTTAATTTTCCTGCTTTTACCCATTTGTAAAGCAGCTCAGATGATACGCCTGTTAGAGCGACAACTTCTTCGTTTGTTAGGTAGCGATTATTTTTTCTTAATAAAAAATGATGTAGCTCTGAAAATATATCCTCTTCTCTCACATCAATTTTCTTTTGAAATAGCAACATAATTAATCATCTCCTCGTCCCATTAATTAATGATTTCATTAATTGTTATGGGTTGTTCGTCATATTTATAATTTTCCCAACGATTGCGTGCAAGCTTGCGATATTTTGGCGAAACATTTCGATCAGCGATTAAGCGTGAAAATCCTTTTTTTGCTTCAGGAATATCACCAAGTCGAAGGCTTAATTCAGCATGTAAAAACTGAATTCTCTCTCCACCTTCTTGATTAGAGGCAAAGGATTTACTATAAAAGTCTCTAGCTGCAAAAAGATAACGCTTTTCGGATTCTTCGTCCTTTTTTAATCGATAGAGCCAAGCAATTTTTAAAGCGAAATTCGCCATTAAAAGAGATTCTTCCATTGATGCACGGGATACTAAATAGGCGAGCTTAAAACTGATAATGGCATCATCAATTGTACGTTCCTGACAGATATCCATAGGTTTCTGGAGCTCTTTAATGTATAGTTCATCAATGAGTAGCATGAAAGGTCCATATGTCCGTGTCATAGATTTATGGTAGGCATAACCACAATGTGGACATACGGCAACTTCATATAGCAAAGGGTTTAGGCCATCGTAAACAGGCATGAAATCAGTCTGTTCTTCGATAATTTTATATCGATTAGGGCGAACTTTATATGTTGTAAACTGCTTTTTACAAAATTTACAATCCACACTACTTTCATAGTAGTAAATGTTAAATGCCATAAGAATCAACTCCTTTGCGTGCACTAAAATTTTATTTCTTTTGTTCTATTTATACGTAAGATTTTATCGATCAATGTATTTAAGATATTATCTTTTATTTTAACAATTTTGTGTTCTTTGGTATACTCCTTTAGAATTATTAAATAAAAATATTCAAGGAATTTTTAGTTAAATATTATTATAAATACGCTTGTAATAGTTTTTATCGGTGGTGCAAAAGGAAGTTATATAGTTTGCTTAAAGTTTGTCAAAATACTTTCACATGTTTCATGGGAGAAAAATTATAAATGGTTCTAAATGACTATAAAGGAGGTGCTCAAAATGAAGTATAATATCGTGTTTTTTGATGTAGACGGCACATTGATTAATTACGAGGATGGCTGTGTGGAAGAAAGTACAAAACAAGCTATTCAGCTATTGCAAGAAAAAGGAATCCATCTTGTAGCGGCTACTGGAAGACCCTTATCTATGTGCTATGAGTTAAAAGCGCTGGGGATTGAAACCTTTATTACTGCAAATGGGGCCTATGTGAAACATAAGGATCTTGTCATACATAAAACTCCGATTGCCAAAGAAATTGTCCGCAATGTACAGGCATTTGCACAGGAACAGCAGCATAGCCTAACATTTTTTACAGAGCAGCTATCCATGAATAGCATACAAAGTCCAGTAGCTTTAAGAGCGATGCAAGAAACTTTATCTTTACGGGATTTTCCACTTATAAATGAAAAAATTGTAGATGAAGAGGTTTTTCTCATGTGTCTATATGCGGATGAGCTGGCTGAAAAAAGATATACTAGCCAGTTTTCGAATATATTTTTACAGCGTTGGCATCCTTATATTGTGAATGTATTACAGCAGGATGTTTCGAAGTCTATAGCTATTAAAGCGGTGCTTGATCATTTCAATATTGACCCTAAGAATGCGATTGCCTTTGGGGATGGGGATAATGATGTTGACATGTTGGAATATGTAGGAGTAGGAATTGCCATGGGAAATGGTAGTAAAGCTCTAAAAAGTGTTGCGAATTTTGTTACAAAGACATCTACAGATGGCGGTATCAATTTTGCTTTACGTCAGCTTCAAGTCATTTAGAGCGCTGAGGCTACACTATATATAGCAGGTAGATTTTAATAAATTTTAGGTGGGATGATTTATGGCACATCACGTGCAGTCTCTAATTGAACATTACGGATACTTTGGAATTATCGTGATTCTAATTGGAGGTATTGTAGGGGTGCCACTTCCTGATGAGGTGTTTCTAACTTATGTAGGCTATAGTGTTTACCGAGAAAGTCTTGAACATATTCCTGCCTTAGTCAGTGCAATGATTGGTGCGGTTGGAGGCATTACCTTAAGCTATTATATTGGTTATCGTTTTGGCTTACCGTTATTGCAGAAATATGGCCCTAAAATTCATATTACAGAGCAAAAAATTGACTTTACGAAAAAGATGTTTACAAAAATAGGACCTACCCTATTATTAATTGGCTATTTTATCCCCGGGGTACGCCATTTGACAGCATATATTGCGGCTATTAATAATTATCCTTATAGAAAGTTTGCGCTTTTTGCCTATACAGGGGCATTTATCTGGACGTTCACATTTATATCATTAGGAAAGATGCTTGGAGAGAAATGGCGATTTGTTGGATACTATCTGACTCATTATAGTATCTATCTTATCCTTTTATTTATTGTAGGGATGCTCATTGCTTACTTTTTATTCAAAAAAAGAAATGGACAAACATAAAAGTCGGTATACGCTATACCGACTTTTATGTTATGGCAAAATAGCAAATGAGCGCACAGGGAAGCCAGATGCTTTTTCTGGCTTAGGTACGATATTGAAGATGATAGCGCCTTTCGCAGGTAGCTTGTCCAAATTCGTCATTAGCTCAATTTGATAGGTGTCTTGGTCAAGCACAAAATATTCGCCATCTAGCTTGCCATTTTTACGAAAATCAGCAGCAGAGTCCGTATCGAAAGTTTCATGACCAATTGCGCTTACCTTGCGTTCTTTTAGTAAAAACTGTAAAGCTTCTAAACCCCAGCCAGGGATATGGTTATGTCCATCTGCATCCTTATTACTGAAAGCCTCTTTATCTGGCCAGCGCTTACTCCAATCTGTGCGTAATGCTACAAATGTTCCTGCTTCAATTTCTCCATGCTTGTCCTCAAAATCAAGAATATCTTCAACACTTAATGAAAAATCATGGTTGCTCGCAGCCTCTTGTGATTTATCAATAACAACAAGGGGAAGAACAAGCTCTTTTAGTTCTAATTCTTCTAAGTAGCGAGTATCTCGCACAAAATGAATGGGTGGGTCGATATGTGTGCCATATTGACCAGGGAACGTGAATTGTTGAGCGAAGAAACCGTCCTTATGAGAAAATAACGTTTCAAATTTAGCGTCCTCAAACATAAAAAAATGTGGTGAATTAGGGCCGAATGTATGTGTTAAGTCAACCCACTGTTTCGATTTTAATAATTGCAATGCTTGTAAAAGTTCATTAGACATTGATTTCCCTGCTTTCTGTAAAAATAGTTGTAAATAAAAAGGAGTCCCCTAATAGAAGAGGACTCCTGCTGCAACAACGGTAGTTCTTCTTCTCATCTTCAAGGCTGATCATTTTGCCAATTGGAATTAGCACCATACTGTTAGCTGGTTGCTGAGACTTCATCGGGCCAATCCCTCCGTCTCTCTTGATAAGAAAAGTAATATAAGAATTTTCAGAAATAACAATACAAACACTTTAGCATAGTTTTTTATAGTTTACAAGTTCACTAGGAATTTTCACCAATTCAAATTTAAGGTGACTCCACAACAATCATTATCAATAAGACGTATTCTAAAACTGTCTGGTGTATAGTTTGTTTCAAATTTCATCGTAATGCCTGTTGATGTGATTAATTTTTCAACCTCTGTTTTATTTGAAAGTTGAGCAGCATTCATTAAATCATGTGCGAATTGTTGGGAGCTATCTATTTTATCCGTAAGTAATTGGGCTTGCTGCATCATCGCCTTTATCCGTGATGCTGAAGCTTTTAATTTGTGTGTATCGACAGGTGGAAAAGGATTATTGGTCGGCATTGCTAGATGTTGCGAAAAGGGTCTAATGGCAAAATGATTAGCGATAGGCGATGTTGGATAATGATAGGGATGCACAAAATACGGATAAGGATTGTAATACAAGGTCATTCCTCC
Organism: Lysinibacillus capsici; assembly: GCF_003367505.1. Classification (GTDB taxonomy): domain Bacteria; phylum Bacillota; class Bacilli; order Bacillales_A; family Planococcaceae; genus Lysinibacillus; species Lysinibacillus capsici. The sequence continues at coordinate 93,410 of NZ_PXXX01000006.1, forward strand.
TATCCTATAACTGATATCCTATCTTATGTAGCAAAACGGCTTTCGGTGTTATTAGCAGTGCAATGTTTGTCCTAATCATTTAAAAAGGAAGCTAAAGTAAGCTTCCTTTTAGCCAAGTACATTCAAGACATCATCAATTTTTTTACTATGTGATAAAATGCCATAATTCATCCATGTTAAAAAGTCTACTTCATAGACACAGTTGCTTTTAACGGCAGCTAGGTTTTTCCAAGTAGGAGTTTTTAAAATAGCACGTTCCTCATTTTCATAAATGGAATGTTGTTTATCAAAGGTAATAAATAAATGATCAGCATCTAATTGCAACAATTGAGCAAATGTCAGTTGTGCTTTACGTTGATTGTGCGGAATACTCCATACTAGTGAATGTGGCATTAAACCTAAGTCACGATATAAAATGGGGCCCGTATAGCCACATTCAGGACCCGCGTATAGAGTAATGCCAATGGCTGAAATACGGAGAAATGCTACACTTTGCCCATAAACAGATTTGCTAAGAATTCCTTTTGCTTGTTGTACTTTATCTTCATATTGTAGGATTACGTCTTGCATCAAGGAGGTTTTTCCTGTTAGATCTGCAATTTTAAATAAAGTAGATTGCCAATTCTCTCCAGGGTGTGAAAGATGGCAGACGGGGGCTACTTCATCTAAGTGCTGAAAGGATTCCCAACGCTCTACACCAGAATCTAACATAATTAAAGTTGGCTTATAGTAAAAGAGTCGATCCATTTCTCTATTTTGTACATCGATATCTGGCACTTTCTGTAGACCTAAATAGTCTTGTTTTCCCCATTTTGAATGACTGAATTGAGCAATTGGCGTAATCCCAAGCGCAACAAAGAAATCTTCTAAGAATGGTGCAAATACACGTATATGGCTGCTTTGATTTCTTCGATATTGTCCTGGAGAGATGCCAATATGTTCTTTAAAACGACGATTGAAATAATACTCATTATTAAATCCGACAGACTGGCTAATTTCAAATACTCGATCATTTGTTGTCATTAATAATTGCTTAGCTTTTTCAATACGAAGTTTAGTTAAATAGTGAAGAGGAATTTGTCCCGTAATATCTTTAAAAATGCGCGTATAATTCCATCTTGGTACGTCAGCTAGCTGTGCTAGCTGCTCAACCGTCCACTCTTTTTCAAAATGTTTATGTAAATGGTTAATGGACTGCTCAACAGATTGTCGATCATTTTTTTGCATCTGCTTGGGTATGGTTTGATGTAAGAGTAATAACATCAGCTCTTGAAAGTGTACATGCTGTTCAAAAATCGTGTGTTCATCCTCCGCTAACCGGTTCTGATAGATGACTTCTAGCAGTCTATGACATTGTGAAAAGGGGAGAAGATGTCGTTCGCTGATACTTGTAAAATGACTATATGAATTCTGACTATTGCTGAGATTGACAATGTTGAATTGTAATTGATAAAAACAAAGGTGCTCACTTTGAATATGGATACTAACCGTGTTATTTGGCGGAATCAATATGCACTTTTCTTCACTAAAATGAATGATGTCATGATCTATTTTTAGCTTTCCGCTACCATCCATTACGATGAAAAGTGTATAGAAATCACTACTAATCAATAACTTTTTTGATGATTGAATTGAATAAGAGATATTTTGTAACGTATAAACATGTGTTAAGTTACCCATTGATAATTCACCCCTTTTTTTGAATTGGCAGAACAACACAAAGAAAGCCCTCATTAAGAGCTTTCTTTCATGTTGTTGAAAAAAGATCATGTGACTAGTAGAAAAAGCCCCTTTAGCAAGGCAAGGGGTTGATTTCCGCTCCGCCAGCGTCCTTTCCGGGGGGCGTCTGATGAGCCGCTTCACTCACTTGCGTTCGCTCCAGGGTCTCACCTGTGACGCTAAATCCCCTAGGAGTGACGCTGGCTCCACTCCAATCAACCATGCTGCTAACTTCTTCTTTCGTACTAGCAGTAGGGAACAAAAAAGTCTATTAAAGAGAGGTTAGGCACTTATTGAGTGACAACACCTATCCATTTTCTCCTTCACAAAAGTGCTATTGACTATTTTGTTTTTTAACACTAAGCCAAAGAAAGCCCTCATTAAGAGCTTTCTTTGGAAAATTATTTGACGAACCATTTCTCTAGATCATCATACTTTAGCAAGTTGGCTGTGATTGCGCCAGATTGCCAATATGTGCGATCAGCAATATAAACATGCCCATTTTTTACAGCAGGGAGTGTTTTCCATAGTGTACTATCTAACCATTTAATGGCTTCTTGGTTTTCTTTAGACTCCCATGTTCCGTTTGAAGGGAAAAGGATGATATGATCCGCATCTAATTCCGTGATAGCCTCTTCTGATAAAACCTCGTGAAATTCTGTCATATCACGGGCTAATGGATGTGGTGTTAAGCCTGTCTCTGTGTAAATATAGCCAGAGTAGCGATTTTTAATGCCAAATAACGCTAATGTATTATCTGCTACATTTAGTCGTACAACAGCAACTGTTTCGTCTCCGATTGATTCATCTAGTTTTGCTTTTAAATCGGAAACACGTTGCTCATATCGATCAACCATTTCTTTTGCTTTATCGGAAATATTTAAAACATCAGCTATTGTTTTCGCAATTTCACGTGGATCTTGTAGAATATCTTCTTTCAAGCGGTAAGTAGGCGCTACCTTTGAGTATTCATCATACTTTGCCTTGTCTGCGGCACCATCTACAATGATTAAATCAGGCTTGGCTTGTAATAATGTTTCCATGCTACCAGTAATGTCGAACTCAGGAACATCTAATCCTAAATAGTCCTGTTTTCCCCAAGATGGGTGATACCATTGCACAACGGGTTTTACATCCAAAGCAGTTAAATAGTCTTCCAAATAGATAGCAGCTACACGCTGTGGATTTGTAGGAATTTCTACTTTTCCAAACTCGTCTTCTACAATTCTTGTATCTTTAGATGATTGTTCTTCTGTAGCTGTATCCTCTTTTACTTCATTTGAGCCACAGGCACCTAATACGAATATAAGTGCAAAGAAAACTACAAATGAAAAATATCGACCTCTACGCATTTTATTCACTCCTATAGATTTACTAAAACAGTAAGGGTATTCCCTTAAATTAGAATGATAATCATTCTCGTTTGGTTCAAGTAAATTATAGGATACTACATATCAACAAACAATACACATTCTCTACTACTTTTTTATACAAAATGAAATTCAGAGAGTTATTGTTTTTTGTTATCGAAAAGTAACCATAAAAGTGTAACAATTGCTGCTAGCATAACCATCAGGAATCCGTATATAGGCGTATGTGCCAACGATTGGTGGCGAATAATAAAGCCTCCGATATATGAGCCTAAAAATATGCCAATATTGAAAGCAGAAATATTCAATGCTGAGGCCATTGAAATTGCTGATGGTATATATTTTTCAGATAGTAGAACAGCATATAGCTGCAATCCTGGGACATTCATAAACATGAACAATCCCATTGTCAGCACCATTATTAATCCCATAATAGGTGATTCAAGAGTAAAGCCAATGCCAAGCAATGCCAATGCAAGTCCAACAAAAATAATAAAGATGGAACGTAGCGGATTATGATTAGCAAAATGACCTCCAAGAGTATTACCGATAGCTACACAAATACCATAGACAACTAGAATAATGACGACTGTATGTGGGGAATACCCCATATATTGCTCTAAAATAGGTGAAACATATGTGTAGACAACAAAAGCACCGCCGTATCCAATTGCGGTAATGAATAGTATTAAGATCATTCGAATATTGCCTAATACTTTGCCAATATCACGAATAGAGATGGGATTGCCTTTCGATAATTGGCTAGGTACTAAAAATGCATTACTAATTAAACCGACAATTCCAATGACAACAATAAAAATGAATGACATACGCCAATCTGTTACTTGTCCAATAAATGTACCGAGTGGGACACCTGTTACAGTAGCTAATGTTAAGCCAGTAAACATAAAGGCGATAGCACTTGCTCGTTTATTTGGTTCCACTACATCTGCTGCTATAACAGAAGCGATGGACATAAACACACCATGTGCTAATGCTGAAATAATACGTCCGATTAATAGTAATGCGAAATTAGGAGCTAAAGCGACTGCTAGGTTACCCACTATAAAAATGGACATGACAAGCAATAATACGGTTTTTCGACTAAGGCGTGATGTTAAAGCTGTTAGTAAGGGAGCCCCAACAGTTACCCCTAGTGCATATATAGAAACGGTTAAGCCAGCTGTGCTAAGAGAAATACCAAAGTCATCTGTAATTAATGGTAAAAGTCCCACACTGATAAATTCAGTGGACCCTATACCAAATGCACTGATAGCAAGTGCTAGTAAGGTAAGTTTAGCATTTGGCTTTTTTGATTTTGACATTTTACTACTATCTCCTTTGATTTTTTTTATTATGTGTAGTAATATTCATACATACCAAAAAGATATGTAGAGTACTTTTAGTTACTTTTGGATATTACAGGAGGTTTACGATGCAAAAAGTTTATAATATTGGTGTTGAAGCTACACTAGAAGTTATTGGTGGTAAATGGAAACCAGTTATTCTTTGTCATTTAAACCACCATGGTAAAATTCGAACAAACGAATTTCGACGATTGATCCCAGGTATTTCACAAAAAATGCTCACAAACCAATTAAGGGAACTGGAGCAGGCTGGGTTAATCAATCGAAAGGTCTTCAATCAAGTACCACCAAAAGTTGAATATTCATTAACAGCCTATGGACAAGGAATGGAACCAATTCTGAACATGCTTTGTACGTGGGGTGAAAAACATGTTGAATTATTACAGGATAAAGGTGAAGATGTACTGTTAAAACAACGTGATGATGATATTGCCATGCAGCAAACATCATAATGAGGGGAGAAAGAGACTGTCATATACAAGACAGTCTCTTTCCTCTTTTTAATGCTTATAGAGCAAAGTCAAATTCATCTGGATTTGGTCCAACACGTTGTTCACGATTCATCTCATTGATTAATGCCATTTCTTCGTCTGTTAAAGTAAAGTCAAAGATATCAGCGTTTTGCATCATACGCTCTCTACGTACTGATTTTGGAATTGTAATCACTCCATTTTGTACATCCCAGCGTAAAATAACCTGAGCATTTGATTTTCCGTATTTTGTTGCGATTTTTGAAATTGTTTCATCTTCAAGAAGTCCACCTTGCATTAAAGGTGCCCATGCTTCAAGTTGAATTTGGTGCTTGTCACAGAATGAACGAAGCTCCACTTGTTGTAAGCGTGGGTGGAATTCCACTTGGTTCACAACAGGTTTAATATGAGCAAATGATAATAAGTTATCCAAGTGTGCCACAGTAAAGTTACATACACCGATTGCTTTGATCTTGCCTTGTTCATATAGGTCTTCAAGTGCTTTCCACGATTCAGCATATTTATCTTTACCAGGCCAATGAATTAGATAAAGGTCTAAATAATCTAATCCTAATTTTTTTAGGCTCTCTTCATATGCTGCAATTGTTTCATCATAGCTTAAACCATCGTTCCATACTTTAGATGTGATAAATAAATCTTCACGACGTAAGCCAGTAGATGCTAGAGCTTGTTTAATACCTTCTCCTACACCTGCTTCATTGCCATAAATAGCAGCAGTATCGATGCTTCGATAGCCAACCTCGATAGCATTTTTAACCATTTCTGCAGTAGCGTCATTTTCTACTTGAAAAACCCCTAAACCCATACCAGGCATTTGTAGGCCATTATTTAAAGTGATTGTATCTTGTAAATGAGTAATCATTTTTAGTCCTCCATGTTTTGTGATTATTGGATTGCTTACTCATTATGCTGCTAATAAACTCTCAAAAAAAGTACGTACTTTTTTGTGTCATAGAAACGTAGAGGTAACTTTTGTGAGCTGGCAATGATTAGAGGAATAAAAATATTTATTGATGATGAACGATTAAATAAAAATGTCACACCTGATTGGTCTTAACTACTAGTAAAAATATCGAGTAGTCTACAAAAGGCTTTGGAGACAATTAAACAAATATTTTTCTTGCGGTAATAAAAGGAAATATACGTTCGGTAGAGAATTAAAGTAGTAATACTTTAAAAAGGGGATTTTGAAGATGAATCGTTTAAATTTAATTACACTAGGTGTTAAAGATATGGTGGAATCTCTAAATTTTTATCGAGAGGGACTGGGTTTTGAAGTGGTGGTATACGGAGAGGAGACGAATCCCGATGTCATGTTCTTTAATAATGGAGGAACAAAAATATCGTTATTTCCAATTGAACGTTTAGTCAAAGATATTAATGAATCCAATCCACCAGAAATTAGCCAAGGCTTTGGTGGAATCACGCTTGCCTATAATGGTAAATCAAAAGAAGAAGTAGATCGAGTCTTTGCATTAGCAAAAAAGGCGGGTGCAGAAATTATTAAGGAGCCCGTAACTGTATTTTGGGGTGGCTATAGTGGATATTTTCAAGATCCAAATGGCTACTATTGGGAAGTTGCCTATGGCGACATGTGGCAGTTTGATGAGAATGATATGCTGATTATTCAATAACTGTTCAAAAAGAGAGCAAACTAACGTTTCTAATTTGTTCTCTTTTTTATTAATCGTTAACAATAATACTTCCTCATTAAATCCACAAAGTTTTGAGCGGCTTTAGATAAATAATGATTCTTCAGCCATACGAGTCCTACTGAGGTGGATAATTCTGCTGATGGAATTTTGTATGCATGAAGTGGTAAATCTCCATATTGCTTTAAAATAGTTTCAGGTACGATAGAGGAGCTAAAGCCAGCAGCGATCAAGTTCATTAACAGTGCCGTATCTGAGCATTCTCCAACAATGTGGGACTGCAACTGGAAGCGAGAAAATGCTTCTAATATCGAATAATGTACGCCTAAGCCTTCAGTGCTTGGTAAAAGGATTGGCCAATTTTGTATGTCAGCTAAAGATACATTGTGTTCTAAGAAGTCGAATTTTTTGGATTGTATAAAGTAAAATGGTTCAGTGTACATATGAAGAACAGAGAAATCATCTAATTCTAAAGGTAAGCGAATGATGGCAAGTTCTACAATACGGTCCCTTACTAATTTACATAGATAAGAAGATTCGTTTTGTTGAATTTTATAAGTCACCTTTGGATAATATTGTTGAAATTGTTGTAGTAATTGAGGTAGCTCAATTACTGAAAATGTATTAATGCCCAATGTCAATCGACCATGAAGGCCTAATCCAATATCCTTAACCTCTGCTTCTGCCTCTTCCATTAATTGTGCAACCTGCAACGCATATTTGTATAATGTCTTTCCCGCTTCAGTTACTTCAAAATACTTGCCGCTCCTTTCTACCAACTTTGAACCGAGTTCTTCCTCCATCGTTTTTAAATGCTGACTTAACGGTGGTTGAGAAATATGTAACCTTTCAGCCGCAGCAGAAATCTTTTTTTCCTCCACAATTGCTATAAAATAGCGTAGTTGTCTTATATCCAAACATAAACACCCCTCTTTTTTATAGGTAAAACCTAAGTAAATTATATTTCTCTAATATTTTTAATATAGTTAGGGCCATGTTAGCATATTTATCAAAGAAAAAAGAAGTAAAGTTTCTTTTTTCAAGCACCTAAATGTGAAGCGAGCAACGTCGATGAAAAAATAATTCAACTTAGGAGTATATGATTCTTGCATGCTTTGGGGCTTGCCTTGTAATACCGATTCCCTACACCTTTCTAAATGAATTTGAAGCAGTTGATAAAGTAGCAACGTATACTATAAAAGAGCAACTTTTATTAGTTGCTTTTTTCAATAAATCAACGTTTTTGAATTTCCTAAGAAAATAAATAACAGTTCCCCTATAATAACCATGTATGGAAATTATAAATTTCTAATTTTAGTTAAATGTATCAAGGAGGTTGAACATTGATTCGTATATTGTACATAGAAGATGAAAAAGAAATCGGACAATGGGTAAGCAAGGAATTAACTGAACGAGGTTATGACGTGACATGGCTGGAATCAGGGGAGGGGCTTGAGCAACATATTAACTCAAAAGATATTGCTATATTGGATGTGATGCTACCTGGATTGGACGGTTTCTCCTTAGGTAAAAGAATTAAACGGGAAAATAAAGACCTGCCAATTCTAATGTTATCAGCACGAACAGCTGTTGAAGATAAAATTGAAGGGCTGCATTTTGCTGATGATTACCTAACAAAGCCATTTCACCCTGATGAGCTCGTAGCAAGACTGGAAGTATTATTAAGAAGATATCAAAAAAGTGATGATGTACTGACATTGCAGCACCTTAAAATTGATACGAAAGATATGCAAATAATCAATACGATTGATGAAGAAGAAATTCTTTTGACAGGAAAACAATTTTATTTATTACAGTATTTTATTCGTCATTTAAATCAAATTTTAACGAAGGAACAACTCTATGAGGGTGTTTGGGGTGAGAGCTATATAGAAGGTGATAAAACACTCATGGTGCATATTCGTTACTTAAGAGAAAAAATAGAAATCAATCCTGCAAAGCCTATGATTATTGAAACAATCAGAGGCATTGGCTATAGGGTGAAACAATGAAATTTTTTCGATCATTATTAGCGAAATATATGCTCATTATTATATTAGCCATATCTATTGTGCAAATCTCCTATCTGGGTGTTGCTATTTTCGTATTAGGCATTACAAAGACAGGGACAGGAGATTTTTCAAGTGGAGTACTTGTAGAAAGTGATATTGAAGAGCAATGGCATGCACAGGCTAAAAATATGACCAATGCAACAGATGATGCGATTACGCAGTTATTTCAAAAGTGGCAAGAGCAATTTCCTACGGCTTCTATGTTTTGGGTAAGTGAAGAGGGGAACTTACTGACTACATGGAATGTGAAGGATCAGTTACCAGCAAAGTGGACACCAGCCTATACAACTCAATTTATAAAAGAACGTTATGGAGATGATCCATTTACTGTTATTGCCTTCTTAGGTGATGATATATCAAATGGCTTTATTGTATTAGAGATTCCAAGGGTAGCATTTAATCCTCCACTTATAAAGGTCTATGATAACTATGGTAACTTTTTATTTTTTGGTGTTATTGCAGTTATTTTATTTTTTATTGTAGTTTCGCTTCTATTTTTCAAGGGAATTCGAAAAAGACTATTACATCTGCAAGAGGCGATGGAAATACGTGATGTAGATGGTCTACCTATTGAAATTCAGGTGAAAAAACGAGATGAGATTGGGCAATTGGAGCATAGTTTTAACAGAATGGTTTGTGAACTGCGAGACAGTAAACAACGTCAACAGAAGGAAGAACAGCTAAGACGTGAACTGATTGCTAATTTATCACATGATTTACGGACACCTTTAACGAAGGTAAGAGCTCAATCCTATACAATTAGCAAAGAAGCGTTATCTGAGGAAGGGAAGCAAGCATTAAAGGCTATGGACACATCCATAGTGAATATTGATGCTTTAATTGAAAATTTGATGTCCTACACATTGCTTATGGCAAGTAAATATAAGTTTGAACCGAAAGACATCAATGTTATCCGATTTGTAAGGGAACATCTAACGACATGGTATCCAGTTTTCGAGCGAGAAGGTTTTACAATCGATATTGAGCTACAGTCATTTGAACCTGTTGAATGGCGTGTTGATCCATTATGGTTAGGGAGAGTATTTGATAATATTTTCCAAAACGTACTGCGCCACGCGAATAGTGGTAAATATATAAGTGTGAAAACCGAATCGACGGCGTGTTATACAGCATTTATTGTTGAGGATCATGGTCAAGGGATGAAAAATGAGTCGAATGCAAAGGGAGCCGGAATCGGCTTGTCAATTGTTGATGTCATGATAAAGGGCATGCATCTTGAATGGGATATCCATTCCGATCACTCTGGTACTAAAATTATCATAAAAAAATCTGCGAAGCTTGAGAAATAAATGCTTCGCAGATTTTTTTTATGATAGAAATGATTTTTTAAACAAAATTTAAACTTAGCCCATACCTTTTTTTAAACTTCCCTTTTTAAGATAGTTAAAGAGGTGAGGACATTGGAATATATCGTACAAACACAAAACTTATCAAAACGCTTTGGAAAAGAGCAAGCTGTATCAAATTTGAACTTGCAAATACGCAAAGGTGAAATATATGGATTTTTAGGTCCGAATGGGGCAGGTAAAACGACTACAATTCGAATGCTTCTAGGTTTAATGAAGCCATCTTCTGGAACAATTAAAGTCTTTGAAAAGAATATTACGAAGGAACGTATCCAAATTTTAGCTAAGATTGGTTCGTTGGTGGAAAACCCTTCTTATTATCCACATTTAACAGCATATGAGAATCTAGAGGCACTAAGAAAAATACTAGGTGTACCGAAAACTCGAATCGATGAAGTTTTGGAAATTGTCCGTTTGAAGGAAGCTGCCCATAAAAAGGTCAAAGGTTTCTCTTTAGGAATGAAGCAACGTCTTGGTATTGCTGCTTCTTTACTACATAGTCCTGAATTACTTATTTTAGATGAACCAACGAATGGCCTAGATCCTTCAGGCATTATAGAGATTCGTAATTTAATTAAAAGATTACCAGAGGAATATGGCATGACCATTATAATCTCCAGCCATTTATTATCAGAGATTGATCAAATGGCAACACAAGTTGGGATTGTTTCGAAAGGGAAATTAATTTTCCAAGATTCTATTGAGGCTATGCGTCGATTTGCCCAACCAAAGGTTACCTTTAAAGTAAACAATGGTGAAAAAGGATGGCGCTTCTTATTAGCAAATGGTATTAAGGCAGATTATCAGGGTGGTGTGATTTTCTTAGAAGAGTGCTCGGATGAAAAGGTTGCTCATATTGTCCAAGTTCTTGTTCAGGAAGGTATATCGGTATTCCGAGTCGAGGAAGAGAAACGTTCATTGGAGGATATATTCCTCCAAATGACGATGGGAGAACAGGAGATATGATGGGAAAGCTATTAACTGCTGACTTCTTAAAAATCAAACGTAAAGGATTATGGCTTCTAACGCTTATTGGCCCTTTAGGGGTGGTTGCTCTGCAAATGGTCAATTATGGAGTAAGAAAGGATTATCTCTTACAGCAAAGTGAGGATGATTGGGGCTATTTCTTATTAAATGTGCATTCATTTACACCGCTTGCCATAGTCTTGGGTATTGCCATTCTTACGTCATTCATAGCAAGCATTGAAAATGAGACCAATGCTTGGAAGCAGCTCATTGCATTACCTGTTTCGAAATTAACCGTGTATTTGTCTAAATTTACGTTGTTAGCTATCTTACTATTCTTCGCCTCAACGTTATTAATGTTTTTTACGCTGAGCTACGGGCTGTTTTTAGAATTAGGTGACACGGTACCTTACATGGAGCTAGCCAAATATAGTTATTTCCCTGCTTTTGCAGCATTACCTATCTTGGCACTTCAATTGTGGATAGCGAGTGTAAGTCATAATCAAGGGATTCCTATAACTGTAGGCATTTTTGGGGTGATTTTTTCCTATTCTTCCTATGTTCTTCCAGATTGGATGATATGGAAATGGCCATCATTGATGAACCAATGGAATGAGCCGGTGATCAATGTCTTATTAGGCGTAGGAATTGGTATCTTACTCTATATTATCGGCATGGTTGATTTTGCAAGAAGGGACGTGAAATAATGATTACTTTACTTCAAGCTGAGTGGTTTAAGTTACGTAAATCAAAAATGGTACCAATTATTTTAGCAGGACCCATGATTGGACTTTTTATAGGACTATCCGCTAATTTAGAGGACAACATGCAGGGGATTGAAATCAATGAGTGGTATATATCGTTATTTTCGATGAATTTAACATATGCTCTATTATTTTTACCTCTTATTTCTGGTGTTTTTACCAGTCTTATTTGTAGGTATGAACATCAGTCTGGTGGATGGAAGCAACTTTTAGCATTACCAGTAACAAGAGGGAAAGTATTTGTAGCTAAATACATATTGATTATGCTGCTTGTTTTAGCAATGCAGATATTGTATTTAGGCTCGGTCTTTGCTGTTGGGATGGTAAAAGGCTATACAGATTCTTTTCCTATGGAGATTGTTTGGAAAAGCATAGTAGGAGGCTGGGTAGCGACACTGCCATTAGTAGCCTTGCAATTGTGGATGTCCATTATGTTTAAAAGCTTTGCTGCTCCATTTGCTGTTAATGTCATATTTACTTTACCATCAATTTTAGCAGTGAATTCTGAAAGAATTGGTCCGTATTATCCTTGGGCACAACCCTTTTCGATGATGTATATAGGGGGCAATACAGACGATGTATTCTTTGTACCGTGGGAGCAATTGTTAACCGTAGTAGGTGGCGGATTCATCGTATTTTTCCTCGGAGGATATTACTATTTCCAGCGAAAATCTATTTAAGCTAAAAGGAGAATGAGAATGCTGAAACGTAGCTTACGTTTTTTAACTGCATCGATGCTATTAGTAGCTTTAGTAGGATGTGGACAGAGAGAGGCCGTAAAAGATGCCGCACAATATACGAATGAAATTAAAGATATCAACATTCCTGATGATGTAAAAATTATTGGTTTTGGGGAAGCAACACATGGCAATATCGAATTTCAAACATTAAAAAAAGATGTATTTGAAGCGATGATAAAAAATGAAAATGTCCATGTTTTCGTTTTAGAAGGAGATTTTGGTGGGGCCCAACAGATAAATCAATTTATCGAAAACGGTGTCGGAACGGCGGAGGAAGCTATAAAAGCGTTAGACTATGGCATCTACAAAACTGAACAAATGGTAGAGTTTGTGCAGTGGATGCATGACTATAATCAGACAGTTGATGATCAAGAGAAAATTTATTTTTATGGAAATGATATGCAACGCTATGATTACAGCAAAAAGGGGTTACTTGATTTTTACGCCAAGGTACATGCTGACAATGCACGAAAATTCACGACTAAGCTAGAGCATGTTTCCAACAAAACGATGAGAGATTTATCGGATAGTCAGCTACTTGAGCTTGATAAAACGATTGATACAATAATCAACGATTTACAATCAAACAAAGCGATGTATGAGCAAAAATCTTCAAAGGATGAATTCGCATTTGCTGTTCAATATGCGCAAATTATGAAGCAGCGTACGCAATTATTTTTAAATGATGGTAATTATATGAATTTACGGGACGAATATTTAGCTGAAAATTTACAATGGATTGTTGAATATGAAGCAACACAAGGTCATGATAAAGTATTAATGTCTGCTCATAATGGTCATATTGAGAAAACTTCTGCTACGATGGCAGGCTATCAATCGATGGGGCATTATTTAAGTGAGATATATAAAGATCAATATTTTGCGATTGGCACAGACTTTGTGAAAAATACATTCCAGGCACAAAATGGGTCTGGAGCACGAAAGGAATATACGATTAAGCATCACAATGCTTTAGTGGATGCCTTTAGTGACATTGATAATAACATCTTTTATGTGGATTTTGAAGCTGCCAAACAATCGAAGGAGCTGGCGAATATTCTTTCCAAAAAGCAAAGAATGGGCAATATCGGCGATGATTTTCGTCCGTGGTATAAGCTGACACAAATGCTGTACACCATTAAAATGACACCTAAGGAAGCTTATGATGGTCTCATCGTTGTGCAAGAAGCAACACCAACAAAAATAATTGATTAAGCTAAATTTAGCAACCTCCATCAAAAAATCTGTTTCCTTCTCCATTATGATAAAGATGAGGTGAGTAACATGGAGTATAGTCAAGCGACACAAAGAACTATTGCCTATATCGAGGAGCAATTGATGGAGGAAATTTCTTTTGAATGTCTTCCTAATACTGCTGGCTATTCGAAGTACCATCTAAGCCGAATTTTTAAGCAAGAAACGGGAATTACGATTGGTGAATATATTCGTATACGTCGGCTAGCTATGGCAGCGAGTTATTTGATGTACTCTAATGTATCGATATTAACGATTGCTGTTACACTTCAGTTTCAATCACAAGAGGCTTTTACAAGAGCCTTTAAAGAAGTTTATGCTTTACCACCAGGGAAGTATCGAAAAGTAATGCAATCATTAAATATGATGGAGGAGGAACATTACATGGAAACAGTTGAACAGGTTAAAGGTTGGGTGTTGAGTGGTGCTAATCCTGAATTGTATAAATTTCATACAGATGACAAGGTATTTCATTCAGGGAAGCGTTCAGGAGTATTGTATTCCACAACTGCCTCAGCAAATCATGGTCAATTTGCTACAATGATGCAGGGTTTTCAGGCAGCTGACTATAAAGGGAAACGCTTGAAAATGTCATGCTACTTAAAGACGGCAGATGCAACAAAGTGTGGTGCATGGATGAGTATTGACAATGGTACAGGAGATACGATTCAATTTGATAATATGGATCAACGCCCTGTGACAGGTTCTACTGAATGGAATCATTATTCTATTGTCTTAGACGTACCTGAAGAAGGTAATTCCATTTATTTTGGTGTGTTACTAATTGGTTCGGGTAAAGTCTGGGCAGATGGCTTCCGTTTTGAAGAAGTTGACAACAAGGTACCCTCAACAAATATGCTTACGCAGGAACATTTATCAAATCATCCTACTAATCTAGACTTCAGTATGGAGTGAATCAGACAGCACTGACAAAAGTGCGAGATGACTTTTTTGAATAACGTATTGATTACCTCTAATTTGTTAAAGATAACAAGGAGGAGGTGTGAGACGATGGCACAAGAAATTCTTTGTGAAGTCAATAACTGCACATTTTGGGATTCTGGTAACAAATGCACAGCTGAAAAAATTTATGTTGTCAGCCAAAAGGGACAACATGCTTCCAACAGCGAGGAAACAGACTGTAAAACATTCGAACCTGAAACGCATTAATGCCAAAAGGGTAGCCATGTATATGGTTACCCTTTTTCCCTGTCTTTATTAATAAATATCTACCTTTTCTTTGTTAAATAAAAGAGCATGGGCATTTTTTACTTTTTCTTCTACATAATCCAGTGAGTATTTACCAACAGAATCTGTTAAATCCCCAATTGCCCGCGACAAGTTATCAATAATCGGAATTAATTTGTGCATCTCTGTGCGATGCTTTTCTTTGTGCATCTCATCCATAATTTCATATGCAAGACGTTGAATCTTCCTTAGTCGCAATTTCTCAGATTGCATTGAATCCTCCTTATTGAACCAATTTATGATGTCTAATTATATGAGCTACAATAAGGTTTCATGAATAATGTGCTTTAGAAATAATTGCTTGTGTTATGAAGGGCTAGCGCAATTTCCCTTATGCCAACATCAATCTTGGATTCGTCTATATTCGATACATTTAGTTTGATAATACGTTCCCGATAAAATGCATCTAAATAATTGCGTTTAATAGGATCTAACAAAATATTTTGTTGTGCCAAATGATCAATAATCTTAGAAGTATTCACCTGTCTCGGTAGAATGATATGGCTATGCATACAGATTTCCTTAGAGGATTGATAGTCTGCCAGATGAGTTGCTATAGATTGTTGAAGTTGATTTGCTCGGCTTGCATAAGCTTCACTGACTTTCTTCTGATAACGTTCAAACATACCACTTTTCAAGTAGAGCTCTAATGCAGCTTGGGAGATCATGGAGCTATCAATATCAGTGGTATTTTTATACTGTTGAAAGGTATTAATCAAAACATTTGGTAATACGGCAAGTCCGATACGTAAGCCAGGAAACATAATTTTAGAAAAGCTTTTTAAATAAATAACCCGATCCTGTGTATCCTCCGTAAATAGGGGATCTATTTTTGTATTTTGCTCAAAATCCGCTAAATAATCATCTTCAACTATATACACATTATATTTATAGGCAAGTTTTCGTATTGAATCCTTTTCTTTTTTACTATAGGAAGTTCCTAGAGGGTTGTGCAGACGTGGCATCGTATAAAAAAACTTTATGTCGTGTTTACTAAAAATGTTTTCTAGTTCATCTAAATCAATGCCATCCGTTGTTCTTTTGATGCCCATTGCCGGAAGTTCATAGGTTTTTAAATAATCCATATACAAATGATAGCTAGGTTGTTCCACTAAGATCGTTGAGCGACCATTTGGAAAGGGCATTATACTTAGCAAGGATAGAGATTGTTGGACACCTGAAGTAATGAAAATATTTTCTTCCTTTGTAAACAGTTGATAGCTTGTTAATAGTTTTTTTGCTTCCGCTATTAATGACGGTAGGCCTTTTGGTGTCCCATATCTAAATAAATCTGCTTGGTATGTGTCGATGGCCTTATTAATACAATGCTGAAAATCTTGATAAGGGAATGCATGCCAATTGGGCGAAGATGTAGCAAAATCTATGTAATTTTTCATTTTTGGTTGTATGGGCAGTTGATGATCAACAACATAGTAGCCACTTTTAAGCATTGAATAGATAAGATGCTGATCCTCCAGTTTTTTTAAAGATGCTAAAATCGTACTCTTACTACAGGAAAATTGCTGTGATAACTGGCGAATCGAGGGGAGTTTTGCCCCTGCTTGAAGTGAGCCTGTTTGGATCTGAGTCAGGAGCTGAGAATAAATCCATTCGTATTTAAGCATACATAACCTCCAGCACATCTGTATCGGTACAGATGTGTTTTTTTTATATCGTCAATAAGTTCTCTATTTAATACGATAACTATACCGGCCGGAATGTTTAAAGAAGGAGTACGATCCTATGTCAGAAAATAGAAATGCCTATATAGCAGCAATAATTTATGCATTTGTCATTGGGCTCTCATTTATGTTTGTGAAAGTTACGTTGACTGTAGCAAGTCCTATTGATATACTTGCACATCGTTTTACTTTTGCATTCATCGGTATTGTTATAATCATGGTAATGACAAAAAATAAGCTAATAATGAACATGCAGGACCTACTAAAAATATTACCGTTAGCCATCTTGTATCCAATTGCTTTTTTTACGTTTCAAGTGCTTGGACTTGCTAAAATTTGCTCATCAGAGGCGGGAATTATTCAAGCGACAATTCCTATTTTTACATTAGCATTGGCAGGTTTATTGTTAAAGGAAAAAGCTACTCGGGGTCAACTTGTATCAGTAAGTTTGTCCGTACTTGGTGTCATCTATCTGTTAATGATGAATGGAGCAAATACTACTACAGGAAATGTCATAGGAAGTGGATTTATTTTACTATCAGCAATTGCGACATCACTTTATAATATTTTTGCTAGAGGGCTTACCAAGAAATATTCTTTACTAGCATTAACATATGTCATGACATTGTGTGGATTTGTTATTTTTAATGGAATGGCTCTTGGAAGTCATATGATGAATGGAACACTCAATGAATTTTTTAAGCCATTAACACATGCTCATTTTGTCTTCGCTATTTTATATTTAGGTATACTATCTTCACTTGGTACATCCTATTTATCTAATTATGCTTTATCTAAATTGGAAGCATCTAAAATGAGTGTCTTTAGCAATTTTGCAACACTTATTACTATTTTGGCAGGGGTCTTATTTTTACAGGAAGATTTCCATCTATATCATCTTATTGGTGGCATCATGATTATTATTGGTGTGATAGGGACGAATTATTTTGGGCGGAAAAATGTAGAACAAGTGAGATAATGAATAGGAACATTTAAATCTGAGCTATTTAGTAAACGGGGTATAATAATCGTTTATAAATGACTTTCTAAATTAGGAGGTTTTTATGGGGAAAATTTATGTTATTAGACATTGTCTAGCACAAGGACAATCACTAGATGCACCCTTAACACAGAAGGGAATAGAGCAAGCAAATAGTTTAGCTGAATTTTTCAAGAATCTAAAAATTGATCGAATTGTATCTAGCCCTTTCTTAAGAGCAATCCAATCCATTGAACCATTAAGTAGCAGAGAAAGTATGAAGATTGAAATTGATGAACGTCTTTCGGAGCGGCTTTTAAGTACTAGAGATTTTCCAGATTGGTACGAAAAATTACAGGCGACATTTGTTGATATGGATTTAAAATATGATGGTGGAGAATCCAGTAATGAAGCGATGCATCGAATTGTAGACCTTGTAAAAGATGCATTTGCTCAGGATGTTGATAATACATTAATTGTGAGTCATGGCAATATCATCTCTTTGCTATTGAAGTATTATGATAAGTATGTTGATTTTCACTGTTGGAAAAATTTAAGCAACCCAGATGTTTTTCTACTAAGCCCTAAGCATAATGGAGTAATGATAGAGCGAATATGGGATTCCCCGTATAATGAAGGCTAATATTAAGTGGTATGGTAGGAATTGTTTCTTGCCATACCTTTTATAGTGAAGGAGAGTATGATGGAGACGATATTAAAAGAAATTTTAAGATGGGTTAAACAAGCTGATAAAAAAATCATAATCGGCATTTCTGGTCATGGAGCTGCTGGAAAAACGACATTTGCCAAAAAACTTATACATGCTTTAGATCAAGATGAAGTGAATTATTTAAATACTGATCCGTATATTGTGGATTCGGATATTCGCAAACAATCAATACTTGAATATACATATCAAAATGAGCATCATCGTTTTAAAATGACGGCTTGTCATCCCGCTGCTCATCATCTACCATCATTGGAGCGAGATGTTCAGATGATAAGAGAAGGACTCGATTTAATGACAATCGATACACATTATATGAAAAGTGCATTAATTTCTTCAAAAAAACAGATCACGATAGTAGAAGGAATGTGTGTAGCATTTATAGATCCGCAGTTATTCGATTTAAAGATTTATTTTTATACGGATGGGGCTACAGAACTTAAAAGAAGATCAGATCGTGATGTGCTTGAAAGAGGGACAGATATAAATTATTTAAAACAATCACATGATGAGCGACGTATTCAATATGAATTATTTATGCATCCACATTGCCAACATTTTGATATGGTTATTAAAACTCAGGATGATGAAATCCTTATTGAAAAAAATACACTTGTAAAATAAATGAGGGCCTTCTGCACTTTGAGTAGCGGAAGGCTCCTAACTTTAGTATTGAAATTTCACACGAACAGTAGCATCAATAGCAATTTGTCCCTGTTCTATAGGCGTGATTCCCGAGGATACAGCCATAGAGCGATAAAGGATAGGTGTGTTAGCCTGCTCTTCCACAATCTCTACAGGGAGTGGCTGCAAAGGCAGGTGCATAGTTTCTGCTATTGTTTTCGCCTTCAATTGAGCATTCTGTAGCGCTAAACTTAATGCTTGCTGATAGTAAGCATCGGTATGGTCCATTTTGAACTGAATATTGGTTATTCGATTTGCCCCATTTTCTACAGCCGTATCAATGATTAAGCCCAAATCATTGGTATCCGAAACGTTGACGGAAATGGCGTTGACTACTTCATAGCCATTAAAAATTTGTTTGCCATCTTCGAAATTATATAGTGGTGTGATTGTATAACTAGCAGTTTGAATTTGTTCTCTTGGAATACCAAGTGCGATAAGTGATTGCATAACTTCATTCATGATTGCCGCATTTTCCTGTTGAGGACCTTGTACATGGTTGCCCTGTGTTTGGACTTCAATTTGTAATTGTACAGAGCTTGGTGTAGCCATTACCTGTCCATAGCCGATTACAATCATAGTACGTGATGGATGATGTGTTTGTTGATTGACCTGTGCATAGTACATCTAATACCACCTTTCATAGGTTATATAATCATGCTATGCAAAAATATTTATGATTTGTTTATTCTTTTTAAAAATTTGTCATGGAGCTTTGTGAATAGAAGTAAAGCTAAAATAGCTCCCAGCAAGGCTAAAAACATGTCCCATTGTGCATCCCATTTATCTCCCTGCATGCCTAAAAAATCCTTTGCTCCTTTACTTCCCTTCGAGATTCTTGTGCTTAACCATTCAATGATTTCATAAAAAGCAGCAATTGCGAGCAGAATACTGATCGTAATACCTGTAAGCCAAGCTCCTTTTGTAAGTGGTGTTTTCCTGATTAGTATTTCCCTTATTACGATGGCTAATAAACCTTTTAAAAAATGGCCAAACCTATCATAGTGATTACGTTGTAAATGAAATTCATCTTTTATCCAATTAAAAAGAGGGACTTCCGAATAGGTATAATGCCCACCTATAAATGTCAGGATCGACAAGAGAGCGATAATAAAATAAGAAAATGTGGTAAAGCGAAATTTATGATAAATGCAAACAACGACTGTTATTGCCACAATTCCAGGACTGACTTCAGCTAGCCAATCTAAATAGGAGGACGGCTTTATAACAGACCAGATGAAAACAATTAAAACAATAATAAGTAAGGTGGCGTGTATTTTAACATGTTGCCTACTATTCATACTAACAACTCCCTTTGTCCCACAGTATGGGAAATGGGGAAATTGCTTATTCAAATAGTTAGCAAACAAAAAAGAAAAGCGTCTAGTTGACGCTTTTTTAGCCAATTAGATCATTTTTAAAAGTGCCTCTACACCAGTCATTCCTTCTGTAATACCAAGCTGTTCTGCTTCATATGTTACAGATTCTAATGGAGCTGTTAATAGCTCGTCAATTGTTTTCACGCCTACTGCACGACCAGCAATAATTTTTCGATCAACTAAGCGACTATTTAATAGGCCGACATCTAAAGCACCACACATAATGTAGCCTGTATCATTAGAAATAGTTAGTAATGTTGTTTTAGGTAATTGAACAACTACTGCAGTGAAGAAATGCCCTTTAATCATAATAGGTTCAATTGTCACCATTGAAATCACTCCTTTTCTCTATATACATATGGTGAAGGCTAGCAAGGTGTTCGACATTTTCATGAAAAAAACTAAATATGTTGCTAGATGTATAAGGATGAAAGGAATTAGGGGAAGCATCGGAGGTACTTTTTAACAAAAAGGAATCTACTCAAATGAATAGATTCCTTTTATCCTTTCTTATCTTGTATAAGAAAGCAAAGCAGTTTCTTTAAATTTATGTAATGCATTTGTTGCCTCACGTTTAGAACTATACTCAAACATGCGATAAGTGTTTTCTTCAAATACTGTAATAATCCACATATATGTCATCCCCTTTATTGTGTTGCATAACATTTATATATTTATAATAACTGTTATATATCAGATTTGATTTAATTTTACATCAATAAATAAAAAAATAAAGTACTATTCAAAGATTTTCACATATTGTTCAAAATTATAAAGAACGTTTAAAATTTTTTTGAAATAATTAAAAGGAGAAAACAGACAATCCTTCACAAGTATATTTCCGGGTAATTCGTAAATAGTAAGTTGACGGAGTTCTGTGATTTCGGACTTGGGAGGTGATGCTATGACACGTAATTACGTATTCATTTTTATGGTTTTCTTTTTAATCATCTCGGGATTTTTAGTGCAGGAAGGCTACGCAGATAGAGGTCGTCCTTATTATGAGGAGACAGGTGAAGTTGTTTGGGATATCAAAACAGAGGATAAAATTGTTGCACTCACCTTTGATGATGGTCCACATCCTAAATACACAGCTGCTGTGCTAGATTTATTAGCAAAATATGATGCAAAAGCCACCTTTTTTATTATTGGAAAAAATGCAGAAAAATATCCAGAGCTTGTTTTACGTTCTTATACAGAAGGCCATGAATTAGCAAATCATACGTATACACATCCATTTAAAGTTTCCATCAAAAAATTGCAAGAGGAGCTTCAAAAGACAAATGACACGATTTATAGTATTACTGGTTTTTCCCCAGTTTTATTCCGTCCCGTTGGTGGAAATTACACGGATGCTATGATTAATGCTGCTGTTAAGGACGGCTATAAGGTAGTAATGTGGTCCTGGCATCAGGATACGCAAGATTGGAAAGAGCCTGGTGTAAGAAAAATTGTGCAAAAGGTAATGAAGGGAACAAGGCCTGGAGATGTCATTTTATTTCATGATGGTGGCGGGAACCGTACACAAACAATTCAAGCACTAGAAGAAATACTACCTGCATTAAAAAAGCAAGGCTACACATTTGTTACAATATCCGAGCTGATTGAAAGCAAACAGCAACAAGAGCAAGTTCAATAATGAAAAATGAGCCATCTCAACAATGTTTGAAATGGCTTCTTTTTCACTTAAATAAAAGGTTTGAATTAGAAGAAAATAATTGGAGCTAGCGCAATACCTAAAATTGTTCCTAGAGCAATTCCATAGCCAAAACCTTCTCCTCCATACCCTCCAAATCCCCAAAACCCTAAACCATAACCACTATATCTTCTATCAGGTAGAATCCATACCTGTCTTCTATCTACCCTTGTGATTTCTCCAACATGTACTTTACCAGATGAATCCGAGATTCGAACACGTTTACCATGATATTTACAGCAAAGACTATAAGCATCAGCTGGATTCACACATATCCCTCCTTTCATTGTCATTACAAGCTAATATATGCGATTTGATGCATTTATCACTAGCCGATTGTCTATTCAAGACATATGCTGTGAAGAGGTGATAATATGGCAGTTGTGTCAACGGATAAGTGGTTAGATGAATTTGTAAGTGCTAGAAAATCAACTAGAAAGGATGAGCGAACAAGCTTACAATGCTCGATTCTTTGCGGTCGATTAGTCAAACTATTTCGAGATGGGCTTCCAGAAGAAATTCACTATACATTACAGCAACAGGGTCTTTTTTTACCTCATGAGGAAGTCGATGTTGAAAAATTAAAGAGGCAAAAAGTATGGGCCAGTGTACAGCAGGAGTTCCTATACTTACAGAGGAAATGGAATGGCCCATCAATACCAATTTATATTTTCCCAATTACTCAGCAGCAAACGATAACCAATAAAAATGGTGTCGCTTATCCTCATTCGCTTTTTTTATTTGTGGATGATTTAGAAAAGCAGGAGCTTCAAGCATTATTTGCTCATGAATATAACCATGTTTGTCGTATACACATATTAAAAAAAACTTTAGATGATATGACTTTATTGGATTCTCTCATTTTAGAAGGCTTAGCAGAAGATGCGGTGAAAGATTTATACGGAGAAAGGTGGATTGCTCCTTGGTTACAATCCTACTCAGAAAAAGAACTTTTAGCTTTATGGGAGCATCATTTTTTACCGAATTTACAACTTCAAGGAATCAAACAACATCATCCATTTCTATACGGGGGGGCCCTTCCACCTTGGATAGGCTACTGTATAGGCTACAAAATTGTGCAGTCGTATAAAATGAACCATTTATGCCAACATCCCTTATTCATTTCAAGCCAAGATTTACTTACTGGTTCGAATTTTCCGCTACAATAGAGAAAAGGAGTGATTGTTGTGTCCAATGAATTAAAAAATATATTATTACCAATTGTAGACTCATCAACAAGGGTGCTCATTGTTGGATCCATGCCAGGAAAACAATCGTTAGAGAAACAGCAGTACTATGGCAATCCACGCAATCACTTTTGGCCTATTATGGGTGAGTTATTACAGATAGCGATTCCAAATGATTATACAGAGAGAATAGCCTTATTAAAAAACAATGCAATCGGTCTTTGGGACACGATTGCAACTTGTGAACGTGAAGGAAGTTTAGATGCAGCGATACGCAATGAAAAGCCCAATGATTTTCAAACCCTTTTTGAACAATACCCTAATATTCAATTAGTGCTTTTTAATGGAGCGAAAGCATTTGAGGTTTTTAAAAAGCATATTGGCTTAGGGCTTCTAGAAGGACGAGCCTATAAAAAAATGCCATCAACAAGTCCAATACCAGGGAAAAATATTAAAACGTTCACTGAAAAGCTAGAGGACTGGCAGATTATCCAATCCTATTTAACCTAATCAAGAGGGCGAGATTAGCGTGATGAAGTAGCTGCTTTGGGTTGAATACTATTCCTTGTGCTTTTAAACCATTGATAAAAGAGAATATACACAAGAAGGATTTCAATAGCATCTCCACCGTAGTACATGATCTTAGCACCTAGTTCTGCCTCAGTGGATGGTACATGATGAGGCGGATTTGCAAAAATAAATTTTGCCAATATGGCATGAGCAGCCAATGCTACTACTAATGTAAGGGATCGAAAAACATAAGAGTATGAATGTGGAGTAGGATCAATATAAATAAAGGCAATAGTAAACAAATAACCCGCTAGAAAAATATGGAGATGAATGAATACATACAATAGTATATGTTCATGCATCAAATTGAAAAGTGAGGTTGTATAGAGTAACCATAGGCCTCCTACATTTAGAATAGATGCAATAATTGGATGACGAATAAAACGAACATACGGATTTTTTAGTAGTCGAGAGAGAATACGTGCCCTGTTTACTGGTAAGGTTCTTAACAGCAGAGTCATTGGTGCTGCTAAAGCCATAAGTAATGGTGCCAGCATGCCAAGCAATAAATGTCCTATCATATGTGCGTCAAAATGAATATGACTAAGAGCAGCCAATGGGCCGATTAATGTAATCAGAGCACAGACATTTCCAACAATCCAACAGATAGTACGGAAATGAGGCCATTGTTTTTTATGTTGATTCGAAATAATAACAGCGAGGATATAGCCTATAAGAGCTAGAACAAATGGCAAGGCCAGTAGAAGCTGAACCATAATAGGAAAGTTTTGAGCATGAACATCGTGAGAATGCAAGATGCGCCACCTCCTATTGATCTTTTTGATTTGTTTGGAGCAGTAAGACAATACCGATAATTATTAATAGCGCCGCCAATATGTTCCAAACGATATCATAGGGAAGTATTTCAACATTGTAACGAATTTGGTGAAGTTTCATGAATTTATGTTGTATAATTCCATCGTAAAGCTGAAATGAGCCTGCTCCAAGAAAAATACCGCCTAGCCATCTTTTTAGCCAAAACCCATGTTTTCTATTTAGATCAGCCAATAAAAAAGCAGATCCAATGGTAGCAAAAAAGCTGAATGCATGAAATAAACCATCTGAAACTAGTCCAATAGCTGCTGTAGACTTATCATAGAAATGATGCCAGTGTAATAATTGGTGAAAAATCACCTCATCTATAAATGCAACAACCCCAAGCCCAAATAAAATCCCAGTCCACATGTTACGCTGCTTATATTGAAAGCGATTTTCATGCTGATGTTTTTGTTCTTCATACATATTGGTCATATCCAATCCTATCACCTCAAGCTGATTTTCTTTTAGTCTACCCCTGAGATGAGCTCTTAAACAAATATCCCTCAAAACAGTCGTTTGTCAGAGGGAAGTAAGGATGATTGCCAGCTATTATAGTAAGAACCAGCAGGACTGTAAAAGAATTTGAAATGATGCTTCTCAGCTAATGCACGGCTTTTTGATTCTTCTTCAAAACCAATTGCCATCACCTGTGTACCAAATTTATTGCGTATGTGGACAAGCTGTTGCATCATATCGAGTGACCATTTATCTTTTCCTACCACAGGATACGAAAAATCCTCCCACATAATAAAATCAATATATGGTGCTGTATAATCGGCGAGTGTTTGAAATCCCCAATTTTGAGCAACAGATATATTTGGATGTCGTTTTTTGATTTGTTGGATAAAAGATAACATGGCTTCATTTTGCCACTTTTGTTCATCTTCAGGTAAATAGGAATTGATATTACCAACCGTATCTAAAAACACACCGTCTAAGCCTTTCTGAACAATTTGCTGCTCTATTTCTGCTAGCAAAATGTCTTGATAGTGCGTAGAAGTCAAATCCATTAAAAAAGAATCCCATTTGGCAAAATACATTCTTTCACCCTGTTTGTCTCGATAAAAATCTTCTTCCTTTAATTGTTGATAGAGTGCTGTATTCCATTTGTCTGCTTCCATCACATTAATATAGCCGTACACTAAAGTACCGCTTTTTTGAGCATTGACGATATACTTTTGCTGCATTTCAAGAGGTTCTACAATCACTAAATCTAACTTCGTCATGCTCTTGCCAATGGCATCGTTGCCTTTATCTAAGTAGTATGTGTAATCTTTCACATCAGCAAGCTTTGCTTGAATATTTATGGAAGAAGAGACTGAATTTTTAGCAAGCAGCATCCACATACTACCTGCGATAAGCAGGGCTAATAAGAGTATCAATAATTTTTTCATAAGTACTCCTTTTTGAAGGATTTTCCTTCCATTATACAATAATAGGAACTAGGTTACCTTTGGTAAATGGGCAATGGCTCAACGGTGAATCGCCCTTTTACATATATTGAATAATGTAAAAGGAGGGTTTGTGTGTATAATAATCCATTTAGAGAAGATAATTTTAGAAGACCTGGTGGTTGGGGAGGTTATAATGATTTTGAAACAACGTCATTTGGGCCAACTCATTTCGGCCCCCCTCCCGCAGGACAAATGCCAATGAGTACACCACCAGGTTTTTCACCACCAATTCCTGCTTGGCGAGAAGGTTCTAGTGGTATACGCTCCTGTTTATTTAGAAATACGTATATTTGGATGAATAGTGGTAGAAGTTTTTGGTTTTTCCCAACAGCTGTAGGAAGGGAAATCATTGCTGGCTTTAGATGGAGTCGAAGATATGGCTGGTATTTCCGTACCATTTCTAGAAACCAAATTCGTTCCTATGAATGTTTTAGATAGACTTAGCTCAAGGTATGGAGTTTTATTTTTAAAAAAATGATGTTACAATGACGATAACGATGAATGAAGGGAAGATGGGTGGCTAATGAATAACTAATCTTAATTTTTGTATAGGAAATTTTATATTTCACGAACAACAAAAATAGGATTAGTCTGCCCATTTTTCATAATAATTGCTTTATATTCGCAAACCACTGCCGATATTTAGCTACTCCAAAGCTTGTTTTCACAATAATTTTGGAGCTTATTTGTGTATGATATTGTAGCGACTAATCCTTCCAAATGAATTGGAGGGATTTTTTTGTCCCTCCAACTGGAGAGGATGGATAGTATGAAGGAACTTTTAAAATTACAGGATGTACGTTATGAAATAAAGGATATGTTGTTATTTGAGCATGTGACAGGCACAGTAAAAAAAGGCGAAGTCATCGGCATTATAGGGAGGAATGGTGCTGGGAAATCGACATTATTACAATTGATTCAAGGTACATTATCACCAACTATGGGAGTAATTCAGGGAGCACAGGCTTTAAAAATTACATTTGTTGAACAGGAGCTAGCTCATTTTGACAAACTAGAAGTATCCGCAAGAGAAGCTGATCTGCTGGCTAAGTGGCAGGTACCTAATGTGTCATTTGCAGCGTTAAGTGGGGGTGAAAAGCTGAAAATGCGTCTTGCAGAAGGTTTTTCCCAGAATGCTCAAATTTTATTACTTGATGAACCAACGAATCATTTAGATGAACGAAGTACCGCATTCCTCATCAGACAAGTACAAAACTATAAGGGGACAATCATCGTGGTATCACATGATCGCTATTTTTTAGATAAGGTTGCCACAAAAATCTGGTCTATTGAGGAAAAAAGCCTGATTGAACATGATGGCAATTATACAAGCTACATGGCTGATAGGGAACACCGACGATTAACACAGCAACGTGCCTACGAGAAGCAGCAAAAAAACATTGAACGAATTGAGGCTCAAATGTCGGAACTGACGTCTTGGTCACAAAAGGGCCACGCCCAGTCAACAAAACTGGAAGGTTTTAAGGAGTACCATCGTGTGAAAGCAAAGCGTTTAGATTCTCAGGTGAAATCTAAGAAAAAGCGATTAGAGGCTGAACTTGCGAAGACAAGAGTGGAAGCAGTGGAGCCAGAAGCAGAGATTCGTTTTTCTTTAGGCACGAATCAACGAGTTGGCAAGCGCTTACTGGAAATCAAGCATTTATCTTTAAAATTTGGTGAACGCATACTATTTAACGATGTGAATATTACGGCTCAATTTGGAGATAAGATAGCTATCACAGGAAAGAATGGAAGTGGGAAAACAAGCTTTTTAAAAGTTCTTTTAGGCAAGCTAGAAGCTGAGGGTGAAGTATGGGTATCACCAGCTGCAAACATTGGTTATCTGACACAGGAAGTATTTGATTTACCACTTGATCAGACACCAGAGCAATATTTTTATCAAGAGACATTTGAAGAGCGTGCTAAAGTGCGCAACTTGATGAAGAATTTAGGGTTTACACTGACACATTGGACATCTCCCATAGGCAAAATGAGTATGGGAGAACGCGTAAAGTGTAAGCTGATGGCTTATATTTTAGAGGATAAAAATGTTCTTATTTTAGATGAGCCGACAAACCATCTTGATCTACCTTCTCGTGAGCAGTTAGAGCATACTCTTACTCAATATAATGGAACATTGCTTGTCGTTTCACATGATCGATACTTTCTAGAAAAAGTCACGAACAGTGTTTGGGAGCTTCACGGTCAGCACATCAAGAAAAAGTGGACAGAAGTCACACCGAATAAAGTGGATGATACAGCGGCTCTCCGTTTAAAGCTTGAAACGGAAAGGCAAGAGATTTTAGGCAAACTGAGCTTTCTAACAGTAAAAGATAAGGACTACACCATGCTTGATCAGAAGTTTAATGAGCTGACGAAGCGCATCAATGAACTTCAATAGCTGAAGCGTTTAAGTTAACCTTTTTCAGGGGAAAATATGGAGAGAAGGCATTTCTTAAATGGGGGTTAACATGTTGAAAAAGGTAGTATTTCTCTTTTTATTGTTAAGCATTTGTAGCTTAAGTGCTTGTGCTGAACGAAATAAGAATGCACAAGAACATGAGATTGAAACAAGTACATCTGTAGCACTGTCTAATAATGATCAAATTGATGCGGTTCAAGCAACTGAAGCTCTTCAACAAATAAAGGAGCAGATACATTTCAATGTTCCAATAAAAATGCCAACAACGTTACCTATTGCTGAGGGTGCATTTTTATCAGCTACAGCAAGAACACAGGGCGACCAGGTTGAAGTTATTTTTTATGAGAGCAAAGAGAATATGCCAATTAACGATATTCGATTAAAGAAATCAGCGACTGTTATTGGAAGATTGCTGGTCAAGAAATATAAAAGTGTGGAAGGTGCAAGCACACAGATAGCATTTGATAATTTTAATCAAAATGGCGGGCAAGAGGTTGATCTTGGTTACAATATAAAAGGTTATCAAGATGCAGGCGCTGGTTCATTATGGACTGGTTGGAACGAAGGGCGATGGGCAATTGCCACTCATACACGAACTGATAATCCTGATGCAGGTGTCAAACTTGCTAAGCAGGCAGTAGCGTATTTAGAGAACCACATGCTACCTATTCCAAGGCAATATGGCATGGCTCAGCTAGATGTCTATCAATCAGGTAATTTAATAGTGTGGCAGGATGAAAAGCTTGTTTACACACTGGATTCAATCAAAGATCCTTTAAAAGCACTAGCAATTGCTACAGCCTTTTATCAATAATAGAAATCCTAGAGTAATGATGCTCTAGGATTTTTTGTATTATTTTACTTTATACTATTCAGCATTTTTTGGTATTCGCTGAATCTTTGCTGCCATTCATCCATTGGGAAATATTGATGGTCAACGCCATTTAGTAGATCTTTTAACATATCAAGACAAATATGCCATCCTGCTAAATCCTTCGGTGTATGCTCTGTCAGATTTTGAAGTGTCTCCACTAATACCAATAAAGAACCCTTTTCAGTAGAAAATAATTCAAATCTCACCGTATCTGTTCCCCAACCAAATTCTAATACTTCTTTCTCAACATAATCTGTGATGGTTATTTCCTCAAAATTACCTGTTCCATCATTCATATTAAAATGTATTTTCCCGTTCTTACGTAGCTCAATGATTTCTAAATTACTCATCCATTTTTGTAGGTTTTCATTGTTAGTCATAGCGGCCCAAACGGCATCTATTGAATATAGTAATGGCCGTTTGAATGTAGCAATATGGTAATTTGATTGTTTTACAATAGTAGCTAGCACAGACATCCTCCTAATGATAAATTGCTTGAAAAAGTCTAGTGATGCCTAGTTCAATTTCATGCTTTTGTAAATGACCATAGCCAATAATCAATCTGTTATTATATTTTCCCTTTTGAATTGTATGATCCTCTACTGGGTAAACCTTTACACCAAATTGTTCTATTTTCACTAATAAGTTTCGTGTAAAATTAATCTTCTCAAATTCTGCAACTAAGTGCATACCTGTAGAATAGCCAAATATTTTTATGTTATGTGAAAAAGTGGATTGTAAACATTGAATCAGAAAATCACGTTGGCTTTTATAGAACTTCTTCATTTTTGTGATATGTCTTTCCATATAGCCCTCCTGTATAAAGCGAGAAAGGATAAGCTGGTCTAAGGAAGGTGTATGTAAGTCCGTAAACCATTTTAATTGACGGCATTTTTCAGTAAGCTGTGTTGGAAGGATAATGTATCCTATTCTTAATGCGGGAGAGAGAATTTTACTAAAAGAACCGATGTAGAGAACTAGCTCTGGATCTAGGCCCTGTAAAGAGCTAACAGGTGGCCCTTCGTAGCGAAACTCACTATCATAATCATCTTCTATTAAAAAGCAATGATTCTTTCTAGCATACTCAATTAATTGAATTCTACGCTGAATAGGTAAGGTACTTCCTAAAGGAAATTGATGAGAAGGAGTTAGAAAGACAAGTTTAGGATCTATATTATCTGGTAATAGGCTTGTTTTCATCCCGAATTCATCTACTGGTACCGGATAAATGGTAGCACCAGAAGCTTTAAAGATAGTTTGAATATCATTCGTTATAGGATCTTCCATAATAGCAATATCATTAGATGACAGCAATAATCTCGACACAAGCATCATTGCCTGTGTCGCACCAGATGTAATAATAATTTGCTCTGGATGACATTCAACGCCCCTTGTCCTTAATAAGTAGTGGGCAAGAGTATGCCTTAATTCTATGCGCCCCTCTGGAACCCCGTATCCTAATATGGAGGACTCACTATCGTGCCATAGCTGGTGACTTATCCTCGCCCAAGTTTTACGAGGAAACAAGTCGAGTGCTGGAATACCCGAGCGTAAGTTTACAACCTCTTTCCCTACTATTGGATCTCCTGCTTTATTTGTAATAAGAGGTTTGGTCTGTTGTGGTAACAATGTGCCTTCTGCAACAAATGTACCAGCTCCTCTTCGTGCAATTAAAAATCCTTCGGCAAGTAACTGATCATAAGCTTCTAATATGACATTTCTTGATACTTTTAATTCTACTGAAAGCTCTCGTGTTGATACTAATTTTTCACCTGCCTGAAGTTGTCCACTTAAAATTTTTTCCCGTATTTGCTGATAGATTTGACGATTTAAAGGAATATCTAATGCTCGATCTATAGGTATCCATAACATTTTACATACCTCCGATTTGAAAGTGGTACCTTTAAAATCACTTTAAAGTGGTTCTACAGTTACCAATTTTATCATGATAAAGTACTTACCAATACCGAAGAGGGGGAATAAATATGAAGAAAACAGAAGAATTAGTGATTCAGGCCTTAAAAGCCGCGGCACGAGACGAGCGCTTGAAATATGCGGTGCAGCAATCAACAGAGCTCTACCCATTATTATGGAAAGCAGCAAAAAGGTATGTAACAGGAGAAAAAAGAGAGGATGCCATCGCTGCTGCACGTAATTATCTTAATGACAATTATAATATCTCCATTGAATATATTGGGGAAAATACAACCAATTTAAGGGATTGTCAAAGAGCAAAGGATGAGCTTTTACAAGTAATTGAGGAAATGGGGATTTTATCTTTAAAGCAAACAGTATCTTTCGATTTATCTCATATAGGTCTTTCTATTAATGCTGAGATTGCTTATAAGCATCTTGAAGAGCTTACACAAAAAGCTCAGCGGTATGGAATAACTTTGATGATAAGTATGGAAGAGTCCTCAAAGACTAGTGATATTATTACTCTTTACAAAAAAATAGCAACGAAGTATACAAATGTTGGAATTACATTGCAAGTGCATCTTTATCGTACAAAGTTAGATTTACAAGAACTTATGCAATATCCAGGGAAAATAAGACTTGTTAAAGGGGCTTTTCAAGAGTCTGTCGATATAGCCATGATCAGATCAGAAGAACTGAATAAGCATTATCTTGATTATGTTGATCAGTTAGTAAATGCGAATCATCCGTTATCAATCGCTACACATGATGAAATGCTTATTCAAGAGATAGAGCGACGTCAATATCTTGAGAACCCAAATGTTGAAGTTGAGATGCTTTATGGTGTACGCCCTACATTACTCAATGAATTAAGAAGGAAAGATTATCGTTGTAGAGTATATTTAACGTATGGAAATGAGTGGTACTTATATCTTTGCCACCGAATTGCTGAACACCCTGAAAACCTATATTTAGCAGTAACCGATATTATTAATGAATCCATGGAACGAGTAGTATAGAAAAATGAATAGGTGGATCGGGAGTAGTGGGAAAGTTATTGTGGCGATGAGTATCGTTGGTAGTTCAGTTGTTGCGGGCAAATTGGTTGTTCAAAGTTTTCCAATTTTCTTAGCTAATGAACTAAGATTTCTTGTGGCTGCAATTATTTTGATTCCTTTGTGGATAAAGATAGAGGGATTTTCAACATTAAACAGAAAAGAGTTAGTAGCGATTTTTTTACAAGCGTTATTAGGGGTGTTTTTATTTAATCTATTAATGCTCCATGGTCTTTCAAAAACGACTGCTATGGAAGCTGGTATTATTACTGGTACTCTGCCAGTCTGCACGGCATTCCTATCCTATTTTATTTTGAAGGAGAAATTAACGAGGAATATGGGTATTAGCATACTTCTTGCCGTAGTGGGAGCCATCCTTATGAACATTGCTAACCATTCTACTACTAACCATTTTTCAACTTCATTATTAGGCAATCTATTCATTTTAGGTGCAGTATTCTGTGAATCTTTATTTATCATCATTGGTAAGTTAATTTCTTATCGTATGAGTGCTCTTACAGTCTCAACTATGGTTAGCTTATTTGGCGTCATATTATTTTTCCCATTTGCTGTAGCTGAAAGCAGATATTTTGAATTTAAAGAAATATCAGCTGCAGAGTGGGGATTAGTATTGTATTTCGGCATTGTTGTAACCGTCATAGCGTTTCTTTTGATGCAACAGGGTCTTGCAGTAATTTCAGCATCTTGGGCAGGTGTACTTACTAGCTTATTGCCAATTAGTAGTATGATTTTATCTTCTATTCTATTGGATGAAAAAATAACTAATCTTCAGGTCTGTGGTTTTTTCTTAATTATAGCTGCCATCTATTTACTGTCAAAGCAGAAAGGGATACAGAACTAGTGATTTATAAAAAGTTAATTATCGGATAATATTGTAAAAAAAGGAGGGGTGAAGATGACACATCAACAAGCATTGGAACATTATATCCAAGCAACAAATACCCATGATTTTAATCAAGTAAAGGCTATTTTGCATCCACAAGCAATTTATTGGTTTTCTGATAAAACATGCACAACAACAGAGGAGATTGAGGCTTATTTCAAGCATGCATGGAATGTCATTAAAGAAGAGGTTTATTCAGCTACTGATGTAAAATGGTTAACCGTTGATGAAACGACGGCTACCTGTCTTTATACATATCACTATGAAGGCTATCATAACGAAAAATTTGTATCAGGTAGCGGTAGAGCAACTAATATTTTTACATTAGTTAACGATCAATGGAAGGTAATTCATGAGCATTTGAGTAGTGGTCATTAAATTATTTTCAATGTAACTTGAACAAGCAACAATATAATAATCAATGTTAGTAGTGTTTTGGCTATTTTTAATGGAATGTATGGGAGCACTATAAGACCTAATTGGGAGCCTATAATGGAGCCAACTGCCATAGCAATTGCATAGTGCCATTGAATAAAGCCAGTGTGATAAAACACAATAAATGCTCCTGTACAGCTCCCGAAGAGGAGTACTCGAGTGAGCTGTACAGCCTTTATGTAAGTATGATGAGTACGTAGATAGTGTAAGATGCTAAATGTCGAAGAGCCAGGGCCGAAACCACCATCATACATAGCGATGAAAAATGGTTGCCAAAAATGAGGTGCTTGATGTTCTAGCGAATCAGGAACTTCCGTCAACGCCTTATTTTTCAAAGTTACGACTAAAGCCAAAAGAAGTAGTACACAGGCCATATAGTTCATAGTTTGCTCAGACAGCGAAACCGCTAAAAGTGAGCCGCAAATCCCCCCAACAATAGCAAGAGCTATATATTTGATGATAGATGTGAGATGTAGCTCCTTCTGATAGAGTAGAAAAAAAATACTGGATAAAGATGAAATGCCTGTCGAAAATTTGTTTGTGGCAATACTTGTTTGAATAGGGATACCGACAAGCATCATGGCAGGAAGTGTAATTAGTCCACCACCCCCTGCAAGTGTACCGATAAAAGCAGCTACCATCCCGATACATACGAGTGTTAAAGAAATGTTTGTATAGAAAAGTCCAACTAAGCTAAGTAGTACAAATAATAACAGCATGATCATTTTATTCATAAGCTTCTCCCTTTCTTTTATTAGCTTTAGGGTAAATGGTGTTAATGTATAAATCTAATATATAATTTTTAGTGATTTATAAATTTAATTTATATTAATGGAGGCTGACAGAATGAGGTTGCTTCAATCGGAGGAAGAGCTGAAGAACTTAATTGCATCTGATGACTGGGTGATGAGCATTTTATCCACAGTAGAAAACTTGCAACTACCAGATTGGTGGATATGCGCAGGAATTATTCGCTCAAAGGTATGGGATTACCTTCATAATAAAAAAGAAAGAACACCAATTGCTGATATTGATGTGATATATTTTGATAAAGAAAATTTAGCAGAAGAAGTAGAGAAGCAGTATGAGCGAGAACTGAGAAAGTTATCTCCAAACGAGCCTTGGTCCGTGAAAAATCAAGCACGAATGCATGTCCTAAATGGTAGTAAACCATATCAGTCTGCTGTTGATGGAATCTCTCATTTCCCAGAAATCCCAACGGCAATTGGAGTAAAATTATCAGATGGGGTACTAGAGATTGCAGCACCGTACGGTATTCATCTTTTAGGAGCAGGCATAGTAGAGCCAACATCGTTTTACCTAGAAAATAAGTATGCCTATGCGATTTATCGTCAAAGAATTCAGCAAAAACAATGGCATTTATGTTGGCCAGAATTGAAAATTCATCTTCAATAAAAAAAGAAAGAGGGGGAACAATTGCAACAAGATAAAACCTATGTCATTAAACACTATATAAAATCTTTAGATTGGATAGATAATTTACGAGGGTTATCTGAGGCACAATGGCGTATGCCCATTGAACCTGGGAAATGGTCGGTTGCAGAGGTAATTGGGCATCTTCCTCCATGGGACAAGTTTGTGCAAAATTACCGAATTCCTTTTCTCTTTACAGATGAGCGTCTGCCGAAAGGGCCAGATGTAGCACATTTGAATACGATGGCAGCTAAGAAAAGCCGTGAACAAACAATGGAGGAAACATTGAATGATTTTATTTCCACAAGGCGTCAATTATTGCAGGATATTCAGCAATGGACAGATGAGCAATGGCAACAGTCATTTAAAATTGGGCAGTCAGAAATGACTATAATCGACTATTTTGTAGGATTAATCAATCATGATTTACATCATTTTTCACAGATTCAGAATGTTATACATGTATAGGAGTTAGCATATGGATATCAAGTATTTAATTGATTACTTTGCACATGCTTCTGTAAAATTTACAGATGTTTTTACTAAAAAAATGGAGCCAGGTGAAGTAGATGCTGGTAGAACAACAGCTCCAGAAAAGTGTGGTTTAGTAGTGCCACTTGCAGGGAGTGCGATCTTTAGCTTTAATGGAACCCCCTATATGATGGAGCCAGGAATGATTGCCCATGCTGGCCCCCAGATGCCGATAGAAGTGAGAGCGACTGGCCATAAAGGTTGGGAGTATGCAGTTGTTCATTACAGCCTACCTACAGAAGAAATAAATCTATATCCACTAGCCGAGCAACATTTTCTAATCAATACAGGCTTTAACACACAAATTATTAGCCATGTTCAGCAATTAGTAGAAAGCTATTCCTTTCCTGGTAATATGGCTGTATTCAAGTCTAAGACATTATTTATGAATTTGTTGGAAGATATCCTTGTAGCGGCAAAAATGCAGGTTTTAGATAGTGCCAGCGAATTAATGGAACAGGCATTACAGTATATACATGAAAATTATGCACAGCAAATCTCAGTATCAAATATCTCGATGGAATTGGGCATTGAGCGTCGTCGTTTTGCTTATTTATTTGAGCAGCATACAGGTATGAATCCAAGTACATATATAACAGAATACCGTATACGACGTGCGAAAGACTTACTAGAATATGGTGGAATACCTGTAGCTGAAATTGCGGAATGTGTTGGATATGTAGATTGTTTTTATTTTAGCAGAGTATTTAAAAAGTGTACGGGTTTATCTCCCTCAGCCTATCGCAAGTTAAAAATAGAGGAAGCCAGATATGTATAATTGACTGTTTCTTATAAAAAAGAAGCAGTTTTTTTATTGCTTAAATCGGCAAAAATCCATGTCATTTTCGAAATCGTCCATTCACAATCTTTTTTCACTTTGTTAGGATAGTATCCGTAAATGATAATGAGTATCAATTATATATTGACTTATATATGAAAACGATTATCATTATCAATATGAGCTCGTTAGGGGAGAATATCTATGAATAAATATTTTAAAATGTGTGCACCAGCACTATTAGCATTATCACTGGCTGCATGTGGAACAGACAAAGCTGAGGAAGCAACATCAACAGCTAATACAGCAGAGACAAGTGCAACAGAATCACAGACAGAGCAAGCTAAATCAACGCAGACCATCACGTACTTAGGCGAGCAATATGAGCTACCAGCCGAAGTAAAGAACATTGTCGCTGCCAGTCTTGAATCAATGGAAGATGCGGCAATGCTTGGTATTAAGCCAGTAGGTGTTCTAGAAGTAGGTGGAAAAGTTCCTGCCTATCTAGCAACAGATTTTGAAGGAGCTACACTTGTAGGAAATAAAATGGAGCCAAATGCAGAAGCCATTCTTAATCTGGATCCTGATGTAATTGTGGGTACTTCGAAATTCCCTGAAGAAACGGCTGAAAAGCTCAACAAAATTCAAACAATGATTCCATACTCACATATTTCAACAAATTGGAAAGAAAATTTAACATTGCTTGCACAATTAGCTGGGAAGGAAGAGGATGCAAAGAAAATCATCTCTGACTATGAAGCCAAAGTTGCTGATGCCCAAGTAAAATCCAAGGAGCAATTAGCAGATAAGCAAGTATTAATCATCCGTGTTCGTGGTGGAGTGATGTACATCTATCCAGCAGGCGTTTATTTAAACCCTGTTCTATATGAAGATTTAGGAGCACCTGTACCAGAAGTTGTTACAACAGCTAAGGCGCAAGCGGAACTATCACTTGAAACATTAGCACAAGTAAATCCAGATGTGATTTTCCTGCAATTCGAGGATTCCGAGAATAAGGATACGCCAAAAGCTTTAGAGGAGCTACAAAAGAATCCAATTTTCACTAGCTTAAAGGCAACACAAAATAATCAAGTTTTCGTCAACACAATTGAGCCATTAGCACAAGGTGGTACTGCTTGGTCTAAGGTGAAATTCTTAGATGCTGCGGCTGAAAAATTATTTAAATAGTATAAACAGGCTGGTAGTAGATTTGGTGATATCACCGGGCTATTACCAGCCTTTTGTAAGATGTGGCATTTTTCATTGCAGGCGTTGTTAAGGGTATACACTTAAGTGATTGATATTGTGTACCGCAAAATGGATAAAGAAAAAGGTGTGAAAGTTGAAAAAAACAA
This sequence comes from Lysinibacillus capsici, assembly GCF_003367505.1. Lineage (GTDB taxonomy): Bacteria > Bacillota > Bacilli > Bacillales_A > Planococcaceae > Lysinibacillus > Lysinibacillus capsici. The sequence goes on from NZ_PXXX01000006.1 coordinate 131,302, forward strand.
ACATAGTGTCGTTTTCAATATTAGCGATATCTCCTTTCCTTATTGCCCTTGTGGCACTTATTTCTGTTATGTATGGGACAAAAGATATTAGTGCCATTACAGTATGGCAGTCGATGACAGCATTTGATCCATCGGATGTCGATCATCAAATTATAAGAACAGGCCGTATTCCAAGAGTTGCCGCGGTATTACTAGTTGGAGCATTTTTAGCAGTTGCCGGTGCAGTCATGCAGGGGATTACACGAAACTATTTAGCCTCGCCTTCATTAATGGGTGTCAATGATGGCTCTGCATTTGTCATTACATTAGCCATTGTTTTTTTTCCAGGGCTACCAAACTATCAAATGATTTTATTATCGATGCTTGGTTCTGCATTGGGAGCTGGTATTGTCTTTGGTTTTGGCTCGTTAATCCGCAATGGCTTATCTCCAGTAAGGCTAGCCATAATTGGAACGGTCATTGGCACATTTTTAAGTAGTATTGCTACTGCTATTGCGATGTATTTCCAAGTATCACAAACAGTAAGTGCTTGGTATAACACAAAGGTACATATGGTAAATATGGATATGCTGATTCTTTCTATTCCATTTGGTTTAACTGGGTTGATCTTGGCTTTATTATCGGCAAAAGCGATTACCATTACTTCATTAGGTGAAGATATTGCCATGGGGCTAGGACAGAAAACAAAAGTAGTTCGTATTATTAGCATGCTAGCTGTCGTATGTTTGACAGGGACAGCGGTTGCACTTGTAGGGAAAATCGCCTTTGTAGGGTTAGTCATACCACATATTACACGCTTCCTTGTTGGTGTTGATTATCGCTATATTATTCCTTGTGCAGCTGTCATTGGAGCCTTTTTCTTAGTGCTTTGTGATGTCCTGAGCCGCGTTGTCAATTATCCATTTGAAACGCCAATTGGTGTCTTAACCGCATTGGTCGGTGTACCATTCTTCTTATATTTAGTTCGTAAGCACGGAGGTGAAAAACGTGCGTAAAAAAACCTCAAGTGTATTCTTTTTAACCATGCTGATGCTTGTTTTAATGATTTTAGTTGCGAGCTATTTACATATTACAAATGGTGTTTTTGATATGTCTGTAATGGATGTTATCAAAACATTGCTGCGGATCGAGTCAAATTCAAAGTTTGATCTTGTTATATTTGAATTCCGTTTACCTCGGATTGTCATTGCTGGACTTGTCGGTATTGGCTTAGGTATGGCAGGAGTTGTATTACAGGGGATTACACGCAATGGACTAGCAGATCCAGGAATATTAGGGATTAATGCTGGAGCTGGTGCAGCAGTCGTACTATTCATGTACTTCTTTCAAGTAAAGCTAGTGAGTGCAGATATGAACAGCTGGATGTCAATTTTAATGATGCCACTATTCGGTTTTATCGGTGGAACAATTGCAGCTATCCTGATTTTTTCATTTGCTTTAAAAAATGGTCATCTGGATATGCAGCGATTAATCTTAACTGGTATAGCTATCAATAGTGGATTTGGAGCTTTGTCCTTGTTCCTATCCTTAAAAATGAGTGCACAAGATTTTGAATCAGCGGCTATTTGGATGGCAGGTTCAATTTATAATGCGAATTGGATCTTTGCGCTTACGATGCTACCTTGGCTTTTGATTTTAGGAATATATGTGCATAGAAAATCATATTTACTCGATTATTTTCAGCTTGAAGAGGATAGCATCACAAGTTTAGGAATAGCTGTTGAAAAGGAGAAAATGAAGCTGTTACTAGCCAGTGTAGGTCTTGTCAGTGCTTGTGTGTCTGTATCAGGGAGTATTGGCTTCATAGGTTTAATGGCCCCCCACATTGCCAAGCAGCTTGTTGGTATTCAGCACCGTTACGTTATGCCAGTGAGTGCTTTAATTGGTGCAGGTCTGTTAATCCTCGCTGATTTTATTGGTAAAACCGTTTTTGCACCATCGGAACTGGCTGTAGGTATTGTTGTTTCAATTATTGGGATTCCATATTTCTTGTATTTACTGGTGAAATCTAAGGCATAGGAGGAAATGGCGTGCAAACTGCATTTAGAATGGAAAATTTGGCTTCAGGTTATGAGCAGGTACGTGTCTTTGAAGGGTTAAATTTAACGATAGAAGAGGGCAAAGTGACTACAATCATCGGTCCAAATGGTTGTGGTAAATCTACACTCCTTAAAACGATAGGACGTATTTTAAAAAAACAACAAGGTACGGTATATTTGCAGGAGCAAAATATGCAAAATTTATCGACCAAAGATATTGCCAAGAAACTAGCAATATTATCTCAAACACCGATAGCTCCTGGTCAATTGAAAGTGGAGGAGTTAATTGCGTATGGTCGCTATCCACATCGCAACAATGTCAATCGTTTAACGAATAAGGATGAGGAAATGATTGAATGGGCTTTAACAGTTACTAATACGATGGAATATCGAAATAGGGAGCTTGCCCAGCTTTCAGGAGGTCAGCGTCAGCGTGTTTGGCTAGCTATGGCCTTAGCACAAGAAACAAATATCTTGCTATTGGATGAACCTACTACTTATTTAGATATGGCGCATCAGCTAGAGGTATTGGACATTGTTAAAAGTTTAAATGAGCACCACAGCTGTACAGTAGTGATGGTTCTACATGATATTAACCACGCGGCCAGATATTCAGATCATCTTATTGCAATGCGTAAGGGTATTATTATGCAAACTGGCACGCCACAGGAAATTTTAAGTGCTGAGGTAATGCGTAAAGTATTTAATATTGATGCACGCATTATGGAAGATCCTGTAACCAATACACCTGTATGTTATGGCTATGAAATTTTGAAGGAGGATATCTAATGAATACAACTAAAGTAGACTACATTACACAACATATGACTTCAAAATTGACAAATTATTTGTACACGATTAATATCTATGTGCCAGAGGAGGAAGCGCCACAAGATGGCTTTCCAGTTTTGTATGTACTTGATGGCTCATCCTATTTTAACCTTGTAAAGGAAGCGGTGCGTCTACAAAGTCGTAATGCACCAAAAACAGGTATCCTTCCAGCTATTGTTATTGGAATTGGTCATGGCGACGATATGCGTGAAAGAAGATTTTATGATTTTACAGCACCTGCGGAGTCTTATATTTATCCAGCAAGATTTAAAGGAAAAGGTCATGAGAAGCTTGGAGGAGCAGTGGATTTTAGTCTCTTTATAGAAGAAGAGCTAAAGCCGACGATTGAGGCACAATATCCAGTAAATCAAGCACAGCAAGCTTTATTTGGTCATTCCCTAGGAGGTTACTTTGCACTGTGGCAACTATTTCACCACCAATCCAGCTTCCAGCGCTATCTAGCTATTAGCCCATCCATTTGGTGGAATGAGCATGAATTAGTGCAGTGTGCTTCAGTATTTCTGAACGAGCATCAAGACATGAACGAAACTTTGTTTTTGAGCGCTGGTGAACTTGAAACCTTTATGGTGGATGATGCGCGCCAAATGGCGACAGTATTAGAAAAAATAATGAATGTTGAATTTTATGAGGCTTTAAACGAAAATCATGCTTCGATCGTACCAACTGTTATGAGTAGAGCCATACGTTTTATGCATAAATCACATTAATAGTAGACCGCATTGTCTTTTGATAATGCGGTTTCTTTTTTATTTATTAATAAAATTAACGAATGATACGCATAATAAAGGAAATTTGGTCATCTGTCTGGGATAAATGGAGGCGCTGTATGCAAAATAAAATTTTAAGAAACCCAGTATTTCTTATTTCAAGTGGAGCAATTTTTCTTTTGGTCATTATCGGAGCAACGATACCAGAAAAATTTAAGAACGTAGCAAACAGCGTATTTCATATGACAACGGATTATTTTGGCTGGTTTTATTTAATGTCAGTCTTTATTATCGTTATTTTTTTATTTGGCTTGGCAATTAGCAAATATGGTACCATTCGCCTTGGATCGGAAGATGGTCGCCCTGAGTTTAGTTTTCTAACTTGGATTTCCATGCTCTTTTCAGCTGGACTTGGTGTCGGTTTGGTCTTCTGGGGAGTAGCTGAGCCAATGAGTCATTATTTTTCACCACCCTTCAGTGACACAAAACCGCTATCAACGGATGCAGCCCGACTGGCGATGGGATATTCATTCTTTCATTGGGGATTAAGCCAGTGGTCTGTTTATGCCATATTGGGCCTTGTTATGGCCTTTGTACAATTCAATAAAAAAAGAAATATGCTCATCTCCACTGCTTTAGAGCCTGTCACTGGAACAAATCGAGTCGTTAAAGGAACGATCGATATTCTCGCAGTAATTGCTACCGTCATGGGAGTAGCAACGTCTATAGGGCTAGGCGTATTACAAACAAATGGAGGTTTGACATTTGTTTTTGGTTTGCCAGATACATTTATCTTGCAAGTGGCCATTATTCTTATCATGTTTATTGGCTATATGTTATCAGCCACAACAGGTCTACAAAAAGGGATGAAGATTCTGAGTAATGTCAATATGACTTTAGCAATCGTCTTACTCTTATTTGTTTTTATTACAGGCCCAACAATCTTTATACTTGAAACCTTTACATTAGCTATTGGTGATTATATTTCAAATTTTATTCAATATAGTTTAAGGATGCAGCCATATGTTGGTGGAACTTGGGTGAAGGATTGGACAATCTTTTACTGGGCATGGGCGATTGCTTGGTCACCATTTGTAGGCTCCTTTATAGCTCGTGTATCCAAAGGCAGGACTATACGAGAATTTATTATAGGTGTATTAATTATTCCGCCCCTCATTGCCTGCTTTTGGATCGCGACCTTTGGAGGAACTGCGATGTGGTTTGATTTACATCAAGATGCACAAATCGCTCAATCTGTTCATAATGATGTAACGGTTGCTCTTTTCCAGCTTTTTGAACACTTACCACTTTCAGTGATTGCATCCACAATTGGAATACTTTTAATCATAATATTTTTAATTACCTCTGCTGATTCCGCCACCTTTATTATGGCAAGTATGACGACAAAAGGATCTTTAAATCCCACCATTTTATCAAAGTTTGTATGGGGTGTTTTGATGGCAGCTATTTCAGGTGTTTTATTGTATACAGGAGGTCTTGAAGCATTACAAACGGCCTCGTTAATTGCTGCATTACCCTTTACAGTGGTGTTACTTTTATTAATGATTTCTTATATTAAGATGATGAAGGAAGAGATTATTCCTCTTAAGAAAAAGGATATCCAACGTTTGAAAATAGCGAGAAAGCATATTGAAAAGGAAGCAAAAGTGAAAGATAAACATACTAAGTAGTAGGCCGTATTCGAAATAATACGGTTTCTTTTTGTTTTAATATGCACTATTATGAATAAAAAACGATAAGAGGTGCTTTAGGATGGAAATTGTTTTAGCACAGAGCAAGGATGCCCCAGTTATACATCAGGTGATGCTACAGGCGTTTCAAGAATATGAAAAGGCTACTCCACCATCCAGTGCACTAAGTGAAACGGTGGATTCTATTGAGCAGGCAATGCAGCAAAGTGAACAAGCGTTTATTGGCTATATCGAAAAACAGCCAGTTGCCATGGTAAGGTTTACCCTCAGTACAAAGGGAATTTATTTTTTTAGACTTTCAGTTATCCCAGAAAGACAGGGACAAGGTTTAGCTAAAACACTAATTTCTTGGCTTGAACAATATACACTATCGAAGGGGATTACAATTAGTCAGTGCAAAGTACGTATGAGTGTTCCACGTAATATTGAGTTATATCGTTCTTTAGGTTATGTTGTAACGAAAGAGGAAATGGTGAAGAATCGTAATGGTAACTCTCTAGTAATAGCAACCATGGAAAAGAGACTTTCCAATGAGGAGGAGTTTAATTGAGAAAAAAGGTCGCCTGCTTGCATGCTCATTATTCCAATATACAATACATTGAGCAGGCTTTTCAAAGCGCTGAAGACATAGAGATACTCCATTTTGTAGACCCTGGCGTGATACAGCACGTGTCTAAAGGTAGTGATGGTTTAGCACGTAAAGTTAAGGAGCAAATTGAATGGATAATTAGTTGTGATGTGGATGCCATTTTAATAACGTGTACAAATTATATTGCTTTATTAGAGGATGAAACTTTGCTCGATCCCTCGATCCCTATCATAAAGATAGATGAGCCCTATTTTGAAAGTATATGTAAGCAACAGCCTCAATTTATTCTTTTTACAAATCCTGCAACTGTCGAAGGAACGATGGCAAGACTTCACCAATATGCTAAGCATCAAGGAGTATCAGTAGATGTAGAGGGAAAAATTATTGAGCATACATTTGATCTCATTATGCAGGGGAAAAAGGAAGCCTATGATGATGCTATTTTAAGGGCTTTGCATACTTTGTCAGCTGAAGAAAAATCCATATCGGTTGCCCAGCTATCGATGGTGGATGCAGCGCAACGATTTGAAGATCACACGGCAATTACAATTCTCCATCCATTAAAGTCATTAGTTGATAATGTAAAGAGTACGATAAAATGATAGTTTCATAATTTACAGAATTATCTGTAACAATCTGGTTAAAACAAACGTTTCATAAGAAAGGGGGGATGTTATGAAACGAGTTGTATTTGGATGTATATTGCTATTATTTTTAGTGGGTTGTACAGACAAAGCAAATGTTACAATGCCAGAGGATCTACCTGATTTTGTGCAAGAAAGTGATATTGCATCAGTTGATTGGAATCAAAAGGCAGTGGAATTTGGTGATAGAGGCATTATTGGTAATGCTGATAAGTCGGGTGTCATTGGTGCAGATATGCCAAGTTTAAGCACACAAAAATGGATGTGGCATCTATGGGGAATAGATGAAGTACGAGATACAGAATTAACGGTTATTGGATACCATAGAGACTCTAAAGTCATACAACCGATTTTAGTGAATGGTTGGAGCATAGGACTCGGAGGACCTGTTAATGGAGCAGATGCTCATACACCTTCTCATGTGAAAGTTCCTAAGCCTGGTGAATGGGCTATTCTACTGTATACAAATGAAAAATACTTTGATACGTTGATATACGATATCCAGGAATAATAGTAAACCCTTATTTTGTAATTATTTATACTTATAAAATAAGGGTTTTTGATGTTTGTATATGTATTGGGAAAGGAGGTGTATGGTGTGCGCATGTAAGCTTGCATTGTGTATTGCTTTCATATTTCTGAAATGCACAAGATGCTGAAGACGCCATTCAGAAATTTAAATGCGAAAAGCTATTGAACATAGATAATTACAGTGCATGGTTGTAGCAAGAAAAATATTAAATTGGTAATATAAAAAATAAAATGGAGGTCAGCAGTATGAAAGATTTACGTTATCCCATTGGACAATTCCAATTTCCCAAAGAAATGAATTCACAGCAAGTACTAGAGTGGATTAATGAAATTCGTTTGTTACCAAAACAACTTGCAGAGGCATTAAGTGGTGCAAGCGAGCAAGACTTAGTAAAATCTTATCGTGAAAATGGCTGGACAGTGACACAGCTAGTCCATCATATTGCTGATAGTCATATGAATAGCTATATTCGTTTTAAGCTAGCTTTAACAGAGGATGTACCAACCATTAAGCCATACAATGAGGCAGAATGGGCACAGCTACCAGATTCTGAAATGCCAGTAGCAATTTCTTTTAATTTAATTGAAAGCTTACATGAACGTTGGGTTTATTTACTGTCAAGCTTATCGGATGAACAATTACAAAGAGCCTTTAATCATCCTGATTCAGGCCTGACGACTCTTGAGCATGCAATTGGCCTTTATGCATGGCATGGTAAGCATCATTTGGCACATATTCAGAATGCTTTGGTTAAATAAATATGGATGTTTTATGAAAAAACAAGTGATTTCTGCTAATAAGGAAATCACTTGTTTTCATTTTTTATTTAAGTTTATTTTATACGATAGTAATACCAGCACTTGCGTTACCAGCAAGTGTAGCAGCAACTCCTGTAGTAGTCATAGAGAATACCATTAGTAAACGATCACCAGTACTTACAGGTACTGAAACGTTTGCATTACCACTTGCAATCGTACCTACTGCTAATGCTATTAGTGGTAAAGCTGGTAATAAATCAACAAATGCTGCAGTAGGGCTGAATACATTGCTTCCTTGAACTGCGCGGTAAATCTGTGCTCTGACAGTCGCTGTTCCAGTTAGAGTTAAAGCAGCAGTTGCTGAGATTGTAGCAGAAATAGATGTAATTGTACCTGGACGTGGAACCGTAAATGCTTCAGTAGCAAGACTAGATGTTAAATCGATATTAACGCCAGCAAGAGCAACTCCTGGAACAGATGTACCAAATCCAACAAGACTTACAGTACCAACTAAACCAGTAGCAAGAGACACTAAAGCAACAGGAGTTATTCCTGATGAGAATGGGATAATAGAACCAGTAGCTACTGGTGGAGTAATACATGCAGCGTCAATTGCAACAAAAGGTCCCAGTGCAGTACACTCCCCGTTACCATGACCGTTACCTGAACAGCCACACATTGAGTTATTCAAACACATTTTTACACCCCCTTTCTTCATTATTCTATTCATTTCAGATTAGGGGTTAAGGGCAATTATCTATTTCACCTATAAATTCAATGATTTCTTAATGACTGCTTTTATTTGACACATAAAGACATCCACTATGTATGTTTTGACATAGTGGATGTTTAAGATAATGTTAACTCCATCTTTTAAAGAAATCGAAAAATGAGTTTTTTCCCTTTTTATGGTCTTCCTCAATCGGCTTGTTTACAGATTCAAGTTGCATGATCTCTTCTTCAAAGGACAGATGAACCTCATAGGTTGCATCAGCATGATACACTTCAACATATTCTTCTGTTTCCAATGAAGGAGAATGATCTATAGCTGAAGGTTCTGCTACTGTTTCTGCAATGATTTGGTTGAGAGGCTCACTAGCTATTGCTTCAATGTCTTGACTAACAGGTTCGCTAAGTTGCTCCAAGATAACTTGTTCTATCGATTCATTCGTTACAATGGGATTCTCAAGATTGTTATGTTCATTCTCAATTTTCACAGCCTCCATAGGATTATTTAATGTTTCAGTTTTAGTGCTATCTGATTCATTAACTATAGAAGATTGTAAAGTATCATTCTCGATGTTTTCTTCTCTTGAAGCAGGCTGTACGGCAGATGGATCATATACACTTACTGGAACTTCCTTTGCATCCATGGCATTTTTAAAATGGAAGGTGGATTCAACTGTCGTGTTTCTGTATAAACCATTGTATATTTGGCTGGGGTGCGTATTGATTGATTGGAAATATTGCTGATTAAAATGCCGTTCTTCAGGTTTAGTTTCCGGTAGACCATTCTGAGGAGAGGGACCCCCGATATTTACATTTGGTTGGTGGTTTTTGGCTTTACCTGCCACACTTTGTAGTAGTCTATAAGAAGGTTGTGCTGATGTAATTGTAGTTTGATCTGCTGTCTGTGTCATTCTAGGTTGTCTAGGTAAAAGATTAGAATAGGTTTGAGCAGGCATGTCAATGGAGGGCATTATGGTTTTTGCATCATTTCCTTTAACTGGTAACAGTTTATTTAAAATTGATAAAATCTCTTGGTTCATTCCTTCAATGGTTTGATTCAAAGACTCAAGCTGTGTTGAAAGAACCCTAATTTGATCGTCGTATCCTTTTATATATGAATTTTGTTTAGTATCCAATGTCTCTGTAATCCCTTCTAAATGGGCCATCTGTGTTTTTAGTCCATCAAACTCCTGCTTCATATAAAGGAAATCTTCAATTGACTTCCCCATTTTTAACGAGGTTAACGATTCTCTATAAGATTCAATTTTTTCCTTTAAATTTTCAATTTCTTGAGTGGTATACAATTTTGACTCTTCCATTGTAGTTCACCCCTTTCAGTCCATTATTAGTTTATTAAAAATATTGACTTTCTGTTACAAATATAACGGTTCTTTCAACATTTTGATTCGTCTCGTTAATGAGGGAGGAGTATGAAAACAAATCTTGATTGATTTTAATAAATATCCAATGTAACTATTTGTTAGCCCATGCACTTATAGCTGAAAAACATATGCTACAAACGAAAGATAAAAATTTTATGGAGGTGTCAAAAGGATGCAAGAGCATATGCCATCCCAGGCGCAGGAACTAATCTGTATAAATGTTGATAAGGTATACGACTGGATTGTAAAAGAAATGTCGTTTGATATTTCACCTACTGGACCAATTACATTCCCAGGTGTTACAGCAACTACTGACTTAACAGGTGCTATTGTTACTTGTCGAGTAATTCCAGCAACTACAAATCCAATTGTGATTCTGAACCGTGAGAATCGCCAATTCTCTATTGATGGATCAACTGTTTGTCTGCAACATCTAAATGTTCAAAAGAACTTCATTCTAACAATTGTCGTTACTTTACCTAATGGTACTGTTTTCACAAGCAATAATATTCCAGTTTCTCGCTGTGAGCAAGTGACATTATGTGCACCTAAGGGAACAGACGTTGAAATTTTATACACAGATTTAGATTGCTTCGTTTGTACAACTGGAACACTTAGTGTTGGAACAGGTGCTGCAGCAGGTACAATCACGTTCTCTGCGTTGACAATTACTGTTGCTGTTTGTCAAAGTATTCAATCTACATTCCCAGTTACTGTGGAATTTTTAGCAACTTTCTGCGAACCAAGAGCAGACTTACCATTCTCATGTCCAACTGCGGTTCGTCCACAACAATGCCCAGTTATTTTCCCAACTGTTGGTTAATTGTGATAACAAAAAGAAGAAAGTCATACTATGAAGAGAGGGTAATCCTCTCTTTTTTTAATGGAAATAACAAGGAGGTTTAAAGTGGCAGATCGTATTGAAGACAAGATACAGGCACTAAAAGAACAAACAAATGCCTATGTTCATGATATTAAAAGGTTGGTTGAGGAATTAGCAATTCCGAATAGGATTAACCTCATTAGTTATTTTACAACTGCACTTAATATTTCTTATGATCCTGAGCAAGAGAGTTTATGTTTAGGCTCCTATCATATTCGTAATATTGGTAGTGCAGCCGTCACGAACCCATCTTTGTGTATAACAATACCCAAGGAGTCACCGTTTTACTTTTCAGGGAGATATGTTCATGAAAATTTCACTCCGAATTTTAAAACTCAGGGGCAGAGTCAGTGGGAGCGTTTTAATGACAAATCAAGCAAAGAGGAGTATTGGCTGAGACCAGTTGGTAAATCAACAATCGAACCGAATGAAACCATTTCATTTACCAATTTTCAAATAAAATGGTCCCATAATTTATCATATTCAGGCACGATTATGGGTTTTACATATTGCGATCAGCTCACAGAAGGTGTTGTTGTTTTAAATCCAATTAATCTAAATGGAATGGGCCAAACACAGGAGGAAGACAATGGGTGACAACGAAAAACAAGAGTTCGGTAGTGTAATTCAACAATTAGTAAAGGAACAGCTAAGTCGTCGTAATGAACAAGATAATAGCTTTGCCTTTCTTGAAAAAAGTACATTACAGCTATTAATGGCTTATCTTGTTTCAGGCGAAAAGAGTCATGTTGAACAAATAGAGAATTCAAAGTTAGAAGAAAAATGGATGAAGCAGCTGGATGATTTACTAGAGGAAAGTAGAGAGCAGCTTGAAGAGGTGGTCGATTTACTAAAAAGATATTCAGGCTAGGGGGGTGTGATGATGGACAATGATATTGTGAAAAACAATGATCCAATACAGCTCCAACAAATGATTATTTTTTTAAGGGCCGAGTTAGCCAAGTACAAAAATGAAGTAAAAAGACTTAGAGATAGTGATTATTATGCTTTGGTTCTTCGACTTGAACGAGAAAATGTTCAATTAACAAGGCATAAAAAAGAACTTTCAATGGAACTCCTAAAGTTGAAAAGAGACTTTGATAAAGAATTGCAAGCTTACGATGAAGAAATTCAGAAGAGAGAAGCGCAAAGAAAAAAGCAAATTGCATCCATTGAGGCATTATTAAAGGAATTGGCAGAATTGCGGGCTGAAAAAAAGTCATTGATGGACAAATTTCAAGCATCAAAGGAGGCTTCGATCGATTCAAATGAAAGGTCTATTGTGGAAGGCATAGATAAAAAGTTAAGTGACTATACAACCATAGCAAGTAAACAAATGGAGAATATTTTAGAGACACTAGAAAAATACCATAGAGAGAAAGTAGAATCAGACAACCTTCATCGACATTTACTAAGTGAGTTAGAGACGAAAAATCTAGATATTGAGAGATTATCCAATGAAATCGTTGCATTAAAGAAACAATCTAAGGATGGTAGCACATCAATGAAACAAGGAGTTAATATTGACGAACAAATAGATTTTAGATTACGCATGCTCGATGAATTAGATGAGAAATTGAATGAACTAGCGTTAGAAATCAATAGTGAGCAGCTTTAGCTATAAAATTTCATCATGACTGTTTCAAAGATATGCCTTTGAAACAGTCATTTTTTGATTTGCATAAAAAGCTTATAAGAAGGTTCAACCGCTCACAAAGAAGAGGAAGGCGCTCCAAAGCAGGTTAACCCCGCTCACAAAGTAGAAGACACCACTCTAAAACAGGTCAGACCCGCTCATGAGGAACTCATCATGACCCCCATTCCAATATTATTTTGTTTCTCTATGCAGGGTTACACGCTTCAGACGTGGGGAGTACTTTTTAAGCTCCAATCTTTCGGGATTATTGCGTTTATTTTTAGTAGTAATATAGTTTTTATCACCTGTTTCAGTACAGGCTAGTGTTACTTGTACACGCATTGAAGGACCTCCTTTTAAATAGTAATTATTACGATTTAAACAATATATTTCTCACTGGATATTGTCAAGTTTAATTTCACTAGTAATAAAAAGCTTTGCATTTTCCAAAGTAATATGATTTAATTACAAATTGTAAATAGTAATGATTACGATTTGAGGAGTTGTAAGAATGACAAAGAAAATTCCTGTTACAGTATTGAGTGGATATTTAGGTTCTGGTAAGACAACAATGATGAATCATGTATTGCAAAACAAAAAGGATTTACGTGTCGCTGTTATTGTGAATGATATGAGTGAAATTAATATTGATGCGGAGCTTATCGCAAATGGTAGCGGTATATCACGTACAGAAGAGAAATTTGTGGAGCTATCGAATGGTTGTATTTGCTGTACATTACGAGAGGATCTATTGCAGGAGGTGGAACGTCTTTCGAAGCTAGGCAATATTGATTACATTTTGATTGAATCGACAGGGATTAGTGAGCCGATTCCAGTTGCACAAACATTTAGTTATTTAGACGAGGAGCTTGGCATTGATTTAACGAAGTTTTGTCGATTAGATACAATGGTTACTGTCGTAGATGCCCATCGTTTTTGGCATGATTTTCAGTCTGGGGAAAGCTTATTGGAGCGGAAGGAAGCTGTTGGTGAATTAGATGAGCGTGATGTTGCAGACCTTCTTATTGATCAAATTGAATTTTGTGATGTCCTTATTTTAAATAAGTGCGATTTAGTATCCGCAGAGGAGCTTGAGCGATTAGAACGTATTTTACGTGCATTACAGCCTGAGGCAAAACTTATACGTACAACAAATGGTGTTATTGATCCAGTTGAAATTTTAAATACGGGGCGCTTTGACTTTGAACGTGTCTCTGAATCGGCTGGTTGGTTAAAGGAGTTGGAGCTTGGTCATGAAAACCATACACCAGAGACTGAGGAGTACGGGATCTCTTCTTTTACCTATAAACGCAAAAGACCGTTTCATCCGATGCGCTTTGTTGAGTGGTGTGATCACATGCCAGATTCAATAGTACGAGCGAAGGGTATTATTTGGAGTGCAAGACATCAGGAAGTTGCGCTATTATTATCGCAAGCGGGGTCATCTGCAAAAATTGAACCAGTCTCTTATTGGGTAGCGGCACTTTCTCAAGCCCAGCAGCAGGATGTATTCCAGCAAAGCCCTGAAGTATTGGAAGATTGGGATGAAGAGTTCGGAGATCGAATGACACAACTTGTGATTATTGGCATTGATCTAGATCGAGAAGACATCACTAAACAGTTGGACAACTGTCTGTTAACAAATGAAGAGTTTCAGAACCCTTGGGAACGTCTACAAGATCCCTTTAACTGGGAATGGCAATAAAGAAGAAAAGAAGATTTCGGCTAAGACTCCGAAATCTTCTTTTGAAATACACGATTATAATTAGTAGCATCTCGTAATGCTTTTTCTTCTATAGGTATTCGGACAGAAAGCATTGTAATATTGAGTAATGTAAAACAAAATGCTGTAAAGTAAGCCTGAAACATGAGTGGTAGCAAAAGGATTTCTAAACAAACTACCGCATAATTGGGGTGGCGCATATATTCATATGGCCCTTTACGAACAACTTGTGCGTCAGGTAAAATGAGGATTTTTGTATTCCAAAAAGTGCCTAAAGAGCGAATACACCAGATCCGCAAAGCCTGCACTGCTAAAAATAATATAAAAAATAACGGAAATAAGGGCGAGATACCATTATTGTTTGTGACGATTTCCACTATTAAAAACAGAAAAAAGCTAATATGCATGGCTACCATATAGGGGTAGTGTGAAGCACCTACTTCATAGGCTCCTTGTGAAAGCATCCATTTCTCATTGCGCTTGGCAATGACAACTTCTGTCAATCTTTGTAGAACGACAAGGATAAAAATAAAATAGAAGATCATGTTACTCCCTCCAGTTTAATAATACAGCTTCTGCACAAAAACCAGGGCCAAGAGCTACGAGCAAGCCTGTATCCTCCACTTGTCCTTCATTTAACATAAACTGCTCTAATACGTATAGCACTGTCGGTGATGACATATTACCATGTCGTCTCAATATTTCCCGAGAAATGTCGGTTTTTTGGGGAGATAGATAAAGTGTATCTTCGTAAGCTTTTAATACCTTTTTTCCTCCAGGATGCGCAATAAAATGAGTCAATTGTTCGCTATACAGTCCTTGTTCCATTAAAAATTGCTCAATGAAAGGTCCGAGCCAATTGGTAATAATAGAAGGAATACTTTTTTGGAAAACGACATGAAGCCCGTTGTTTTTCACATCCCAACCCATTACATTTTCCGAATCTGGCATCCATTTAGAACCTGTAGCTAGAATATTAGGGGTTGGCCTTTTTGTTGCGATAGCTACTTCATCCCCACAAACAAGTATGCATGCTGCACCATCGGCAAAAAGAGAAGCACCAATTAAATTACTTTTAGAAAAATCATTTGGCTGAAAAGTGAGGCTACATAACTCGACACAAACGACAAGTACCTTTGCATGTGGATGGGCTTTACAAAAATCATAGGCTCTGCTTATACCAGCGGCTCCTCCTGCACAACCAAGACCCCATAGAGGAATGCGTTTAAGTCGATCTGAAAAGGGAAGCTTGTTCATAACACGTGCGTCAATGCTAGGTGTTGAAATTCCTGTACTGCTAACAAAAATGATGGCATCGATGTCCTCAGTAGGAATAGGTGAGGATAAAAAAGCTGTATTAGCTAAACATGCTTGAATGACACTTACACTGTATTGTGTAGCTAACTCAATATATAAATTATTACGTTCTTCAAAGGAGTGATTCGTACGATGCCATTCAGCTGGCACACAAAAATGGCGTGTGTTGATGCCACCATTTTCAAAAACCTTTAAGTAGCGCTCTAGTTTTGGAATTTTTGCATAAAAAAGCTCTTTCGTTAGTTCCTCTGCGTTATCTTGCTGTAATGTGTAAGGTGGTTGATATGTGCTAATTGAAATGATTTTAGGCAATCCAACATCTCCTCGCATTTAATGGTTTTGTTCATTGTATGCGTGGATGATTGGAATAAATGCTTATAATATTGTAATTGACAATTTCTGAAAATTTAGCTATATTGATAACAACTAAATGGAAAGTAGGTGATGTGACATGATGAATAGATCTGTAATTAGCGAACTGCAATTCGGTTTGTTCAATTTCACACGCCTAAAATATACAAAGTGACGCCGTGCCATAACTCGGGGTATTTGTGTATCTTTTAAACGTGCCTGTGAAACCTTGTAACTGCCGAATTGCAGCTACAAGGTTTTTTATTGTAGTTCCAAAAGGTGAATTGCGATAGGGCCTCTTGCGGATGACAACTATTTTCGCTGAGGCATCATACGTTTAGGAGGAAAATAAATTGAATTTAACAACATTAGGTTTTACAACATATTTTGAAGAGCAAATGATAGAAATGAAAAAACAGGCTAAATTAAAAAATTGTGTGCCTGCAAGGGTTACTTTAGAGCATAAGCATTCTTATCGGGTGTTAGCTGAAGAGGGAGAATGGCTTGCGACAATTGCTGGTCATTATGCGTATACATCTTTAGCGAGGGAGGACTATCCAGCAGTTGGTGATTGGGTGCTAGTGGAGAAAATGCCCGGAGAGGAACGAGCAATTATTCATCAGCTATTCCAACGAAAATCTGTATTTTCACGTAAAGTTGCAGGAACGGAAATTCAAGAACAGATTGTCGCATCAAATGTCGATATTGTGTTACTTGTTATGAGCTTGAACGCAGATTTTAATATTCGACGTTTGGAGAGATATTTAGTGGCTGCTTGGGATTCAGGGGCAAAGCCCATTATTGTCCTGACAAAAGCTGATTTATGCGAAGATGTTTCGAGCTTAGTACAAGAAGTGGAGTCTGTAGCCTTTGGTGTGGATATCTTTGTAACGAGTGCTCTATCGGGCGAAGGTCTAAAGGAAATTCAGACGCTATTCACAGAGGGGGTCACGGGGGCACTATTGGGGTCTTCTGGAGCAGGGAAATCCACATTAACAAATGCTTTATGTGGTGAGATACTGATGAAAGTAGCGGGTATACGTGAGGATGATGCCAAGGGACGACATACAACAACCCATCGAGAGCTAGTAGTATTGCCTGCTGGTGGCTGTCTAATTGATACGCCAGGGATGCGTGAGCTTCAATTGTGGGATCAAGGGGATAGTTTAGCTTCTAGCTTTCAAGATATTGAGGAACTAGCAACAGCTTGTCGTTATCGTGATTGTACACATCAAAAAGAGCCTTATTGTGCTGTCCAGCAAGCTATAGTAGATGGGGACTTGGACCAATATCGTCTACAAAGCTATTTTAAGCTGCAAAGAGAATTGGCTTATATGGAGCACAAAACAAATACGCAAGCAAAACTTGAGGAGCAGCGCAAGTGGAAGCAAATAGCCAAGGGAATGAAAAAGGGGAAGAAATAATCAATAGGAGCACAACCATGACAATTCAAAACATCAATCATTTATTGTTTTCAGTTTCTAATTTAGAGGAATCCATCACTTTTTATGAAAGAGTATTTGATGCCAAGTTGCTAGTAAAGGGGAACAGCACAGCCTATTTTGATGTAAATGGGCTGTGGCTAGCTCTGAATGTAGAAAAGGATATACCCCGTAATGACATCCATCATTCCTATACACACATTGCTTTCACAATCGCTGAGGATGACTTTGATAAGATGTATGACAGATTGGTTCAGCTAAAGGTCAATATTTTAGCAGGTCGGCCAAGAGATGAAAAGGATAAAAAATCGATTTACTTTACAGATCCTGATGGTCATAAATTTGAATTTCATACAGGAACTTTGCAAGATCGTTTGGATTATTATAAGCAAGAAAAGCAGCATATGGTGTTTTTTGATAACTAATTAAGGAGAGATTTTATGAATAAAGCGTTTATTTTTGATATGGACGGAACATTATTTCAAACCAATCTTATTTTAGAGCCTGCGCTCGACGCAACATTTGATGTGCTGCGGACAAACGGCTTGTGGCAGGGAGAAACACCTATAGAAAAATATAGAGAAATAATGGGGGTTCCTTTACCTGTTGTGTGGGAAACATTATGTCCTATGCATGCTTTAGAGATACGAGAAGAGAGCAATGTATTATTCCATGTAAAGCTGATTGAGCAAATACGTGGACATAAAGGTGCTTTGTATCCAAACGCTGAACAAACCCTTGCAACATTGTCAGAGAATTATCCGTTATACATAGCGAGTAATGGACAGGTTGACTATTTACAAGCAATCGTCGAAACCTATCAGTTGGAGCGTTTTATAAAGGGAATCTATAGCATTCAAGCAATTGCAAGTGGGCATAAATCGGATCTGGTCAAAAGAGTTGTAGATGAAAATAAAATTGATTATGGAGCAGTGGTAGGAGATCGTTCTTCGGATATCCAAGCTGCACAGGACAATCAATTACTATCAATAGGTGTTCGCTTTGACTTTGCACAAGATAAGGAGTTAGAAAAAGCAGATATAGTAATTGATGATTTAACTGATTTGCTAAAGGTTACATTAGATTAACTTAAGAAAGTGTATCAAAAAAAGGGATGATTTAGCGACAAACATTGCATTTCCTCACAAGAAGGCGTAAAATAATGCCAATCCTATAGAAAAAGCATTGAGAAGGAAAAGTAAATTGGATTAGCATTTTATAGAGAGCCTCTGTTGGTGGAAATGAGGTAAATGAACCCTTTTGAAAATGACCTTTGAGCTTCGTACCGAAAGCTTTTTAGCCAGTAGATTACGACGAGATGGGCACTCGTTACAACAGCAGCAGTATCTCTTTTTTGAGTGAAGACGTACTGATAGAGGCAAATAGCGTGAGCTATTTGTAAATATAGGTGGTAACACGGGTATACTCGTCCTAATCAGATTTGATTAGGGCGATTTTTTTTTACTATTTTTTCTGTGAGGGGAGCAATTTAGAATGACAATTGTTATTGGAGGCGCTTGGCCGTATGCAAATGGCTCTTTGCATTTAGGGCATGTTGCCGCATTATTACCAGGTGATATTTTGGCTAGATATTACCGACAAAAAGGTGAGCAGGTTTTATATGTATCAGGCAGTGATTGTAATGGTACACCCATTTCTATTCGTGCCGCCCAAGAAAATACAACGACAGAAGCTATAGCTAATCACTATCATGAGGAGTTTACTAGATGCTTTCATGATTTAGGATTTACCTATGATTTGTACACAAGAACGGATGCGGAGCACCACCATGAATCCGTTAAGGCCCTTTTCTTACAGCTACTGGCTAATAATTTCTTATACAAGAAGAAAATTGAACAGGCTTACTGTGAGACGGATAAACAATTTCTACCAGATCGATTTGTCGAGGGGCTCTGTCCAAATTGTGGAGCGAAAGCAAGGGGAGATCAATGTGATAACTGCTCAGAAATTTTAGACCCATTGGATTTAATTGATAAGCGCTGCAAAATATGTGGGAACGAACCTGTTATTCGGGAAACTGAGCACTTTTATTTTACCTTTAGTCAATTTCAAGGAAGGTTGGAGTCTTATTTAGTACAAGCGAAAGCCGAGAAACGTTGGCGTGACAATGCTTTAGGGTTAACGGAGCGATACTTGGCAGAGGGAGTTCCTGACCGAGCGGTAACAAGAGATTTACCGAATGGCATAGATGTTCCAGTGCCAGGTTTTGAAGGGAAAAAAATATATGTATGGATCGAAGCTGTAGCAGGGTACTTAACAGCAAGCTTGGAATGGGCAAAAGAATATCAAATAGCTATTGAAGATTTATGGAATGAAGAGACCATTTCATACTATGTACATGGGAAGGATAATATTCCATTCCATACAGTTATTTGGCCAGCCATTTTAATGGGAATTGGATCCAAGGCATTACCTACCCATATCGTATCTAATGAGTATTTAACATTAGAAAAACGCAAATTATCTACTAGTCAGAATTGGGCTGTATGGGTTCCTTATATTTTAAGCCGTTATGATGCGGACTCTATTCGTTATTTCTTAACGATGAATGCGCCAGAAAATCGTGATACTGATTTTTCATGGCGGGAATTTATTTATAGCCATAATGGCGAACTACTCGGAGCCTATGGCAATTTTGTAAACCGTACATTGAAGTTTATTGAGAAATCATTTGCTTGTCAGGTGCCACAAGCGGAGGTGGATAGCGACATTCGAAAACAAACCGTACAATTGTTTAATGAAGCGGGTGTTCTTATCGAAGGTGGTCATTTCAAGCAGGCGTTAGAATCCATTTTTGAGTATATTCGCGGTGCTAATCGTTATTTTGATGAACAACAGCCATGGCTACAGGTAAAAGAAAACGTAGAGGCAGGTAATCGTACATTAGCAACTTGCGTCTATATCATTGCGAATTTAGGACAGCTGCTGCATCCTTTCTTACCGTTTTCAGCAAAGAAAGTAAGAAATATGTTAGGTATAAATGAAATGATGTGGCATGAGCAGGTAGATCTCCCTAAAGTCATTCGAGAGGTGACACCATTATTTGAACGTCTTGATATCGAACGAATCGATGAGGAATATCAAAAACTAGTTAGGGATAGTCACTAGGATTGAAAAAGCAGTATGGCGCAAGAGCCATACTGCTTTGCTATTTTCATTTAATTCATAACAGGTGTTAATTTTGTCACTACAATGCTATTAATCGCATTAATATAGGCTAATGCACTTGCCTTAAGAATATCTGTATCTGCTGCTTTTGCAATATACTTTTCGCCTTCATGCTCAATCGTAATTTTTACTTTACCTAAAGCCTCTTTGCCTCGTGAAACACTATTGATATTATATTCCACTAGTTTTACATCCATATTTGTAATTTCTGCAATGGCTGAATAGAGGGCATCAATTGGACCAGAGCCTACTGCACTAGCTTTAAATACTTCGCCGCCTTTTCGAACCTTAACACTTGCTGAAGGGAAGCTTGTATTGCTGACGACTTGTAGATCATCAAAATCAAAGAATTGCTCACTATAATGTGTAGCATTTTTATTATTGGCATCATGTTTTTCATAATAGCTTTCAACAATAACATATAAATCGTGATCATATACTTCTTTCTTCGCATCGGCTAGCTTTAAGAATCCTTCGAAAATACCTTCAAATTCCTCTGTTGAAAGATTAGTAAAACCTAATTTTTCAAGAGCATTTTTCACTGCATGGCGACCAGATCGAGCTGTTAGTACTAGCTCCATATCATCAAGACCTACATCCTCAGGATGGACGATTTCATAAGCATCACGCGATTTTAACAAACCATCTTGATGAATACCAGAAGAATGGGCAAATGCATTATCTCCTGTAATGGCTTTATTGACCTGTACATCTAAGCCCATAAAGCTAGAAACAAGACGTGAAGTATTCATAATTTCTTTTGTATTAATACGTGTTTCTGCATTGTAGACGGAGCTACGAGTTTTAAGTGCCATGACAACTTCTTCTAATGCAGCATTACCTGCGCGTTCACCGATACCATTGATTGTACACTCTACCTTATCTGCACCATTTTTAATTGCAGCTAGCGTATTAGCCGTTGCCATGCCAAGATCATTGTGACAATGAACGCTTAAAAGAACGCTATCATCTAAATTTTTCATACGGTCATTTAATTTAAAAATCATTTCTCCAAATTCCTCTGGCTCTGCAAAGCCAACCGTATCAGGAACGTTAATCATCGTTGCGCCAGCTCTCATAACAGCTTCAATTGTTTTCCAAAGATATTCAAAGTCAGAACGAGAGGCATCCTCTGTGGAATATTGAACTTGCGGCAATAATGTTTTAGCGTATTTCACAGCATCCACGCCTATTTGTAAAATTTGATCTTTTGACTTGCTGAATTTTTTCTCCACATGAATATCAGAGGTTCCTAGTACCATGTGAATCATCGGGTTTTGAGCATACTTCACAGCATTATAGACAGCATCAATGTCAGCCTTTACAGCACGTGCTAATGCTGTAATCATAATGTCGTTTGTATTGCCAACCTTTTCAGCTACAGCTTTGACGGCATCAAAATCACCTTGAGAGGAAGCGGGGAATCCAGCCTCAATAATATCGACACCTAATTTTTTCAGCTGCTGAGCGATCTCTACTTTTTCATAAAGATTTAGCTTTGCTCCAGGCACCTGTTCGCCATCACGTAAAGTTGTATCAAACACCCAAATTTTTCTTCCCATTTTCAAACACTCCTTTTTAGTGATTAGTATCTAAAATCTACACTTAGGCCAATAAGTCATTAAAAAAATAAAAAACCCGTCTCTATTTAAAAATAGAGACGAGTTTATGCTCGCGGTACCACTCTAATTGACCTTCTCTTTATAGAAAAAGTCCCCTTATCGACAGCTATCACTGTCTATCCTGTTAACGGGGGAAACCGACATCCCTTACTAAAAAGTTCAGGGAGTAGCTCATGGACGAGTTCAAAATGTGTGCCTACCGATTTACACCAACCATCGGCTCTCTACAAGTACACAATCACTTTTACTATTTCCATTCTTGGCCTGCAATGTGTTGTTGAAAGCAATATTACTTGGATATTAACTGCCTGTCAATAATATTCTAAAAATTTATTTAATTCTGTCTTAAGTAATGTCTATTTTATTAAAAATTTGATATTTGGTGAAGTGTAAAATAAAGTGGTGAAGAATGTATTTACTAGGAAAAAATGGTGAGTAGGGTTAGCATACGATAGGTAGAAAAATCATGCTATTTTTCTTTGTATGAAGAAACTGCTCGTTTTCTATAAACCTAAAGAAAACGAGCAGTTTTTTATTCTAGCTTAAAACGAGAGACTTGCGTGTGAAGTTCTTCTGCCATATTTGAAAGTGTTGCTGCTGAAGCAGCTACTTCTTCGATAGTAGCTAATTGTTCTTCGGAAGCAGAAGCAACATTTTGTAAATTAGATGAGGACATCTGTGCAATAGTTGCAATTTCATCAAAGGAAGCATAGATTTGCTCTGCACTAGAGGACATCTCCTCTGACACTGTCGTTGCTTCTTGGATTTGTATGGATACTTGCTCAATCAGCTCAACAATCTTAGAGAAACCTTCTTCTGCTACCTTCACTACTTGCATACCAATTTGAACCTCTTGAGTTCCAGTATCCATCACCGTTACAGCACGGTTTGTATCCTGCTGTATTTCAGAAATCAAGGTAGCGATTTGCTCAGCGGATTTTTTTGATTGCTCTGCTAGCTTTTTCACTTCATCTGCTACGACTGCAAAGCCGCGTCCATGATCGCCTGCACGAGCCGCTTCAATGGCAGCATTAAGTGCTAATAAGTTTGTTTGTTCTGCAATATCAGTAATAATGCCAATGATATTGCCAATTTCAATGGAGTGCCCGTCTAGATTTTTAACAACACTTGCTGACTCTAAAACAGCCGTGTTGATTGTTGTCATCTGAGAGATAACACGATGTAAAGAATCATTCCCTTTCTTAGCCTCTGAATTTGTTTCGATTGCCAGTTCAGAAACAGCCGCAGTAGTAGAAGCTAATTGTTGTATACCCTTTGTCATGTTTTTCATTGCTTCTGAGCTTTCAGTTGCGTTTTTCCCTTGAGCCTCTGAGCCACTAGCAACCTCTTGAATAGAAGAAGTGATTTGTTCTGTAGCCTGTATAGTTTGCTCTGCACTAGCTGTTAACTCAGCAGCAGAGCCACTAACTTGTACAGTGTTTTGGCGCACATTCGTAATTAAATCCTTTAAATTTGTAGCCATTTGATTAAACGCAAGCGCTAGATCACCTACTTCATCACGATTTTTTATACGAATTTGTTCAGCTGTTAAGTCACCCTCAGCTATTTTTTTCGCAGCTTTAGCCATACCGTTAATTGGACGAGACATTAGACTACCAACAACCATAGCAATTATCAGACTTATGACAACAGCAAAGACTCCAAGAAGCATCATTTGGAGCTTGATGTCTTGAATTTGATTGGATGTAGCAGCCATTTTACCTTCTACATATTCATTTTGATAATTAGAAAGGTTTTCAACACGTTCATCGAATTGTTTAATAATTAAGCGTCCTTGAGTACTATCCAATTTTTCGTACTTCTCTGTTTCTCCAGCAGCTTTTAACTCAAACATACGATCTGCAAATTCTTGCACATTTTGCTCACTTTTATTAATAGCTTCAAGCATCTTAATTGATTTTTCTGAATCTAAAGTAGCCATTAATTCTTCAGATTTTTGTTTGAATTCCTCGCGTGAGGCTTGATTACTTTGAAAGTTTTGTTTGTCACCAAGTAGTAAGTAGCCTCGCATGCTGACAATTTCCTGTTTTGCAATCACCCGTAATTCCTGAATACTTATTGATTTAGTAGTTTGTTCCTCCAATAATGTACGATAGGTCTTATTTACAGAATCAAGCTGTTTTATATTTAAGCCGATTGTTGTAACGAGTACCAAAATAACTATAAAAAAACCGAGTAATAATTTCTTGTAGATAGTAAATCGCATAGTTGAAATATCCTTTCTCAGTAATTAGTAGAAATGTTACAAAATAATGAAATATGTATATATATCATTTATATCAGATTATATGAATTTTACAAAGTATTATGAGTATTTCTACAGTAATTAGCAGTTTGAAAATGGGTATAAATTATATATGAAGTAATAAAAAAAGTAGATTTTATCGCTATAATGCTACTAATAATAGGGATAATTAATGGTGCATGTTGAATATTAAGTCAATTTTCATAAATTTTGAAACTTTAATAGTAGTCATAACGTAGATGTAGTAAAGGAAAAGAACAGGGGTGGAGAAAATGTATAGGCCAATTTTAAAGTTACCTAAAACAAGATCAGAAAAGATATGGGACTATATTGGTGGTAGTATATTTATTTTATCCATCTTTTATATTATATTGGCATGGGGTAAGTTGCCTGATGAAATACCTGGTCATTTTAATGGATTAGGTGAGGTGGATCGATGGGGATCAAAAATAGAATTATTCATTCTTCCGTTCATCGGTTTATTTTTATGGATTGTTATGTGGCTGCTAGAAAAAGCACCTCATATGCATAATTATCCGTCACGTTTGGATGAAAGTAATGTAAAAGCATTTTATTTGAATAGCAGAAAAATACTAAATCAAGTAAAAAATATCTGTCTCATTTTATTTGCTTTTATATCGATTCAGATGGTTCGTATTGGTCTTGGTGAGGTAAATTCATTAGGATGGTGGTTCCTACCCATTGTATTGATAGGAGTATTTATCCCAATTATTAAAGGGTTTATAACAAGCTACAAAATAAAATAGTGAGACTCAAACGCTTAGGTTACCCTTAAGCGTTTTATTTTTGTGAAAAATTTTTATAGTGTGTCACAAATGGCTGTTGATTTCAGTTATATAGGCGAAGAAGGGAAGATATAAAAGATTTCTCCAAGTAACTCGATGACATTCAATAATATTTTTAAGATTTTTTATCTAGTGTCACAAACTTCTAATAATTTCAGTTATATAGATTGGAGAGGGGGGACAACATTGACTACACGAGAACCATCAAAAGAGCGAGCTGATATAGATATTCAATCAATCGTGGAGCAAGTTCAATCAGGGGACACGCATGACTATGCAGAAATCATTCGTTGTTTTCAAAAGCAAATTTATATTTATTGTTACTATATGCTAGGAACCAAAGAGGAGGCGGAGGATGCTTCGCAAGATATTTTTATTAAAGGACTAGAGAATATTCATAAATTTTCTTATACGGTTTCCTTATCGGCGTGGCTTTATAAAATCGCTCACCACCATTGTATTGATGTCATAAAATCAAAAAATAGGGGCTATAAATTTTGGCTAAGTGTGAAGCGAGAACAGGTGAAGCAGACGCAAGCACCGATACCTGAATATGATGAGATGGTGCATAGGCTATTGGAAAACTTACATGTAGATGAAAAAAGGATTTTACTGCTTCGTTCTATTGAAGAATATAGCTTTGAAGAAATTTCTGAAATTATGGATATGAAACCAGCTACAATAAGAAAAAAATATGAACGATTACGCAAAAAATTAATAAAGGAAAATAAGTTAGGAGGTGGATTTTATGAGCATTCATTCAAAGCAGAAGGATAAAGAAATGGCACGAATAGAGCTGCTAATTCGAGAAACACCTGTAGAAATTGATTTGGTTGATCGTGTAATTAGTAAATATGAACGTAACGAGCAGCCACAAGTAGTAAAGCACCAGAAGAAATGGCACTATAAAGTTGCTTTTGCAACAGCCATGCTAGTTAGCTTGCTATTTATTACATCATTTATTTCACCAACAATGGCTGCAACGCTTAAACAAGTGCCTGTACTATCCTCAATTTTCCGTCTCGCTGGTGATTTGGGGTTGCAGATGGCTGATGAAAAAGGACTTTCTACAAAACCACAGGTAAGTGTGACACAGGAGGGGTTTACATTAAGTGTATCGGAAGTAGCGTATGACGGTACACGTGTTTCAATTGCTATTGAACGCCCCTATAAAGAAGATCAGAAAGAAGCTTTAATGGATTGTATCAGTAATTATAATTTGTTTATAAATGATGAGCCTATTAATTCTTTTGCTCCGAGTGAGTCCAATTCTATTAGTGGTTTTATGTACCCTGGTAAAGATAATGCTTCTGTCATTATTGAATTTTCAGATCTGAGAAATCAAGGAGGGAAGCCTTTCCCAGAGCAATTTGATTTAACCATTCAAGCTTTTGTCAAAGGTATAGAAAACCCCATTGAAATTGATATTCCTGTGAAAAATAAAGTGAAAGACTATGTAGCTTTAGCACCAAATATAAGTCGACAATATGACAATATTCATTTGACTCTTGAAAAGGTCAAGCTAACACCAGTTACAACAAGTATCACAACACGGATGGTTTTAACTGATAATTCAACGTTCACTGATAATTTAACACTACTAACAATGGGGATAGTTATTATTGATGAGCATGGTCGTGAAATTGAATTAATTGGAGGAAACGGTTGGAACGCTACCAATGGAAACATTCATCTTGATGATCTTCGGTACACTCCTTTTGAATCTGTTCCAAAAACAATAACCTTAAAACCCTATATCCATCTTTTCAAGGAAAACGAAAAAGGTATGTTTCAATTGGATAAAAACGGTTATCCGAAAATTCAATATATACCTGAACTAGAGATCACTATACCAGTTCAACCATAAAAATAATCGAGAAAGTGTAGTAAAAGCTCACTTTCTCAATTTTTATTTTTCTATATTTATATAAAGTAGATGGATATTCAGTTATACTAGCAAAACAAGGCTTTTGAATAATCTATAGTATATGGAGTATATATAAAGAATAAGTTTTCAATCCTAAGAAATAAAGGGGAATAGAAGATGGCAGTAACGTTAGTAAGGCATGATGTGAAGTATGCTGAGGCTATGCATGCGTTGTCTTCTATGCCACAGGTTCGAGATGCCCTAGGCTTACCTGCTGGCAAGGTAGAAGACACAATTCATTTTATTAAGCGTGAACGTATAGATGAAGAAGAAGGTAAGACCGTCCCTCGTGTGATTTTAGATGAGGAGGGGCAAGTCATTGGTGTGACATCATTAATGTTTATCGATCGTCATAAAAAGAGCTGTCATATCGGCTCTTGGCTTGGCTATCAATTTTGGGGGAAGGGCTATAATCTTGAAGCAAAAACGGCTATTTTAGATATTGCGTTTTTTGAGCTGGGATTATCACGTGTTTTTGCAGGAGCCCGAAAGGTTAATATCCGTTCACAAAAAGCACAAGAAAAGCTACCTTTTGTTCGATTAGGGGTGGAAAAAGATTATCCTGAGGAGCATTCGTGGTTAGAAGTGAAGGAAAAGCAACCATGTGTGTTAAATGTTTTTGAACGAGAAGATTATGTCCGTTATCGAACATCCCTAGAAAAGGTAGAAGGAAACCGAGAAGCCTTTTTACCTCAGCTTTTATTAGCTGATGAGAGTGAAGTGGCAGTTCGGAAATATTTAGATAAGGGTACATTATATAAAATTAATTGTGGAGAACTGTTGGTGGGAGTGGCATTAGTCATTCCTCAAACTAATACTACAATTGAATTGAAGAATATTGCTATTGTACCAAAGTATCAAGGGAAGGGAATAGGCAAAGAGATATTGCGACAGCTCACTGAAGAATGTCAAAAGGATGGTTATCAAACGGTATTAGTTGGAACGGCGAACTCAAGTATTGATAATATCGCTTTTTATCAAAAAGCAGGCTTTCGCATGGAGGCTATTGAAAAGGACTACTTCAGTCATTACCCAGAACCAATTTATGAAAATGGTATTCGTGCATTGGATATGATTTTCTTTTCAAAGCAATTATAAGCAAACTTCTAAAAAAAATACCCGTTCAACAAATGTTGAGCGGGTATTTTTATTTACCGAGCAGTAGAGCCATTAATTTTTCCTTAGAATGAAGGAAATCGTCCAAGGTGTATTGATCTAATACTTTCAAATAGGCTTGCAAAGCTTCATACAGTACACCCTTTAATTGACATTCTGGAGCTATTTTACATAGGTTATTTTCTTTATCGAAACATTCTACAAGATGAAAATCCTCTTCTGTATGACGAACAATTTCACCGATGGTAATGGTTTTTGGATCGATAGCAAGGCGAATTCCACCGCCACGTCCACGGATTGTTTCAATGTAACCTAATAACCCTAGTTGGTGTGTCACCTTCATTAAATGGTTTTTCGATATATTATAAGCATCTGAGATCTCTTGAATAGTCGATAATTGACCATCTTCCTTTGCGCCTAAATAAATAAGTGTGCGCAAAGAGTAGTCTGTGTATAAAGTTAAGCGCATCTAAACACCCTACTTTCTATAATTCAAAATAATTATAGCATTTTTACATTGAAGTATAATATCTACAACCTATTTTTAAAGATGTATTTAAAATACATTAATTATGTCTATTTTGTTAAAGATGTATTTTATATATTGCTTTAAGAGAATGAAAGCGTTATATTGTAATCACGAAAGGATGGTAAGCGATATGTTAAAACAAGAAACAATTCAAATTATTAAAGCGACAGTACCTGTATTAGAAGTTCATGGTGTTGAAATCACAAAGACGTTTTACAAAAATATGTTTCAAGCTCATCCAGAATTACTAAATATTTTTAATCACACGAACCAAGAACAAGGCCGTCAGCAAACAGCATTAGCAAATACTGTTTACGCTGCAGCAGTTCATATTGAAAACTTAGAAGCAATTTTACCAGCCGTAATGCTTATTGCACATAAACACCGTAGTTTAGGAATTTTACCTGAACATTACCCAATTGTGGGTGAAAACTTATTAAAAGCGATTAAAGAAGTACTTGGTGATGCAGCAACTGATGACATTATTGGTGCATGGGCCGAGGCTTATGGCGTTATCGCAGATATTTTCATTCAAGTAGAAGAAGAGTTATACCAAAAAACTGAGAACAATGGTGGTTGGCGTCTATTTAAACCATTGAAAGTGGCAAAAAAAGTTGTAGAAAGTGACTTAGTAACTTCTATTTATTTTGTAAATGAAGATGGATCACCACTACCAACTTATGAACCAGGTCAATACATCTCTATTCGAGTGAAAGTGCCAGGAGAAGAGTATTTAATGAACCGTCAATATACACTTTCACAAGCGAGTGCAGAAGATGGCTATCGTATTTCGGTGAAACGTGAAAGTGATCATACGCCAAATGGTAAAGTGTCAAATTATATTCATGATCAATTACAAGTTGGAGATTTGGTAGATGTAAGTGCTCCAGCCGGATTATTTGTGTTAGAAGAAACGGCTGCACCAATTACATTTGTAAGTGGCGGTATCGGTGTAACACCTTTAAACAGTATGCTGCAATCTCTAAATGATAATGCAGTGAATGAAGTGAACTTTATCCAATGTGCTCGTAATGAGAAGGTTGTAGCGTTCAGTGATGACATTCAAAAGAAAGTAAACGTCTTACCGAATGCATCCTATACAGCTTTATACTCTGATGAAGACAAGCTTATTACAAAAGAATTGCTGGCTGAAAAAGTAGCTGATAATGCAGATGTATATGTATGTGGCCCTGTAGGCTTTATGGAAGCGGTTGTTAAAAATTTACAGGAAATTGGCGTGAAAGATGAAAAAATTCACTATGAATTCTTTGGGCCAGCCATGCAATTAGCTAAATAAAAATAAACTCCCTGCTATGAGTAATAACTCGTAGCAGGGTTTTTTGTTGAAATAATAAGGAAGCAGATAGATGAGGTTAAAGCGATAGGGAGAACATTGTAACTCGCAATTGCAGCATTTTAAAAAAGATAGAAGCTTTATGTTGACAACATACCTATAGGGGTATAATATAAATCTCGTAAGGAAGTTCAATCTATCGTTTGAAAGGGGGCATAACAGAATGGCGTATGGCTCAAACACTGCAAATCGTGTGAAACGTATGGAAGGTCAAATGCGGGGTATTTTACGCATGATGGAAGAAGGTCAAAGTTGTAAAGATGTGATTACACAGCTATCTGCCGTGCGTTCTGCTGTTGACCGGACGATTGGTGTCATTGTAAGTGAAAATTTATTAGATTGTGTATCGACTGCTGAAGGCAATGCTGAAAAAATGAATGCTGCTATCCAAGAGGCGATGGACTTGGTCGTGAAAAGTCGATAACTTGATATACCCATAATCGTATAAAAAGGAGGACTGGTCATATGGAAATATGGATTATTATCGCGCTTGTGGCAGCCTTTTTCGTTTGGCGAATGAAGCCAGCGAAGGGCGTTCAATCAATTTCTACAGCCCAATTAAAAGATATGCTGAATGATAAGGATAAGATATTTATCGATGTACGCACGCCTGCTGAGTATAAAGGTCGGCATATCTCGCAATTTAAAAATGTTCCGCTTGGGTCGAGCTTTAAAAACCTTCCGAAGGATAAAGAGATCATAGTTATTTGTCAGAGTGGTATGCGAAGTAGTCAGGCTTGTAAGCAACTTAAAAAGCAAGGTTTTGAGCGTGTTTCTAATGTTCGTGGTGGAATGAGTGCATACTAGGAGGAGAAAAAAGTGAAAGAAATTACAGCAAAAGAAGTTCAACAAACGATGGAGCAAGGAGGGAAGCTGAATCTTATTGATGTGCGAGAGGTAGATGAAGTAGAGGCTGGCCACATCCCAGGCATTATTCATATCCCGCTAGGTTTATTAGAGTTTCGACTACCTGAATTAAATAAGAGGGAGTCGTATATTATGGTTTGTCGATCAGGTGGACGAAGTGCTCGGGCTACTCAACTATTAGAAAGTAATGGCTTTAATGTAACTAACATGATTGGTGGTATGTTAGCTTGGGAGGGAAAAGTACAGTAATAGGTTAAATCTATATTTTTTTGATTAAAATAATACCCTTATAGGTATATGGAGGTTGTGAAAAGTATGAAGGCGGATTTTCAGCTAGATGCCAAGGGTCTTTCTTGCCCGATGCCGATTGTGAAAACAAAAAAAGCGATGGCTGATTTAGTAGATGGTCAAATTTTAGAAGTAGCTGCGACTGACAAAGGATCTAAAGCTGATATTGCGGCATGGGCTGAAACTGTAGGTCATCAGTATATTGGTACTTTAGAAGATGATGGTGTACTGAAACACTATATTCGTAAATGTACAAACGACCAAATAGAAGAAATGACGTTTGATCAAACAATTGATTTAGAGCAAATCACAAGTCGTAAAGGATTAATTCTAGATGTACGTGAGGAAGCGGAATTCGCTTTTGGGCATATTGCGGGAGCAAAATCGATACCAATGGGCGAACTGGAGACACGACTTTCTGAGCTTGATAAAGAGCAGGAGATATATGTTATTTGTCGTACTGGAAAACGCAGTGACATGGCTGCGCAAAAGCTGGCTTCACGTGGTTTTACGAAAGTATTTAACGTCTTACCAGGTATGACATCCTGGTCAGGCGATTTAACAAAAAACATTTAAATTGGAGGAATTTTATTATGTCGAACAAAGTAGCAATCATTGCAAGTAATGGTGGTTTATTTGATGCATATAAGGTATTTAATATCGCAACAGCTGCGGCAGCTTCTGAGAAAGAGGTAGCTATCTTCTTTACATTTGAAGGTTTGAATTTAATTCATAAGCAAGGTATGCATGCATTACCAATGCCAGCTGGAGCAGAACACTATGCTGAAGGGTTTACAAAAGCAAATGTGCCAGCTATTCCTCAACTAGTGGAAATGGCACAAGAATTAGGTGTGAAATTTATTGCTTGTCAGATGACGATGGATGTTATGGGTTTAACTACTGAAGATTTCATTGAGGGTATTGAAGTGGGAGGAGCCGTAACGTTCCTAGAATTCGCGAAAGACGCAGCACCGTCACTTACATTCTAGTGACCTACCTATAAAAGCGGAGAGGGCACCCCTCTCCGCTATAAAAAACATAAAAACAATACCAATGGGGGTAAAAGAGATGTCAATTCAAAAATGGAGCGCGTCACAAGTAGCTAAAAAGGTTATTCACAATGAAGAGTTGTTTATTTTAGATGTTCGTAATGCGGATGCATTCGAAGATTGGAAAATCGATGGACATCGTTTTGAGTACTTAAATATACCGTATTTTGAACTGTTAGATGGTATTGATAATATTTTACCGAATATCCCAACTGATAAAGATGTATTAGTCGTTTGTGCTAAAGAAGGATCGTCTTTAATGGTTGCTGAAATGTTAGCTGAGGCAGGTATTGAGGTTGCCTATTTAGCTGGAGGTATGAAATCCTGGAGTGAATATTTAGAGCCAATTAAAGTAGGTGATTTAACAGGCGGTGGTGAGCTTTATCAGTTTGTTCGCTTAGGAAAGGGCTGTCTGTCTTATATGGTCCTTTCTGAAGGTGAAGCAGCTATTATTGATGCTGTACGTTTTACAGATGTGTTTATAAATTTTGCAGAACATAAAAATGTCCAAATTAAACATGTTTTTGATACACACTTACATGCTGATCACATTTCAGGTGGGCGCCATATTGCAGAGATGACAGGCGCAACCTATTATTTGCCACCTAAGGACGCTGAGGAAGTTGTGTTCCACTATACACCATTGGTTGATGGAACGACTGTTCAAATCGGTGCATCAAAAATAGATGTAGGAGCTATCTATTCTCCTGGTCATACGATAGGCTCTACTTCATTTGTTGTTGACAGCAAATATTTATTAACAGGAGATATTTTATTTATCGATTCAATCGGACGTCCTGATTTAGCTGGCCTTGCTGATGACTGGGTTGGAGATTTACGATACACGCTTTACAAGCGTTATCGAGAATTGTCTGATGAACTTATTGTCTTACCAGCACATTTTATGATTATTGATGAGCTGAATGAAGATGGGACGGTTGCTAGACGACTAGGGGATTTATTTGTACAAAACCATGGATTAAATATTCAAGATGAAGAAGAATTTAGACGTGTGGTAACAGATGAATTACCTCCACAACCAAATGCTTATCAGGAAATTCGTCAGGTGAATATGGGGAAAATCACACCTGCGTTAGATGAGCAAACAGAAATGGAAATTGGACCAAATCGCTGTGCAGTACGATAAAACATGCTAAAGTGCAATGAGTATGCATGTATGCTTATTATATGTAAATTTCGTGAATTGAAGGCGCTCATCCTTCATGAAGATATAAAACAAGAAGAACCGGCAAAATCGCTTACAACCTTTGCCGAGTTGAAGGAGAATATGATGAAATCAAGTTTACAACTAGATGCAAAAGGCCTTTCTTGTCCAATGCCTATTGTGAAGACAAAAAAAGCAATAGATACCCTAAAGTCTGGGGAAGTTTTAGAAGTTCAGGTGACAGATAAAGGAGCTTTAGCGGATATTCCTGCTTGGGCAAAAGCAGGAGGTCATATCATTTTAGATCAATCTGAAGAGGCTGGCGTTATTACATTTTTCATTCAGAAAGCATAGGGCTGATTGAGGGTTGTCTATTACAGTAGAACAACCCTTCTTTCCTTTTGTTGAATACAGCCAGAAAGAAGGAAAACTAAATGGATATTGCATGGATCTTAACCATTTTACTTATTGGTTTTCTCGGTTCATTTGTATCAGGGATGTTAGGTATTGGCGGTGCCATCATTAATTTCCCGATGCTACTATATATACCGCCATTACTAGGATTTGCGGCCTTTTCTGCACATGAGGTGTCAGGAATAAGTGCGATTCAGGTACTTTTTGCTGCTCTTTCAGGTGTTTGGGTCTATCGTAAAGGTGGGTATTTAAATAAATCACTCATTATCTATATGGGGAGCGCCATATTAGCGGGAAGCTTTGTGGGTAGCTTCGGTTCAAAATTTTTATCTGAGTCTGGTATTAACATGGTCTATGGAATCCTTGCATTGATTGCAGCTGTGATGATGTTCATACCGAAAAAGCAAATTGATGATAAACCGATGCAGGCTGTTACATTTAATAAACCATTGTCGGCCCTATTAGCTTTCGTTGTTGGTATCGGTTCCGGGATAGTAGGGGCAGCTGGTGGATTTTTATTAGTACCAATCATGCTTGTGGTCTTAGGAATCCCTACTCGTATGACCATTGCGTCAAGCCTTGCTATTACGTTTATCTCCTCAATAGGAGGAACTATTGGTAAATTAATGACTGGGCAAGTGGAATATTATCCAGCGCTCATCTTGATTGTAGCTAGTCTAATAGCTGCTCCTCTAGGTGCGAGAATAGGGGGCAAGTTAAATACTAAATTCCTACAAATTATTTTAGCGGTTCTTATATTAGCAACAGCTATTAAAATTTGGATGGATATATTATAAGGGGGTATGGTAATGAAAATTGAAGTTTTCTCTGATTTTACATGTCCATTTTGTTATATTGGCAAGCGAGAACTGGAACGGGCGATTGGCATCGCAGGCTATACAGGATTAGTGGAAATAGAATATAAAGCATTTCAAATAGGCCCAGATATCCCGAAAGTGAATGCACCCTCTTTTTATGAGGCGCTGGCTAAAAAGTATGATGTCACGCTAGATGAAGTGAAAGATATGGTCGAGGGTATAGCTACGAGAGCAACGGAAGTTGGTTTGCATTATGATTTTGCTAAGGTGAAAACAGCGCATACAGAAAAGGCTCATCGTTTAGCTAAATGGACGCAGCAATTTGGTAAAGCGATAGCTTATACGGAAGCACTAATGGCTGGTTATTTTAAAGATGGTGAAGATTTGAATAAAGATGAGTTCTTATTAAAAGTTATTGCGCAATTAGATTTGGATAGAGAAGTTGCAGCGGGAATATTAGCTTCAACTGATTTTAGTGAAGAGCTAGACAAGGATCGCTATGAAGCACAGCAACTTGGCGTACAAAGTGTACCGTTCTTTGTATTTGAAAATC
This sequence comes from Lysinibacillus capsici, assembly GCF_003367505.1. Classification (GTDB taxonomy): domain Bacteria; phylum Bacillota; class Bacilli; order Bacillales_A; family Planococcaceae; genus Lysinibacillus; species Lysinibacillus capsici. Next base: position 166,561 of record NZ_PXXX01000006.1, read on the forward strand.
GTTATGGTATTAAAGGGGCTGAGCCGAATGAAGTGTTTGTGAGAACTTTGCATCAAGCTGCAGAAATAGCTGGTATTCAGCCAACGATAATGATAAATGGCAATGGAGAATCGGTATGTGCTGATGGACAGTGTAAACTATAAAAGACTTTAAAGGTGTCGAGTGCGTATGTGTACTTGACGCTTTTTTTTCGAACAAATGAATACTGCAAGAGGTATTAAGTCTTGTTTTCTGTGTTATAGAACAAAATAAAATGTATAATTTATCCTTTTTTATCATCTGAATGGTTCTATTTTATGGTAGTGTGAGAAAAATCACATCCAATAAATTGTTATGTTGCTAAAATATAAGTGAGAATACAAAGGGGGGTATTATAGATGAAACCTATAGTAGCAGGAGTAGCAGGAACAGTACTGTTAGCAGGCGCCATTTTTGTTGGGACGTTTGTCAGTGACAAAATTACAGTTGATTCGAATGTGAGTGAGAAAGAAGCGACAGTGCAAACACAAATACCAACAACAGCAGCTGCTCAGTCAGTGGTCTATGCTCCGCCAAGTATTGAAGAAGTACCAGATGGTCCAATGAAAGAAGCAATATTAACGGGCTATGAACTTGTTAATAACACACATGTTGCGGCAGATGAATATGTGGGCAACCAATTATCTTGCACAAGCTGTCATGCCGGTGCTGGCTATGACGAGCAAGCCTCATCATTAGTAGGTGTAATGGCAAATTATCCACAGTATATTGGACGCTCAGGTGGTGTAGTTACAATAGAAGAACGGATTAATGGCTGTATGGTTCGGAGTATGAATGGTAAAAAATTCGAAATGAATAGTGATGAACTAGAGGCTATGGTGGCGTATTTCGCTTATATTTCTGAAGGTGTTCCGATTGGAGCAAAACGTGAATGGGCGGGCACAAGTGATATGAAGAATGTGCCGATTCCAAATGTTGCAGATGGTGAGGAGCTTTATGCACAGTCCTGTATAGCCTGTCATGCAGCTGATGGCGCAGGAACTGGTGCTAATACTGGCCCAGCTTTATGGGGAGATAATTCATTTAATGATGGCGCAGGTATGGCACGTATGTCAAAAATGGCTGGCTATATTCAAAATAATATGCCGATAGGTGCAGCGGGAACATTAACAGATCAAGAAGCTGCAGATTTAGCTGCATTTATTTTATCGCAAGATCGTCCAGAGTGGGCAAACCATGAAAAAGATTGGCCAAAAGGCGGGCGTCCAAATGACATCATGACTAAGGAAAAACGTGAACAAGTTAAAAATGGTACGATTGACTGGGAAAAAGTTTTGTCTACAAATTAACGAAGAAAAGGGATGCTGATAATTGGCATCCCTTTAACTTATTTAAAATTATAAGCAGTTACTATTTTATCTCTGTTCGTTGTGATATCTGTAAAATATTCGTATAAGCAAATCCCTAGGAATGACCCACTTACATTAAAGACGTTAGAAAAACCGCTATTTTGAAGGGCCATAACAGCATTATAGCTACGTTGACCAGATCGGCAATGCACATACACTGCTTGATCCTTCGGAATTTCATCCATTCTTTCCCGAAGTTCACTTAGAGGAATATTGTGTGCATTGATAAGGTGACCGGATTCAAATTCATTTTTTTCACGAACGTCTAAGAAAAAGGCTTGATTTTCAATGAGTTCCCTTACTTCATCAACTTTTACCTGCTTAAAGTGTCCGTGTAATAGATTTTGAGCTACAAGAGCTGCCAAATTAACAATATCACGGGCAGTGCTAAACATTGGAGAATAGGATAACTCTAGCTCCTTTAAATCTTCTAATGTACCGCCCATTGTGATGAGGGTAGCTATAACATCAATCCTCTTATCTGCATTACCTTTACCTATTGCTTGAGCCCCTAGTATTTTACCCGTCGGTGTTTCATAAACGAGCTTAAAGTGAAGTGGATTACTATTTGGCATTAGTCCTACTTTGTCTGGAGCTATCAAATAAACATTTTTTGCTTGAAAGCCATTTGCTAGGGCTGTTTTTTCGTTCAAACCTGTTGTCGCGCATACGAGATCGAAAATTTGTACGCTTGAAGATCCAATGACTCCTTTGTTGTGATGAGGGATGTTATACATATGATTAGCTGCTGCACGTGCTTGTCGTTGAGCGGGACCGGCTAAAGCAAGGCGCGTCTGTTTATGGGTAAGCTGATGGAATACTTCAATCGCATCTCCCACAGCATATATGGAAGGATCAGACGTCACGTAATTTGCATCAACTTGAATACCTCCGAGTTCACCAATTGTTAGCCCGGCCTCTTTGGCTAAGCGGATTTCAGGTCGAACGCCAATTGCTAATACTACTGCTTGGGCTTTCAATTGTTTGCCTGAGTTCAACGTCACATTATTTGGTGTAACCTTTGCAAGACCGTCATTGACAATAACTTGAACCCCTTTATCAGTCATTTCCTTGTGTAAGATTTGAGCCATATCATAATCAAAAGGGACCATAATTTGTTGGCCAAATTCAACTAGAGATACATTATAGCCTGCTAGCTTCAAATTTTCTGCTACCTCTACACCAATGAAGCCTCCGCCGACCACGGCAATATCCTGTACATTATCTGTTTGTAGATACCAATTTAAACGGTCAATATCAGCCACGTTTCTAATGGTAAAGACGTGCTTAGAATGAATGCCCTCTAAGTCAGGGACGATAGGACTTGCTCCTGGGGATAAAATTAACGTATCGTAACTTTCCTCATAATCTCTATTCGTTTTTAAATCCTTAATGGTGATGGTTTTTTGCTCTCTGTTAATACGTACAACTTCTTGCTGAACACGAGCCTCTATATTGTATTTTGTTTGGAAGCCTTGAGGCGTCATTAAAATTAATTTGTCGCTATTTTCAACAATCCCGCTTAAATGGAAGGGGAGAGAACAATTAGAGAATGAAACATTCGGCCCCTTTTCAAATATAATAATTTCTGCCTTTTCATCTAGACGACGAAGACGAGCCGCTGTGGATGCACCACCTGCAACGCCGCCGACTATTAAAAATTTTTTACTCAATGTAAACACTCCTTTTCATAGTAAATACATAATGGGGTATTTAGAGTCTCTTAAATAAAGGTTTTGTTTCTAAAAATAGGAGAATTATGTAGTTTGAATACTACAAATAAATAATATACCCTAAAGGGTATATTATCAAGGTGCCAAATTCATAAATTTTCTGTGGTGTTCCTCGTTCAAGAAAGTTGATGCACAAATTTGCTATACTAACGGTAGTAGGAAATGGAAATGGCACAGGGGGTGACATATTGATCTTTTTGAAATTTTTAACCCAAATCCTCATAGTATCGGGTTTGATTTATATTGTGAGTGGACGATTAATTGGCTCGAATATTAATTTTGTGCGAAGAGTGCTGTCAGTCGTTATTAGTGTGACATTAACCTCTTTTGTGTACTGGTATTCTTATCTACGCCATACAGATTTTTTATCAGAAACGATGATGCAAACAGTAACTGAGGTAAGCACACTAATTTGGATCGGTAGTATGCTACTAATTTCGATGTTGCTTTATTTGGTATTTGAGCTTTTTGACCCTAGTGGCATTACGAATGGAGATCGCCGTCACGGCCAAAAATCTTTACTATTGCGATTGCGTAGCTATTGGCGACAGCAGAAACGCCTGCGTCAGGTATTAAAAATTGCTGTTACAAACGGTGTCGTACAAACGATTAAATTTGCGAGGCAACGAGAAAATGAAAAAGAACTTGCAATTGCTTTGCGCGCAACGTTAGAACAATGTGGTGGGATTTTCATCAAATTTGGCCAGGTACTTTCCACACGAAAAGAGCTTTTTTCACCTATTTTTATTGATGAATTAGAAAGGCTTCAACACCGAGTAAGGCCTTTATCAGAGGAGCAAGTGAAACAAATTTTAGAGAGATCTCTTCCGCAATCAATGGACGAAATATTTAGCCAATTTCAAATGGAACCCATTGCAGCAGCCTCTATTGGCCAAGTGCATAAAGCAAGGCTTAAAAATTATGAAGAGGTGGTAGTCAAGCTATTGCGTCCAGAAGTAAAGGGAATTATGCGCGATGACCTTGAAATTTTAGAGGAATTTGCTAATTGGCTATCCACAAAATCAACCTGGGCAGAATCATTAGGCTTTCGAGAGTTGGCTGGGGGATTTGCAGAGGGGCTACGTGAGGAGATTCATTTAGATATTGAAGTACGTAATACGCTACAGGTGAAGAATGCACTGGCGAAAAGCGATTACAAGGTTCGAATTCCTAAAATATTTACGCCTTACAGTAATGAAAATGTTATTGTGATGGAGTATATTCGTGGACAAAGTGTGGCAGAGGGGGCATCTGAATTTAATCGTTTGTCGATTGATCGTAGGCAATTTGCAAGAACCGTACTCTACTCATTTTTTGAGCAGATGCTATTCTCTGGTATTTTTCATGCAGACCCACATCCGGGAAATATCCATATCGATGAAACAGATGGAACACCAGTCTTGCTTGACTTTGGCGCAGTAGGACGTTTAGGTGCAACACAGCAAGAAGGCTTAAAGTTATTTTTGATGGGCATTCAACTAAATGATTCAAGCGTTTTATATGATGGTTTAACATTATTAGTGGAAAATGCTGATCATGCAGAACGTGCGAGAATGGAGCAGGCAATCGACCAAATTTTACTGAAAATTTCCTATGTTGACCGTATACCTACTGAAGAATTAATTCACGCGCTATTTACAGTGGTAAGAGATTTTGGACTTGCATTCTATCCAGCAGTGGGATTAGCTCTCCGTTCCTTAGTGACGTTAGATGGCACATTACGGGTAATAGATCCACGTTTTGATATCTTTACTGAGGCAAAGGATTTTTCTGCTACATATATGCGTGCCTCTTTCCTTAAGCCTTTTAAAGAACCGATGGCAACTAAGGAGCGGCTGCAAGAAGAATTATCTATGCTAATACCGACTTTGCGTAAAATGCCTAGAAGAGTCGATCAGCTCATTCAGCGAGTTGAGAGCGGAAAAATCATTTTACATCATGATGTCTTTTCGGATGAACATAATTCACGTTTTATTACACATTTGTTTTCTCAATTTGTTTTGCTGCTGGTGGGTATAACTTTTGGTATTATATCTGTCGCTCTTTTAGCTATTTCACAATTTATCCACGATTCTTATGCGGTCTATTTGAACACAGCGGCATATTTAGGTTTATTTTTATGTGCTATTTTGTTAGTGAGATTATCTATACAAGCATTAAGGTCGATGAAGCAATAGGTAGGGAATTTTTTCCCTACCTTTTTCTTTGGCACCCTCAAATATTACAAAAACATTACAAAATATCTGTTAGGTCTAATGTCGAATTAGCTAATAGTTTCTCTGTGTAGAAGAAAAATGTATTATGTAGAATAATGTAGTTTAAGTGCGAATGTTACAGAAATATTTCGAGTTTTACTAATGTATTAAATAGACATGAAATAGTATAAAAGTTATGTAGAAAATGCTAAACTTTAAAAGGCTAAAATAAATATAAGAACATTTAATTAAAATAGAAATCGTTCAAGTGATTACATAGAATATCGAGAGCGAAATTGATAGATGAAGGGAAATGAAGGTAACGTGGCTAAGCGTAACAAATGGCGTAAGTCGATGGTGCTAGCATTAGCACTAGCTGGCGGCTTATTATTTAATACAATTCAACCAACAGAAGTACATGCCGAAGAAACTTCTCAACAAATGATTGAGAAAAAGGCTGAAATAGATGCACAAATTAAAAAATTACAAGAAGAACTAACGAAACTACAACAAGAGATCGACGCAAAAGTAAAGGTATTTAAACAAGTACAAGCAGATATTAAAGAAGTGGATGCTAGTATTGTTGAAACACAAAAACGTATCGAGCAACGTTCAAAAATTTTAAGTGAGCGTATGGCTGCATATCAAGCGCAAGACAACACTGTAGGTGTTTATTTAAATGTAGTGCTTGAGGCAAAAAGCTTTGCAGATTTAATGGATCGTGTCGTAGCGGTAAAAACATTAATGGATGCTGACCAAGAATTAGTGGATCAACAGGAAGCAGATAAAGCAAGCTTAGAGCAACAAAAAGCTACATTAGATGAAAAACAAAAGGAACTTCAAAAACAATTCCAAGAGCTTCAGCAAAAAGAAAGCGAAATGGAAGTGAAGAAAGCTGAGAACGAAGCGAAATCACTTGCATTAAAAGCTGAAATTGCAACGAAACAAGAAGAAGAACGTTTAGAAGCAGAGCGTAAAGCAGCTGAAGAAGAGGCAGCTCGTTTACGTGCACTTCAAGCAGCTACACCAGTTATACAAGCAACTCAGAATAATGGTGGAGGCGAACCACAAAAAATTATTGTTGGGTCAGGAGCTGGCACTGTTTCTTCAGGAGATGCCATTTCAACAGCTAAACAATTCCTAGGACGTCCTTATGTTTGGGGTGGTAGCAACCCATCGACAGGTTTTGACTGTTCAGGTCTTGTACAATGGTCATATAAGCAAGCGGGTGTTTCTTTACCTCGTACAGCATCACAACAATATTTAGCAACACAACGCATTTCAGCAGGTGAAGCACGCGTTGGGGACTTAGTGTTCTTCAGCTATGGTTCAGGTGTAGCTCACGTAGGTATTTATTTAGGTAATAACACAATGATCGACGCTCAAAACAATGGTGTCGTAATTGAATCACTTGATTGGTGGAATCAATACTTAGTAGGCTTTGGACGTATTCAATAGGCCTCACTAATATATAGACGGTTGAGATAAGAAAAAGGTCATCTTTGTAGAGAAAAATATACAAAGATGACCTTTTTTGTTTTTGGAATGCTATTCTTTCAAAAGAAACAAGACGACTACTTCTATTCTTGAAAAGAGACTTTCCTGCATATTAAATTGATATTAAATTTTAAAATTTACTTTGATGACACCTGTCTCTTTCAAGGCAATAAAGAAAATAATAACGAATGGGCCGACAAGTAAACCGATAATACCAAATAACTGTAGACCTATGAACATGGAAATTAATGTTGGTAAAGTGGATAAACCGATATGGTCTCCCATTAATTTAGGCTCGACTACTCGACGAATAATAAGTAAAATAGCAGCTAAGATGAATAATTTTACAGCTATAGAGGTGTTTCCCATCAACAGGTGGTAAAGTCCCCATGGCGCTAGAATAATGATAGAGCCTAGGAATGGTACAATATCTATTAACCAGATAATAATCGTCATTGTTACTGCATATTTCGGTTGGATTAATAGCAGTCCAATGAGTGTGACGCCTCCAATAATAAAGCTTACAAATAAGTGAGCCTTCATATAGCCAAATGTTGCATCTTTTAAGCGATTTAAAATAATTTTTATCTTCTTTGCTGTATTGGGCTTTAAATATTTATAAGTGATTTGCTTTAACTTAGGCAAATCAAGCATAAATAGGAATAGCGCAATCATATAAACGAGAAGACTGATAAATAGGCTGGGTATCTCTGAAAAGAAGGCAGAAACTTTGCTATAATTAAAGAAGCTTAAAAAGGATTCTTCGACTTTCTTTATGAAATCCATAGTGGTTTTTTGAAGCGAAGCACTTACTTCAGGTGGAAAGTCTTCTGTGTATTTAGAAATATTTTCTTGCATATGAAGCCACATATCTGATAGCTTGGAAATATAATAGGGAGCTTGCTTAGATAGTAAAATTATTTGTGTCATTATTTGTGTAATAGAAAGATAACAAATAATAGATATAACAATAACACTCACTATGTAAATAAAAGCAACTGCTATTTTCCGTGACATTTTCCATTTCCGTTTAAAGAACATGACAATTGGTTCTAAGAAAAATGCACTAATCCCAGCAAGTATTAAAGGCATGGACACTGGGATAACAAAATAGGCAGCTAGAAGTAGTGATATTATCACAATCAACCGAAAAATCAATTTCCTAGCATTAAATTTATTCATAAACTCACCTTCTTTGCGAAAAAAATTAAGTTAAGTGTACCATAAATCAAATTTTATTACGTTCTGAAACAATAAAGGTAGGGATGAATTATGGAAAAAGAGATTTTGCAACTTTTTAGTAATCTAACAGAGCATGATCGCGATATTCAATATGAATCTTACGAGGAATTAATAAAAATTATGCAAGAACCCGTAGATTGGACATATGCAGTTTGGGAACAGCTAATAAAAGCTCTTACATACAATAATGGTTATTCTCGTGCACGTGCTGCACAAATTTTATGCGCTTTAGCTGCAAAAAGTGATCCAGAAGAAAGGGTCTTGGAGGATTTTTTAAAGATTTGGGCTGTGACTTACGATGAACAATCTGCTACGGCAAGGCATGCATTACAAGCAATTTGGAAAATTGGACAGGCGGGTCCAGTACAAAGAGATTTGGTTGTATCGTATCTAGCTAAAAGATTTCAAACATGTATAGATGAAAAACAGCCATCTCTTATTCGTCAGGATATTATAATGTCATTTAAAAAGTTATATGATCAAACAAATGACTCGAAATTATTAGATATTGCCCATCGTTTAATTAATGAAGAACAAGATGCTAAATATAAAAAGAAGTATAAGTCAGCCATCCGTTCAAAGTAGCGAGGTGGTGTTTTTTTGTGCAAATTCTTTGATGAACGATAGAATAGTCAACTATAATGAATGAAAAAAGGGGATTATGCATGAGCATTTATAATTATCTAGTTCGGAAGCCTAATGGCGAAATTTTATCGATGGAAACATATCGTGGAAAAACAATGTTAATTGTTAACACGGCAAACCAATGCCGATTTACATATCAATTTGAAGACTTACAGAAAATGTATGATAGATATGGAAAAGAGAATTTTGTAGTTCTTGGATTCCCTTGTGATCAATTTGGCCATCAAAATCCTGAAGATGGGGAGGAAACTAAGCATCTATGCAAGGTAAACTATGGGGTCACATTCCCGATTTTTGAGCTTGTACAGGTAAATGGAGAGGCTACCCATCCACTCTTTAATTATTTAAAGCATGAAGTGGATTACCGAGAGTTTGGGAAGGCAAGTATGCAGGAGAAAATGTTGGCAGAAGCAATTGTTCAACTTGCCCCAAGCTTTTTAGATGGTCGTAATATTCGCTGGAACTTTACAAAATTTCTAGTAGATGCTAATGGTAAGACCGTCGCACGCTTTGAACCAACAGATTCACAGCTCGATATTGAAAAAGCAATTGAAACACTATTATAGTAAATTTCTTAATAATGTAAAAATTTGTTAGGGTTTTCTCTTCAAGTAGAAATAATGCTATATTTTAAAACTGTGTACAGCTATTTTTTCTGAAGCATATATGATAAACTGCTTTACAAATGAAATATTCTTGCAGAATAAAGGTGCTAATTAGCATAATCGGGAATCCGGTGAAAAACCGGAGCTGTTTCCGCAACTGTAAGTGCAGCCATTATAAAGATTTACCACTGTCTCAAAGAAGATGGGAAGGTCCTTTATAACACATTCGTTTCATGTGACGAACTGTACAAGCCAGGAGACCGACCTTTATTTGAACGTATAAAAACTTCTCGGAAGCTAGGAGGATATACGGCAAATACATAGGCTTTGTCCAGTTTGATGGCTCATTATGTTATTTTTGTCGTTCCTTTGCAAAAAGGAGCGACTTTTTTATGCCTTTCAAATAAGAATTTTTCATTATAGAAAATAGGGGGGAAGCAAGTGAAAAAAGATGCCCGTTATTCTTGTTATCCATTTATGCGTGAGAAAGCTTCAACGGTCGATTTTGAAATTCGAACAGATAGCCTGACAACACATCTAGGAGTTGCATTAGCTGCGGTAAAAAAAGAGGATGTTCAAGTTGTTGCTGAGGATTTATTGCTTATGTTACCTATGGCTTATCATGTGAATGGCTCAGTACGTGGGAAATTAGCAGTAACTGAAGAGGATTTATCTTGGTTAAGTGAACGTTATGATTTTTACGTTCGCCATGTGAAGGAAGAGATTCAAAGTTTTGTTTTACCTCAAGGAACAGAGGCTGCTGCAGCCTTACATCTTTGTCGCAGTGAGGCAAAAAAATCATATCGTACTTTACACAAAGTATCAGAAGAACGAGAGGTTCCAGCTATTCTTTTCGATTACCTTGGTTTATTAGCTAATGTATGTTTTGTCATGGCTGTTTTTATGAATCAGCAAGCTGGAATAGCGGAAATACCGTTTATTAGTAAATCCTACCCAATGAAAAAGAAAAAGGAGAATAACAATGAAAAAAGTATTTAATTTCCAATGGCTATCAGTGCTCTTACTTGCACTGGTATTAGCAGGCTGTGGCACTGCTGAAGATACAAAAAATAAAGATGCTTCGCAAGATACACAACAAGCAGAGAAAACAAGCTATAAAGTGACAGATGACCGTGGAGTGGAAATAGAGTTTAAAGAAGTACCAAAAACAGTTGTATCTTTACAACCAAGTAATACTGAAATTTTGTTTGCTTTAGGTGTTGGCGATAAAATTGTAGGAGCAACTGAGTACGATACTTACCCAGAGGAAGCACAAAAAATTGAACGTGTCTCTGATACTACGAACTTTAACAGTGAAAGAATTATAGCGTTAAAGCCAGATGTTGTCATTGCTTATACAATCGGTGATAAGGATGCCCTAAAGCCGCTTGAGGACGCAGGAATTAAAGTGTTTGTTATTCAATCTGCGACTACTTTCGACGATGTTTATGGAGATATCGAACAAATTGCTGCTGTGATGGATGTTCCTGATAAAGGAAATAAATTAAACGAAGAGATTAAAGCGAAAATTGCTGAAGTACAAACGAAGGTGAAGGATGTAAAAACGCCGAAAAATGTTTATTTAGAGGTTAGCCCTAAGCCAGATATATATACAGCAGGCTCTAGCACTTTCCAGCAAGAAATATTAGATGCAGCTAATGTTAATAATGTTTTTTCTGACTTGAATAGCTGGGCAAAAGTGAATGAGGAAGATGTTATTGCGAAAAATCCAGATGTTATTTTAACAACAGTAAACTATACAGAAGATCCAATAGGAGAAATTCTTGGACGAGATGGTTGGAATACTGTGAAAGCTATTCAAAACAAAGCGGTATTGTCCATTGATACAGATATCTCTAATCGACCTGGTCCGCGTATTGGTGAAGCTGTAGAATTAGTAGCGAAGGCTGTGTACCCAGAGTTATTTAAATAAGAAATGTTTCCATGCTAGCTGTCAGCCATTCAGCTAGCATTTTTTATGTGGTTTAAATTATTACCTAGCGTGAAAATTGGAATTAATGTAGTTTGTTCTTTAAAATAAAAGTAAGTATGCTTGATAATCTTAGGAGGTGTAGTGATTGGAGCAATTAGAGACAAAGGTAATTCCATTTGAAGCAGTCTATAATTTCCGAGACATGGGTGGATATAAAACAAAAGATGGGCGTAGGGTAAAGAACGGTTTATTTTACCGCTCAGCTGCCCTTGGAAAAATGACACTGTCGGATAAAGAGCTATTTGAAACGTTAGGGATTAAGACCATTTTTGATTATCGCGATAACAATGAGGCGTATCATAATCCTAACCCAGTGTTCTCGCATGCTCAATATATACAAATCCCAGCGAAGGGTAATCATGCTTTTGAAATGCCAACCAATGCTGGTGGTAGAGATTTCTATAAAGTGGTAAGCCCTGAGATGTTTCGGGATTTTTATGCACAAATGCCTTTTAACAATCTTTCATTTAAAGAGTTAATGCAAACGATTCAAAATCCTAATAATCTAGGTCTTGTACATCATTGCGCAGTTGGTAAGGACCGAACGGGTATTGGAGGAGCACTTATTTTACTAGCTTTAGATGTACCCGTGGAGACTATCATGGAGGATTATTTAGATACTAATATACATTTACGTCCAATGGTAGAACGAATGGCTCAGGCTATTCAGCATCAGTATAATGAGCAAGAACTACAGCAATTTTATGCATTAATGTCCGCCCGTGAAGACTATTTACAAGCAGCATTGGATGCGATGGATCGTCGCTATGGTTCTAAGACTGGGTTTTTAGAGCAGGAATTTGGCCTAACAATTGAAAAACGAGAGCAATTACAATCTTATTGCTTAATTTAAAAATGAGCCCTTTCACACGATGTGAAAGGGATTTTTTATGTGGAAGCACTGTCTTCCTATAAATCTCTTTACAGTCTGAATATTTGTGATAAGATACAATAGATTTTTAAGAAAAAATAGGAGAAGTGAAAGTATTGGCAGACACAATTAAAGAGACAAATAAGTTAAGTCTATTCCATTTAACATGGCCAATCTTCTTAGAAGTTTTTCTATTTATGTTGATGGGACTAGCCGATACTTTTATGCTCAGTGCTTTATCAGATAATGCTGTATCAGGAGTAGGTGCAGCCAATCAATATATCCATATTGCCATCTTGATTCTGGAGGTAGTGGGCAATGGTGCATCTATTGTTGTTTCTCAGTATTTAGGCTCCAAACGCTTTTTTGAAGCGGCCAAGATCTCGGCGTTAGCGGTCACGATGAATTTGGTCGTTGGGCTTTTAATGAGTATTTTATTTTTCTTCTTTGCGAGACATTTAATGACAATGATGAACTTGCAGGGAGAAGTACTCCACTATGCACAAAGTTACTTAGCCATCATTGGGAGTTTTATTTTCCTACAGGCTATTATTAATGCACTCGCTGCAATTATTCGTGTACATGGTTGGACAAAACAAACTATGTACGTTTCGCTTGGCATGAACGTCTTACATGTTGTGCTAAACTACGGTCTTATTTTTGGGAATTTAGGTTTACCAGAGCTTGGTGTGAAAGGAGCGGCTATTTCCTCTGTCATTAGTCGCGGATTAGCCGTCCTAGTATTTTTCTGGTTGCTGTATCAGGTAATGGAAGTGCGCGTAAAGTTACAATATTTTTTTGAGTATTCAAAGGAATATGTGAGAAAAATATTAAACATTGGTTTACCATCTGCGTTTGAACAGGTACTTTATCAATTTTGCCAAATCATCTTTTTATATTATGCGACTTACTTAGGAGCAGAAACACTAGCAGCACGACAATATGCTATGAATATTTCGATGTTTACGTATTTATTTGCAATTGCCATTGGTACAGGAACAGCCATTATTATTGGTCGTCATGTAGGTGCAGGAGAAAAAGATGAGGCGTATCATCAGCTATGGAAAAGTGTTCGTGCAGCATTTGCTTTTACGATTATTATGGTCGCAGTCGTTACGCTATTCCGTAAGCCACTTATGCAGGTATTTACTGATAATCCAGAAGTCATTAAGATTGGGGCATCCGTGTTAGCATTAAGTATTTTGCTAGAGACTGGTCGCACAATGAATATCGTTGTCATTAACTCTTTACGCGCTTCTGGGGATGCTAGATTCCCTGTGAAAATTGGTTTTCTATCAATGGTTTGCATGAGCCTGCCGCTTGGCTATTTATTTGTCTTTGTATTGGATTGGGGCTTGGTCGGAATTTGGCTAGCCATTTCAGCAGATGAATGGGTGCGGGCAATTATCGTATACTTTAGATGGAAAAGTCGTAAATGGGAGCGTTATGCTCTTGTATCACCGAACGACAAAAAGGAGGCATAGAAATGGGCGCATTATCGAAACGTGCTATCGGGGCGGCATTAATGGATCAACATATCACCCTTTTTGCTTGTCCAATCTGTCAGCAATCAATGCATGTCTATGAGCAGGGGAGATTGGTTTGTACTTCTAACCATTCCTTTGATATTGCGAAACAAGGCTATGTCAATATGCTGACACATAACGCCGCTTCTAAATATAGTAAGAGCCTTTTTGAATCCCGCAAGGCTGTTATTGATAGTGGGATTTATGATGCTGTAGAAGCCCGAATCGGTGAGCTTATAAGCTCTGCAAAAACGGTGCTCGATACTGGTTGTGGAGAGGGCTCACATTTAGCTCGCATTATGAATGATAGAGATCATGGTATTGGCGTTGGAATTGACATAGCGAAGGAGGGCATTTTGGCTGCAGCACGTCATTATCCTCAACAAATTTGGTGTGTAGGGGATTTAGCTAAAAGTCCATTTGCTCAAGCGAGTTTCGATGCCATTTTAAATATATTATCGCCAGCAAATTATGAGGAGTTTAAACGACTTCTTACACCGAATGGCTGTCTTGTGAAGGTTGTACCGCAAAGTGGTTATTTGCGGGAACTGCGTGCTCAATTATATGCAGATTCAAACAAGGAAACTTACTCTAATGAACAAATTGTAGCTCGTTTTCAAGATAGTTTTCGTGAGGTAAACGTAGAACGCGTAACGTATACTTTACCGCTTTCAGAAGGGCTAGTACCCGCGCTATTAGAGATGACACCAATGGGGTGGCATAAAGCAGAACAAACAGCCGTTGAACTAAATCAAATCACGATTGATGTGGATCTATTAGTAGGGAAGGTTTAAGTTGGTCACCTGCAATTGCAGTATACTGGTCTTTTCGATTACAATGGGAATAACTATTGAATAAGGTAGGAATGTAACAGTGTATAAACTAGCAGCAAATGTTGTCAAAGTAATATTAAAATTAATGGGTTCAAAGGCTCGTGTATACGGAGAAGAAAACTTGCCGAAAGAGGGTGGGTTTATTATAGCTTGTACACATACTGGCTATGTGGATATTTTAAACCTTGGTGTAGCCATGTACCCTCGTGAAATTCACTTTATGGCGAAGAAGCAATTATTTGAAATGAAAGGGCTTGGCTGGCTTGTTAAGCATTTAAATGCTTTTCCGGTAGACCGTGATAATCCTGGACCAAGCGTGATTAAAATTCCTTCGCAGTTATTGAAGGAAGGTAAAATTGTAGGGATTTTCCCCTCTGGGACACGTAGTGCAGAAGGAACAGATTTAAAACAAGGGGCTATTACCATTGCACAGTTGGCAAAGGCGCAAATTGTTCCAGCTGCTTATGTTGGTGCACGTAATGTGGGTGATGTAATGAAGCGAGGCAAAGGCTATTTAATTTATGGTGAGCCTTTTTATGTAACAGGCAAGGGTAAAGAAGGTCGTGAGCAGTTTACTCAACACCTTGAGCATGAATTAGTTGCTCTAACAGAAGAACTACAGAAACGTATTCCCGTAAAATAAAAGCAAACGGCACTCAGAATCAAATTGATTTTGAGTGCTTTGTTGTAGGAGGAAAATAAAATGATTCGAGTACTTTTCGTATGTTTAGGTAATATCTGTCGCTCACCCATGGCTGAGGCGGTCATGCGCGACATGGTGAAGAAAGAGCATTTAGAAGATAAAATTGAAGTGGATTCCGCTGCTACTAGCTCATGGCATATTGGCGAACCTCCACATAGAGGTACACAGGATAAGCTTAGGGAATATGGTATTTCTACAATAGATATGCAAGGTCGACAATTACAAAAGTCTGATTTTGAAAAGTTTGCTTATATTATTGGAATGGATGAAAGCAATATTCGTAATATCCGCACAATACTAGGCAATCCAAACTCGCCAAAGATTTTTCGTTTTTTAGATTTAACAGCGCATCGTAAGGATGTCCCGGATCCTTATTATACAGGTGATTTTCAGGAAACCTATGAATTGGTGCAAGAAGGCTGTCGGGCATTGCTAGCAAAAATTAAACAAGAGCTGTTGTAAGATGGCGCTAAAATCGTAAATTTTAACAGCCATTTTTTTAGAAAAATGCTACCTTAAACATTGGTATATCTAGCTTTGTAAGCATCATTGTGTTATTATTTGCAGAGTAAAGATACGATAAGTATTTAATTACCATTTACAGATATACAACTGTGTATCTATTATTTTTATAAATTTATCTTTTGAAAGAGAGTGGAAACAATGGGTCGTAAGTGGAACAATATTAAAGAAAAGAAAGCGTCTAAAGATCAAAGCACAAGCCGTATTAATGCAAAATTTGGGCGAGAAATTTATGTGGCAGCTAAATCAGGCGAACCAGATCCAGAGTCAAACCGTGCACTTAAAGTAGTGCTTGAACGCGCAAAAACATACAGTGTTCCAAAACATATTATAGAAAAAGCCATTGATAAAGCAAAAGGTGGCGGTGATGAAAGCTTTGATGAATTACGTTATGAAGGCTTTGGACCAGCCGGCACAATGATTATCGTGGATGCTTTAACAAACAATGTAAATCGTACAGCATCAGATGTACGTGCAGCATTTGGTAAAAATAACGGCAATATGGGTGTCAGTGGATCTGTAGCTTATATGTTCGATTCAACAGCAGTTATTGGCTTAGAAGGTAAAACCGCTGATGAAGTACTAGAGATTTTAATGGAAGCTGATATTGATGCTCGCGATATTCTAGAAGAGGAAGAAGCGGTAATTATTTATGCAGAGCCAGACCAATTCTTTGCGACACAAGAAGCATTAAAGGCTGCGGGCGTAGAAGAATTTACAGTAGCAGAGCTTTCTATGTTGCCTCAAACAGAAGTGACTTTAACTGGCGACGATGTAGCGAAGTTTGAAAAACTAATTGATGCATTAGAAGATTTAGAAGATGTACAAAATGTTTTCCACAATGCAGATTTAGGCGAATAAATATTAACAAAATGAGTAAACCAGTAGCATTTAAGCTACTGGTTTTTAATTAGGGAGGAAAACGATGCAGACTGCTTTAGCCATTATTTTATTTTTAGTCACATTATTTTTTGTCATAGTGCAACCACGAAAACTATCAATTGGCTGGTCAGCCTGTATAGGAGCAGCTATTGCGCTATTAATAGGTGTAGTAACCTGGCAGGATGTGTTAGAGGTAACGGGGATTGTTTGGAATGCAACGCTATCATTTATTGGTATTATTTTAATTTCACTCATCTTAGATGAAATTGGCTTTTTCGAATGGGCTGCTCTACATATGGCACGACTTGCAAAGGGAAGTGGAATTCGCTTATTTGTTTATATTAGTTGCCTTGGAGCTGTTGTATCGGCTTTGTTTGCGAACGATGGGGGTGCTTTAATTCTAACGCCGATCGTTTTAGCGATGGTGAGAAAACTGAACTTGAGTGAAAAAATGATCTTTCCATTTATTATTGCAAGTGGATTTATAGCAGATACAACCTCGTTACCGTTCGTTATTAGCAATTTAACGAATATCGTATCCGCTGACTTTTTCGATATAGGCTTTATAGATTATGCAGTTCATATGCTTGTACCGAATTTCTTTTCGTTAGTGGCAAGTATAGTAGTACTTTACATTGTTTTTCGCCGTTCCATACCACAACATTATTCTCTTGAGGCCGTTGAGCAACCAAGTCAGGCAATCCGAGATCCCAAATTATTTTCGATCGCTTGGTATGTAATTGGGATTCTATTAGTGGGCTTCGTAGCTGGTGAGGTTTTACACATCCCTGTATCTTTTATTTTATGTGGGGTCGCTGCAATATTCTTATGGCTAGCACAGCGTAGCTCTGTGGTAGATACAAAAAGAGTTGTAAAAGGAGCGCCATGGAGTATTGTGTTCTTCTCAATTGGCATGTATGTGGTTGTCTATGGGTTAAAAAATGTAGGGATGACAGGAATGTTAGCAAATTTATTTGAACTTGCTATACAACAGGGCTTCGTAGTAGCAACGATGACAATGGGATTTGTCGCTGCCATTTTGTCTGCTGTCATGAACAATTTACCTACTGTTATGATAGATGCTTTGGCGATTTCAGAAACCAGCGCATCGGGCATGATGAAAGAGGGACTGATTTATGCAAATATAATTGGTACGAATTTAGGTCCAAAAATGACACCGATTGGTTCACTGGCAACATTGCTATGGCTTCATATATTAGCCCAGAAAGGCATTAAAATTAGCTGGGGACAATATTTTAAAATCGGTGTTATTCTTACCATCCCGACACTGTTCGTCACTTTAATTGCATTAATTATTTGGATATGCTTAATATCATAGATTTATTGTCGAAATAGTTGAAAAAATAGTACAATAGGAACTATTAAGATATTAGTATATCAGTATATTAAAGGAGGAAAGTATGCGAGCGACAGGCAAATTAAGCAATAAAATAGTGTTAATGTCATTGGTAATGTTAGTGGCTTTGTTATCTTTTTTCGTTATAACAACTATCTACACAGCAAAATCATCTGTTAATAAAACCATGGGAACACAGGCAGTTGCAGTTGCTGAGAATATTGCAAAACATCTAAATGCTGCTGAATATGAACAACTCTCAAAGGAACCAAAAGAATCTGAGTTATATTGGCGACTTCGAGAAGAGCTCAACGAATTACGTGAAATAAATGGTGTTCTCTATGCCTATACTTTCGCAGTACCACAGGAAGATAAAAAGGTACGTTTTTTAGTGGACGGTATGCCAGCAGATGATCAAGAAAATGCTGGAGCTATAGGAGATGAGTCCTCCACCACATACTACAAGGATATTGAAAAGGTAAAGAATACAGGAAGTTATTATTCCGCTATTTTACATAGTGATTTTGGAGATTATTTATCTGGTACTGTTCCATTAAAGGATGAGGCAGGGAATACTGTTGCCTTTGTTGGGGTCGATATAGAAGCAACAGAGGTAAGCAATGTTGCGAATGCCGTATTAACGGCTATTTTACCTGCATTAATTATTGTCATATTAGCTTTAACAGGTATTGTTATGTTCATCCTATATCGTTATATTAATGGAGCGTTAAAACCTCTTGCACATTTAGGTGATGCAGCACAAAGTTTTGCTCAAGGTGATATTGCTAAGGCAACGATAGCAGTGGAGAAAATCCAGCTAAAAGGAGCAAATGAAATTACAATATTTGCACAATCCTTCAGAGAATCACTACAAAAATTAAAAGAAACTTTCCATACGATTCAACAACGCACATTTGCTTTACAAAATGTTGTTCAAAAAATTGATGAGACTTCTCAGCATGTGGAAGAATCAAACGCTCAAATTGCAGATCGAATTATTGAAATTGCTGCTGGTAGTGAGCAACAGCAGCAAAATAATCAAGAGGTTGTATTAACTATGAATGAGATGTCGATTGGTATTCAACGACTGGCTGATACAACTTCAGAAATTGCAGAGTCATCATCAGCAATGACGGGACTTGTGGAAACAAGTGTTAGTCATTCTCAAGAAGTTGTATCTCAAATTCAAAACGTAGAATCTTCTGTTTTACGTACGGCTAATCATGTCGAGGAAATGGGTGATAAGTTCCGATCAATTGAAGAGATGGTGACCATCATTACGAGTATTGCGGATCAAACCAACCTACTAGCTTTAAACGCGGCAATAGAAGCAGCTAGAGCAGGAGAAGCTGGTAAAGGATTTGCGGTCGTGGCAGATGAAGTTCGTAAACTTGCAGAGATGTCTAAAGCATCTGCTGACGAAATACACATGCATTTAGAAAGCTTTAAGAAAATTACTGATCGAGCGTTACAAGAGATGGCTAGTAGTACCATAGATGTACAGGCAGGCAATAAAGCAGTGCAACACATAGGTGAAAGTCTAGAGAAAATATTGCAATCTGTCCTTGAGGTGAATAATAAAATTCAAGATGACTCTGCTGTCATTGAAGAAATGTCAGCAGGCTCTGAGGAAGTATTAGCTACTACCGAACAGATGAATGCTATTGCGAAGCATAGTGTCCTAGGAACAAAGGAAGTAGCAACTGCCTCAGATTTACAAGTAACGATGGTTTCTGAATTAAATGAAGTTGTAACAATATTAGATCAAACATCGAAAGAGGTTATAGAAACGATTAATACATTTAAATTATGATTAGTTTAGAACTATTTCTCTATAAGCTTATGTCTTGTGGAGAAATAGTTCTTTTTATTTTTGGCATTTAAAAATTTAACTGGAGATTAGCATAAAACAAACCATATTAAGGGAAATAAGAAAATAATTTGTGCTTTACCCATTGTGAAAACTTTCAAACCATAACATAATATAAAGTAATATATTGTTGAACGAAGAAAATAGGGGGGGCTAAAGTATGAAGTTTTTACGTTCAATACAGGGGAAATTGATTATTATTTCATTGGCACTACTAATTATTCCAAGTTTAATAATTGGTATAGTTAGTTATGGTAAGGCTAAGAATGGGATGGAGGATATAGGAGAACAGGTACTTTACAATAGTGTTGAATCTGCTTTGCAATTAATCGAGCTCGCAAACGAGAGTGTTGAAAAGGGTGACATACCCTTAGAGGTTGCACAGGAACGAGTAAGAGAAGCATTTCTTGGTCCGAAAGATAGCGAAGGAAAACGGCCTATTAATTATCCGGGTGATTTAGGGGAATATGGCTATATCTATGTGTTGGATGATAAGGGAACATTAACAACACATCCAACACGAGAAGGAGATAATCTTTGGAATGATCAAGATAGCAGTGGCAATTACTTTATTCGAGAAGTAACTGAAAAGGCACTTGATGGTGGTGGTTTTACACAATATGAATTTGAACTACCAGGTCAGGATGTCTTAGCGGATAAAATTATTTATTCTGAGAAAGATCCACATTGGGGATGGATTATTGCATCAGGTACATATATGCAGGATTTTAATGCAGAGGCGAATTCTTTATTGCTAGTAATTGGTTTGACATTAGTAGGTGCCATAATTATTGGGACAATCGTTGTCATTCTTGTATCAAGACATCTGGCATTACCAGTTCAAAAATTATCTAAACGTGTACGTGAAGTAGCAAAAGGGAATTTAACGGTTGAAATTGAGCATTTACAGCGCTCGGATGAAATAGGACAGTTAAATGATGGCTTTAATGAAATGGTACAACAACTTAAAACACTTATTTCAGATGTGGAGGAAGCGATTGTAGAAATACAATCAACTTCAGCAAATTTAACCGCAGTAGCTGAAGAGACAAATGCCTATGGTGATGAAATCGTCAAAGCAATCAATGAAGTATCCAAGGGTGCAGTCAAGCAAGCATCTGATGCAGAGGATACAAACCGAACGGCTATCGAGTTTGCGCAGCAAATAGAAGGATTGCATGATAAAAATGAATTAATGTTAGATGCCTCACAGCATATGAAAAAATCAAATGAAGAAGGCCTAGTCAATTTAGAAAGCTTAAAGGATAAGTCGCGGGAGTCTTCAACTCTCGTTCAGAATATTCAGTCTGTATTTGGTAGTCTAATTGTCAAGGTACGTGAAATTGAAGGCATCGTGGGGACGATTACGGAGATTTCAGATCAAACGAATTTACTTGCACTTAATGCCTCTATTGAAGCAGCAAGAGCGGGTGAACATGGTAAAGGATTCGCAGTTGTCGCGGAAGAGGTACGTAAACTTGCTGATCAAACCTCTGTAGCAACTGAGCTAGTACGCACGACGCTAAAAGGCATTGAAAGTGAAACAAACTTAGTCAATGGAGAAATGCAGAAAACCCATATCATTGTAAGTCAACAAAATGATTCTGTCATGGTAACAGAATCATCCTTTAAAGAAATTAAATTAGCTGTTGAAAAAATCATAGCCATTATAGGCGATACAACAGATAGCGTAGAATATTTAAATAGCTCTAAGAATACGATTATGCAATCGATTGAAAGCATTGCGATGATTAGTGAAAAGAATGCTGCTGCGTCTGAAGAGGTAACAGCATCTGTAGATGAGCAACAACGCGCAATACAACTCGTTAGCGAATCTTCCAATGATTTAACTGATGAAATATCTGCCTTACAGGAGTCTATTAAACGATTTATATTGAGATAATATCTTTCAGGGTGCTTGCTTAACAAGCATCCTTTTCTTTTTATCATCGTTAATAAAAGGTAAAGGAGGAATGATTTGTGAGAAGGTGGCTGATGACAATTGGTGTTATTTTAATCAGTATTGGAATCGTTCTTTATATTTGGCTGGGAAAAGAAATTGATCAGGGTATGGAACCGAATGCCAATGGTTCAGCTGATTATATGATTATATTGGGAGCAAAAGTAAGGCCAGGTGGTGTACCATCGCTTTCATTAAAAAGTAGATTAGAGGTGGCTGTTCCATACTTAACAAAATACCCACATGTTAAGGTCATTGTGTCAGGTGGACAAGGACCTGATGAAGATCGTACAGAGGCATCTGTAATGCAAGACTATTTGGAACAGCATGGCATCGATGCCGCGAGAATTATCATAGAAGATCAATCTACATCTACTTATGAAAATTTAGTATTCTCTAAAGAATTATTACCACAAGAAACAAAGAAAATTACCATCGTTTCAAATGACTTTCATTTGAAACGTGCAAAATATCTTGCTGAATCGTTAGATTTTGAAGTAGATGTTCTATCGGCAAGAACACCCAAATCAGTAGAGGCAAAATTAAGAATAAGAGAAAGAGCTGCGTTATTAAAAACATATATTGTGGGCTATTAAAACAACAACGCCATTATATTTAGGAACCGCTTCTTTCTCAAAAAAATCATGGAACAGAAAAGAGATAATTGTTTCTTAATAGATTCTATTTGGCATATAATAGAAATATTACGGGGTATAGGACAGAAAGAGGGGACTTTAATGACAACGTTTAAAGAATATCAATACAGCCGTCCAAATGTGGCATCAATGAAAGAGCAGCAGTTAGCACTCATTGAGCAATTTAAACAAGCACAATCGATGGACGAGCAAAGTAATATCATTGAAAAGCACAATGCAATTAGTAATGACTTTGCGACAATGGCTAATTTAGTATATATTCGTGCTTCAATCGATACGAACGATGAATTTTATCAAGCAGAACGTGATTATTTCGATGAAGTAGGTCCTGAGCTAGAAGAAGTAACGACGGAATACTATAAAGCTCTAATTGATTCACCATTTCGTGAGCAATTAGAAGAAAAATGGGGACAACAATTATTTGATCTAGCAACTTATCAAATTAAAGGCTTCTCACCAGAAGTTATTGATTTGATGCAAAAAGAAAACAGACTTGTTTCTGAGTACAATAAGCTTGTTGCATCTGCACAAATTGACTTTAATGGGGAAACATTAACACTCGCTCAACTTGGTCCGTTTGCAGAGTCAACGGATCGAGAAACACGTAAGGCAGCAACGGATGCTCGCTTTGGCTTCTTTGCACAGCATGAAGATGAATTCGATCGTTTATATGATGAACTTGTCAAGGTACGCCATGAAATTGCGATTAAACTCGGCTATAACAACTATGTTGACCTAGGCTATATTCGTATGAATCGGATTGATTACAATGCTGATATGGTTAAAAAATTCCGTGATCAGGTACGTGATTTAATTGTGCCTGTTGCAACGAAGCTTTACGAGCGTCAGGCAAAGCGAATTGGCATTGAAGATTTCAAATTTTATGATGAAGCACTTAACTTCTTATCAGGTAATGCTACACCAAAAGGGAATCCTGAGTGGATTGTAGCAAACGGTAAAAAAATGTATGAGGAACTTTCACCTGAAACAGGAGAGTTCTTTAATTTCATGATTGACCATGACTTAATGGATCTTGTAGCGAAGAAAGGGAAAGAAAGTGGCGGTTATTGTACGTTTATTGAAAACTATCATTCCCCATTCATTTTCTCAAATTTTAACGGTACTTCAGGTGACATCGATGTATTAACACATGAAGCTGGACATGCTTTCCAAGTTTATTCAAGTCGTAACATTGGCATTCCTGAGTATTTATGGCCTACCTACGAATCTTGTGAAATTCACTCGATGAGTATGGAATTCTTTACTTGGCCTTGGATGGAGCTGTTCTTTGAAGGTGATACAGAGAAATATAAATTTACACATTTAAGTAGTGGTCTTTTATTCTTACCATATGGTGTGGCAGTAGATGAGTTCCAGCATGTTATTTATGAAAATCCAACAATGACTCCTGCTGAACGTAAAGCTGCATGGAAAAAAATTGAGGAAACGTATTTACCACACCGTGACTATGATCATAACAGCTACCTAGAGGCTGGGGGCATTTGGCAACGTCAAGCTCACATCTATGCAAGTCCGTTCTACTACATTGATTACACGTTAGCGCAAATTTGTGCCTTCCAATTCTGGAAACGTTCACGTGAAGAATTTGAAGCGGCTTGGAAAGACTATATTCATCTTTGTGGTTTAGGTGGCTCTATGTCCTTTACAAAGCTTGTAAAAGAGGCAGGTTTAATCTCGCCATTTGAGGATGGCTGTGTTGAATCGGTTATTGGAGAAATTGAGACATTCTTAAATTCCATAGATGATTCTTCTCTATAATTGATGACTTAAATTCGTTTCACTTCCACGATAACTATTATTGGGGAAGTGAGCGAATTTTTTAGTTTGTCAGAGGAGTTCTGTAAAAAAATACTAGGATACTTGCGAAATGGTTAATATATCAGTAGTATTTTCAGTAACTGCTATTAAAGGAAGTGAAAGAAAGTGACAAGGAAAGTTTGGTTTCAAGTAGGGGTAGGGATACTACTTACACTATTAATCATTAAATATTTTATAGAAATTCATTGGATTTTTTCACCGCTTGTCATCATATTAAAAGCCATTTTTGTGCCTTTACTACTTGGTGGTGTTCTCTATTATGTGACGGAACCAATTCAGAGATTTTTAGAAAAACGTAGATTTCCTCGATGGGGAAGTATATTGACGATTGTGTTCGGACTAATAGCAATGGTAGGTATTTTTGGCTGGATTATTGGTAACCCGATTGCCGAGCAGGTCAATAAATTAGTGAAAAATGCCCCTATGATTAGTACGAGTATTAGTACGAGCATCCAGCAATTAACAGACTATGTAACGCAAAATAAGGATAACTTCCCTGAGCAATTAAATGATGTTATCGAAAAAATGGCGAATTCGGTTCAAGATATTGCAGTAGTGGCGAGTAAAGGTTTTGTGTCCTTTTTACAATCCATTGTATCTGTGTCGTTATTAGCCATTTTAATTCCGTTCTTCTTTATTTTTATGCTGAAGGATCATGAGAAGTTTGCTCCATCCATCTATAAATATTTCAGTGGTGAACGTCAGCAATGGGTAAAGAAAACGTTAAGTGAAATTGATGATGTATTACGTACCTACATTCAGGGCCAACTGCAAATTAGTTTTTTATTAGCACTAATAATGTATGTAGGCTATTTAATTATCGGATTAGACTATTCGTTATTACTAGTGATTTTTGCATTCTTTATGAATATGATTCCATTTATCGGGCCTTGGATTGCCTTTGCGCCAGCCCTGATTGTGGCAGTTATTCAAGATCCAATTTTAGTGGTGTGGGTTTCGGTTGTGACGCTGGTTGCTCAGCAAATAGACAGCAACTTTATTACACCTAATGTCATGGGGAAATCACTTGATATCCACCCCCTTACCGTTATTACAATTATTTTAGCGGCAGGTAATATAGCAGGTTTTATTGGTATTATTATCGCTGTACCATTTTATGCAGTCTTAAAGGTTATCGTATCCAATATTTATGATCAACGTAATGCAATTAAGAAAAAAGCGACGAAGTCAGTATAGGAGTCGAAACAATGGAACAAGAAATTGTAAAGGTATTTAATGAACAGCATGAGCAAATTGGGACAGCTACGAGAGCGGAAGTGCATGAAAAGGGGCTTTGGCATGAGACTTTTCATTGCTGGCTTGTAAATGAAGACTATATTTATTTTCAAGTACGTAGTTCACAGAAAAAGGATTATCCAGGGTTACTCGATATTACAGCAGCAGGACATCTTTTAGCGATTGAGACAGTAGAGTCAGGCATTCGAGAAGTAAAAGAAGAATTGGGACTTAATATTGATGTCCATGAAGTTGTCAAAATGGGCATGACATCTTGTAGTATCGTTTCTGAAAATATGATCGACAATGAATTTTGCCATGTCTACATATATCCTTTCAAGCATGATTGGGATTCCTTTGCTTTGCAGTATGAAGAAGTATCGGGTGTAGTTAGAGCGAGGCTAATTGAGGCGGAGGCTTTCTTCTTGGGAGAAACGACGACACTTAATATTGAAGGGTATGAATATTTCCCTGATGGTCAACGTGTGAGAATTGTCAGACCAGTAGGTACTGCACAATTTGTTCCTTATCGGGAATTGTATGTTGCACAGGTGATAAAATTCACACGTGAAAAAATATTTAATCAAACCTCATAAGTTTAAATAGGATAAGCTATAATATTAGCTTGTCCTATTTTCTTGCGCAAAAATGATTTACAAACGACACGATATAATAGGAAAAAATGAGTTATACTGTTAGATAGATTGTAAAGAAAAGGAGCATTTTTTATATGCTAACATTTGAACAAAAACAAGCGATTATTGAATCGTTTTCTGAGCTAACAAAAAAAGAAATTTCTTTAAAGCGCCTAAATTATCATTACATGGACAGTCTTTACGAAAAGACGATTGTAGTTGAGAAATTACATCCAAACGGCAATGGCTTTGTCTTTGTAGGAGATTTATTACGCTATGAGAATGAGGCTAATGATAAAGGATTAGTAAATATCCGCGATTACGATGAACAACAACTTCGTGAAATTATTGAAGACGCAATCCAATATTTATCTGAAGAAGTAGAAGAGCAGGAGCCAATTGTAGAGATTTGGCATAGTCGCGATGGTAGTCAGTTACAGCTAGCTTTTGAGCAACGTTCGTGGAACGTGTATCATGGAGACAATCTGGAAGAGGCATTTGGTACGTATGAGGCAGCAAAGGAATATTTACTAGAAGAAGGCTTTCGTACAAAGAAATAAGAAATACGGGGGATCATGATAGATGAACGGAAAAAAATTAGTGGGAATTGTTATTGTTGTTGTGATTGCGGCATGTTTATTTTCAGTTTATACCATTACTAATTTTTATAAAAATCACGAAGAACAGCCAAATCGTGAAAATCGTGAAATTAATAAGTCAAAGAGCTTGAATTTAATTTTGCCACAGGCTACAATTATCTCGAATTCAAGATAATTGAGAGGTGACTGTCAGTGCAACATATTTTTTATAAAGGTACAGACGAAACGAAGCCGACATTATTATTGCTACATGGTACAGGTGGTAATGAGGAAAGTCTTATTGGGCTGGCAAAAGAAATAGATGAAACAGCCAATATTTTAAGTGTTCGCGGAAATGTACTTGAGCATGGAATGCCACGATTTTTCCGCCGATTAGCCGAAGGTGTCTTTGATATTGAGGATTTAATCTTTCGTACAAAGGAGCTTCATGAATTTTTAAAGACGTCAGCACAGCAATATGGCTTTGATCGCCAACGAATTGTAGCAATAGGATATTCGAATGGTGCTAATATTGCAGCAAGCTTATTATTCCACTACGATGATGCGTTAGCAGGAGCTATTTTGCATCACCCAATGGTACCAAGACGTGGTATTGAATTACCGCAACTTTCTCCAACACCTGTGTTTATCGGTGCGGGTACGAATGATCCGATGTGTACAGCACAGGAATCTGAGGATTTAGAAACCCTTTTAAGTTCTGCAGGCGCAACAGTAACGACGAAATGGTTTAATTTTGGTCATCAACTAACAATGCCGGAAGTACAAGCTGCAAAAGAATGGTATAAAAGCATCTACGCTTAATTGAAAAATCCACCTCTTTTATAAGGGAGGCGGATTTTCTTTATGTTATTTACTTTTCTTTGAGAAAGGAAGCCACCAGTTCCAATCACCAAACAGCTTCATAAGACTAGGCACAAGCATAAGACGAATAATTGTTGCATCAATGGCAACAGCAATAGCGATACCCACACCAATTTGCTTTACAGGCATTACATCTGTGAAGGCAAATGCACCTGTAATAACAATCATGATAAGCGCTGCAGATGTAATTATTCGGCTAGTGGATGTTAAGCCATCAATTGTTGCACGCGTATTATCGGAGCCCTTTAAATATTCCTCTTGGATACGAGAAATTAAAAAGACTTCGTAGTCCATACTTAAGCCAAATACAAGACAAAAAACAATAACTGGAATGATTAGCACGATGGAGCTTGCTTCAATACCAAAATGACCATATTGGAAAATATAAACGAGTATCCCGAATGCAGATGAAAGCCCAATAATGTTCATGATTATTGCCTTTAACGGAATTAAGATAGAACGGAATGCCAACATTAAAATAAAGAATGTAGAAACGATAATAATTGCTATAGCTAAAACAATTTTATTAGCAATTTCATCAAAGATTTCTTGGTTGAATTTAGCTGGTCCACCAAGTGCAAAATCCACGCCCAGGTCTTTGTCCATCCATGTTCGGGCAAATTTTTGAGCTTTAGAGGAAGAACCTGCTGCATCAATTGTAATTGGAACAAATAGCTGTGTATCCTTTGAAAATGAATTAATAACAGGTTTTAATTGTTCAGCAACCTGTGGAATAGCTAAAGAAGCAGAAAGCTCCTCTGGTGTTTGAATGTTAGCAGCTGTATAAATAGTTGAAACATTAGTCACTAATGGGTCCTTTAATAGCTTTTCTTGAATAGTATAAATTAGCTCTCTACCCTCAGTATCCTCCCAGCCATCTTTTCGTTCAGCCAACAAATATAATGTAGAAGATTCACCTAGTCCAAACGTTTCATCTAATTTATCGTATGCTGCACGAGCATCATATTTCGTAGGTAAGGAGTCCACCTGTGGAATGGTTAATTGGATATCCTTTAAAGGGATCATGCCGATGCCTAGTAATAATAATGCTGAAATCACTATAGCTACTGGATGTTTCATGACAAAACCTGCAAAGCCACGCCAACGATTTGCCCCACCTGGTTTAACGCGTATTAAGCGCCATTTATTAAGTCTATCTCCTAATAGCATCATAGTGGCAGGAAGTAATGTTAAGCCAGAAAGAACGGCTAACAGGACGACTATAGTGCCTCCTAGGGCGATATTATGAAAAATTTCTACATCAATGACAATCATCGCACCTAAGCCAATCATGACACAGACTGCGGAGAAAATGATAGAACGACCTGCTGTCTGAATAGCAGTTTGAATGGCTTGAGCAATAGAAGTATGTGTGCGTTCTTCTCTGTAACGATTAATAAACAGCAACGCAAAATCAATACTTAAAGCCAGCCCAAGCATTGGAACAATATTTAAGACGAAAATAGATAGATTTACATTAGCACTGAGCAGTGTCATCATACCAAAGGCGGTAACCACTGTCACAACACCAATGACGATTGGCAAAATAGAAGCAACAACTGTACCGAACGCTAATAAGAGAACCACGATGGCAATTGGCAATCCAATGGCCTCAGCTGATGCCAAATCCTTTTGACTAGCAGTATTTATGTCAGCAGAAATAACAGGCCCTCCAGTGATACTAATTCCGTCTTTTTCAATTAATGAACGGAATTCCTCAACAATGTCAGGAAGGTTTTCTACATCGTTCTTTATGTGAACCATAGCATAGGCAATACCATCTTTCCGTAAAGAGGAGTCTTCTAAAGGTGATTGAATAGAATGAATCTCTTTTATGTTATCTAATTTTTTTAAAGTGTCTTCAATTTTCTGATCTTCAGCTGGATCAAAGACAACAAAAATCGTATTAGATGGTAAATCAAATTTTTCTGCTAGCTCGTTGGTAACATAGGTATGATCTGCTTCGACAAAGAAACCATCACCTTGAAGTTTGCCTGGAAGCTGTAAAGCAAAGTACGCCATTGCTAGAAAAATAATAAGCCATATGACTACGATTGCTTTCGCATGTGCTGTAATAAAAGCTGAAAAAGTTTTCATAGTTGATTATACATCCCCCTTTTCAATTAGTGTAAAGGATGTGTCACATTTTGTCGTGTGACAAAGTAAAGACTCCCATCCACTTTTTGGACAGGAGTCTTACTATTAAAAGAATAATGATAATATGAAATAAATAACAGATGCCATAACGGCAGAAATTGGCATTGTAATCACCCAAGTAGTAACAATCTTTCGAGCCATACCCCAGTTTACACCACGCACACGCTGTGCTGAACCGACACCCATAATGGAGGAAGAAATGACATGTGTTGTTGAAACTGGTAAGTGGATTAGCGTAGCGCCAAAAATAACAGTAGCAGATGCTAAATCTGCCGCAACACCATTAACAGGGCGGATTTTCATAATCTTACCGCCAACCGTTTTAATGATTTTATAACCACCAATTGACGTACCTAGCCCCATTGCTGTAGCTGCAGCAGCACGCACCCAGAAAGGTATTTCATCTCCAGTGTGCAAACCACCAGCGATTAACGCCATCGTCATAATCCCCATCGCTTTTTGCGCATCATTTGTACCATGGGTGAACGATTGGATGGCAGCAGTAAAAATTTGCATTGTACGGAAACCTTTATTCGTCCTATATAAATTTAAATTTTTAAACCATAATTTAAAAAGAGTCATCATAATAAAGCCTGCACAAATAGCAAGTAAAGGTGAAAACACTAAAGCCATGATGATTTTAGTAAAGCCGCCATAGTTTAACACATTAAAACCAGCGGATGCGATTGCAGCACCGGCAATAGACCCAATCAATGTGTGTGAAGAACTTGACGGAATACCGAAATACCATGTCAATAAATTCCAAATTATAGCTGAAATTAATGCAGCTAAAATAACGACTGAGCCAGTTGTGTCTCCTTCAAAAGCATTTAATGCAAAAGGATCTACAATATCTTTTGTTAGAGCTTTTGCAACCCCTACAAAGGTGATAGCACCAATAAAGTTCATAGTTGCCGCCATAATGATTGCCGTGCGTGGCGGCAATGCTCTAGTAGAAACCGAAGTTGCAATAGCATTTGCTGTATCATGGAAGCCATTGATAAAGTCAAATGTTAGGGCAAAGATGACGACCAGTACGGTTAATATAATGATTGTGTTCATTGTAAAGTGCCCATCTCCTAATTATGCGTTACGCATGATAATTGTTTCCATAGTATTTGCTACGTTTTGACAATGATCAGCGATATCTTCAAGTTGTTCATAAATATCCTTAAATTTAATGAGGCGGATTGGATCTTTTTCATTTAAAAATAACTTCTTAATAGAAGTACGTTGTACCTCATCACATTCACGTTCATAGTCTTTAATAAGAATTGCGTGTGGACGCATGCCAATTAGATTCTTTTTCTTTAACTCTTCTGTCGCTTTGACTATTTCATCAGCACTTTTTGAAATAAACCCTAAGAAAATGCGCATAGATTCATCAATCTCAGTGAGCGAAAACATTTCAAAGTGTGCAATACAGTGTTCTGTTCCATCTAAAACATCATCCATACGAATGGCGAGCTCTAAAATATCCTCACGTTCAATAGGTGTCATGAATGATTTGTTTAACATGACAATCAGTTCATGAATAAGCTTATCACCAGCAGTTTCATAATTTTTCATTGTAATGCTAATCTCTTTTAGGTCAGCTACACTGTTAATACGAAAATCATTTGCGTAATGTACAGCCTCTCTCATATTTTCAGCAATTTTATGCAATGCAATAAAGAAAGGGTCTTGTTTTTTTGAGTTAAGCATGTGAATCGAATCCTCCTGGATATAAATAAATTAATCGACCTCTAAACTTTACTATCATAACAAAATCTTTAATTTATCTACATAAAAATTTACTAATCGACATGAAAATTTACATTGCTGTAATATACAATTCGTTCACAAAATATAAGGTAATCCAGCTGTATTTATTTTTATGAGTACAGATAAAACCTTGTTATAAATGGCTATTCTTCTGTAATGGTGACTTATTAGTACAGATTAAGACACGAAAGATAATAGAAGGTAATAAAAATAGCGCATTCGAATTGTAAAGGTATTGTAAATTCATTTGATAACCAGAAGAGTACTTCTTATTCTTAAGAATATCTTCATTTTTATCCTCCCTCTTTATTAAGAATTGTTTACTACAATGGAAAATGAATAGGAAAGGAGCGTTTATTAACTAATGATTCAGGTTGAAAACTTACAACATACATTTTTAATTGGAAAACGAGGGAAGGAAAAGCAAGTGCCGGTATTGAAAGGTGTGAACTTCGAGGTCCATAAAGGAGAAATTGTTGCCATTGTAGGTAAAAGTGGCTCAGGAAAATCGACCTTATTACAAGTTCTAGCTGGTTTTATGAAGGCTGAACAGGGCTCTATTAAAGTAAATGGAAAGGAAACAGCACATCTAACTGAAACAGAAAGTGCTGCCTTCCGTTTACGTCAATTCGGTTTTATTTTTCAAAACTTTCAATTGATGCCTGGTTTAACTGCTTTTGAAAATATCGAATTACCTTTAAAGCTACAGGGTTTGCGTAAGGCTATGCGCAAAGAAAAAGTGAAGAAATTAATGGACAAGGTTGGTTTGACAGAAGTAGCAGACCATTATCCCAATGAATTGTCAGGTGGACAGCAACAGCGTGTCAGCATTGCACGAGCCCTTATTACGAATCCTCCTATATTACTTGCTGATGAGCCAACAGGGAGTCTCGATTCAGAAACCGAGCAGGATATCTTATTGCTTATTCAAAGTTTAAATCGTGAATTAGGGCTAACTTTTGTCATTATCACGCACGATGAAGAAGTAGCTACTATCGCACATAGACGCTTCCGCATGTACGATGGAGAACTTGTAAAGGAGGAAGCTTAACATGTTATTTAAGGATCAATTAGATTTTGTAACACAGCATATCAAGAAAAATAAGCTGCGTGTGTTTATGACGATACTAGCTGCAACGATGGGCTGTGCCTTTTTAATCGTGCTAGCATCCGTTGGTTTTGGTTTACAGGAATCTTTACGTAATGAAATTCTTTCAAACGAAACAGTTACAAAAATTCAAGTATATGGCGATAAGCAATTAACTGAAGAACAAGTACAAGAAATTAAAAAAATGGAACATGTAGAAACGGTGCTTGAAACAATTAGTGTCAATGCTACCGCACAATCATTTTTTGAAGATCGTGATACTACTTCTAATTTAATATTGTCAGATATGCAGGACTTTGAACAGGTAAATGGAAAGCTTGCAAAAGGGCGTTATCCAACGAAATCTAATGAAATTGTTGTAGGGTATCATTTTGCTCAAACATTATTGAATGAAAGAGAACGTGATGTCATTGCGGAAAAAAGTAAAAAGGCTGAAGCTGAGGGTACGTATTATGATGGTAGTGAAGAGGGCTATAAAGAATCATTGATTGGAAAGAACATAGATCTGTCCTTAGTTCCTCACACGGGTACAAATGATGAAAAGCAAAAAATGAGCTATACAATTGTTGGCGTAATGGAGAAACCTTCTTATGATTGGATGGTTGATAACGCTATTCATATGGACAAAGAGCAAAAAGCAGTATGGGTTGAAAATTTATCTACAGACAGTAACATGGCAGAGGATGAGCTGTTTTACTCTGAATTTAATATTTATGCGGATACATTAGAAAACGTAAAGCCGATTTTAGAGAAGTTAAAAGATAAGGGCTATAGCGTATATTCAGTAACAGAGCAACTAGATCAAATGAATGTATTTTTCCTTGTCTTAAAAATTGGCTTAATCTTTGTTGGTACAATTGCTGTGTTGATTGCTTCCATTGGTATTTTTAATACAATGACAATGGCTGTCACAGAGCGAACACGTGAAATTGGTGTATTAAAGGCAATTGGGGCAAGTCCGAAGCTTATACAACGGTTATTTTTAATGGAAAGCACATTTATCGGTATTTTTGGTACGCTAATTGCGGTTGTCATCTCGTATGCTATTAGCTTTGCGGCTAATGCAGCATTACCATTAATTCTTAAGGCGGCAACAGGGGAGGAAGCTTTTGCAACAAATGATATAACATTTTCTCTTATTCCATGGCAACTAGTCATTATTGCAGCAGCCATTAGTGTTGGTGTAGCGATGATTTCAGGTTATCGCCCAGCACGTAAAGCAACAAAAATCGACGTTATTCAAGCTTTACGACAAGAGTTATAATAAAAAAGGCGGTCCAATCAACATTGGATCGCCTTTTATTTGGATTGAAGTACATCTGTATGTTATAAATACTCTTTTAACTCATTCGCTAAAAATGGTGTTGCATTCAATAATTTTAAGAAGGCATCATAGCTGGCACGTTGCTCTTCATTTGGTTTTTTACCTGTTTGATAGGCTCGAATTAATATGTTTTTAGGTGTATTCTCCATATCGATAAACTCTAAAAGCTGTGCCTCATAGCCAACAAGCGATAAAATTTCAGCTCGAATAGCATCTGTAGCAAGTGCCGCAAATCGCTCTCGAACAAGTCCATGTTGCAACATAATATCGAGAGCAGTTGTATTTAGTTGACGATTTAACTCATGCTGACAGCAAGGCACACTTAGAATGACACTTGCTCCCCATTTCACAGCACGAGCCAAGGCCATATCTGTCGCTACATCACATGCATGGAGTGTCACCACCATATCCACAGCACTTTCATCATTATAATCATTGATATCTCCTACAAGAAATTCTAGCTGATCATAGCCTAGATCCTGTGCTATTCTTGAGCACTCTTCAATAACCTCTTTTTTTAAATCTAAACCAGTAACACGAATGTCTAAGCCTTTTTCAATTTTTAAATAATGATACAAAGCAAAGGTTAAGTAGGATTTTCCTGAACCAAAATCTAAAATCCTCACCTGTCGATCCTGAGGTAAATAGGTTAAGGCATCATCTATAAATTCAATGAAGCGGTTAATCTGTTTAAATTTATCATACTTTTGTTTCTTAACCTTTCCTTCTTCTGTTTGTACCCCCAGTCGAATTAAAAATGGATAGGGTTGATCATCAGATAGTAAATAATTTTTTTTACGATTATGGCTTAGATGGACTTGTTTAGGTGAAGCTGTTTTATC
Source organism: Lysinibacillus capsici (assembly GCF_003367505.1). GTDB lineage: Bacteria > Bacillota > Bacilli > Bacillales_A > Planococcaceae > Lysinibacillus > Lysinibacillus capsici. Next base: position 201,404 of record NZ_PXXX01000006.1, read on the forward strand.
TGATTTCCAAAGGACTTTGTTCTTTTTTGATAATTGTACTTGTACCGTTTCATCTACGAAATCAATATGAGCTTGACGATACTCCTCAAAAAACGCGTCAAGCTTGGAAGGTAAATGAGCCAATAGAATATTTTCATGTTTTAAAATCCGTTCATATTGGTATTCAATTTGTATATGGTACTGATTTTTTAACATTAATGGTTTTAATTTTATACGTTTTATTTCATTTGATTTCATACGTGGTTGACTGATTGTAGCTGTCACAAGCTTTTGTTGCAAAATTTGCTCAGTGAGCAGAGCTTTCATTTCTTCAAATGTCATACATTTTCGCCTACTTTATTGTGTTATAGATGGCACTAGTTTAACACATTTTATAAAAGACAATGGCATCTTTGGTATTCGGAATAAATTTAATAAAAATTCCGAGTATTTATAGGTGGAATTGTATATTCGTGGTATCTTAAATACAGTAATTCTTTTTAAATTGGTGATACTAAGGATTAATAAGGAGGAGAAAATATGTCGGATAACATGTATCAATTATTAGCGATTGTTATTTATATGATCGCCATGCTAGCAATTGGCTGGTATGCATTTGTTAAAACATCTAATTTAACAGATTATATGCTTGGCGGTCGTTCCTTAGGTCCAGCGGTTACTGCGCTAAGTGCGGGTGCTGCGGATATGTCTGGCTGGCTCCTAATGGGCTTACCAGGTGCGATATTTTTATCAGGTCTTGTGGAGGCTTGGATTGCAATTGGATTAACAATAGGAGCTTACCTAAACTGGCTACTTGTGGCACCACGTTTACGGGTATATACACAGGTTACAAATGATTCCATTACTATTCCAAGTTATTTGGATAATCGATTACGTGATCATACGAAGCTTATTAGAATTGCTTCAGGTATCATCATCCTCATATTCTTTACATTTTATGTATCGTCAGGAATGGTAGCAGGGGGCAAGTTTTTCGATAGTTCATTTGGTTATGAATACCATACAGGCTTATTAATTGTGTCAGCTGTAGTTGTAGCATACACTCTTTTTGGCGGATTTTTAGCGGTAAGTTATACAGACTTCTTACAAGGTCTTATTATGTTTTTAGCACTTATTATGGTACCGCTATTTGGTTTATTTGTAACAGGTGGTATAGGTGAAACCATTTCATCTATTAAATCTGTTGATCCAGATCTTCTAAATTTATTACCAGCCACTGCGACAGCAGCAGGGATCATTTCTTCAGTTGCTTGGGGATTAGGCTATTTTGGACAGCCTCATATTATCGTCCGCTTTATGGCGATTAGTTCCGTTAAAGAAACGAAGCAAGCACGACGCATTGGTATTGGCTGGATGATGTTAAGCTTATTTGGAGCTATTGGAACTGCCTTGGTTGGTGTAGCCTATTATCAGCAAAATGCTGGTGAGCTAAAAGACGCTGAAACAGTATTTATTGTACTTGGTCAGATTTTATTCCATCCATTTATAGCAGGTATTATGCTGGCGGCTATTTTAGCAGCTGTTATGAGTACAATTTCTTCTCAATTAATCGTAACTTCTTCAGCACTTGTAGAGGATATTTATAAAGCATTATTTAATAAAACAGCAGACGATAAGCATTACGTTTTTGTTGGGCGTATGGCTGTATTAGTTGTTGCAATTATTGCAGCAATCCTAGCGTGGAATCCAGATAGTTCTATCTTAAGCTTAGTTGGCTTTGCTTGGGCAGGATTCGGTGCAGCCTTCGGACCTGTTATTTTACTTTCTTTATATTGGAGAAAGCTAACAAACTACGGAGCACTTAGCGGAATGGTAACAGGGGCTGCAACTGCGTTTATTTGGGGTAAAGTAGATGCTTTATCAAGTACGTTGTACGAAATTGTTCCTGGCTTCATTGTTTGTTTAATTGTTGCGGTTGTTGTCAGTATACTGACATATAAACCAAATAAAGAAATTGAAGAAGAGTTCACACGCTCAGAAGCCCTGCTAAAAGAAGAAAGAAAATAGTTGAGATGCGCCTTTACATGAGGCGCATTTTTTAGGAAAGTTAACGATGATCTTCAAATACGAAAAAGGGTATATTATGGTAAGATGAAGAAAATTTGTCGTAGCGACACCAAGCTTTGGTGGGAGGTTTCTAATGGATAGAATTAAGGAAGTTGATGTATTAATTGAAAAGGCCATACTAGTTGGCGTGAATTTACGAAATGATGAGCACTTTGACTATTCTATGGAAGAGTTACAAAATTTAGCTGAGGCCTTGCATGTAGAAGTGGTTGGGACTGTCACGCAAAATTTGGAACGTGTGACACCTTCCCATTATGTGGGTACAGGTAAAATAGAAGAAATCAAAAGTTTTTATGAAGAAGCACAAGCAAACCTCGTGATTTTTAATGATGAACTGTCTCCTTCGCAAATCCGTAATTTGGAACGTGATTTAGCAACGAAGGTCATTGATCGAACAATGCTTATTTTAGATATTTTTGGAAGGCGCGCAAAAACACGTGAAGCCCAAATGCAGGTGGAATTAGCACAGCTTCAATATATGCTACCTCGTTTAGTGGGTTTGCATGCCTCTTTAAGCCGTCAGGGTGGAGGTACTGGGGGAGGCTTTAAAAACCGTGGTGCTGGTGAGACAAAGCTGGAATTGGATCGACGAAAAATTGAAGATCAAATTGCTAAAATTAAAAAGGATCTAGAGCACGTTAAGGAACAGAGAGAAACGCAGCGTAAACAGCGTCGTAAAAACGCTCTTCCGGTTGTATCGATTGTAGGCTATACAAATGCTGGGAAATCAACGATTATGAATCAACTGCTTACACAAATAGGACAAGAAGAGCACAAACAAGTCTTTGAGAAGGATATGCTTTTTGCTACCCTTGAAACTTCTGTTCGTCAGATTGAACTACCTGATAAGAAGACCTTTTTACTGACAGACACTGTAGGCTTTGTTAGTAAATTACCTCACCATTTAGTGAAGGCATTTCGTTCCACTTTGGAAGAGGCGCGAGATGCGGATCTTTTACTGCATGTGGTGGATGTTTCGAATACAGAGCACGGATTTATGATGGATGTAACGAACGAAACACTTAAAGCAGTTGGTGTTGAGGACATTCCTACAATCTATGTATACAATAAAGCAGATATAGCAGATGTTCCATATCCTGTGGTAAGTGGAGATAATATTTGGATTTCAGCAAAGCAGGGGGTTGGTTTAGAAGAATTAGTACAGCTAATTCGTCAACACATCTTCTCGCATTACGTAACGTGTGAAATGTTAATACCTTATGATCATGGGAACGTTGTTTCTTATTTAAATGAGAATGCCTCTGTTTTTAATACAGCCTATGAAGAGGGTGGGACATTATTGTCTCTTGAAGTAAAAGCAGCAGATTACGCAAAGTATCAGCACTATGTAATTAATTAAAAAATGTACTTCCCAAAGCATGCCAAAAGATTTTTGGCATGCTTTTTGTGATTAGAGGGAATAGTAGAATCTAGAACAAAGGTAAAACGTGTACTCAAGAAATTGTATTAATTTTCAAGTAAAGTAAGGAATCTGAATTTTAAATATTTTAGAATAATTCATTGTAAATTTAAAAATCTTTTAGGTATAAAGTGTGAGAAAACTTAGATATATCAAAGGATTTAATAATTTATCTAATAATCAATCAGAATTTATAGAAAAATGACAAATTTTCAACATTTTTTAAAACTCTTGCTAAAGTTTATAAAACGCTTTAGTATGATGAAACAAAGTTTTTTTATCCTTATATTAGGGTAGTTGTGTTTTTGTAGAATAATTTTTTATTGGGAGAGGGTATTGTATGTCTAGTAAAGATGAAGTTGTAAAATCTGTCCCACAAAATGGTTTTGTTGGACACCCTAAAGGGCTCTTTACTTTGTTTTTCACAGAATTTTGGGAACGTTTCTCGTACTATGGTATGCGAGCAATTCTTATCTTCTTTATGTATTACGAATTACATGACGGGGGCTTAGGTCTAGACCGCGGAACAGCAAACTCTATTATGGCCATCTACGGCTCACTTGTTTATATGTCTGGAATTATAGGTGGATGGATTGCCGACCGAGTTTTAGGAACACGAAAAACCATTTTTTATGGTGGCGTGTTAATTATGATTGGTCATTTACTGCTAGCATTGCCTGGTGGTGTGAGCATGTTATTTGCTTCCATGGCATTTATCGTTATGGGTACTGGTTTATTAAAACCGAACGTTTCAAGTATTGTTGGGGACATTTATGCTGAAACAGATAGCCGTCGTGATGCAGGTTTTTCTATTTTCTATATGGGTATTAATATGGGAGCATTTATTGCACCTTTTATTGTCGGAACAATTGGACAAAAATATAGCTTCCACCTTGGCTTTGGTTTAGCGGGTCTAGGTATGTTTATTGGTTTAATTGTTTATAAATTAACAGAGAAAAAATATTTAGGCTTAGCGGGCTTACAAGTAAACAACCCATTAAAGCCTGAAGAACGTAAAAAAGTCTTTACGCAATTCGGAGTTGCAGCTTTACTTATTATCATCTTGGGTGCTATCGGTATTAAAACTGGTACTTTAACAATGAATGTATTTAGTTTAATCATCACAGCTCTAGGTGTATTAATTCCAACTGCATTCTTTATTTATATGTATCGCAGTAAAAAAACAACAAAGGATGAAAAGTCTCGTCTACTTGCTTATATTCCTTTATTTTTATCAGCTGTAATGTTCTGGGCTATTCAAGAACAAGGAGCAACTATTTTAGCGACTTATGCAGATGAGCGTACACAGCTAAGTTTTGGTGGTATTCAGCTTCAATCTTCTTGGTTCCAGTCATTGAACCCATTATTTGTTATTACAATGGCACCATTATTTGCGATGCTATGGCTTAAATGGGGAGACAAGCAGCCAACAACACCACGTAAGTTCTCATATGCATTGTTCTTTGCGGGTCTATCGTTCTTAGTGATGATGATTCCAGCACACCTGTCTGGTGGAGATACATTAGTGAGTCCTTTATGGTTAGTATTGTCATTCTTCTTAGTGGTTGTTGGTGAGTTATTATTATCACCAGTTGGTCTATCTGCCACAACGAAATTGGCACCACAGGCATTCGCAGCGCAAACGATGTCTTTATGGTTTTTAACAAGTGCAGCAGCACAAGCAATTAATGCGCAATTAGTTAAGGTCTATGAAGTTGTAAGCGAATTCACATACTTTGGTTTCTTAGGTACCTTATCTATTGTAGTCGGGATTATTATATTGGTGCTTTCACCAATTATTTCAAAAGCGATGAAGGGTATTAATTAAATGAAAGATGCAAGTACAGTTATTAAAAAAACTGTACTTGCATCTTTTTTTGTATCTAAATAAAAGTCTATCTAAGAGGCTGAGAGCGAAATATATTATCGTAAGTAGTTATTTTGTTGAATGTGGGTATAAGTTTCTATGTAGAAAATTATCATTTTCGTTATAATAATTTTAATAATATGAAAATTTAAGGGGTTGGAATCTATGAAGGAAGAGTTAGATTATTTGAGGCCAAGATTAATGGAGATTTTTACGTATTTACATGCAAATCCAGAAATCAGCTGGCATGAAGTAGAAACCACCAATTATATAGTGGAGCTATTAACGCAGGAAGGCTTTTCCCCTAAACGATTTAAAAATTCCACAGGATTATATGTTGATGTAGGCAAAGGTAAACCAAAAGTAGGACTAAGAACAGACATAGATGCCTTATGGCAAGAAGTAGATGGTCATTTCCGTGCGAATCATTCATGTGGACATGACGGTCATATGACGATGGCCATTGGTACACTATTACTTTTAAAAGAACTACAGCAATCTATTAATGGTACAATCCGCGTTATTTTCCAACCTGCTGAAGAAAAAGGAACTGGAGCGTTATCTGTATTAGAAGAAGGTGTTATTGATGACTTAGATTATTTATTTGGTGTCCATGTAAGACCTGTTCATGAGCTAGAGGACGGCACTTATTGTGCAGCCTTATATCATGGTGCCTCTCGTTTACTTGAAGGCGAAATTATCGGAGAGGATGCTCATGCTGCAAGACCGCACCTAGGTATTAATGCCATTGAAGTAGGTGCAACAATCATCGAAGATTTGCGAACCATTCATACAGATCCTATGGTTCCTGTATCTGTAAAGATGACGAAATTCCATGCTGGGGGAGATTCGGGCAATATTATCCCAGGTAATGCCTCATTTACGATTGATATTCGTGCACAACAAAACAAGGTGATGGACGATTTAGCACAAGGCGTAAAGCGTGTGATCGATTCCTCTAAATTGTTGCATAAAGTACAAATTGAATTACGTACGGTGGCCAATATCGTAGCTGCTGAAGTTGATACAAGTGCTCAATATTTAATGGAGCAGGCAATTATACAGGCTGCTGGATTATCAAATTTAAGAAAGCCTGTTCATACACCTGGAGGAGAGGATTTTCACCATTATGCTGTACAACGGCCGCATTTAAAAACAACCATGCTGGGCTTGGGTTGTGGATTAACACCAGGCTTGCATCATCCGAAAATGAAATTTAAACAAGCAAGACTTGTCACGGGAGTGGAGATACTTACAAGAGCAGTTTTATTAGCTTTGGAGTCAGGGCATAAAAAGGAGGCGTCAGCGTAATGTTAGAGCAAGTGCGAATTCACAAAGTAACGACACCGAAAGAAATTGCAGAGATCCAAAAATTAAATGCTGAAATATGGGGCAGTCAAGCAATCCCCTCCCATCAATTACTAGCTGCTGTACAAAATGGGGGAATCGTATTAGGAGCGTATTTAGATGAAAAGCTAATTGGCTTTAACTATTGCTTCGTTGGCTATCGGAATAGAGAAATGTACTTACATTCGCACATGATTGGTGTAGAAAAAGCATATCGTGAACAAGGTGTGGGTGAATTATTGAAGCATGCCCAACAAGAATATGCAAAAGAGCATGGTTTTCAACTTGTCCGCTGGTTAATTGACCCATTAGAGGCGCGTTTAGCGAATCTAGCATTTCTAAAACTGAACGCCACTAGTTATCAATATGAAAATGATTATTATGGTCCACTTCGAGATGACTTTAATGAAGGATTACCTTCAGATAGACTTGTCGTTGAATGGTGGATCGAGCGTGATCAAATGGCAGATAGCCTTGATGAGTTAGAAGAAGTAGCACAGGAAATTGTACCTTGGACATTAACAGTAGACGGATTACCAGTTCTAGATGTAGAAAATACATTTCAGTTAAATCAATCCTTTTATAAAGATGCCTATCTTTTACCGATCCCTCAATCTCTACAGAAAATGAAAGTGGAAAGTCCAAAACTTGCAGAGGACTGGCGTTATAAAATTCGCACAATCTTAACAACATTATTTAACCAAGATTATGCCATCGTACGCATGAAGAAACATCCAGAATATGTTCATAGCTATCTGTTAGTCAGACGCTCCTTATTAGCTTTATAATAATGATAAGGAGTGAACAATGTGAGATTAGAAAAGATTACATTAAGGCATTTAAAAATGCCTATGAAAGCACCATTTACTACGAGTTTTGGCACAGTTGATGAAAAGGAAATGTTTCTGATAGAAGCAAAAGATGAATCAGGGACGACGGGTTGGGGAGAAACTGTTGCTTTTGTAGCACCATGGTATACGGAAGAAACATTAAAGACAACATGGCATATGCTACAAGATTTTTTGATACCCATCTTGTTACATAAAAAGATTGGGCATCCAGATGAGGTAACCTCATTATTTGCACCTATTCGGCGAAACTGCATGGCGAAAGCTTCAATTGAGGGTGCTGTATGGGATATCTATGCTCAGCAAACAAAGCAATCACTTGCACAGGCGTTAGGTGGTCAAAAACAACGTATTGAAGTAGGAGTCAGTGTGGGTATCCAACCCTCTATTGCTCAGTTAATAGCATTAATAAAAGGTCATATTGAAAAAGGCTACAAAAGGGTGAAGATTAAGATAAAGCCTGGAGAGGATGTAGAGATAGTACAGGCAATTCGTGCGGAATTTCCAAATTTACCCTTGATGGTTGATGCAAACTCTGCTTATACATTAGAGGATATAGAAATACTACAGCAGCTTGATGATTTTAATTTATTAATGATCGAACAACCATTAGCTACTGATGATATTGTCGATCATGCAGCATTGCAGAAAAAGTTAAAAACGCCTATTTGCTTAGATGAAAGCATCACATCATATGAGGATGCCAGACGAGCAATTGAACTTGGAAGCTGTGGTGTCATAAACATCAAGATTGGACGAGTAGGTGGTTTAACGGAAGCAATACGAATACATGACCTATGTAAAGCAAACCATATTCCAGTTTGGTGTGGTGGTATGTTAGAGGCTGGAATTGGACGAGCACATAATGTTGCCTTAACGTCTCTTAGCCAATTTATTTTACCTGGCGATACAGCAGGTTCTAGTCATTATTGGTACGAGGATATCATTGATCCTGAAGTAAAAGTCAAAGATGGCTATATTGAGGTACCCCAGTCGATAGGTATTGGTTTTAAGCCTAATATGGCTGTGATTGATAAATTAACAATTAGCAAAGAAATCTATCAATAAGGCAGTACTTAGTCGATCATTTAGTATAAGGAAAACGAGGAGAGAACTGATTGAAAAAAAGCTTGCAAATCGGTGGTGCCTATGTGGGGATTATCGTTGGAGCAGGATTTGCATCAGGGCAGGAAATTGTCCTTTATTTTACAAGCTATGGCTTTAAAGGAATATATGGAGCATTGTTAGCTATGGTTGGTTTCTCAATTGTTGGAATGTGTGTTGCTCAAGTGAGCTCTAAGCTTCGCACATCGTCCCATAAGGATTTGATTTATCAAATTTCAGGGAATACTATGGGCTTTGTCTTGGATTTAGTGCTATCACTCTTTTTATTTGGTGTAGCTGTCATCATGTTTGCTGGCGCTGGTGCAACATTTCAGCAAATGTTTGGACTGCCTATTTGGCTAGGGAGTATTTGTATGATCTTGCTTACAGTAGCCACTGTCATGATGGATGTGAAAAGCATCATTAATATCATTGCACTAGCAACCCCCTATCTACTAACCGTTGTCTCCATCATCGCTATCTATGCTATTGCAACGATGGATTTTACCTTTGCAGAGCAAGCTGTTATTGCTCAACAGGCTCAAATAAGTGAGAAAAGTTGGTGGGTAACGGCTTTATTGTACATGTCGTTCAATGTAGGGGTAAGCTTCTCTTTACTGACTGTTATGTGTGGATCCATACGCAATCATAAGGTAGCTGGCATGGGTGGTATAATTGGTGGGATTTTGTTAGGTGCTTTAATCTTACTTGTGAATTTCTCCCTTTTAGCAAAGATGAATATCATTGTTGGATTAGACATTCCGATGCTAGCGTTAGCGAATGAAATTCATCCGATTGTTGGAGTATTAATGACTATTTCTCTTTTGGGAATGATTTATAATACCGCAGTAGGGATGCTATATTCCTTTATGGTAAGGTTTTTCGAACCTAGTAGAGCAAGCTTTAGGATTGCAGTTATATTTATAGGTGGTCTCGGTTTTCTAGCAAGTCTTGTAGGGTTTACAACGCTAGTAGCTAAACTATATGCAGTGATGGGCTATGTTGGGTTAGTATTAATCATATTCATTATTTCTGCATGGTTAAGAGGCACTAAAAAAATTATCTAATATAGAAATGGTAATTGAGGGATAGATTTTATTCTCAATTACCTTTTTATTTGGATAAAAATATTGTAGAAATAGTGAATTATTTCTGTTGATTAATTTACGGTAATGCTGATATTTCGTTAATTTGGCATATTTTTTAGTTAATCATTAATAAAACGAGAATAATTCTCATTTGCTTGTTGACTGAGAATAAAATCATGCTTATAATGGAAATCGTGAGTAATGATAATCATTTTCACTAATAAGTGAGTTACACACAAAAATGAAATCTACCGGGGATTACTATGAAAATAAGATATCTTTTAACAGCAACTGTTTTGCTGTCTATTGTGTCGCTCTTTATCGGAGTAGTAGATATTAAGCCTAGCGACCTATTAGACTTCCAATCAGAAGAAGCTAGACTATTTTTAATTAGTCGTGTACCTAGACTTGTTGCAATCTTGCTAGCGGGTGCAGGTATGAGTATTGCTGGTTTAATTATGCAAAGCTTAAGTAGGAATAAATTCGTTTCACCAACAACAGCTGGTACATTAGATGCCACACGGTTGGGTGTATTGATTTCCATGATGTTCTTTACGAACGTTACGTATTTCCAAAAAATTTCCTTCGCTTTCATATTTGCTTTAGCCGGCACATTACTATTTATGCAAATATTAAACCGAATTAAGTTTAAAGATGCGATTTTTATACCGCTTATTGGCTTAATGTTTGGGAATATTTTGTCCTCTGTTACAACATTCTTTGCATATAAGGCGAATATTATCCAAAACATTTCTGCATGGTTACAAGGAGATTTCTCATTAATCATGAAAGGCCGTTACGAACTGTTATACGTAAGTGTACCAATACTCATTTTAGCTTACATTTACGCAAATCGTTTTACAGTAGCTGGGATGGGAGAGGATTTTGCAAAAAATCTTGGTCTATCCTATAAATTTGTAGTCAATTTAGGCTTGGTGTTGGTAGCTCTTATCTCCACGACAGTGGTGTTAACAGTCGGTATCATTCCATTTCTTGGTTTGATTATTCCGAACATTATTTCTCTGTTTAAAGGTGATAATCTGGCAAAAACCTTGCCGCACACAGCATTACTTGGTATGTCATTCTTGTTATTCTGTGATATTTTAGGACGAGTACTGATTTTCCCTTATGAAATACCAATAAGTATGACTGTTGGTGTAATTGGAAGTGCCATCTTCCTATTCATGTTGTTTAGGGGGAGAGCATATGCGTAATCGTACAAAAATGTTCATTTTACTAGGTCTCGCTGTTATAGCAGTTGTCCTATATTTATTTTGGGAACTCAATGGTAATTATCACTATGCTTTTCCACGCCGTGTCATAAAGGTTGTGGCAATGGCATTAACGGGTATAGCGATTGCCTATTCAACAGTAGTTTTCCAAACAATTACACATAATCGAATTTTAACGCCAAGTGTCATGGGTTTAGATGCTTTGTATATGTTAATTCAAACATGCATCTACTTCTTCTTTGGCTCTACATCCATATTAGTTATTAATATCTACTATAATTTTACGCTTGCAATTGGAGCGATGATTCTATTCGCTTTAATTTTTTACCGAGTATTGTTTAAAGAAGGAAAGCGACCGATTTATTTTTTACTGCTTGTTGGGATGATTGTTGGTACGTTCTTAGGAAGTATTACAACGTTCTTCCAAGTATTAATAGATCCGAATGAGTTTTTAGGCTTACAAAGTAAAATGTTTGCAAGTTTCAATAATGTTAATTCAGATTTAGTTTGGCTAGCAGGCGTTATCATTTTAATAACGTTTATCTACGGTGCTCGTCACATGAATCAATTAGACGTCATGTCTCTAGGACGAGACACAGCTATAAATTTAGGTGTACCTTACGATAAGCTGGTACAACGTATGTTAATTTTAGCTTCAATTTTGATTGCTGTTTCAACAGCGCTTGTTGGTCCGATCACGTTCTTTGGTTTAATCGTTGCAAATTTATCATATCAGTATTTCAGAACATACAAGCATTCCATCTTAATTACTGGCTCCTGTGTAATGAGTGTTGTAGCTTTAGTCGGTGGACAGTGGATGGTTGAACGTGTATTTAGTTTCACTACTACACTGAGTGTCATTATTAATTTTGTGGGTGGGGTTTACTTCATCTACTTATTATTAAGAGAAAGTAGGTCAGCAGGATGATACAAGTCAAAGAAATTACAAAGTTTTTTGGTAAAAAACCTGTCGTTCAAGATGTAAGTGTTGATATTGTCTCAGGAAAAATCACATCGTTTATTGGACCGAATGGTGCAGGGAAGTCCACGCTACTTTCTATGGTGAGTCGTTTACTGAATGCAGATACTGGCGAAGTACTACTCGATAAGGCAGATGTACGTAGCTGGAAATCAGATGATTTCGCTAAACGTGTATCGATTTTAAAGCAATCAAACTTTATGAATGTTCGTCTAACGATTCGTGAGCTTGTATCTTTTGGCCGTTTCCCTTACTCAAAAGGACACTTAAAACCTGAAGACGAAGAAAAAGTGGATGAAGCTATTCGCTATATGAATTTAGAAGATATGCAACATAATTATTTAGATGAGCTTTCAGGTGGTCAACGTCAGCGTGCATTTATCGCAATGGTTATTGCCCAAGATACTGAATATATCTTACTGGACGAACCATTAAATAATTTAGATATGAAGCATTCTGTCCAGATTATGAAGATTTTACGTAAGTTGGTTGATGAGTTAGGCAAAACAGTGGTTATCGTTTTACACGATATTAATTTTGCTTCTGTTTACTCTGACCATATTGTTGCATTAAAAGATGGCCGTGTTGTTAAAAATGGTCCTACAAATGACATTATTAACTCACATGCATTGAAGGAAATTTATGATATGGATATTCCTGTTCAAGAGCAGGATGGTTGTCGAATTTGTGTTTATTTTAATTCGTAAAAATAGTTCCAGATGATGAACATCTAACTATCAAATCATTTAATTAAAGGAGAAATTTCACAATGAAAAAATGGAAATTACTTACGGTATTAATGGCAATGATGCTATTAGTATTAGCTGCTTGCGGTTCGAAAGATGAAGCAAAAGAAGATGATAAAGGTACTTCAACTGACAAACCAGCTGAGGAACAAAATGAAGAATCATCAGTATATCCACTAACAATTCCAGGTAGCACAGTTGAAGGTCGTGACGGTAGTACAACATTTGAAGAAGTCACACTTGATAAAATGCCAGAAAAAGTTGTCGTTTTTGATAATGGTTTCTTAGATACATTAGATGCTTTAGGCGTTAATCCTACAGCAGTGGTACAAGACTCATTACCAGCGTATTTAAGTAAGTTTAAAGATAGTACTTATGTAAACGCAGGTACATTATTCGAGCCTGATTATGAAAAATTATCTGAAATTAACCCAGATATTATTTTCATCTCTGGTCGTGCTTCAGCAGCTTATGCTGAATTATCTAAAATTGCTCCTACAGTATACATTGGTGTAGATAATACTAACTTCTTAGAGTCATTCAAAGCTAATACAGAATTAGCTGGTAAAATCTTTGGTAAAGAAAAAGAAGCGGCAGATGCAATTGCTGCATATGAAGCAAAAGTAGAAGAAGTAAAAGCTAAGGCTACTGCAACAGAAGAAAAAGCGTTAATCGTTTTAGGTAGTGAAGGTTCATTATCAGTATTCGGTCCTGGTTCACGTTTCGGTGTGATTCATGATGTATATGGTGTAAAAGCTGTAGCTGAAGCTAGTGGCTTCAAAATCGAATCACATGGTGATAATGCAAGCTTTGAATTTGTGCGTGAGAAAAACCCAGATATCTTATTCGTTATTGACCGTGACGCTGTTGTAAATGAAAACGGTGAATCAGGTACTAAAGCTGCAATTGAAAACGAAATTGTAAGTGCAACAAACGCTGTGAAAAACGGTAAAGTATTCTACTTAGATCCAGAAATTTGGTACCTTTCAGGTGGCGGTTTACAATCAGAAACACAAAAAGCTGAAGATGTATTAAAGGCGTTCAACTAATATGTTTGTACAAATTAAACGTATTGTTGTGACGGAAGGGAATTCGGATAAGGTTGTGGAACGTTTTGGTGCTAAGCCAAACGGTCCCTCATTACTTGAACAACAACCTGGCTTTATTGATAAGCAGGTACTTGTAAAGAAAGTTCGCCGCGGTGATGAAGAAGTGCTAGTGATGGTTCGTTGGAAATCAGAAGAAGCATGGAAAAATTGGGAGAAGAGTCCTGAGCATATTGCAGGCCATAAGGCAAGTGCAGGTAAACCGAAGCCTGATCATATCATTGAAAGCGGACAAGAAGTTTATTATGTAAAAGGTTAATCATCTAAAGGTGTCTCAAGAGATTGAGACACCTTTTCTTGTTGTTGAAAAAAGAATGTCACTAGCAGAAAAAGCCCTTTTAGCAAGGTGAGGGGTTGATTTCCGATCCGCCAGCGTCCTTTCCAGGGGGCGTCCGATGAGCCGCTTCACTCACTTGCGCTCGCTCCAGGGTCTCCTCAGTGACGCTAAATCCCCTAGGAGTGACGCTGGCTCCTCTCCAATCAACCATTCTGCAAAGTGTCTTGACTTTTTTCATAGTAGCATAGTAATAAAATCGCCCATTATCTGTATTCTTAGAGGGGATAAGCTCTTATTTTCAATGTGGAGAAGTGATGCGTGACAACACCTCTTCATAAAGAGTAATGAACACCTTCACTTTATTTGAATACCTTTGCTAAAAAGCGGTTTATAGTGGTGGGCTACTGGACTACCATGGAATAGCGAGACAGGCAAAACTTTAAACGGAGCAGTAGCGGAGGAAGCGATTCGGCGCTCGCCTACAGGAAAGCAAGTAGCCTGCAACGGAAATTCATTTTCATCTTTTATAAAAATGCTATTGATTGCTTTGTTTATCAACACTATGTAGAGATGTCGTTTTATTACTCAAAAAGCAGGTCACAATCAGTGTGACCTGCTTAGCTAGGGGTATAGGTTAATGTGTAATAGATGGTTTTCTCCATTTACTAAATGTCGAATCCATATTAAAGGATATGGTGTTCTCATTAATGGACAAGCCTGAGATACTGGTATTACAGAGCTCATCCAAACTATCAGAATGATTGTTATTATTAGATGCATTAGCCGCTATTACTAGCCCTCTTGCATTAATAATTGTGTCATGTGGCGTTACATACACTATAGGGGAATCTATATTTAATCCAAAAGTGAAAGGATTGACTAATGACATAGTAGAAATACTTTCGTTTGATATTCTAATAATGCCATATTGCTCAATATAATAATCTCTTTTTTGTTGAAATGTATCCTCAAATCCAGGAATATCACTAATATATTTTGAATAGGGTGAAATATTTTTATATGCAGCCAGTGTATCTTGATAGGCTTTTACTTCAGATTGAATAATAATTTGTTCAATTCGTCGTTGATCATTGCTAGGCTGTTTAATTGTAATTTCTTCAGCTGAGACAGAGATATTACATGAAAAAGTAGCCGTAAGTATGAAAACAGTTTCATTCAATTTTAAGTCACTCCCAGTACAAAAAGATTTCATGTTCATCAATCTATCCTGACTTTATAAATATATTTTATTGCTAATCTAAGCGTAACATCTGTTAGAGCGCCATTTCAATGGTAAGTTTACGCCACTTTAATGGCGGTACTTGGTTCTCTACCGCCATTTTTTTAGTAATAATTAGCAAAAATCTGGCGTGGTTTGTATGAATAACGCCATTTTTTGGCGGTCTATCTCTTTATAAAGGAATTAATGGTATTTAATGTATTATATAATTGCGTGACTAGTATTAATTCCCACTAATCTATATAATATCTAGTAATACACCAGATAGGAGAGAGGACTATTGAAGGATTTAGATGTGCGCATCAATGAATCATTAGACATCCTTATAGAAAATGAGCTATTACTTGGACCAGAGCTAAAATTAATGCTAAAAAGCTTTAAAGAAGAAAAAACAACAGTAGGTTTTTCCTTTGGTAAAATGTGTTTTTGGCATTATGAAGCATTTTCAAGTAGTATAAATCCAGATATCTACAAGGTAGCTGCTGCAATTGAACTTTTAATACTGTCTTTTGATATTATTGATGATCTACAGGATAAAGATTCAGACTATAGTTGGAACAAAACACCTGAATTATCATTAAATGTTGCTTTAGCTATGCTGGTCATGGCATCTAAAACAATAGATGAAACCTCTTTTGAACATAAAAGAGCGGCTATAAAGCTAGTTGATGAATACGCATTAAAAAGTATAAATGGACAGCAATTAGACTTACTAAATAGTTGTCGCGATGAAGATTCCTATGTAAAAATGATTACCTTGAAATCCGGCTCATTAACAGCGATGGGTTGCTTGGTTGGCGAAGTACTTGCAAAAGGAGAAATATCTCAAGAAGTAGAGGAATATGGGAAATACATAGGGATCATCCAACAAATTAAAAATGATATTCAAAGCTTAAAGGCGTGGGGTCCTAAAAATGATCTGCTAAATAAAAGGTATTCTCTTCCTATTATTTATCTATTATCACAGAAAAATGATGTTTCAAAATCTGTTTCTAGCTATTATAATAATGATATAGTTACAGATTTGGATAATAATGCAACAGAAGACGCGTTGACAAATGGTGGGGCGATACGTTATGCCATTACCATAAAAAACGTCTATAAATTTAAAGCATTGAATTACCTGGAAAATGTAGCTATAAATCAGGTAGGTAGAGAATACCTACAAAAACTATTGAAATGAGGAGAGATAAGAATGATTAATGTAATCCAATATTTAGAGCAAAATCCAAGCCTAGTTGCACTATTAAAAGATCAAAAAGCCTCATTAGTTGGAGTTTCATCTGTAGAGCAAACAGCAATTTTAGAAGCGTTTAACGGTGAAATGAATACAGAAAGTGATATTTGGAACTAAGAAAGTTGCGAAGTAAGTTGTTTTGGCCCGCTATAATTCTCTATTTAATTATTGGTTTTTATTTAAATTATGTGAATTATAGCGAGCCTTATATACAGATTGGGGTAGAAGAAGAGAATGACAAATGGGTCATTTCTCAACTTTATTATAAAGACTGGGCAGAGGGTCAAAATATTTCTGTTGGTGATGCAATTTTAACTGTAGATCATGAACCCATCAACGAATTAAATCAACTGAGATATAAATCTAAAATTTTATCTGCTAATGAAATAACAATACTGAAGCCCGATGGAGATCTAATCAATATACATATTAAGCATTTGGATATCCCTCAACAATTTATCTATGTATTAATCATTCCAGCTTGTTATTATTTATTAACATTATTTATAGCGTTTTATTTACATTTCAAACAAAGGAATACAAAATTAGCTGACTTACTAATTCTTTTTATGTTAACGGTTTCTTTGGCCTATGTAAGTAGTGGTGTCTCTGGTAGAATGGATACGATTGGCATTATCGTAAATCGAAGTAGTATGCTGTTATGTTTAGTTATACTGTTACATTTTTTGAGAAATTATTATTCATTTGTGAAAACAAATTGGGTGTTTACAAATAATATCAAGCTCTTTTATATACTTCCTTTCATAGCTTTTGTATTAGGATGTATGGGTACTATTTATCCTGCTTCAAATGATATTCTTTCCAATGTTATATTGGCTATTTTCTTTATTCTCCTAGTGATCATCCTTAGTATTTTATTAATAAGCTATTTTAAGTACAGCTCACCTCAGTTGAAGATTTTATTAAATAGTATATTAATTCCGTTTCTACCATTTCTTTTTTTATATGCACTCCCTAAAATTTTTTTTCATACGTATATACTTTCATCTGAGATAAGCTCATTATTTTTATTGCTTATACCCTTTAGCTTTATTTTTACGCAATTAGCAGAGAGATTATTTGATATTGAGTACCATATTACAAGATTACGTTATTATGTTATATTCTCTTTAATCTTTACTGTATGGTTTACAGTGGGACTATATTTTATTGCAGGGCGTTATTTAACCATGACAGTTATGTCAGGGGTATCTTTCTTTACATTTTCTTCATTAGTCATACTTTTTTACGTAAAAGAGAAGGTCGATTATCGCAAGCGGAAAATATTATTTTCCACAAAGGGTGACTATATTCATCAGCTATATACAGCCGTAGATAAAATTGGGAAAACAATTAAAATTGATGAACTTTTAGAAAAATTTGCTTATGAGGTTTCCATGCATCTGGAGTTAGAGGATGTTTTTGTCTTAACATATAACTATGACAAAAATGAATTCATACCAATAGCTGGTGAAAGTATTACGATAGATCCTGACATAATGGAAGATATCAGATTAGGTGAAATACGCAAAATTGACAAAGTTTATATAGCATTCCTCCATCAGGATGCACATTTTAAAAGAGCTTTAGTGCTAGGGCATAATAATACGATTCATTTAAAAGATGAGGAGCTTTTATGGCTTGAACTGCTCTTATTATATGTAAATAATTTTATTGAAAATACCAAGATGGTGGAAGAACTGCTAGAGGAACTAAAGCATATGAAGCAAGCTGATGATGGTCAGTTACCATGGCTGAATAAGCTATTATGGCTAAGATTTGAAGAAGAAAAATACCAGTTAGCTCAAGAGTTACATGACACCAATTTACAGGAGCAACTTCATATAGCCCGCGAGGTGGATGTTCTAGTAAATGCAAAAAATACAACTGATATTCAAGAAAAGCTTGCGAAAATTCATAAACAAATGGTTGCATCCTTACATGAATTACGTACTTATTGTGAAAACCTAAAACCACCGTTATTAGATACATTAGGTTTAAATGCAGCTTTGGAAAAATTGATTCGGAAAGTTCAAGAAAGAGCTAACTTCGTGCTTATTTACACCATTGACCGCCTTTATTTAGAGGATGAGCGTATGAATTTAATGATTTATCGTTTATTCCAAGAGTTACTTAATAATGCGTTGAAGCATTCTTATGCAGCATCAGTTGAAATTCATTTAAAAGAAATGAACGATGGTTTCGAAATCATTTATAAAGATGATGGTGTAGGCTGTAATGTAGAGGACATTATAGTAGCCGAATCAATGGGCATTCAAGGTATGCAGGAGCGTGTAAAAGCGTTTAACGGACAATTTACTATTGACTCGAATATCAATGAAGGGATGTTTATTAGAATCATGGTGAAAGAAGGGAGTGAAACACTTGATTACGATGCTCATAGTGGATGATCACCCTATAGTGTTAGAGGGAACTAAAAATTTATTTCAAGAGAATGAAGATATTATCATCGATACGGAAAGTGATGCAACTTGTGTCATTCAAAGGATAAAGAATAAACCGTACGATATCTATCTAATAGATATCAATATGCCATTAGAAAATGGAATTAACCTAGCCCGTAATATCAAGGCTATTCAGTCAAATGCTTCAGTTATTCTTTACACAGGTGATGATATTACGGATTATTATCCACTCATTTTAGAAAGAAAAATAGAAGGTATTTTAGCTAAAACAGCTTCGAAAGAGCAAATATTAAGAACAGTAAGGGCAATTGCAAACGGTGAAATTGTTTTACCTAAAAATTTCTTAGATTTTCTGGATGATAAATTTAAACTGCAAGGTGCTAAAGATATTCACTTAAATGAAAAGGAAAAGAAAATTCTAAGACTCATTGCAGAGGGCCATACAAATAAAGCTATCGCTATTGAATTAAATATTCCTCAACGTACAACGGAAAGATATTTAACTCAACTCTTTTCTTTGTTAAATGTAGATTCACGAACAGAAGCTGTAAATCTTGCAGAGAGAATGAATTTACTCTAAACTATTTCTATGTTATACTGTTGGTATATTTTTCAATTAATAGGGGGCATTATGGGAATTAAATATCCTATATATTTCCTTAGTAAAATAAAACCATATCCCTGTACTAAATTACCTATAAAATATGATAGACACCGCCAAAAAAGTGGCGGTGTTTTTTTGTAACCGCCAAATCACGCCAAAAACTTGTCTGAATCACGCCAGAAAATTGGCGTAAACCCGAAGTTGAAATAACGGTATAACTACTGGTACGCTTAAATTAACAGTGGTTAAGTAGATTTGCTTTAGTGAGTAATATATAAATCATTTTATTAAATAAGCAGCCTGACTATCTATGAATAAAGTAGCGTTAGTAGATTGTAGAATGTTACTAGCTAGTCAATATACTTCACCATAAAACTTTATAAAGGTAGGCGTGTATTGTGAAAGTAGAACTTGAAAATTTGTTTTCCATAGATGAAACTAGTCAAGATCAAGTTATTAACGTTTATAATCGTCATGGTATTGCTATTGGTGCGCCTGAATTGAGAAAAAGAAACTTAAAAACTAAATTTAATCCTATTTTTACATTAAATGAAGATGTAACATACGAGCAGGTAACAGCTTTATATGAGTCATTAGAGCGTGAATTTGGAATCGTTTCAATTGGAGAACGTTTTTATTTTGAATTTTCAGATTTAGAGTATGAACGAGCACCATTATTTACTTTAAATTCAACAGGTAATTCACCAGAAATGTTCTTAGAAGATAAGGGGACACTATTTTCTTTGAGTACACATTGTAAGTGTTGTGGGCTCATGGATAAAGAGCAGTTATCACCAATAGTTATCGATACTACGCAGATGAAAGATCGTCATTTAGTGCATGTAAATGGTTATTGGGTAGCTTCTGAGGAACTAGTATCATTAATGAAAAGAGAAAAACTAGAAGGCTATGAGCTTTTAGAGGTGATCCATCAAGGTCCGGAAGAAGGCAAACAGCCAGCTTTTCAAATTATTCCTATACAAATGCTCCCTGAGTGTAGTAAGGACAGGGTTAAATTATACTTTGCAACTGAGCAACCTCCGTGCAGTTGTGGTTTAAATGGTGTCATTAATGGTCCTGATATTTATCATCATGAAGATTTGGAAAACTTAAAAGGGGATGTTTTCTACTCAGCCGAGTGTAGTCATGATGGAAGATATCTATATAGAAAGACTTTGTTTAGTAAAAGATTTAGAGAAACTATTATAAAATATGGTATTTCACGTGAGGTTAGAGGAGAAAAGGATGCAAACTTTGGTCCAAAAGATTGGCTTTTTGATCCAGTGCTAATTAAGTAGTCAAATGTGGACTAGTAAAAGAATAAGGGAGTGTTTAGGATGTTTAGAAGAATACTACCTATAGTAGCCATTTTATTCATTGTTGCATTGGCCGTTTCCAATTACTTTAACAAACCAGAAGAAGAATCAGTCACTATTTATCAAGAGGTCAATGGTGTATACCTTTCTTAAAATGAAGGCCTATATTTCATTCAGAAAAGATTTATTTGTGTTATGATGTGAAGGACATAGCATGAATGTTTTTTGAGGTGAAAAAATGAAAAAATGGGCATATCCATTAGCAGTTTTAACGTTAATTGTCTTTATTGTATTAAGAGCCACCTATCAAAGCCAGCTGATGAATACATTTGATGCAAAGATGGCAGAGCTTTTTTTTGGTAATCGATTTATTGAGATTTTTCATTATATAGGTGAGCCTAAATTTGTTGTTGCTGTTGCAGTAGTTTTAATGGTGTATTTAGCTTGGAAGGAAAAAAATTATCGAGGTATGCTATTTGTTGTCCTAACTTTTGCAGCAGGCAACGTTCTGAACCAATTACTAAAAAAATGGGAGCAGCGTCCACGACCTGAAATTGAGGATCAACTGACATCCTTTAGTTTTCCATCTGGACATTCGATGACTGGTATACTTTATTTATTTACACTTGCTTATATTTTAGCGGAGAATAGTAGTAAAGGACGTAAAATCCTTCTATGGCTTGGGGCAACAATTTTAATGGTGCTTATTGGTTTATCACGTATTGCAGGAGCTCGACATTTTGCTACAGATGTACTTGCTGGTTGGAGCATCGGCTATACTTGGTTTATCATTTGTGTCATTTGGTACGAACGGCGTAAACGTTTATTTCAATCTAATCATAAATAAAAAGACAGGCAGTATCTATTTCTTATGATAGATACTGCTTTTTTACATTTTACCGAGACATTGTAAAGAATGATATTTGCCTCATAAAAAAGAATTGCGTATAGGAAACTTCTACGTTAAGATGAGTACAATAAGAAAAAGAGCAAAGGAAGAAGGGTATGGACGGAAATGTTTTACTGGCATTAGGATTAACTCTGTTTGCTGGACTTGCAACAGGTGTAGGTAGTTTAATAGCATTTTTTACATCAAGAACAAATACAAAATTTTTATCATTAGCATTGGGGTTTTCAGCAGGGGTGATGATTTATGTATCCCTTGTAGAAATATTTGTGAAAGCTAAAGATGCTTTAACCAATGCATTAGGTACAACTAATGGCTATTGGATGACAATCCTTGGATTTTTCGGTGGGATGTTGTTTATTGCCTTAATTGATAAATTCATTCCGAAGGCAACTAATCCTCATGAAGTAAAGCTGGTAGAGGATGTTAATGCCATCAAACCACAGGTTAATGAAGAACATTTGATGAAGATGGGCGTTTTTACAGCCCTGGCGATTGGCATTCATAATTTTCCTGAGGGGATCGCTACATTTATGTCAGCTATTAATGATCCGAATGTAGGAATTGCTATTGCCATTGCAGTTGCTATTCATAATATTCCAGAAGGCATTGCTGTATCTGTTCCTATTTTCTTTGCAACAGGTAATCGAAGGAAAGCCTTTAAATTATCCTTTTTATCAGGATTGGCAGAGCCTGTAGGTGCATTAGTAGCTTTTTTGCTCCTTATGCCCTTTTTAACAGATGTCATGTTTGGAATCGTTTTCGCTGGGGTTGCAGGGATAATGGTCTTTATTTCACTAGATGAATTGCTACCGGCTGCACAAAGATATGATGAAACACATTTGTCGATGTATGGTCTAGTAGGGGGAATGGCAGTCATGGCCATTAGCTTAGTATTATTAGCATAAGTAAGTAGGAAAAGGGAGACATCTTTGTAAAAGTGGCTCCTTTTTCTTTTTTCTATTAGCGTGTAACAACAGCTTTTTTTGACTCCACTAGCTCTTGTACTATTTTTAGACAATCATGAAATGTGGTAAAAGGTCTATATGGAACATGAAGCTCTTCACAGCGTTGGATAAGATGATCTCTAGCTAAAACAATATCTGCTAGTTTAGCTGCCTCAAAATCTGATAGAGAATCACCAATTACAATTTTATAATGATCCTCCTTGGCAACCTTCCGCATTACGCTTGGTTTACAGCAGCCGCATCCTTGTGTGCTGTATTTAGCGCATTCCTCATCGCAGCTATTTGGGTAGATCAATTCTATTTGTTTACCAGAGAAATCTGCTCTATTACAGTAAATGCCTGAAAAAGGACCAAATTTTTCAACTAAAGGCTCGATGAAAAAATCAACTCCGCCACTTACAATATAAAATGGAATATCGTTGTTTTGAGCATAGCGGGCAAAATCACCAAATCCCTCACGTATGACTGCCGACTCCATCAGGTATTGAATGACTTCATCTTTTTGATGAGTAGAAAGTAGGTGAAACATTGCTGATAGCCCATCTTTAAATGAAATGGTTTGTTCCATCATCGCTTGAGCAATTTTCTCAGATTCTTCTGGTACAAATTCAGTCATAAGTGAAAAGATGTTATCTGTTTCTGTTATCGTGCCATCGAAATCACAGAATATAATGGGTTTCAAAATAATTCCTCCTTAGGAAAGCGCGTATAAAAAGTTTAATTCTATACTTCTATAATATTAGTTTTATCCAATCTTGCTTTCAAGAAAAAACGCCTACTATTAAAGTAGACGTTTCACACATTCATTGACTTGTACACCATGTTCATCAGCATTTGTTAAAATAATTTGATGCTCTGGGAATTGCTTTTTCATTAATTCAACGAAGTCAGAGGCAATAGCAGAAGGAATAATAGAAATCATTGTTGGTCCAGCGCCACTTAGAGCAGTACCATATGCACCGTTCGATTTTGCAGCCATACGAATTTCTTCATAAGCAGGAATTAGCTTTGCACGAAACGGTTCATGGAATAAATCTTCCTCCATATAACGCCCAGCACGTTCAAAATCTCGCGCCATTAAAGAAGCGGCTAACATATTTGCATTTGCTGAGGCATGAACAGCATAGGAACGGTTAAATTGCTCTGGTAAAACAGAACGGGATTCGCTTGTTTTTAATTCAACATCTGGTACATATACCACAAAGGAGGCATCGATATCATTGATGTGGAATGTATCGACTATGCCATTGTTATCCATCGAAGAAATCGTTAATCCTCCTAAAACTGAAGCAGTTGCGTTATCTGGATGTCCTTCAATTTGTGAAGATAGATTGAGTTTATCTTGAATTGTTAATTCCAGCTCACAGACTTGGTTAGCAAGCTCAATACCTGCAACAATAACTGCTGCACTGCTGCCAAGTCCACGTGCCAATGGAAGTTCACTAGCCATCTCCACACGACAAGCGGGTAGCTGTTGACCATATAGATCTGCAGTTTTTTTAGCAATGACGTATAGTAAGTGTTCTTCAAGCTCAAACTCTTTAGGACCATTATCATCAAGATGAATAATTTCCCATTGTTCTTGCAAGGTAACAGAAAGCCGTAAGTAAAGAGACAAGCCAAGTCCTATTGAATCAAAGCCTGGACCTAAGTTGGCTGTGCTTCCAGGAACTGAGATTTGCCACATTTTACTCATAGTACACCCTCAATATATGCACGAATTTCTTCTTCATCGTTTTTAAGGGATACGACCTCTACAGTGGATACATTCATGGCTGTATCAGGATCTTTTAGGCCATTCCCTGTAAAGATTGTTACAACTTTGGCGCCTTGAGGGATTTTTCCATTTGCAACAGATTTCATAACACCTGCTAAAGAAGCAGCAGAGCCAGGCTCAACAAAAATGCCTTCTGTACTTGCGATTAATTTGTAGGCTGCTACAATTTCTTCATCTGTAACAGAATCAATGATACCACCAGATTCATCTCGAGCAGCTTCTGCCAATGTCCAGCTCGCAGGATTGCCAATACGAATGGCAGTTGCTACAGTCTCAGGATTAGCAATTGGCTCACCTTTAACGATTGCTGCAGCACCTTCAGCTTCAAAGCCATACATTTTTGGTAGACCACAATTTTTTGCAGCGTGATATTCTTTAAACCCTTTCCAATATGCAGTAATATTACCTGCGTTCCCAACTGGAATACACAAATAATCAGGGGCTGAACCTAAGGCATCTACGATTTCAAACGAAGCTGTTTTTTGACCTTCGATACGGTATGGGTTTACAGAGTTAACAAGTGCAACTGGTGTCGTTTCACTTACTTGGCGAACGATATTGAGTGCATCATCAAAGTTTCCGTCAATTTCAATGATCTTTGCCCCGTACATTGTTGCCTGTGCTAGCTTTCCAAGAGCAACTTTACCTTTTGGAATAACAACGATTGATTGGATGCCTGCACGAGTTGCATAGGCAGCCGCAGCAGCGGAAGTGTTTCCTGTAGAAGCGCAAATAACGCATTGACTTCCATCCTCGATAGCTTTTGCAACAGCAAATACCATTCCTCGGTCTTTAAATGAGCCAGTTGGATTTGCACCCTCAATTTTTCCGTAAAGCTCAATGCCTAGTTTCTTAGATAAATTCACTAAATGTATAAGAGGCGTATTGCCTTCGTTTAAAGTTAAAGCAGGTGTATTTTCAGTTACGGGTAAAAATTGTTTATATTCTTCAATAAGGCCTTTCCACATAACGTAACGATCTCCTTTTGTTCTTATAGAAAGAACAGTTGTTTTTGTATAAAAGACATTTTAACGCAAATAGCACTATTATTTCAATACCATTTCATTAATTGTCGAAACAATTCGGTAATTTGAATAGTACTTGTCACTTTCTTGAAACAACTGTATAGTAATCTTGTAATGTAAAGTCATGTGTAAAGACAGGTGGTTAGAATGACAATAAATACAGTAGTAACAAAGAAACCTCAGCAATCCATTTCCAGAAATAAGTTATTGGGTGTAGCGGGGGTTGGGTGGCTCTTCGATGCAATGGACGTTGGTATATTATCCTTTGTCATTGCAGCATTGGCCGCTGAGTGGGGACTATCACCAAGTCAATCTGGTTGGATTGGTAGTATAAATTCTATCGGGATGGCTGTAGGAGCTCTCTTTTTTGGTGTGTTTGCTGATAAAGTAGGTCGCAAGCAAATATTTATGTGGACACTTGTCCTTTTTTCTATTGCAAGTGGTTTATCCGCTTTTACAACAACATTAACTGCATTTTTAATTTTACGGTTTTTAGTAGGGATGGGGCTAGGAGGAGAATTGCCTGTAGCTTCAACACTTGTATCTGAAAGTGTGGCTGCCAAAGAAAGAGGTCGTGTGGTTGTATTACTTGAAAGCTTTTGGGCAGCAGGTTGGTTAATAGCGGCACTTATTTCGTATTTTGTTATTCCCACATGGGGATGGCGAGTAGCCCTTATACTAACAGCACTTCCAGCGTTTTATGCTATTTATCTTCGTTGGCATTTGCCAGATTCACCTCAATTTACGGTGAAGGAAGAAGCGAAAAAACGGAGCATTGGTCAAAATATGAAAGAGGTTTGGTCAAAAAAGTATGCTCGTTCTACATTTATGCTGTGGCTATTATGGTTTACGGTTGTATTTTCGTATTATGGCATGTTTTTATGGTTGCCAAGTGTGATGGTAGGGAAGGGCTTTGACATGATTACAAGCTTTAAATATGTTTTGATCATGACTTTAGCTCAATTACCAGGTTACTTTACAGCCGCTTGGTTTATAGAAAAGTTTGGGCGTAAATTTGTCCTTGTTTCCTATCTAATTGGTACTGCAGCGAGTGCTTATATTTTTGGAAATGCAGATACTTTAGCCGTATTGCTAACTTCAGGGATGCTTTTATCTTTCTTTAACTTGGGGGCTTGGGGAGCATTATATGCTTATACACCCGAACAATATCCATCGGTTATACGTGGAACAGGTGCAGGTATGGCAGCAGCGGTTGGACGAATTGGTGGTATTTTTGGGCCGTTGCTCGTTGGGTTTTTATTAACGGCAGGCTATGATATAGGTTTTATCTTTGCCATTTTCTGTGGAGCGATTATTATCGGTGTTGTAGGGGTCATCTTCCTTGGTAAGGAAACAAAGCAGCTTGAATTAGAATAGTATGAAATAGAATGTCCTGGATCAAAGAATTGATCCAGGACATTTTTGTCTGATTTCGCTTAAATAATACATAAAAATGAGCTTTTATTAATTTTTATTCGATTTTACTGATTTATTTGTTAAAATGACAAATCAATATAAAATGGTTAAAGAGTAAATCAAATTGTTTTATTAGCAGGTTAATGCGATGAAGATTTTTCAGAAAAGTCATTGTATTCAAATTGTAATCGTGATACTGTATTTTTAATCGAATTTTGAGTCAGTAGGAAACAATCTCCCGTTCGTGATAAGGTCATTGAAAGAAAGGTTGTTAGGAATGAGTATTCATGAAGATATAAAGAAAAGGTTTGTAAGGCTGTCAAAGGGCCAGCGTAAAGTAGCACAATTTGTAATGGATAATCCCACAACAGTGATTGCTAATGGAGCAGCAGAGGTTGGCAGATTGGCTAATGTAAGTGAATCAACCGTGATTCGATTTTGTTATGCTATGGATTTGTCAGGGTATGTAGAACTACAAGAGCAAGTTAGAGGCTTTATTATGTCTCAAGATGTAGGTGCAAATCTACAGCCTACATATACTGCTAAGAAGCTGACTAATTCTAGCTTTGGTAAGGTGATGCAACGAGATAGCCAAAATATTCAAGAAACAATTCATTTGATTAACGATCAGCAGATCCAAAAATGCTCAAAATGGATGCATGAAGCAGACAATATATATATTCTAGGTACTCGTCACAATGCATCTGTTGCAAATTGGCTATCTAATACATTGAAAACACTTCGTGCTAATATTAAGCAGCTTCGTTTAGACTCAGATGATTTAGTGAATCAAATAAACAGTATGGGCGAACATACGACTTTAATTGTACTATCTTTTGATAAACAGATTGTGGATATTAAAACGATTGTTGAAATTGCAAAGGTAAAGAAAGTGAAAATTATTGCCATTACAGGTTCTGCATTTTCGCCTATTCGAGAATATGCCAGTGCATTATTTACCCTCGGTACCAAGAATCATTCTTCTCTAGACATTGCCCCAGTCTTGATTTCATTTTTGCATGCGTTGATAGAGGAAATGATAAGCCAGGATAAAGACCACTATGATAAATATCAGCAATTGTATGAGCAAGTAGAAAGTAATGTATTATTCTTAGATGCTATTAGAGAAAAGCAGGTATTTTAATGTAACTACGTATAGATAGTTGTTGAAACACACTATCTATGCGTATTTTTTTGAAATTTTCTATATAAAAAGATGTCCAAATAGTATTTAGACATCTAGGAAAAGTGAATTATAGAATTTTACTCAAGCTATATTCATTAATATAAGTATCATTTAATTTAATGGCATTTTTTCGAATGCCCTCCTGATGAAATCCTAGCTTTGTAAAGAGGTGTAAAGCTACATTGTTATGCTCCATAACAGATAACTCTAAACGGGAAATATCATGTTGTTTAGACCAACTTTCAACAGCTTTCATCAGTGCGGAGCCAATACCTTTTTGTTGATACTCTTCTTTCACAGCTAAACGAATAGAGGCAACATGTCTAGCTTTAGATTGTTTATATCCATGAATAACCGCATAACCCGCAAAAATTCCGTTTAGTACACAAAGTAGTATAGTACGGTTTTTTAATTGCTTCCAATAGGTTAAATTTTTACGAAGTTGTTGGACAGTGAGATCTAGCTCGTTTTGAACATTATACATGAAGTCAGTTTCTTGAAAAATCTCCTCTTGTAAATGAATGAATGATCTAGCATCAGATGCTTCAATTCCTCGTATTATGTATGCAGATGAATTCTCCTCACTATTAGAAGTGTTGTTTTCGGTAGACTTCATTTGCGTACGTGAGAAAGATACACTAGAACCTAGTTTAACATCAATGACATAATAGCCTGCATTTGTCCATGATAAATAATGTGAGAGAGGGGGCTTAGTTTTTTTCCACCAGCTTTTATTTAAGTAGGCAGCGTTCGGTAATGCTTGTCCCATAATGTTTTCTAATTCACCAAAGGATAAAGTAATTTCTTGTTGTAAAGCTACATCAAAATAGTTAGCTAAAGGAATGTACTTTTTTTCTATCTTCTTCGTCATCGTAATCCCCATTTCCTGAATATCCAAAAATATAGACTACCTGATGATAGCATAAAATTATGATGACTTAAATATGAAAACCCAACTAAATATCTATATAAACTAATTATTTTATAAAAAAGAGGCATTTTTACTATTGAATGTTAAAAATAGGTTGGTAAAAATAGAGAATTTTATAGAAGTAATTAGACCTATTAAAAGTATACATAGCAGCTTAAGCTAGTTATAATATAGATATCTTATTTGAAAAGTATGTATTTAGAGCGCTATCATTATATTTGCATAATACAGGTTAACCGCAATTAAGCCTGTATGTTATTTCGAGAGTGAAGGTCAATGGCAAATACGCTGAGGCGAAATTGTTCCAAAGTTTCACTTTATCACTTGTCAGGCTATAAGGTATGATAAAATAAAATATAAATGTAAGTGCCATTTTAGGAGGAATTAATTCAATGAGTAAAGTATTAGTTTTTGGACATAAAAACCCAGATACAGACACAATCACGTCTGCAATTGTATATGCCTATTTAAAACAACAAATTGGTGAAGAAGCTGAGGCTGTACGTCTTGGAGATGTTAATAATGAAACTCAATTTGCATTAGATAAATTTGGCTTTGAAGCGCCTCGTTTAATCTCTTCTGTAGTTGGTGAAGCGGACAAAGTTATTCTAGTAGACCACAATGAATTCCAACAATCGGCTGACGGTATTGAGGAAGTGCAAATTGCAGAGGTAATTGATCACCACCGCATCGCCAACTTCCAAACAGCTGATCCACTATATTATCGTGCAGAACCAGTAGGCTGTACGGCTACTATTCTTAAGAAAATTTTTAGCGAAAACGGTTTAGACATACCTGCGAACATTGCTGGTTTAATGTTATCTGCAATTGTTTCAGATACATTATTATTCAAATCACCGACTTGCACAGAGCAAGATGTAAAAGCTGGTGAAGAGCTAGCAAAAATTGCTGGTGTGGAAATTGCAGAGTATGGCTTAGCAATGCTAAAAGCAGGTGCTGATTTATCTGATAAATCATTAGAAGATTTATTATCATTAGATGCAAAAGAGTTCCAATTTGGTGAGTACAAATCTGTTGTAGCTCAAATTAATGCAGTTGATGTTAATGATGTTCTTAATCGTCAAGAGGAGTTAGAAATCCTACTCAATAAAAATGTTGCAGAAAATGGCTTAGATCTATTCTTCTTCGTTGTGACTGACATTTTAAATAATGATTCAACAGCTGTTGCAATAGGGCAAGTAGCAGAAGCAGCAGCAAAAGGATTCGGTGCTGATCTTATCAATAACCGTGTTGTATTACCAGGTGTTGTTTCTCGTAAGAAACAAATTGTACCAGTATTAACAGAAGCTCTAAAATAAAAAATACAAAAGAGGTTGTCTATTTAGACAGCCTCTTTTTTTAATCAAGTTTTAATGGCTGTACAGCAGGGCCTTCAAGCACCTCACCCTTAGCGTTAAAACGAGAACCATGGCAAGGACAATCCCATGTTTCATCAGCTTCATTCCATTTTGTTTTGCAGCCTAAATGAGTACAGGTTGGAGCAGTGGCATTCCTCATATACCCAGCTATATATTCCTTGGCAACAAAGCCTCCTACTTTCAGCATTTGCATGAATTGGGCACCGAATTTAGTACGTGATGGTGAATAAAGAGCGATAGCACCTTCTTCAATCTTTGAGCCAGTTAAAAGAGACGATAAGATATCACCTGCGACAAAGGAATTGGAGATTCCCCATTTTCGATAGCCAGTGGCAATCAATACGTTAGGTAAGGAGTTTGTAATTCTCCCAACATAAGGGACAATATCAGGTGTTTCTATATCCTGGGCTGACCATCGATAAAGTGGCTGTTGTTCAAAATGCTCCTTCATTTCATTGGAAATGGCCTCATAATATGGCTCAGTATGAACGGTCTCGCCAGCGATATGATTCGCCCCTCCTAAGACTAAATAATTTTCCTGATTGATCGTGGCAGTCCGTATCGAACGGGAAGGAAAATCAACTGATAAATATTGACCTTGCATAGTCTCAGAGGTTTTACTTGCAACCATATAGGAGCGACTATTGGATAATTTAAAAAGTTTAAGCCCTTTAAATGCTTCAATGGGATAATGTGAACATAAAATAAGTTTATTATATTGAACCGACATATTTTTTTCGGTATATAAGTTATTCTGTGGTATGTTTAATTGCTGAACACGGGTATTTGCATAAAGTTTTGCGCCCATCTTCTGCGCCTCTTTCGCAAGAAAATTACTTACTTCAACAGGATTTATTTGTGCTTGTTGTGTCATACATAAAGCTTTTGTAATAGGGAATGGGAGCTCTGTGTCAGAGGTAAGGTTAGACTTAATGTTTAAAACCTTATAGGCATTCCATTCTTTTAATAATTGTGCATAGCCTTCTTTTGTTTGACAGTATAACAGTGAATCCACCGAACGAACCCTGTCTGGTGGGAGTATCTGTCTAGCTTTATCAATGGCTTGTTGATTCAGTTGATAATAAAGCTGTGCCTCTTCTAAAGATAATTTTTCTAAAAGATTTGCATAGACAATGCTATGTTGGGCTGTTAATTTTCCTGTTGAATGCCCTGTCGTACCGTGACCAAAATGGGTATTTGCTTCGAGAAGAACTACATCCACACCTGCTTTTGCTAAAGTATAGGCAGTATATAAACCAGTTAAGCCACCACCGATTATACATACATCGCATGTTGTTGAGGAAGTAAGAGAAGATAAGGAGACAGACTCAGTTGTAGCAAGCCAAAGAGATTGTGTCATATAGAAACCTCACATTGTTTTTGTATTCAGTATGTAGAAGAACTTGAAAATTTATGCAGTGAGGCATTAAAATTGCCTTGTGATTTCAACTATCGCTACAATGTAGCAAAAGGAGTGAGTATGAAATGAAAATTGAAATTTGGTCTGACTATGTATGCCCATTTTGTTATATTGGTAAAAAACAATTAGAGAAAGCGATTGAGGATACTGGCTATTCGGGGCAGGTGGAGCTTGTCTATAAAAGCTACCAACTAGATCCAACTACTCCAATAGATTCGCATAGTACTGTCTATGAATCATTGGCAAAGAAATATGGAATGTCCTTAGAGAAGGCAAAGGAAATGACAGTGGGTGTAACAGAGCGTGCGAAAGAAGTAGGGCTAAACTACGATTTTAGCAATTTGATGGAAGAGAATACGCTAAAAGCACATCGGCTTGTAAAATGGGCTGAACAACAGGGAGATGTTACAGCTCTAGTGGAATCACTTTTAAACAGTCATTTTATTGAAGGAAAGCGTATCGGTCAAGATGATGTTTTATTAGAGATAGCTGAGAAAGTGGGCCTAGAGCGTGAAGAAGTTGCAAAGGTTCTTGCTGATGATGTTTATAAAAATGAGGTAGAAGCGGATATTCAAGAAGGTCTCCAGCTTGGTGTACGAGGGGTACCGTTCTTTGTCTTAAACCGTAAATATGGTATTTCAGGTGCACAACCGCAGGAGGTATTTGAGGATACATTGCGTAAAGTTGCTGAAGAAGAGGGCTTACAACCATCGCTAAAGATGGCTGGCACAGGTGATGCGGGTATTTGTACTGACGATAACTGTAAATTTTAGCTTACTAGAGAGAGGAGTAAGGCTTTCAACTCCTCTTGTTAGAATGGATGAAAGATAGAATATTTCAGTCAAAAGTCTGAGGCAAGTAGCATTGACATTTTAGATGAAATTTTTTAAGATAAACACATATCTTGAATTCGAGATATTAGATTTTGAAATTTAAGGGAGATTTTATATAATGAACGTTTTAGTAGTAAAAGCTAACAACCGTCCAGACGGTATTTCAACAAAAATGTATGATACTTTCATGGAAAATGTACAAGGTGCCAACGTAACAACTTTTGATGTATTTGCAGAAGATATGCCTTATTTTGGCCAAGATCTTTTCAATGCTTTTGGTAAAGTACAAAATGGTGGAGAGTTAACAGACATTGAATCACGTCTATTAGCTGCAAAACAAAAAGCAATGGATGCATTAACTGCTGCTGATTTAGTTGTATTTGCATTCCCACTATGGAACTTAACAATTCCAGCACCTTTACAAACATTTATTGACTATGTATACCAAGCAGGATTCACATTCAAATATGGCGAAAATGGTCAATTAATTAGCTTAATGACTGACAAAAAAGCGATTATTTTAAATGCTCGTGGTGGCTACTATTCATCACCTGAAGCTCAACCAATGGAAATGTCAGTAAACTACATTAAAAACGTAGTAGGTGGCGTATTCGGGATGAAAGTTATTGAAGAAGTGATTATTGAAGGTCACAATGCTTCACCAGATAAAGCGCAAGAAATTATTGCAAATGGCCTAGAAGAAGTGAAAAAGGTTGCTCAATCACTACAAACTGTGAATGTATAAAAATTATTTTTTATTAAAAGTCCTCTCAATTTTGGGAGGACTTTTTTTATTTTGTCAACAGATGTATGGTGTGGTATGGAGGTCGGACATATTGACAGTAACTAATTATTTTGAATTTACATTTACTAACATCCTATTTAATAGAAAAATAAAGAATGGTAGAAATCTATGATTTGGAGGGAAAGTAATTAACCATTCTTTTAAAAATACATATAATTAGGAC
>NZ_PXXX01000007.1 GCF_003367505.1 Lysinibacillus capsici
GCACTACGTTAAATAAAGATTATGAAAAGCTATATAATTTTATCTTTGGTTAAAACCCTATTAATAATTCCACAATTGGATAATCATTATCAAAATTGTTAATATTTGTTTATTTTTGTAAATTATTATGTTATTATATAAATAATCTACTAGAAGGAGGTTACTAAATGGAAATAATATAGTTTACTAGATATTGGTTGTCACACAGTGTTGAGAATCATATTATTAAAAGGATGGGATAAAAAATGAAAAAAATTATTACAGGAATCGTTGCAATAATTTTTATGTTTTCAATAACAACGCAGTTTCCCGCAACCGCAGCACAAATAGAAAATGAAACAATAGATAATTTATCGACTATTCTTACAAGTGTATTAGAATTAGATAAAGAATTTGATAAAACAATAGGTTTCTATGGAGACTATATTGCTATAGATACTAATTTAGCAAAAAAACAAGGTGCAACAGATTCTGATATCAAGCTTGCAATATCAAAAGTAAATGAACATAATCAAATAATAAACGATACATTGGCTATACAGCCATTTGTAACATATGATGAAAATGGTTTTTATTTTGATGAAGAGTCAGCTAGAAAAGAAAATGTATCTGAAGACTTAATTGAGTCTACTACAAAAGACTTTGAATTAATGAATTCTGTCCAGCCGTTAGCTGCATGTAACGGTAAAAGTAAGTATGAAAAGACTTCAGTTGGATTCTATACTTACTTTGATAGTTGTCAAGCTTCCAAGATAATAACTTATATTCAAATTGGAGCAGGAATAGCTACACTTGGAGCTGCTATCGCTGCCTTTATTGCTCCTCCTCTTGGATTAGCTACTATTATTGCAATAGGATTAATTGATATTGGGGCAACTGCCTTAAACTTATCAAGCGTTAAGGACTGTGGATTATGGATTAAATGGACAGGTACAGTAAATCCAGATCCTTTCTGGATAGGTTCTCAATGTTAATTATTAAAAAAGGGGGATAGTTGTGTTATCTATAGTTCCTATTATTCTTTTTGGTATTTCACTCACCCTTTGTATTGTACTATTTCTTAGAATGAATCGAATCAAAGAACGTAAAGAGAAATTACCTCTAATAATTCTATTTAGTTTCACTCTACTTAGTTTTTTAGTGCTATTGTATTCTGCACTATTTCATTAAATAACATTGTTATTTTTTTGAAGTGGGAATGAGCAGAACCTCTGAATCAGACTACTATTCAGAACGATGAAAGCTGAAAAAACACTCATTTGTTTTAGAGTTAAAAACAAATGAGTGTTCTTTTTTATGCTATTCTAGGTCACGTGCGCACACGCCTTTTCTTATACTACACTATATTTACAATGTCATAAAATTACCATAAAATACACACTCATTTTCACTTATATATTTTGTCATTTAAACATAAATTGATATGATAATAGTGGGGATTAAAGAATAACTTAAAATAACAAATATACCTTTTTAAGAGGTGATAAGAGATTGAGCTATAAGTATGATTTGTCGATTCGGCAAATATAAATCGGTAAAATTTAAATATTCTCATCAAAATATGTTTGAATATTCCGAAACTGTTATTGCTATAAATAACCAAAAGAAAAAGCACAGTCTGTAAAGATAAGATTCTATCATTTCATTTTTAAAAATTATTTCTTTAAAAGACCAATAATTCTACTAATTTTATAGGAAACTAAATAATTCTCTACATTTCTCTCTATCTCCACTTCCTTCTAAAAGCGAATATATTTGAAGTAATTCAAAATAACCTTAGTGCTCCACTATTTTTATTTGATATCTAAGTGACTTTTTTTAAAAGCCGCAGCAACTATATAATGTATTGTATCAGATACATAATTGTTATATCTGTAATCTGAATAGCTACTTTCTCTTAGATAATCAATTAAGCGAATTAAGTCTCCATCGAAAAAATCTTTGAGATGTTTTCGTTGATATCATTTCAATATTAATAAGATTATTGGTTAAATCTTTTCCTACTGTTGGTTTAGTTTTTCTTCTAAAGTCAACAAATCAATCTTTATATCTTTAAATTCATTAGATAAACTTTAAATAATTTGATTTCTGATTTATACAATTTATGAAAATACTCTATAGCTTTTAATTGTTCGATATTATCCACAGCGCTCTCAAAAGAGTCTTTCCTAACCCTATTGTCATACACATGTGAACTCGCTATTAAAAGATTTTATAAGCATAATCAATATTATATTCACTAATTATTTTTAACAAATTGAAATACCCATCATTTTCAATTTTATTTTTGCGCAATTCATCCGTTATTTCCAATAAAGTACTACAATATTTTTTTACTATATTTGAAGGTACCAATTTTTATTTATCAGCTATTCGAAGCTTTCTAAAACAATTTCATCTAAAAGATAATCCTTTCTTTGATTCATTCTTATTAAAGCATTTTCTATACCTAAATTTAATGTCTCATAACGCTTTTCAATATCTAAATCACTTAACAAAATGAAATAATAAATACGAATCTTAAAGCCCTATCCTTCATTTCACATATGCTAACCATTGCTTTTGTTAAAATACTTGCTGTATTTTATCTGTAAATATGAATGATACAATTTCAGCTTTATCCAACGCTTGATATTCATATCTTCTTTATATAGTAATGCATCCGTGTATTGCCCTTCTTTCATTAATTGCTTTGCTTCTATTTTTAATTTTTCATTCTTCATGTATTTAAATAGTGTTTTTGAAGGAAGTAATGACCATACATGCTTCGTCTGGACATATGTTCGTTCATGATTAACCTGGTATAAATAATCATCCACCACATATTGCATTAAATTATACCCACTTGCGGTCACATAGTAGCTTGAAGCCCCTGCTCGCAAATTCATTTCAAATAGCTTGTATTTCCCGTCCCTTGCATCATATTTCATATCAAAATTAGCAAAGCCCGTATAGCCGATGTCCTCTAAAAAATGCCGAATGGATTCCATTAGCTGTTCATCATAATCGATCATAACAGCTAAAGAAATACCTTTGTTTTGTGGAGATGGATCTTCGAGTAGCTTGTTGCTAAGACACATTAATTTTACTTTTCGATCTCTTCCTACATATACATCTAGAACACGGATATAGGAATCGTCGCCTGGAATAAATTCTTGAACGATTAAGGTGTCTTGATAGCTAGAACGATAAATACAGCCAATGATGTGCTGCATCTCATCTGCATCGTGCACTAGATATATTTTTTTCTTTTCAGGAAAGGAACAGTTCGTATAGGCCACGGTATTGGAGGGTTTAATAATAATGGGATACTGGATTGGAATTTCTCTATTTGAATGATGTTCCTTTGTTATAATGATGGTTTTGGGGTATTTTAACTGATATTTATCACAAAGCCTGTAGAACTTCTCCTTTGTTTGCACCCTATTTAGTAAAGCCTGATCAATGTAAGGTAAAATAAAGTACTTTTCAAGCTGCTCTTTATTTTCAATAATAAGCTCTGCATAGTAGCAGTCACAAACTAATAAAATCAATTTCTTTTGTTGGCACTGCATGGCCAATCCCACTAGCGCTTGTACAAAACGGGTAGGATCATCTAAATGTTCAACGTATTGAAAATCCAGAATACCGCTATTCTGCGTGGCAATTCCCTGTGAGCCTTTCAAAAGGAGTGAGCGCATCGTCCTCCCTTTTTTTGCTGGCTCAATGACAAGACTTTTCATGCGGTAGGCTGCATAAAATGAGCGTGCTACCCCGTACGCATGCTGACCCGATTGTATAATAATAGGTAAAAAGGGTTGTTCTTTAATAGATGTCAATCTGAATCGCCTCACATTATAAAAATGAATTTAATCATTTGTATGCGAGTAAAATTGTACTTATGTAATACGAATAAAAGGCACTACATTGAAGCTTTAGTGCCCTTTACTCAACCTATAACGTCATCATTTTTTTCACTCTCTGTTCAAAGGAAGCAATAGCTTGAACGCCATAACCCTTTAGCAGCTCTGTATTGGCAAATGTATATTTACCTAAATCATCTGGGAAATGTGCATCAGAGGATACAGTAAAAGCAACTCCATGCTCAAGTAAGGTTTGTAAAAAACGAGGACCAGGGCACATTTCCTGTACAGGGTAACGATAATACAGCCCGGCATTGATTTCAGTGGCGGTTTCAGTAGACGTTAGTGCCTTTGCAATACGTTTATACCAAACTTCAAGAAACGCACGATCCTCCACCTGATAATTAAATACTTTAAAATTATCTAAATGGGCAACAAAATCAAACATATTGGAAAGAATCATTTTCTCTACTACTTTAAAAAAACGCTCATAATTTTGTTGTAAAGAGGGTTGATCCATTTGCTCAAAAAGATACTTTGTTTGTGGATTATCAAAGCCCCACCCATCAACAAAATGAACAGAACCAATTACATAATCCCAAGGATAACCTGCTAGCAAAGCCGTTAATTCCTCCTCACCACCAACAAAATAATCTGCCTCTATACCAAGTCTCAGTGTAATGCCATGTTGACGCCATTTTTCCTTTGCCTGCTGAATGGTCGTCACAAAAGCATCCATATTTTCTGTCATCACACGATCCAGCCAATAGCGCTGAATTTGTCCAATTTTACTTTCATCCAGCCTCATAAATCGCTCAAAATAGGCACGCGTTTCTTGAAAACGATATAAGTGATCGACAATCCCCACCTCACGTAAGCCGAGCTGCTTTGCCTGTTCAAGATATAAATCCAACCATTCCTCACTATAACAGCCATTTTTCACACGCCTTGCTAGACGCTGTAAATGACAAGTTATTTGTTGTTTGGAGCCTTTTTCCGTTTCATCATCCGGATAAAAAAACTCCAGTGCCTGCGATGTACGCTCTAGCCAGCGAAATGAATAAGGTCCCTCTTCTAAATGTACGTGATAATCTATTGTCATCCACTCTTCCCTCCATTACATATCGTCCATTTTTCCTCATAAGCCTGCCATTCTAATGGACAAGTGCTTTCGCAAAGAATTTCTGTACATTCATCAAGATGACAGATTTGAAAAAATGATTTGCCATTAATTTTAGATGCATCGGCTAATAAATAACTCACTTTGCTATGCTTGAGCATTTTCTTTGAAATAAGAGATTCATCCAAATCGTAATCATAAACAATGCCCTCACTCATGCCACCACACGATAAAAAGGCCTTATCAAAATTCATATTATCTAGCATTTCTAACGTCATAGCACCTGCAACAGAAGATTGTTTTGGATTCGCCGTACCTCCTAGTAATATGACCTTGCCTGTCATGCGTCGTTCTTCTATGGCTAAATTAAATTGAATAGCTGCTGCAATTGAATTCGTTACAACTGTTATATCTTCCACAGCTAGTAAAAAATCGGCTATATGTACTGTTGTAGTACCTGTATCTACTGCAATAGTATCGCCGTCGCAAATGCGTTTTGC
Source organism: Lysinibacillus capsici (assembly GCF_003367505.1). GTDB lineage: Bacteria > Bacillota > Bacilli > Bacillales_A > Planococcaceae > Lysinibacillus > Lysinibacillus capsici. Next base: position 5,463 of record NZ_PXXX01000007.1, read on the forward strand.
AGCAATACGAGCAATTTGTCTCTTTGCGTCCTTGTGCATTTGTAGCTTGCGTAAAAATACCGGTTCATTACGTACATTCGTATATTTAATAGCCCCGCCATGAACTCTTGATAATAAATGCTGTTGTTCTAATTCATCAAAGTCTCGGCGAATTGTTTCTGGTGCTACCTGAAGGGCATCGGCAATATTGGCAACAATAATTTTCCCTTCAGAATCTAATTGTTTTAAGATAAATTCAAATCTTTCCAGTTTAGCGTAAGTCATGATAGCGCAATCACATCTTCTTGTGCGACATAACACTTATAGGATTTTCCCATTTCAATCGAATACCCTTGTTGATGCAGTTGTTCCATTGTAAACGCCATTTCTCCTTCAAACGTAGTACGGATAATATTGCCGCTCATTAATGATTGTTTGGCAACCCCAAAGAGACATAAGTCCCCATCTCGTTGATCGAGATGTAACGCCTCAGGTCGTATAGCAAATTTCGTAGCTTGCTCTATTAAAGATGCTCCAAGCATTTTTTCTAAAGTTTGGCGTGGAAAAACATTATAATGACCGATAAAATTAGCAATAAATTCATTATTTGGTTTCGTATAGATTTCCGTTGGCGTACCATTTTGGGCAATGCTGCCATTATTCATGACAAATATTCTATCCGAAACAGCCATTGCCTCTTCCTGATCATGTGTAACTAGAATCATTGTCATATTTAATTTTCGCTGAATTGCTCGTAAATCTGCTTGAAGTTTTTTGCGAATTTGAGCATCAAGCGCACTAAGTGGCTCATCTAATAACAGTACTTTAGGTCGGACAATTAATGCACGGGCTAGAGCAACACGCTGCTGTTGACCTCCAGATAATTCTTTCGGATACGCATTAGCTTTCTCACTTAGATGAACAAGCGCTAGCATTTCATGAACACGCTGCTCTATATCTGCCTTATTAACTTTTTGCATACGCAAACCAAAAGCAACATTTTCGAGCACAGTCATATTAGGAAAAAGTGCATAGGATTGAAAGACCATACCCACTTGACGATCCTTCGGTTGTACCCCACTCATATTTTTCCCTTCAATCAAAATCTTACCTGCCGATGCATCTGTTAAGCCTGCAACAATACGCAAAATCGTACTCTTTCCACAGCCACTAGGACCTAATAGTGTGATAAATTCTCCTTTTTGAATTTCCATATGAATATTGGTTAAAACAGATACTTGTCCATATTTTTTATGCAGCCCTTCAATAACAAGATAACTCATAGATTTGTAGCACCTTTCGATCGTTTCGTTACGATAGCAATGACGAATGTTAAAAGACCCATTAGCACGAGATAGATGAAAACAACAGCACTAGCAATATGTCCACTTGTGCTAAGCTTTTTCATTAAATAAATTTGAACGGTTTCAAAGCGAGAACCTACAACAAGATTAATTAAGACAAACTCACCAAATAAGACAGAGAAGGATAACAATGCCCCTGCAAATAAGCCTGGATAAACGGTAGGCAGTAAAATTTTTGTGAATGCCTGCCTTTTGGATGCGCCTAGTAATTGAGCGGCATCAAGTAGCTGCCTCGCATCTATATTTCTTAAACTATTTCGTGTACCTTGATAGATATAAGGAAGAATTCCCACAACATAGGCACCTAAAACAACAAATATCATCGGTATACCTATTTGGCTATAAACGCGTATAAGCCCTACAGCTAAAATGATTCCTGGAAAAGAATACACCATCACCACTGCCATCTGTATCCATTTTTCATATCTTGGAAAGTATAGGACGATGACGAAAATGGCTGGCACAATGACAAGGAGTGCAATGCTAACTGCCCCCCCTGCTAAAAATACTGAACGACCAAATGCCTGAATAAAATCGGTATCCTGAAACAATGTGGAAAGCCATTTTAGTGTGAGTCCTTCTGGCAATATCGTTTTATTCCATTTTGTTGCAAACGCATAGAGCATTGTTGCTAACACAGGTAATAGTAAATATCCCACGAGCAGAAGGAAAAAGAAATCAGCCAAACCACGCTTTTTCATTTTACTTTCCTCCTTGTTTTAGAGATGCTCCACTCACTGATCAGCATGGCCGTCACCATTGTCACTGCTAATATAACTGCAATGGCACTGGCTAGCTCTGGCTGAGCAAAAATATCACCTTTTATTAAGGAGCCGATACGAATCGCCACTAAATTATAATTACTACTTGTTAATGCATAAGCAGAGGCATACGCGCCCATTGCATTGGCGAACAATACACTAAAGGTTCCCACAATTCCTGGGAGCATAACAGGGAGACCAATTTTCATCCAAAACTGCCAGCTAGATGCACCAAGAAGGGCTGCCGCCTCCTTCCACTGTTGCTGAATTCCATCATAAATGGGATATAGCAGCATTAGTGATAATGGCAGCTGAAAGTAAATGTAAATAAGTAACAAACCGCTCCAACTGTATAATGAAAAGGATGTCAACGCCTCAATATCCCATTTGTCAAATAACAATGTAAATAAACCACTATTGCCAAGTAAAACGATAAAAGCAAATGCTAGCGGAATACCTGAAAAATTGGAGGTTAAGTTAGTAAGTATTAAAATCTTCTCCCGTACTGGCTCTGAAAACTTCATCATGGCATAAACTGCAAACAAGGTGATAAGTAACGCAATCATAGCTGAGATAACAGATAAAGTAATACTATTTTTAAAACCTTGAAGAATGTAGTCGTTCGTAAAAATTGATTCATACTGCTTCAGAGTAAAGCCCTCACTATTTTGAAAGCTTGTAATGAGCATATATAGGAGCGGTACTAAGAAAAACAGTAATAGTAATACAAGAAAAGGCGAAAGCCAAGCAATGGATTGCCGCTTCGATATCAACACACTCACTTCTTTCTATAAATGACTTGCGGCTCATGGGGATAATAGCCGCTCCTTATAATAAGAGCGACTACTATTATTTAAACCTCTTTTGCTGTAAACACACCTTCTAACAGGAGTGGTACCATATCTTCAGCAGGCTTGATATTTAATAAATGACAGCACAGTGGTGCAACTTGTAATTGAGAAATAATGCCTTCTTTTATGCCAGCCTTTACAGCATCTGAAATGACAAATAGCGGGACATGACGATCCTCATGTGTGGTACCGCCATGATTACCATCTCTTGTCATGCCATGATCAGCCGTAACGATAACCTCATAGCCCAGCGCCATACACTTTGGAATAAACAAGGATAGTAAAGCATCCATCGCTAAAACTCGATTGCGATATTGAGCAGAATCTGCCGTAAATTTGTGACCATCATCATCAACATTCATTGGATGAATATACAGGAAATCAGGCTGCTTTTGAGCCATTAACCATGCTGCATCGGCAAATACATGACTATCTGGATAATGATCCTCAAAATAGAACATACCATTGTCAATTGGTAAATGTGTATCGAGTTGTAGCCTGTCCTCCATATGATTAAATGGGACTCTATTATAAAGCTCACTCACCCAATAATAGGCGGAGGCTGCTGTAGTTAAACCATGCTCCTTTGCGATATGAAAGACACTTTGCCCTTTCGATAAACGCACTGTCATATTGCTGGTAACGCCATGTACAATAGGGGGTGTACCTGTTAAAATCGTCTCATACAATGGTCTTGATAAAGAAGGCACCTCTGAGCAAACCTTATAGCGAGCAGCTACCTGACGCTCGACTAAATGGTGCAAGAACCCCATATGTGTGCAGGCTGTGTCAAAGCGCAAGGCATCGATAACAATGAGAACCACTTTGTTATTTTGCATGGATTAACACCTGCTCTTGATAGAGTTGAGGGATTTGCTTTGTTGTATCTTCCCATTTCTTTTGGTCTTTAACAGGTTGTGCATTCGTATACATATCAGCAGGTAATAGTAAATCTTTTACATCCTGTGGTAATTTCACTCCGTCCCGAATTGGACGCGCATAGCCTTTTGCTAAATTTTCTTGACCTGCATCAGATAAAATATATTCACGTGCTAGCATGGCAGCATGTGGGTTTTTGGCATATTTATTAATTACCGTTGCATAACCAGAAGTGACAGATCCCTCCTTAGGTATCACTACATCAAAGCGGTCCTCATCAATTTGATGACGATAACCTAATGCATTAAAGTCCCATAAGATCGCAACATCTATTTCACCTTTTTCTAGGTTTGCTACTGATGGATCTCCCTGTAGACGTCCTTGCTTCGCTAATTCAGCAAAGAAATCTATACCTGGCTGGATGTTGGACTCATCTCCACCAAATGCCATAGCCGCTGCTAAGATGGCAAACTGTGCTTGGTTAGCTGTTAATGCATCCCCAATACTTACTGTGTAATCTCCATTTTTTAGGTCTTCCCATGATGTTGGAGCATTCTTCACATTATTTCTATCTGTCAAAAAAGAAATGGTTCCTGTATAGCCAACAATCCAGTGTCCTTCATCATCTTTAGCCCAATCAGGTATTTCATCCCAATAAGACGTTTTGTATGGTAATGTTAAGCCCTTTTCCTTAGCGATTGGTCCAAAAGCAATCCCGACATCTCCAATATCTGCCGTAGCATCATCCTTCTCTGCTTCAAACTTCGCTAACTCCTCTGCACTCGACATGTCCGTATCCTTGTGTTTGATGCTATATTCGGTCCCGAGTTCCTCCCAGGTTTCTACCCAGTTCGCCCATGTATCTGGCATACCGACAGAATTAACAGTGCCCTCTTCCTTTGCTTTTTCTGTAATGTCCTCAAGCGATAAATCCTTGTTTACCTCATTTGCACTAGATGAACTTTCAGAACAAGCTGCCAACATGGAAATAGCTAATGCACCAATTAGACCTTTTTTCCACAGTTTTTGAATTGCCATGTGTTGGACCCTCCATTTGTTTTGCTTTATTTTTATTTGCTTACAAACGTTATGTTATAAAACAAACATTAAGCAAGTATGGAGGTGTTAAGAATATTTAGTAAAAATTATTGAGGAATTATAAATATCTATGAATTTAATAAATAAATGAAGTAGGCTTGTAAAGCTAGCGGGGGAAGATAAGAAAAATCTAAGTATGTGTACGTTTGCTTTACAGACGTACACATACTTAGATTATTTGGAGAGACCTAAAAAATCAGCATATGTATGCGGCTCATTTTCCTTGAGAATTGTTAAAAATGTAAATGCCAATTGCACAACTGACCACCATCTCATATTGTAGGACATTTCAAAACGAGAGGGCTCTAATGAAAAGACATCTTGAAAAATATCTAACGGTTCTATTTGCTCATCCTTTAAAATGGATAGAAAGCCAAGAAATAACGTATGATCTTTAACCTCAATCAATTTGTCCTCTACAAGAGCGTCAATATTTTCAGGGTGTTGAAAATTACATTGTGTAGCTACATAACGTTCTAAATCCTGAGCACGCTTTCGGTCTTCACGTTCCTTTTTTTTTGCAATAAAATCAATGACGTTATTCACGTACATCGCCTCTTTTTTTCTTTTATTGTAGCATTTTTTTAAAGAATATTGCCTGCACCGCCCCCTACAATTTTTACATGAAACCTTTAATTGTGCTTTTACTCGCGGTTGATCGCTAAATACTAGTGAATCCAATAAAAAAAAGACATCTTATAATTAAGACGTCGCAATGGTGACTATCACTTTTCCTCCTCCCGTTATGGAATCATTAGCCAACGTTAGTGTTCCACCATGTTTTTGAATGATGGACTCGGCAATATAAAGACCCATGCCATGATGATTTGCTGTATTTCTACTTGGATCTCCCCGATAAAATTGCTTTGTGGCTTCCTTTACATCTTGCGGTGAAAAACCAGCACCGCTATCTATCACAGTAAAATGAATAACATCTGCCTCTCCCTGAACAGATAATGTGACTTTGCTATTATATGGCGTGTGCTCTATAGCATTGACAATCAAATTTAATAAAGCCCGATAAAAAAGCTCCTCCTCTATCATAAAGACATCAGGCAGTTTATCCTTTTCTACACTAACTTCAATATTTTTTTCTAAAGCAAGTGCCTTCATTTGCTGTTCTAGCTGTTGAATAAATGAAGCCAGCTCTACAGTTGTTTTTACACCACCAACACTTTGCTCCATATTGGAAATATCTAATAATTGCTTTGTGAATTTTTCAATTTCTAGCGTATTTTTTAATATATAAGTGTTGTATTCTTTTTGTACTTCATCTTGAACAGTATCCAATAAAAGTTCCGCATTTCCTCGAATAATCGTAAGAGGTGTTTTCAAATCATGGGCAAGGGCAGAAATTTGTTCTCTGCGCGCGCGCTCTGCTTGCCATTGTTGTGTCAATGAAGTATTTAATGCTTCCTTCATCTGCTCAAAAGAAAGTGCAATATCATCAATTTCTCGAATCCCAGATGGTTTTAAATGAAAATCTAAATTTTGATGTTGGATTTTTTCAATGGCTTCTTGTAAGCCCATCATTTTTCGTTTAAGTCTTCTGCCGAAATGCACAGCAAGCACCGTTGCCTGTATGATAACGCCCATAATAAACAATAGTAAAACCGTTAATTGAGGATTAGGTAAATATTTTCTCATAACAGGTGTGCGATACTCAGGGACTAAACCATAGCGTAAAATGCACACTTCCTGTTCTCGCTCAACGAACGCATAAAATCGAGCATTACTTTTCGTCTCTCCCCTCTGCTTTAAACGCCATGCATGGGAAGCCTCTTTTTCTGTTAAAGTACCAGAAAGAAATTCACCCTTATTAGAAATCACTGCGTAGTCTACAAGATCAGGGATCATCTCATCCGTTACCGAGCTGCTTGTAGCAATTCTGTCTTTTGCTAAAGTGATTTGTGTCTCTGCATAATTTGCAGGTAAAATAATATTAGCTGAAAAGGCAAACATAAATAGACCTATTAATAGTGCAACTAAAATAATGATGCCAATGCAAAGAAAAAATAAATATCTCAAGAAAAATGTATGCAGACGTGTTCCTTTCCTCGGTTTTACGGTTTCCACTTATATCCAATCCCCCAAACCGTATCAATGACCTCTATATCAAATGCATGTAGCTTTGAACGAATATTTTTAATATGCTCTGTTATTGCTGTACTGTCACTTTTGCCATCAAATCCAAAAATTGTTTCGTATATCTGCTCTTTTGAGAAAACCTGCCCACGATGCCGTGCTAAAAATTCACATATTTCATACTCACTTTTAGTTAGCAGGACGCGTTCATTCTGAACAAACAGTTCTTTACCAGAAAGATTAAAGTGAACTTTATCGCTATAAAGGATGCTCCGCTTTTCTCTGCTTTCCCGTCGGATATGCGCATTCACCCTTGCTCGTAGCTCTCCAATGCCAAATGGTTTAATCAAATAATCATCTGCGCCTAGGCCTAAACCATACATCACATCTTCTTCTAAGGATTTAGCTGTAAGAAAAAGAATAGGGCAATCTACAGCGTGCCTAATTTGCCCACACAATGTAAAGCCATCCATAATAGGCATCATCACATCAAGCAAAATTAAATCAAAGGAACCTAAATCCATCTTGCCTACTTCTGTCGGTTTAGACACAATGGTTACCAAGTGATTATCTTTATAAAGTGCATTTTTTATCAGCATTAAAATATCCACTTCATCATCCACTACTAATATATTTGCCATAATTCACCCTCTAATTTTCAGATGCTCTACCTTCCCATCTCCAAAACCATAAACAAGACAGCGTAAAAGTCAATAGGATACCCCCTAAGCACGCCATTATGCCCGTCTGGATACTTGTTTCGAGCAATGTTAAATTTGTTCCTGTCGATGATAAAATCCATAAAGAAACAAAATGACCGCTCCATCCATAAGGTAAAAAGGGCCAAATACGATCCCCTAAGCCTGTAAGCAATAGGGCGACCAGCAGAGCTTCTACAATACCTAAACCAATCGAAGCGCCTTTACCAAATTGGAAGCTTACAAATAAATGTAACATATAGAAAATCACATGACTGCCGAATAGAATACAAGCAGCCATACTATAAAATGAATAGCCCAAATCTACTTCATGTAATAGTTCTCTAAAGCCAAAACTAAAAATAGCTATAGATAGAAAGATGGCTCCAAAGCTAAACAATAATAATAAGATAAGCTTGCTCATATATGTCTTTATTTTTATGTTTGTTGTAGCTAGCATACCTTGGAAACGACCAGCGTTTGCTTCCTGCTCAGATGCCATAGCACATACTAATCCTATTATAATTGGTAGTCCACAAGCCAGCCCCTGAAAATAGGCAGTTACTTTTCCTTGAAAATTCCATGGCGAATAGGAGTAGTAGGCTAAAAATAGCCCAGAAATAGCAAGGGGGACAAGTATATGTGTCAGCAAAAAAGGTGTTCGTTTTGTTTTAAGACATTCCACTCTTAATAATCGTAACATGTCCATCCGCTATTTCACCTCCCTTTTTGTGAACCACATCGCCGTAAGAAAGCTAATCATCATAAACCAAGCTAATGCTAACAGTAAGCCTGGAAGTATAACGCCTTTATCCAATAAAGGACTACCTTGTGGTACTAATAGACCATTTGGTAATATGCCAAGTGTCGAACATAACAAACGAGGACCAATCGCAAATGGATAGTAATACCACATTTCCCCATCTGCAAAGGCAACAATCCCTACGATATTGGCTACTACATTGAGTAAGATGGTCAAATAGGTACCTAGTTTAGCTGCTAAGAAAAGACATAAAGGTATTTGCCACAAAAACGTCAGGAAAATAACAAAAGTACTTAGTAAACTGCTGGCTATTGGTAAACTATGACCAAATAGCAAGCCTCCAGCCGTGATTCCTCCAAAGAAAATAATCGTAATCAGAAAAAGCCATATGCTTGATGTTACTATTTTTCCTAGCCAAATCCTTTTAAGATCAAGTGGTAAGGCAAGAATACTATGGTATTTTATTTTTTTATCCTTTTCGATCACTAAGGCACAGCAAATCGTCAGTGCACCTGGCAGAAGCATCGTATACCACCAGTTATAAGCTCCTGTTTGAAAATATTCACCTCCCATAAGTACAGCGCTTATAAGTAAGGTTATAAGTGGCGTAAGCCAAAGTAATTTGGGAATAAAAGTTCGCTTCCATTTTAATTGTTCCGCTTTCATAATGGCTATCATGCTAGTAACCCACCTTTCTATTGGTGGCAACAACCTGCATGAATAGTGATTCTAATTCCTGACCTTGCGGTGCTGGTCCCTGATAGCCAAGCTTGCCATCAGCAATAATGCCAATGTCATCCACAACCTGTTCCACCTCTGACAAAATATGACTAGATAAAATCACAGTGATGCCTTGCTCTGGAAATGAGCGAATAAGCTGACGAAGCTCCTGTATACCAATAGGATCAAGTCCATTTGTAGGTTCATCTAAAATTAACAGCTTTGGCTTGTTTAGCAGCGCAATCGCTATACCTAATCGTTGTTTCATACCTAAGGAAAACTGCCCCGCCCGTTTTTTTCCTGTATTCGTTAAATCTACAATTTTTAATACTTCTTCAATACGACTTTGCGGTAGACGTAATGCTATCGTGCGAACTTGTAAATTTTCCGTTGCTGTTAAATTATCATACAGGGGAGGTGTTTCAATTAACACGCCGATGTCCTGTAAATCATTTCGTGTCCATGTATGTCCATTAAAAATGATATTCCCAGCATCTGGTCGTAACATACCTGTCATCATCTTTAATGTTGTGGATTTCCCCGCTCCGTTTGGTCCAAGTAAACCGTAGACCGTATTACGTTGGACTTCTAACGCTACATTATCCACAATTTTTTGCCCTTTAAACGACTTATTAAGATTTTCTGTCTTTAATATCAAGTCTTTCATCATTAGTCATCATCCTTTCGATGACCTTAGTGTAAAAAAAAATTATAAGGATTTTATAAGGATTCAATATCAAAATACTCGCGGTAGCTATGCGTTTACCCGCGATGGATCACTAAATACTCGCGATTCTTTCATCAAGCATAAAAAAAGCATTTGGAATGACTTCATTCCAAATGCTTCGATCTCATCAATTTTACATAAATTCTTTTACTAAATCATTAAAATCATTTTCGCTCATTTTGATATCGATATCTGTTAATGGTAATTCAGAGTAGCCAGGTACTTTTTCTTGATACGACGTTGTTTCCGTATCATGATAAATAATGCCTGTTACTAACCCCTCGTGTTCCATCACTGTACGCATTGCCATACCACGATCTGAGTGATCATAACCTTCAACATCTGCTAATTTTGTTAAATTTTCTTTAAACCAATCATATGTGTTCACTTTGTTATACGTTACACAAGGTGAAAAGACATTGATAAATGAGAAACCTTTATGGTTAATACCAGCTTCAATTAGTGCTGTTAATTCTTTAATATCTGTAGAGAAGCCCTGCGCCACAAATGTTGCACCACTTGTTAACGCTACCTCTAATGGTTTCAATGATGGCTCAATCGCTCCACCTGGTGTAGATTTTGTAATAAATCCAGCAGCTGAACGTGGAGATGTTTGACCTTTTGTTAAACCATAAATTTGGTTATCCATTACAATATAAGTTATATCAATATTACGGCGGATGGCATGAATTGTATGCCCCATACCAATAGCAAATCCATCACCATCACCACCAGAAGCGATAACATGTAAATCACGATTAGCCATTTTCAAACCCTGTGCAATCGGAAGTGCACGACCATGAATACCATGGAACCCATAAGAATTGATATACCCTGAAATTCGACCTGAACATCCAATTCCTGAAATGACAGCAAGTTCATTTGGTTCTATGCCGACATTTGCAGCAGCACGTTGAATAGCTGCTTGTACTGAGAAGTCTCCACAGCCTGGGCACCAGTTTGGCTTCACTGTATTACGAAAATCCTTAAATGTTGCCATTAGCGAGTCAACTCCTTCACACGATTTTCTAATTCACCAGGCAAGAATGGTGTACCATTATATTTAGTGATTGTCGCGATTTTATCGTGACCACCAACATTCATCTTCATAATATTAGCTAATTGACCTGTATAGTTATTTTCTACAACAATCACCTTTTTCACTTGTGCAACAAGAGGTGCTATTTCTGCAGATGGGAATGGATGAATTAAACGAATATGGGCATGATTCACTTTCATTCCTTGTGCATTCAGTCGTTCTTGCACTTCTTCAATAGCTCCTCTTGTTGAGTTAAAGCCTACTAATAAAATATCGGCTTCCTCATGTGGTGCATTAACAAAGACTGGGTTATCAAATTTCAAGCTCTCTAATTTGCGGAAGCGTTTATCCATTTGAGTTTGGCGATTACCCGTTGCCTCAGATGGCTTCCCTGTTTCATCATGTTCAACACCTGTAACGTGATGAATACCATGCAATGTACCTGGTAAGACACGAGGTGAAATGCCATCTTCTGTATCTTCGTAACGCTTGAAGTAGGCTTTATCTGCCGCTTCCTCAAGATCATCCATCACAATTTTACCGCGACGAATTTCAATTTTATTATAATCAAATGGCTCAACAGATTGTTTACCTAGAGATAATTGTAGATCTGTCATTAAGATTACTGGTAATTGTAATTCCTCTGCAATGTTAAATGCTTGGATCGTATCAAAGAAAGCTTCCTCCATTGTAGAAGGTGCAATGACTACTTTAGGAATTTCTCCATGAGTACCGTAAAGCATAGCCATCAAGTCAGATTGTTCTTGCTTAGTTGGTAACCCAGTTGAAGGGCCTCCACGTTGTGTATCCACTACTACTAAAGGTTGCTCTGTCATACCTGAAAGACCAATTGCTTCCATCATTAATGAAAGACCAGGACCAGCAGAAGCGGTAAAGGAACGTACACCGCCAAAGTTAGCGCCAATAGCCATTGTTGCTGCTGCAATCTCATCTTCCGTTTGGATGACCGTTCCACCGAATTTCGGCAATTTTTTAATCAAGTATTCCATAATTTCAGACGCTGGTGTAATTGGGTATGCTGCCATAAAGCGTGTCCCAGCAGCTAATGCACCAAGTGCTATCGCATCGTTCCCAATCATAAACATACGACGTTTACCATCTGCAGGTGCAAGCTCCCATTCGCCTATACGATCAACTAACAGCTCATTCATAATTTGACGACCACGTGTAATGGCTTCCATATTTTTTTGTACGACTTCTTCGCCCTTTTTACCAAAAATATCATCGACAACATTTTGGAATACTGCGTCTTCTAGGTTTAGCAATGATGCAGTTGCGCCGATAGCCACCATGTTTTTCATTAACGAAGTACCAAGCTCTGCTGCTACTTCTGTAAACGGTACTGCAAATAATGGTGCTTTTGAATCCTCTGGTTTAACAGGATCAAATTTTGCATCGGCTAAAATAATACCCTTTTCTGTAAGCTCTTTATAATTGACATCAATTGTTTCTTGATCGAATGCCACTAAAATATCTAAATCATCCGCAATTGAACGTACTTCTGTTGGACGAACTGTAATTTTATTATTCGTATGGCCACCTTTAATTCGAGAAGAGAAGTGACGATAACCGTATAGGAAATAACCTAGACGATTCATTGCCATTGAGAAAATCTCACCTGTACTCTCAATCCCTTCACCCTGTTGCCCACCGACTTTCCATGAAAGCTGATGTAACATGTCAACAACTCCTTAAATCCAATGTGTACTATTATTTTTCCTTCATAAGTTTAACACGAAGAAACCGTCTGGACTATTGTTTCTCCACGATTTAGGCGAAAATCAGACCTTTGACTGAAAATCCTGTTCATAAAGTTGTAATTTTCAAATCTAAGCAAAATCACGCCCCTATTTCAAGTGACATCTATCATATGTAAAACAGGAAAACGAAAAAATGCTCCGCCACCATATTATGTGACAGAGCATTTTACTTCATTACTTTTTTATCGAATACGTTTTTCCACTAGCAGCTTTAATGCTGTTCGTTCTTCTCCAGCAATCAAAATATCGGCAAACGCCGGCGCGCAAATTAAATCTGTGCCACTTGGCGCTACAAATCCGCGTGCAATGGCCACTGCTTTCACGGCTTGGTTAAGTGCACCTGCCCCAACTGCTTGCATTTCTGCCTGCCCTTTTTCTCTGATTACCGCGACTAATGCACCTGCAACTGAATTTGGATTAGAGCGTGATGATACTTTTAATGAATCCACAATTATTCCTCCCCGTTTCGCGAATAGTGTTTACGCTCAACAACTCATGTCCCCCTTTTTGGACCTCAAGTTATTGTCCGTAGCACATTTTATGCTCCGCAAAACGGAAATAGACTAGTTTGACAAAGAAACCTATATCCCCGTAAAAGAAACGTAAAAAAACATTCTTCGACTTATCTACCCTTGAAATGGATAGTCTTCATTTATATAAATGCGTTCACAGGCAATAGCTTTTCCTGTTCGATCATCCATCTCTACAAAGAAACCACTCAAAACCTCTCGCCCTTTTTTCGGAACTTCAAAACGAGATGGCATGTTTGTTTGGAATTTATAGATGACACTTTCCTTCGTCATACCTAAAATTTCATCGTACGGCCCTGTCATACCAACATCCGTGATATAAGCCGTACCTTGTGGGTAGATTCTTGCATCTGCTGTTTGCACATGTGTATGTGTCCCAACAACCGCTGAAGCCTTTCCATCTAAATGCCAACCAAGAGCGATTTTTTCACTAGTCGCTTCAGCATGAAAATCCACGAAGACAAGTGGAGATATTTGTCGAGCCTCTGCAATCAATTGATCTGCCATTGCAAACGGATCCTCATGTGGCGGTAAAAATACGCGACCATGTAAATTAATGACAGATAATGTCACGCCATTTTTAGAAATCTGAACCATACCTTTACCAGGTGCTTCACTTGAAAAGTTTGCCGGACGGATTAAGTAATCCGCGTCATCAATAAAATCAAAAATATCTTTATTGTCCCATGTATGATTCCCCATCGTAATAACATCTACACCCATTTGTAGCAAGCTATTATAAATATTACGAGTAATCCCTCGTCCTGCCGCAGCATTTTCCCCATTTGCAATCACAACATCTGGATTATACTTCTTTTTTAAGCGAGGTAAATATTTTTCCACCGCATCTCGACCAATTGAACCAACAATATCACCAATAAATAGAACTTTCATTATGCAAGACCACACTTTCTCTAAATAACATCTTTTAGTTTACCATCTTTGCTTTGGCAATCGCAAAGTAAAATGCAAGCCTTACCACATTTACACATTTAAATGCCCGTTTATTTAGGATTTCTGGATGGGAAATTGTGCATATTTTTTATTAGAGGAGTCCCCATTGGTATTGAGTTGCCCTATAAAAAAAGCGCCTAATTTCCATTTACTCATTATATATGTTATACAAATGGAGCAACTGAGACTGACAATAAATGAAATGGCAATGACAGAAAATACACTTAATGTTTTGATAAAATTCGTTAAAAAAATTTTAAGTAGGCTATTAACTAGGGGATGTAATAAATATATACCGAAGGAATAACGACTAATAAAAATGATAAATTTCGGCATTTTTCTTCTGTTACTCGCTATGAAAAATAACAGAAAAGCTACACTGAATGTATAAAGGATAACGTCTATTCTCTTTGAATGAACTTCCGTAATAATACCTGTTAATTGAGTGGTTAGCAAAAGACTTACTGTGATTAGTAATACTGCTAGTAACAGAAAACGAAAACGCTGTAACCACGATAGAAATTTATCATAATTTTTTCCACAGTAATAAGCTACTGCAAAATAAGCAATCCACGCAGGAAATGGCATCTTATTAAAAAAATCCCATTGTAAACTAGTATACGCTAAATCAGGAAAATACTTAAATGGATCCAAAAAATTAAAAAAGGCTAAGTAACCAAAATTAATGATAAAAGCAGTCATTATTACTTTATAGGCAGGGTATCTTGAGGCAATAAATTTCACAAAAAATGGATGAATGATATAAAACTGAAAAATGATCACGATAAAATAACCATGGAAATCACCTTCCAAATAATTTAGTAGTAGTTTTTTGGCAAATTCAATAGAAGGCGATTCAATTGATTTAAGAACGGCATCAAGTAGTCCAATAAAAAGAAATGGCGTTAACATATATTTATAACGTTTTACATAAAACTTTTTCGGCAAACGATCTGAATAGGAATAGGCAATGACAAACTCTGAGATAAATATAAAAAGAGGTGTCCCGAACATAAAGATCAGCTGAATAGATGTCAGGATTACGAATAGTGGACCTTCTTCTATGTCATACATGTTCAATGCCAACGTAACACTATGCATTAACACAATCCCTAAGCAAGCAACGTATCGTAGTAAATATATTTCTTTGACTTCTCGCTTCATCACCCTCACCTGCCATTTCAAAGGAATCAATTTGCCTTTCAATTATGCTACTTACCTTACTCAATGCAGGGATAAAATTATTTACTATTGGTAGTTGTTCTCTTTAATTGCACCAAAATATCTCGCATTGTTTGAGGCTCAATAATAAAATTACCTACTAATAAAATAAACATCGTCCACAAGGAAATACATATAGCGGCTACAAGCCATGAACCTGCAGATGTAATATGGAGCTCGATAAAAAATATAAATGGTATTGCTGCAGTAAGTGCAAAAATACTATTTTGCACAATTTTTTTGACAGTATCTTTAGGTGAATTTTGTAAAATCTTTTTAGAAGAATAAATGATTAAATCATAAGTACGATAGCCGTATGAACAAATTCCTCCCAGTAATATTCCTTCTGCGCCAAAAAACTGTACAAAAACAAGAGAAACTACAAGGTTGATTAATGCTTCCATAATGGCACGATTTTTCGTCTCTCTAAAATGGCCTGCAGCATTCACTAACGTATTGGCAGGAATCCGAATTGTATTCGCTACTCCTACAATGACAAACAATATTGCTAACCAGGGCCTTATGTAATTGGCATCTTCAATCCCTGCTGTATAAATCTTTATAAATGGCAATATTAAAATAGCTGTACATGTGTAGCTAAAAGCAATGATGCCATAAAAAATATATTCAAAGTGATGAAAATATTTCCGAAGAACGTCCTTATCCTCTTTGACAAGAATGTCTCCAAAAGCTGCTAATATCGCCCCTGAAAAAGTGGATATAAACAAAGTGACTGCATTAAACACCATACTATAAACTGTAAACACACTGACTTCTGTTAAGCCCAGAAAAATCGTTATTAAAATAAACGGCGTGTTAAACACCACTAACGAGGCAATTTGATGAATTAAAGCATCCCATTTATCTTTAATTGCTAACGTATTCGCTTGTTTTTTACTATTGAAATATGGATATTTCTTTTTAACATACAATCTTAAAAAAAGAACATCCAGTAGCAATATGGCACTTGAACTAGCAACAACAATGACGATGGAAAAACCAAATGCTATCAAAGTAACTGACAATAGTGCACTCGCAAAAAGCAACATTGTTTGAATGCGAAAAATAACATAGCTTTTTTGATCTGCCGACAGTAGAACTAAATATTTCCCTATAAAAAAATACTCCCACATGCCACTAATCCCCAAAATAAGTACCATGTAAAGAGCCGTTCGCGGATTCACTTCATCTCCTACTAATAACGGATAACAAATAGCCAAAATGGCGACTAATCCAACAAAGACATAACCCGAACGTCTATAAAAACGATTAGTCGCTGAAAGAATTCCATTTATTTGGTCTTTATCACCCTTGGCTAGTGGCTTATAAAGTGCCACTATAGATGCATTACCAACCCCAGCCTCTACTATTTTTAAATAACTTAAAAATTGCTTAATCGACGAAACAAGCCCGTTAGTAGCAGAGCCGTATGTTGTCATAAATAGTCGAGGTAAAATGAAATTAATAACCGCTGCAACAACTTGTAGTAATACATTAGACATTAAATTTAAAACTACTCTCTTAGTTCTCATGCTGGTAAGCACCTTTTCTTTTAGTAAAAGTAGGAATTAAACCTTTGCAATCACTGATCCGCCGTTTAAACCTATTCAACATGAAAAGTAAAAGAATTTGTTTTTTCTTTAATAACCAAGTATAGATCTTTGATTTGAGCGGCATATTTGTCATCCGAATCGCATGCAACGATCCATGAAACGCTTCATGAATCAACATTTCCTTAATAAAGGTACGCTTTTCATGTAAACGCTTATGGTTGAATCTATTCAATTCATTATTCACCGCTGCCATCACTAAATAAGTAAAATAATACTGAAGTTGTTCAGCAAAATTAGGAACCTGGTCTGCTTTCCTGTACTTTAAAACTTTCAATTGTTCATACAACACAAGTATTTTTTTAAAAAACATCTGATCATAACTAGCCGTCATGGAAGAAGAATGCTGACGGTAATGGTAGAGATACTGATTTTCTAATATATAAATACTTTCTGCATCAAGTAAGCTAGGATATGTACAAGCAACATCGTCCCCCATGCAAATTTGATCATCCACATCAAAGAGATTTTTCTCTAATAGGTCTCTTTTAAATATTTTGTTAGATAAAGATGGATATAAGCCAAAACGGTAATACTCGCCCGAATATAGCATAATTGGATATACTTCTTTTTCCATTCTATCCTTCCTGTACAAACCAGGCGAGACAAGCTGTGGTCTCTTCACTTCTTGGAGTGGATAATTTTCTACAATGTCACAAATAACAATATCTACATCAAAAACACGGGCAGTATTACATAATGATTTATACATATCAACTTCAATCCAATCATCACTATCTACATAACCAATATACTGTCCTTTGGCGACCCTTAGCCCTGCTTTACGGGCACTGACAGCACCACTATTTGCTTGATGAATGACGGTAATTCTTGTATCAGATTCGGCATATTCATCGCAGATTACCGAGCAGCTATCAGTCGAGCCATCATTTACTAATATCAACTCAAAATCTACGAATTCCTGTCTCAGAATACTATCAAGACACATTTTTAAGTAAGGTTCCGTATTATAGACGGGGACAATAATGCTTAAATATGGCACTCACCTCACCTCTCATTCATAGTAGTTCCCTTACTTTTACTCATAGTCAGTGCAAACATAATTAATAAAATATGATATGGAAAATAATCCATGACAAATGAATCAAGTCCTATATTCGCTATTAACATGATATAGAGAGGAATAGCGTTGATTGAAAGGATTTGAAAGCCTGGTCTATTCATAATTCCGACATTCTCTCTAAGTACTTTATAGAGGCTTGAAATGTATAGTACTGACAAGACTATTCCGATTAAACCTATATAATAGGGAGTTGATAAGTACATTGTATGTGCCATCTTTACCTTCGCAAAGCTTGTGCCAAAGCCTGCACCCAAAACAAATACTTTCGTGTTTTGAAGGATTTCATTTACAAATAGGCTCCAACTACTCACTCGACCAGTGGTAATGGCATCTGTCGATATTCCTGACCCAAAAAACCGAATCCAATAAATTTCGAATAACTTCTCGTAAAAAAAATAGAGGGCACCCCCACAAATAATCACGATAAAAGACGAAAATTTAATAGCAGTCTTCACATTATTTCTAATGAATACAACAAATGTCATCATAATGAAAACGATTAATGTAATAATAAACATTTTGGAATATGTCAGTATGCCAAAAAATGCTAATATCACGAGTAATACAATTGACTTTTTCTCCTTTTTTCCATCCAGATTAAAAAGCACTAATAAACAAGCCATAGCTATTAATACTTGCAAACTAAAGTAATTTGGATCTAAATCTAAACCCGTAAATCTTGTACTAATCGAGTTCATTGTCTTCACTGTATTCACAATGGTCATTGACTCTATGAAATGATCAATTTCTGGGATAGAATAACTAATCAATCGAACGATTGAAGCAGCTAGTAAACCCGATGCATAGATATACGTATACCTTCTGAAATATGCCTTATCATCGAGGGTCAATATTGCACAAAAGAGCACACTATAATTCAACACAAAGCCTAAAACTGCAATAAGATTACCACCACTAACTATCGTTACGGCCACCGTATAAAATGCAAATAAAAAATAGGTTAATAGGAGTCGTTTTGAAATACCTTGCTTTTGTAAAAAGAGCGTCAAAATACTTAACAAAATATAGAAAGAACTAAGTACAACAAGCAGTGAGTATCCTGATATATCGAATTTAATGACATACACCCACGAAATAAAAAACAATAAATAGTCAATTCGATGCTGCTGCTTATCTAGCAGCATCGCCAAACTAGTTAAAAGGAAGAAGAGCCAGAGAAATAGATTACTACCTGTATATATTTTGAATACGACAAAGATACTTGAAATTATACAAATGAGCACACTAAAATTCTTAGATTCTATCATGTACATCAAACTCCAATACAAGTTGCTCTTGAGCTTTTTTGTTTGTGTAGTGATTTTCCTCTATGTAATTTTTCATATTGTGTAGTAATTCTGTATTTTTCATAACACTAGAAATGACTTGAAAGATGTCTTGAATGTTAAAGCCTGTTATCAATCCGTTATGACCATTACAAATTTGTTCACCTGCTGCGGCAAAGTCCGTTGTAATAACAGGCGTTTGTACAATTAATGCCTCCCCAATGACCATTGGATAGCCTTCGTAGGCAGATGTTAAAACGAATACATCACTACATTTTATAAATGGATACGGATTTTTCATTTCTCCTACAAATTCAACTACATCCTCTACACCTAGTTGCAAAGCTAATTGCTGATTTGAAAGTAGGTCTGGTCCATCCCCTAAAATGCGCCAGCGAAAATTATTTATAGAAGCTTCCTTTAACAACTTACACAGATGTGGAATAAGGTCGAACCTTTTTGTACTATTTTCAATTCGCCCGACAGATATTAAATCCAACTCGCTTTTATGAAACGGTGTATATTGACATGCCAGTTCTTTAATCTCTTCGATTGGAAAAAAATTATAAACCACTTGAATTTTATGTTGATATTGTGGAAGAAAATTTATTAAATTTTCCTTACATGCTACTGAAACACATAACAATCGATCAAAATTTTTATAGGTTTTGACACAAGCCTCATAATTAAAATTCGCTTTAATGGGATCTGTATGAATCCATGCTAACTTACGATCTGCTATCACAAACTGATCTACAAATAAATTGGTCCCCTTATTGAAGTATTGATTGGGTACATCATTAAAATAAGATATGGCGATATCATAATGACAATTATTGCGATGTTTTTTTAAAAGCATCGAATAGAAGTTATGGGAACCTATTAATCGAACAACTATCATACACACAATGCGTAAAATAATATGCCATACGTTATTTCTTTTTTTCACTTCAGCAAAAGGTGTAGCAATTAGTTGTAACAGTAAGTTCCCTGTAGTTACCTTCACATTGGAGGGAATATCGTTCATTAATTCCCCTCCACTAAATGTGAAAACATCTATCTCATATTTCTCGTAGAGGCTGATTTCTTTTAGCATATTAATTAACGACTTTTGGATGCCACCCATTTGAAAATTTTGTGCAACAAATAATATTTTCATATTAGCCCCCCTAAAAATACTACTGTAAATTTTCATATTGCTCTTACGTAAATAAAAAACGGATCGATAGCCGCTACGTGCCACTTCCTTTGCTGCTCACACTCCGCATAGCTTTTATAAATTACTGTATAAATCTGTTATCCGTTTCTCCATTTTCGCCCAGCTGTAACCTTCTTCGTACAGTGCCTTCATTTCACGAGAAATTTCTGGCCATTCTTTTCTACGCTTTACCAAATTCTCAATTCCATTTTGTAAACTCTCTCTATTGTAATCAATAAGTTCTCCAAAATTATTTGTTGCAACTACTTCTGACATTCCCGTATTTTTCACCATAATCAAAGGCTTACCAAGCATTAATGCTTCATAGAATTTATTAGGTGCAGCATAATAATGGTTAGAGATGGTAGGATCATAAATAGCCGTCATAATGTCACAACTATTTTCTAACTCTATTGTTTTTTCATAGGGTAACTTACCATAAAAGTTTATATTGTCATGCATTTTCGAAGCTTGCAGCAATGTATCAGCTAACTTACCAAATCCACCAATATGCAGCTCATAACTTGGCGTATTCTTTACTACTTCAACCAGTTCACTAATCAATCGATTTTCAGTAAGTATACCTACATAGACTATTTTTACTTTTTTCGGATTCAAATCTAAGCAATCATTGGAATCTATATAACGTGGAGTATTATATATGACCTCTATTTTTTTAGGTGAAGCTTTAGCAATCTGTTCTTTGCGCTTTTCTGTACATATAATGACTGCATCCACACTATTCATAAGGCGTATATCTAGACTAGCAATGACCTTTCCAATAATCTCCGGTCCATAAAATGGTGAAGTATACGAATCAAATACGTCGTAGATTACTTTTTTACGAAGTAATTTCCCACATATTGTACCTATTAACGCTGTATCAAAATCACAAGCGTGAATCATATCATACGTATTTTTATGGCGAAGTAACCATTGAAAAAGTTTAAGTTGAAAATTTATAAATGGGACTAAGTTCTTTTTCAAACCTCCTCCAAATGTTGCCGGAATACCAAACCTTGTAATACGAATTGCCTGTTCACCTTCTAACAGCTGGTTCTTTATTTTATATTTTTTATCTCTATCCCAAGCTAAAATGTGAACCTTCCAATTATTTTTCGCAAGGCAATGTGCTTCCTTTTCAACCCTTGGATCTGGAGAAACAGGGTTACTCCTCATAAAAACAACTCGCATCTCATATGCCCCCCCTTAAACACTGAATGTCTCTAGTGCTTCAGCTACTTTTCGCTTCCTTTTATGTCCTTACAACTTAAAGGTGCTTTCCCATTTTAAAAAAACTTCCACCATTTTTTTGTGAAAGTATCATCTGGTTCATATACAATTAATGGAAGATTATTAATGATTCGTTCGTTATTTTCAAGCAAAAATTCTACCATATCCAAATCTTTTTGTTTTTCTAAAAATCTAAGTCCCTTTTCAAATAAGAAAGGACGTGTATTTAAGTTATGCACATCTGAACCGTATGTATGGACAAGATTCGAGCGCACTAAATTTAGCGAAAGTTTTTGGACGGTTTTTCCGAACAATCCTGCTAAACTCCCTGATGTAATTTGTGCAAGTGCTCCCTCGCGTATAATTTGTTCCAAATGACTTGGATTTTCTGAAATGACTCTATTTCGCTCTGGGTGTGCAATAATTGGTGTTATGCCTGCTGTTAATAACGAGTAAATGATATCCTTTGTATATTTGGGAATATGATTAGAGGGAAGTTCCAACAGCAAATAATTGGAATTTGCTAATGTATGTAATTGTTTTTTTTCATACAATTCTAGAATGTTACCTGCCAAGCGTACCTCTTGTCCCGTGTAAAGTTTTAAAGGCATATTACGTTGGTCAATTGCCATTTGTAACTGTACAATTTGCTCATTCACGACATCAAAGGGGACATTATACAATGGATGTAAAGCATGCGAAGTGGAAACAATCGTTGAAATGCCCTCCAAAACTGCCTGCTCAAATAAACAAAGTGTCTCTTCAATCGTTTTCGGACCATCATCGACATCAAATAATATATGACTGTGCATATCAATCACTGTACTTCACTTCCCTGTCTAGATACTTGAATTAACGATAATATTGCTCATAATATTGATGGAGTGGCATTTTATAGTTATTTAATACTATGCCTAAAATATTTGCTTTTGAGGCTTCAAGGCTTGACTTTGCTTTTAACACACTTTCATTTTCTGCAACTCCACTGTTCACAATTAATAATGTACCATCACATTTATTGGACAAAATTTGAGCATCTGTTACAGATAATAGGGGTGGCGCATCAAAAATAATGATGTCAAACTCTTTCTTTAGTTCCTCAATTACACTCCCCATTAAGGTAGAAGCTAGTAACTCTGCTGGATTGGGGGGAATAGGCCCACTTGTCAAGACATATAGATTAGCAATATCTGTATTATTGACGACTTCCGAAATTGTAAAATGTCTTGTTAGTAAATTTGATAGTCCTCTAGCATTTTGCAATAGAAACGTATAATGCATTGTTGGTTTTCGTAAATCTGCATCTACGATGACGACCCGTTTTCCTTCTTGTGCGAAAACAACACCTATATTGGCTGCATTGGTTGACTTTCCTTCACCTGGTGTTGCAGATGTCACTAATATTGTTTTAATCTCTCTATCTGGCATTGAAAAAGTAATATTTGTTCGGATTGTTCGAAATTGTTCAGAAATAAAAGAATGGTCATTTGCAATCGTCACAAGTTTTCGTCCCATTTTCACTAACTTCTTCTTTTTCTTTTTTTTCCAAAACATTATGATCCTCTCCTCGTTTTACGAGATTTTATCCTAGTGCTTTTATTGTGAGCATCACTAATTTGACTAATCAAGCCAATAATCGGTAGTCCTATTAGCTCTTCAATATCTTGCTCCGTCTTGATTGTAGTATCTAAGCTCTCTATTATGATTATGAGAGCAGCACTTAAAACAAAACCAATAAACGAGGCTGCTACTATATAAAGGGTTTTATTTGGCGCAATCGGTACAGGTTCCTTATCTAATTGTGCAACTGACAAAATATTAACATTATCAACCGTCATTAAAACTTGGATCTCCTCTTGAAACACATCTGCTATTGTATTGGCAATTTCGACAGCCAACCCTGCTTGCTTGTCTACAACATTAATATTGACAACTTGTGAGTTATTGGCACTAGATACAGTAATTTGATCCATTAAAACTTCAGGTGTGACATCCAAATCTAGCTTATTTATAACTTTAGATAAAATAGCAGAACTTGTTATGATAATGTTATACGTATTAATAAGTCGGAGATCTGTTTCAACCTGTTGTACACCTAAATGTGGTTGCTCTATATTTTTTTGATTAACTAAAATTTGCGTTTCTGCCTCATAGGTAGGTTTTAACACAAAGATGCTAATAAAGGCTGTAACCAACGCTGCAAAAAGTGTAAAACTTATGATAAAAAGAAAGTTTTCTCGGACTATTTTCAATATATCTTGTAATGTGATTGTTTCTTTCAATGCTCTTCACTCCTTGTCAAAACATAAACCAGTTGTAAAAATGGAGTATAACTAGGCTGGTTAATTTTTAAAAGGTATTCATGTTGAGGCTAGTTCACTATGCTTTATTCCATACTATATTGTTGGAATCATCCATTTATTCTTACTGGGTAGATCACATCGAATTTATTCACATACAAAAAGGCACCCCCTGACCTTGGTCAAGGGATGCCTATTATTTTAATATTTATTTCGCGTATTCCACAGCACGTGTTTCGCGAATAACTGTTACTTTAATATGACCTGGATAATCGAGTTCTTCCTCAATACGTTTGCGAATATCACGCGCAAGACGATGAGACGCTAAATCATCAATTTTTTCAGGTTGTACAATAATACGAATTTCACGTCCAGCTTGAATCGCATAAGATTTTTCTACGCCATCATAGCTTTCTGAAATTTCCTCTAACTTTTCAAGTCTGCGGATATAGTTTTCAAGTGTTTCACTACGTGCACCTGGACGAGCTGCTGATAATGCATCAGCTGCAGCGACTAATACCGCAATAACAGATGTTGCTTCAGTATCACCATGATGCGAAGCAATACTATTAATGACAACTGGGTGTTCCTTATACTTTGTTGCTAATTCCACACCGATTTCGACGTGGCTTCCTTCAACTTCATGATCAATTGCTTTTCCAATATCATGTAATAAGCCTGCACGACGAGCCAATGCTACATCTTCACCAAGTTCAGCAGCAAGTAATCCTGCTAAATGTGCGACTTCAATTGAATGTTTTAGAACATTTTGTCCATAGCTTGTACGATATTTCATGCGGCCTAAAATTTTCATTAAATCTGGATGTAAGTTATGAATACCAATTTCAAATGTAGTTTGCTCACCTGTTTCGCGGATTTGTTCATCCACTTCACGTCGAGCTTTTTCCACCATTTCCTCAATACGAGCTGGGTGAATACGACCATCCTGTACAAGTTTTTCAAGTGCAAGTCGAGCTGTTTCACGGCGAATTGGATCAAAGCCTGATAATATAACCGCTTCTGGCGTATCATCAATAATTAAATCAATTCCTGTTAACGTTTCCAATGTACGGATATTACGGCCTTCGCGACCAATAATACGTCCCTTCATTTCATCATTTGGCAAGTTCACAACAGATACAGTTGTTTCTGCTACGTGATCTGCAGCAAAGCGTTGTAGTGCTAATGATAAAATTTCACGTGCTTTTTTATCTGAGTCTTCTTTCGCACGTGTTTCAGCTTCTTTTGTCATCACAGCAATATCAGTTGATAACTCTTTTTCTACTTCATTGAGGATAATTGATTTAGCTTCATCCCTAGTTAAAGCAGAAATACGTTCTAACTCTGTTTTTTGTGATGCCATGAGCTCGTCCACTTTGCTCTCCATCTGTTCAATATGCTGTTGTCTTTCAGCTAGAGCTTGTTCTTTGCGCTCTAAGCCAGCTTCTCTCTTATTTAGAGCATCATCTTTGCGATCAAGATTCTCTTCTCTTTGCAATAAACGGTTCTCTTGTTTTTGAAGTTCTAAACGACGTTCACGAATGTCATTTTCAGCTTCAGTACGAAATTTGTGAGTTTCATCTTTGGCTTCAAGTAGTGCTTCTTTCTTCATTGCCTCCGCTTCTCGTTTTCCTTCTTCAACGATTGTTTCAGCGACATGTTTAGCACCAGTGATTTTTGAGTCATTCACTTTTTTCATGTAGATATAGCTAACAGCGGCACCAACGATGAGTCCAAGCAAAGCGGAGATGATAGTAATTCCATCCATATGAACACCTCCTCTTGCTATTTGGGTATTACAGTTTCAGTCGGCGCATACATCTATGTCGCCTTAGCTAAAATGCACCAGATTTTGTTAAAATTTATGCAAAACCCGTTTCATTGGCCAAAGGCATTATCTTCATCCAGTAGGCGTTTAGACATCCATTTTAAAGGATATTTCACTATAAAACATTTGCTAAATGAGGATAAAATGTACTGCCTATTTAAAGTCATAATTCAGAAATTATACATATTTAATTGTATAGCTAGCCTCATGCTCTGTCAAGGATAGTCAGGCGTATGTTCGCCACCTTAGCCAAAAAAAGTAAGTCCTATCCATTCAGTGAATTTTTTCCCTATTACTATTTCACTAGAAAATTTTTCATGTTAAATACAATTAATAAAAAAACAGTACATAAGAAATAAACACATAGCCTCTCTCTTATTATGTGTAAAAATTTAAGAATATAGACAAAAAAATGCATTGCCCCCTCAATAAAGTAGGAACAATGCAATCATTAATTATTCTTCTTCCAGAAGTAACATTAATTCTTCATCCATCTCTTCTTCATCATCATGGGCAGCAATTGTATAAGAAGAAGCTGCAATACCATAAGAAGCTCGGATTTTATTTGCTATGTCTTCTAGGACAGCAGTATTTTCTTTTAAATACTGTTTAGCATTTTCTCGTCCTTGACCTAAGCGCTCATCGCCATATGCATACCAAGAACCACTTTTTTGTACAATGTCTAATTCTACGCCTAAATCGACTGTTTCGCCTTCTTTAGAAATTCCTTCTCCATACATAATATCTACTTCAGCTGTACGGAAAGGTGGTGCTACTTTATTTTTTACAATTTTAATTTTAGTACGGTTACCAACAATATCATTACCTTGCTTAATAGCTTCTGCACGTCGCACTTCTAAACGGACAGAGCTGTAGAATTTAAGTGCACGTCCACCTGGTGTTGTTTCTGGATTACCGAACATAACACCAATTTTTTCACGAACTTGGTTAATGAATATAGCAATCGTTTTTGATTTATTAATCGCACCTGATAGTTTACGTAAAGCTTGAGACATTAAACGGGCTTGTAAGCCGACATGAGAGTCACCCATGTCCCCTTCAATTTCAGCTTTTGGCACTAAGGCAGCAACTGAGTCAATAACGATAATATCAATAGCCCCACTACGCACTAATGCTTCTGCGATTTCAAGTGCTTGTTCACCTGTGTCGGGCTGTGATAATAATAGCTCATCAATATTAACACCTAATTTTTGTGCATAGATTGGGTCTAATGCATGCTCAGCGTCGATAAATGCTGCTTGTCCACCTGTTGCTTGTACTTCAGCAATGGCATGTAGAGCAACAGTTGTTTTACCCGATGATTCTGGACCGTATACTTCAATAATACGTCCACGTGGATATCCACCCACTCCTAATGCAGCATCAAGTGCAAGTGACCCACTTGAAGATGTCGCAATTTCTAAATCGGTTTTTTCACCGAGTTTCATGATGGAACCTTTACCAAAATTCTTTTCAATTTGTTTTAGAGCCTGTTCTAAGGCTGCTTTACGATCACTCATTCATTTTCCTCCTTCGAAAACTGTTCACTGTTTTTATCTATCTCTACTATACTTGTTTTTGAGAAAACACGCAAGAAAAAAGCGAACATTTATTCGATTTTTCTTCAAAATAAAAATTTGGATAGTTTTCCTCTACCCAAATTCCTATGTTTTACTCTATTTTAATAACGTTTTGTGTAGCCACGTTCTTCTAAAAGCTGCATTAAATAATGGCATGTAAATTTCACCGCACGGAGTCGATTCGTATTCCGCATGCCTGATAAATGAAGTAAATATGTAAGCGGCTCCTCGTCATTTATGGCAATACCAATCCAAACCGTACCTACTGGCTGATGATCATGTGCAGTGGGACCTGCTTCTCCTGTAAGACCAATCCCAATATTTGTAGCAAATTTCTCACGAACAGCACTTGCCATTGCCGCTGCACACTCAGCACTCACAACACCATGTGTATCAATTAATTCTTGTGAAATGCCTAGCTGTTTTACTTTCGCATCTGCTGCATAGGTAACAACGCCTCCTATAAGTGCATTGCCTACCCCTGGAATTTCCGCAAGTTCAGATTGAAATAAACCAGCAGTTAAACTTTCTGCAGCCGCAATTGTTAGCTCATTATCCAGTAGCATTTCTACCGTTTTTGAGGCAAGGGAATCATCATCTACACCATATTGATAATCACCAACAAGTGCTTGTATTTCTGCAACCTTTGCCTTAATAAGTTGGCCAGCTTGTTGCTCTGTTGCGGCTTTAGCTGTTACGCGTAACGTTACCTCACCATCAGAAGCAAGTGGAGCAACTGTTGGATTGGTTTGTGCATCTAAAATATTTTGAACTTGTACTTCAAGCTCGGCCTCACCAATTCCATAAAATCGCATAACATGTGATGCAATGATCCCTCCATCATTAAGCATCGCAGCAAGTTTAGGTTTAGCCTCAAATTGAAACATTGGTTCTAACTCTTTTGGAGGTCCTGGTAATAAAATATAAGTGCGATCATTTTTTGTGAAGATCATACCTGGAGCCATTCCATGGTGATTAGCTAATACTTCACTCCCAGCTAAAATTAATGCCTGTTTACGATTATTTTCCGTCATTGGACGTCCTCGTTTAGCAAAAAATTGCTCAATATACGTCAATGCTACTTCATCAAACTCAAGAGAAACACCAAGATGACGTGCAATCGTTTCCTTCGTTAAATCATCTTTTGTTGGACCAAGTCCTCCCGAAAAAATAATGAGATCTGCACGAGACTCTGCCACTTCGATAGCTTGTTCTAAACGCTTTGCATTATCGCCTACTACGGTATGATAAAAAACGTTGATGCCAAGCTCGGATAGCTGGCTTGAGATAAATCTCGCATTTGTATTCGTAATTTGACCTAATAATAGTTCTGAGCCAACCGCAAGAATTTCAGCATTCATGATCCCAAGACCTTTCTTATTTAGACTCAAGTAATACACGTCGATTTAGATAGAAATAATCCCATCCTGACCAAAGTGTAAAGAACAATGCAACATAGAGCATGATTGTATCAAATGGAATACCAACCAATGTAAAGATTGTATTGTGTAAAAGAGCAGCAGCAATCGCTACAATTTGTGCCCAAGTTTTAATTTTACCAAGCTGATTGGCAGCTACGACTTCTCCTCCACCTGCCAAAATCAAACGTAAACCCGTTACAGCAAATTCACGACTAATAATAATGATAATTACCCAAGCAGGTGCCATCTTAAGCTCGACCATTAAAATAAAGGCTGCTGAGACAAGTAACTTGTCAGCTAAGGGATCTAAAAATTTCCCAAATGTCGTTACAAGATTATACTTACGTGCGTAATAACCATCCACCCAATCGGTTGTTGAAGCAAAGATAAAAATAAGTGCGCCTATAAAATGATGAATTGGCATCTCTGCACCAAAAAGTGATAATGTTCCCCAGCCAAAATCAAACATCATAACAATGACAAAGAATGGAATAAGTAAGATTCGAGAGATGGTAATTTTATTTGGAATGTTCATTTTTCTAACACCTTTCATGATGAAAGAAAGTAGTCATCATGTGATGACTACTGTTCTTTATTGAAATTGATGACGATATTTTGCGTTACAATTTGTTGTGCATACGTTAGAAGTTCGTCATTAATATAGATTTTAGCTTGCGTTGAATTACCGAGACGAATACGAACATAGTTTTGTGTTGAGGCGTCAAATTCAACTACTTCCCCGGCATTATAGACACGCGTATCTGTTAAGATTTCTTGTTGCTGTTGATTGCGAATACCAACAAATGTAGGGCCTGATATTTCAATTTTCAGTTTCATTGTATCTGTCCCTGTTAACGTATAAGAAGTTGTCGCTCCATCTGCTTCAACAGTACCCGCGGAAATTGTTTGCTTCATCTCTTCAGTTTGATCAGTGTCATCTTCATCAGTTGGTGTTTCTTCTGTAGCTTTTGTATCTTCTTTATCATTTTTCTGTGCATCTTTATTTTCTTGTTCTTTTTTATCCTTCTCACTATCAATTGGCTTGACATTTGTGTCATATTCAATCTCAGGAGTTGGATTTACTTCTTCGCTTGTCCCTGGACTGTTTTTTGATTGCCATAGCACCCATATAGCCACAATAATGACTACAATAAATAAAGCAACAATGATTTTTGGCATAGCCTCCATCATTTTATTCGAAGGGCCTTTCGTTACTTTTCTTCTGCTGGGGCTATTCGTCATCGATTGACTTACTTGATCGTTTGGAGTGCTCGGTAGTTCATTTTTATATGTCTCTAAGATTTCTTCCGCATCCAACCCAACAGCTTCTGCATATTGTTTGATAAAAGCTCGTACATAAAACGAACCAGGCATAATGGAATAATTGCCCTCTTCAATTCCTACTAAATAACGTTTTTGGATTTTCGTTATTTCTTGTAAATCGTCTAAGCTGTAGCCTTTAGACAGTCTCGCCTCTTTCAGTCGAGTCCCTAATTCTGCCACTAATAACACCTACTTTAACATCAAATTAAAAATTAAATCCTCCAAAAGAATCCGATTCGGACATATGATTTTTTTCCATTATTTCATAAGTAATTTCTTCATCAGTGTGATGACGTAGTTCAATAATATAATCAAAATCCTCTATTTTATATTCTGAATGCTGAACAAACATATCTGGATGCTCTACAACTTTGATACAAGGCATATTCATCATTTCACGCACTAATTGCAAATGTTTCTCATCAGATGAACGTCGAGTCACAATACCATCTAAAATAAAAATATTGTTACGACTAAATTCATCTCCCACAAGCTTATTACGAACTGTTTGCTTAATCATTGTAGATGATAAAAAGATCCATTTTTTATTGGCACAGACACTGGCGGCTACTATGGATTCAGTTTTTCCAACACGTGGCATGCCACGAATACCAATCAGCTTATGTCCCTCTTTTTTAAAGAGTTCTGCCATAAAGTCGACTAAAATACCTAATTCATCTCTTACGAAATGGAATGTGTTTTTTTCATCTGCATCTCGAGGAATATAACGACCATGCCTAATGGCTAAACGGTCGCGAAGTTTTGGTTGTCGAAATTTGGTTACGTTAATATGTTCCATTGTCGAAACAATTGTACGAAAACGCTCAATTGCCTCATCATTGTCTGTATGCACTAACATACCACGTCGATCCTCATCTACACCATTTATTGATATAATATTGACACGAAGCATCCCTAAAAGTGAAGCAATATCTCCTAATAATCCAGGGCGATTCACCTGAATTTCATATTCAAAGTACCAATCGCTCAACACACTCGTTCCCTTCCTATTAGTTAACGTAAAAAATCCTTTATAAGTTCCATCATAGCTGATTTTTTATGTAATGGAAAGTTAGAATACATGGAATTACAGTGTTATTTACTAATTTTTTTTGATGACTGTTAAATAGGCTTACATACGTTCCCGTTTTCACAGATAAAAAGTTTATAGTATAACAAAAAGAGGAGATTGGCTCTCCTCTTTTATTTACTGCACATGCTTATTTTGTACAAGCTTAATGACACAATTCGCTAATGCATGTTTTTCATCTTCAGAGGCAACGCCCCATAAATCCGACAGCACTCGCTCTTGTTCGTTTTTAGGATCGACATTAGTCGCCAAATATTCCCCAATTTGGACAGCAGCCGTTTGAATCATTTTCTTCGGCATACCGCTTGATTCAGCTTGCATAACGTTTTGTCCTAAAAACGATGTCCATTTTTGCCAGTTTTCTAAAATGGTCATATTCTTCCTCCTCCTTTACACAAGTAGTATGTGCAAAAGAGATTATTATATGTACCAGCCTCCATTTAATCGTACGATTTGTCCTGTCACATAATCAGCTTTACCAGACAAATAAAAACGTACCATTTCAGCCACATCTTTTGTTTGTCCAATGGAACCTAGTGGGATATCGTCCAAAATGTATTGAAGCTCTTCTTGAATTAGATGGCTGTTCATTGAGGTATTTATAAAACCAGGAGCAATAGCATTCACTCTAATCCGAGATAATGCCGCTTCTTTTGCATAGGATTTAACAAAAGCATGTTGCGCACCCTTAACAGTTGCATAAAGTGCCTCCCCCGCTGAGCCAGCTTCTCCCCAAATGGAACCTATAAATAGTACATAGCTCACTTCATGCTTGCGAAGTTTTCCAGAAAGTAAAGCTGTTAGTCTCATAGGATTTTGAACATGAACACGCCATAAAGCATCCATATCCTCAACTGTCGTATCTTCGAGCAATGAATAATGGGCTTGTCCATTAGCAAAAACAATAGCCTGCACATTGAAAATTTGCGCGGCTACTAATTCTGCTCCATCAACAATTGAAAAATCCCCCTGTACAAGCATAAATTCTTGTGCAGGGAAATTTTCGGTAAGCATTTCACATAATCTCTGTGCCGCATTTTGATTGTTTGAATAATGTACATAGATGGACCAGCCGTCCTCAGCTAAGCTTTGACAAATGGCATGACCGATATCACCTGATGCACCTAAAACAAGGGCAAATTTTTTCACTGTGCATCCTGCTTACTTGGCAGAATTTTAAAGACCGTTTGCTGTGTTTCACCTTGGATAGAAGCAAATGCTTTTTGTAAATCATCCACAGTTAATGTCTCAAGTACTGGTACTACATCAAATAAATTCATGTCATTAAAGGAATATCGTGTGAATTGGTTTGCGATAAACTCGATCGAATTTAGTGCACGTAGGAAGAACCCAATTTTTTTGCGTTTTATACGATCCAAACCAGCACGATCAAACTGGCTATTTCCTTCATATTTTGCTAATTCGTCCATAATCGTTTTTGCCAATTTATCAGGCTCTGCTGAATCTGATCCGATCATGGCAAACCCAAAACCATTTTCTAAGGTAAAATCAAAAGCATATGTCTCATCAATTAAACCTTCCTCGTAAACACGTTCATAAAAATCAGAGGTACGTCCAAAAATAAGCTCAAGTGCAATTTGAACCGACAACTCATGCTTTAACATGTCCTGACCTGATAAATTAGTGTCTTTCGCTTTTAAACCTACATAAATTTTTGGTTTTTGAACATCCATATTTAATGTACGTTCTTTAATAGCTACCTCTGTTGGTTCTATATCAAAGAAGCGTTGAATAGGCGTTGGTTCTGGGAACTCTTTTTTACCTTGATTCTCACGAATAAACGTCATCATTTCTTCTGGTTCAACAGCACCAATCACAAATAACAACATATTCGAAGGATGATAAAACGTATTGTAGCACGTATATAAGTGCTCGGCTGTAATGCCATCAATCGATTCAATTGTACCAGCGATATCAATCTTTACAGGATGATGATGATACATATTTTCAATTGTGCCAAAGTATAGACGCCAGTCTGGTTGATCATCATACATTGTAATTTCTTGCCCAATAATTCCTTTTTCTTTATTGACAGTAGCTTCTGTAAAGTATGGTTCTTGGACAAAATTCAATAATGTTTCTGTACTTTTATAAATATTGTCAGTAGATGAAAATAAATAAGCTGTACGCGTAAACGATGTAAATGCATTCGCAGAAGCACCATATTCGCTAAATTTTTGGAAAACGTCTCCATCCTCTTTTTCGAACATTTTATGCTCTAAAAAGTGTGCAATACCATCTGGTACAGTAATACTTTCTGTGTCACCAATTGGCACGAACGTACGATCGACAGAGCCGTACTTTGTTGTAAATGTAACAAATGTTTTGGAAAAGCCTTTTTTCGGCAATATATAAACATCTAAGCCATTGTCTAGTTTTTCATAATAAAGTATTTCATCTAATTGTTTAAATTCTATTGTTTTCATTGTGCGGCTTGCTCCTTTCCACATAAGAAATAGACCGCTTCAAGCTGCACTTGCTTTGCCATTGCAACAACATCTTCTTTTGTCACAGCTTTCCACTTATTTGCCCAGGCTTGAACTGAGAATTCCTCAGGTAAATCCTTGTATTGATCAAAAATTTCAATTTGACCTCGTGCCGAATCTAAGGATTCTTTTAGCTGATTCGTCAGCATAGCCTTTGTTTGCTCCAGCTCTAAATCTGTAATGTCCCCAGCCTGCATGACGGCAAGTTGTTCTTTAATTAAAGATAGCGCTTTTTCTTCATTTTTAGCTTCAATCCCAGATACAACAAATACAAGTCCATAATGCGAAGCATAGGAACTTGAAGCATAATAAGCAAGACTCTCTTTTTCACGAACATTCATAAACAGCTTAGCATGTGGATATCCACCAAAAATCCCATTAAAAATTTGCATCTTAGAGAAATCTGCATCACCAAATCTAACAGGCGTGCTAAAGCCAATATGAAGTTTACCTTGTTTCATTTCATGCTGTTCTCTTACATAATCATTGTCTGGATGTTGTTGGGGGAGTACTGCTGGAACTTCCTCAGGAGTACGATCCTTAAATGGTAGCGCTTTTTTTAATTTCGCAACAATTTCCTCTTCATTAATGTCTCCAGCTACATAAATATCGATTTTGTCGTTAGCTAGCATCGATTGATAAGCCTCAAATAATGAGGCAGGGGTAATCTTTTGAATTTCTTCGACACTACCATTCGCTGAAATTGATGCTGGCTCATTTGGTCTCAAGATTTGTTGAAGACGGAATTGAGCAAAGCGAGATTTATCGTCAAAAATAGATTCAATACGTTGAATAACTGTCTTTTTCTCACGCTCAACAACGGATTCCTTAAAGACACCATTTTCTAGATTAGGCTCAAAAATAGCTGTATGCAATAAACCAAGGACTTCGTTTAAGACACTTGTATTTGCTAGATAATGATCATTAACAGTCTCTACATTCATAAGAACCGTATGCTCATTTCCGCGCTTCGATGTATCAAAATACAAAACTGTACCATACAAGTCATCTAAAAAGCTTCGAAAAGCAGCAGTTGTCTTATATTTAGCATTACTGTGCTGCAGTACATTTGTTAATACTGTACGCTCTGATGCACTTTTAGCCGTTAATGCTCTTCTCCATTTAATTGAAAAATTTACGGTTTTAAATTGGGTCGTTTGTCGGATATGCAAATTGACACCTTTTGCAAAAGGTATTGTTTTAAACATATGAAACCCTCCTATCCTTCTTAATATAACGATGTACTACACATACTATACATGTCTATTGTCTATAATTGCAAAAGGAATCCAAAGTATGTATGGGAAAAATTAAAAATTACGCCAATTATAATAAAAAAAGGACCGAGCATAGTGCCCAGTCCTTAAAATGCTTTTCTTAGCGTTTACCTTTAATATAAGGTTGTCCACTCGCTTTTGGAGCGTTTGCTTTACCAATAAATCCTGCTAAAGCAAGAATTGTTAACACATACGGTAAAATTTGTAGATACACTGCTGGAACATTCTCGATTAGCGGAATTTGATTCCCTGCAATACTTAATGTTTGTGCTAAACCGAAGAATAAGGCTGCACCTAGTGCTCCAATTGGATGCCACTTCCCGAAAATCATTGCGGCAATAGCCATGAAACCTTGACCAGCAATTGTTGCATGTGAGAAGTCGTGTGTAATTGTTTGTGCATACACTGCACCACCAAGACCACCTAATGCCCCTGAAATCATCACGGCAATATAGCGCATTTTATTTACATTTATACCCATTGTATCTGCTGCCATTGGATGTTCACCCACTGCACGCAAACGCAAGCCGAATGGCGTTTTATAAATGATAAACCATGCCCCGAATGCTACAGCGAACGCTAAAATAGATGTGCTGTAAACATCATGGAACAGTAAACGACCGAAGAACGGAATATCCTCTAAGTAAGGGACACCAAAACGACGAATCGGTTGGTCAATCATATCT
The DNA here is from genome assembly GCF_003367505.1 of Lysinibacillus capsici. Classification (GTDB taxonomy): domain Bacteria; phylum Bacillota; class Bacilli; order Bacillales_A; family Planococcaceae; genus Lysinibacillus; species Lysinibacillus capsici. The sequence continues at coordinate 41,336 of NZ_PXXX01000007.1, forward strand.
GTTTGACCTTTATCATAAATCATTTTTACTAAGAATACGGTTGCAGCTAAACCTAGTAAGTTAATAGCTACCCCTGATACCGTTTGATCGGCACGGAAAGAAATAGAAGCTACAGCATGGAAAAGTGAGAACACAGCACCAATCACAACAGCTGCTAGCATTGCTACCCAAACTGTTGCTGCCCCTAATGATGAAGCGAATTCTAAATTGACAAAAATACCAACAAACGCACCGACAATCATTAAGCCTTCTAGCCCGATGTTGACAACACCAGAGCGTTCAGAGAATACCCCACCGATGGCCGTAAAAATCAAAGGTGTTGCATAAAGAATCGCTGAAGGGATGATGAAATATAACATTTCTAAAAAGCTCATGTTATTGTCCCTCCTTTTTCTTGCTCAGCTTTTGTAAGCCTACTCGAATAATATAGCCTGATGCAACGAAGAAGATAATCAATGCAATAATAATGGATACGATTTCTTCTGGAATTCCCGCAGCATTTGGCATATTTAATGCACCATATTTTAAAGAACCAAAAAGGGATGCCCCAAACACTACTCCAAGTGGTGTATTGGCACCAAGTAGCGCAACGGCGATACCGTCAAACCCAATTCCCGTAAAGCCAGGTTTAATGGATGCGTTTTGGAATGTCCCTAAAGCTTCCATCGCACCACCCAGACCTGCAAACATACCAGAAATTGTCATAGCTAAAATAATATTTTTATTGACACTCATACCTGCATAATCAGCGGCATTTTTGTTAAAACCTACTGCTTTTAGCTCGTAGCCACGTGTTGTTTTTTCTAAAATGAACCACATCACAACTACCATTAAAAGTGCAACAATGATCCCATAGTGAAGACTTGAGTTGTCTGTAAGCTCTCTTAAAAACGGAGAACGTAAAGAAGCTGACTCATGGATACGTTCTGTTTTAAAGCTGCCATCGGACAATTTTTTAATCACTGCATTTGCAATATAAAGTGCAGTGTAGTTCAGCATAATTGTCGCAATAACTTCGTGAACTTTAAATTTCGCTTTTAAGAAACCTGCAATAAAGGCCCAAAATGCACCTGCAGCAGCTGCTGCAAGCAATGCTAATGGTAAGTGAATGATTTTAGGAAGTTCAAACGCATAACCTACCCATGCAGCGGCTAACCAACCTAAAATTAGCTGACCTTCAACACCGATATTGAAGAGCCCTGTACGGAATGCAAATGCTACCGCAAGACCTGCTAAAATATATGGTGTAATTTGACGAATTGTGTTCCCGATTGAATATGAATCTCCAAAAATACCTGTCCAAAGAGCGATATAACCTTGCACTGGGTCATAGCCACTGACTACCATAACGATAGCCCCTACAATTAAACCGATAATGATAGAGATGATAGGAACGAGGATATTAATGACACGATTTGACATTAGTCGTTCCCCTCCTTCGCATCACGCTTTATATTTTTTTTACTTTGTCCTGCCATTAGTAAGCCTAGCTCTTGTTCAGTCGTTTCTTTCGGATTTAACTCATCAACAATTTGTCCATCATAGATAACAGCAATTCGATCCGAAACATTCATTACCTCATCTAATTCAAATGAGATTAATAAAACGGCTTTCCCTTTATCACGTTGCTCAATTAGACGAGAGTGAATGAATTCAATAGCTCCTACGTCAAGTCCACGTGTTGGTAGAGCAGCAATTAATAGATCAGGGTTACGGTCAATTTCACGACCAATAATTGCTTTTTGTTGGTTACCACCAGATAATGCACGAGCTGGTGTCATCTCTCCATTACCAGTACGCACATCATACTCTTTAATGATTTGGCGAGCTTTCTCTGACACCTTTTTATAGTCCATCACAAAGCCCTTCGCTATTGGAGATTGGTAATATGTTTGCAATGCAATATTATGACCAATTGGGAAATCTAAAACTAATCCATGCTTATGACGGTCTTGTGGAATATGTCCTACGCCTTCCTCTGTAATTTTACGAGGCTTCATGTTAGTAATATCTTTACCATTCAGCTTGACTTTACCACTTTTAATTTTGCGTAGACCTGTAATGGCTTCTATTAACTCGGATTGACCATTACCATCAATACCAGCAATACCTACGATTTCACCTTTACGAACATTTAAATTAAGACCTTTCACTTTATCAATATTTCGATAGTCTGTAACAACCAAGTTCTCAATCGCAAGCACTTCGTCAGTCGGTGTCGCATCCGTTTTTTCCGTTTTGAATTCAACCTGACGGCCAACCATCATTTCAGCAAGCTGATCAGGATTTGTGGCAGCGGTTACAACTGTGCCAATCCCTTCTCCCTTACGGATAATCGTCACACGGTCTGAAACTTCCATAATTTCTTTTAGCTTATGCGTAATTAAAATAATGGATTTACCCTCTGCGATAAGACGGCGCATTATTTGAATTAATTCGGTAATTTCTTGCGGTGTTAATGATGCAGTTGGTTCATCAAAAATTAAAATTTCGGCACCACGATACAATGTTTTTAATATTTCTACACGCTGTTGCATACCAACCGTGATATCCTCGATTTTGGCGTTCGGATCAACATCTAATCCATACTTTTCAGAAAGTGCTTGTACTTTCTTAGCCGCATCTTTTATATTCACAATTCCCATTTTAGTAGGCTCAGTGCCTAAAATGATATTTTCTGTTACCGTAAAGTTTTCTACCAACATAAAATGTTGATGCACCATGCCAATCCCTAAATCATTGGCAATATTCGGGTTTGTAATTTTTACAGCCTTCCCACGTACACGAATTTCGCCACCCTCTGGTTGATACAAACCAAAAAGGACGTTCATCAAAGTCGATTTACCTGCACCATTTTCACCTAGCAATGCATGAATCTCGCCTTGTTTCAGTTGGAGGGTGATATTATTATTCGCCACGAAATTACCGAATTCTTTACGGATTCCTAGCATTTCAATCACATAATCCAAATTTGTCACTCCCTTAATAGGCACTATTATTAAGTATTTTCATCTTAGCGTATAGTATCTGCTGCTACATGATGGATGGTACAGATAAGCCATACGTCCAGTAATAAATTTTCTACTAGAGGCTATATTTTATTACCGATTTAATATCCCACCTATAGAGGTAGATGTTTTGCTAAATTAATACAGGAAAGGTCATCGTTAGAAACCTTTCTTCTATTAACTTGTTACCATCATTATTCAAATCATAATTACTACCTCTATAAGGTTTCTATAAATCTAGTTAAATAGAGTATTGCGAATAATCTAAATATAACGATAGATTGAAAAATCATCATAAGGTCCTTCTAAGAGTCCCTTATGATGATCAAAAGATGAATTATTTTTCCACTTTTTCTGGAACTTTGATTTCACCCTTAGCAATTTTTTCTTTATATTCGTCGATTACTTTTTGTACATCTTCTGGAATCGCACCGCGAGAATCCGCAAGTTTAACGCCGTCTTCAGCTAAACCGTAAACAAGTGTTTCTCCACCTGGGAAATCACCATTTTTCGCTCTATTTGAAATATCTACTACTGCTGTATTAACACCTTTTAACATAGAAGTTAATGTAACGTTTGTTTTATCGTCTACTTTACCTTCTTCGTATTGGTCAGCATCTACACCGATAACCCATACATCAGCATTTGGATCTTTCGCTTTACGCTCTTTTGCTTCAGAGAATACACCGTTACCAGTTGCACCAGCAGCGTGGAAGATTACATCTACACCTGAAGAATACATGCTGTTCGCTGTAATTTTACCAAGATCTGCTTTATCAAAGGCACCAGTATATTTTACTTGAATATCGATATCTGGGTTTACTGCTTTAGCCCCTTCAACGAAACCAGCGTGGAAACGGTTAATAACTGGAATATCAACGCCGCCTACGAAGCCAATTTTACCTGTTTTAGATGTTTTCGCTGCAGCAACACCTGCTAAGAAAGCACCTTCTTGCTCTTTGAACAGTACGTTTACTACGTTGTCTGCTTCTACTTCAGCATCGATTAATGCAAAGTGGTTATCTGGATTTTCAGAAGCAACTGCATCAATTGCATCAGCCATCATGAATCCGATACCAAATACTAAGTTAAAGTCACGACGAACTAAGTTGTTTAAGTTTGTTTCATAGTCAGCATCTGAAGCTGATTGTAGGTAGTCAAAACCACCATCACCTTTTGATAAATCATGCTCTTTACCGTAAGCTTGTACACCTTCCCATGCAGATTGGTTGAATGATTTGTCATCAACGCCACCTACGTCAGTAACCATCGCTACTGAGAAAGCTTCTTCTGTGCTTTCGCCACCTGAAGCATTGTCATTTTCTTTCGCTGGCTTTTCGTCGTCTTTCGTACCACAAGCACCTAAAATAGCACTTGCCGCTAATACTGATGTTAATACTAAACCAAATTTACGTTTTTTCATTTAATTAACCCCCCAAAGGTATTGTAATTAGCAGGAAAAAATTTAGAAATGTTCTACACCCGTTTACGAACTACATGGAAGCTGAATTTATCAGCTCGGAAATAATTTTTTGAATAGAGCACTACTTGATCATGATCATCATAATGCAATTGCTTTAACACTAAAAGAGCTGTCTCACGTCCACAATTTAAAATCGGTGAGGCTTGTTCATGATACCCAACTGGATCAATATAGGTTACAGCATAAGCTACATGAATTTTGCCAGATTGCTCAAGTGCAGAGAACAGTGAAACTTCTTTTTTTTCGACAAAGTCAGTAGGCAGGAAGCTTGCAGGTAGCCTGTCTATGCAGTATACTACTGGCTCACCATCCGCTGTTCTGACACGTTCAATCGTGAGTATTTTATCGTCGCCATCACTTTGGAAGCGTTTTAAATCTTCCTCAGAAGGCACATGCTCAGTCGCTTTTAAAAATCGCGAACCTGGCTCCATACCTGCTGCCTCGATCATAGAAGAAATACTAGATAAATGCTCGATGCCTGATGTAAACAACGGCTTCGGGTTGACAAAAGTCCCAACCCCATGTCGGCGCACAATCACATTTTCCTCTTCCAACAGTCGAAGTGCTTCTCTAAGTGTTGCTCGACTGACTCCTAGTGATTTCGATAATTCAAATTCTGAAGGCAGCTTTTCATTTTCTTTAAAAATGCCAGCCTCGATGTCAGATTTTAAACGATCGATTACTTGAAGATAGAGATGACGATGATCTGCTTTAATAGTCACATATATCACCACCAAAATCAGAGATCAGACATCTGATGTACAACATTCCTACTAATCGTTCATAAATATAACATTTTTGCAGAATGAAATAAACAGTTTTGAGTAAAATCTGTTATAGAATTCATTCTTTCTTTATTTTATCTGCAAATTTTTGGACAAAAATACAAATGCTCTCACCATTTTCGTCTTCATTTTTTGCTTAGTTATCGTATTGGTGAACAAGTACTTGACGAGGTTTACTACCCTCTGGAGGCCCAACAATACCGCGTTGCTCCATCTGATCAACAATACGTGCAGCTCTTGAATAACCGATACGGAAGCGACGTTGAAGCATAGAGACAGATGCTGTTTGCATATTGACAACTAATTGGACTGCTTCATCATACAAATCATCTGTTTCCTCTAAAATGGTCTCTTCTTCAGTAGGAATCATCTCCTCCTGATACTGAGCTTTTTGCTGTTCTATAACAAAATGAACGACTGCCTCCACTTCTTGATCTGATAAAAAGGCACCCTGCACCCTTTTTGGTTTAGAAGCTCCAGCAGGTAAAAATAACATATCGCCTCGTCCTAATAATCGTTCAGCTCCACCCATGTCTAAAATTGTTCTTGAGTCAATCGCGGAAGAAACTGCAAAAGCAATTCTTGATGGAATATTTGCTTTAATGACACCTGTTAAAACATCTACACTTGGTCGTTGTGTGGCAATAATCAAATGAATGCCAGCTGCCCTTGCCATTTGCGCTAAACGTGTAATCGAATCCTCTACATCACTTGATGCGACCATCATCAAATCCGCCAACTCATCTACAATAACCACAATATAAGGTAGCTTTGGATGCTTTTCCTCTGTTTGATCATTAACCTTTTGGACATGTGCATTATAGCCCTCAATATTTCTTGTACCTGTATGAGAAAACAAATCATAGCGACGTTCCATTTCAGATACCACTTTTTTCAGTGCCTGCGAAGCTTTACGGGCATCCGTTACGACAGGCGCTAATAAATGTGGAATCCCATTATAAACGTTTAATTCAACCATTTTTGGGTCTATCATCATGAGCTTCACTTCATGCGGTTTTGTACGCATTAGTATGGATACAACAATGCCATTTATGCAAACACTTTTCCCACTACCTGTAGAACCAGCTACAAGTAAATGTGGCATTTTATTGAGCTCTGCTAATACAGCTTGTCCTGTAATATCTCGACCAAATGCTACTTGTAATAATGCTTCAGGCTTAGCACCATCTTTCGATTCTAATACCTCACGAAGTGTTACAATGGCTACCTCACTATTAGGTACTTCTATACCAATCGCAGATTTCCCAGGAATTGGCGCTTCCATACGAATATCTTTAGCTGCCAATGCTAATGCAAGATCATCTTGTAAATTGACAATTTTGCTTACTTTCACACCGATATCTGGTAAAATCTCGTATTTCGTAACAGCAGGACCTAAATGCACCTGTGTCACCTTTGCCTTTACGCCAAAACTTTGTAATGTCTGCTCAAGCTTTTTGGCATTTGCCTGAATCACTGAATATTCACCACTTTGATCATGTTGTGGAGGTAATTGTAATAAATTATATGATGGGAGCTGATAATCTGCATTTTCTACTGCATCTGTGCCCTGAATCTGGACATCATCCGATGCTTCTTCAAGTTCATTTTCCACCATGTGAGTTGTATCAATCACTTCTCTTTCCTGTGAAACATTCTGTGTAAAAGCAGAAATAATCGGTTCATGTGGTATTTCTTCTTCTTGTTCAGGCATATCTATAGATTGATTAACAGCTGCTACTTCATCCCCACTCTCTACTCTTGAACGACGATTATTTGGTTTTCTCGGTGTATTTTTTTTCTTATCACGATGCTTTTTTTTCCATTTACCAAATATATCTGGCGTTTTTTCTGCTAAATAAGGCACTAATGCTTTACCAGTGACAAGAATTAAACCAATAAAGAAAATAACCCAAGCAACAACTTTTGCCCCCGAGGCTTCAAACAGCACATGAAGCCCACTAAATAGTAGGGCACCAATCATGCCACCCCCTAAAGCATTACTACGATGAATGATACCATCTGTATTAATCAAAATTCGCCATGATTCACGTAGCACAGAATCAGATAGTAGACCACCTGATTTGGATAGTTGTTCAAATAATATGCCATGACTAAAAATCGTTAAGCTCATAACAATGAGGAACATGCCAAGTATTAATCGATCCTTTATCCCAACTTTTTTACGACCAATCATCATTAACAATGCAACAAATATAAGCATAAATGGAACAGCAAAATGTAAATTACCAAAAAGGAACATGGCGATTGTTTGTAGAATCCGCCCGATCATGCCGTATTCAAAAATCATAATGACTGCTAATGCAATTAAGAGCAACCCTAATATTTCGTACATAAGCGGATGCATTTCTTTTTTTTCTGTTGTCGCTTTACTTTTAGTAACTTTTTTTCTCTTACTAACTGCCATCAAATTCACCTTCTTCTGCAATCCATTCTATATATGTAGCGAATCATCACATGTAGAACTTGAATATTTCAAAAAAAGGATTTTCCACCGCAATTGGGAGAAAATCCTTTATCATTTATTTTTTCCTCAAAGCATATACGATGAGCTTGTTCAATTAATATTCCATAATAATAGGAATAATCATTGGGCGACGTTTTGTTTTTTGGAATAAATACGTATTCAGTGTATCTCTAATTTCTTGTTTTATATTCGTCCATTCAAAGGTTTCTTTCCCAACGTACTTTTCAATCACATTTCTCGCAATGTCAGAAGCCTCAATCATTAATTCCTCTGATTCTCGTACATAGACAAAGCCTCGTGATAAAATTTCTGGCCCAGAGGCAATTTTCTTTTGTGCTCGATTTAATGTTACCACCACAATGAAAATACCATCCTGCGATAATAATTTACGGTCACGAAGGACAATATTACCTACATCGCCTACACCAATACCGTCAATTAAGACATTACCAGCTTGTACACGACCACTCATGCGCATTTTATTATTTTTATATTCTACGATATCCCCTTTATCAGCGATAAAAATTTGGGATTTTTGCATACCTAGCTGTTGTGCTAATTTAGAATGCGCAATTAGCATACGGTATTCTCCTTGTACGGGAATAAAGTACTTTGGTTGCATCAAGTTTAGCATCAGCTTTAAATCTTCTTGGCTACCATGCCCTGAAACATGGACATTTTTGCTAGAAGTCAAAATTTCAGCGCCTGCTTTTGACATAGAGTTCATTGTATTCGCCATTTGAACTTCCATGCCAGGAGAAGGTGTAAAGGTGATTAGTACCGTGTCACCTTGTTTAATTTTAATGTCACGATGGTGCTTACGGACAATTTTTTCTAAAGCATCGAGAGGTTCTCCTCTGTTGCCTGTTGCAATAATGATAATTTCATCATCTTGATATTTTTGCATTTCCGAGATCGGAATAATTGTATCTTCTTCGACTGTTAAATAACCAAGCTGTACGCCTAAATCAACTGCCTTTTCCAAAGGTTTGCCCACAATTACAACCTTACGGAATGATTTCTGTGCTTGAGCAAATACTTGTTGAATTCGAATAAAATTCGATGCGTAAACAGCTACTAAAATACGACCTGGTGCTGAGTGGAATGTTTTTGATAATTGTTCTTCAATGACAATCTCTGATGTCGTATATCCTGGTCGCTCAGCTTCGCAAGACTCAGATAGTAAAATGAAAACGCCGTCTTCTCCTAGCTGTGCCATTTTTGCTAAATCAGGTTTAAATTTACCTGTCGCTGACTGATCGAATTTAAACTCTCCTGTATGAACAATCGCGCCTTCAGATGTATGGAACACTACCCCTAACGAATCGGGAATACTATGTGTTGTGTGGAAGAATGTTACATACGTTGAGTTAAAATTCATACGACTACGGTTTGTTACTTCAAAAAACTTCACTTGATGTGGTGCAGGTAATTCTTTTAAATGTTCCTTTGCTAATGCAATAGTTAATTTCGATCCGTACACAGGTGCCTTTATTTTTTGTAATACATAGGCAATAGAGCCAATTGCATCTTCATGACCATGTGTTAAGAAAATACCTTTCACACGTTCTTTATTTTCTTCTAAGTAAGTAATGTCAGGAATCACGATATCTATACCTAGCATTTCATCTTCTGGGAACATTAAGCCGCTATCCACCACAAATAGCTCTTCATCAATTTCTACTACGTACATGGCTTTCCCAATTTCGCCTACACCACCAAGAGGGATGATGCGGATTAATTCATTTTTCTTTTTTGTCAATTTATTTCCTCCTAAAAAATATCCCGAACAGCAACCACTTAACATTTATTATACGGTTTGCAAAGCTTTTGCACAAATTAAAAATACATGTTTCACTTTGGAAATAGATTTTCCTGCTATTTGCTTATTACTAGCAGATGGAAAATAAATATTGGCTATCCTGTATAAATAGAGCTAAATAAGTATTTGTAAGGACGAGGAGTTACAAATTTTGTACATACTTTTTATTTATAAAATATAAAAAACGAGGCTGAAATGCTATCAGCCTCGCTCCTATTTATCTAAAACTTTTCGCTTTTTCTTGATACGTATCCCAAATTCGGTCAAAATTAGCTTTCTCTTCATCTGTCATTTCCATCATCGGCAAACGAACATTGAGTGTATCAAATCCTAATTTTGTCATCGCATATTTAATCGGTGAAGGGTTGGGCTGAGCGAACAGCGCACGTACTAAAGGTAATAAGGCTCGGTGAATTTGGGCTGCTAGCTTATGATTTCCTTCTTCAAACGCTTTAATCATTAATTGCATATCATTGCCTACCACATGGGCAGCTACAGAAATAACACCTGCTCCACCAATGGCCATTAGTGGGAGTGTTAAACCATCGTCCCCACTATACACTAAGAAATCATCAGCTGGATCAACATTCTCAATAACATCACCCATCTGATCTAAGTTACCGCTAGCTTCCTTAATCCAAGCAATATTAGGAATCTTGCTTAATGCAACAGAAGTTTCATAGGCAACATTGACCCCAGTACGCCCTGGAACATTATAAAGCATAACAGGGAGACTCGTTTGTTTAGCAATGGTTTCAAAGTGAGCATAAATCCCACGTTGATTTGGCTTATTATAGTAAGGAGCTACAAGCATAATGCCGTCTGCTCCATTTTCTTCTGCCTTATGTGTCATCGCGATAGAGTAAGCTGTTTCATTATCCCCAGTACCTGCAATAACTGGTACGCGACCTGCTACTTTCTCTACGGTAAAGCGTACAACTTCAATTTTCTCTTCTGTAGACATAGTTGGGTTTTCAGAAGTCGTACCACAAGCAACAATACAATCAGTACCATTGTCTATTAAATGATTAATAATACGTTCTAGTTCTGGATAATTAATCGTGCCATCATTTTTGAACGGCGTAATCATTGCCGTTCCAATTCGACCTAAATTCATCCTTACACCCCTCTTATAGTAAGTTATCCTCAAGCATTGCTTCTGCAATTTGGATAGAGTTTAATGCGGCGCCTTTTAATAAATTGTCAGAAACGATCCATAGATGGAACCCTTTGCTGTTGTCTAAATCTTGACGGATACGTCCTACAAAAGTAGCGTCTTCCCCTTCTGCATAAATAGGCATTGGGTAAGTTTGTGTTGCAATATCATCTTGTAATACCACACCTGGTGCGTTGCGTAATACTTCGAAAATCTCTTGGATTGACGCGTCTTTCTCTACCTCAATATAAACAGATTCAGAGTGACCTGAAACGACCGGCACACGAACACAAGTAGCAGCTACTTTTAGCTCTGGTGCATGCATGATTTTTTTCGTCTCATTAATCATTTTCATTTCTTCGTATGTAAATCCATTATCTGTGAATTTATCGATTTGTGGAATGACATTACGAGCAATTGGGTAATGACGTTTATCACTACCAGATGGTAAAATATTTGCTTCTACATCTTTACCTGCATCCCAGTTTTCGCTTTGTGCCTTTAATTCTTGGATCGCAGAAATCCCTGCACCTGATACTGCCTGATAAGTTGAAACAATTACTTTTGTTAAACCAAATGCATGACGAATTGGTTCAAGCGCAGCTACCATTTGAATTGTCGAGCAGTTTGGATTCGCAATAATTCCCTTATGCTTCGCTAAGTCGCCTCGATTCACTTCAGGCACGACAAGCGGTACCTCTGGATCCATACGAAAATGGCTCGTATTATCAATAACTACTGCACCCCGCTTAGCTGCTTCTGGTGCAAGCACAGCTGATACTGAACCACCAGCTGAGAATAAAGCGACATTGACGCCTTCGAAAGCCTCAGGTGTCGCTTCTTCAATTGTATATGTTTCCCCATTAAATTCGATTGATTTTCCTGCTGAACGAGCAGAAGCTAGAAATTTAATATGTCCAATCGGAAATTTACGTTTAATCAACTGCTCCATCATTTTCGATCCTACTGCACCTGTTGCCCCAACAACCGCAACTGTTAACTGCTTTGTCATCTGTCATCTCTCCTTGAATACATGTTCCATAATGTGTGCTATTGTATCACAAAAATACTGAAAATTGTGTGTAATCTCTTATTTATTTGAAATATTGTATCAACAGCGGTTGTAATTGCTTTTTCTGCGTAATTGCTGCATGAACAGTATCCACCATTTGTTCAAAATCAGCAATTAAAGAATTTGGTTTGGAGTGAGGGGCATCCTGACCAAAGGGAATAAAATATATATTTTTAGCATTTAACAGCTTCATAATATTTATGCCATTTAAGCCTAGTGCATCGTTTGTGGAAATACCTAAAACTACAGGCGAACCATTACGCAAAGTTGCCTTTGCTGCCATTAACACAGGACTATCTGTTGCCGCATTAGCAAATTTACTTATGCTATTGCCTGTCATGGGGGCTATGACCATTGCATCTAATGGATTGGATGGGCCAAATGGCTCCGCCTCTTTTATAGAAGAAATAACTTTTTCTCCTGTCAAAGCTTCTATTTTGGCAATCCACTCTTCACCTGTACCAAAGCGTGTAGCTGCATGTAAAACGGAATGGGTAATGATTGGAATAACTGTTGCTCCGACATCAATAAAATTTTGGATTTTAGGTACTACATCTTCATACGTACAATGAGAAGCAGTAATACCTAAGCCAATTCGTTTCCCCGTTAACAATTTTCTTCCTCCTCTATTGCCTTGCACAATATTGTAGCTGCATCATGTGCAAAGTATTTCCCAGGCAATGATGGCAATAGTACATACGTTTGTAATTGATCAGAATCTATATCTAAACATCCTGGCTCTGAAGCCAAGTCATATAAAACAGTTGGAACATGCTCTATAAAAGACTCTGTAATCCATTTAGCAGGAATTGTATTAATAAAAATGCCATCTGTAATAGACCATTGGCGATCATCTAAATTCGTGGCTTTATAACCATAAGCTTTTGCTTCACTCACTTGTACAACTGAACGTGCAACAATATGAACATTTGCACCCATCTTAACTAGTAAAGAGGCGAGCATTTTTGCGATGCGACCAAAACCTGCGATTGTGAAATTTTGTCCGTAAATACATTTTTGCTCGAGTCCGTAAAACGTGGCGATAAATCCCTCCGCTGTTAATCGAGCATTTTGCCAAATAAATGATTCTTGTTGTAAATAGCAAATAGATTCATTTTTCTCTAGTAATTGCTTCCAATGCATTGTTAATCGACCTGTATAAAATTTCACTTGTGATATACCATAGAGCTGCTCAACTTCTATTTTTAATGGAAGAATAGGTAATACGATTTTATTAGGTTGGAATTCTAAAACAAGTTTATTTAACTCTTCGTTCCATACGGTTGTTCTTTTATAAAATACTGTTCTCGATGGACTTCTTAGCATTGTAGCTAGTTCCTTTAATCGGGAGTCCTCACCGATAACAAGCCATTTTTCGTTTTCCAAAAGCTCACCTCACTGTAAATATTCTGACTGTACTGTAGATGTCTTATTAAATAAAATACGATCTTCACCAATTAAAATAATTTCGTGCCAAGGTATCATTTCACTAACTTTCATTTTCTTTTTTTGGAATGGTAGTTTATCTTTCACAATTTCAAAACCATGTATTTTCCCTGTTTGCACATCTAATAGGCATTCTGTATGTGCCAGGATGCCAAAATGTACGCCACCCTCAATTTGAATTAACTCCTTATCCACCATCTCAGATAGTAGCATGCCTCATCTCCCTCCTTGAGCCGTTACCTCAATATATGCGGACTTTTTGCAAATCGTGACCCCTACCTAAAGTACGAATATGTTGCATTTCCATCGCCTTCTGTATATAGTGTATATATACAGTTATAAGAGGTGATGATTTGTGCATATCCATTTAAGTAATGCGAGTGAAAAACCTATTTATGAGCAAATCACCATACAGCTCAAAGAGGCTATTTTAGCTAATAAATTACAGGCTGGTGATGCACTACCGTCTATCCGCGCTTTAGCAAAGGATTTAAAAATAAGTGTGATGACCACTAAACGTGCCTATGCTGATTTAGAGCGAGATGGTTTCATTGAAACTGTCGCTGGTAAAGGGAGCTTTGTCACAGAACGAAATCAAGACTTTCTACGTGAGGAGCTATTACGGCAGGTAGAGGGGCATTTGCAAAAGGCAGCAAAAATAGCGAAAACCGCTGGACTTTCTGGTGAAGAATTACAAGAACTACTATCTTTAATGTTAGAGGAGGATAAGTAATATGAATGCCATTGAAATTCATGATCTACATAAGGGCTTTGAAGGCTTTTTTCTTAAAGATATAAGTTTTTCCGTCCCACAAGGCACGGTAATGGGTTTTGTTGGAGAAAACGGGGCTGGCAAATCAACAACGATAAAATGCATGCTGAATTTAATAAAAAAAGAATATGGCGAAATTTTGCTATTTGGCAAAGATCATGTCGAACACGAACTATCGATAAAAAACGACATCGGCGTTGTATTTGACGATTTACATGTACCAGAAACGCTAAATGCGACGCAACTCGACAAAATCATGAGAAAAGTATTTCAAACATGGGATTCAGACTATTATTTTGAAAGATTAGCTCAATTTAAGGTGCCAAAGAGGAAGAAGATAAAGGAACTATCACGAGGAATGAGGATGAAGCTATCAATTGCCTTAGCATTGGCACATCATCCAAAATTATTGATTTTAGATGAGCCAACAAGTGGATTAGACCCTATTATTCGGGATGAAATTCTGGATTTATTTTTAGCATTTATGCAGGATGAAACGCACAGCATTTTATTTTCATCGCATATTACAAGCGATTTAGAAAAAATTGCTGACTATATTACGTTAATTCATAATGGTGAGATTTTATTGAGCGAGAGTAAAGATGCTCTATTATATGAATATGGTATTTTCAAAGGTAACAGTGAGGAAGTAAACGACTTGCCAGAGCATGCTATTCTAAGAACCCGTCCTGGTGCGTTTGGAATAGAAGCATTAGTTCTGAAAAATGAAGTAAATGAGGCTTTCAGACTTGAAAGGCCTTCTATAGAAGATATCATGCTATTTTTCGTGAAAGGTAGTGTTTAAATATGGTAGGACTTATCCTAAAAGATTTAATGACCATTCAACGACAAATGAAAGCACAAGCATTTGTTCTTATATTTCTTCTTGTGATGGCGATTTTTATGCAGCAAAGCGCAATGCTTCTAGCTGTTATTGTTTTTATTGTTACGATACAAGCGATAACTGCGCTTAGCTACGATGAACAAAGTAAGTGGGATAAATACGCTAATACTTTACCAATTTCTAAAGCGGATATCGTTTTTAGTAAATATATACTCAGTGTGATGTTAATGATTTTCGGACTTGTTATGGCATTACCTATCCTATTTTTTATCAATTTTTTTACCAATAACGACATCACTTCAGAATTTTTCCTAACGTTTAATTTGATCATAACATCGGCGCTCTGTTTATTAGCCGTATTACTACCTATCTATATTAAATTTGGCTCTATTAAAGGAAGAATAGTCCTCATTGCGTTTTGTTTTATTCCTGGCTTCTTAACGGGGATGTTTAAAGAATATATCCCTGATATGACTCAAACGTTTCTATATTTAAAGCAATATGTCTATTTAGCACCTTTGGGCGGGCTAATACTGCTCTGCCTCTCCTCTCTAGTTTCTACTGCTATTTATAAAAGAAAAGAGTTTTAGGAGGGATCTCATGCGAGCACTGTTGTTACAAAGAATTGTCGTACAAAAATGGACTATTCTTTTTACAATGACGATATGTTTACTTCTTCATTTTGTACATTTACCTTTTGTAGATAGTCCTTCTATCGGATTATTTGTTGTCGTTATTTCAGCCAACATCGTAGATAATTTATATAGAGGCGACCGTCAAGTAAAGTGGACAATGTATGTCAATACGCTACCTCTATCAAAGAAAACACAATTGCAATCCGATTTTTTATTTTGCTATGGTCTTATTGCATTGCTCTTTATTATCCTTGCGCCTATGTATTTCTCACAACCTGATGCATCTGAAAATTTTATCGAGCATCTTGCTATGTACTTTGCTTATATAAGTAGCGCCTCTTTCCTCATCTGTAGTCAATTTTATATTCAGCATCTTGATGAAACAGAGAGAATGCGAACGGTTAGAATGCTTACAGCTATTGTGCTTATCATTCTGCTAAATTTTGTTATTCATTATTATTTATCACTAGTAGCTGCAAATTTAATTATCTTATTCATACCAACACTGGTTAGTATCCTCATCACTTTTCTTGTGTTTCACAAATGTCTTTATTTATATTTGGCAAAGGAAATTTGCTAAACATTCATCAAAAAATAGGCTGCCTTATTTGGCAGCCTATTTTTAATTGTGTTGAATAGCAAAACAGTCAATTAAAAGGAAATGGATTTCATTGCAGGCTACTTGCTTTCCTATGAGCATATGCAGAGCGGCTTCCTTCGCTACCTCTCCATTTAGAGAGGGTGACATGTCTCGCTATCCCCGGGAATCAAGTACCTTCCTCGCCAGTTTAATAAAGTGTTACCTTTTGGGTAAAGGTTTTCACTACTCATTTTATGGAGGGCTGTTGTCACTTATCCACATTGAAAATAAATGCCAATCTCCTATCTAATAATAGCTTGAACAAATGCTATCTTATTAAAATATCTTTATTCGCTAGGACCTATGATTGAGATAGCTGGCTCTGCTTTTAAAATTTTAGCAATCAGCCGATCCACTGACTCCATCGATACGGCATCTATCGATTTAAGAACCTCGTCTACTGTTCGATGCTTGCGATGAACAAGTTCACTTGTTCCATTTCGATTCATACGAGCTCCCGTCCCTTCTAATCCAAGGACAAAGCTTCCTTTAAGCTGCTCTTTCGCATTATCAAGCTCCTCCTCTGTCACACCACCCGCTACAATATCTAATAAAGTGGCATCAATCGTGTGCTGAAGCTGTGCTAATTGCTGTCGACTAGTACTACCATAAATCGTAAAAGCACCTACATCTGCATAACACGATTGATAGGAGAAAATAGAATAGGCTAGCCCACGTTCTTCTCGTACTTCCTGAAACAATCGAGAACTCATATTGCCTCCAATTATATTGTTAAGCGCAATAAAGCTATACATATCTGGATCTTTTACACCAATTGCTGGATAGGAAATCGCGACATGTGCCTGCTCTGTATCGCGTATTTTTGTAATTTCCCCTGGATAAAATGAAGGATTTGTCAGGACAGGCGCAATAGCATGCGGTGAAGGTTGATAGTGACCAAATAAATCTTCAATCGTTTGCATAAGCTGAGATGAAATATTACCTGCAATAGAAATAACAACGGACTCTGGCCCATAATGTTTATCCATATATTTTCGTATAGCATCTGCTGTAAATGTCTTTAATGTAGCAGCCGTACCTAGTATTGGACGACCGAGTGCATCATTCGGATACATGACACCCCACAGCTTCTCATGAACGTCATCATCAGGAGCATCTTCGCTCATTAAAATTTCTTCTAATACTACTTGTCGCTCTTTTTCTAATTCTTCTTCCGCAAAGGTAGAATTGAAAAACATATCTGCTAGTATTGTGACCGCAAGCTCCGCATGATGATCTAAAACTTTAGCATAGTAACATGTATTTTCTTTCGATGTGAAGGCATTTAGCTCTCCTCCGATTCGATCAAATTCTTCAGCAATTTGACGAGCTGAACGAGTTGTTGTGCCTTTAAACAACATATGCTCAATAAAATGTGTGATACCATTCTCTTCAGGTAGCTCATAGCGAGAGCCAGCATTCACAAAGATACCTAATGCCACTGATCTTACATGATCAATTTGCTCTGATACAATTCGAACACCATTCTGACATGTATGTACTTGAACCAAACTATCTCCCCCAATTATAAAAATCCTCTACTTTTCTTCTTGCTACTATCGAAAAAGGCTGCGCAATTTACGCAGCCTTTTAATCAATATTATTTTTCTTGTTCAGCGCGCTCTTTTTCCTCTTGAATTACTACTTTGCGAGATAAATTCACACGACCTTGCTTGTCGATTTCAATCACTTTCACAAGTAATTGATCGCCAAGTTTTAAGACGTCCTCCACTTGCTTTGTTCGTTCCTCTTGAATTTCAGAAATGTGAAGCAAGCCATCTTTCCCTGGGAAGATTTCGCAAAAGGCGCCGAATTTTTCAATACGTTTCACTGTTGATAAGTAGTATTCCCCTACTTTTGCTTCACGTACGATATCTTCAATAATTTGTTTTGCACGTGCATTCATTGCTTCATCAGCAGAAGAAATATAGATTGTACCATCTTGCTCTGTATCAATCTTAACGCCCGTTTCTTCAATAATTTTATTAATTTGTTTACCACCTGGTCCAATTACATCACGAATTTTATCAGGATTAATTTTTACAATAACAATTTTTGGTGCAAACGCAGATAATTGTTTACGTGGCTCTGGCAGTGTAGCAAGCATTGATTCAAGAATATGCATACGTCCAACTTTTGCTTGTGTCAGTGCTTCTTCTAAAATATTGCGAGATAAACCATCAATTTTAATGTCCATTTGTAGAGCTGTTACACCTTTAGCTGTACCAGCCACTTTAAAGTCCATATCGCCTAAATGGTCTTCCATTCCTTGAATATCCGTTAAAATAGAATAATGTTCACCTTTTTTAATAAGGCCCATTGCAATACCTGCAACTGGTGCTTTTAATGGGACACCTGCATCCATCATGGCTAATGTAGACGCACAAATAGAAGCTTGAGAAGTTGATCCGTTTGATTCAAGTACTTCTGATACACAACGAATTGTATAAGGGAAGACCGACTCATCAGGAATGACTGCTTCAAGTGCACGCTCACCTAACGCACCATGACCAATTTCACGACGACCTGGCCCACGAATTGGACCCGTTTCCCCTACAGAAAATTGTGGGAAGTTATAATGGTGCATAAAGCGTTTTGACTCTTCCACACCCAAACCGTCAATAATTTGTACATCACCAAGCGCACCTAATGTACAAATAGAAAGTGCTTGTGTTTGTCCACGTGTAAACAGACCTGAACCATGTGTACGTTGTAATAAGCCTGTTTCAGAAGAAAGTGGTCGGATTTCGTCGAGCTTACGACCATCTGGACGAATCTTATCTTCCGTGATTTGACGGCGTACTTCTTCTTTTACCATCTTGTCAAGAATTGTGTACACTTGTTTCATTGTTTCGTCATCTGCTTCTTGCTCTTCATAGGAAGCGATAACTCGCTCTTTAACAGCTTGAATTGCCTCATCACGAGCATGTTTCTCTGCCGTTTGAATTGCGTCATGCATATCAGTCTCACAAGCTGCTTTTATATCGGCTTGAATTGCTTCGTCAATTTCAAATAGTGTCACTGGTAACTTTTCTTTACCAACCTCTGCCACAATTTGCTCTTGGAAAGCAATGATTTTTTTGATTTCTTCATGACCGAACATAATCGCTTCTAACATGATTTCCTCTGGTACTTCAAGTGCTCCCGCTTCAACCATATTGATAGCATCTTTGTTCCCTGCTACAGACAAATGAATTGTTGAGCGATTCGATTGCTCTACTGTCGGGTTTACAATGAATTCTCCATCAATATAACCAACTTGTACACCTGCTATTGGCCCATCAAATGGAATATCAGAGATCGCTAATGCTAATGATGAACCAACCATTGCTGCCATTTCAGATGTACAGTCAGGATCATTTGACATAACCATAGAAATAACTTGTACTTCATTACGGAAACCATCCGGGAACATCGGACGAATCGGACGGTCGATTAAACGGCTTGCTAAAATCGCCTTTTCAGATGGACGTCCTTCACGCTTAATAAAGCCGCCAGGAATTTTACCTGCAGCATATAGACGCTCTTCATAGTTTACTGTTAATGGGAAGAAATCAAGTGGTTTAGGTGATTTTGACATTGTTGCTGTAGCAAGTACAGAAGTATCGCCATAGCGTACTAATGCGGCTCCGTTTGCTTGTTTTGCTAACTGTCCTACTTCAATTACAAGTGGACGGCCAGCCCATTCATAGGAATAGACTTTCTTTTCGTTCATTCAATGAACCCCTCTCTATTATAAAAACACTTACTTCGTCTGTATGTACTAATAGTAAGTGTACCAAAAATGCTTGTTCTATGCTAAATAATATTTCATGAAATAATCATACATTTAAATTCAGTTATTGCCAATTTATTTAAGATTTATTTCATTATTTTATTGAAAAAGCATTTTTGGTATATGGTTTTTTCTATATTGATTCCTTCTTGACGAAAAGTAATGTATGTAAATGGAAATAACTGCTTCGCTAACATTAGTTTTTCAAATACAAGTTTAAACAATAGACTTATTATAACATGGAGCTTATCATACAACATCCTATAAGGTAAAAGAAAGTTGGATCATCTAGGAAAGTTAGTAAGTCAGGCAAATAATAGTCGGGATTTACATAGTGTTGAAAAGTAAAACCATCAATAGAATTTTTGTGAAAGTTGCGTAAGTGAGTAAAACTGGATCATCGGACGCCCAGTGAAACGGAAGTCACCCCCTCACCTTGCAAAAAGGGCTTTTCTGCTAGTGACATTTCTTTTTTCAACAACTTAAATACCCCACCCATATAATGGGCGGGGTATATTCAGACTAATGAGTAGTCTCCTAATATAAGATATGTAAAAAGTTTATTATGTAATTTTAACAGGTTGAACAACTTCTTTTTTCTTATTTCTCGCCATCTTTTCACCTATGATTGGCATAATGAAGCGGTCAAGCCCGAATTTCCCAGCATTATAACCAGCAACGGCTATAAAGATTGCAAGTAAAATATCCCAAGGATTGCTAGATATAGTACCTGCCATTAGGAAGGCAAAATTCATGACCATACCAAAAAATGCAGCATATGTCGTTAAGCACCCCAGAATTAATCCTAGCCCTACTAAAAATTCTCCCCAAGGCACAAGAATATTAATTAGCTCAGCATTTGGCAAAGCAAATGATTCAATAAACTTTACATACAGTGGGTAGGCGAGCTCTTCTCCACTTGTCACTGGATTTGCAATAGCATTGGCTAAAAAGCCAGATGCATCAAAGCCATTAAACAATTTTCCCCAACCTGCTGTAAGCCAATGCCAGCCTAAATAAACACGAATAACTGTTAAAATACTTGCAACAATATTATTCTCTCTTAATAATTGGTTAAACATCCTACTCACCCTTCTAAATGATTTAGTTTACATTTCACCAACTATTAACATAGAAAGTTTTCTAACCCATAGCCATCGTTTACTAGTATTCAATGATAGCATTTAGATTGTATGATTGACGCTTATGTACCAATTTTGAGCCTCTATCCTATAATTTGCTGGATTGTATTTCATGAAATATAATAGCAATCTAGCCTTCAATTTATCTACTTCAATTACACTTGCAAATGATGAACGCAATGACTATAAATGGGCTGTGAAATGTGATTAGAATATATCACCCTTTTATCAAGTATCAAATCATTTTTATCTATCGTTCATCGTAGTGTAAAAAAGTTATGGCTTATTGTTGAACAAAATTAACAAGATTATCTCAAAAAAAGACTGTAGACAAACATCAGTTTGTCTACAGTCTAATATAGGATTACTTTTGCTATTAATTAGCGACGTAAGCCTAAACGGTTGATTAATTCACGGTAACGTTGTACGTCTGTTTCACGAAGGTATTTTAATAAGTGACGACGACGACCTACCATTTTAAGAAGACCACGCTCAGAGTGGAAATCTTTTTTGTGAGTACGTAAGTGAGTATTTAGAGCATTGATTTCCTCTGTTAATACTGCAACTTGTACTTCTGGTGAACCAGTGTCACTTTCGTGAGTACGGTACTCAGCGATAATTTCGTTTTTACGTTCTTTTGTAATAGCCATTTGTATGGACCTCCTAAATTATAATTAATCCCCATTAGCACAGTAAACGTTGGAGTCATCGATATACCGAGCTAAGGTTAAGCATTTATGCACTTATGAATATTACCATAAATCACATAGTCAAGCAAGTAAAACGTCGACTTGGCTAATGTGACTACAGTAATGAAGTACTTCTTATAGCTGGTTAAAGTAACGTATTGCTTCTTGTTTATCCTTTTCAATTTGTGTTTTCAAGGCCTCAATACCATCGAATTTCCGTTCACTTCGTATACGTTTATACCATGCCACATGTACTTCTTCACCGTAGATATTTTTATCAAAGTTTAAAATATGGACTTCAATCGATAATTGCTTATCATTTGGATCTTTGAAAGTTGGCTTATAGCCCACGTTGCAAACACCATCATACCAGTTATTTTGTACAAGCAGACGAACAGCATAAACACCACTAGCTGGAATAAACGTTCCTTCTAATGCTTGGACATTTGCAGTAGGGAAACCAATAGTACGACCACGTTTATCACCATGGACAACAATCCCATTGATTTCAAACGGTCTCCCTAATAAAACTGTTGCTTCTTCCATATCGCCTTCTTGTAATAGCTTGCGTATACGGGTAGAGCTGATTTTCTCAACATCATCTGTTTTCTTCTCAACAATTGTAACGCCATAATCACCATTACTTAATAAACGCATATCTTCCATTGTTCCCTTACCAAATGCTCCAAACGAATAATCGAAGCCAGCTGTCACATGCTGAATATTTAATCCACGGATAAATGTATCAATAAATGCCGCTGGTGAAAGTTTGGCAAAATCTGAAGTGAAGTGGACAACGAATACCGTATCCACACCCTGTTCTTCAAACAGCTGTAATTTCTGTTGTAAGAGTGTAATATAAAAAACCTTTTCGTTACGTCCACCAAGGACTAATGAAGGATGTGGATCGAATGTCATCACTGCAGTTGGAATTTGTCGCTTGTTGCCCTCTTCCTTAGCTGCCTTGATAACTGCTTGATGCCCTCTATGTACACCATCGAAAAAGCCAAGAGCTAATGAATACGGCTGCATGCTTTCTCGTTGCTGTAATTGATGTGGGTATTTTAAATGAATGACCTCCATTGAAAAATCCTCCTACTCTATCGTCGGAAACATCTTATGTGGCTTCATCAAACCATCCTTTGTTGGGTGAGCTTGATAAACCGCAACTGCCTTTCCATTGATTCCATACACAATTTTATCATGACTATTTAATAATGCATCTGCTGGAAGCACTTGTCCATTGAAAATTTCTTTTTCATTGGCATTCGTAATTTCAATATATGGATAGTCTGCTAATGCATACTCGACAGGTAAAATGCAGGAAGCTACTTGCTCAGTCTCCATTAGCTCAGCAACCTGTGCTAACGTAAAACAATTATCCTGTGTAAAAGTACCAGAAGCAGTACGTACAAGCTCCTTCATATGTGCTGGATAGCCAAGAGCCTCACCAATTTGCACAGCTAGTGTTCGAATATATGTCCCTTTACTACAAGCGATACGTACTGGAAATGTGATTTCTTGTCCCTCATAATGTGCTAGCTCATCAAGTAGCTCTAAATTATAAATTGTTACTTGGCGAGTTGGTCTTTCAACACTTTCACCTTTTCGCGCATATTCATAGAGGCGCTTCCCATTAACTTTTACTGCTGAAAACATGGGTGGTGTTTGTTCAATAACTCCAGTCAATGAAGCTAAAACCTCTAACAACTGCTCACGAGAAAATTTTTTTATCGTAAGATCTTCTTCAACGGTTTCACCTTCTGCATCCTCGGTTGTCGTGGTACGACCGATTGAAATGATTGCTTCATAGGTTTTCCCTGCGTCAGTTAAATATTCTGCTATTCGAGTTGCTTGGCCAATACAAATTGGTAGTACGCCCTCAACACCTGGATCCAGTGTACCTGTATGCCCAACTTTTTTTGTCCGCAAAATTTTGCGTAATTTAAAGACACAATCATGGCTTGTCATGCCTCTTTCTTTCCAAAGCGGTAAAATACCGTTCATATAGCTCCTCCCAAACTGCTTACTCTATCATTTATTTATTCATTGGCAATATAACTTTTTCCATGAAGCTAAAAAGTCTGCCTGCATAAACATGCATGTGGCAGACTTTTTTAGCTTATTCTTTGTGTAAATCTCTTAACAATGAATCAATACGGTTCCCATATTCAATCGATGAATCAAATTCAAAGATTAATTCTGGTGTACGTCGTAAACGAATGCGTGATCCGATTTCAGAGCGAATAAAGCCCGAAGCTTTTACTAAAGCTTTAAGCGTTTCCTCTCGTTCACGTTCGTTGCCTAAAGATGTAATATAGATTGTCGCTTGCTGTAAATCACCCGTTACTTCAACACCTGTAACAGTCACAAAACCAACACGCGGATCTTTTATTTTACGGCCAAGAATATCACCAAGCTCCTTTTTCATTTGCTCGGCAACACGGTTTGAACGTAGAGACATAATTTGTCACCTCTATTTCGATGTACAGATAGTTGTGTGTTCCATGCCTTCGTAAGCTAGACAACTATCTACTACTACTTATAAATAATCTCGCCACACATTAAGCTGTTCCCATGACGGATTTGACTCTAAATAGTGGAGCGCGTGATTAATTTCTCGTTCAGCTGCTTCTTTGGACGAAGAAACAGCAACAAGTGCTAATTTCGTACGCTGCCATACATTTTGATGGTCAATTTCCGCAATAGAAACGTTAAATTTCTGCTTTGTGCGGGTAATCATACGCTGTAAGACAGCACGCTTTTCCTTTAACGAATGGGCAGTTTGAATGATAAATTCAACCTCTGCATACACGATCATTAGGCGCGTTTAACCTCTTCCATAATATAGGCTTCAATAATGTCGCCTTCTTTAATATCATTGAAGTTTGTAATCGTAATACCACATTCGTATCCTTTTGCCACTTCTTTTACTTCATCTTTGAAGCGTTTAAGCGTATCTAGCTCACCTTCAAAAATAACGACGTTATCACGGATCACACGTACACCTGAATCACGTGTTACCTTTCCTTCTGTTACATATGAACCAGCAATTGTACCAACTTTTGATACTTTAATTGTTTGACGAACTTCTGCTTGACCAATAATTTTTTCTTCAAATTCAGGATCAAGCATACCTTTCATTGCTTGTTCAATTTCTTCAATTACTTTATAGATAATGCGGTGTAAGCGAATATCTACACCCTCTTCTTCTGCTGCACGTTTTGCGTTAACATCCGGACGTACATTAAATCCAATAACGATGGCATTAGAAGCTGCTGCAAGAGAAATATCAGATTCGGTAATAGCTCCAGCACCTGTATGAATAATTTTCACATTTACGCCTTCCACATCAATTTTCATTAGGGAGGCTGCCATAGCTTCAACAGTACCTTGAACGTCAGCTTTCACAATTAAGTTGAGCTCTTTCATTTCGCCTTGGCTCATTTGTTCAAATAAGTTATCAAGCGTTACACGTTGTTTTTCTGAACGTTGTGCTTGAATCGCTGACATTGCTCTTGTTTCTCCAACTTGACGTGCTGTTTTCTCGTCTTCAAAGACAACGAAACGGTCACCTGCTTGAGGTACATCATTTAAACCTGTAATTTCAACTGGAGTTGATGGGCCAGCTTCTTTTACTCGACGACCTTTGTCATTTACCATCGCACGTACACGACCATACGTATGACCTACAACGATTGGGTCACCTACTTTTAATGTTCCATCTTGTACTAAAAGCGTAGCAACAGAGCCACGACCTTTATCAAGCTGAGCTTCGATTACTGTTCCAAGTGCTAAACGTTCTGGATTTGCTTTAAGCTCGCCTACTTCAGCTACAAGTAAAATCATCTCTAACAATGTATCAATGCCTTCACCTTTTAAAGCTGAAATTGGAACGAAAATTGTATCTCCACCCCATGCTTCAGGAACTAAGCCATGTTCTGTTAATTCTTGCATCACACGATCTGGATTTGCCGATGGTTTATCCATTTTATTCACAGCCACAATTATTGGTACTTCAGCAGCCTTGGCATGATTGATCGCTTCTACTGTTTGTGGCATAACACCATCATCAGCAGCTACAACTAAAATTGTTAAATCCGTTACTTTTGCACCACGCGCACGCATTGTTGTGAAAGCCGCATGTCCTGGTGTATCAAGGAATGTAATTTTCTTGTCGCCTTCTGTAACTTGGTATGCACCAATATGTTGTGTAATACCACCAGCTTCTCCTGCTGTTACTTTTGTATGGCGAATAGAGTCTAATAAAGTTGTTTTACCATGGTCAACGTGACCCATAATTGTTACAACTGGCGGACGTTCTGATAAATCTGCCTCGTTTACTTCTTCTGTTTGCTCGAAGTGTGTTTCTAAATCCGTAATATCTACACGAATTTCTTCTTCCACTTCTACACCGTAGTCTGCGCAAATTAATTCAATTGCATCCTTATCTAATTCTTGGTTAATTGTTGCCATTACGCCAAGCATGAATAATTTTTTAATGATTTCAGATGGTTCACGGTGTAATTTTTTTGCTAATTCTGCAACTGATAATGATTCAACAAAAGTAATTTTTTCTGGAAGTTCCTTTTGTTTCACTGGAATTGATGGTTGATGCGTTTTTGGATGGCGACGTTTGCCTCCATGAATCCCTGGTTTTGGACGTTGGTTGTAACCACCGCCACCTCTACGATTATTATTGTTATTATTATTATTTTGTGTCATATTTCTATTTTGATTACCTTTTGTATTCTTAGATTTTTCGTTAGACGAATTTGAGTTTTGCTGTGCATGTTGCTGATTGTTTACTTTTGGCTTAGAAGTAGCAGATTGCTGCCTTTGTCCTTCTTGCTTTTTCACCGAATGCTGTGGTTTTTGCTGGCCATTTGATTGAGGTTTTTGTGCCATGTTTTGAGTTGATTGTTTTGCTACATTTTTCTCAGGTGTTGCTTTAAATGTTTGATTTAACTTTGCCACAGCGTCTTTTTCCAACATAGACATATGGTTTGTTACACTCACATTTAATTTACTTAGTGCTTCAATAACCTCTTTACTCGTTTTATTCACTTGCTTCGCATATTCATGAACTCTGATTTTGGTCATCTGCTCACCCCCGATTAGTTTTCGTTGAGTAGACTAGACAATTTACTTGCAAAACCTTTATCGGTAATAGCTAAAGCCACACGGGCCTCCTTACCTGTAGCATGTCCTAGATCATATCGATCTCCAATTACATGATACTCAACGTTGTAGTACGTGCACTTATCTTGAATTTTTTTACTAGAGTTTTTAGAAGCATCGTTTGCAAGCAGTACTAGTTTAGCATTGCCATTGCGGACTTCCTTTACTACTAACTCTTCTCCTGAAATCACCTTACGTGCTCTTGCTGCGATTCCAAGCAAATTAAATATTGCTTGATTTATCATAAAATTGACTCCCTACGAATCAGCAAAATAAGTTCCTCGTATATTTCTTCAGGAATTTTCACATCAAGTTGGTGCCCTAATACATTTTTCTTACGCGCGAGGTCAACTGCCTGCTCTGATTTAGAGACATAGGCACCACGCCCAGGCTTTTTCCCGGAGACATCTACACTTACTTCGCCCTCTTTCGAACGAACAACACGTATCATCTCTTTCTTTGGTAGCATTTCTCCAGTTGCTACACATTTACGAAGAGGTACTTTTTTGTTTACAGCCATAAGAATCACCATTCCTCTCTGAAGCTTGTCGTAAGAGGTGGACAAGTCATGCTCTACTTGACGCTCTGACAGTATTCAGTCGGCGTAGGGGGCCCACTGAATACTGTCAGCTACTTGTCACACGGGCTTTCTTACTTATTCTTCGTCGTCTTGATATAAGTCAACTGCTACATCATCAAAATCACTTTCTTCATCATGAGCAGGGATGAAAGTGCTTGTAGCCGAAGGATAAATACCTAATTCACGAGCATCAGTCTCACTCTTAATATCAATTTTCCAGCCAGTAAGCTTCGCTGCTAGACGAGCATTTTGCCCACGTTTACCGATAGCTAGAGATAATTGATAGTCTGGTACAACGACTGTTGTCGACTTTTCTTCTTCATTCACTTGTACATCTAATACTTTTGATGGGCTTAATGCATTAGCTACAAATACAACTGGGTCTTCAGACCATTCTACGATATCAATTTTTTCACCATTTAGTTCATTGACAATTGTTTGTACACGAGCTCCCTTTGCCCCAACACATGAACCAACTGGATCCACTTCCTCATTATGAGCGAAAACAGAAATTTTAGAGCGATCTCCAGCTTCACGTGCAATTGATTTAATCTCTACAATACCCTCATAAATTTCAGGTACTTCCATCTCAAATAATCGACGTAATAAACCAGGATGTGTACGAGACACAATCACTTGAGGTCCACGAGTTGTACGTTCCACTTTTGTAATATACACTTTAATACGATCATGTGGATGATAAGATTCACCTTGGATTTGTTCATTAACAGGCAATGCTGCTTCTACTTTCCCTAAACCTACATAGATATTACGAGCATCTAAACGTTCAACAACGCCAGTTACGATATCATCTTCACGGTCTACGTACTGCTCATAAATTAAACCTCGTTCCGCTTCACGTACGCGTTGTGTAACTACTTGCTTTGCTGTTTGTGCAGCAATGCGTCCAAAGTTACGTGGTGTTACTTCCTGCTCCACGATATCCTCTAGCTGATAGGCTGGATTAATGACTTTTGCATCTTCTAAAGAAATTTGCAAACGATCATCTTCTACCTCTTCCACAACATCTTTACGTGAAAATACACGAATTGAGCCCTTATCTAAATTTAAGTCTACTCGAACATTTTGTGCTTGGTTAAAGTTGCGTTTGTAAGCTGTAACTAATGCCGCTTCAATGGCTTCGATTAACACATCTCTTGAAATTCCTTTTTGTTCTTCTAGCGCATTCAGCGCATCTAACAAATCACTACTCATTTTGTTTTCACTCCTAAATATGCTTTATGCAGAAAAATCGATGGCAAGTCGTGCCAATGCGATTTTTTCTTGTTCAATTGTTACTGTTATTTTACGTGTTTTAATACGCACTTCCATCACTAATGTATGTTCATCGTATGACGTTAAGTAGCCTTGGAATTCCTTCATGTCCTTGATGGGCTCATAGGTTTTTACATAAATAAACTTGCCAACTGCTTTGACAAAATCCGTATCTTTTTTTAATGGACGTTCCGCTCCAGGCGAAGAAACTTCTAAATAATAGTTTTGTGTAATTGGATCTTTTTCATCCAATAACAAGCTTAGTCGTTCACTCACTTGAGCACATTGATCTATGTCAATTCCACCCTCAGGTGTATCAACATAGACACGTAAAAACCAGTTTCGTCCTTCTTTTACGAACTCAATATCCACTAGCTCAAGATTTAACTCATCCACAATTGGTTTAGCGAGCTCTTCAATTAAAGATGGTACTTTGCTCATTATTTCCTCCTGTATTTATCAAATTCTAGCGTATGAATTGTTCATCACTATCAGGTTAACGCAGTAATGAACCATAATAAAACAGAAATTCCACCAGTTGCTTTGGTGAAATTTTACGGTCTTACCTGCTGTTAGTCAAAATTTGTTTTGCTACGGTTAAACAACAGAAAAGAGCGGGTATGCCCCACTCTTTTGCTGGAAAAATATCAACAAATTATTACCATTAGAATAGCACAGTTCTCGACACAATGCAAATTTCCTTCATTATAGATAACCATATTGTGTCAGGAATTTGAATTTACATTGTGACCTTTCCATGCAAAACAATTGTAATACTAGAATAGCGATAACTGATTAGCATCAGGCATGCCTTCTAAACAACCAAGCTGGTCCATGTATTCGATAAGCGTTTTGGAAACACGACCACGTTGCTGTAAATCTTCCTTGGATAAAAACTCTCCCTCTTCACGAGCAGCTACGATCGTTTTCGCCACGTTGGTTCCAAGACCCGGAATTGCATCGAACGGAGGGATTAGTGAATTGCCATCAATGACAAACTCACTAGCTTGGGAACGATATAGGTCAACCTTTTGGAAACTCATACCTCGCTCACACATTTCTAATGCAAGCTCCAGCACCGTTAATAAGTTTTTCTCTTTAGTGGATGCATCTAAGCCTTTCATATTGATTTCATCAATCCGTGCTCGAATCATTTGCGATCCTTGCACCATTGCAATTAAATCAAAATCATCTGCTCGAACTGTGAAATACGCTGCATAATAAAGGATTGGAAAATGTACCTTGAACCAGGCAATTCGTACTGCCATTAGCACATATGCTGCGGCATGGGCTTTCGGGAACATGTATTTTATCTTTTTACAAGATTCAATATACCAACCTGGTACTTTATTGGCGAGCATCTCGGCTTCAAATTCTTCTGATAATCCCTTCCCTTTACGAACAGATTCCATAATTTTGAAGGCTAGTGACGGCTCTAGACCTTGATAAATTAAATACACCATAATGTCATCACGACAACCAATTACTTCTTTTAGCACACATGTACCGTTTTGAATTAATTCTTGTGCATTCCCTAGCCATACGTCTGTTCCATGGGAAAGTCCAGAAATTTGTACAAGTTCCGAGAATGTCGAAGGCTTCGTATCTTCTAGCATTTGACGTACAAAACGCGTACCGAATTCTGGTATACCTAGTGTCCCTGTCTTACAGCCAATTTGCTTTTCTGTAACACCTAAAGATTCAGGAGAACTAAAAATTTTCATGACGACAGGATCATCGGTCGGAATTGTTTTAGGATCGATTCCCGATAAATCCTGTAACATTCTGATCACCGTTGGATCATCGTGTCCAAGTATATCTAGCTTTAAAATATTGTCATGAATAGAGTGGAAATCAAAATGGGTTGTACGCCATTCTGCATCCTGTGCATCTGCAGGGAATTGCACTGGAGAAAAATCATAAATGTCCATATAATCTGGAACAACAATAATTCCTCCAGGGTGTTGCCCAGTTGTACGTTTTACTCCTGTACAGCCTTGAACTAAACGATCAACTTCTGCTCCACGAAAATGTAAATTATGATCATTTGCATAGCCTTTCACATAGCCATATGCTGTTTTCTCCGCAACTGTACCGATTGTTCCAGCACGGAATACATAATCCTCACCAAATAGCACCTTTGTATAGTTGTGCGCTTGAGGCTGATATTCACCCGAAAAATTTAAATCGATATCTGGTACCTTATCACCTTTGAATCCAAGGAAGGTTTCAAATGGTATGTCTTGTCCATCTTTTTTATAAGGTGTTCCACATTCCGTACAGTCTTTATTTGGTAAATCAAAGCCTGAGCTGACAGATCCATCATCGAAAAACTCGGAATGTTTACAACTAGGACAAATATAGTGAGGCGGTAATGGGTTAACCTCTGTGATTTCCATAAAAGTGGCTACTAATGAGGAACCCACCGAACCACGTGACCCTACCAAATAGCCATCAGCTAATGATTTTTTCACTAGCTTGGCAGAAATTAAATAAATTACACCAAAACCGTGTCCCAAAATCGATTTTAACTCTTTTTCAATTCGAGCTTTCACAATTTCCGGTAACTCCTCACCATAAATACGATGGGCCATTTCATAAGTTAAATTGGTTACTTCATCATCGGAGCCCTCAATTTTTGGTGTATATAGGTCATCCTTAATCGGTTTAACGTCCCCAATACTTGCTGCTACTTTTTGAGCATTCGTCACAACCACTTCTTTTGCAAGGTCCGGTCCTAAAAAATCAAATTCTTTCAGCATTTCATCAGTTGTTCTAAAATGGACTTCTGGTAGCTTAGAACGATTTAAAATATTTGCTCCACCTTGTGAACCAATAAGTATTTGCCTAAACATCCCATCTGTCGGATCTAAATAATGAACATTTCCAGTTGCAACAACAGGTTTATCTAGCTTCTTCCCGAGTTTAACAAGTTTACGGATAATATCTTCTAATGTCCATTCATCACGTACAACATTGCGTTCGATTAATGGTGCATATACAGCCTTCGGTTGCACCTCAATATAATCATAAAAACGAGCGACTTTCTCTGCTTCCTCTGGAGACTTATTCATCATTGTTTCGAATACTTCACCATTACTGCAACCTGATCCAACTAATAAACCCTCACGATATTGTTCAAGCACAGCACGTGTCACCCGAGGAACACGATAGAATGTTTTTGTATGAGAGTGTGAGACGATTTTAAATAAGTTTTTTAAGCCTGCATTATCAACTGCTAAAATTGTACAATGCATAGGTCTACCTTTTTTATAAGCATCCCCACCACCAATATGCTTATTGAAGTCATCATGGTATTTAATAGCTAGCTCATCAGCATCCTTTAATAGCTGCAGCAGTAGAAATCCTGTCGCCTCTGTATCATAAATTGCTCGGTGATGCTGTGTTAATTCAATATTGAATTTTTTACACAGTGTATTCAAGCGATGGTTTTTCATTGTAGGATAAAGCAATCTTGCTAGCTCTAATGTATCAATGACAGGATGGACTGTGTCTTCAAGACCAAATTTTTTATAGCCTGTATATAGGAAGCCAATATCAAATGATGCGTTATGAGCGACAACGATTGCATCTCCAATAAAGGCATGAAATTCTTTAATGACCTGCTCTACCTCTGGTGCATTTCGAACCATATCATCCGTAATACCTGTTAATTCAATGGTAGTAGCCGAAAGTGGATGATGTGGATTTGCAAAACTTTCATATTTATCAATAACTTGTCCATCTTTAATTTTAACTGCAGCCAATTCAATAATGGTATCATATGCAGTTGATAGCCCTGTCGTTTCTACGTCAAAAACAACATACGTTGTGTCTGCCAATAAACGATGCTCTGGAGCATAGGCAATTGGTACACCATCATCAACTAAATTTGCTTCCAGACCATAAATAATCTTAATGCCATGTTTCTTGCCCGCTGCATATGCTTCAGGGAAAGATTGCACCACCGCATGATCTGTAATAGCTATTGCTGGATGCCCCCACTTTGCAGCTTGAGCAACAAGCCGATCAACAGGTGTAACAGCGTCCATTTGGCTCATTGGTGTATGCAAATGTAACTCAACACGCTTTTCACCCTCTGGTGCTAAATCTTGTCGTGTTTCTTTTTTGATTTCATTAATATCATTCGCCATAACGATTAAATCACGAATAAACGTATCAGTTTGCACAGAGCCTCGAACTTTAACCCACATGCCCTTTTTCAGATGTTGCATTAATTCAGCATCATCATTGTCACGAGAAAACATTTTAACAATGATGGAATCTGTATAGTCGGTAATTTTGATTTGTAATAAGGAGCGTCCACTTTTTAATTCTTTTATTTCCGTATCAAAGACAAATCCTTCAATAATAACACGGCGTTCTTCTTCAACAATCCGTTTAATTTCCATGATTTCATCATCTTTAATATGCATCCCAAGTTGGAATGGACGGTCGCCAAGGTTGGCCAGTGCCGGATTGTCTTTCTTCTCTTGCTCACGCTTTTGGAAATCTTGCATCGCTTGCTGTGCCAGAGCCACTTCTTCCAGACGTTTCTGCTCCATAAATGCTTCCTGTGCCGCTATCATTTCTTCCGTTTCTTCTTGTAGCACAAAGTCGATTGCCATACGAGGGAAACCAAATTGACCATAGCTTTCTGCTAGTTTGTCCGCATACTTCGTTTTGAGCATCATAAATTCCATTTCCTGCATACAGGATAAAGTCATTTTTTGGCCGTTCCATGTTGGTATTTGAGTGATGAGACAATTTTTAAGCGTTGGAGCCATCTCATCAATTTGTTCCACAACATTTAGCCAGTACGCTTGCACAAGTTCCTCTGTGACATTTTTTTCTAATGTTTCAAATGTCGTATTAACTTGTGCTATCGCTGAAAATTTCTCTGTCAAATGCGTACGGAAAAGCTGATATAGCGGAAACGGTAATATATCCTTTAACTTAATTGTGAAATGCCAAAGTCTATCCTTTTTATGAACTGTCAGGCGTGATAGTTCACCTTCCTCAAAAAATGACATATATACATCATCTGTTAACTCTAGTTGTTGCAAGAGCATTCGAAGTCTCATTCTTGCCTCTTGTTGCTGTTCCAATCTAATGACACCTACTTTCAGAAAGAGGCAATTTCTTTAGCCTCATGTTCTAATTCGTCTCAAACGCATGATGAATTCAAGAAAAAAATTCGCTCCCACACTGCGGGCGCTCTTCAAGTTTAACAGATATTTTACCATCTGTTGTTGCTTGCTTGGCTCACTGTCCCGCAGAAGTGTCGCGAATTATTTATATCTATCTTATCAAAATTATACGAAAGCCTCTATTAAAAGCATCAAATTCTAATTATCACCAATTTTTAGCTCGTCATTAATTTTTACGGAAAAATTCATTCAGACGATCAATTACTTCTTCTTTTTTCCATTCAAATGTTTCACCCGTTTGACGGAATTTCACTTCTACAATACCTTCTGTTGCTTTTTTACCAACAGTTACTCGAACAGGTAAGCCAATTAAATCAGCATCAGCGAATTTTACACCCGCTCGTTCAGGACGATCATCTAGTAACACATCATAACGGTATGATTTTAATAAGCCATAAAGCTCCTCCGCTAATGTCACTTGTGCCTCATCTTTTGTGTTTACTGGCACAACATGAATATCATATGGCGCTAATTGTGTTGGCCATGTAAAGCCATTGTCATCTTGGAAGTGCTCCGCTACAGCAGCTAGAATACGAGAAACACCAATACCATAGCACCCCATAATAAATGGTTGAGCCTTACCTTGCTCATCTAAGAAAGTACCATTCATTTTAGCAGAGTATGTAGTACCTAATTTGAAAATATGACCAACCTCGATACCTTCTGCAAACTTAATGTTACCTTGTCCATCAGGAGAAGGATCTCCCTCTTGAATAAAACGAATATCTAAATAGTCATTAACTGCAAAATCACGCTCAGGGTTAACATTGACTAAATGGAATCCATCTTCGTTGGCACCTGCAATACCATTACGGATAGATTTAATAGCATGGTCTGCTACTACTTTTACGTCTACCGGTAATTTCACTGGACCAATTGAGCCAACGCCACAACCTAATAATTCTTGAATCGCTGCTTCACTTGCAAGTTCCACAGACCCTGCATCAAGTGCATTTTTCAATTTGATATCATTAATTTCATGATCCCCACGTGAAAGCACTACTACAAGCTCTCCATCTACATCAAAAACTAGAGATTTGATGACATTAGCAGGTTCTACTTTTAAGAATGCTGAAACATCTTCAATTGTTTTTTGCTCTGGAGTTGCTACTTTTTCTACATCTTTTAAAGCTTCATCAGATGGTTGATAGTCAACAATTACTTCAGCCATTTCGATATTTGCTGCATAATCAGAAGTATCTGAGTACGCAATTGTATCTTCCCCAATTTCAGAAAGGACCATAAATTCATGTGTTCCTTTACCGCCAATCGAACCTGCATCTGCAATAACAGCACGGTAGTTTAAGCCGAGACGGGAGAAAATATTAGAATAAGCACGATACATATCTTCATATGTTTCATCTAAACTTTCACGTGACGCATGGAAAGAATAAGCATCTTTCATGATAAATTCTCTTCCTCGTAGTAAGCCAAAGCGAGGACGTTTTTCATCACGGAATTTGGTTTGAATTTGATACAATGTTAGCGGTAATTTTTTATATGATTTAATTTCATCACGGACTAAAGTTGTAATGACTTCTTCATGTGTTGGCCCTAATGCAAAATCACGGTCATGTCGGTCTTTTAAGCGCATTAATTCAGGTCCGTATTTTTCCCAGCGACCTGATTCCTGCCATAGCTCAGCAGATTGTAGAGATGGCATTAGTAGCTCAATGGAGTTGATAGCTTCCATTTCTTCTCGGATAATTGTTTCAATTTTTGTTAGCACACGTTTTGCAAGCGGTAAATACGAGTATACCCCACTTGTATTTTGACGAATAAACCCTGCACGTAGTAATTGCTTATGTGACTTTACCTCAGCATCAGCAGGTACTTCACGTAACGTTGGGATAAATGTTTTACTTTGCTTCATTCAGTGTTCCACCTTTTTCAATAGATAAGTTTATACTCTCAATAGCATAAACAAATTTAGCTTTGAGCGCAATGTTTCATCGAAATTGCGCTCAAAGCTAGGAAATCAAATTTCATTTAACTGTAAATGAATTAAAAGAAAAATCTTTGTATATCGTTCCATGTAACAACCACCATTAGAATCATGAGTAGGACGATTCCTACAAAATGTACAATACCTTCTTTTTGACGGTCAATTGGTTTACCACGTAAAGCTTCAAAGCCAAAGAATAATAAACGGCCTCCGTCAAGTGCTGGTAATGGAAGTAGGTTCATAATTCCTAAGTTAATACTTAGCATTGCTGCCCAATTCATTAGGTTCATAATACCATACTGGGCAACTTGCTCTGTTGCTTTATAAATACCTACAGGACCTGAAAGTGCGTCTATTGTGAACTTACCAGTAATTAGCATACCTAATAGTTCAAATATTTTCACTGTCATATTATAGGTTTCTTGAGCTCCATAAACAACTGCCTTTAATGGGTTAAATTCTCTGGGACTTTCATAGCGTACACCTATTTGACCATATTTCTCGCCATCCTGCTGGATTTCCTTAACGGTCATATTTAAGTTCACTGATTGTCCATTTCGTTCAACTGTCACAGCAATATCTTCGTTTGGATGATCTTGAACGATTGCAGCTAAATCTTGCCATTTTTCAACTGCTTGTCCGTTAATAGCTGTTACTCTATCTCCTGCCAGCATCCCTGCCTGTGCAGCTGGATCATTCTCTACTACTTCTGTGATAATTGGCTCGTATGTTGGTACACCATGGATCAATCCAATCACTAAATAAATCACAAACGCGAGAATAAAGTTAAACAAAGGGCCTGCAAAGATAGTCATTGCTCGTTGACCAACTGTCTTTGCATTAAATTGACGATCCTGTGGCGCAATGACAAGTTCACGACCATTTTCCACAAGCACACAGTCTCTAGCTACTTGATAACGAACTAGACGTTCTTCTTCATCATAACCCTCTACAAATAACTCCTTCTCTAAATCGGCGCGTTCAACTTCTAAAAATAATAAATCTGGTAACTGCTTATTATTTTGATTGAAAATAATTTTTTTAACAATATTATCTTCATTCACAATAAGCCCTATTCGGTAGCCTGGCTGTAATTCCGTGCCATCCATATCCTCGCCGGCCATACGTACGTATCCCCCGATTGGTAATAATCGAATAGTATACATTGTTTCACCATGCGTTTTTCCATAAATTTTGGGACCCATTCCGATCGCAAATTCACGTACTAAGATACCTGCACGTTTGGCGAATAAGAAATGTCCAAGTTCATGGAAGAAGACGAGCATACCAAATATTAATATAAATGCAATGGCTGTTTGCATAATATCCCACCTTTAATAGCGATTAGTTAACGATACAGTGCTTTCGTTATTTTACCATGTCTAACACTATTTTTCTTGTCTCACTATCCACATGTAATATGGTTTGTAAATCTGGTACTGCAATGTTTTGGTGTGCCTGCATCACACGTTCAATCGTCTCATCAATTTCAAGGAATGTGATTTTCCCTTGTAAAAAGGCTGCAACTGCCGCTTCGTTTGCTGCATTCATTGCTGTCAGAATCGTACCACCCATACGACCAGCCTCATACGCTAAACGCAAAGCAGGGTATCGCTCAAAGTCCATCTCTTGAAAATGTAGTTGACCAATTTGCGCTAAATTTAGTCGCTGACCATTTTGTAATGGTATACGGTCTGGGTAGCTTAAAGCATATTGGATTGGCACACGCATATCGGGTGTACCTAGCTGAGCAATAACACTAGTATCATGATACTCAACTAGAGAGTGAATAATACTTTCTCTATGCAAAAGTACATCTATTTTATCATAAGGCATATCAAATAAAACATGTGCTTCAATGACTTCTAATCCCTTATTCATCATTGTAGCGGAATCTATCGTAATCTTTGCACCCATAGACCAGTTTGGATGATTCAGTGCATCTGCGACCGTCACGTGTTTTAATTGTTCTCGTGTTTTATCACGGAAGCTACCACCAGAAGCGGTAATAATCAAACGTTCGATATTTTTCGGATTCTCACCATTCATCGATTGGAAGATGGCAGAGTGCTCACTATCTACAGGCAAGATGGCTACTTTGTATTTTTTGGCCTCTGCCATCACTAAATGACCAGCAGTTACAAGCGTTTCTTTATTAGCAATAGCAATCGTTTTGCCCATACGAATGGCTGCTAATGTTGATTCAAGGCCTACACTTCCAAGCACAGCATTGACAAGTACAGTCGAATCTGGATGTGTTGCGACCTCTACAAGTCCTTTTGCTCCAAACGTAAATTGGATATTTGGAAACTCTTTAGCTAGTGTTAGTGCGTCTTCTTCTAATTGCACAGAAACTAATTCGGGCTTTAATGTTTCAATCATTTCTCGCGTTTTCTCTAGGTTCTTTCCTGATGAAAAAGCTACTAATTGAAAAGCATCACGTTGTTCTTTTAAGATATCGTAGGTTTGCCAACCAATTGAACCAGTTGCACCTAATAAACTAATTTTTTTCACAACAAATTGTCCCCTTTTTCTATCTAAGCAAATGATTTAGCAAAATGTCTTTTCCTATACAATTAATTACCAAATAAATGTAAAAAATGAAGTAGAGGCACGACAAATAATAGACTATCAAAGCGATCTAAAATTCCTCCATGCCCTGGTAAAATATTGCCTGAATCTTTTACATCAAAGTGACGTTTAATAGCAGATTCTACCAAATCGCCCATTTGACCAATAATTGAGGCAAAAATCGTTATAAAAACAAGTGATATATAACCATTTGCGAATGGGTAAATGAGTTGCATACCTACTGCAAAAATAACAGCAATGACTATTCCACCTATAAAGCCTTCGATTGTTTTCTTAGGTGAAATTTCTGGCCATAACTTATTTTTCCCTAATTTTCTACCTACAAAATAGGCACCTGAATCCGTTGTCCAAACAACTAATAAGCAATAGACAACATACTCTAATCCAACATTTCTAGTTTCAATTAGATAATGGAATCCTAATCCCACAT
Organism: Lysinibacillus capsici; assembly: GCF_003367505.1. Taxonomy (GTDB): domain Bacteria; phylum Bacillota; class Bacilli; order Bacillales_A; family Planococcaceae; genus Lysinibacillus; species Lysinibacillus capsici. The sequence continues at coordinate 80,306 of NZ_PXXX01000007.1, forward strand.
AAAATGCGCCTAATAAAATAAAGCCAACTTCGTCAAAAGTAATTTTATTTTTTACTAAAACCACGTAAATAAGAAGTAGCATCATTAGACCATAGACTACCATTAGATTAGACGAATAGCCTATTAATTCTACAACCCTTTCACTCCAGTCTTTCGGGATAACCAGTAAAATTAAAGTGATCAGTCCTAAGAAGCCAGGCACAGATAAGATGGAAATCCCTTTCATCTTAAGTATTTCGTAAAAACCGACAATAGCCATTGCTAGCACAAGTAAGGCAAATGGTACTTTTCCATAAATAACGAATGGGATAAAAAGTGCTGCTGCAATTATTGCGGTAATAATTCTTTGTTTCAAGTTGTTTCTTCTCCCTTCAACCCACCGTAACGGCGATTACGTTTCTGATAGTTTTCCACCGCTTCGAGTAAGTTTTCCTCACTAAAATCTGGCCACAATGTATCTGTAAACCAAAATTCTGTATAGGCGAGCTGCCATAGCATAAAGTTACTTAATCGCACTTCACCACTTGTACGAATTAAAAGATCTGGTTCAGGTAAATGGGCCGTCATTAAATGAGATGTTAAGCAATCTTCTGTTATGTCTTGCATCGTTAATTGACCGTCCTGCACTTTTTGAAGCATCATTTTCATGGCATTGACCATTTCAGAACGACTACCATAATTCAGCGCAAAATTTAAAATAAGCCCTGTATTATGCTTCGTTTCTTCCATTGCCTCATACAACGCTTTTTGTGTATGGGCAGGTAATAAAGATGGGTCTCCAATCATTTCGACACGTACATTACGCTCCATCATTTCTGGTAAAAAGGAACCTAAAAACTCAACAGGTAGCCGCATAAGAAAATCTACCTCAGGTTTTGGTCTCTTCCAATTTTCAGTGGAAAATGCATAGACAGTTAAGACTTTAATACCCAAGTCTGATGCAAATCTCGTCACCTTACGCACCGTCTTCATTCCTTCATGATGACCAGCCACACGTGGCATAGCTCTTTTCTTCGCCCAACGTCCATTTCCGTCCATAATAATCGCTACATGGGCAGGAATCGGCTCGCTTTTAGCTAGGGCCACACGCTCCTCCAATGATAGTGTATCCATATTTATTTGTTTACCTAATAGCTTTTTAAACATGCTAACTCCCCCACTACAACTAATCGGACGTATACTAACCTATCATAACAAACAAAAGCGCCTTTTGTCTTTTTTTTCCCTCTAAATTGACTATGTATGTACTAGCTTATTTTAGAACTATACACATATTAAAGAATGAGTTTGTTAAATAATGATGATTGTATCATTAATGACCTTTTCACATTCATACATGCTCTCTATTTGAGTAAGCAATTTGGCTATGAATAATAAAGAGAAAAGACGTCCTGTTAAGTATAGGACGCCTTCATCTCATCAAAAAGTTCCATCATAGACGTGTAAAAGGTTTATTTACACCTCTAAAATTTCTTTTTCTTTATCTTTCGCTACTTGATCTACTTTCACAATGAATTCATCTGTTAACTTTTGAATATCTTCTCCATAGCCACGTAGATCGTCTTCTGTGATTTCGCCAGCTTTTTCAAGTTTTTTCAAATCATCATTTGCATCACGACGAACATTACGTACAGCAATTTTTGCATCTTCCGCTTCTTTTTTCACTTGTTTTACTAGATCCTTACGACGCTCTTCTGTTAAAGCAGGAATCATAAGACGAATGACAGAACCATCATTTGTTGGTGTGATACCAATATCTGATTTCATAATTGCTTTTTCAATATCACCTAAAATAGATTTATCGTAAGGTGTAATTACTAATAAACGAGCTTCAGGTATAGAAACACCCGCAAGTTGGTTAATTGGTGTTGCTGCTCCATAGTAATCAACCGAAATACGATCTAATAGAGATGCATTCGCACGACCTGCACGAATAGATGCTAGTTCGCGTGAGAAAGCTGCGATTGTTTTGTTCATTTTTTCTTTAGCTTGTTCTAAAACTTGTTTAGCCATTATACATTCCTCCTAACAACTGTTCCGATTTTTTCGCCTTGTACAGCACGTTTAATGTTACCCGGCTCCGTAATTGAGAAAACAATTAGCGGGATATCGTTATCCATACATAAAGTTGAAGCCGTTGAATCCATTACTTGTAAGCCTTGTTGGATAACGTCTAAGTATGTGAGTGTATCATATTTAATGGCTGTCTCATCCACTTTAGGATCCGCTGAATAAACGCCATCGACATTGTTTTTAGCCATTAAAATTGCATCAGCATCAATTTCTGCTGCTCGTAATGCGGCAGTCGTATCAGTAGAGAAGAACGGATTACCTGTCCCTGCTGCAAAGATAACGACACGCTTTTTCTCAAGATGTCTAACTGCTTTACGACGAATGTATGGCTCCGCTACTTGAGTCATCACAATAGAAGATTGAACACGTGTTTCAATGCCTAATTTTTCAAGTGCATCTTGTAAAGCTAGGGAGTTCATTACGGTTGCCAGCATGCCCATGTAGTCCGCAGCAGCACGATCCATTCCCATTTCACTACCTATTTTCCCACGCCATATATTACCGCCACCTACAACAACAGCAACTTCTACATCAAGATCTACTACTTCTTTTACTTCTTCTGCAACAGACTTGATTATTTTTGGTGATAAACCGAAGCCCGCTTCTCCAGCTAACGCTTCACCACTTAGTTTAATAACTACTCGTTTATATTGCGGTACACTCATTGTAAACCTCCGTAAGACTTTATTTAAAACATCCCTATTCCCTTTTCCATTATAGTATATCTAACAATAATTGCTAGTTGTGAATAAGGCAGAATAGAAAATTATCTTCATTTTTTCATTCACTTCGGAAAAATAGGGAACACGCTATGTTGTGTTCCCCATTTTTTTGTCTAGATAATCTAGATATTATTTGATTAGAATCAAATGCAAGCTAAATTAGTTACCTTTAACTTGGCTCATTACTTCTTCTGCAAAGTTATCTTCACGTTTTTCGATACCTTCACCAACAGCGTAACGTACAAAGCCGTTTACAGAACCACCAGTTGAAGCTACAAAATCACGTACTTTTTGATCTGAGTTTTTAACGAAAGTTTGGTCAAGTAAGCAAACATCTTCGAAGTATTTACCAAGACGGCCTTCAACCATTTTTGCAACGATGTTTTCTGGTTTACCTTCGTTAAGAGCTTGTTCAGTTAATACTTTACGCTCACGTTCAACTTCTTCAGCAGAAACTTCATCACGAGAAACATAAGTTGGGTTGATTGCTGCAATGTGCATAGCAACATCTTTAGCAGCTGCTGCATCAGTAGAGCCTTCTAAAGTTACTAATACACCGATACGGCCACCCATGTGTAAGTATGAACCGAATGCATCTGCATCAGATTTTGTTTTAATTTCGAAACGACGAAGTGTAATTTTTTCTCCAATTGTTGCAATAGCAGTTGAGATTTGATCTACAATTTTTACGCCTTCAGCATTTGCAAGCTCTAAAGCAGCTTCAACTGATGCAGGTTTAGCAGCAAGTAATTGCTCAGCTAAAGATGCAACTAATACTTGGAATTTGTCGTTTTTCGCAACAAAGTCAGTTTCAGCATTTACTTCAAGGATGATTGCTTCGTTACCTTGTTCTAAAATATAAGTTGTACCTTCTGCAGCGATGCGGTCAGCTTTTTTAGCAGCTGAAGAAAGACCTTTTTCACGTAGGAAGTCGATAGCTGCTTCTAAGTCGCCATCAGTTTGTACTAACGCTTTTTTACAATCCATCATACCAGCGCCAGTTTTTTCACGTAATTCTTTTACTAATTGTGCAGTAATGTTTGCCATTTAGTGTTTCCTCCTCAAATTGGTTGAACATAATTTAATGATAGGTTCTAAAAAAGGTGATAAGGGTTTTGAGCCACTTATCACCTTTTTGTAAACGTGAATTACTCAGCAGCAGCTTCTACAGCTGGAGCTTCTTCTTCACCTTGTTTTGACTCGATTAAAGCGTCAGCCATTTTAGCAGTTAAAAGTTTAACAGCGCGAATAGCATCATCATTAGCAGGGATTACGTAGTCGATTTCATCTGGATCACAGTTAGTATCAACAATACCTACTAGAGGGATGTTTAATTTACGAGCTTCTGCAACCGCAATACGTTCTTTACGTGGGTCAACCACGAACATTACGTCTGGAAGATCGTGCATATCACGGATACCGCCTAAGAATTTGATTAGACGTTCGTGTTCTTTTTTAAGTTGGATTACTTCTTTTTTAGGAAGAACTTCGAAAGTTCCTTCTTCTTCCATTTTTTCGATTTGTTTCATACGTGCAACACGTTTTTGAATTGTACCGAAGTTTGTAAGAGTACCACCTAACCAACGTTGGTTGATGTAGTAGTTGCCTGAACGTTCAGCTTCATCTTTGATCGCTTCTTGTGCTTGTTTTTTCGTACCAACGAAAAGAACTTTACCACCGTCTTGACCAACTTGACGCATGAAGTCATAAGCTTCCTCTAATTTTTTTACAGTTTTTTGTAAGTCGATGATGTAGATCCCGTTACGTTCAACGAAGATATATTTCTTCATTTTTGGGTTCCAACGACGAGTTTGGTGACCGAAATGTACACCAGCTTCAAGTAATTGTTTCATAGAAATTACTGACATGTGAATTTCCTCCTAATATGTTTGGTTTTTATCCTCCGCATTTATCATCTACAACAAGCTACCCTAATCTTAGAGCACCACTTACTGCATCAAAATGCGTGTGTAGTAATAACACCATTTGCAACTATATCATAGCTTTGAACGATTCGCAACAATTTAGTGATGGAATTTCAGTAAAAGCTCGATTTCTGTTTTACCCTTTTGCAGTTGTTTAGCTATTTCCTCTGGTGATTTTCCCTGTTTTGCTAATTCTAGAGCCTGTTGTTCCACTGTCAGCAATTTTTCAGCTTCTTTTTGCTCCTCCACTTTTAGAGGTGGAGCTGTTTTCACCATTTTCGAGCTTGTATGTTGCTGACGTGAATAAGCATTTGCGACAATATTTTTAGGTACATAGATACGTGCATCTTTCTCTAAAGATAGAGAACTATCACTTTTCACCTCGTGTACTACAGGCAAAGTTGGCTGCTCCTGAGGTGTCATATATTGTTCCGTTTGCTGCAAGCTACTAGCAGCTATTTCCGACTGTGAGACACTTTGTAGCTCTTTAATAAGACGGTCATTTTCATCTTTCATTTCAGCTAAATACACACTAATGGTGTCGTCCATTTCTCTCATTAAACGTTCTTGCTTCTTTTCCAAATCTTTAAACTTTGCTAACTTTGTATTTAAAATGATAAGAAAGTAAAATGAAATTAGCTGTAAAAAGAATAGCACCGCTATTAGAATGGTTGTCATTGTAAACTCCTATCCACTAAAATCCACGAAATTCCCTTTAAACGGATGTTGTGCCTGTTTTTCTTGTTGATCCTTTTTTTTCTTTTTATGAATCCCTGTTAAATACTCACCACCTGCATCTTCATCCTCACTAATTTCATCCATACCTTCTGATGTGTTGACAATTTTTTGTTTGCGCTCTACTTCTTTTTTTAATGCTTCATTTGCATGTGCTTGTTGAGCCAATACTTGCTGCTGTGCCTGATCAACCATTTTTCCTGCTTCAAATGTTTTTGGAATAGCAATCTGTAACTCGACACCTTTTAAACTCATTGGAATCTCTCCCTCAAGGATATTTACGCATTAATCATTTCACTAGATAATAGCTTTCGTAGCTTTAATAGCGCTTTTGAATGAATTTGTGAAATACGAGAGGTTGATAGTTCAAGCATTTCACCAATTTCTGTCAAGGTTAACTCCTCCGTGTAAAATAAACTAAGGACAAGCTGTTCTTTTTCATTGAGTTTCTGAATATTTTCCGCAAGATCATCTAACAATTCTGATTTAATGATAGCTTGCTCAGGTGTTTTTGTTGTATCGTCTCGTATGACAAATGACTTGCCATCTGTTTCTTCTTGGTCCTGTTGTTCATTAATAGAAAGAACATTTGAAAAAAAATGCTCTTGCACAGTTTGATAAACATCTTCAACAGATACTTCCATATGCTCCGCAAGTTCCTCAGGTGTTACATGACGCATATATTTTTGTTCTAGTTGTTCAATTTGTGCATCTAATTTTTTGGCTTTTTCACGCGCTGACCGTGGTAACCAGTCTTCTTTTCGTAAACCATCGATGATGGCTCCTCTTACTCTAAACGAAGCATATGTATCAAATTTTAAATCTCTGTTAATGTCAAATTTATTTAATGCATCAAAAAGTCCTACCATCCCTAAGCTCGTTAAATCGTCTCGTGATACGCTTTTGGGCAGACCTGCACCAATACGTTGGACATGATAAGATACTAAAGAAATGTATTTTTTTATAAGTAAATCACCAGCATCGGGATCACGCTCATGTATCCAGCGATTCCACAGTTTTTGCTCATCGTTCAGAATTGGTTGTGTCATGAAATCCACCTCTCTAAAAAACGCTTTTTCACGCCTGTTTACTAACGACTACTTGCGCTCTTAAAATTTATCATTCAACAGGATTTCTTAGTTGTTTTTTATAAAAATCCACATTTAAGCTAATCTAGCCGTGAGCCTGAATCGTTAAAGCCCGATAAGCAGTTGCCATCTTTCCTATATTATAACAAGAATCGACTATAATTTCATTTGTTTCTCTTAGTCTCTAATATATTCCTTTGTTTTTGAAAGACATAGAAAAACTGTATCCTCATTGTGTAATGACACTTGGATACAGTTGGATATGATTAAGCTTTTACTAAGAAGCTACTGAATTCTTTTGATTTAGTTTTAGCACTACTGTAGAGCAAAGAACAAATTAAACAAAAGAGCAATAATACCCAATATAAAAAAACCACTCTTTATCAATAAATTATGCTTTAAATCGAACTAAAGACAAAGTTTCCATTGAATATAGTTGCCTTACGTAGAGATCTTCGAGCAATTGCTTCAGCAGAGCAAGAAGCCTCCACAAACACCATATTTGCACTATCTCCCACTTTTGGCCATGTTTGCTCACCTGCTTGATTGAGTGAGGTTTTTCCCCCTGTAATAAATTGAAGGGTTTGGGCTAATGAGCGTTCATCTTCCCAACCTGAGCTTTTTGCCAAACGACCAGCTCGTTCTAATAAATCTCCGTTACCAAATGGGGACCAAACATCAAAGATATTGTCACACCCAATTGCAACGGGTACTCCTTTACTGTGTAATAAACCAACAGGTGGAAACTTTCTACGCAGAGGGACACTCGTTACAATCGTAATACCTGCATCACGTAAGATGTCTGCCATTTCTTCTGCCTCAGAGTGTGAAACATCTCCTAGCCCAAAGGCATGGCTAATGGCTACTTTGCCTTGTAAACCAGCTTCCTTTGTTAATTTGGCTAATCTCTTCATTGTAAAAGTACCCAATTGATCTGGGTCATGCAAATGCAAGTCAATCCCTGCGTTTCCTTCAACAGCGAGTTCCACCATTTGTTGTAAGGAAGCCTCAATATCTCCATCCACAGTAGCTGGATCGACACCTCCTACAAATCCTACCCCAAAACGTAGAGCCTCCCTTATTAAATTGGTTGCCTTTGTTCGTAATAGACCATGTTGAGGAAAGGCAACGATTTCATAAGACAACTTTCCTTCAAAATTTTGTAAAGCTTTTTGAACCTCTTCTAAATTTTTCAACCCTACCTCAGGATATAAATCCACATGCGTACGTACATGTGTAACTCCAAACTGGACATAACGACTAAGTAGTTTCTCAGCGCGTTGTTGCGTAGTTGTATGTAAGGTTGGAAGTACCTCTTTTTCAATTTCACAACGTTCAAAAATATTATTCACTGGTGTAACTGCCCGCCATTTGTCGCTCAACAGAGTTTTATCCAAATGACAATGTTTTTCTATAAATGAAGGTAGTGCTAATAGCTGTTTCATATCTTTTTTTGGATAATCATCATCTAATAGGCTATCAGCAGAAACTATTTCTCCAATTTTCCCATCTTTAATGAATAGATGAGAACAAGCCGAGTTCGTTTTAGTAATCGTGTCGTTTTCAAAGTGATAATCTGTTTCAAGACGTACATTTGTTAACCAAAAAGTAGAATTCATTTCAGATTTATCCTTTCTTCTTCAAAAATTAAAGCTCACCCGCAACTATTTTCCCTGTAAAGAGCACCGCCACTCTTCTTGCTCTTCTTGCAACTGCTTCTGCTGAGCAAGTTGCATCTACAAACACGACATTCGCCATATCTCCAATTTTCGGCCATTGGGGCTGTCCATCCTTGTTTAAAGGTGTTATGCCGCCAGCAATATACTTTAGACTTTGACTAAGTGAACGTTCATCACTTAAGCCAAAGCGTTCAGCTAGCGTGCCTAGTTTTTCTAGGCTGTCACCTATACCAAACGGGGACCAGTGATCTGTAATACTATCTTCACCCAAAGAGATTTGAACACCTTTTTGATCTAATAACGGAATAGGAATGGTATGATCCAATGGAACAGACGAAGTAATGTCAATACCGTGATGAGCTAGTAACGCTGCCACTTCACTTGCTTCATTAGTTGAAACATCGGCTAAGGCCATGGCATGACTAATTGTCACTCGGCCATGCCAACCCGCTTCCTCCGTTAATGCAGCTAATCGTTTAAAGGTAAAAATACCAAGATGACCAGGATCATGGATATGCAAGTCAACATTTGCATCAGCTTCAACCGCTAATTCCATCACCGTTTGTAAGGATTTTTCTATATTTTCATCAATCGATGCAGGGTCTACACCGCCTACTAGAGACGCTCCACTTCGCAAAGCTTCTCTTACTAAAGAAATGGATTTACTACGTAAGAGGCCATGTTGTGGGAAAGCGACAACCTCTATATCAACTTTATCTTTGTAAGCCTCTTTAGCTCTTAAGACTGCTTCTAAATTTTTCAACCCAATAAATGGATCAATATTACAATGCGTACGAATATGTGTTGATCCTGCATGTATGAGCAAATCTAGTAACTTTTTTGCTCGTTCCTCTGCAACAGGCAATAAGCTTGGCAGTAGAATCTCTTCTTCTTTTAATCTTGTAATAAGACCTTCTGTGGGAATCGAAGGAGCCTTCCATGGTCCACCAAAATAGGTTTTATCTATATGAATATGCATATCTCTAAAAGAAGGGAGCATTAAGTAACCATGTGCATCTCGCTTAGGCAAATCAGTTTTTAAAGGCTGATCTACGCTAAGAATTTGGTTTATTTCACCACTTTCTACTTGTACATTAAAAAGAGCAGTTTTTGTTCCTATAACGACCCCATTATCGTAATGATATCCTGTTTCTAATCGTACATTTGTTAGCCAATACGCTGTTGGTATCATTGATTGAACCTCCCGAAATTTATTAAAGATTGATAGCTAGATGAACCATTTGAATGGCCCTCTCCTGATGGGGTAAAGAAAGTTCATGATAGATATAATCTTGACTAGGATTATTAGCATTAAAATAATAAACTGTAGAAATTTTAGAATAGTAAATGGCACTCAAACACATAGGACAAGGTTCTGTACTTGCATACATTTCACAACCTTCTAAATTGGTCGTTTTCAGTGCGTGACAAGCTTGACGGATTGCTTGAATCTCTGCATGATTCGTCAAATCATTGGTGATTGAAACCTCATTTACACCAGAGCCAATAATCTGTCCATTTTTAACTACAATTGCACCAAAAGGAGCACCATGTTTTGTTCTTTCATTTTCTTTAGCTAACTCAAGTGCTTGTTTCATAAAGTCATGAGATTTCATGTCGTTCCCCTCCTAGAAAAAGCGAAATTCTCTTTTCTTTTTATATATTGAAATGGACCATTTATTGGATATATGCTACTGCCAATACATCCTCCTGTGAAAAACTAAGCACTGCCGTCTGAGGTGTTTCTCTTACAAGACCAGTAAATGGTGCCATAATCAATATCTTTTCAGTTGATAAATTCCCCGGACAAGCTACATTTTTATATTTTGGAGTTTTTAGATTTAAAGCTATTTCCTTTGTATAAATATGCTAACATGAGGACTATATATATGAATAATATAAAAATAATTAATTTCACTTAAGTTTTTCGTATACTACAAACTCCAAAGCCAAAATAAAAAAGAGTCGTTAGTCACGACTCTTACTTTTACGCATTTACTTGTTGATCTTCTTCTCGATTCATCATCGTTCTTACTACTTGTGCAATTTCCTCGGAATTTTCATCTTGAAATTCAACCGTGGAATTAGCTATTGGCACTTCTTGTTTTACGCCTTCTATTGATTCAAGTTCCTTTTCTTCTATATCGACTTCAACCGCTTCCTCATCTTCCTCTGGTGTAAACAAGATGTAAGCAATTAGAAAACGTACAATAAACATTACAAAAAATGCGATGATTGCTACAATAAAAGAGCCAATCAGGATTCGCAGAGGCGTAAATGGTTTTTGAAATGTACTAAAAAAATAAATAGAAAAGGCAATTAATGCTCCCCATAGATTGTAAAATATAGAACCAAACATTAGATTTCACTCACTCCCTGGTTAACTGTTCGGATATGTAATATCGACGTTGCAGGATTAAATTCAATCGTTCTACCACTATTTCCACCAGTATCCTCGGCCACTAAAGGGATGCCCTGCCTCTTTAATTCATTTTTGACAGCTTCTACATTGCGGGGACCAATACGCATTGTATCTTTGTCGGAAGTAAATTGGAACATCTGCGCACCCCCTGCAATTTTTGCCTTGAGTTTAAATTTTTGAACGCCTTCTAACTTTAGTAAATCAATCATTGCAGCAATCCCTGAATCTGCAAATTTCGCGACATTGATTGACTCAGCTCTTCCTAAACTTGAATCTGGTAACATCACATGGATTAAACCAGCAATTTTTTTTGACTCATCATACAAAATAACACCAACACATGAACCAAGACCAGAAGTTCGAATCGTGTTAGGTAGCTTTACTACATCCATTTGTGCAATTCCCACTTTAATCACTTGTCCACTACTATTGGTTAACATATCACGAAACCCCTAATGCTTTAAAAATGGCATCAAACGAGTCAGGATCTGGTAGTAGGAAGAAATGGCCCCTCACCGTTTCATGGTCTTCCACACCTTCTTCAAAAATGGATGTATTTATCACAATAACATTATCACTGACATGAGATAATTCTATTAAACCAATGCTTATTATAGCTCCAAACATATCAACACTTAGACCTGGCACAGTTGGATAAATTTTTAAATTAGTAAAATCCGATAAGGCAGATAAATAGGAGCCTGATAAAATATTACCCATTTCTTGCATAGCTGATAAACCTAACTCTGAAACAGGTCGTTTTTTAAAGTCAAAAGAGTCATCGAAAATAAGCCGACGTATAAAGCGGTTTGCTTGTTCGATAGGTAATATAAAGAACATACTTCCCTCTGCATCACCTTCAATACGAAGGTAAATGCCAACAACTACGTTTTCTGATCCGCCAGCCAACTCCATCATATCGTTAAAGGACACCATCTCTACCTTTGGAACACGCATATCAATTTTTTTCCCAAGTAAATTGGAAAGTGCTGTCGCGGCATGCGCAGCACCGATGTTTCCAATCTCCTTTAATACATCTAAATGTAGTGATGTAATTTTTTGATTAAATGTCATTATCGATCCCTACTTTAGTGGATTTAATACTTTTTCTAAATGTAATAAGATTAATAATCGCTTCTCTACTTTAGCAACGCCTGAAATAAATTCTTCTTCAAGTGAGCCAACGACTTCTGGTTGCGGTTCAATAGCACTTGCTGGAATATCGATAACGTCGTTAGCGGAATCCACTACAAAGCCTACTTCCATATCTTCTAATGAAATAATAATAATGCGTGTTGTTTCTTCATGTTCAGAAATAGGTAATTCAAAACGTTCACGTAAATCCACAATTGGTGTGACAACACCTCGTAGATTGATTACACCTTTTACGTATTTCGCTGTTTTCGGTACACGAGTAATATGCATTAATTTCTCAATTCCTTGAACATGGGACACTGGAATTGCATATTCTTTATCTGCTAACTGAAAAACTATTACTTTAATACTTTCTTGCTCCACTGCATTTGTCATACTTTACACCTCTCTTATTCATTCACCTTATTTAATTAGTGCGTTGCAATCTACAATTAAGGCTACTTTACCATTGCCTAAGATTGTTGCTCCTGAAATGGCAAAGATATTTGTTAAGTAATTTCCTAAAGACTTCAAGACAATTTCTTGTTGGCCAATGAATGAATCCACCACTAAACCAGCAAGTTTTTCACCTTTACGGACGATCACTACTGAGTGGAATTCTTCATCTTGATGCTCTTGACGAGGTACCTCAAAGATTTCCTCTAAGAATACCAACGGAACAACTTTGCCACGGAAGTCGATTACTTTTTGATTATGCGCATTCATAATCTCTGATGAACGGATAATAGATGTTTCAATAATAGAAGATAGTGGAATTGCATAAATTTCCTTTTCAATCTCCACAAGCATAACTGAAATAATTGATAATGTCAGTGGTAATTGAATCGAGAAGATGGATCCAACATCCTGTGTTGATTCAATTGAAATATTGCCACCTAGTGATTCAATCGTTGTTTTTACAACATCTAAACCTACTCCACGACCAGATACATCTGAAATAACATCTGCAGTGGAGAAGCCTGAAGCTAGAATAAGCTCATTAATTTGTTTATCAGACATTGAATAGGATTGTTCTTGTGTAACAATACCTTTTGAAATAGCTTTCGCTAATACTTTTTCTCGATTTATGCCCGCGCCATCGTCTTCAATTTCAATAAAGACGTAATTTCCGCTATGATAGGCACGCAATACGACCGTTCCTTCTTCAGGCTTGCCTTTTGCACGACGAGCAGTTGGATTCTCAATGCCATGATCCACAGAATTACGAATCAAGTGAACAAGCGGATCTCCAATTTCATCAATTACTGTACGATCTAGTTCGGTTTCAGCACCAATAATTTCAAGGTTGATTTTCTTATTTAAATCACGTGATAGTTGACGAATCATTTTCGGGAAACGATTGAAAACTGTTTCTACAGGTACCATTCGCATTGTTAAAATAATAGTTTGCAAATCACCCATCACACGACTCATACGCTCTACTGTTTCATTTAGTTCTCCATGATTTACTTCAGTAGAGATAGATTGCAATCGACCACGATCAATGACAAGCTCTTCAAACAAGTTCATTAAAATATCTAGACGTTCAATATTTACACGAATTGTTTTATTACCTACAGGTGCATGATTTTTGTCAGCCTTGGAAGGTGTAGCTTCTTTAGCAGGTTTTGCAACAGGCTCGGCTTTAGCAGCAGGCGTATTTGTTGGTATTGCGGCTACCTCAGCCACTGCTGTTGCAGTTGCTGCTACTTCTTGGTGCGCTTCAAATACTTTTTCACTAAATTTCCTTTGGTCAATTGTAGTCACAATAACCTCATCAACTTCAGAAACTTTCATTAGCTTTTTCTGCATATCCTCAGCTGTTGTTTTTGTGACAAAGGCTACATAAAATTGTTGATCAAACTGCTCATCTTCTAGCTTTTCAACAGATGGACTTGATTTAATGACATCCCCATCTTTTTCTAAAATCTCAAACACCATAAATACACGTGCTGCCTTAAGAAGGCAATCCTCACGTAATGTTACTGAAATTTCAAAAGCATTAAAGCCTTGTTCAGCCGATTGTGTAATGACTGTTTGTTCAAACGAATCATATTCTAATACACTTTCAACAACCGGTGCAGCAACCGTTGCTACCACCTCTGGTATTACTTCCTCACCTAGTTCTATACGCTTTAGTTGTGCGACAGTTGAGGAAACATCACGCTTACCATCTCCACCGTTAGCAATATCCATTACCATTTCTTCTAAATGATCAACAGATTCAAATACGACATCTAAAATTTCAGGTGTAACATGAATCTTCTCGTTACGGATGGCATCTAAAACATTCTCCATTTTATGGGTTAAATCTGCTAAATCTTCGAAGCCCATTGTGGCAGACATACCTTTTAATGTGTGTGCAGAGCGGAATATTTCCCCAACAATTGCCAAATCGTCTGGATTTTTTTCTAATTCTAATAAATGTTCACTACACGCTTGTAAATGCTCTTTACTTTCTTCAATAAACATCTCTAAATATTGATTGACTTCCATAAGAGGACACCCCTTTTAAGGCAAATATTTCATTATTGTTTGTGCAATATCATCTACATCTGCAACTTCATCAACAAGTTGCGTTTCTACTGCTGCTTTTGGCATACCATATACAATGCAAGTTTCAGCTGATTCTGCAATAGCAATGACATTGCCAGTATTTTTTAATGCTTTTAGACCATTAGAGCCATCATGACCCATACCTGTCATAATCACTGCTACTTTATCAAAATCTTTATATTGACTAACATCTTCGAACATTACATCTACAGAAGGTCGATGGCCAGATCTTGGTGCTTCTTGATTATCAAGAACAATGCCAAAAGTTGTCCCTACTTTTCTAAGTTTTAAATGATATCCACCTGGTGCAATATAAGCTACTCCATTTTGCAAAATATCGCCCTGTTCAGCTTCTTTAACAGAAATTTCACTTAGCTGATCAAGTCGGTTAGCAAGCGATTTAGTAAATCCAGCAGGCATATGCTGTACAATTAATATGGGAGCTTGAATAGACTTAGGAATTTTAGTAACAACCTCCTGAAGTGCGCGAGGTCCTCCTGTTGATGTGCCAATTAACACAATCTTCTTTCCTATTTTACTCCATTCTACCATTGGTTTAGTTACGGCTACCTTAGTAGAAACAACATTAATAGACGTATTTGTTCGTCCATGCTGTTGTGGTTCCTTTATTACGGTACTCACCCTTGTCACTTGTTCTTGTTGTCGTTTACTACCAGAAGGTTTTTTCAATTTGGAAATTGGCACCGTTGCAGCTTGTTCCACTTTGTGCACAAGTTCATTTTGAATTTTATGTAAATCAAGGGAGATGGTCCCGCTCGGCTTGGCAACAAAATCTACTGCCCCGCCCTCAATTGCAGCAATTGCATTTTCTGTCCCACGTTGAGTGGTACTTGAGAGCATTACTACAGGAACTGGACATTGTATCATAATTTCTTTTAAAGCATCGAGCCCATTCATTTCAGGCATCTCAATATCCATTGTCACAACGTTTGGCTTCAACGATTGTATCTTTTTGATCGCATCTTTTCCATTTCGAGCTGTTCCAACTACTTCCACCTTCGAGTTGCCAACAAAAAAGTCACTAATTAGCTTTCTCATAAAAGCAGAATCATCCACAACTAAAAGCTTGCTTTTATGCAAAAAGTCCAATTAATCACGCCCTTTCGAGAAAATACTTCTAAGTTTCGTTAAAAATTTTTTCGTTGTTTGATCATGTGCATGTATTTCCCCCGCACGTTGCTCCATAAAACGAACGACTATAAGTTGCAATGTCTTTGATATTAATGCGTCTGGATAAGCAAGTGAGAATGGCACTTGCTCGCGCACTGCCTTACGCACAACAGGGTCTTCAGGTAATGAACCAAGAATGATCGTTTCTTTGTCTAAAAAACGTTTCATTGTTAACTGTAAACGTTCATTCGTTTCTATTCCTTCTTCTTTACTGAAAGCGCGGTTACAGAGAATATAAAACTGCTTATCTGGATCTCGAACATGAATATATTTCATCATGGAGTACGCATCTGTAATAGAAGTAGGTTCCGCTGTTGAAATGACGATAATTTCATCAATAGATGTGAGTAAATCTAACGACCAATTAGTAGCACCAGCGCCCATATCAAATAAAATATAATCATAGTTTTTTTGAAGTTCTTCAAATGCTTGAATAAGTCGTTCAAACATACTATGAGACCAATCAAGCACACTCGTCATACCTGACCCACCTGAAATATACCTTAAATCGTAAGGCCCTTCAAATATTACCTCATCTAGTTGCTTATTTCCTTCTAAGTAATCTTTTAAACTATAAGAAGCATTTTTCCCAATTAAGATATGGATATTCCCCATCCCAATATCCATGTCTACAATGACAACTCTTTTTCCCTTTTGGGCTAAAGTCATGGCAAAGTTCATTGTGAAGTTACTTTTACCTACTCCACCTTTGCCACTTACAACTGCAATCGCTCTACCTAGTTCGCCTTGCTGTTTCATCATTTTTAAGCGTAATGCTTCAGCTTGGTCTCTCATTTTTCTTCACCTTGAAAAAACAAATTAAGTACTGCTTCTAAATCAGCTTCTTCAATATCTTCTGGTACTTCTTGACCATTCGTATAGTAAGCAAGTCCTTTATTATATTTAATCATTAAATTGATCATTGTGCCAATAGAATTTGTTTCATCAATTTTTGTAAAAATAAATTTTTGAATTGGTAATTGTTTAAATTGATCTACAATATTCTCCATATCCCTTTCTTTCGTTGTCATTGCAAGCACTAAATAAGATTCTGCATGATCATCGAATTTTATAAGGCGTTGGAGATCATCAACATACTTGACTTCTTTATAATTTCGACCAGCTGTATCAATAAAAACCAAATCTAAATGTGATAATCTCTGGATTGCTTGTTCAAAATCTGTTGCATTGTAAGCAATTTCTACAGGAGCTTGTAAAAGACCAGCATATGTTTTAAGCTGCTCTATTGCCGCAATCCGATAAGTATCTGTCGTAATAAAGCCAATCTTTTTCTTTTTTTCTAACACAGCTCTAGCAGCCATTTTAGCAATAGTTGTAGTCTTACCAACCCCTGTTGGCCCTAAAATGTTTATATATTTTCTTTCGTAGGATAATCCTCCGACTGGAAGTACTTCTAGCTTCTTACGTAATAAATTTTTTGCTATCAATTTACATTGTGAAAAATTTATTTCGGATGCTTCTTTAAAATGCATAAAAAGCTCATCACCTATCGTTGTGATGAGCTCTTCACTTAGCTCTTGCTGTCTTAAGTATTCAATGAAGGGTAAGAGTTCATCGGGATATTGAGCTTGGGTAGTCTTTTTATGCATCGATTGCATTAATGATTTTAAATCAGCAATTTCTTTTCTCAATTCTTCTGACATGCTAGCGTCCTCATGTACTGCTGCTACATCAAGGGGTGGTTCCTGATGCATTTTTGCTTGAATAGCATTTGTAATCTCTTGTAACCTTGCATTCTCTTTTTTTACTACAGGCAGTACAGCTGGTGTTGGAACTGAAGCCACCTGCTGGGGCTCCATTGCATCAATACCCGCAACCACTTCAAAACTTTTCTTTTTTATCATGCCAAAAAATTTCTTTGTGATGACGACTTTTGAATTTAAAATGACTGCGTCCTCACCTAATTCTGCTCGCACTTGCTTCATCGCCTCTGGTATGGATGATGCATAATACTTTTTCATTTTCATTGAACATTCACCACCCCAACACTTTGAATTTCAACCGAAGCATCCAATTCATTATAAGATAGAACCGGAATTTGTGGGAAATAACGCTCCGTTAGTTGTCGTAAATACATCCGAACGGCTGGCGAGCATAATATAATAGCTGATTGCTCCATAAACGAAACACGCTCTACTTCCGCTGCAATAGTTTCTAATACTGTTTGAGAATCTTGTGGGTCCATAGCTAAATAATTACCGTGATCCGTTTGTTGGATACTATCAGCAATCATTTTTTCTACTTTACCTGAAACCGTAATCACCTTTAATACTGAACTATCCCCAACATATTGCGCTGTAATTTGACGAGCTAATGCTTGACGCACATATTCAGCTAAGATATCTGTATCACTCGTTAATTTTGCATAGTCTGCAAGTGTCTCAAAAATAATAGGTAAGTTACGCACTGATACATTCTCCCGAAGAAGCTTACCCAGTACCTTTTGGATTTCTCCAGTAGATAAAGGTGCAGGTGTTAATTCTTCTACTAAAATTGGATGGGATTCGCGTAAGTGATCGATTAACTGCTTTGTCTCTTGACGGCCTAATAACTCATGAGCATTTGCTCGAATTATTTCAGTTAAATGTGTTGACACCACACTTGGTGGGTCCACAACTGTATAACCATACATTTCCGCATCCTCTTTTACTTGCTCTGTAATCCATTTAGCTAGTAATCCAAATGATGGCTCGACAGTATCAATACCCTCAATAGAATCATCGTCTCCAGGGCTCATCGCTAAATAATGATCTAGTAAAAGTTCGCCTCGTGCCATTTCGTTCCCCTTTATTTTAATTCGATATTCATTTGGTTGAAGCTGAATATTGTCTCGAATACGGACTACTGGGATCACGATACCTAACTCCAAGGCAAGCTGTCGACGAATCATGATAACACGGTCTAATAAATCTCCACCTTGAGCGGCATCTACTAAGGGAATTAATCCATAACCAAATTCGAATTCAATTGGGTCCACATTTAATAAATTCACAACATTCTCAGGGCTCTTCATGCCGTCAGTAGCCACTTCTTCTTCAATCTCCTGTAATTCTTCTTCATCCTCTGGCTTCTTACGTTCCATCATATAAGCTCCCGCAATTAATGAAAGACCTATTGGCAGCGTTACCCAGTTTGGTATTGGCGTAAATAGCCCTAGTAATACAATGGTACCTCCTGCTACATAAAGCAGCTTAGCTTGAGCAAATAATTGGCCTGTAATGTCTTGACCAAGACTACCTTTAGAAGAGGCTCGTGTTACGACAATTCCTGTAGCAGTCGAAATAAGCAAGGCAGGAATTTGGGATACAATACCGTCCCCAACTGTTAGTTTCGAAAAATGTGTTGCTGCTTCTGCAAATGGAAGCCCCATTTGTACAACGCCAATGATGATACCAAATAATAGATTGATAATAACCATTACCATTGAAGCGATGGCATCCCCTTTTACAAATTTCGTGGCACCATCCATTGCACCGTAAAAGTCCGCTTCCCCTGCAACTTTTTCACGTCGCTCGCGCGCTTCTTTTTCGGAAATAATCCCCGCATTTAAGTCAGCATCAATACTCATTTGTTTACCTGGCATCGCATCAAGTGTGAAACGTGCCGCTACTTCTGCTACTCGTTCTGCACCTTTTGTAATTACAATAAACTGAATTAACACTAAAATTAAGAAGACGACTAAACCAACAAGTATATTTCCTCCAACTACGAAATCACCAAAAGTTTCAACGACCGAACCTGCATCTCCATTTGCTAAGATGGCACGAGTAGTGGAAACACTTAGTCCTAATCGGAACAAAGTTAATAGTAAAATTACCGAAGGAAAAATGGAAAAATCCAATGCTTCTTTCATACTCATTGCTGTGAGCAGTACAATTAATCCTAATGTAATATTAATGACAATTAAAAAACTTAACATCCACGGAGGAAGAGGGATGATGAGCATCGCAACGATTAAAATAACCGCACCTAAAACCCCAATATCGCGAACTTTCATTTGTGTCCCTCCTACAAAAAGCCTTAAATTTTTCGCTTAATACGGTAAACATAAGCGAGTATCTCTGCTACTGCTTTGAAAAATTCTTCTGGTACCTGATCGCCTATTTCTACCTGGTCATACATAGCTCGTGCTAAAGGTCGATTTTCAACCATTATTACATCATGTTCTTTGGCGATCAGTTTAATTTTTTGAGCAATAAAGTCTGTCCCCTTCGCAATAACACGAGGAGCATCCATACTGTCCTCATTATATTTGAGGGCAATTGCATAGTGAGTAGGATTGGTAATAACTACATCCGCACTCGGAACCTCTGACATCATACGTCTCATCGCCATCTCACGTTGGCGTTGTTTGATTTTTGATTTGATTAGGGGGTCACCCTCACTATTTTTATATTCATCTTTAATATCTTGCTTAGACATTTTAAGATTTTTTTCATACTCATGTTTTTGATACATCCAGTCTAAAACGGATACACAAAGTAATACTAAAGAAGCTGCTATACCCATAATACCAACAAGCTTCCCTACCGTAATGAGAGTCATCCATGGACTTTTAAACGATAACGCCAAAACTTCTGGTAAGTTTGACCAAATAATAATTGTTGTAACACTTCCGATAAAACCAATCTTTAAAACAGACTTTATTAACTCCACAATGGCTTTGACAGAAAATATCTTTTTTAACCCTTTAATAGGGTCCATCTTTTTCAAATCAAACTTCATTGGCTCTAACGTAAAAAGAAAACCAAATTGCAAAAAGTTACCTGCAAGTGCTCCGACAAATGCAATTGCCATAATGGGCACAATGATAAAAGCCATTTGAATCAAAGTTTCTGTAAATAGGTGCATCACACTATCAATAGTCAGTGATTCGATGCGTATGTTATGAATAAAGGTTTGCCTGAAAAAAGCTAATAGCTCGTCACGCAAAGAGCCTGCAAAGAAAAACAAAAAGATAAATACCATTAACATTACAATGGCGCTAGAAATATCTTGACTCTTGACAACTTGCCCTTTTTTCCGAGCATCCTGTCGTTTCTTAGGGGTTGCCTTTTCTGTTTTTTCACCCGCAAAAAATTGTAGCTCTAAATTCAGTAGTAGTCTCATATTATCCACCACCTAAAATGGCCATTAAATCACGCATCCCATAAATCATAATCGTAATAAGCTTTTGAATAACTTGAATCATAACGGCCATCATTGTAAATAACACTAAAAAACTAACACCAATTTTAATAGGAAAACCGACAACAAATATGTTTAATTGCGGTACTGTTTTTGCAGTGATCCCTAAAGCTAAATCGACCAAGAATAAGGTCGCTACAACAGGAGCAGCCATCTGGAATGCTATGGCAAAAACTGCTGTGAAAGTTGTGATAATAAATTGAGGAAAGTTTTCATTCATAAAACTAGGGAATTGATCCATCGGGAAAAATTGATAGCTGTAGTAGATTCCATTAAGAATCATATGATGGCCATCAATCGCTAACAATAAAAGCAGTGCTAGCATATTAAAAAACTGACCGATTAATGGACTTTGAGCACCTGTTTGCGGGTCAATTATATTAGCAATGGCAAAACCCATTTGAAAATCGATAAAGCTTCCTGCAATTTGAATTGCGGACATGATGATATAGCCCATTAGACCGAGTAATAGTCCAACTAGTGCTTCTTTCACCACTAATAATATGTAATCATCATTGAATGCAAATGGCTCAACATCAATTGTATAGTACATCATCCAAGCTAAAACCAGTGCGAGAGTAATTTTGACTTGAGGTGGAATGGTTCTATAGGAAAAAAAAGGAACCGTAGCAAAAAAGGCTGAGACACGTACAAGTACTAATAAGAAAACCGTTAAATGCGGAATTAATTCATTCATGTACTCACCCTATATAACGCGTTAAATTCTCGAATATGTCTCTCGCATAGCTTGTAACTTGAGATAGCATCCAAGGGCCAAAGAATACGATGGCCACTAAGACAGCAATAATTTTTGGTACAAATGCTAACGTTTGCTCTTGTATCGAAGTTGTGGCTTGAAAGATACTTACCGCTAAACCCGAGATTAAAGCAACTAATAGTAGCGGACCGCTTGTTAGAAGGATAATCATTATAGCACGCTCTGCAATGGAAATAACCAACTCACCTGTCATACTGTATCATCCCCTAAAAACTTTGTAGTAACGATTTCATAACGAGATACCAGCCATCAACCAGTACAAATAATAATATTTTAAATGGCAATGAAATCATTACTGGCGGTAACATCATCATCCCCATCGACATTAATGTACTTGCAACAATCATATCGATCACTAGGAATGGAATAAAAATCATAAAACCAATTTGAAATGCTGTTTTAATTTCGCTTAAAGCAAAGGCAGGTACAAGCATAGTCAGTGGGATTTCCTCCACTGATGCTGGTTTTTCTGCTTGATTATATGTTAAAAATAAATCAAGATCTTTTTGCCTAGTATGCTTACTCATAAACTCTTTAAATGGCACACTAGCACGGTCATAGGCTTCTTCTATACCAATTTCTTCAGCAAACAATGGTTGTAATGCCTCTTTATTGACCTCTTGAAAGGTTGGTGCCATGATAAAAAATGTTAAAAATAGTGCCAGCCCAATGATCACTTGATTTGGTGGCATTTGCTGTGTTGCCAATGCTGTACGCACAAATGATAAGACTATGACTATACGAGCAAAGGATGTCATTAAAATTAAAATACTTGGTGCAAGTGATAAAACTGTTAGTAACAGTAAGAGCTTTACAGATGTAGAGACATTCGTTGGATCGCTGTTGGAAAAAATATTGATTAAATCATTCATTTACCATCCTTCTCCTTCTGCTTCCATCTCTCTATCTCATCACTACGCTCCTGTTTTATTTCTGATAGCTTTTTTTCGAATAGATTGCCAAATGAATCCTGCTTTTGCTGCTCATTTTGCACCTTCGCGCTATCTTTTCTCTTAAACTTAGAAAATACTTCTGCAATATACGGTGATGTTGCTGCAAATTCTTGTCTTTCGTTATATAGGGCTAAAAGAGCTTCAACTTCTTCAGGATCTGTAATTTCTCGTAAAAGTTGAACGTCTTCTCCGACCCCAACTAAATACAATGTTTTACCTACCTGTAAAAGCTGAACTGACTTTTGTGCACCTAACGATAAACCGCCTAAATTTTGTACCATTTGATTACGTTGGAAGTTTAAATTTCGTTTATTTAAAAACTTCATCAATCCATAAAATAAAGCTACAACAAAAATAAGCGCCAAAACCATTTTTATGTATTCCCATGCAGATATATCTCCAGCTGCTGTTACAGTTGTTTCTTGTTTAGCAGCTGGATCAGTCGTATCTCCATTACAAGCTTCTGGGTCTTTAATGCAATCCGTGACACTATTTGTATCAGCGTCTGCATAGACAGAAGTCGGTGTCGGGTACAAAAACAGGAAGGATACAAGAAATGCGAAAATCATCGTTAAACAAAATGATTTTAACATTTTCATGCAATCATCCTAGCGCTTTTTGAATCGCTTCAATTACACGATCTGCTTGGAAAGGTTTTACGATAAAGTCTTTCGCACCAGCTTGAATCGCATCGATTACCATTGCTTGTTGCCCCATTGCTGAACACATGATTACAGTTGCACTTGGATCTGTTCCCTTAATTGCTTTAAGAGCTGCAATACCGTCCATCTCTGGCATTGTGATATCCATTGTTACTAAATCTGGTTTTAGTTCATTGTACTTTTCGACAGCTTGTAAACCATCTGCTGCCTCTCCAACAACTTCAAATCCATTTTTTGATAAAATATCCTTGATCATCATGCGCATAAATGCAGCGTCGTCTACAATCAAAATTCTTTTAGACATGGTTAACTCCTCCAATTGAAACTATCTTAAATTATTTAAACGCTCTGCTTGACTTAAAACATCTGTAATACGGACACCAAAGTTTTCGTCAATAACAACGACTTCCCCTTTAGCAATTAAACGACTATTGACTAAAATATCAACCGGTTCTCCCGCTAATTTATCCAGTTCAATAATTGACCCACTTGATAGTTCTAAAATCTCTTTAACAGAACGTTTCGTACGTCCTAACTCTACAGTAACTTGCAATGGAATATCAAGTAGCATATTTAAATTTCTAGCTTCAGATTGAGAGATTACATTTGTATCGAAGCTAGCAAACTGCGCTTGTTGCACATTTACAGGTTGTGCTGGTCTTGCTGGTTGTGCAAATTGCTGTGGCTCCTGATAAATCGGTTGCTGCATCGGTGCTGACTGCTGTTGATAAACTGGTTGTTCAGATGGTGGTGCTACAGGTATTTGCTGTTGAACAGGCGGTGGTGTAACTGGTGGAGCCTCAGGTGCAATAGTTGCTGCCACAGGTTCCTCAAACACTCCTGTTTCACCTAATAAAGATTTTACAATATTTTGACTAAATTTAAGCGGTAATAATTGCATTAAATTCGAATCAATTAAATTACCAATTCTTAATCTAAATGACACTTTCACCAGCAAATCGTCTTCTGGAATATTTTCTCGACCTTCATCTTGCGAGATGTTCATTAAATCAATTGTCGGTGGAGAAATATCTACTTTTTTGTTGAAGACCGTCGACATAGATGTAGCAGCTGAGCCCATCATTTGATTCATAGCCTCTTGAACAGCACTTAGCTGAATTTCACCTAAGTCTGGCTTCGGATTTAATCCATCGCCACCTAACATTAAATCTGCGATAATTGCTGCATCAGATTGTTTAATAACAAGTAAATTCATACCTGTTAAACCAATTGTATATTCAACTTGTACAGCTACATATGGATGAGGAAATTCCTCTTCTAATTTATTACGATTAATCATCGAAATACTAGGAGTTGTAATATCTACTTTTTGACCCAATAACGCTGAAAGAGCTGTGGCAGAGCTACCAAAGGATATATTGCCTACCTCTCCTAATGCATCTTGTGCAAACGAATCAAGGTAATCCTCCACTCGTATCTCATTTATTTCTTCATTTGTTGAAGCATCAGTGTCGTTGTTTTTATCTCCCAACGTCTCGCCCCTTAATAGCGCTTCAATTTCTTCTTGGGAGAGCATTTCATCACTCATCTTCGTCTCCTCCTTTCAAAGGGTCGATAATCTGGATTGCTAATTTTTTGCCCTTTTTACCTGGTTGAACAGTGAACTTCGGCAATGTACCTACTTTTAGTAGTAATGGCGCTTCAATTTTTTGATCTAACTGTATGACATCCCCAACTTGCATTGTTAGGAAATCTTCAATAGTGATGTCCGTTAATCCTAATTCAACTGAGAGTGGTAATTGGGCTTGTTTCACACGTGTTTCAAGCATTTTTGTTTGCTCTGGTGACATCTCTTTCGTATTGGTTTGCATCCAATAGCGAACCGAAAGATTTGGAACAATTGGCTCCAATACAACATGCGGAATACAAATATTAATCATACCGCTTGTCTCACCAATTATCGTATTTAATGAAATTACGACAACCGTTTCATTAGGTGAAATCATTTGTAAAAATTGTGGATTTACTTCAAGTTCCACTAATATAGGATCAATTTCCGCAACATTTTCCCATGCTTCGCGTAAATTGTCGAATGAGCGTTCAAAAAGGTTTGTCATAATTTTTGTTTCTATTTCCGTTAGGTTATCTACATTACTATGACTTGCCCCACTACCGCCCATTAGGCGATCTAACATCGAATAGGCAATATTCGGATTAATTTCCATTAATATATTACCATCTAATGGTGGCACTTCAAATACATTAATGAGTGTCATATTTGGAATGGAACGAACAAACTCTTCAAATGGTATTTGGTCTACTGATGCAACCGTAATTTGTACATAGCTTCTAAGCTGTGCAGAGAAAAAGGTTGTCAATAGTCGTGCGAAATTTTCATGTATTCGGGTCAAACTTCGGATTTGATCTTTTGAGAATCGAAGTGCTCGTTTAAAATCATAAACTTTAACCTTACGTCCCTCGTCCTCTTTTTTTATGTCATCCGCTGACATTTCCCCTGTCGATATAGCGGAAAGCAGCGCATCTATCTCGGATTGAGATAACACATCTCCTGCCATTTGCCCACCTCCAATTCAAGCAGTTTCTGTTTTATTGAGTAATGAAGGAGGTAAAATATACTTCCTGGACTTCTCCCTCTTGCATCAACTCATTTAATCTTGTTTTTAATGATTTTTGGAAAATTTGTTTCCCTTGCTTACCTTCTAAGTCCTTTTGCTCCATTTCAGAAAGCTCTTGAATGGCGATGTTTTGCACTTGGAAAACGCGCTTTGTTAATTCTGCAGCAGCATCTTTGCTTGTCGTTTGAATTTTCAATGACAAGCGAACAACTCTTTTATCTGCAAGATTTGTCGTGATCTCTGGTATCTCCACTGTTGCCTCTACAATCTCATCAATGGACGGCTCAACAGCTCCTGTGGGCTTATTAAATTGCGTAAGCAATACAAACAAAATAACCCCAATCAGAATGACTGCTACTAGTAAAATAATAATCATTGTTAGCATTTTATTATTCTTCATCTTCTTCACCTCGTAGATGCGGGTTGGATAGTATTTGTATATTGTTATAAAAGGCAGTAACCTTTTGTCGCACCTCATCTTCACTCTCTAAAACAATTAATTTTGTTCCAGTTGTTAATGTAATAGTCGTATCTGGAAATGATTCGACTGTTTCTATGTATAAAGCATTTAATGTAAATGCTTTGCCATTTAGACGTGTTAGTTCAATCATGAATTAGGGCCGGGTCTAGCATGAGAGCCGGCCCGACCCTCCCTCATATGAAAATATGTTTGTTAAAACGTCCGTTTTGAAAGGACTATTTTATTATCGTTTTAAGTTTACTAGTTCTTGTAACACTTCATCTGAAGTTGTAATAATACGTGTGTTCGCTTGGAAACCACGCTGTGCAACGATCATCTCTGTAAACTCTTCTGATAAATCAACATTTGACATCTCTACTGTCCCAGGTACTACTTTACCCATACCTGCAACAGTGGCTACTTGTGCATAAGCAGCTCCTGAGTTAGCTGTTTGTTGGTAATAGTTGCCTCCTACCTTAGCTAAACCCCCAGCATTCGGGAATTTAGCCATAATCAGCTGTCCTGCCCATTGACGATTACCATTTAAGTCTACATATTCAATCGTACCATTTGCTCCTATACTAATCTCTTTAGCAGTTGTTGGAATACGAATTGGACCAACAGTTCCATCATCAGGTGTTAATACCCCATCATCATCGAATAAGTTTGCACCTTCATCACCTGAGGCAACTGGTGCCTCATCTGGATTAATACCATCATCATCAGCTTCCATTACAATTTCATCTCCAGCAGATACACCTACTAGATATTTACCATCAGCATTAACTAAATAGCCATTGCTATCCATATAAAACACACCATTACGAGTAAATAGGGTATTGTTGAAGCCCTCTTCATCAATAAAGCCACTATCAGGGTCTGGAGCTCCATTTGCATCGGCAACCATGAAGAAACCATCTCCTTCAATCCCTAAATCAAGTCCTCGACCAGTCCCTTGTAATGAGCCACCACCATGTATTGTATCAATTGCTGCTAATTGGGCACCTAAACCAACTTGTTGTGGATTCACTCCTCCTCGCGTAGCTGTTGCTGCGGATGCACCTGCCTGCGTTTGAGACATTAAATCTTTAAAATTTACACGCCCTTTTTTAAAGCCAATTGTATTAACGTTCGCTATATTATTACCAATTACATCCAACTTAGTTTGGAAGTTTTTAAGACCTGAAATACCTGAGTACATAGAACGTAACATATGTTTTCGTTCTCCCTTCGTTTTATATAGGGTGAGCCTCTATCAGTCAGCTCACCAAGGCTTCCTTACGTAAGAAGGTCCAGCCTTCAAAGCACAATTGTGCCATCAATATTAGTAAATAACTGTTGCTTTGCTTCCGTGCGATCCATTGCTGTAATTACCGTAGCGTTTTTAGCACTGATAATTAAAGCTGCTTGATCCATCAAGACTAATGGTTGTTTGACACCTTTTGAGTGTGCTTCAAATACCTTATCCGATACAACCTGCCATTCTAGTTCAGAGATATCAATTTTTCTCTCCATGATACGTTCATGTGCATGTTTGCTCACTTTTAGCTCTTGTCTAGACGCTTCCTGTAAATGAGCTTTAAACGATTGTTGTGTATTGATTGGCTTAGGCTGTACTGTGCGAATAGATGGATGCAAGGGTACACGATGAATTGAAAACTTATCCATCACTATTCTCCACCTTTATTCACTAATAACTGTAAAATCTTTATCTGTTAGCTTTTTATCATTGTCTAGTACGTAATTAATGACCCCATCTTTATTAGAAACAGAGACAATTCGTCCTGTTAGCTCTTGGTCACCGTCTTTATACGTTACATTCTTTCCAATTAATTGGCTAGCCTTCACTAACGGAGATTCTTGTACATTATTATTGCCATTTGAACTAGGATTGCTAGCTCCACTTAAAATTCCAGATATATTACCAGGTGAAATTTCTTTTCCATCTGCTAATTTGAAAACAACACTACCATCTACAAATTTAAGTGATTCAATTACACCTGTTCCTTCATTGACCACAGGATTTCCTTTTTCATCTTTTTCTTCTGTTATTTCATGCCATTTGACTTCCTTGCCAATAAAGGTTGCATAGTTCATCATTTGTGATTGTTGCTGTGATGACAATAATGATTCCATTGCCTTTGTCATATTTTGCATTTGTTCCAAAGAAGAAAACTGCGCCATTTGAGAAATAAACTCCCTGTCGTCCATTGGATTTGTAGGATCCTGATGCTGTAATTGTGTAATCAACAATTGTAAAAAGGCGTCTTTACCGAGCTCACTATTTCCTGTTTGCTTCGTTGGCTTTCTATAATTTGAGTAATAAAGATCATCTGTTATGGATGTATTTGTCACTTTTGTTGTAGTATCTGCCATTGTTACACCTCCTCACTTATTAAATAGTCACTAAAGGACATTCCTTCATCTTCATCATCACTTTTTTGATCCTGTTCTTCGTCCTGTTGTTGTTTAAAGAAATTATTGAAGAAGCTTTGATCACGTTGTTGACGATCGGCATCTTGTAATGATTGTGCAATATCAAGGCGATCTACTTGTATATTTTGCTGAGCAAATGCCTGTTTTAGCTGGTGTGCTTGACTATCAAGCAATTCACGTCCATGAGCTGTAGAAGCCAGCAAACGGGCTGTAAGGACACCATCATTTTGTACAAGTTCAATACGAACCGTCCCTAGATTTTCTGGATACAATTTTATGGTTAAACGTGTAATACCTTGAGCGTTCGAAATCTGAGCTCGATTGATAATGGCTTGCATTTCTTTTAGTAAAGCTTCTGATTGAGCAGGCTTAGCCGTTGGTAACGTTACATGAAATGTGTCTGGTTTCGTTTGTACAGTTTGTGGCGTAAGCATGTCATTTGTATTTGTATCACTTTGTTTCGTTACTTGGACTTGCTGAACAACTTGCTGGAAGCCTAGTAATGGCAATGTAACAGTTGTTTTTGTTGTTACCTGCAAAGTTCCTACCTGCGTTTGTAATGACGTTAATAGGCTCTTCACAGTCGTTAGCAGGTCTTCTTGGGATGCTGTTAAGTCTGTCTTTTGCCCTACTAATTGCACTAATTTCAACACTTGAAGAAGTTGTGATGCCTCTTTTGGTGTCACTTGACCTTCGCCTTGTAAAGCAGTGCTTATATTCGCCTGTAATACCGGCGCTTGGGCATCTACTAATGTTAAGAGCTCCCAAACATCACTTGCTTCCTTTTCTTCTCCTAGTAGCTGTTGGACGATTTTTTGAAGCTGCTCTTCATCAATCCCTAATGCATTTAATATATTTTCTAAATGAAGCATTTCATCCAGTGCCACTGCCTTACCGTCTTCTCCAAATTGAAGCATTAATAAGCCATCATCGTGAGAAATCCCCAGTAAATCTAGTACTTCCTCCATTGAGTCAGCATTTAATAATGCTTGTAAATCCGCAAGTTCATTTGATGAAGTCGTTTTTGATGTTTGAGTTGTTTCATTTGAAGAAGTTAATACTTGCCCAAAAACAGAACCAAAATTTGATAAATTTTCTTTCTTCGGAGTGCTGCCTATTTTTCCTTCAGCGTTACCAACTGTTGTTGACTTTGTTGCTGCAGTTTTAGTAGGTACTGTTTTATTAATCATTTGCATCATTGCTACATCCACTATTTTTCACCTCCTTTCAATTATCCTACTGTTTAGCCATAAGCTCCGTATATTTTGCTGCATCTTTTGCATCCATTTTTTCTAAAATAGCTGCTAATTTATCTGGCTTTAAATTCGTTAAAATCCGCAGTGCTTCTGTATCACTCATATTGATTAACACAGGTGCCGCAGCTTTCGGCGACATCTTATCAAATGTTGATAAAATATCGTTAAAGTCACGCTTCACATCATCTTGTTCACGATTTAGTTTTTCAATTTCAAATTGAAGCTGTTCCTTTTCTGTCAGCAGCTTCTCTTTTTCAGTTATTGTTGAATCTAATTTTTTTTGAAGCTGGGTAATCTCTGCTTCTTTTTCTTGTACCTCTGCCTGTAAACTCACTATTTTAGAGTCGTTATTAACGACAGCATCCTTTGCTTGTTGTTCTTCTGAGGGAATAAAAGGTAAACTACCAATTGCCTTTTTTCCTAAATCAAAGACATTTGTATTCATTAAAGTTGCCACAACAAGCAAAACCGCTACTACAAACATAATCGGCAGTACAATCCAAGTAAAAAACTTAAGAAAGCCCCCAGATTTTTTCTTTGGTTGCTCTTCTACTAACTCTGTTGCTAATCGATTGTCTTTCTTTGCCATGAAATCACCTGATTTCTTTCTTGTTATACGTTTGTAATGAAATTTCATCTAAAAAAAGGCTTTCTATACGATCTTGCTCTTGTTGGAAATGCTTAAAATCCTTTTCTCTCATTTTTTCAAATTTACGTACTTCCAAGTTTTTTTCTAATAGTTTTTCTTCGTGCCAATTCATCTTTGCACGAGCTTGTATCACTTTCTGTTGTACATCTGCAATTGTTTTTTCGAGACTATCAATGAAACGACTATAATGATGGATTTCATCTATGGATGAACCAACCATTAAACGCTCCTGCTGAAATGCAATTAAATCTTCTTTCTTTTTTAGCAAGTCATATAATTTCGTTGCTATTTCTTCAAAAGAACGGACAGATTCCTTATAAGCCATTTCGGTTTCGTTTTTTTCTTGTTCGCGAATAGTTAACACTTTTTCAAAACGATACACATAACTGACCATCTATTTCGCACCACCGTTCGATAATGTTATTAACTCATTGACACTTTGTTCTAGTGTCACTTTATCTAAGTAACCCTGTTTAAGATAAGCAGTAATGAGCGGTTCATAATGAATTGCTTCATCAATTTCTTTAGAGGTTCCTCTTTTATAAGCACCAATATTGATCAAATCCTCTGATTTGTCGTAAGTATAATAGAGTTCTCTTAATCGTTCAGCAGCTTTCTTATGAGTTGGCTCTGCAACATGATTCATCAAACGACTCACACTTTTCAAGACGTTTATGGCTGGATATTGCCCCTTGTTGGCAAGATTTCGATCCAATACAATATGACCATCTAATATCCCTCGCACAGTATCCGCAATGGGTTCATTCATATCGTCACCATCTACTAAAACAGTATAGAATGCTGTTATAGAACCCTTTTCATTGGTGCCTGTACGTTCTAGTAATTTAGGCAATATCGCAAAAACAGAAGGCGTATAACCTTTTTGTGCTGGTGGTTCTCCTGTGGCAAGTCCAATTTCACGTTGTGCCATAGCCACACGTGTCACGGAATCCATCATCAGCATGACATTTAAGCCTCGATTTCTAAAATATTCGGCGATTGCTGTAGCTGTAAATGCCCCTTTAATCCGCATTAATGCTGGTTGATCAGATGTGGCTGCAACAACAATCGATCGACTTAAGCCCTCAGCACCCAAATCACGTTCGATGAATTCCCGAACCTCACGACCACGCTCACCTATTAGCGCAATAACATTCAAATCTGCTTGTGTATTTCTTGCGATCATACCAAGTAAAGTACTTTTACCTACCCCAGAACCAGCGAAAATACCAACACGTTGTCCATTTCCAACTGTTAGCATACCGTCAATAGCCTTGACTCCCACTTCAAGCCTTTCATTAATTGGTGGACGAGTTAGTGGGTTTGGTGGATCTTGTTCTGTAGGGACTGTCATGAGACCTTTAGGTAATAGAGTGCCATCAATTGGATTCCCCATAGAATCCAATACTTTGCCGATTAACTCAGGACCCACTTTTACTTCCAGTGGAGCTCCCGTTCCTTCAACAAGGCAGCCAATAGATATTTCACGTAAGGAGGTAAAAGGCATCAAGACGACTATTTCATCTTTAAAACCAACGACCTCTGCTAAAATAATCTGGTGACCATGATTTACAGTTTCCACATGAATTTTACAGACATCACCTATAGAACTATCTGGACCTTGCGACTCAATCATTAAGCCAACAACTCTAGTAACCCTACCGAACTTTTTAAAAGTTGGGATATGCGGAATTTGTTCAATTAATTGAGCCGCTTTCATCAAGATCATTCCTTACTCTCTAATATTTCATGTAACTTTAATCTGAGAGCATTTAATTGCTCATCGATGCTAACCATAATTCTTCCATGATTTGTTTCAATATAGCAATCTGTCTCATTATCCAAATCTTCATTAACAAAAATCATTAATGGTACGTCTATTGGGAACATTTCTGCTAATTCATCTCGGTTGGTCGTAATTAAAGCATAATAAGCTGGCGAAACATAAATTTTAATTTCCTTCATTTCTCTTGCTTCTTTTAGCCCTCTACGCACAATCGATACAAATAGTTCGTTATCCTGTTCTAACGAAGTACCAATAATTCTTTCTGCAGCAGTTAAACCTAACTCTAAAATTACCGCTTCTTGATCTTCAATATATTTTTGAGCATTTTCTTTCGCTAACATCATTATTTCGTTCGCTGTTTGAAGTGACTGAGCCATTGCTTCAGTGGCCTTATTCACGCCATCTTCATAGCCTTGTCCAAATCCCTCATCATAAGCTTCTTGAACACGATTGGGTCTCTCTTCCTCCCAATTTAGCTTTAAATGTTCAATTTCTTGAAAGTGCCTATGCTTTTCCTGTTCAAACATCTCTCGTTCAGCTTGCAAAGCAGTTCTTGCTTCAGTAAGTAAACGATCTCGCTCTGCCACGACTTCATCTAACGTTAATTGATGCTGAGGAGGTCCTTCTTCTTGGTATTCTTCCATCGCTTCAAACATATCACGGATTTGTATTTCTTTGACATTATCGCTATCAGACTTAGTGTAAATAGAACGGATGATTCTAGACAATGACGTCATCTCCTCCACCACGAGCAATAATAATCTCTCCAGCATCCTCTAGACGACGAATAACAGCAACAATTCGAGATTGTGCCTCCTCTACGTCACGTAAACGTACAGGTCCCATAATTTCCATTTCTTCTTTAAATGTTTCAGCCATACGTTGTGACATATTGCGGAATATAATATCTTTTACCTCTTCACTTGATACCTTCATTGAAAGCAGTAAGTCTTCGTTTTCACAATCACGAATAACACGCTGAATGGAACGATTGTCGAGTGTAACAATATCCTCGAACACAAACATACGTTTTTTGATTTCCTCTGCAAGTTCTGGGTCTTGTATTTCCAGTGCATCGAGTATTGTTTTTTCTGTTTGTCGATCTACTCCATTTAAAACTTCAACGACTGCATCAATACCACCAGTTTCTGTATAATCCTGCGTAACGGTTGATGATAATTTACGTTCTAACACAGATTCAATTTCGCTAATCACTTCTGGTGAAGTTGATTCCATGACCGCTATACGTTTAGCAATGTCAGCTTGTACTTCCTGTGGTAAAGAAGATAAAATAACCCCCGCTTGCCCTGCCTCTAAATAAGAGAGGATTAGGGCAATTGTTTGAGGATGTTCATTTTGGATAAAGTTAAAAATTTGCGCTGGATCAGCTCTTCTAGCAAAATCAAACGGGCGTACTTGTAATGAAGATGTTAGTCGATTGATGATTGTTTGTGCTTGTTCTACGCCAAGTGCTTTTTCTAATACTGTTTTTGCATAGCCAATACCACCTTGTGTGATATAGTCCTGCGCGAGTGCAATATTGTGAAATTCTTCAATAATCTCTTCTTTTACATTTGATTCTACTTTTTTAACACTTGAAATTTCTAATGTTAAACGTTCAATTTCTTCCTCTGTTAAGTGCTTATAGACAGAAGCTGAAACTTCAGGCCCTAATGAAATTAACAAGAGAGCGGCCTTTTGTTTTCCGGTTAATTCTTTATCTTTCTTGGACACAGCCGAACCTCCTAGTTAGTCTTCAGCAATCCAACTACGCAGTAACTTTGCAAAATCGTCTGGCTTTTCTTTGGCCATTTTTTCTAGCTGCTTACGACGCATTGTAGCTTCCGTTTCAATTTCTTCATTAATATCATCAACCATTAATTCTTCTTGTTCTTCTAGGATACTTAACTCTTCTTCTTCCTTCGCACGTTTACGTGAACGGATAATGAAGAATGCTAGTAATAAGATAACAGCTAACAAGATACCTCCGATAACCCAAACCCACCATGGAATGATTGGTTTTTCATCAGCTATCTCTGTTGCCTTACCATATAATGGTTGTACAGATACCGCCACTTTTTCATCGATCTGCTCTTGAGTAAGTTCTGCTGCTACGTCTTTGGAAATTGTTGTACGTACAATTGTACTTAAAATTTTCTCAATATCTTCTCGAACACCGTCTGGTAATGACGCTGCGTCAGTTGCTGTCGGTGGTTCAACAATTACTTGAATACCAATATCCTGAATTTTATAAGGAGCTTCTTGAATATCCTTACGTATACGGTTCACATCATTATTAATCGTTTCTTCCGTACGTTCGTAATCACCATTTCCTGCTGTACCTTCATTATAAGTTGTGAAGTTATCAGTAGTTGTTTCAGCTTCAGGTGTTCCAGCAGCGGCAGCTGCTCCTGTACCAGAATATTGCTCTGTAATTCGCTGAGCACTTATAGCAATCCCTTCCATATTTTCTTCATCAACAGGTGTCACAAGATTTTCTTCACGATTTTCTTTCTTGAAATCAATATCCGTTGTGACAGAAACCATTACTTTATCTTGTCCCATCAACGTTCCAAGCATATTTTGTACTTGACGTTGTAGATCTCGTTCTACCAATTTCTTCATTTGTAATTGGCCTTCAGCTGTTGTTGTCGAAGTACCATCAGCTGTTGCTGCATTCAGATCAAAGTACTCTGAAAATTGGTTAGAGATCACGATATTTTCAGTCTTTAAATTCGGAATACTTTTTGACACTAAATTGTACATTGTAGTTATTTGCTGTTCCGTAAATTTATAGCCAGGATCAGTATTTAAAACGATAGATGCTGTTGCCTCTCCTTGAACATCCGTTACGAATACACCTTCCTCAGGAACAGTAATCATAACTTTTGCATCTTTTACACCTTCCAGATTTTTAAAAAGTTTAGCAATTTCAGTTTCAGTAGCTGCTTTTTTTAATAGGTTAAATTCATTATCAGTCATACCAAATCCTGAACTATTAGCAAATGAGTAATCGATTGATCCTGTTTGTGGATATCCCTCTGAAGCTAATTGCACTAATAAGGAGTCAACTTGCTCTTCTGGCACTAAAATAGATGTTCCACCTGGAGCAATTTGATAGGTCACACCTTGGGAATCTAGCGCTTCCTTTACCTGTCCAATTTCCCGTGTTGATAGATCTTTATAAAGTGGAACATATGTAGTTTTGGAAGCAAAAAATGTCACGATTGCTGCTAGTGCGATTACACCTACCACGGAGCCAATCATAACTATTTTTTGCTTTTTACTTCGACTTGTCCAAAATTGACTGGTGTCGTTTTTTATTTTTGTCAATCGTTCATTCATTATGAATCCTCCGGTTATAGTGAATAACCTAGCCATCAATAATTTGCGAACATAATGAGCCACTCTGATTTGTGGTTGTTAATTTATATTGAAAAGAGGTTTCTTATCCTTACAATAAAATTAAACACTCATGCGCATTATTTCTTGGTAAGCTTCAATCACCTTATTGCGAACTTCAATTGTTGCGTTTAGGGTAATGCTTGCCTTTTGCGAAGCAATCATCACTTCATGCAACTCCACATCTTCACCTTTAATTAGCTTCTGAGTAAATTTATCAGAAGTTATTTGTTGATCATTTACTTTTGCAATTGCTTCTTTTAACGAGTTCGCGAAGCTTTGTTGCGCTTCATAAGGTGTAGCATTCAGTTTATTCGTGTTATTTACAACCTGAGTAGGTGTCATTAGCGAAATGGACGAAATGGCCATGTATGTATCTTCCTTTCTACTTAAATTTATTTACCAATCTCTAAAGCCTTTGTAAGCATGGATTTATTCGCATTAAATACAGTTATATTCGCCTCATAAGAACGAGTAGCCGACATTAAATCAACCATTTCTTTTAATGGATCGACGTTAGGCATGTTTACATAACCATCTGCATTTGCATCTGGATGAGTTGGGTCATATACAAGTTTGAAAGGTGTTTCTTGATCTTCTGAGATTCGAGTAATTTTCACACCATTACCAACACCACTTTTTGCATTTTTACCTAGTGCTATATTCAAAAAATTAGAAAATTGTCCTTCTTGTGCTGACAGCGTCACGGACTTACGTCGATATGGTTCCCATTCCCCATTCACTTGACGAGCGCGAGTTGTATCCATGTTAGCCATATTAGAAGAAATAACGTCCATACGTAAACGCTGCGCTGTTAATGCGGAGGCAGTGGTATTCATCCCATGAAAAATAGACATCTATTACTTACCTCCTTTAATAACGGTATTCAATGTGTTTAATTTCCCATTAACACGATCGATTAGAGCATTATAATAAATTTGATTCTCTGCTAATTTCGCTTGCTCAGCATCCATATCTACAGCATTCCCATTGTTTCTATATCGCAAGTTCTCAACAATATTGACACCTGGTGTAGATTGTCGAAACGTGAAATCATAATGTCTATTATCAGTACGGTATGCAGAAATAGCTATACTCTTCTGCTCTTCCAACATATCCTTAAAACTAACATTTTTCGCCTTATAATTAGGTGTATCGACATTCGCGATATTATTTGCGATTGTTTTATGATTTAAAGTGGCATAGGAAAGTCCATTTTCCAGGCTACTAATAGTTCCTCCAAATAAATTCAAAACTGTTCACCTCATTTTATTTAAAATCTATGTACTTGTTAATTTATCCAATAATACAATTGTAATTAAGATGATACCTAGTGTCTATTGTCTTTTGTCACTTTTTAATAGTCTATACGCCCTATTTTTTCTCCCTCTCAACCATGACAAAACTTCCCCATCCTTTGTGTCTCTAGGCTTCAGTAAAGATTAATAATCATCTAGTTATTTTACACCATTTCGACAGTGTTTACGATTTTATTGTGAAAAATGCCTTTTTATGAGGTTTATCGCCTTTTTTAATCCTTTTAAATAAAGGTCCCTTTTTACTAGTTTAATCACTATGGGAGTATTTTTTATACAGTGACTATAAGTTTATTCCCCATTCTTCAAAAGTAACATAACAGCATTTTTTATATGCTAATTGTAGTGACAAATTATCGAACATTTTTAGGATAAAAGCAACGAAATCCATGTTTTTATATTAATTCTCTAAAAAACAAATGCCCTAAAATTTCGAAAATACACAAAAAAGCGTCTATATTACCATAGACACCATCATTGTTTTGAAAAACAATATATTTTATGAAAGATGAAAACGACTTTCATTCCACACTACCTGCTTGCCACTATACTTCTCTCTCACTCAGTTTAAAGTATAAAACTATAGCTCTGTTTAAGGTCTCCCCTTTCTCACATGGGAATCAGCCTTCTACTCCACCGTTCTACATTAAAAGCAAAAATTACAATCACTAGTCTGAAAAGTCACTTTTCCTCATGTTCGACTAACGGATTCATTGTACGCTCCTCTGAATTGGACGATGACGAAACCTAAAGCACCCCTCACCTTTCTAAAAGGTCTTTTTCAACAACATAAAAAGCGTCTATGTTTACCATAGACGCTTTCATTAGCTTCTTAAAAGAAGTATTTATTTCATTTTAATTTCTGCTAAAGCATTTAAGAATTTATCGTTTAGTACTTTAATATAAGTACCTTTCATACCTAAAGAACGAGATTCAATGACACCTGCTGATTCAAGTTTACGTAATGCATTTACGATCACCGAACGTGTAATACCCACTCGATCAGCAATTTTAGAAGCAACTAGTAAGCCTTCATTACCATCAAGTTCTTCGAAAATGTGTTCAATTGCCTCTAACTCACTGTACGAAAGTGAATTAATAGCCATTTGCACGACAGCTTTGCTACGAGCTTCTTCTTCAATTTCTTCCGACTTTTCACGTAAAATTTCCATACCAACCACTGTTGCACCATACTCAGCTAAAATTAGATCATCATCTTCAAATTGTGAAGATAAACGAGCAAGGATTAATGTTCCTAAACGCTCACCACCACCAACGATTGGTACAATTGTTGTTAAAGCATTTTGGAATAAATCTTTATTTTCTACCGGGAAAGCAGTATGTTCATTATTAATATCTAAATTTGATGATGTTTCAGAGATCGTAAATAAGCTATGTGTATATTCTTCTGGGAACTGTCTCTCTTCGAACATTTTTTTCATACGTTCATTTTCAATTTGTTGGTGAATTGAAATACCTAATAATTTACCTTTACGACTTAAAATATAGACATTACTATCGATAATATCGCCTAATGTATCGGCCATTTCCTTAAAGTTTACTGGCTTACCAGCAGAAGCTTGAAGCATCGAGTTAATTTTACGTGTTTTTTCTAATAAATTCATTATATGTTCCTCCTATAAATAATCCGAAGAGTATTTACTAAATATTCTAAAGGTTTTTATTATTGAATGATACTAATCAGCTTTATCTTACAGTATAAACTGTGACAAATCTTTGTTTTTTACTATTCCCGCAAGTTTTTGATCCACATACGCTGCATTAATTGGGATACTAGCAGGCGCAATTTCAGATGCCTCAAACGATAGTTCTTCCAGTAAACGTTCTAATATCGTGTGTAAACGACGAGCTCCGATATTGTCTGTTTCCTGATTCACTTCAGTTGCTATCTCAGCAATTCGTTCAATAGCATCTGACGTGAAATGAATTTCTACGCCTTCTGTCTCTAAAAGTGCTTTATATTGCAAAATTAATGATTGATCTGGTTCTTGTAAAATACGGACAAAATCCTGTTTTGTTAATTTTTCTAGCTCTACTCGAATTGGGAAACGGCCTTGTAACTCGGGAATTAGGTCTGATGGTTTTGACATATGAAATGCCCCAGCAGCAACAAACAGCATATAATCCGTTTTCACTGCACCATACTTTGTAGTAACCGTAGAACCTTCTACAATTGGTAAAATGTCACGTTGAACTCCTTCACGGGAGACATTCGCCGAAGTATTTCCTTCTTTACTAGCAATTTTATCGATTTCGTCAATAAAAATGATACCCGTTTGCTCAGCTCTATTAATGGCTTCCTGTGCTACTTCATCAGCATCTATCAGCTTATTTGCTTCTTCTATTGTTAAAATACGACGCGCATCTTTTACTTGCACACGGCGTTTTTTCTGTTTTTTAGGCATTAAACTAGAGAGCATATCCTGCATACCACTATTCGCAGACATATCCATCCCAGTTCCTTGTAACGCATCAAAAATGGATGGATTTTGTTCTGTTACCTCTACAGTAACCCACTCATTTTCTAACTTACCATTGCGTAAATCAATGGCAATTTGAGCACGTTTCGAGCGAACTTCTCCATCATCTGCTGATGAATCATCATTTGTTGGTTGTTCTTTCCCACCAAATAGCATTTCAAACGGATTTTGCATCGCCTGTTTTTTACGTAAAGAAGGCACCAAAAGTTTCACGATTGCTTCATTTGCTAATTCTTCTGCTTGTTCCTTGACAGACTCCATCATTTCTTCTTTAACTAGACGGTGAGAAGCTTCTACCAAGTCACGGACCATTGATTCAACATCTCTACCCACATAGCCTACTTCGGTAAACTTTGTCGCTTCAACTTTTACAAAAGGTGCATTGGTAAGCTTTGCAATCCTTCTTGCTATTTCTGTTTTGCCGACACCAGTTGGCCCAATCATCAAAATATTTTTTGGAATAACTTCAGCCTTCATATCTTCATTTAACAACGAACGACGATAGCGGTTTCGTAACGCAATAGCTACTGCTCGCTTAGCTTCATTCTGCCCAACAATGTAACGATCTAAATGCTCAGTAATTTGTCTTGGCGTTAAATTTTTTTGTGTCATTAGTTCAGCGCCTCCACGATAATATTATGATTTGTAAATACACAGATTTCAGCAGCTGTTTCTAATGCCGCTTCAGCTATTTCACGAGCAGTCATTGTTTCACCTGCATATTTTTTTAATGCTCTACCCGCAGACAATGCATAATTGCCTCCAGAGCCAATGGCCAAAATGCCATCATCAGGTTCAATCACTTCTCCTGTACCCGAAACGAGTAATAAAGTCGTTTTATCCATTACTAGTAGCATTGCTTCTAGCTGGCGCAGCATTTTATCACCACGCCATTGCTTCGCTACCTCAACGGCTGCCCGTTGCAAATTACCGTTATACTCATTTAATTTGCCTTCAAACATTTCAAAAAGTGTAAAGGCATCAGCAACTGAACCTGCAAAACCAGCGAGGACCTGCCCATTAAACAGACGTCTGACCTTCCTTGCTGTACCCTTCATCACAACTGCATTTCCCAATGTTACTTGACCATCACCAGCCATAGCACAGCCTCCGTTATGATGAACCGCAAATATCGTTGTTGCATGAATTTGTCCCATCTGCCTTCCTCCTTAGCTCTATTATGCCCTTGGATGAGCATTCATATATGTTTGACGAAGATGCTCTTTTGTTACATGTGTGTAAACTTGTGTAGAAGATAAATGTGAGTGACCTAATAACTCCTGCACCGTCCGTAAATCTGCGCCATTATTCAATAAATGAGTAGCAAAAGTATGGCGAAGCATGTGTGGGTAAATTTTCGTATGGAGTGAGGCCTTATCAATCATTTCGTTTAAAATATGACGTACCCCTCTAGGAGTAAGTTCCCCACCACGCATATTGACAAACAACTGCAGATGATTCGTTTTTTTCATCAATCGTGGACGAGCTTGCTCTATGTAGTCCTGCATTGCTAAACTCGCAAATTGACCAAATGGAATGATTCGTTCTTTTCGACCTTTGCCCATTACTCGTATAATCGAATAATGAAAATCTACATCCTCTACTTGAATTGAAGTCAGTTCACTCACACGAATACCTGTTGCATATAACAGCTCTAATATAGCTATATTTCTTAATGATTTCAAATCATCACCAGTATTCGCATCAAATAACTGTTTCAATTCCTCTTCGTAGAAAAAATTAGGTAAACGTGATTCTTTTTTCGGATGATAAAGCGAACGAAAGGCTCCGTCATCTAATCCGTACTGTCTATTTAGAAAGCGAAAAAAGGAGCGTATTGAGGAAATTTTCCTTGAAATAGAAGCCCTTGCCCTTTTCTCATCGTACAACTTTGTTACATAAAGACGTGCATGTATATATTCAACACTTGCTAAATCATCGATTCCCTCCGTTTGTAAAAAGGTTAAAAAATC
This sequence comes from Lysinibacillus capsici, assembly GCF_003367505.1. GTDB lineage: Bacteria > Bacillota > Bacilli > Bacillales_A > Planococcaceae > Lysinibacillus > Lysinibacillus capsici. Next base: position 121,808 of record NZ_PXXX01000007.1, read on the forward strand.
TAGCAGGTCTGATTCATATTCTCGCACTGTATGAACAGAGAAGTTCTTTTCAACTTGGATGTAAAGCATGAACTGTTCGAGTGCATCTTGGGACGAAACTAACACAGAAAGATTCACCACCAATAATTTATTAATAATTTTCTTAAATGACTGACACTTGTAATATAACGGATATACAATCCTTTGTCATCTCTTACAAGTTTGTATCGTTTTCCTGATCATTAATAAACATACATATTGACACTAAACCTATCTTCATAATATAGCAAGTGTAAATAGTTATATTTTGAGAAAAACTCCATACAAAATAATAAAATACGTCTAATTAAGCATTTTGTCTACAAAAAGAAAAAGCCTCTAAGAGTATAACAACTTTTAGAGGCTTTTGGCAATTAAATTGTTTGTGAATTCACAAAATTTCGAATTGTGCTTATTGCGCGTGTTGCATGCATTTCCGCACGCTCTGGCTTAGAACGACGACCAGGTGGTAAGTCAGGGAAGATGCCGAAGTTTACATTCATAGGCTGGAAGTTTTTCGACTGTGCTTCTGTTATATAACGCGCCATGCTTCCTAATGCCGTTTCGAATGGGAAAATAATCGGCTCTTGTCCTAAGGCTAAACGAGCTGCATTTATTCCTGCAATTAATCCACTACCTGCTGATTCAACATAGCCTTCTACACCAGTCATCTGACCTGCAAAGAAAATATTCTTTTGCTCACGAAGTTGATATGTTTTTTCTAAAACTTTCGGTGAATTAATGAAGGTGTTTCTGTGCATGACGCCATAGCGAACAATTTCTACATTCTCTAACCCAGGAATGAGCTGTAGCACTTCCTTTTGTGGCCCCCATTTTAAATGCGTTTGGAAGCCTACAATGTTGTAAAGCGTGCCTGCTGCATCGTCTTGACGAAGTTGAACAACTGCATATGGACGTTTTCCTGTTTTTGGATCCTCAAGACCTACTGGCTTCATCGGACCAAATAACATAGTTTTCTCTCCACGAGCTGCCATGACTTCAATTGGCATACAACCTTCAAAGTAAATTTCTTTTTCAAATTCCTTCAATGGTACAACTTCAGCTTCGATTAATGCTTGGCGGAAACGATCGAATTCTTCCTTTGTCATAGGACAGTTTAAATAAGCCGCTTCCCCTTTATCATAACGAGATTTTAAATAAACTTTATTCATATCAATACTATCTTTTTCGATAATAGGTGCTGCTGCATCGTAAAAGTATAAATAATCTAAACCCGTTAAACCTTGAATTTTTTCAGCTAAAGCTTTTGAAGTTAATGGTCCTGTTGCAATAACTGTAATACCTTCTGGAATTTCTGTGACTTCTTCATGAATAACCTCCACTAGTGGATGGTTTTTCACAGTTTCAGTTACATACCCTGCAAATTCGTGACGATCTACTGCTAAGGCACCTCCAGCAGGTACTGAACATTGGTCTGCTGCCTTTAAGATAACAGAATCTAACATACGCATTTCTTCTTTTATAACGCCTACAGCATTTGTTAACCCGTTTGCCCGCAATGAGTTAGAACAAACAAGCTCAGCAAATTTATCAGTATGGTGCGCTGGTGTCTGCTTTACTGGACGCATTTCATAAAGTTTAACTTTTATACCCCGTTTAGCAATTTGCCAAGCTGCCTCACTACCTGCCAGCCCTGCTCCAATTACATTTACTACTTGTTCAGTCATGTTTCTTACCATCTTCCTATCATTGAGTTGGTGCTTCTTCATAGTCACACTTCGTACATTGAATTTGCACACCTTTTTTTATCTTTTTCTCTACTAATAATGCACTACATTTTGGACATGGTCTATTAATCGGCTTGTCCCATGAGACAAATTCACATTCAGGATACTGATTGCAACCATAGAATAGACGCTTTGTTTTACTTTTTCGCTCCACAATCTCGCCCGTTTCACAGGAAGGACATTTCACACCAATAGGCTTCATAATCGCTTTTGTATTTCTACAATCTGGGAAATTAGAACAAGCCATAAATTTGCCATATCGTCCAAGCTTAAAGACCATTGGAGATCCACAAAGCTCACAGTCTTCTCCTGCAGGCTCATCTTTAATGACAACCTTTTCCATAGCTTCATCCGCATGTTTTACATGGACTTCAAAGTCTTTGTAAAATTCCTCCACAACTTTTTTCCATTGTCGATTGCCTTCTTCAATATCATCTAAATCTTGTTCCATTTGTGCTGTGAATTCGATGTTTATGATATCTGGGAAAAATTCTAGTACGAGTTGGTGTACGATCTCTCCTAGCTCTGTTGGCATAAAGCGTTTAGCATCTAATACAACATAGCCACGGCGCTGAATTGTATCGAGGGTCGGTGCATATGTGGACGGGCGCCCAATTCCTAGTTCTTCCATTGTTTTAACAAGTCGCGCCTCAGAATAACGTGGTGGTGGCTGTGTAAAATGTTGTTTAGGCTCGATTTCAAGCGATTTTACTTGATCACCAATTTCCATCTCAGGTAAAAGTTTTGTCGTCTCTTCAGTTTGATCATCAGTACCTTCAATATATAGTTTCATAAAGCCTGCGAATTTAACTTGTGAGCCATTTGCACGGAATAAAACATCACCATTTTGAAGATCTACAGCTACAGTATCAAGTACTGCCGGTGCCATTTGACTCGCAATAAAGCGCTCCCAAATTAAGCGATATAAGCGTAACTGATCACGGCTAAGTACCGCCTTTAATTCATCTGGTGTCCGCATTGTACTTGTTGGACGTATTGCTTCGTGCGCATCCTGTGCATTTGAAGCTTTCTTTGTTTGTTTTATTTCTGTTGCAATGTATTCTTTTCCATATTTACCCTCAATGTACGTAACCGCTTCTGCTTTTGCCGTATCAGAAATACGTGTGGAATCGGTACGCATATAAGTAATTAACCCGACTGTCCCCTCTTTTTTTCCAATATCTATACCTTCGTATAATTGCTGAGCTAGCATCATGGTCTTCTTAGCACGGAAATTTAATTTTCGTGCAGCTTCTTGCTGTAAAGATGATGTTGTAAAGGCTGGTGCAGCATTACGCTTACGTTCCTTTTTCGTTACATTGACAACATCAAAGTTTGTTCCTTTAACATCTTTTAAGATTGCCTTTACTTGTGCTTCATTTGTTAATTTTATTTTGTCTTTACCATTTCCATAGTAAAGGGCATCAAATGATTTTTTTCCCTTTTCAAACGTTCCTTCAATTGTCCAATATTCTTCAGGTTGGAAGTTTTTAATTTCATTTTCACGATCAATGATCATGCGTAGTGCTACAGATTGTACCCGACCCGCTGATAAACCTTTTTTTACCTTTTTCCATAGAATTGGGCTAATGTTATAGCCAACAAGTCGATCCAATATACGTCTTGTTTGCTGCGCATCTACTAAATCCATGTTAATTGGACGTGGGTTTTTAAAAGACTCTATAATTGCATCTTTAGTAATTTCATTAAATACAACACGACAATCTGAGTGAATATCAATATTTAATGCAGTCGCAAGGTGCCAAGCAATTGCTTCTCCCTCGCGGTCTGGATCGGCCGCTAGATAAACTTTCTTTACTTTTTTAGCAGCAGACTTTAATTCCTGTAACACAGGTCCTTTACCACGTATCGTAATATATTTAGGCTCGAAATTATTTTCCGCGCTAACGCCCATCTGACTACGTGGAAGATCCCGTACGTGTCCAACCGACGCTTTCACTTTATATTTCTTTCCTAAATACCGTTCAATTGTTTTTGCTTTTGCTGGTGATTCTACAATCACTAAATAATCCGCCATCTATGTCTCCCCCTTAGCGAGGTCTATTACTAATTTTTTAAGTTACCTGTTGCAAAATGTATAACAGATTTTAAGATAATGCAACTTTTTTTCAATTTTTGTTAGAAAAGAGGTCTAATGTTTCAATGATTTGATGACCATTCACTATGGGAATTGCTCCTTCAAAAAGCAATTGATTTGTCCCTTTTGATTGCGTTGCGTCTATAGGTCCTGGCACCACAAACACATCTTTTCCTTGCTCTAATGCAAGCTCTGTTGTAATAAGCGTGCCACTTTTTAATGCCGCTTCTGTCACAACTAATGCTTGAGATAAACCACTAATGATTCGGTTACGCATTGGGAAATGCCATTTTTCAGGCTTCATATGAGGAGGATATTCTGTCATTAATAACTGGTGCTCTGCCATTTGCGTAGCAAGAATGCGGTTTTCTGATGGATAGAGATAATTAAAACCATGTCCAAGCACAGCTATTGTATGACCGCCCATATCGATAGTCGCCCTATGTGCCATTGTATCTGCACCTCTTGCAAGCCCACTAACAACCGTATAATCACGTTGAATAAGCGGCGGGACAATTAAGTCTATCGCTCTTTTTGAATACGCTGTCGCCTTCCTAGAGCCTATAATAGCTATCTGTTTTTTGTTTGTTAACAGGGAATATTGACCTTTCACATACAATACAGTAGGTGGACTTGATATTTCAAATAATTGCGCCGGGAAATAGGGATGATAAAACGGGATGGGGAAAATATTAGCCCGTGCATAGGCCTCTTCAAGTGGTGTTGTCATAATTTGTCGAAAGAGCTGAGAAAGTTGATGTGCTTTTTGTGCCGATATTTGTAAAACTTTTGCGAGGTCGTCATAATGAATGTCTTCAAAAGAGCTTAAAATATTCACAGGGGACAACAATTGCTGAAGTTTCTGTAGTGGTAATGGGTACACATAATGTAAGGCTAGTAATCTCTGCGTATCTACTGCGAGAATCATTCAATAAACCTCCTTTTATAATAGAAGAAATTAAATGACCGCATGATAATTTTCAACACAACATTGCATTATTATTTATAACATCTGCCACAAAATTGTTGATTTCTTCATAAGTAAGTAGGTAATTGTTGAATGAAGTATGATAAACAGTGTATAAATAATGAAAAAGATGTAGCCGTAATGGCTACATCTTCCATTTTAATGGGTTTTACACTTTTCGTATAGCCCTTTTTCTTTAATTACTTTAATTAATGTTTCACCAATTACAGAAGGTGTTTCTGCAACTTCAATACCAGCTTCGTTCATTGCTTTAATTTTCTCCGCTGCTGTTCCTTTACCACCAGAAATGATAGCACCAGCGTGACCCATACGTTTGCCAGGAGGTGCAGTTTGTCCACCAATAAAGCCTACAACAGGTTTTGTCATATTTGCCTTAATCCATGCCGCTGCTTCTTCCTCAGCTGTACCACCGATTTCACCAATCATAACAACTGCGTATGTTTCTGGATCATTATTAAAGGCTTCAAGCACATCAATGAAGTTTGTACCGTTGACAGGGTCTCCACCAATACCTACTGCAGTTGTTTGACCAATTCCAGCTTGTGTTAATTGGTGTACTGCTTCATATGTTAATGTACCAGAACGAGAAACAACTCCTACATGGCCTTTTGTATGAATATAACCAGGCATGATACCAATTTTACATTCATCAGCTGTTATAACACCTGGACAGTTTGGACCTACTAGTCGAGTGTTTTTACCTTCCATATAACGTTTAACCTTAACCATATCAAGGACAGGAATATGCTCTGTGATACAGATTGTTAATTCTAATTCAGCATCAACAGCTTCTAAAATTGCATCTGCCGCAAATGGTGCAGGTACATAGATAACTGAAGTTGTAGCACCTGTTGCAGCTACAGCTTCTGCTACTGTATTGAAAACAGGAACTCCCTCGATTTCAAGTCCACCTTTACCTGGTGTTACACCTGCTACGATTTTAGTACCATACTCAAGCATTTGCTTCGTATGGAAAAGAGCTGTTTCGCCCGTAATCCCTTGTACAATTACCTTCGTATCTTTGTTAATAAATACAGCCATTGTTCTCCCTGCCTTCCTTAGCCTACTAGTCCCACAATTTTTTGTGCACCGTCAGCCATTGAATCCGCTGCAACGATGTTTAAACCAGATGCATTTAAAATTTCTTTTCCAAGTTCAACATTTGTACCTTCTAAGCGTACAACTAATGGCACAGCTAAACCAATCTCTTTAGCAGCCGTTACAACACCCTCAGCAATAATGTTACACTTCATAATTCCACCAAAGATGTTTACGAAAATGCCTTTTACGTTTGGATCAGAAAGGATAATTTTGAAAGCCTCTGTTACTTTTTCAGCTGTTGCACCGCCCCCTACATCTAGGAAGTTAGCAGGGCTTCCGCCATAATAACTAATTGTATCCATCGTTGCCATTGCAAGACCAGCACCGTTAACCATACAGCCAATATTTCCATCTAATGAAATATAGCTTAGGTCATATTTCGAAGCTTCGATTTCTTTTGCATCTTCTTCGTCAAAATCGCGTAATTCGACAATATCCTTATGTCGATATAATGCATTGGCATCAAAATTGAATTTAGCATCTAATGCTACTACTTCGCCTTGTCCAGTTACAACAAGTGGATTAATTTCTACAATTGATGCATCTTTGTCGATAAATGCTTGATATAAGCCTAACATTAATTTAACAGCTTTCCCTACAAGGTTTGCTGGAATATTCATATTAAACGCCATACGACGTGCTTGGAAGCTTGTTAATCCAACTACAGGATCTACAACTTCTTTGAAGATTTTTTCTGGATTTGTTTCTGCTACTTCTTCAATATCCATACCGCCTTCTTCAGATCCCATCACTGTTACACGAGATGTAGCACGGTCTAATACTAGACTTAAATAGTATTCTTTTTGGATATCAGAACCCTCTTCAATATACAAACGTTTTACTTCTTTTCCTTCTGGACCTGTTTGATGAGTCACTAAAATTTTTCCTAATAACTCTTTTGCGTATGTGCGCACCTCGTCAAGGTTTTTAGCGATTTTGACACCGCCTGCTTTACCGCGTCCACCTGCATGGATTTGCGCCTTGACTACTGTTACGTTTGAGCCAAGTTCCTTCGCTACTTTTACTGCTTCATCAGGGGAAAAAGCAACTTTTCCGTTTGGTACAGCTACACCATATTTTCTCAGAATCTCTTTCCCTTGATATTCATGGATATTCATAATACATCCTCCCATCAAACATTTGCATAGAATTGTTTTACTAACATAGACTATTCTAACGAAAGATTCTGATAAAGTCTACACTTTGTCTTTAGTTCGAATTTTCTCTCTTATTATGACGCTTTTTTCTATTTTGTGTACTAAAACAGCTTGTAAAAATAATCAGAATAATTCATTTTTTCTATATTTTTGCGCATGTTGCTGATCCAAACGATAAATAAATGCGAAAACCTCTGCTACTGCCTGATATAATTCTTCAGGAATAGACTCATTTAAATCTAATTGACCAAGTAACTGCACAAGGTTAGGATCCTCATAAATCGGCACATTATGCTCATTTGCTCTTGCCAAAATGTTCTCGGCAATTTTCCCTTTTCCCTTTGCTACAACAGTGGGACTATCAAATTGACCAAGCTTATACGTAAGCGCAATTGCCTCTTTTCGAGTAAGTTTTTCTTCGCTCATACGCGGATATCCACCCCACTCTGCTCCTCTCGCTGTTCTACTACAGGACCTACTTTTTCCGTTTGCCCTTTATCAAATTGTTTAATAAACACACCTGAAAGTTGATAATTTTTTTCAGCCAGTCCAATTTTTAAAGCAGCCTTCAACGGCTCAGCAAGTGATTGAATTTCCGAATTTTCATTAAAGACCGTTACTGTGACAACTCTATTTTGAACCTGCATATCAATCACTGTTTCTTGCATAGATGCCATTTGTAAATAAAATAATACGCGTGCATAGTTTGCATCAATTTTGCCATTATCTTTCATGCGACCATTCCATTGTAAGGTTGCATCCATCTTCTTGCCAAAAAATTCAAGTGGAACTTGCATGATGAGCTGATGTTGATGACCATTTTCTCCTGAAGATAACTGCATTCCATTCATACGCGTCATAAGCATCTCTGCCGCTTCCTTCATTTGAGGTGGTATATTAGTTTCCTGCAATAATGTATGGAGCTGTGGCTTTAGCTGATGCGCAATCATGTGTAAATCAGCCGACTTGTTTCCGAGTGTAGCCTCGTAGCTAATTCCTAAATTTTTCAACACCGTTTTAAGTGCATGTTCCATCGCTTTACTATCCATTGAATTTTGTACTAGTGCTTCTGCTTGTGTCACAACTTGCTGTATAAATGGTTGCGAAGAATCAATACTATTTTTCACCAGATTGCGCATGAGTGCCTCAGTCTGTGAAGGAGAATTGGCCTCTTGCTTAATTAGGGATAACAAATGATCTTTCATAGAAAGTGTATGGGCATCCTGTGTAAATAAACGATCAGCTGTATTTTGAGTAAAAGCTTTTAATAACTGATCCTGCATTTGTTTAGCAAAAACATCTAGCGTTTGTTTTGATACTGGTAGTTGATTAAAACGATCCACAAGCTGATTGATTTGCTGTTTTTGTCCATTCGTTAATAAATTTTGACTTTCGGTCCATGATTTAAGCTGTTCCACCAGTTGTCTAGCATTTTCTGGCTTTGTAGCAAGAATGGTTTGAATAACTTGACCAGCTTGCTGTATTGGCTGAAAGGCTTTTGCTTCATTCATTTTTGACCAGTTTTGCAATGTAGCCTGCTGGGGGAGAATCCCTGATTCTTTTAGCATTGATAAAGCTTGCATTTTTTCATTCATTGTCGCAGAACTATTCGTTAAACTTTGTAAAAGCCTTGCAAGCACTGCACTACCTGTTTCTACTTCAAAGGGCTTGGCAATCGCTTGTACTTGTTGCATTAAATTTTGCCTCAATGACTCAGATAGGGTTGTATCCTTCGCTAAAAGCTGAGCAAAGTTATCCATGATAGCGGTCATACCAGATGTCTTTTGACCACTCATCAATGCTTGAAACACATCGTTTATCATAGGCATTTTAAGCTCTATCATTTTTTGAATGGTTTGTAGAGCATCTACTTTTGATATACCCTCTGGCAATGCCTTTAACCACATTTCAGCTTGCAGCATTTGCTCTTTAGAAATTGGTAGCTGCGCTTTCATAAAATGCCCTAATAATTGCTGCATCTCTGCAGATTTTGGCAAATTCATGGATTCTAATAACTGATTAATTTGCTGACTCGGTGTAGATGCCTGCGCCATCGGTCCAGTCACTATTTTCAATTCCGTTTGTGGATTTGTCCCTGTTACCTGAAAGAAATGGGCATCCCCGGCTTTTAACGGCACTTCGAGTTTAGCTATAAATTTTTGATTACCTACTTGTATTTCTGCCATTTGATCTGGATATAATTGCTTAATTGTTCCATGAAATACTTGTCCTTGTTTTAAAGCAAGTGGTTGATTTGTCGAAGTCATTGCATTTTGCTGTATCTGAATTGGATTAAATGATGTGGCTGTCATATACATACTCCTTTCATCAATTACTCCTTCGTGTAATTGTCTACCGTTTTTTAACTTTATGAAAACATAGATTTTATTGGTTCAAATGATTTACGATGGTGAATAGTCGGTCCAAATTCTTCTAACGCTTCTAAATGTTGCTTAGTCCCATACCCTGCATGTTGCGCAAAGCCATACATTGGAAATTCCTCGTCTAATTGCTCCATATACTCATCCCGTGCCGTTTTAGCTAAAATGGATGCGGCTGCTATCGCTAAGCTCTTAGCATCTCCTTTTATAATCGAATCTTGAGGAATTGTAATAGGTAATGTCATAGCATCTACTAAAACAACATCCGGCTTCGTTGACAATGATTCAACACTTACCTTCATAGATTGTTTTGTTGCCTCATATATATTCAGTTCATCAATTTGTTGGGCAGATTGAAAATGAATAAAATAGCTTATGGCATGCTCTTTAACTAATTTAGCAAAGCCGTTTCGTTTATCCTTCGATAATTGCTTTGAGTCATTCAGACCAACAAGTGCCTCACAATTTGTCGGTAAAATTACTGCTGCCGTTACGACTGGCCCTGCTAGTGGTCCTCTTCCTGCTTCATCTACACCCGCAATAAATGTATCTGTTCCTCCATAGCTTAAATCGAATGTAACTTTTTTTTGATGCTCTTGCAGTAATTGATGTTTTTTATCTTGTCTCTTTTGCCAAGTTAGCCATGCCTTTTGTACACCTGCTCTTTCATCGGCTGCAACTTCTTTCATCCAATCTTGCCATTCCTCAGCAGCTTTCAATGCAGTTGTAATTTCCTTAATCGTTTTCATTGTGTACTCCTTCTTGCTTCTATTCATTCAAACTATATCATGTTCAGTTATTATGTAGTCTCTTTAACTTGAAAACTATTTTCCTCTCTATAGTCATTATCGGTTAAAAAATGTATTCCTAAAAGAAAAACTGTCACAAAAGAACGTGTGACAGTTTTAAATACTTATAATTGTTCAGTTTCCTTTTCTAACTGTTCATCCACAAAATCAAAGGTAAGTTTACCTAATTGTAATCCACGGATATCTCGAACAATTAGTTGAGCTACTTGATCATAATCTATTTCTCCACCAGGACCAAACACACGACGCAGCTTACCAATATGGTCAAAAGTATCCACTAACTCCTCATGGATAAACTCAAGACCGTAACGCTCTTCCATACGCTTTGGATAATGATTAGATAAGAAGCGTAATCCATAGACAGCTAGGTCTTCCATATTTGTAATAGTATCCTTAATAGCACCAGTTAAAGCTAATTTAAAGCCTACTTCTTGATCCTCAAACTTTGGCCATAAAATACCTGGTGTATCCAATAGTTCAAGCTCTTTACCAACTTTGATCCATTGCTGTGCCTTTGTCACACCTGGTGTATTGCCTGTTTTAGCGATATTTTTTTTCGCTAAGCGATTTATCAATGTTGATTTTCCCACGTTTGGAATACCCACAATCATGGCACGAATAGCTCTAGGCTTCATTCCTCTTGCTTTCATACGATCAAATTTTTCTTTTAAAATTTCTTGTGCCGCTTTTGTTACTTGCTGTAAGCCCTTGCCCTCAAGTGAGTTAATGGCTACTGCTTTATGACCACGCTTTGCAAAATACTCTACCCATTTCCGTGTTTCTTGTTCATCTGCCATATCCGCTTTATTTAAGATCAAAAGACGAGGTTTTTGGTTAATGACTTCGTCAATCATCGGATTACGTGAGGATAGCGGTAAACGTGCATCTATTAATTCAAAGATAATATCGACAAGCTTTAATTTTTCAGTTACTTCACGTCGGGCTTTAGCCATATGCCCTGGAAACCATTGTATCGTCACAGCTATACCTCCTAAACTAAAAGAAAAAGGGAGTGATTATGCTCTCCCTTTCTTACATTACTTTACAATTTTTATATCACTAAATGGCCAGAAAATCAGACTAGTATTACCGATAATTTCTTTTTGGTTAACAAGGCCAATATGTCGACTGTCTTTACTATATCGACGATTATCTCCCATAACAAAGATATACCCCTCAGGAATGGTATTGCTATCCAAGGAAACATCAATGTCATTTAAGGTGAAATCTTCTGTTAAAGTTCCCTCTGTGATTTGCGCTTTATAGGCATCTAAATAGGGTTCTTCAATTGGCTCACCATTTATATACAATTGATCATCCTTATACTCTAATGTATCTCCTGGCAATCCAATTACACGCTTTATGTAATTTTTTTGTTCAGGTGCATGAAATACAACGATATCAAAACGTTTAGGCTCACCTATTTTATAACCAATTTTATTCACAATCATTCGGTCGCCATCTTCAAGGGTTGGCATCATGGACTCTCCATCAACTGCAATGGGTGTAAATAAAAAATATCGAATAACTGCAGCAATCGCAAATGCAATTAATAGTGCTTTTGTCCATTCCCATAATTCATTTTTTTCTTTCACTTGTTTTTCCATTGAGAATTGCCCCCTTGTCTAACACCATTTTAGATGATAGTGAATAAAGATGACAAGCAAAAAGAAAAGAGGCTTGAACACAAGCCCCTCACTTTTAAGTCATAATTATCGAATTTCTTTAATACGAGCAGCTTTACCACGTAGGTTACGTAGGTAGTAAAGTTTAGCACGACGTACTTTACCACGACGTACAACTTCTAAGTTAGCGATTTTTGGTGTGTGTACAGGGAATGTACGCTCAACACCTACACCGTAAGAAATTTTACGAACTGTGAAAGTTTCGCTAATTCCGCCACCACGACGTTTAATTACTACACCTTCGAAAATTTGGATACGTTCACGAGTACCCTCTACTACTTTCACGTGTACCTTAACAGTATCACCAGGACGGAAAGTTGGTAGATCAGAGCGAAGCTGAGATTTTGTAATTTCTGCAATAATGTTTGACATTGTTTTCTCTCCTTAGACAGATGCTCTTGCACGCAATCTATGCCACAGCGGAACACCGTAATTCAGTACTCACATAGAAGTACAGATTAGATGTTATCATAAATAGATTCGGCAATCAAGCATCTAGACGATTGTTTTTTAGTTTTTCTAGATACAATTTTTGCTTGTCTGTTAATGGGTATTGCTCAAGTAAGTCAGGACGGCGCTCAAAAGTTCTTTTCAGCGACTGTTCCTCTCGCCATTGCTCAATTTTAGCATGATTCCCCGATAATAAAACATCAGGTACCTTCATGCCACGGAACTCCGCAGGACGTGTATAATGTGGATGCTCAAGGAGACCTGTTGAAAAAGAATCTTGAATATGAGAATCCTCTTGTCCTAAGACACCAGGTAACAATCTAACTACGCTATCAATAACAGTCATAGCGCCTAATTCTCCACCTGTTAAGACAAAATCGCCAATGGAAATCTCGTCTGTCACAAGATGCTGACGTATACGCTCATCATAGCCTTCATAATGACCACATAAGAACACTAACTCTGTCTCCTGCGCTAACTCCTCTGCTTTTTTCTGCGTAAATCGTTCGCCCTGAGGACACATTAATATGATACGTGGCTGTTTCCCTGCAGTTATAGCCTCTACTGCACTAAACATTGGTTCAGGCTTTAATACCATACCTGCACCACCACCATATGGATAGTCGTCAACCTGATTATGCTTGTTCCCTGAAAATGTACGAATATCCGTTACCTCTAAATTTACAGCTCCCTTTTCTTGTGCCTTCTTTAAAATAGATGCACCAAAAACGCCTGAAAACATATCAGGGAACAGGCTCAATACATGAATATTCATCATAATAAGCCTTCCATAACATGAATGACTATTTTTTTGTCCATAACATCAATATCTTTCACGATATCTTCTATATAAGGGATATAGTGTTCTTTCTTAATCCCTTTCACTACCCATACATCGTTTGCCCCTGTTTGCAGGATATCTGCTACAATACCGATTGTCTCGCCCTCTTCAGAAATAACTGTGCAGCCTATTATTTCATGGAAAAAGAACTCATTTTCTTCAAGAAGATCATCAGTCATTTGATCTTTTGTCACTTTCAGCATGCCTTCTTTAAATGGCTCAACCAAGTTGATATTGTTCATGCCTTCAAAAGTTAATAAAATAAAGTTTTTATGACGACGCATAGAGTCAATCGTTACCCAGGTTGGCTTCTTATCGTCTTTTTTAAAGGCAGCAAGCTTATTTCCTACTGCAAAACGCTCTTCTTCAAAGTCTGTTGTCGATAATACACGTACCTCACCACGAATACCGTGCGTATTGACAATTCGACCTACATTAAACCATTCCATTCTATTTCACCTCGTAAAAAACATGCTTATCTTCACAATGCATCTGGCTCATCCAAAAAAGGTTCCGTTCTTGCAGATGTGCTTTGGAAGAATGTAGTTTTAGCTAAGACTTATTTGTCTTGTCAACAATAATATAAGCAATATCCTTTATCTATACTCCTTATTTAAGCTTTAATTTCCACTTAAACAGAAGTTATAGCGATATGCTGATGTTAAAAAAAGATAAAAAAAGGAAGGAACCTACAAGCTCCCTCCTTTTTCGTCCAGATTTTACGCTTTATACAAAAAGGCCACTTTGAACTCCTAAGCGACATGTAAACACACCTATCAGGACTCACTAGTACTTGTTGCAAGAGCGTGAAAATCTTTTCTATTAATCCAATATATCGACGTAGGTCTTCTTTTGATGGTGACTACCTGCCGCTGAATAAACAATTGTACGAATCGCTTTTGCTACTCGCCCTTGCTTGCCTATGACTTTCCCTCTATCCTCTGGATGAACAAAAAGTTTATAAACAATTCGATTTGCATTTTCATCCGTCTCAATACGAACTTCTTCTGGATAATCGACTAACGGTAAAACGATTGCTTCAATCAGCTGCTTCAAAGACGTCGCCCCCGATTATTTACTGAATTTTTGGTTATGGAATTTTTCCATGATACCTTGTTCTGAGAACAGGTTACGTACTGTATCTGATGGTTTTGCACCGTCAGCTAACCATTTAAGAGCTTTCTCTTCATCAATGTTTACAGTAGCTGGTTGAGTTAGTGGGTTGTAAGTACCAACTGTTTCGATTTGACGACCATCACGTGGTGAACGAGCGTCTGCAACTACGATACGATAGAAAGGAGATTTTTTAGCTCCCATACGTTTTAAGCGAATTTTAACTGCCATTTTAATAGCACCTCCGAATAAGTTTCACACAAGATAGTATATTATCAATGTTTAGGTTGTTTGTAAAGTGTTTTTTCTTAACACCTAAAAATTATTATTTAAACAATGAATCAAAGCCTGGTAATTTCATTTTTTTCTTCCCTTTACCACTTGCCATTCCAGTCATTTGTTTCATCATTTTTTTCATTTCATCGAATTGTTTAATGAGACGATTCACCTCTTGAATAGATGTCCCAGAGCCTTTCGCAATACGCTTTTTACGGCTACCATTAATGATTTCTGGGTTGGTCTTTTCAGCAGGCGTCATGGAGTAAATAATGGCCTCTACACGCCCCATTTGCTTATCATCAACTTTTACATTATCTAAGCCTTTGATTTTGTTAGCACCTGGTAGCATTTTTAAAATTTCATCAAGAGGGCCCATTTTCTTGACTTGCTGTAATTGCTCGACAAAATCATCAAAAGTAAATGTTTGAGATTTAAACTTTTCTTCTAATTCTTTTGCCTTGGCTTCATCTACATTTGCCTGAGCTTTCTCGATAAGGGACAGAACATCGCCCATACCTAATATGCGAGACGCCATACGCTCTGGATGGAATGGTTCAAGCGCATCCATTTTTTCGCCCATCCCGACAAATTTAATTGGTTTTTGCGTCACAGAACGGATAGATAATGCAGCACCACCACGCGTATCACCGTCAAGTTTTGTTAAAACAACCCCAGTAATACCGATTGCCTCATTAAAGCTTTCTGCTACATTGACTGCATCTTGACCCGTCATGGCATCAACAACTAGGAAAACCTCATCTGGCTCTTTTAATGCACGAATATCCTTTAACTCTTGCATTAGGTCTTCATCGATATGAAGTCGACCAGCTGTATCAATAATCACTACATCATGATGTTCTTCCTTTGCCAATTCAATTGCCTGACGTGCAATTTCTACAGGAGATACCTCAGTACCTAGCGCAAAAACAGGTAGTGATAACTGTTTTCCCAATGTTTGTAATTGTTGGACAGCTGCTGGACGATAAACGTCAGCGGCAACTAATAATGGTTTACGATTATATTTTTTTCGTAGAACATTTGCCAATTTACCTGTAGTGGTCGTTTTACCCGCACCTTGTAGACCAACCATCATAATGACAGTGGGTGGCTTCGTATTAAACTTAATGGGACTTTGTTCGCCCCCCATTAATTCTGTTAGTTCATCCTGTACAATTTTAATAACTTGCTGACCTGGTGTTAAACTTTGCATAACATCAACACCGACAGCACGTTCACTTACCTTTTTCACGAATTCTTTGACTACTTTTAAGTTAACATCCGCCTCGATTAAAGCAAATCGGACTTCTCGCATCATTTCTTTAACGTCTTGCTCTGACACTTTTCCTTTGCCTTTAATCTTTTGGATCGTTCCTTGGAGTCGTTCCGCTAATCCTTCAAAAGCCATTGCTTTCGCCTCCTAATCCCATTCTTTCAGCTGCTCAATAAGTGCTAGCTGCTCTTCAGCTGTCATACTTTTTTCTGTAATCCCCTGTGTTAGCTGTGACAGCATTTGGGTACGTTGTTGAAATTTTTCAAGTAAACATAATTTTTCTTCATATTCCTCAAGCATCGCTTCAGTTCGACGAATATTATCGTAAACAGCTTGGCGTGAAACACCATACGATTCAGCGATTTCTCCTAGAGAGTTATCATCCAAATAGTATAGCTCCATATAACTTCTTTGCTTATCTGTTAATAATGCTTGATAAAAGTCGAAGAGAAAGTTCATGCGTGTTGTTTTTTCAAGTAGCATCGAATGTTTCTCCTCCCGCTATTAGTCATTTGTATCATAACGAAAAGCGCCCGTCTGTGTCAAGGTAATCTCCTTGTCTAAAAGCCTAAATTACAGCTTTCAGGCATTTTTTGCCTTTGGCTAGTATTACTCTTTTAAACAAGTCAATTCACCTATACACAATCGAGCGTTTTTATCTATTATGTGTCAGTGTCACTTTATCCAATTTTGTTCAAAAGCTGAAGCAAACTAAGCATCCTGCTTTCTGAATAGAAAAGAGATATATGACATTCAATATAAAACTATTCAGCCACTGTTAGCTGTTTTCATCATTATTTTGTAGTTCCTTATCCAAACCATCAGCAAATAGTCCATAGACATATCGTTCTGCATCAAATGGCTGTAAATCATCCATTTTCTCACCAAGACCCACAAATTTTACAGGAATGTGCAACTTGTTACGAATAGCAAGAACAATACCCCCTTTAGCAGTACCGTCTAACTTTGTTAAAACAATCCCTGTCACATTCGTTGCCTCTTTAAATGTTTGTGCTTGAACAAGCGCATTTTGGCCAGTTGTTGCATCTAATGCTAATAATACTTCATGTGGAGCATTTGGAATTTCACGTGAAATAACACGATGAACTTTTTCAAGCTCATTCATTAGGTTCACTTTGTTCTGCAAGCGTCCCGCTGTATCACAAATCAATACATCCGCTTTTCTGTTTTTTGCTGCACGAATCGCATCATACATAACTGCTGCTGGGTCAGAGCCTTCTGATTGTTTAATAACCTCACAACCAACACGATCTCCCCATACTTGTAATTGATCAATAGCACCTGCACGGAACGTATCACCCGCAGCTAATACAACCGTTTTTCCTTGAGACTTTAAACGGTGTGCTAGCTTACCTATCGTTGTTGTTTTCCCAACACCATTTACACCAACAAATAGAATAACAGTTAATTCACCATCTGGCTGCATAGTTAGTTCAATTAAATCTTCTTCACCTTGCTCGTAAATTTCTACAAGCTTCTCAGAAATCACAGCTTGAATGCCATTTGTATCTTTAATATTTTTACGTTGCACTTCATAACGCAGTTTATCCATGAGTTCCATGACTGTTTCAAATCCAACATCAGCCTGTAATAGTAAGTCCTCTAATTCTTCAAAGAAATCCTCATCCACTTTACGATAGCGTGCAACAAGGTCATTCACTTTTGATGTAAAAGAATTACGTGTTTTTTCAAGACCAGCCTTGAATTTTTGTGTTATTGACCAAGCAGAAGGCTTTTTCTCTTCCAGTGGTTCATCCTCTACTACTGCTAGCTCCTGAACATCTAGCTGTGCTTCTTCTATTTCAGGTGAGGGCTCGGCTTCCACGTCGACTTCTTTCACAATCGCCATTTCTGGTGATTCTACATCTTGTTCAGACACTTTTAGATCAACGGTCTCAATGGCAGCAGGTTCGTTTGATTCTTTAAACTCTGGCTCCGAATGGTCAGATTCCTGTTCGTTGTCGGTTGCGTCTAGCTTCTCTTCCTCTGCTGGATTACCCATTAATTTATCTTTTAAACGTTTAAAAAAACTCATGCTTGTTCGCTCCTTTGCTCCGCAAGTACGGGTTCATCTTCTAGTTTTACTGATACAAGTTTCGACACACCTGATTCTTGCATTGTTATACCATACAAGACATCAGCTCCCTCCATTGTTCCTTTACGATGAGTAATCACAATGAATTGTGTGTCGAGACTAAACTTTTTCAAATATTGGCTATAACGCACAACATTCGCTTCATCTAAAGCCGCCTCTACTTCATCCAGAATACAAAATGGTACAGGTCGAATATTTAAGATGGAGAATAGTAAAGCAATGGCCGTAAGTGCACGCTCACCACCAGAAAGCAAACTTAAATTCTGTAATTTTTTTCCTGGAGGCTGTGCAACAATTTCAATACCTGTTTCCAATAAATTTTGTGGGTCAATTAAAACCAAATCAGCTTGCCCTCCGCCAAACAATTCACGGAAAACACGTTTAAATTGCTCTCTAATAGCATAAAACGTTTCACTAAAGCGCAACGTCATTTCTTCATCCATTTCTTTGATTGCTTCATGTAATGTTTCCTGTGCAGCAAGCAAGTCCTCTCGTTGTTCAGTTAAGAAAGTATGACGTTCTAGTACTCTATCATATTCCTCAATCGCACTTAAATTAACAGGTCCTAGCTCTTCAATGGATCTTTTTAACAATTTAACACGTCTTCGCACAAACTCTTCATCTTCTATTGCCAGAGCTTCTTTCTCAGCCTCTTCGAATGTTAACTGATAATTTTCTTCGAGTTGTTCGATAAAATTATCCATTTCAAATTCTACACGATTACGTTTTAACTCATTGGCACGAATTGCTTCAAGGTATCCTTTATGAATACGCTGTAGTTCCTTGAGTTGTTCTTCTAATGTAGAGAGTTCTTGTTGTTGTCCTATTTTCTGCTCTTTCTTTTCAGAAATAGTCTCTTGTAAGGCATCTCTTCTTGCTTTCCATGTCACAACCTGTTCCTCGACCTCTTCATCACTTAAATGATTTGTCGATTCATCAGATTGAAGCCACATTATTTCCTGAGAAATATTTTTAACTTTTTGTTGTGCTTTGTTTAATTGTAGTGCCAGTTCAGCAGTTGTAATTTGAACTTGTGACATTTGTTCTTGCATAACCGCTAGCTGTGAACGTTTTTCGGCAAGCTGTTCTCGTAAGACATCTTTCTCTGTCTCCCCCTGTAACTTTACCTTACTTAATTGTTCGACAGTTTCATTGATTTCGACAAGCTCTACAGCAAGGGTATTTAAGCGCTCCTCTGCTGCTTGCTTTTGTGTTAACAATGCTTCCTCACGTGTTTTTACATCTTTTGTTTCAGTTGAAGCAAAGGTTACTCTAGCCGATAAGCTTTTTTCTACGACTTCTAGCTCACGAATACGACTTGACTGTTGCATCTCATCTTTTCGTAATTGCTCTCCTTCAAGCTTTAATTGCTCTACTTGATCTCGCAGTACTGCAAGCTTCTCTTTTTCGGCTGCAACAGCCTGTTCAGCACTATAAATGGAAGCCTGTAACGATTCTAGCTTAATGATTAAATCATCTAACTCTGCTTTTCTTGTAAAGAGTGAGGATTGCTGTTTCAGTGCACCACCTGTTAAGGAACCCCCTGCATTAACAATATCTCCTTCAAGTGTGACAACTCGGTATCGGAAACCACATAATCGGGCAATTTGACTTGCGCCTTCTAAATTTGATGCCACGATGACATTCCCTAATAGATTTTCAACAATTGTTCGATTGTCTTCATTAAAAGTGACGAGTGCATCTGCCATTTGAACAAAGGCAGGATGTTCAGTTGCTAGCTGAATAGTTCCTGGATTAATTTTGCGTGATTTCATGACTGTTTTCGGTAAAAAAGTAGCACGTCCAGCCCGTTTTTGTTTTAACCAGTGAATAGCCTGTTGCGCATGGCGCTCATTGGTTGTGACAATATGTTGAGAGGCAGCACCTAAAGCTGTTTCAATCGCTTGTGAATACTTTCCTTCAACTTGGATTAACTCTGCTACAGCACCCTCAATACCTTGTAAATCACCTTTATCTCGAGCAAGCAAGACTTCTTTAACACCTTGGAAGAACCCAGAAAAATCAGCTTCGAGTTCAGCTAATGTATCTTTTCTAGCCTTTAGTTGTTGTTGGTGTTGATACGCTTTGTACAACATATCCTGTTTTTCGCTAAAAGAAATATTGACATTTTTCAACTGTATTTGTAAGGTTTCATATTGCTCTAATTTTTTCTGTAAATCATTGGTTGTCAAAGCATGTTCAACCACTAGCTTTTCTTTTTCAGCAATGATTTGCATAAGCTCTTGTCCAATTTCATCTGTTTGATCGGACATTTTTGCCGCCATTGCCTTTTGTTGAGCTAATTGCTGATCGATATTTTTTAATTCATTCTTGACTGTTGCTTCTTCATTTAATGAATCAATATATCGATTTTTATAGTCTTCTATTTCTTCCTCGATTTCTGTCACAGACCGATTTAATGATTGTTCTAACTGCTTGATGCTCTGCTTTAATACTGATACGGCTTGTTGCTTCTCGGAGAACACTTCTTTTTTCTCCTGTTCTTGAACCAGGAGTAATTCTACTTCCGCCTTAGCCTCTTGTAATGTTGTATTCAGTTGTAATAGTTGATTCGATGCATTTTGGCGTTTTTCAGCCATTAATGCCTTACGACCATCCCAACGCTCTACCTCCATAGTGGCATTGACAAGCTCAGCCTGCGAAACATCCAAATAATCATCTAGATCTTTTAATAGCTTACGTATATTGGCGGTCTGTTTATCAATCATTGAAATATTTTGAGCTTGTTCTAGCTCTGTTGCAGAAAGCTTCGTAAATTCCTCTTTAAGCGCATGCAAAGATTGTGCACAATTTTTAAAATCATGCACAAGAATTGCAATATCAAAATCCTTTAGCTCAGAAGACATTTGTACATAATCTCTTGCACTAGATGCCTGCATTTCAAGCGGCTCTAATCGGTTGTCTAATTCATGGAGAATGTCTAATACACGATACAAATTTTCATCTGTCTCAACAAGCTTATGCTCAGCTTTTTTCTTTCTTATTTTATACTTTAAAACGCCAGCTGCCTCTTCAAAAATAGAACGACGGTCATCAGGTCGACTATTTAAAATTTCATCAACACGACCTTGAGAGATAATTGAAAATGCCTCTTTCCCAAGTCCTGAATCCATAAACAAGTCCGTAATATCCTTCAGGCGACACTGTTGGTTATTTAATAAATATTCACTATCACCTGAACGGTATACGCGTCTTGTTACACTGACTTCTGTATAAGAAAAAGCAAGTTGCTCATCAGTATTATCTAAAATAAGTGTTACTTCTGCAAAGTTGAGTGGCTTACGAGAGTCACTCCCAGCGAAAATAACATCTTCCATCTTTGCTCCACGTAACGACTTTGCCGATTGCTCCCCAAGTACCCAACGAATCGCATCTGTGACATTACTTTTTCCACTGCCATTTGGTCCAACAACGGCTGTAACACCAGGTACAAAATCAATTCCAATGCGTTCCGCAAAAGATTTAAAGCCAATCACTTCTAGTCGTTTTAGGAACATCTATTAAGCCTCCTCTTTTGCAGCTTCTTCACGCATCATCCGCATTGCACATTGTGCAGCTTGCTGCTCGGCTTCTTTTTTTGATTTTCCACGACCAATACCAAGCTCTTGTCCATTTAATAATACGCTTGATACAAAGGTACGATTATGTGCTGGGCCTTTTTCATCGATAATCTCATAATGAAGAAGTCCATTATTCGTTTGCTGTACCATTTCTTGCAATTGACTTTTAAAATCCATCACATGCGAAAAAGCACCGACTTCTACTTTTGGGAACACGATTCGTTCTAAAAATGACACGACCGTTTGTAAATCTTGATCTAAATAGAGTGCACCTACAAATGATTCAAAGACATCTGCAAGCAGCGCTGGACGTTCCCGACCACCTGTTAATTCCTCACCTTTTCCAAGTAATACAAAGCGTCCAAAGCCTAGCTCGTTAGCAAATATCACTAGTGATGGCTCACATACAATGGAAGCTCTTAGCTTTGTTAACTCACCCTCGCTCATATTTGGGTATTTCTCAAAAAGATATTTAGAAACAGACAGTTCAAGTACTGCGTCTCCTAAAAATTCAAGACGCTCATTATCCGTAAATAATTTACGGCGATGCTCATTCACATAAGATGAATGCGTGAATGCTTGATACAATAAATTTTTATTAATAAATGTGATATTTAATTCATGCTGTAACAGCTCAAATTGGTTGCGTACTTTTTCAGGAAGTACGCCAGATTTCTGCATAGTTCCTTTTCTTTTCATAGCCATTGAACAAATCTGCCTTCCTAATAGTTTCTACCGTTTTAGTGTACCTTTTTCAGGGCGTTTATGCAAAAGTATTTCGGCTTAAACACAATGTTTTGGAAATTTTCCCGAAAATTCCTCTTAATACAGCATGCATCTCCCATTAGAGAGAATTTTGAAGCTGACTGGTCATTAGATTTTTAACATAAAAAAGGGACGTTAATAGATCGAAAACCGATCCATTTCGTCCCCTTTAAATACATCTTCATTCATTGAATCTGCTCCTTCAAACAAGGAATGCAGAAAAAGTAATTTCTACTTTATTCAAGCTACCATAAAACCATTGTATGATTACGATGACCATTACACCATTAGAGGTGATCTATTTTCACTAAATAAAGTTTTAACGAAATTAGTTTAATTTACTTTCGATGTATGAGATTGCAGTACCTACTGTTGAGATTTTTTCAGCATCTTCATCAGAAATTTCCATATCGAATTCGTCTTCAAGCTCCATTACAAGCTCAACTACGTCTAATGAGTCAGCACCTAAATCATCACGGAAAGAAGCTTCAAGCGTTACTTCGCTTTCTTCCACACCTAAACGGTCCACGATTACTTTTGTTACGCGTTCTAATACTGTAGACAAATGATTCACCTCCCCTCAAATGATTATACAAAAAATCAGCTTATATGCCTAATTGAAATTACATAACCATACCGCCATCAATATGAAGCGTTTGTCCAGTCATATAATTTGCGTCCTCCGATGCTAGGAAAGCTACTGCTTTTGCGATATCCTCTGGCTGACCAAGTTTCGCAAGAGGAATCTGTGTTAGCATACCTTGTTTGATATCCTCTGGCAATTGTTCTGTCATTTCTGTTTCGATAAAACCTGGTGCAATAGCATTAACTAAAATATTACGAGAAGCTAATTCCTTTGCCGTCGTTTTCGTTAGTCCAATAACACCTGCTTTAGCCGCAACATAGTTGGCTTGACCAGCATTACCCGCTACACCAACGATGGAAGAAATATTAATAATACGACCTGCACGTTGCTTCATCATTTGACGTGTGACCGCTTTTGTACAAAGGAAAACACCTTTAAGGTTCGTATTTAATACATCGTCCCATTCGTCTTCTTTCATACGCATGATCAAGTTATCTCTTGTAATACCAGCATTATTCACTAAAATATCAAGGGAGCCGTATGTTTTCACAGCAGCATCCATTAATGCTGTCACTTCTTCTGTCTGAGAGACGCTAGCTTGTACAGCAATTGCTTCGCCACCGTTTTCTTGAATCATCGCTACTACTTCTTCTGCTTTTGCCTGAGAGCCGCTATAGTTCACAACAACCTTAGCACCTTCTTCTGCAAGCTTTAAAGCAATAGCACGTCCAATCCCTCTTGAAGCTCCTGTTACAACAGCTACTTTTCCTTCTAATTTACGCATTAATTGACCACTCCTTCGACGCTTCTAAAACTGCTTCTAACGAAGCTTCATCATAAACACAATAAGTTGCAACAGAGCGATCAATTTTTTTCAAGAGACCGCTTAATACTTTACCAGGTCCACATTCGATAAAGACGTCAACACCTTGCGCAAGCATTTCACGCATAGAAGCTTCCCATTGAACAGCACTGTATACCTGTTCAACTAGCTCTTGTTGTATTGCTGCTACATCTTTTAATTCCTTCGCCATCACATTGCCAATTACAGGAATTTCAGGTGCAGATAAAGAAATCTCTGCCAATGCTGCTTGCAGTTTCTCTGAAGATGGACGCATTAAATCAGAGTGGAAGGGACCACTTACAACTAAAGGTATTGCTCGTTTTGCACCAGCTTCTTTGGCAGCAACACTTGCTTTATCCACACCTTCTTTAGTGCCCGAAATAACAATTTGTCCTGGACAATTCACATTAGCCACCTGAACAGAGTCACCTGATGCTGATACCTGCTCTGTTATCTCGTTCAATGCCTCTAGTTCCATTCCTAAAATTGCCGCCATTGCGCCTTGACCTGCTGGCACAGCTTCATTCATATAAAGACCTCGTTTATGCACGATTGACACAGCATCATCAAATGACATAACACCTGCTAACACCAATGCACCATATTCTCCAAGTGAATGACCCGCTGCGTAGTGTGGTTGAATACCTGCTGCGCGTAACTTTTCAGCCACCATTACACCAGTAGTAAGTAGTGCTGGCTGTGCATGATATGTCAGTGTTAACTCTTCTGCTGGACCTTCTAACATTAATTTAGATAATTCAAATTGAAGAGCTTGATCTGCGCGATCATAAAATGCTTTACTTTCTGCAGCATTTTCAACAAACTCTTGACCCATTCCAACTACTTGTGAACCCTGTCCTGGAAAAATAAATGCTATTTTTGTCATTTGAATAATCCCCTTTGCTTAATCAATTTCTATGTGGCGTACTGTCTCCGTAATCGTCGAAATAACCGTATGCTCTACCATCGTATTGGCTTGTCGAATGGCACTGAAAATCGCTTTCGCATTTGATGATCCATGTGCCTTAATAACAGGTGCTTGTAAGCCAAACAATCCTGCGCCACCATACTCTGTATAGTCCATTTTATTTTTCAAGTCACGTAAATTATTTTTCATGAGCGCTGCTGAAATTTTCGTTTTCGTTGAAGACATAAAGGCCTCTTTTAACATAGAAAATAAAGCACCTGCTGTCCCTTCAATAGACTTCAACACCATATTTCCTGTAAAGCCATCTGTTACAACAACATCAGCTACTCCTTCAAGTAAATCACGTGCTTCTACATTTCCAATAAAATTCAAATCTGCTTCCTTCAATAATTCGAAGGCAGCTTTTGTTAATTCATTCCCTTTTTTATCCTCGGTACCGATATTTAATAAGCCAATTCGTGGTTTTTGCAAACCTCCAACCTTTTTAGCATAAATATCACCCATAATGGCATATTGCACTAAATGCTCTGGGCGAGCATCTGCATTTGCCCCTAAATCAAGCATTAAAAACCCTTTACCGTCTAATGTTGGTAGCGTTGTAGCTAATGCTGGTCTAGCTATTCCCTCAATGCGACCTACTTTAAATAGGCCACCCGCCATCAGGGCCCCTGTGTTCCCTGCAGAAAGGCAAGCATCTGCTTTACCCTCTTCTACTGCATCCATCATACGTGCCATGGAAGAATCCTTTTTTCTACGAACAGCACGGGCAGGATCATCAGTTCCTTCTACTGCTTCCTCACAATGTATAACCTTTAATCGATCATGTTGTTTTAAAAATGGTTCCAGCTTATCTTGATGACCATATAGTTGAATTTCTAAGTTTGGAATTTGCTCTAATGCTAAAAGTGCACCTTCAACAACTGACTTTGGTGCATTGTCTCCACCCATTCCATCAAGCGCTAATTTCATTGTTACTCACCTTTACCTTTCGTGCGGTACATATCAAACTCACCAACAAAAACGGTTTCACCATTAACGGTAGATGTTACCTCAACTTTTGTTCGGTGTGTTTGTTCATCTCGTCCGATAACAATCGCTTTTGTAATAACACGATTTCCAGCTCGTACAGGTTTCACAAACGTAATATTGGAATGTACGGTTAATGCTAGTTCGTCATCAATTACTGCAACCGCTAATGAATTTGCTTGCGCAAACAAATGATGCCCACGTGCGATGCCATTACGCTGAAAAACATGCTCTTCTTGTACATCAAAAATCGAGAGTGCTCGATGATCTAATTCAATATCTACTATCTCCCCAATGACCTCATCAATCGGGAGAGATTTTACTTCATTTTCATAGTTTTTTGAAGCAACATCTTTAATTCGCTCGCGTAATTCTGGTATTGATAATTCCATACGGTCTAAACGAATTGTTTGGACACTTACCTGAAACTGTGTTGCTAGCTGTTCATCTGTGACGAATGGATTTTCAGCTATCGTTTCAGATAGTAGTCGCTGTCGCTCTTTTTTCGTTCGTCTCAACTTCATTCGCCACCTTTTGAGTTGTTATTAGCACTTGGTACTAATATCAGTATATAGAGTATAAAAAAAGAATGCAAGACTTGTTTTGAAATCAAGTACTTACATTCTTTCTGTGCTAACAAGCTTCTCAGATTAATCGAAGCGCTCTCCTTGTAAAACACCAGTATCTTCTAGCATTTTACGCAAGTATTGATAGTCGTCATCCTGCCAAAACTCTTTTGTTTCAAGCATCTCTGAGGCATCTTTTCTAGCGGTCTCCAATATACGATAATCATGTACTAAATCAGCTACTTTAAAATCAGGTAAACCACTTTGCTTTCTACCAAAAAAGTCTCCTGGTCCCCTTAATTCAAGATCTTTTTCAGCTAAACGGAAACCATCATTTGTTTCTGTCATCGATTGCATACGTTCTTTCCCCTCATCAGACTTAGGATCTGCAAGTAAAATACAGTATGATTGGTGCTCACCACGACCAACACGACCTCGAAGCTGATGCAACTGCGCTAGGCCAAAGCGTTCAGCATCATAGACAAGCATAAAGGTAGCATTTGGTACATTTACACCTACCTCTACAACGGTTGTAGAAACTAAAACTTGAATAGTCCCTTCACTAAAAGCACGCATAACCGCATCTTTTTCATCAGCTGATAAACGCCCATGCATTAAACCGACATGATAACGATCTTTAAAATAAGTCGCTAGCTGCTCATAAATTTCCACAGCATTCTGAACATCAAGCTTATCGGATTCCTCGATAAGCGGACAAATCGCATAGGCTTGTCTTCCAGCAGCTAACTCTAATTCTAGCTTAGATAAAACAGAGCCGAATTGTTCTTTCTTCATCCAATGCGTTTCAATCTGCTTACGCCCTGCTGGCATTTCATCAATCATCGATACGTCCATTTCCCCAAATGCAGTAATAGCTAGTGTTCGTGGTATCGGGGTAGCTGTCATAAAAAGCACATCGGGATTCTCCCCTTTATCACGCAAAATACGTCGTTGCTCCACACCAAAGCGGTGCTGTTCATCCGTGATGACAAAGCCAAGTTTATGAAAAATAACATCTGGCTGGATTAGTGCATGTGTACCAATAACAATATCAAGATCTCCATTTGCCAAATCAGCTAATATCACACGTCGCTCTTTTGTTTTAGTGGACCCGGATAAGAGTGCAACACGAACACCAAATGGTTGGAACCATTCTTTCAAATTCTCTAAGTGCTGTTCTGCTAATATTTCAGTTGGTGCCATTAAGGCTCCTTGAAAACCTGCTGTTACGGCTGCATATAGCCCTATTGCTGCTACAACGGTTTTACCCGAACCTACATCCCCTTGTAGCAAGCGATTCATTCGATGCGGCTCCTTCAAATCCTTACAAATTTCATTCACCACGCGTTTTTGAGCATTCGTTAATTCATAGGGTAAGGAAGCGATAAAATCTCGTAACTTATGCACATTAAATTGAATAACTGTACCGTGTTCACTATCCTTCCTTATTTTCCGTAAAGCTTGAATACGCAATTGGAAGTTTAATAGCTCCTCATAGGCAAAGCGTCTCCTTGCTTGTTTAGCATGCCCAGCATCCAGTGGAAAATGAATACCCTCCAAGCCCTCTCTTATTGAAACAAGCTTATACGACTCTTGTAAATAATATGGAATGGTCTCTGGCAGTACTTCTCCACAATCGTCTAACACTTGTCGCATATATTTTCGAAATCTTTTTTGGGGGATCAAGCCTTTCAGACTATAGACAGGCTCAAAGTCAACTTGATCTGTTTTAGGACCAAATGTAACTGAAGTGCCATTGATTACTTGTCTACCTCGATCCCATTTACCAGTCACCGTAATAATGGAACCAGGTACAAGCTTTTGCTTTAAATAGCCCTGATTGAAAAATACGACTTTCACTAAATGTCTTCCTGCTAAAACAGTTACTTGGAGTCTTGACTTATTACGACCTAAAAATAAAATCGTAGGCTCCCGCTCCACCTTACACTCAACTGTAACCCGTTCGTTATGTGGTGTTTGCGCTAAATCTTTTAAACGAAAATCTTCATGTCGATGTGGGAACGTCCATAATAAATCAGCTATTGTATTGATTCCTAGTGATTCAAGATGGGCTGCTGTTTCTTTCCCGACGCCTTTTAATTCATTGACGGGTCCATATAATTCAGTCATCTTATCCCACAACTCCCTTCATTGATTGTTTATGTAGTGTTATACTCTCTCTATCTAATGTACCATAAATTATTTCCCTAACCCTACACATAAGCAAAAACCCTACCAATGATTGATAGGGTTAAACTTTTGATTATTTAATTTCACAGGAGAAACATGTAATTTCTCTCACATATTGCTCATCAACTTCTATTCCTAATCCAGCTTTATCACTTAACTGCAGGATGTCTTTATAGTATGTAACATTTGCCACATCTTTTACAAACATTAATGGTCCGACCATCTCGTTTGTATGGATAATCGACTTACTGACGGCTAGGTGTGCCCCAGCCATTGTTCCGATTGCTGATTCAACCATAGAGCCAACTTGGCAAGGCATCTCTGCAGCCTCCGCAAGACTTGCAAGCGCTAAAGCTGGATAGATTCCACCTGATTTCATTAATTTTATATTTAGCATATCGGCAGCACGCATTTCTATGACATCGACTAAATCATAAATATTATGAACACCTTCGTCCACCATAATACTACAAGGTGAAAGGGCTCTGATTTCTTTTAACGCTCTTAAATCATGTGCTTTTACAGGTTGCTCGTACCAGTCTACATGACAAGCTGTAGTTTCTCTTATTACTTTTAGTGTCTCCATTCTATTCCAACCTTGATTGGCATCTACTCGCAGTTGCACCTCCTCACCTATTGCTTCTCTTACAGCACGAATACGAGCAATATCTAAATCAGCATTTGTACCAACCTTAATTTTAATATTACGGAAACCCGATTTTACAAATTCACTTGCATCTTTAGCCATTTCCTCGGGACTCTTAATGCTAATCACTCTTGGCACCTGTAATTCCTCATGTGCTTTTCCACCAATTAATTGATAAACTGGTTGACCAGTCATTTTCCCCATCAAATCGTAGAGTGCAATGTCCAATGCGGCTTTTGCTGAAGGGACTCCATCAATTTTTTCATTAAACTTTTTATGGATACGGTCTACTGCAAATGGATCTTCATCAATCAGTAATGGCGCTAGTTCATGTTTAATAACGTGATACGTGCTCTCCCAAGTTTCACCCGTCACATTTTGATCAGGCACAGCTTCGCCCCAGCCAACTACTCCCTCATCCGTCTCGATTCTGGTAAGAATAGTTGGCATATCATCTAAATGAACATAAGAAATAACGAAGGGTTCCTTTAATTGTAAACGTGCTGCAAACACTTCAATCTTTTTTATCACGATGTAAAACTCCTTTTCGTATAAATAGTCTGATTATTTATGTTGCAAGATAATATTTATAAATAGTTGAATCGCATCAGGGAAAACATCTTCATCTAGATCAAATCGTGGATGATGATGTGGATATTGGCTTTTTTCACCACCCATACCTACAAAAACAAATGCTCCAGGCTTATGTTGTAAATAATAAGAAAAATCTTCTCCACCCATGACTGGTTCGACTACCTTAAATGCGGTATCTCCGAATTGTTCCCGTACAATCGATTCAATAAATCGTGATTGTGTTGGATAATTGACGAGCGGAGGTGTTCCTAAAATAAAATCGATTTTTCCTTCTGCTCCAAATGCTCGGCAAATCCCTTCTGTTAAACTTACCATTTTCGTTTTAATGATTTTTACAGTGTTCGGTGTCAATGCTCTGATCGTTCCAGTTAATTTTGCCGTATCAGGAATAATATTATAAGTGGTTCCCGCTTGTATATTACCAACTGTAATGACACCCGCATCGATAGGATTGACATTTCTACTTATGATACTTTGAAAAGCTTGCATTAAATGGCTAGCTATATAAATAGGATCAATTGTTTCATGTGGCATCGAACCATGACCACCATACCCTTGAATTATAATTTCAAAATCATCAATAGAAGCCATCATCGGTCCATGTGTTAAACCTATCTTCCCTTTCTCTAAACCTTGCCATAAGTGAATGCCAAAAATAGCATCTATATCTTCCAACACACCTTTTTGAATTAATAAATCAGCGCCACTTGGCGTGATTTCCTCTGCTGATTGAAATATAAGCTTGATATTCGGCTCGATTTTCTCTCTATTTAAGCTTATCCATGTTGCAACTGCTAATAAAATCGCTGTATGACCATCATGGCCACACATATGAGCAACACCTTGCCTGTCTGAAATGTACGGTTTGTCTCCCTCTTCTTTTATAGGTAAGGCATCTATATCGGCACGTAATGCAATAGTTTTTGTTCCCTTTGTCCCTTTTATAAACGCCACTACACCTGGAGGTTCATAATCTAGAATTTCTATATCTAACTCCTCTAGTCTTTTGCGAATAAACTCACTTGTTTCGTATTCTTCACCAGAAAGCTCTGGGTATTGGTGCAGATGACGGCGATCCTCTATTGCCTTTTCTGCTAATTTTTTTATATTCATTATTTCCATTGTTAAACTCCTTTAGAAAGGTCCGTATTGTATGACTTGTGCAATAATGAGCGATATTACCGCAACTGTTACTTGAATAAGCATAAACGGAAAAATCCACTTTATCCATTTACCCCAAGGAATACCCGCAATTGATAATCCCGCCATTAAAAAACCTACTGTTGGGAATATAATATTCGACATACCATCGCCAAATTGATAGGCAAGTACGGCTGTTTGTCTTGTAACACCGATCATATCTGATAAAGGTGCCATAATTGGCATCGTTAAGGCAGCCTGTCCACTTCCTGATGGTACTAAAAAATTTAAAAATAACTGGAAGATAAACATCCCTACAGCATTTAGTGCAGGTGGAACTGAATCAAGCAATGCAGATGTGTAAAAGAGAATTGTATCAATTAATCCTGAGTTATTGAAAATCACTAAAATAGACTGAGCTAACCCAATGATAAGAGCGCCACCAACTAAATCACCTGCGCCCTTCATAAATGAATTAGCAATATGCGAAGGTGATAATTTGCCAATAAGCCCCATTAAAATACCAAACAATAAAAATAAACCAGCTATTTCAGTAATGTACCAACCTAGTTTTACAACCCCGTACATCAATACGATAAAATTCAAAAGAAATGTAGCCATAACAAGCTTATGTCTTATTTCCATTTTCGAATTCCCCTGTACGAAATCACTCTCATCATTGCGAAAATTTCCATAAAAGCCGAGTTTAGGATTATTTTTCACTTTTCTTGCATAGCGATAAACATATATTGTTGCTACTGTGTATAAGACAATAAAAATGACAATTCGAAAAGCAATTCCTGAAAATAATGGCAAGCCCGCAATCTCTTGCGCTATTCCTACTGTAAACGGATTCATAACAGCTGCCGAAAATCCGACAGATGCACCAAGAATAACAATTGCAAAACCTGTAATTGCATCAAACCCTAGGGCAACAGCAAGCGGTGCAAGAATTCCTACATATACAATCGTTTCATCAGACATCCCCATTAATGACCCAGCACAGGCGAAAAACAACATTAATACTGGTATTATTAACATTTCGCGTTTTGCCATTTTTACAGATAGCATGGCGATAAAGGATTCTAATGCCCCTGTGGCTGATAGTATTCCAAAGGTACCTCCTACAATCAATACGAAGAAAATAATACTTGCTCCTTGCATCATGCCTGAATGTACACTGCTAAAAATATCCAAAAATCCAATGGGGTTCATATCTGTAAAACTAAATGTCCCAGGTTGAATCACTTGACGTCCATTAACTTCTTCCCGTTGAAATGAACCAGCTGGAATAAAATACGTTAAAATGGAAGATACAACAATAAGGCAAAAGATTAACACATAAACATTGATTCCTTTTTGTTGCTCTATTTCTTTATTAGCTATAAATTTACTCATCCGCCATCCTCCTTAGTTGAATCATTGAATAAATACAAATTTTTATGTCCACTATCAATACGTAACATATCTCTCCAACATAAAAAGCCATCCCCTTTTTTTGAAATTTCCGTCTTATTCATTGTAATTGATAAAAAAATAAATAAAAAATTACTATTTTGAATAGTTACTATTGATAAATTTACATATAAATTCATCGAGATACATCAAAAAAATTACAAATAAAAAGAACGTTACATCCCTGCGATTTCACCAGGCAGCAACATTCTTTTCATTCTTTTCGATATACAAACCAATTAAATTGTTTTCCATGTGTCTTTAACTAAATCAATAAATGTACTTACATTACTAAATGTTTTAGCATTTTGAGGAAAAATTAAATAAGTGGGTAACTTTTTAGGGAATCGGTACAGAACTTGAAGACTCCCTTTTGTTACCTCTTTTTGAATAATAATATCACTCAACAAGGCTAGACCCACTTGTTCCATTACTGCTCTCTTAATTGCTTCCTCGCTTCCAAATTCCACTATTGTTTGTGGCTTACACTTAATTTCTTGCAGGCAACTGACAATACAGTCATCCATTCCATAGGTTATAAAGGGATAATCATCAAATATTTCCTGCACAGTATGATCCTTTATAATAAGCGGATTTCCAACCAATACTAAATCCTCTTCCTCCAATAAAATCCCCTCTACACCAGCGTAACTAGGGGATCCAGCTACAAAACCTATATCTGCTTGGTTTGAACTCACAAGTTTGGCTGTTTCTTTACTATTGGCACAAAGAAGTTTTAGGTTTACCTGAGGGTACTGTTTTAAAAACGAGCCGATAATATGTGATAAATAATAGCCGCAATAAAACTCTGGTGCAGCGATTGTCAAATGACCAAATGGCTTTTCGAAATTCTTCAAATCCTGTTCCATTTCCTCAATAATCCCAAATAATTGATCTGTATGTTCCTTTACTATTTTTCCTACTTGAGAAAGAAACATTTTCTTACCCATTCGATTAATTAAGATATGCCCTAACTCTTCCTCTAACGCTTTAATCTGTTGGCTAATTGTAGGCTGGCTATAATTAAGAATTTCAGCCGCTTTTGTAAAGTTGAGGTAAGTTGAAACAACATGAAATGTTTTCAAATTACGCAAATCCATCTCTATTCACGTCCCTGCTATATAATTAAGATACATACATTTCCTTATTAAAATTTAATTATACTTAAATCGACTATGTACGTAAGAGGTTTTTTCTTTCCAGTAAGTTATCAACCAACATAAAAACATGCTACCTATTTAGATAGCATGTTTCTTATTTTTTATTGAAGTGCTTTAATGCTTTGTAAGCCACCATTTTCAAGGATGGCTTTACTGATCGCCTTCCCTGTTGGTGTTGCTGCTAGACCGCCTCGTGCCGTCTCTTTAAGATTAGGACTCATAGATTGTCCAATGCGATACATAGCACCAATTACTTCATCACATGGAATACGACTTGTTACACCAGCAAGTGCCATATCCGCCGCTACTAGGGAGTTAGATGCACCCATTGCATTACGTTTGACACAAGGCACTTCAACCAAGCCTGCCACTGGATCACAAACAAGACCTAGCATGTTTTTTAGTGTAATGGCAAACGCTTCTGAACATTGCTGTGGTGTACCTCCAGCCATTTCGACAATAGCAGCTGCAGCCATACCTGCAGCTGAACCAACCTCTGCCTGACAACCACCAGCAGCCCCAGAAATGGAAGCGTTATTGGCTACCACAAATCCAAATGCTCCTGACGTAAATAAATAACGAATCATTTGCTCACGAGTTGGATTTAGTTTGTTTTTTACTGCAAACAGTGTTCCTGGTACTACACCTGCTGAACCTGCTGTTGGTGTTGCACAGATTGTTCCCATTGCAGCATTTACTTCATTAGTTGCAACCGCTTTACTTACTGCATCTAATAATAAATCACCTGAAAGTGACTTTCCTTGTGCAATATAATTTTGAAGTAATACGGCATCCCCACCAGTTAAACCTGTTACTGATTGCACACCTTGTAATCCACGTTCAATTGCTTCTTCCATCACTGTTAAATTTCGATCCATTTGCTGGATGATTTCTTCACGCGTTCTACCAGTTATCAATATTTCTTGTTCAATCATAATTTCTGATATTAATTTATCTTCTTTCTCTGCTCGTTCAACAAGTTCACGAACATTATGAAATAAAACGTCCATCACGGGACACCTCCTTAGTTATTAATTTTTGAGACCTTTGTAATATATGGAATTAAAGATATTTGCTGTAGCACCTTATCCTCAATGTTTTGATCAACTTCAATCACCATCAAAGCAGTTAAACCACGTTCGATACGTGATACCTCCATATGCCCAATGTTGACTTCATGCATCGCCAAGCAATTGGCTACATTGGCAATACAGCCAGCACGATCGTCATGAACAACAAGAATAGCTGGCATACCACCAGTTAAACGTAACTTAAAGCCATTGACTTCACTGACTTCAATTTTTCCGCCACCAATTGAAATACCGACTACTGACATTTCCCCTTCATCGTCTCCAATGACAAGTCGAGCCGTATTTGGATGCTCGGTATTAGCTGTTTCAGGAATGAATTCGTATTCTAATCCTGCTTTTTTGGCATCTTCAAATGCCGTTTTAATACGATCATCAAATGTATCGTAATTTAATAAGCCTCCTACAATCGCAACATCTGTACCATGCCCTCTATACGTTTCTGCAAACGATCCATATAAATGAATTTTTGCCCATTTAGGTTGTCTACCAAATAAATCCCTTGCAACACGCCCGATGCGAGCTGCTCCTGCCGTATGAGAGGAGGAAGGCCCAATCATGACTGGTCCAATAATATCAAATACTGAAGTAAACTTCATACAAACACCCCTCTATTCTATCCGTATAATAATATTTATTTTTATTTATATCATGCTTGATAGTTACTATAAAAGTAAAGCATTTAATTTATCAACTTTCAGAAAATTACCACTACTATAATTTATAGTAAATATTTATGCTTATTTATTGTCCGTACCATATATACACAACTACGAAAGCGGCGACATTCCAATATTTCCAAATTTTATATCCTGTGGGTACGTACATTGAATGATTCATATTTAGTACGTTTTTAATAAATTTAATCCAACATTCTCTTTGTAGCATAAACAAAAGCAGTACACGTTTTGTGCACTGCTTTCTTTACGGAATAGCAAAGTAGCATGTAATTATTCTACTGAAATAATATATGGATATAACCCTTGTTTACCATCAAATAATTCAACTTCTACATCCGGATAGTTCTCTTCTATGAAAGCTACCAACTCAGAGGCAGCTTGTTCAGTTGTATCTTCACCATAAATGACTGTAACAATCTCAGCATCTTCATTAACTAAATCCTTAATTACTTTTTCAGCTGCATCCTTTAGTGCTGGTGTAGAAAGGACAATTTTTCCTTCTGCCAATGCCATAAAATCATCTTTGTGAATTTCAACACCATCAATAGATGTATCACGCACTGCATAGGTAACTTGACCTGTCTTCACATTTGTAAATGCTTCTGACATTGTTTTTTTATTTACATCAACAGCTGCCTCTGGGTTAAACGCTAAAATCGCTGCCATTCCTTGAGGAATCGTCTTCGTAGGAACTACTGCTGCATCAATTTCTAATAGTTCAACCGCTTGCTCCGCTGCCATCACTATATTTTTATTATTCGGTAAGATTAATACTTTCTCTGCACCGATTTCTTGTACAGCCTTCACGATATCTTCAGTTGAAGGATTCATTGTTTGACCGCCTTCAATGACATAGGAAGCACCGATAGAGCGCAATAATTCTGCCACACCTTCACCCATAGCAATCGTTACAATAGCATATGGATGTTTTTCTACTTTTTTAGCAGGCGTAGGGGCTTTATGTTCCTCGCCAACGATTGCTGAATGCTGCTCACGCATATTATCAACTTTAATTTTTATAAGACTACCGTATTTTTGGCCAATTGATAGAACAGAACCTGGTTGCTCGGAATGGATATGAACCTTCGCAATTTCCTCATCTGAAATAACAAGTAAAGAATCACCTAAAGGATTTAATTCATTACGGAATTGTTCTTCATTAAAAGGTTCTTTTCCTTCTTCTAAGCGTACCATTATTTCTGTACAGTAACCAAATTCAATATCAGCAGTGTTCATGAAATCTTGGGCTCTATGATGTTCTGCATTGATTAAATCATCTAGCGTCGCATCATTTTTCTCCGGAAGAGCCTCCCCCTTTAAGGAAGCTAAAAATCCTTCATACACAAATAGTAAGCCTTGACCACCACTATCTACCACACCAACTTCTTTTAAAACAGGCAGTAGGTCAGGTGTACGATCCAACGATGCCTTTGCCTCTGCTGTAAAAGCTTCCATTACGGCAATGATATCGTTTTCAGTTTCTGCTACTTCTACACCTTTTTTCGCAGCTTCACGTGCCACCGTTAAAATTGTTCCTTCTACTGGCTTCATAACAGCTTTATATGCCGTATCAACACCCGCTTGGAATGCTCCAGCAAAGCCCTTTGCATCAATTGTTGACTCCTTCTCAATAAACTTCCCAAAACCACGGAATAACTGAGATAGAATAACGCCTGAATTCCCACGCGCTCCCATTAACAAGCCTTTTGATAATGCCTGTGCTGTTTTACCAATATGCTCTGAAGCAGCATGCTCTGTTTCCTTTGCACCAGATGTCATCGATAAGTTCATATTTGTACCTGTATCACCATCTGGAACGGGGAAAACATT
Source organism: Lysinibacillus capsici (assembly GCF_003367505.1). Lineage (GTDB taxonomy): Bacteria > Bacillota > Bacilli > Bacillales_A > Planococcaceae > Lysinibacillus > Lysinibacillus capsici. Next base: position 158,941 of record NZ_PXXX01000007.1, read on the forward strand.
TAATGAATCTACATAATTTGCATTTTGGTATAGGTGATGCGCCCCCATTTGTACCATTTCAGCAAACTTTATACCGTCTAAAGACTGCATTCGATTTAGTTCCTCCTCTTAATTCGCTACACGAACGCCCTGTACAAAGATATTGACAGATTTTACGCTCATACCTAATGTTTTATCTACTGTATATTTCACTTTCGATTGTACTTGATAAGCCACTTCCGAAATTTTTGTCCCGTAACTAACAATAATGTACATATCTATATGTAAATCGTCGTCCTGTTGTCGAATTACAACACCTTTTGCGAAGTTTTCTTTACGTAAAATATCAGTTAGACCATCACGAATTTGATGTTTAGATGCCATGCCAACAATACCGTAGCATTCTACAGCAGCTCCACCAGCAATTTGTGCAAGTACATCTGTTGAAATATCAATTTGGCCGAATTCATTGTTTAATTCAATTGACATAGAAATGCCCCCTTGGCTCTTTTTGACTAAACTATATTGTAACACTTTCGTTATAATTTAAGCAACCTAAGGGGGTATTGAAGGGCTTTGTAGCAACGTTTTCTGACTTCAAATAGACGCATTTGCTTCTTCATCAAAAATTGCCATTTTGCAGAAATAGTTATTTCGTCCGTTTTGCTTTGCCAAATATAGCGCTTGGTCAGCTAATTCACAACATGTTTGTAAATGCTCATATTTTGCGATTTTAGCTTGACACATTCCAATACTAACAGTAACTTGTTGGGCAATAGTAGATTGTAAATGCGGTATATTAAGTTGTCGAATTTCTTCTAAGATTTCTTCACATACAGGTTCAGCAACCTTATGAGTATGCTGGCTTATCATAACAAACTCCTCGCCACCCCAACGGGCAACAAATGCATTATACTTCCCTGCAATTTCCTCCAATAGAGATGCGACTTTGACAATTGCTGCATCTCCCTGCAAATGACCATAATAATCATTAAATTTTTTAAAGCAATCAATATCAATCATTATGACTGTTAAAGGTTGTGTTTGATAAAGTTGCTGTCCGATCTTATTCAATTTTTGGTTAAATGCACGTCGATTAGGTAGATTCGTTAAAGAATCTTTTAATGCTTGCTCTGCTAATTCATTATTTTTAATAGCCAACAATTCTGATAGTCGCTTCGTTTTAGTCATTTCCTCATTCAATAAAATATGCTGGGTATGGATTTGTTTACGAACCTTATAGGTCTGATATTGAATCATTACACCAATAGGTATTAATAATGACATGGGTAATATAATTTTTATATTTTCACTCGATATTCCAGCACTCATATATGCACTCACAATAATGGCTGATGCAGAAAGCAAAATAATCCAGACAATTTTTCGTAAAGGTAACGCGAATACTGTACAAATAATGATTAAAATAACCTCATAGAGTGCTGCATGACGGAAAAAGTAAACATCCAATACCGATATCGCAGTAATCAAAAGCATTATTGTGTAAATATAAACAACAACCAACCGTTCATACTTCTGTATATTAACAGGAGTAATATGAATTCGCTTTTCTCGGATAAACAATAATACTGCAACATCTATATAAAACATAGCGATATGAATGGCAATATAGACGGGAACCACGGCTCTTTCCGCCTTCACAAAAAATACCTCTCCATAATGTATTAACGAAATAATGACTGATACATACATGAGTGTCCAAGCAACTATTCTCATCCCTTTTAAATTCGACTGAACCATTTCTTCGCGAATAGAAAAAGCTAATTTTTCTTGATTTTCCATCATGCTCTCTCCTCATGCCCACTTTCAAATAATTATAATGTCCTATATGTATCGTCATGATAATGAAAAATACAAGTCAATCTAAATTTTTCTGATAAATAAAAAAGTTGATACCTTTATAGCATCAACTTTTTACATTGTATTCAATTAAATATCGAAAAATTTATTTGGCTAAAATAGACTTTTAATAAGCGTGTCAATCATAACAGGCATCTCTTTAAACGCACTATCCACATGCAATCGTTCTGTTTTTTGATGGGCATCCTTACCAAATGGACCGACATTTAAGACAGGTCCTTGTAATGCCGCCATCTCTTTGAATGGAATATGATACGTATCGCCCCATACAGGTGTGTTCCGTTCAAATGCTAGCCACTCATTGGATGCATCTGAATAGTTGACATAGCTTAAATCACAAATTCCGTTAAAGTAGTGGATCTGCTCCACCTCAATATCAAATGTTTGAGCTGTTTGCTTCATTAATTCAATCGACTGTTTCACTAATGGATGGTTGGATGAATTAATGGCTGGATAGTAAGGTGGTGCATATAACAGAACTGTGGCAGGTGCTAATTCCTGACAGCGAATCATGAGCTGATCCACAATACGAATGGATTTTTCACGATCATCCCATGCAGGATGCTGCTGAACCTGGTGCTTAATCGCTTGTACTTCCTCAGCCCCTAACTTATGGATCGCATGCTCCAATAATGCCTCGTAGCGTAAGACCTTTACCATGCCCACACCCTGAACATTTTCGCGTGTACAAATGTCCTGATAGTGCGCATTGCAAGCAGCCATTGCCTGTAACGCAACTTCCTCAAAAATAGCCATCACCTCAGCGGCTGTACGTTTTAACAAAAAGACATTGTAAAGTGCCGCCGCACGGTATGGTGTTTGTGTAGAATACTCCATTTTTAAATCTTTTAATTGTAGAGAGACGGGTAGTGGTGTGCTTTCGCCTAAATCTGTTTCACGGAAAAGGGGATTCCACTCCATATGCTGTGTCATATAGGAAGCGATAAAGGGGGCCGTCATCCCTTTTAATGGCTCACCAACATGTGTCTCTTTTCCGTAGAACAAAGCAGCAGGCATGATTTTACCAATTGTACCTGAATAAATATATTCATTCGTATCCGAAGGCCCTTGTGAAAACGATGGCTCACTATTTAAAAATAATTTATAGGTTAAGCCATGCTGTTCCCGCAGTCTCACCAGTTCCACAACAGCCGCTCTCATACCAGCAGAGTTGACTTCCTCATCAGGGACCGTTGTTAAAATTAAATTAATCGGCCATTGCTCAAAGCTTGCCTTTTCGATCAACTGCATGTGTAAGGCAAGACCCATTTTCATGTCCATTGTGCCGCGTCCAAATAAATAATTCCCAGACGCCAAATCAATGCGAGCTGCCTCTGGTAAATCTTTTAGGTATTTAGGTTCCATTAGCTTTTTCGTTAGTTCTTCTGGAGAAAAGGCTAACGGCTCTAGTTCACCATATTCCTCCGTATGCACGGTATCGAAGTGACTGATTAACACAACGGTTTCAGTTGCGGTTGGATGCTTATAGAAGGCTGTCACTGCATTTCTGCCAAGTCCTGCATCATGTAATTCAATCAAGTCTGGGTGCTTCTCAAAATATGGAAGCGTTAACAATTTATCTTTTAGTCGAAAGGCAAATTTATTTTCACCCTCCGTTAATGTACGGCTTTCCCAGCTCACAAGTTCACATAATAGGGCACGTAGTTTTTCGGGTGTATCCCACATAAAAGTATTCATGATTTTTTCTCCTTTTACTCCCATTCGTTAGAGGTACGATTAACGAACTTCTAGTGTTTCTTCACTTTTGCTATCTGTAGCAGCAGTCGCCGCTTTCTTTAATTTAAATTGATAAAAAATCATACAGGCAATAAAGAAGCCAATCCCGTATAGTAAACCAATCCTTTGCGTTGGATCAAACGCTAAAAATACTAAAATTAAAACACAAAAGATTATACAAAATACTGGAATCAACGGGAATAGTGGTGTTTTAAATTTTAGATCAGCCACATTTCCTCCCGACTTCACATAGCGATAACGGAACATTAACTGAGAAGCACATATCCCCATCCATGAAATTGTGACAGATATACCTGCTACCGACATTAGTAATACAAATACAGCATCAGCTTCCATTACACTAGTTAATAAAGATAAGAGTGAGAATACCATCGTAAAAATAAGCGCATTTAAAGGTACTTTATTTTTCGTTAATCGACCAAATAACTTGGGCGCCATCCCCTCTTGTGACATGGAAAATAATAAACGTGTTGATGCATATAAACATGAATTACCGACTGATAAAATAGCTGTCAAAATAACAAAGTTCATGATACCAGCTGCATATGGTACACCAGCTAAATTCATTAACGTGACAAATGGACTTTCCATAAGCCCAAGCTCTGATGCTGGGAATATTGCCGATAATACAATAATGGAAGCAATATAGAAAACGATGATTCTAAATAGAATTGTACGAATCGCTCTAGGAATATTTTTTTCAGGGTTCTCGGTCTCCCCTGCTGCAATACCCACCAGCTCTGATCCCTGATAAGAAAAAATTACATTCATCATTGTGACAAAAATAATCGTAATACCTGCTGGGAATAAACCAGAAGGTGCTAAATTTGTGAGATGTGGAGTAGGACGATCTGCTAATGGAATTAAACCAAAGATTGCTGCTCCACCAATAATGATAAATGCAATCACTGCAACAACTTTTATACTAGCAAACCAGAACTCTGCTTCAGCAAAGCCCTTCGTTGTTAAAGCATTTAAGACAAATAAAAGAACCATAAACACAGCACACCATATCCAAATTGGTACACTTGGAAACCAATGCTGCATTAAAATACCTGCAGCCGTAAATTCAACGCCTGCTGTGGCAGCAGATCCGACAAAATACATCCAACCTAATGAAAAACCGGCTGAAGGACTAATGAAACGTGTTGCATAAGTTTGGAAAGAACCTGTAACAGGCATGTAAACAGCCAATTCCCCAAGACAATTCATGACCATAAACAAAATTAAGCCACCAAATAAGTAACCAATCAGTGCACCGCCGGGTCCTGCCTGGTTAATGGTATAGCCTACATTTAAAAATAAGCCTGTTCCAATAACACCCCCAAGTGAAAGCATTAACAAGTGACGACTTTTCATCGAACGCTTTAATTGATTATTGTGAAGCTGATCCCCTTTATTCAACATCCATCCCTACTTCCCATATAATGTAAAAATATTAAATATTCTGATATTTTAAGAATGAAAGTACCCAATCAATTTTCTCTTTTAAATTGATTGGGTATTGTTAGATTTACTTAAAAACGTAATGATAAACAGCTTAAACCACCATCGTGTTTTCTAAATTCAGACATATCAAGTTCAATTGTTTGATAGCCAAGGTCCAGTAATTTACGATTTGTTTCTGGATAGCCAGCTGGAATAATAATATAATCATTTACTTGAATACAGTTAGCTGAATATTCATCCTCTTTAGGAATCACGATTTTTTCGTAAGATTCAAATGCAGGATGATCGACAAATTCACCAGCTAGCACCATACGATTTTCCCCAACATAGGCAATTCCAGTTTTTAAATGGAAGAATTCTTTTAATGGAATAATAGTTGCTTCATAACCTTCTTGTTCAACAATCTCTTTAAATTGCTGAGCGCCTTCTTCATTTGTGCGTTCTGAGATCCCTACGTAAAACTTTTTCTCTGCTTGTAGTACATCTCCACCATCAAGTGTTCCAGAACCTTTAATATAGTAAATTTTTTCATAGAATTGCTTTACAGCTGGTTCGATTTCTTCAATTTCGCGGTTACGAGCTGCTGCTCCAGGATTCGATATAATAGCAAATTCAGGCGTTAATACAGCTGTATCCTCTACAAATGTTGAATCAGGAAATGCTTCATTTGCTGGTAATTGTGTAACTTCTACACCGCATTTTTTTAAAGCCTCTACATAATGTTCATGTTGTTCAAATAATTTTTCTAAAATCGGCTTTCCTAAATCACTAGTTGTTAAACCGTTTACAAAACTATTACCTGGATTTTTAACAATAACATTTTTAAACATATTCATCTTCTCCTTTATCCTCTTACTACTGGGCAAGTTAGGCAAGTCGGCCCACCTGTTCCTTTAACAGTAATTTCATCGCCTTTATATTCGTACACAGTTGCTCCAGCATCAAGTAGCTGTTGCTTTGTTTCTTTGTTGCCTTGAGGAATCACACATACCCTTGGTGCAAGCGCTAAAACATTACAGCCTAACGAATCGTATTCATCTTTAGGTACTTCTACTAGCTGGATGCCACGCTCAATTAGCAGTTGTCTGAAAAATACTGGCATTAAACGCGAATGCACAACAGCTAAATCTCGGTCTACCATACTTATGAAAGACATTAAATGTAAACATTCAGCTTCACCAAGATCATGTGGTAGTTGTACAACTATAAATTCATCTACCATATCGGCTGTCATTTCCTTTAACTGACGAATGGCTTCATCGTTTGTTCGATAACCTCTACCCACAACGAGCGTTCGATCATCTAGCCAAACAATATCTCCACCGTCTGAAACTGCCTCTCCAGTAAGTTCACCAATTATTGGTATACCTTTTTGCCGTAAAAAGTCCTTGTATACTGCTGCTTCTGGTTGTCTTAATTTTTTGCCTGATTTCAGTATTATGGCACCATTTGGAGTGAATTTAACTGGATCATGTGCATAAAGAGAATCTAATCCTACTTCATCTGCTATAGGCAGATATTCAATAGTCTCAACATACTTTCCAAGAATCCCAATAAATTCAGCGTATTCGCTTAGAGCTTCTTCATAATCAGGCTCAGATAAGTAGTTAAATGTTTTCCATTCCTCACTAAGATGTGTCTGGCTTCGGAAAGCATCTTTTGGATCTTTTACAATAACATGTTTCAAAGGCGCATACATTGATGAACAATAATGCATTCCTTTCACCTCATTTCCGCGTAGTGGAAAACGTTTCCGTTAAGAGGAAAGTTTATATGAAGAATATATTCGTTTTATGCTATACTGTCAATATATTTAGAAAACTTTTATTTTTCTTTTAATCTAGATTGCGTTCACGCTTGGAAAAAATGCTGTCGTTTATTAAAGAAGCCTTAAAGGATCCTTTTGTAGTTTTCGTGTATTAAAATAAGCATTTGTTTAGACTTCTGATTTGTACGGGAATATTGGAACTAGACGTAGATGGAGAATAAAAATAAAATAGGATGAAGGGAGGTGGGACAAATGCAATTATTAGAGCGGGCGATGACAATTGCCAAGGTTTTAGCTGCTGATGCAAACGACAGTAGCTTGTCCATTTCAGAGCTTTCTACAAAATGCGATTTACCGCTAAGTACTTTACATAGAATTTTAAAAGCCATGATTAAACAAGGGATGATTGAGCAAGATGAACAGACTAAATATTATCGGCTTGGAACCATATGGATGGAACTTGGCTTACAGGTATATGATACGATGGATTATATTAGCAAAATCAGACCTGAGTTAGAACGATTAGCCAGGGAGGTTGAAGAAAGCGTTTATTTAAGTAAACCAGCTGGATTAGATACGATTATTATAGAACGGATAGACAGTGCAGCTAATCCGATTCGTATTTATGATCAGTTGGGTATTCGCATACCTATGCATATCGGAGCGGCCAATAAGGCCATACTCGCCTCAATGTCAGCGCTACAATCCAAAGAAATTCTAGAGCAACTAGTAACTAAAGATGAAATGGCCGAATTAGAGGAGCAGCTTCACCAAATTCGACAACAAGGCTATGCAATAAGTCATGGAGAACGAACTGCAGGTACTTCCTCCATTGCTGTCTCTGTTTTAGATGGTTTTGGTGAAGTGATAGGAGCAGTCAGTATTGGTTTTGTAAACTTTAATGTCTCTCAAGATCATATTAATACATTGATTGAGCGATTAGTTGATACTGGTAGACGTGTATCGCTGAAACTTGGTTATCGAGGAAAAGGATAGGAGAACTATTCCCCATTAAACTTCTCTACTTTTCATAAATGTTTTATGTCTGTAAAGGTTTTTTTCTTGAAAGGTTATGTGAAAACTGTTGCACTGAACGCCATCGTATGTTAAATTATTATGGTATGTGAAATACCGAACTGAAATAATAATCTTTCAGCATCAACAGTAAGGAGGGAATACAACATGCCAAAACAATGTGTAATCACTGGACGTAAAGCTCGTACTGGTAACAACCGTTCCCACGCTATGAACGCTAACAAACGTACTTGGGGTGCTAACCTTCAAAAAGTTCGTATCTTAGTTGACGGTAAACCAAAACGTGTATGGGTTTCTGCTCGTGCATTAAAATCAGGTAAAATCGAGCGCGTTTAATCGCTGCTTCTAAAAAATCGATTTCGCATTGAGCGCAATCGATTTTTTTCTTGATTAGTATTCTAGAAGAAAGTAAAAAATCCGACTAACACTAGTCGGATTTTTTTACTTTCTTATCTTTTTTAAATAGGTTAATACACGTACGCGTGATACTACTCACGAATTTCGGCAATTGGAACGTATATACTTTCAGGACTCTCTCCCCCTTACGCTAATCTATGCTTCTTATCATTAAACATATGCCTTGCGAGAAAGATATAGACCCTGAAGTTCCTATTATTTCATTACTTGTAAATCGAGATGTTCCTAAGGAAATTTCCTCATTCGTTGTTTCATATTTTACTTGTCGTAATGTTACACCTTGAATAGGCTCCTCGTGAGCAAAAAAAGACAAGTATCGGTATCGATCATCTGCATAAATTGTATGTGTACCTGGTAGTAAAAATTGCAACATATTAGTATGATTGATTATCTTTAACTCAATTTGAGGATGCTCTTTTTGTAACCGATAAATAGAACGAACAGCTGCCTCGTAATGATCTAAACGCCCACCCGTCACACCTGTCAAAATAATTTCTTGTGGTGCAAACGTATAGGCTTTAAGCAAAGCTAAATCCGTGTCTGTTTCATTTTTCTCTTCTTGAAAACGTTGTTGATCATTGGTTTGTGCCATTACTTGTCGATATTCTTCATCCGTTAAAGAATCAAAATCACCAACAATAGCATGGGGCGTAATTCCTTGCTCAATTAAATATAAAGCGCCACGATCAGCCCCGATAAACACAACATCCTGTTGTTGCTGAAACGATGAAAATGAACAAAGCTCATTTTTTGGACCACCTGCACAAACAACGACTGTCGTCATCCTTTAATCGCTGCCTCACCAGCTAGTAAAATCTCTTGAAGAGCAGCTGTTCGATCTTCTTTACTATAGATAGCTGACCCAGCTACAAAAATTGTCGCTCCAGCCTGTGCACATGGCACAATTGTTTCAGCAGTAATACCACCATCAATTTCAATGGCAATATCTAAGCCTCGCTCCTTAATTATTGTTGATAATGCTTCAATTTTAGGTACAACAGAATGAATAAATTTTTGTCCACCGAATCCAGGATTAACAGTCATTAATAATACCATATCAATATCTTCTAAAATGTGTTGAATTGATTCTATCGGTGTATGTGGATTTAATACGACACCCGCTTTTACACCAAAAGAACGGATTAATTGAATTGTTCGATGTAAATGACGACATGCTTCTACATGTACTGTAATATAATCTGCTCCAGCTTTTGCGAACTGTTCAATATACTGATCTGGATTTTCTATCATTAAATGCACATCTAATGGTAACTTCGTTAATGGACGGATAGCATCCAATACAATAGAACCAAATGAGATATTCGGTACAAAGTGACCATCCATTACATCAATATGAATAAGTTGTGCACCTGCTTGCTCTACTTCCTTTACTTCTTCACCTAACTTTGCAAAATTTGCTGCTAAAATTGATGGTGCTATTTGTATCATCATTAATACCTCGGCTTTCGATCCATAATTTCTTGCATAAATTGTTCATAATGCTTGTAGCGGTAGTCTCGAATTTCCCCTGCTTCTACTGCTGCCTTTACTGCACATTTTGGCTCTTTCAAGTGTAAGCAACCTCTAAATTTACAATCATCCGCTACTCTAGCCATTTCAGGAAAACATACACCTAATTCTTCTTTCTCAATTTCGTCAAAATCAAAGGAACTAAATCCAGGCGTATCTGCTAATAAACCATCACAGACCTCTATCAGTTCAACATGTCGAGTAGTATGTTTACCCCGTCCTAAGCTTTGGGATATAATACCCGTTTTTAAGTTCAACTCTGGAATGAGCGTATTAAGCAAAGTTGATTTCCCAACGCCCGATTGGCCAGCTAAAACGGTGGTTTTTCCCTTTAAAATAGGATGTAACCGTTCTACTAATTCTTCTTCATCTTTATATGTTTGCAAAACTGTATAGCCCATGCTTTCATAATCTGCTATATAATTTTGTAATTCATCACGTTCATCATTTTCTAGCAAATCCATTTTTGTTAAACAAATAATAGGATGTACATGGAAGGATTCTAACACAACTAAAAAACGATCCAGTAAAATGGTATTGAAATTCGGTTCCTTTACAGAAAACACCAAAATACCTTGATCAATATTCGCAATTGGCGGACGTACTAATTCATTTTGGCGCTCAAAAATCTTTTGTATTGTCCCATCAGAGCCTTCAGTTTCCATTGTATACTCTACAATATCGCCTACGAGTGGGGATTCGCCACGATTACGAAATACCCCACGTCCTCGGCATTGAATCAGTTGATGTCCATCAAATACATAATAATAACCACTTAATGCTTTTCTTATTTGGCCTTGCGCCATCCAATTCCTCCTTAATCGACATCATTATAATTAACTTTGCCTTCTAAAATTATTTCTGAGTCACGAATTATTCTATAACTCGCATCTTTGCCATCTTCAATTGTAAGCTGAATGTTGTATGGCGTATCACTTAAAATTTCAAATACTTCAACAGGTTCAGACAATGTATGATTTTTATCTTGAATTTCAATTCGAATATTTTGAGCTATTCCCTCTTCTGTAGGTTTATACTCAATGACTACAGGTATGACACGTAGTTTATCGGGCTGTTTTGCTGGCCCTTTACTTATTACAACCGATATCATAGAACCTTCTTCTACCATAGTACCCGCTTTTGTCAATTGCGAAATTACACTGCCAGCTGGGATGGTTTCATGATGTTCTTCACGAGATATACGCCAATTGAGACCTGCTCTTTTCACATAGTCATCCATATCAGCTTTCGTATAATTTACAACATTTTCAACCCTTACCATTCTAACTCCTTGGCTAACTTTAAACGTGATTGTTTCTTCTTTCGCTACTACCTCAGAATTTGGTGGTATGCTTTGTTCAATAATTCTTCCTTCTGGCTCATTAGAAGGGACATCCTCTTTTATTACGTCTTTATACTTTCCTTTTATTAAAGCTTCAACTTGACTATAATTTTGTCCAACATAATTATCAACAGTCGTCATCTCTACACCTAAACTAACGATTAAGTCTACCTCTGAACCTTTTTCACGTAATGAATTTTTTGATGGGTCCGTTTCTATAACTTTCCCCTTCTCTATTTCCTCATGATTTCGCTCCTGATGCTCTTCACCAACAACAAATCCATCTGCTTCTAATTTTTTTGTCGCTTCCTCTATTGTTAAATTTGCTACATCTGGTATAGCCACTTTTTTCGGGCTAAATAAATCTTTTGCAAAAATAAAGAATAAGAAAATGACAACCGCTGCAATGAATAGTCCTGCAACATATTTGGGCCAATTTTTCTTCTTTCCCTTTACAGGAACTGGCTTTTCTACAGGCTTTTTAGGTTGTGGTTGAGAAGGTGCTTTAGCTTCCATAATCGGTTCAATAACTCTTGTTTTAGTTAGATCTTCGTCTTTTTTATGCATCTGCTCTTTAATGATGGGAATAGCTTTCGTTACATCATTATCCACAGGTATGACAAATTTGGGATCGTTGATTCTAGATGGTGTTAGTACGGTTTCCAAATCTTCATACATTTCTTCCACTGTAGTATAACGATGGGATGAATCTTTGGCAGTAGCCTTTAATACTACATTTTCCAAGCTTTGGGGAATCGTTGCATCAAAAGCACGGACAGAAGGCGTTTCAGCTTGTAAATGCTTAAGTGCTATTGAAACAGCAGATTCGCCAGAAAATGGAAGTTCACCTGTTAATAATTCATATAACACGATACCGAGTGCGTAAATATCTGATTTGTTTGTAGCTGTACCGCCGCGAGCTTGCTCTGGTGATAAATAATGGACTGTACCAAGCACAGAATTTGTTTGAGTAAATGATGTAGCACTTAACGTCATGGCAATACCAAAATCCGTAATTTTCACATTACCTTCCGCATCCATTAATATATTTTGCGGTTTAATATCACGGTGGATAATATGGTTTTCGTGGGCATTAGCAATGGCAGACGTTAATTGCTTCATAATATGCACACTTCTAGCAGGAGAAATTGGTGCAAATTCTTGTATGTACTGCTTTAATGTTTTTCCTTGAACATATTCCATCACAATATAGTGTAGATCTCCATCGTCACCTACATCATAAACACTAACAATATTTGGATGTGTAAGACTTGTAGCAGACAGTGCCTCACGTTGAAAACGTCGATGTAATTCATCCTCATTGGAAAAATCATAGCGTAATATTTTAATGGCTACATCACGATTTAAGATCATATCGTGTGCTAAATAAACATTGGACATACCTCCGCCACCAATGAGTTCTAAAATTTTATAACGGTCACTAATTCTTTTACCTACAAGCATTCTTACACCTCCTCATCCTTTTTTGTTAATAGCACGAGGGAGATATTGTCTTCTCCCCCGCTGGCATTTGCTAATTCTACAAGTTTACGCCCCTTTTCCTTAATGGAGTCTGGATACGTAATTATCGATGCCATTTCATAAACAGTTAGTTTATTGCTTAATCCATCTGAACAAATGAGTAAATACGATTCTGATGCTAAATCTACTTCATAAAAGTCTGGTTCGATTGTGTCCTCTGTCCCAACCGCTTTTAAGATGAAATTTTTCTTTGGATGTGTCAAAGCCTCTTCTTCGCTTATCTCACCATTTTCGACCAAGACGTTCACATATGAATGATCTCTTGTTATTTGTTGTGCACCATCTTCAAAGAAATAATACACACGACTGTCTCCCACATGTGCAATGAAGCAATGTTGTTCTTCGATTAACACTGCAATAAATGTCGTGCCCATTCCTTTACAGTCTTCATGTGATAAAGAATAGTCATATATTGTTTTATTTAATTGCTTAACTGTTTGTAATAACCATTCTTTTTTTGATGTTGTGGATACAAAATGATGTGTGTCTGCCTGTAAAAAAAAGGATTCCATTTGTTTAATTGCCATATCACTTGCTACATCACCAGCATTATGACCACCCATGCCATCCGCTACAAGTGCTAGTGCAAGTCCATCTGGACGTTTAAAGAATGCAGCACGGTCCTCATTAATGGATCGTTTTAAACCAATATCACTTTCGACTGTGTATTCCAATACTGGTCACCTCGTTTCTTCAGATCTCTCTTGTGCACGTAATTGACCACACGCAGCAGCGATATCTGAACCTTGCTCTCGGCGGATCGTTACGTTAATACCATTTTTCTTTAATGTTTTTTCAAAAGCAAAAATTTGACTACGAGATGTACGAACATAATCACGTTCTGGTACATAGTTTACAGGAATTAAATTGACATGACATTTAATTCCTTTAATTAAAGCAGATAGTTCCTCTGCGATTTCTACTGAATCATTTTCACCAGACATCAGCCCATACTCGAAACTCACTCGTCGACCTGTTTTTTTTGTATAGTATCGCACAGCTTCCATTAATTCTTCCAATTTATAAGCACGGGCAATTGGCATTAGCTTTTGACGTGCTTCTTGGTTTGGCGCATGCAGAGAAACGGCAAAGTTAATTTGTAATTGTTCATCTGCAAACTGGTAAATTTTAGGGACAATACCCGATGTTGAAACTGTGATATGACGTGCTCCGATATTTAAACCTTTTTCATGATTGATCACTTTTAAGAAGTTCATCATTGCATCATAGTTATCGAAAGGTTCACCAATACCCATAATGACAATATGAGATACTCGCTCGCCCAATTCATCTAATGTTTGCTGCACTTTGACAACTTGCTCCACAATTTCCCCTGCTAATAAATGTCGCTTCAAACCACCTAAAGTGGATGCACAAAACGTACAGCCAATTCGGCAGCCTACTTGTGTTGTTACACAGACAGAATTTCCATATTCATGGCGCATTAAAACAGTTTCTATTGAATAGCCATCTTGTAATTGGAATAAAAATTTAATGGTACCATCTTTAGATTCTTGTTTAATAATGGTTGATAGTGTGGATAATGCAAAATTTGCAGTTAGTTTTTCGCGTAATCCCTTTGAAAGGTTTGACATTTCTTCAAATGTCTTTACACGTTTATTATACAGCCAGTCAAAAATTTGAGCAGCACGGAAAGGCTTTTCGCCATTTTCCTTTAGCCATTCTTCTAATTGATGAGGTTGTAACGAATAAATGGATTCTTTTAAATTTGGCTTTTCTTTTTTTACACGTCGAACGGGCTTTTCTTCTGCTTCTTCGACTAAATCGTTAATACGTTCATTAAATTTCTCTTGATCCACCATTAGTTGGATTCTCCTTTTTTACGAAAGGCGGCGACAAAGAAACCGTCACTGCCAAAGTCTTGTGGAAAGACTTGAAGCATGCCATTAGCTTGCTTTTCCGCTAATTTTGTTGGTAAAGATTCTAGTTGTATAGCTTCCATTTCTGGATGTGCTGTTAAAAAGGCTTTCACAGTGCCTTCGTTTTCTTGTATGTCTACTGTACACGTACTGTATACAAGCTTACCATTTATTTTCAAAACTTTCGTTGCTGCATCAAGTAAAGCTAATTGGATTTTTTGAAGACTTTCTAAATCTTCTTCTCGCTTTGTATATTTAATATCTGGTTTACGTCGCATAACTCCTAGTCCACTACATGGTGCATCGACTAAGATAGCATCAAAAGACGCTGCTTGTAAAAATTCTGGTGCTTTCCGTCCGTCTATTGGGGCTGTTTCAACAATATCAAGCCCTAGACGCTCTGTATTATGGTCGATTAAATCTAATTTATGTGGATGAAGGTCTGTTGCTAAAATAGACCCTTCATTTTTCATTATTTCGGCAATATGTGTTGTTTTTCCACCAGGTGCCGCACACATATCCAAGACACGCATACCTGGAGATGGATTTAGCACATTAGCAGGTATCATTGAACTTTCATCCTGAATAGTAATCATACCTTCTTTGAAGGCTTTTGTACGAGCTGGTTGACCGTTTGTAATGTATAAGCACTCTGGTATAACGTCGCTTTGATTAGCCGTTAATCCTTCTGCCTCTAACTTGGCAATTGCTTGCTGAACAGTTGCTTTTGTCGTATTAACACGCACAGTCTGCACAGGCGGTCTATTATTTTCATGCAACATTTCAGTCGCTACTTCAAAACCGTAGTTATCAACAAATCTTTGAACTAACCACATTGGATGACTTGTTTCTATTGAAAGGCGCTCAATTGGATCTGCTATGTCATCTGTTGAAGGGACTCCACTGCGTAACACGGATCTTAATATGCCATTGACCATAGAAGCGATTCCACGATGCCCTCGACGCTTGGCAATTTCTACTGCTTCGTTTACTGCAGCGTGTGGAGGGATACGTGTTAAATAATGGATTTGATACAACGAAATTCTTAATAACCAGCGAACCCAATGATCAATTGAACCACGAATAAATGGCTCTAAGTAATAATCAAGTGTCATTTTATGCTGTAAAGTTCCATACGTTATTTCAGTCAATAAAGCACGATCTTTTGCTTCAATTTTATGCCGTTTAATTGTTTCATTTAGCAATAAGTTGCTATAAGCCTGATTTTTATCAACTGCTAATAGAATTGACAATGCGGCATCTCGTACATTGCCATCCCAAATCACTACACTTTTTTTACTCATTTAAATTGGTCCCCAATCTGTAATTTAGAACCTGTCCCACGTAAATATTCCTCTGCGGTCATGCGCTTTTTACCAGCTGGTTGCACATCATATAATGCTAAAGTTGTCCCGTTGCCAGCTGCTACCTCAAAATGATCTTTATCAATGGCAACCACTGTACCTGGATTAGCCTCATGCTTACTTTTGCCAATCGTTGCCCACCAAATTTTAAAATTACCATCCTCAAAAGTAGTATAAGCAACAGGCCATGGATGAAGACCGCGCACTTGATTGTATAAAGTAATAGCATCGTTGGTCCAATCAATCCGTTCTTGTTCCCTTGAAATATTACTTGCAAAGGTAACTTGTGCTTCATCTTGAACTGTACGGTTATTTGTACCATTTATAATAGAAGGAAGTGTTTCCTTAAGTAATTCACAGCCAACCATACTTAGCTTATCAAAAAGTCCACCAGTATGATCATCTTCTTCAATAGGGATCGCTTTTTGAGAGATAATATCTCCCGCATCAAGCTTTTCTGCCATATACATGATTGTTACTCCTGTTTCTTTTTCACCATCCATGACGGCTTGGTGAATCGGAGCCCCTCCACGATATTTTGGTAATAGGGAGGCATGGACATTAATGCAGCCTAGAGCCGGTGCATCTAATAATTCTTTTGGTAGTATCTGTCCAAATGCTGCTGTTATTACTAGATCAGGCTGTAAAGCAAGAATCTGCTGTAACTCCTCGGAGCCACGCAATTTTTCAGGTTGAATAATTGGCAAGCCAAGTTCCAAAGCCGTTGCCTTTACTGGCGGCGGTGTTAATACTCGCTTACGCCCAACTGGACGATCTGGTTGTGTTACAACTGCTTTAATAGTATATCCTTCATCATGTAGCATACGCAAAATAGGTGCGGAGAAGTCAGGTGTCCCCATAAAAACGATAGATGTCATTTTATTCCTCCTCTTCAGCGTACATTTCTTCTAGTTCTTCTGCTGTGACAATACGCTTGATTTTTGAATCGAAAAGCACACCATCTAAATGATCAATTTCATGTAAAATCGCACGGGCATCAAAGCCACCTGCCTCTAATTCATAAACACGTCCTTCACGATCACATGCTTCAATTTTGACATAACTAGGACGTTCCACTTCTCCATATAACCCTGGAAAGCTCAAGCATCCTTCAATATCTACTTCTGCTCCGTCCGTTTCAACGACAGTTGGATTAATCATTTCTAAAATATCACGTTCTTCACCTAGTTCAACAATTGCTACCCGTAACCCTACGTCTATTTGTGGTGCCGCAATTCCAACGCCATCATATTCCACCATAGTGTCATATAAATCATCAAGTAATGTAATAATTTCATCATTAATTTCTGTCACTTCAGCACACGGTGTGGATAGTACTTTTGCAGGATTTTCAATTACTTTTTTTATAGCCATTATTATTTCCTCATTTCTGCTTTAAAGCTAGTGCACTAGCTAATTGATACTTTTATTAAAAATCGTGCTATTATTACACGCTAACTATATAGTAGACGGATCTAAATCTACCGTCATTAATATTCCTTGTTTAATCCACTCTGCTCTATACATAGCAAGTAAACGTTGTAACACGGGAATTAGATTTGGTTCAATTTTATATTTTATCAAACATTGATAACGATATCTATTTTGGAGACGAGCAATACTCGCAGTTGTTGGTCCTATTATTGCTACTTGATTCGATAAGTTCCCTCGTAACCAATCAGCCACTCGACCAGCATATTCAGCAGCCATCATGACATCTTCATGGGATAATTGAATAAGAGCTACAAAATAATAAGGTGGATAGTTTGATCTGCGACGTAAAAACATCTCACGTTCATAAAATGGTTCATACTCTTGTGTTTTAGCTAAATCAATTGCGTAATGCTCAGGTGTATACGTTTGAATGATGACTTCCCCTAGCTTGTCATGTCTCCCAGCTCGGCCACTTACCTGTGTTAATAGCTGAAATGTTCGCTCTGCTGCGCGGTAATCAGGTAAATGTAAGGATGTATCAGCACTAAGTACACCGACTAGCGTAATATTTGGAAAATCCAGACCCTTTGCGATCATTTGAGTACCCAGCAAAATATCTGCATGCCCTGCCCCAAATGTCTCTAATATTTCTTCATGTGCCCCTTTATGCTTCGTAGTATCTACATCCATACGTAATACTCTTGCCTCAGGAAACAACTTATACAGCTCCTCTTCCACCTTTTGTGTACCTGTACCAAAATAACGAATATGATCACTTTGACATTGCGGACATATTTGTGGAACATGTTCCTCGTAACCACAATAATGACATTTCAATTTTTCAGTTGTTCGATGATAGGTTAATGAAATATCGCAATTTGGACATTGGACAACTGTTCCACAATCTCGGCAGAGTACAAATGATGAATAGCCACGACGGTTTAAAAACAGCACCATTTGTTCTTTTTTCTCAAGCCTTAAACGGATTGCTTCTATCAGTGATTGGGAAAACATCGAACGATTACCTTGTCTCAGCTCTTCACGCATATCTGCAATAAAAACAGTCGGCAAAGCCTGATGTAAAGCACGGTGTTTTAAGGAGAGTAGCTTATATACTCCCTTTTTAGCTCTTGCAAATGATTCTAATGCTGGTGTTGCACTCCCTAAAATAATAGGACAGTTATAAAATTCGCTACGCCAGATGGCTACATCTCTTGCATGATAACGTGGTGAATCTTCTTGCTTATAAGTTGATTCATGTTCCTCATCCAATATAATAAGCCCTATATTCGTAAAAGGAGCAAAAATAGCTGAACGAGCTCCAACTACGACCTTCACTTTGCCTTGTTGGATTTTACGCCATTCATCATATTTCTCCCCTACAGATAATCCACTATGCATCACAGCAACCATCTCACCAAAGCGACTGCGGAATCGTTCGGTCATTTGTGGAGTTAAAGAGATTTCAGGTACCAACATAATGGCTTCTTTTCCTTCTTCTAATACCTTTTGAATAGCCTGCAAATAAACCTCTGTTTTACCACTTCCTGTTACACCATGTAATAAAAAGGTTTGCGCTATTTGCTGGTCCATAGCTGTAGTAATAGCTTGGAGAGCAACCTGCTGCTCACTCGTTAATTGTAAGGCATGTGTACGTGAAACTTCCTTCGTAAATGGATCACGAAATACTTCCTCTTGAATAAATTGAGCAGCTCCTTTATCAATTACTGCCTCTAAAACTGAAATAGAGACCCTTGCTTCGTCACAAATTTGTTGGGGAGTAAAAACCTCTCCTAAGTGTTGGCACATCCATTGCAGTAATAGCCGTTGTTTAGCTGCTCTGGATGATTGCTCTAAAGCACGTTCAATAAGTTGTTGGTCTGCTGTTATTTGAACCATTCGAATTTCTTTCACATTTCCCTGTTGCTTCACAACATTTTCGATTGAAACAATGTTTTCTGCGACCAATTGCTTCACAAGGGGTAGTAAACCTGCTCGTTCAAATTCTTTAAAATTTGCTCGTTGACGCTTCCCGAATATAGCCTGTACCTCTAGTGGCAATTGTTGACCTTGTTGTAGCTTAATCATTTTTTCATACTTGGCTCGAAGTGCAGATGGTAACATCACTTGCAAGGCATCTATTTCATAGCAAATCGTATCGTTCTTCAACCACTTCGCCATTCGCAACATCTCTTCTGTCAGGACTGGCTCCATATCTAAAATTTGATTGATTGCCTTTAGTTTATTTAACGGTACATCTGTTTCTTTCTTCAATCCAACAACAAAACCCAGGACATTCCTTGGACCAAATGGCACTTTAACACGACTTCCTAACTCGATAACACTAATCCATTCTACAGGTACTTGATAATCAAATGGACGGTCTACATGGTAAGTAGAGACATCTACAATGACCTCTGCTATCAAGAAGCTCATTGTTCCTCACCCTTTATAATATATGACCATAATGTCTGAGCAAAAAGTTGTGGGTTAATTGTAGCCAAAAACTGTCCGTTAAGCTGCGCTTTTTCACTAAAATCAATCCATCTCTCAGAAAGTATATTAAGCATTGGAGTTCCTTGCACTTTTTGTCCGAAAGTGATCGCTTTTATGCCTTCTACCGAAATGATCGGCGTTTCCTTTATAGTCGGCACATTTGCTGCATGGATCAATATTGCCTGAGGATATTGGATTTTATAAGCCTCCAGTTGCTGTATAGCATCAAACAAATTAGAATTTTCTATTTCAATTACATGTGCGCCTAGCATTCTTGCTTCATGTGCTAAAGCTCGGCCTATGGCTCCAGTTGCCTGTGGACTAATTACATGCTGTTCATCCAATGGTACATGTAGGGCACCCGCAGTCACTATGACTGTTTTATCTGTTAGTGGTGTAGTTTTTCCCGAAAAAAAATCTTGAACAAGTGCAGTGATTTTTTCTGGCTCCTCTAGACGGCCCTTCCCGACATAGCCACATGCTAAAAAGCCTTCGGAAGGCTCAATAAATTTGTAGCCATCAGCTGATAGCCTATCCAAATTACGTTTTACCGCTGGATGGTCGTACATGTGTACATTCATGGCTGGTGCAATCCATACAGGTGCTGTCGTAGCAAGCAGGGTTGTTGTGATCATATCATCTGCTATACCATTGGCCATTTTTCCTATTATATTTGCTGTAGCGGGCGCTACTAAAATTAAATCAGCCCAGTCTGCTAAGTCTATATGAGCAATCACACTTGAATCTTTTTCATCAAACGTGTCAAAATAAACATCATTTTTGGACATCACTTGAAAACTTAATGGATTTACAAACTGTCTAGCAGAGGCTGTCATGATGACTTTTACATTGGCTCCTGCTTGTGATAGCTTGCTTACGAGTGCCACAGCTTTATATACGGCAATCCCGCCTGAAACACAAAGTAAAATATTTTTATTCATGCTAGGTGTCGTCCTTTCAAATGATAAGCTCCCAAAGAAGGATTCCCTGGGAGCTTTCGGCATTCTGTATAATTAAAATCTACTGCTAACTAGACTAGCATGCATGTAAACATAGTAAAGCTCTTTACATGATGTTAGATTTCGTCCTCATACACAGTTGACTCATCCTGTGATACTTTCGTAAGTACACCTGCCGCTACTTCTTCAAGTGCTTTCCCAACATATTTATGGGAAACATACTTGTGTAAGCGTTCTGTGTCTTGCTCTTCTTGCATTTGGCGAGCACGTTTAGAAGCAAGGCTCACTAATGAATATTTTGAATCGATTTCTTTTTTTAAAGCGTCTACTGATGGGTATAGCATTGTTTTATTCTCCTCTCAACATTGACAAATATCTTTTTTCAACACGTTCTCTACGACAATGCTCGGCTTTAATAATCGCATTTATACGATCACAGGCATTCGTCACTTCATCATTTTCCACAACATAATCATACAAGCTCATCATTTCAAGCTCTTCACTTGCAGTAGCGATTCGTTTGGCAATGATATCCTCCGTTTCTGTCCCACGTCCAACTAAACGATCTTTTAATTCCGTTAAACTTGGAGGGGCTAAGAAAATAAATAAGGCATCTGGTGCTTTTTTACGAATTTGTGCTGCACCCTGCACTTCGATTTCTAAAAATACATCACGACCTGCATCAAGTGTTTCATTTACATAAGCTAATGGTGTTCCATAATAGTTACCGACAAATTCAGCGTGCTCTAATAAGCCACCTTTTTCAATTAACACTTCAAATTCATGACGTGTCTTGAAAAAATAGTCTACACCATCTACTTCACCTTCGCGAGGATTTCGTGTTGTCATCGAGATGGAATACTCATAATTCGTATTCGGCTGAGAAAATAATTCTTTTCGCACTGTCCCTTTACCTACACCAGAGGGGCCAGACAGAACAATTAATAATCCACGTTCTTTTATCATTTATTCTCTATATCTCCCTTAATTTATAACAGACACGTGCAAGTTATTCGATGTTTTGCACTTGCTCACGCATCTTTTCTAAAATTGTTTTCGCCTGAACAACAGCAATCGCTGCTTCTGTAGATTGATTTTTTGAACCAATCGTATTAATCTCGCGATGTATTTCCTGCATTAAAAAGTCCAATTTACGCCCAACCGAAATCTTTTCAAGTAATGTTTCCTCCAGCTGATTGAAGTGACTATCTAATCTGTCTAATTCTTCGGAGATGTCTACTCGTTCTGCAAAAATTGCTACTTCCGCTAGTAAACGATCTTCTAGCAATGTGCCATCTGCAACTTCATTAATTCGCTCTATTAATCGTGTACGATATTTTTCAACAGCAAGTGAAGAACACAAACGAATCTGATTGACTTGCTCCATTAACTGTTCTTTATATTGTACAACAACCTCTTGTAATTCTTGCCCTTCACGCTCACGCATTTGAACGAGCTGTGAAATCGCTTGTGAAATCGCTTGTTCAACAGCACTGAGCAAATCCTCTGGTGTAAGCTGGGGTTTTTGCTGTACAAGTGCCTGCTCTAACGATAAAAGTTCTTGCATCGTCCATTTTTCTTCAAGTGGTACTTTACTTGCTAATTGCTCTTTTGCCTTACGATACGCTTCAATTAATGACCAATTAATCTCAATAGATTGCTCTACGTTCTCTAAGTCCTTCACATATACCATCACATCAATTTTGCCGCGTGACAAAGCTTGAGAAATTAGTTTCTTTGCAAAAATTTCAGCTTCAAGCCATTCTTTCGGAAATTTTGCGTTAATTTCTAAAAAACGATGGTTGACCGAGCGCATTTCCACGGTTAATTGAAAGTCTCTAGTTGTTGTGACACCTCTGCCAAAACCAGTCATACTACGCACCAAGGTTCGTCACACCTTTCTTTGCATACTGGGATTATTATAACATAAGCTTTGTCGATTATGACGACTCTCCAAAAAAATTTGGTTAAAGTAAAAGCTAATTCTACCACAATTGAAGCTATATTTTAATATTCACCTAAAAAATGCTATGATAAACATACCAAAAGAGTATTTGCGAGCTTAAAAATAGTGCATGCAGATACATTAAGAAAAAAATACGAAAGTACCAAGATGCTTGATATCGTTGGAAAGAGGAATTCATATGGCATTTGATGGCTTATTTACTTATTCAATAACTGCCGACCTACAACAGCTAGTCACTGGTCGGATTACCAAAATACATCAACCCAATGCACAAGAAGTTATTTTACATGTGCGAGCGAACGGAAAGAATCATAAATTACTGTTTTCCATCCACTCTTCTTATGCACGTGTACACCTTACTGAACAGGTGATTGAAAATCCAGCAGAGCCGCCAATGTTTTGTATGCTTTTGCGTAAGCATATAGAGGGTGGTTTTATTGCTTCTATAAAACAGCGTGATTTTGATCGCATTATAATAGTAGAAATTGAAAGTAAAAATGAAATTGGAGATCCAATTGTAAGAGAAATACATGCTGAAATTATGGGTAGACATAGTAATCTACTGTTGATTGATCAAGAGCAGGGAAAAATTATTGACAGCCTAAAACATCTACCGCCTTCAGTCAATAGCTTCCGTACTGTACTACCAGGGCAACCGTATATTGCACCACCCGCACAAAACAAATGGAATCCTTTAACGGTGACAGATGAAGAGCTAACAGCATTTTTTGCTGAAGGGAAAACCTCTAAAGAGCTAGTGCAACAATTAGCTGGTTTTTCACCTCTTCACGCGGAAGAATTATTGTATCGAATGAAGACGACTTCAAATACGCTAGTATGTTTCAAGGATTTTATGGCCTCCTTTGCGAACGGTGGAATGAAGCCTATGTACGTACTCTTCAATCAGAAAGTATACTTTTCCCCTATCGAATTAACGCATTTGCATGATGGGGATATAACAAGCTATCCTAATGTCCATGAGCTTCTTGATCGTGTATTCTTTGCCCGTGCAGAGCGAGATCGTGTAAAACAACAAGCAGGCGATTTAGAGCGCTGGCTACAAAATGAGATTGACAAATTAGCTTTAAAAACAAAAAAGTTAACAAAGGATTATGAACGTGCCTCCAAGCTCGATCAATTCCAACTATATGGTGAGCTATTAATGGCTAATATCTATGCCTTTGAAAAAGGAGTTAAGGAAGTTACTGTCACAAATTACTATAGTGAAACTGGCGAAGAAATAACGATTCCAGTAAGCGAACGTAAAACACCTATTGAAAATGCCCAAAGTTATTATACAAAATATACAAAGGCAAAAAATGCCCTGGTCATGGTTCAAGAGCAGCTAGAAAAAACTACTGATGAAATTTCTTACTTCGAAATGCTTGCACAGCAAGTTCAGCAGGCTTCTCCTGGAGATATTGAGGAAATTCGTGAAGAGCTAGCAGAGCAAGGTTACTTAAAACTACGTCATGCGAAGAAAAAGAAAAAACAAGCGAAACCTGAACCAGAACGCTATGTTTCTTCTACAGGTGTAACAATCTCTGTTGGAAAAAACAATAAACAAAATGACATGCTGACATTCAAACTAGCAAAGCGGACTGATATTTGGTTACACACAAAAGATATTCCTGGATCTCATGTTGTCATTCATTCAAGTGAACCCGATGAAACGACATTGCGAGAAGCTGCCACTCTAGCCGCCTATTTTTCTAAGGCCAGAGAATCCTCTTCTGTGCCTGTAGATTATACCGAAATACGACAGGTTAAAAAACCAAATGGTGCCAAACCTGGTTTCGTCATCTATTTTGAACAAAAGACACTGTATATTGACCCGGATGAGGCAGTCATTTTACAGTTAAAGAAACAGTCATAAAGGAAGAAACCGATACAAATAGTATCGGTTTCTTCCTTTTTATAACGAATACACGTAATCCGTACTATAAAACGATGAAAACAACCTTATCTTGATTGATTTTTACAGACAATCTTCCTTATTATAATAACAATATAAAAACACATGAATAATCTGCACTGTTTCCTTCAACGTATATTGACTTCTACTACTGAGAAACGCTAAATTAAAGTATAAAAATTTTTATAGAGCATTCAGGAAAGGGCGTATCTATATGTCTGTAGGTAAAAAATTAAGCTTTGGTTTCTTTGCAATTATTCTCACATTAATCATTTCTTTGTTCATTATGTTCCTGTTATTTTCAAACATTGAAAAAAAGATTGAAAATGCATTAGAAGGACATGTTGCCCTGGTAGAATTAGCAGATGATATTCAATACGAAATGGCTATGCAAGGTCTTTTCATTCGTGCCATCATCATCGAAGACAAACCTGCTAACAAAGAGAGTTTCTCAAAATATGCAAGTATGCTCGACACACATGTAGATGAAATCACTGAAAAATCGAATTCAGCTGAAATGGAAACATATGCACAGGAATTAAAAGTTCATAATGATTCTTTTAACAAGGCAGCAACTGAAGCAATAGCTTTATTTGAAGCTGGTAATCTAGAAGGTGCTTTGCAGAAGGTAAATGGTGAAGTCCAACAAGCTAATAAAGGTATACAAGATGTATCCGATCAAATTGGAAACTATCAAAAGCAACAACTAGATATTGTGACAAAAGAATCTAAACAGGCCGTGTTTAATTCACAAATTATTTCCATTATCGCAATCATTATTGGTATCGCTCTAGGTATTTTCCTTATTTTCTATATACAACGGACAATCTCACGCCCTTTAAAATCTGTCGTTCTGGCTGCAAACCATGTAGCTAATGGAGAATTAATTCATCCAGATATTACCCATCAATCAAAAGATGAAATTGGTCAACTTTCAGCAGCTTTTAATGCCATGAAGGGGAATCTGAAAAATTTATTAACGCATATACAGGACAATGCAGAGCATTTAACAGCTTCAGTAGAGGAACTTTCTGCCTCAACTGAAGAAATTACTGCCACTGCTGATGAAATTACAATACGGATTAACGAAACAGCTGAGGCTGCAGTGACAGCTACAGTTGCAGCTAACGAAAGCGCACACGCTATGGATGAAACGGCTGTAGGTGTTCAACGAATAGCTGAGGCAACTCAACAACTACATCAGAATGCTATAACAACTTCAGAATTAGCAACAAATGGAAACGAGACGGTAGAAGAAGCTCAGCAACAAATGAATGTCATCCATGAATCAACACAAACGATTAATAATCTTGTTCAAAAATTGAGTAAGCAATCAGATGAGATTAGTCAGATCACAGCTGTTATTACAGCTATTACAGATCAAACAAATTTATTGGCACTCAATGCAGCAATTGAAGCTGCTAGAGCTGGAGAGCATGGTAAAGGATTTGCGGTAGTAGCAGATGAGGTTCGTAAGTTAGCTGAGGAATCAAAACAATCAGCCAACCAAATCGTTGCCTTAACGCTAGATATTCAACAGGATACACATAATGTAGAAAAAGCAGTCTTTGATGGACTTCATTCTGTCACAGAGGGCGTTAAAATCATCGGACATGCAGGACAAGCCTTTGAAGGAATTGTGAAAGCAATTAATACGATGACAGATCAAATAGAAGATATATCAGCTACCTCTGAAGAAATTTCAGCTAGCGCTGAACAGGTTGCAGCGTCCGTTGCAGAAATCGCCCATGGTGCTTCAACTAGCGCGGATAATACAAAAATTGTAGCTTCAGCAACAAGAGAACAATCTATAACAGTACAACAAGTAAACCAAGTAGCCTCAGATCTAAGCGAAAAGTCCTTAGATTTACAGAATCAGATCAATCAATTTAAACTTTAAATAGAAAACAGTGCATTTTATAAATGGGATGCACTGTTTTTTATATTTTTTTCATGGTATACCACTTAAAAAGTGGAAGAATATCCTTCTGAATAGCTATTGTTAACGTTTTCATTCGATGAATAAACAGATTTTTAGTAATTATTTGCATTATCAATCCTCTTCAGTAAGACAAATGACATCCTCAAAAAAACAATACGATTTAAACAGTTCTCTTTGGAAGAATACAAGGCGAAATGAAGCATTCCTTTTATTTTTTAACTGATGAATAAAACAGTAACCGACTGCATATATGCATGTATATACAACTAGCTCCAAAATTATTTCAAAAAAACTTAATCTCGTAAACTAGCTTGTCACTAAATCCAAATTTTTCTTAGTATGGGTACCTTTTTTCATACAAATGCTCATTTTTTTCTTTTTCTTCCCCACAAATGGATAATCCTAGAAAAATACAAAACAAGTTTCTTATATATCATTAATAGATAAAAATATTCATGTTTTGCGATAATAAATTACAAGAAATTACCTGTAAAAGAATCTAATTCACTGAGTTTTACATAGATTTTCTACAAATCTATACAAATTCCTCAAGGTATTACATCTATGACTTTTGATTCATTTTTCAAATATCGATAATATTATCAAAAAAATAGGAATTTTCCGTATAGTAAATCATTTTTTTATTTTTACTTTATTTTTGATATTCAGAATAAGTAAATATCAAATTTTTAATATATATACACTTCGCCTCTT
This sequence comes from Lysinibacillus capsici, assembly GCF_003367505.1. Lineage (GTDB taxonomy): Bacteria > Bacillota > Bacilli > Bacillales_A > Planococcaceae > Lysinibacillus > Lysinibacillus capsici. The sequence goes on from NZ_PXXX01000007.1 coordinate 186,312, forward strand.
TAGCGTGATAAATCGGAAAAATTTATTATTCTCCTAAATGTCAGATAATACTATATAAATTCGAATCTTTTTTATTTTGTACACAATGATTTTTTTGGTATATTAAATAGGAGCTTCACAAAAGGCTTAAAAATTGTATAAGGGGGATTCACATGAATAAAAACAAAAAGTTTTTATTACTAACAGTCCTTGCAGTATTTTCTTTAGTACTTGCTGCATGTGGCTTCGGTGGAGATTCGTCTGACAAATCTAAAGACGAAGGAAAAGATTCTGGTTCTTCAGAAACAACTTCATCAGGTGGCGAATTAAATGTAGTAGTAGCTTCTGAGCCGCCATCTCTTCATCCTGCATTAGCAACAGATACAACTTCTGGTGTTATTCTAACAAATACTTTTGAAGGATTAACAACACTTGATGCAGACGCTCGTCCAGTTGCAGCTGCTGCTGAAAGCTGGGAAGTTAGTGAAGATTTAAAAACATACACGTTCAAATTACGTGATGCTAAATGGTCAAACGGAGATCCAGTAGTAGCTGGTGACTTCGAATACGCTTGGAAATGGGCATTAAACCCAGACAATCTTTCTGAATATGCTTCAATCCTTTACCCAATTAAAGGTGCTGCAGCATACAACAATGGTGAAGGTTCTGCTGATGATGTAGGCGTTAAAGCACAAGACGAAAAAACATTAGTAGTAACTTTAGAAAACCCAACACCTTACTTCTTAGAATTAACAGCATTCAAAACATATGCACCATTAAACCAAAAAGTAGTTGAAGGTAATGATGAGTGGTATGCAGATGCTGGTGAAAACTATGTAACAAACGGTCCTTTCACATTAGCTGAATGGAGACACAATGATACAATCGTATTAAAGAAAAACCCAGAGTACTGGGATGCTGATAAAGTTTCTTTAGAAACTGTTAATATCGGTATGGTTGAGTCTGAAGCAACTGCAGCAACAAGCTTCAAAGCTGGAGAAATTGACTACTTAGGTGCACCATTCCAATCTGTGGCACTTGATTCAATCGACGCATTTAAAGCTGATGGTTCATTAAATATTAATGACCAAGCTTCTGTTTACTGGTACAAGCTAAATACAAAAGATAAAATCACTGGAAACGCTAACATCCGTAAAGCGTTAGCTTTAGCAGTTGATCGTCAAGGTTTAATTGACAACATTACTAAAGGTGAGCAAAAACCTGCATTAGGCATGGTTCCTATCGCAGTTCATGGCTTTGAAGAAGACCGTGGTTACTTCAAAGATAACGATATCGAAGGTGCTAAAGCAGCACTTGAAGCTGGTATGAAAGAACTTGGAATTACAAACCCAGCAGATATCAAAATTAACCTTTCTTACAACACAAGTGAAGCACACGCTGCTATCGCTCAATACGTTCAAGAGGGCTGGACTAAAAACCTAGGTATCACTGTAGGTCTAGATAACTCTGAATGGCAAGTATATTTAGAAAAACTTAACCAATTAGATTACCAAGTTGGCCGTATGGGCTGGGTTGGTGACTACAACGATGCTTATACATTCTTAGAAATGTATGACACTGCTGCAAACGGTAACAACGATACTGGTTGGGAAAGTGCAGAATACAAAAAATTATTAGATCAATCTAACGTTGAAGCAGATCCTGCTAAACGTCTTGAGCTTTTAAAACAAGCTGAAAAAGTTGCTGTAAATGATTTCCCAGTTATTCCAATCTACTACTACACGAACCTATCTGTAGTACAAGATTATGTGAAAAACATGAAGGCAGACATCCTTGGTAACATCTCTCTTAAAGAGGTTAAAGTAGAGAAATAATCAACAAATAATTCGCTTATTTAGCTCTACAGCGAAGAGCTGCCTCGTAGCCACTTCGGCGCGAGTCAGCTCTTTTTAAAATACGAAGGCATATATTTGTCTGAAAATTGACAAATAGAAGGAGGAGTTTTATGTGATTAAATATATTTTGAAAAGGCTGATGTATATACTTCTCGCGCTTTTCGTCATCGTAACGGTTACGTTTTTCTTAATGCGTCTCGCTCCTGGTAGTCCTTTCGCGAGTGAACGTAATTTCCCACCTCAAATTGAGGAGAAGTTAAACGAAACGTATGGATTAAATAACCCTTGGTATATTCAATATAAAGATTATTTAATCGATACGGCCACATTCAATTTCGGTGAGTCAATGAAATATAAAGCGCGTTCTACAAATGATATGATTTCTGAAAGTTTCCCTGTTTCATTAACATTAGGGATTGAAGCTATGCTATTAGCAGTTGGATTCGGTGTATTAATTGGCGTAGTTTCCGCGCTATATCATAATAGGTTCCCGGATTATTTGGCAACGTCCTTTGCGGTGCTCGGTATATCAGTACCTTCATTTATCTTAGCAGGTTTAATGCAGTATTTCTTAGCCTTTAAGCTAGGCTGGTTCCCTATTAGTGGGTGGAAGGGCTTTATTTATAGTATTTTACCAGCCCTTGCAATCGCTTTCTCTCACATGGGCTTTATCGCAAAATTAACACGTTCAAGTATGCTTGAACAAAACAATAGTGATTATGTAAAAATGGCTCGTGCAAAAGGTATTGGTAAATGGACAATCGTATTCCGTCATACATTACGAAATGCCCTTCTGCCAGTCGTAACATACCTTGGTCCATTAACAGCTGGTGTTGTAACAGGTAGTTTCATTGTTGAGCAAATTTTCGCTATTCCTGGACTTGGTAAGCACTTTGTTCAAAGTATTACAAACCGTGACTATACAGTAATTATGGGTACGACGGTGTTCTATTCCATCATCCTTTTATTTGCGGTATTAATCGTTGATATTCTATATAGTGTGATTGATCCGCGTATTAAACTGAAAGGAGCGAAAAAATAATGACACAGCAACAAATTGAAAAAGATAAGTTTAAAATTGTTGGTGGAAATCATGAAGCAACGGAAAAATTAGCTGATAAATCAGTCTCCTTTTGGAAAGAAGTATTTCTCCGTTTCTCTCATAACAAATTAGCCATCATTGGGATAATCATTTTAATCATTGTTATTTTAATGGCTACATTCGTACCAATGTTTTCTCAATATAAAGCAAGTGATCAGCTAGGTGTTTACAACGCACCACCATCTGCACAATTTTGGTTTGGAACGGATGACCTTGGTCGTGATATTTTCGTTCGTATTTGGGAAGGCGCTCGTATTTCCCTATTTATCGGTATTGCTGCAGCGATTATTGATTTAATTATCGGTGTTTTATGGGGAAGTATTTCAGGCTTAGCAGGCGGTCGTGTTGATAACATCATGATGCGTATTGCCGACGTTTTAACAGCTGTACCTTACCTTCTAGTAGTAATCGTACTTTTAGTTGTTATGCAACCTGGTTTAATTCCTATGATTATTGCCCTGTCCATCACTGGATGGATTAACATGGCTCGTATCGTTCGTGGTGAAGTATTATCTATTAAAAATCAAGAATATGTTCTTGCTGCTCGTACATTAGGTGCTAGTACAGGCCATTTAATTATTAAACACTTAGTTCCGAATGCTCTTGGTGCAATCTTAGTAACGATGACGTTAACAATTCCATCTGCTATTTTCACTGAATCATTCCTAAGCTACCTTGGTCTTGGGGTGCCTGCTCCAACTGCTTCTTGGGGTACAATGGCCTCTGATGGTAATAAAGCTATTGCCAATGCTCCATGGCGCTTGATTTTCCCAGCAGTATTTATCTCACTGACAATCTTTGCGTTTAACGCAGTTGGTGACGGCTTACGTGACGCTCTAGATCCAAAACTACGTAAATAAGGAGGTGGCCGAAATGAGTAAAACAATTCTAGAAGTAAAAGATTTAAGAATTAACTTTAAAACTTATGCAGGGCTTGTCCATGCTGTACGTGGTGTTAACTTTGATTTAAAAGAGGGTGAAACACTCGCTATAGTAGGTGAATCAGGCTCTGGTAAAAGTGTTACGAGTAATGCATTAATGAAACTAATTCCCCAGCCACCTGGTATTTATGAGTCAGGACAAATTTTATTTAATGGCCGTGATTTAGTTCCATTAACTGATAAAGAAATGTCTAAAGTACGCGGAAATGAAATTGCAATGATTTTCCAAGATCCTATGACAAGTTTGAACCCAACAATGAAGGTCGGACGTCAAATAACTGAAGTAATTTTGCAACACAAAAAAGTTTCTAAAGACGAAGCGAAAAAACGTGCGATTGAGCTTTTAACACAGGTAGGTATCCCCTTCCCTGAAAAACGCTATAACCAATACCCACATGAATTTTCAGGTGGTATGCGTCAACGTGTTGTTATTGCCATTGCCCTTGCAGCTGATCCTAAGCTATTAATTGCAGATGAGCCGACAACAGCTCTAGACGTAACAATTCAAGCGCAAATTTTAGAATTAATGAAAGAAATTCAGAAAAACTCGCAAACATCTATCATTTTCATTACACACGATTTAGGAGTAGTGGCGAATATCGCTGACCGTGTAGCAGTAATGTACGCTGGACAAATCGTTGAATATGGTACTGTAAATGATATTTTCTATAATCCAAAGCATCCTTACACATGGGGTCTACTTGGTTCAATGCCAGATTTAGATAATGATACTGATGAGCTATTACGTACGATTCCAGGCTCACCACCAGATCTGACGAATCCACCTAAGGGTGATGCATTTGCAGCTCGTAACGAGTATGCTATGGCCATTGATTATGAACAAGAGCCACCAATGTTCCAAGTAAGTGAAACACATTTTGCAAAGACTTGGTTGTTGCATCCTGATGCACCAAAGATTCCTCTTCCAGATGCGGTTGCTAAACGTATTGAAGGGTATTTAGCAAAGGAGGCACAAGAAAATGACTAAAACTGGTGCGAAAAAAATTCTTGAAATCAAAAATTTACAGCAGCATTTTGGTTCGCCAAGTAATCCTATCAAAGCTGTAGATGGTATCAGCTTCGATGTTTACGAAGGTGAAACACTTGGTCTTGTGGGTGAATCAGGTTGTGGTAAGTCAACAACTGGTCGTTCAATTATTCGTTTATATGATATTACAGGTGGCGAGATTGTTTTCGATGGTGAAAATGTCCATGGAAAAAAATCTAAAAATGAGTTAAAGAAATTTAACCGTCAAATGCAAATGATTTTCCAAGATCCTTATGCTTCTTTAAACCCTCGTATGACGGCTGGTGAGATCATTGGTGAAGCCTTTGATATTCATGGCCTTTACAAGGATAAAAAAGAACGTCGTGCAAAAATTCAAGAGTTACTTGAAGCTGTTGGTTTAAACAAAGAACACGCGAATCGTTACGCACACGAATTCTCTGGTGGTCAACGTCAACGTATTGGGATTGCCCGTGCACTAAGTTTAGATCCTAAGTTTATCATTGCAGATGAGCCAATCTCTGCGCTAGACGTATCTATCCAAGCGCAAGTTGTTAACTTACTAAAACAACTACAAAAAGAACGTGGCTTAACATATCTTTTCATTGCCCATGACTTATCTATGGTAAAATACATCAGTGACCGTATTGCTGTAATGTACCGTGGTAAAATCATGGAAATCGGTAAAGCAGATGATATCTACAATCACCCTGTTCATCCGTATACAAAATCTTTACTATCAGCTATCCCACTTCCTGATCCAATGTCAGAGAAGCGCCGTCAACGTATTCAGTACAAGCATACAGAGGTTGACGAAAGTGCAACCTACCATGAAGTAGGTGATCAGCATTATGTTTATGGTACTGCTGATCTAGTAAAAACTTGGGTTGCTAATCGCTAAAAGCTATAACTCCTATCGACAGTATAAAAACTGTGATGGGAGTTTTTTAATTTATACCCACATTTAACTGTAGTCTAAACCTGTATAACGTAATTATCAATAAAAGGCATATATACAAGACTTTTGTAATTGTTATTGAATGTTTAAAGTAAATTTTATTAACTTTTCTACTCTATAACCTCTTTAATTTTCTTTCATTCACAGCATCTTTAAATAGGTTTTGAAAAAACAGTCTTTCTTCTATCAAGAAAGACTGCTTCTTTGATACCTATTATTTTATTGGAGCATCTGCTGTTAATTCAATATCTTGTAACTCTGTAAGATTTGCATAATCAACATTGTAATTTTTCACGCGTTTATTAACTGGAATAACTTCAGTTCTGAAGAATGTTGGAACTACCATTGCTTTATCACTCATATATTCTTGCCATTCACGGAAAGCTTTAGAGCGTTTTTCTTGATCCATAGCATCTTCGGAGTCGATAGCTGCTAATAATTTTGTTAACTCAGGTGATACATAGCGGCTAAAGTTGAATTCAGCACCTACACTATATAAGCCCGCTGGGGATGGATTTGTTCCTGTATTCCAAGCTGCCATAAACATATCGATCTCCGGATCATCTGCTTGTACTTTATCATAAAATGCATTGAACTCGATAAGACGTCCAGTTGTTAACTGTACATCTAAACCAACTTCTTTCCAATTTTGACGGAAGTATTCAACAATTGCTTCATCCGTTTCTGACCCAGCCATAGAAGCTAAACGAATTGAGAATTTTTTACCATCCTTATCTTCACGAATTCCATCACCATCAACATCTTTAAAACCAGCTTTATCTAATAACTCTTTCGCTTTTTCTGGATCGTAATGGTAACCCTCTAATGTTTCATCATAGAATGAGAATACTGGTGGAATTAAAGAGTTGCCACGTACACGCAAGCCTTGATAGAATTTTTCAGCAACTCCCTCAACATCTGTTGCGAACGCAATTGCTTGGCGTAACTCTACATTGTTCATTTTTGATTTTTCATCAAACACGTTTACTTTTGCTGTTGTATCATACTTTCCTAACTTAAAGCCGATATAAGAATAAGACAATTCTGGTCGACCAAGTACAGAAATATTTTCTAAAGATTTAATACTATCAAATTGAGTAGTTGGATAAGATGTTGCTAGATCATATTTCCCTGTTCTTAACGCCTCACCAATTGAAGTTGGTGGAACAACTTCGATTACAACTTTATCAACTTTCGGCTTTCCTTTAAAGTAATGTTCGTTAGCTACAAGTTGTACAGATTCACCATTAACAACTTTATCAAGTTTAAATGCGCCAAGAGTCACCGGATTTTTTCGTACTGCATCTGAAGCTAGTAAATCTTTTACTGGAATTGACTCTAATTGATGTTTTGGTTCTGCATAACCCCATAAGCCATCCCCACCATAATAAATTGCAGGTGATACTTTTTTAAATTGAATTTTAATTGATTTATCATCTACTTTTGTAATACCTGAGATTGTATCAGCCTTGCCATTATGATATTCTTCTGCCCCTACAATATTTCTGAAGTCATCATCGTAACGTACACCTGTATAATCAGGATGTCCAATAATTTCGTAAGGATATATTAAATCTTCTGCTGTTACTGGTGTACCATCAGACCATTTATAATCACCTTGCAATGTGACTGTTGCTGTTTTAGCATCAGTATCAACTTCTAATTTTGCAGCGCCCTTATCAGTAATAAGGAAGTCACCATCAACGTCAAATATTGAATTTGTCATATATGCTAAAATATCTGAGTCATAGGCATCTTCATAAAGCTCATAGTTGAAAATCCCTTGGAATGGAGAGCTTGCTACAAGTCCTACACGTAATGTACCACCTTGAATTGCTTCTCCTTCATTTGTTACCTCCATTGGAAGTAAAGAATCATTAGTTGCCTCAGATTCACCAGACTTTTCTGTTTCACCAGACTTTTCAGTGTTATCTGTTTCTGTGCCTTTTTCAGACCCACTACCTCCACCACCATTGCACGCTGCTAAAATTAGCATGAATGCAAAAAGTACGGATAAGAATAACCAATTTTTCTTCATGTGTAAATCCTCCCCTTTATCCTAATCGTTGTTTTGCGTCAGCCGCACGTCTTAGCGCTTGACCAACATAATTTATACCAAGCATCAAAATTAATATTAATAATGATGCGGGCAACCAAATCCACCATTTTGTAGATAATACTATTGGGTTTGTTGCATAGCTTACTAATGTCCCTAAGCTAGGCGTAGAAGGTGGTAATCCAAAGCCTAAAAATGATAGACCTGTTTCAATACCCACATTTCCAGCAAAGTTTAAAGTTAGCTCTACTATTAACAAAGAACTTAAATTTGGTAGTATCCCTTTAAACATAATGGCAAAATCACTAGTCCCCATTGTTTTGGATGCATTTACATAATCTCTTCGTCCCTCTGATAGAGCTTTACTTCGAACAAGACGCGCTGTACTGATCCATTGGAAGGCACTTAAAATCAAAATCAACTCTAAAACACCATATTTAGGAATAATTGTGACCAAAACAATGATAATCATTAAGGTAGGTAATGTCATAAGAAAATCAATGATACGCATAAATAGGTTATCAATAAAGCCACCATAGTAACCCATTATTATTCCTAGCGCAATTCCTAAAGCATTTGCAATAAGAGTGATTGCAATTGCAATTAAAATAGAATTTTTTGCACCAATAATAAGCTGTCCATACATATCACGCCCAGCTTCATCAGCCCCCAAAATATATCCATTAACACCAGGTTCTGTAAATCTCTCTAATAATTTAATTCGTAATATCTCATCCTGGTTCATAAAAGCAGACATAATTAATATCACAACTATAAGTAAAGTTATACCTATAAATGAAAATAATGCTAATTTATCTTTTCTGAATTCACGTATAACAACTTGAATTCCTGTTGGTGGATTACTTTCAACTTTCACTACATCATTTTTTTGCTCCATTTTATTCACCTCTCCTTATGCGTTCAATTTAGCTGCTAGTCTATGCGGATACGTGGATCAACAATGCTCATAATTATATCTGACAATAGACTACCTAATAACGCTAAGAAGCCATAAAGCATGACAAGAGCGGTAATAACACTATAATCGCGACTTGTTACAGAATGGATGAATAATTGTCCCATACCTGGGAAGCCAAAAATTGTCTCTATGAATATTGAGCCACCCAATAATCCTGTTATTGTAAAGCCAAGAAAGGCTGCAATTGGTAATAAGGAGTTACGGAAAATATGTCTTCTATAGATTATTTTCATTGGTACACCTTTACTACGTGCTGTTTTAACATAATCCTGTGTCTTGGCATCAATAATTTCTGAACGTAAGTACTGAATAATTGTAGTTGTAGCTAGTATTGCATATGTCATCGCAGGTAAAATTAAATGATACAAGCGATTCCAATAATACTCGAGCGTTCCCGGCTCTACACCTACATCAACAGTTCCACTTGTCGGAAACCACATTAAACGATATCCAAAAATATATAAGAAAATTAAACCCAACACAAAGGTAGGTATTGCATAACTTATGAAGCTATACAAAGTAATCGACTTATCGTACAAAGTATCCTGTTTACGTCCCGCTATCATTCCTAATGGAATAGCTATTAAATAAACAAGAATAGTGCTAAGCAAAGCGAGCCAGAATGTGTTTAATGCACGCTCACCTATCAATGTGGACACTGCAAGTTTATATGTATAGCTTTGTCCAAAGTCCCCCTGAAAGGCATTGATTACCCAATGGTAATATTGAATATACCAAGGGTCATAGTAACCCGCTTGAATCCTTAGTTCTTCGATTCGTGCAGGGTCAGTTTCTGGAGTAATTAACCCTGTAAAAGGATCACCTGGCATTTGTTTTGCTAAAACAAAAATAATTAAACTTAGTACAAACATTTGAGGGATCATTAAAATTACTCTTCTAACAATTGTTTTCCACATTTCACATTCCCCCTGACATTGCAACCATATGTGTGTCTGAAATGGATTTCAGTGGGTAGACTTTTCCATGCTCATCATAATATTTATGTTGCTCTTTTTGATAATTTTCCTCTACTTTTTGTCGAATTAATTTACGCTCATCCCTAGTCTCTGGTTCGATATTTGGAATGGCTGATAAAAGGCGGTTCGTGTAAATATGCTGAGGATTCTTATAAATATCATGTCTTGTACCAGTTTCCACAAAGCGTCCTTTATACATAATAGAAATATAATCACACATATGTTTAACAACACCTAAATCATGAGAAATGAATAAGTAAGTAAGACCGTATTCATTTTGGATATCTTTCATAAAATTTAAGACCTGTGCTTGTACAGATAAATCTAACGCAGAAACAGGTTCATCAGCGATAATCATTTTAGGGTTACATGCAACCGCTCGTGCAATTCCAAGTCGCTGCTTTTGTCCACCTGAAAATTCATGGGGATATTTGAGTAAAACGTCCTCTGACATCCCTACAATTGCAAGCAACTCTTTAATACGTTTGCGCTCCTCTTGATCACTAAGCTTCATAAAATTTCGAATTGGCTCTGCTAGTATATCAAGAACGCGTTTTCTAGGGTTCATACTCGAATGAGAATCTTGAAAGATCATTTGAATATCTCTGTTATAGGCAGAATCACGTTTTCTCTGTTGATTTGTCACATTTTCGCCCTCATAAACGATTTGCCCAGAGGTAATTTTTTCTAAACCTATAATTGCTTTGCCTGTAGTAGACTTTCCAGATCCTGATTCCCCTACTAGTCCATAGGTTTTCCCTTTTTCAAACTCCATTGTCACACCGTCTACTGCATATACTCGATCAACAATGGTATTAAAAAATCCACCACGTATTGGATAATGAACATTTAAATCCTTAATTTGCATAAAGCTCATACAGTCCCGCCCCCTTCTTCACCTTCAAAATGAAAGTGTTTCCAGCAGGTACATCTCACAAAATGCCCTGGTGCAATTTCATGTAATTGAGGTTTTGTCTCGTGTGAAGATGCATCAATCCAAGGAATTCGTCCTGAAAAACGACAACCTTCTCGAGGTAAATTTATTAAAGATGGTACCATCCCTTTAATGACTTCTAGTCTTTCATTTTCGCTATGTGTTTGTGGAATTGAATTTAATAGCGAACGAGTGTAAGGATGTCTTGGATTATTGAATAGTTCCTGAACTGGAGCTTCTTCAACTACTTCCCCTGCATACATAACTACAACTCGATCAGCCATCTCTGCTACAACACCTAAATCATGAGTAATGAGAATAATGCCTGTCTCCGTTTCAGTCTGCAATGTTTTTAATAGATCTAAAATTTGAGCCTGAATCGTAACATCTAAAGCTGTTGTCGGTTCATCTGCAATTAAAATAGTAGGCTTACATGATAAGGCAATAGCAATCATGACCCGCTGACGCATACCACCAGATAACTGATGTGGAAATTGTCTAGCCACACGTTTTGGGTTAGCGATACCAACTTGATTTAATAGTTCTAAAACTCTCTCTTCACGCTGTTGTTTTGTAAGCTTAGTATGATAGATTAATCCTTCTTCAATTTGTTCATTAATCCTCATTAATGGATTAAGTGCTGAAAGTGGGTCTTGAAAGATAAATCCTATGTCATTTCCACGTAAGTTATTAAATTGTTGTTCATTCAATTTAGCTAAATTTTGGTTATTATAAAAAATATCGCCAGATACCTTTGTATTTACTTCATTATGCAAGCCTACAATTGTAGTCGCTAAAGTACTTTTACCACAACCAGATTCTCCAACTATTGCTAATACCTCATTTTTTTTTAGCGAAAGTGAGACATCATCTACAGCAGCGTGGTATGTATCTTTAATTCGAAAACTTGTAGTCAAATTAGATATTGTTAATAAGTATTTTGCTGTATTCAAACAATCTCTCCTCTATTATTCATTATTCTGAAAATAAAACTTGATACTTATATCAGAATCATATTTAACTTTTCTCTCCTATCCTCTCCTTTTCTATTAGATAAGCGTGAATTTAATATTTTTTTTGCTTTAAATCATTAAATCACTGATAGAATTATCTGAAAATTAAACCGTGATATTATTTTAGCTAGAAAACATGTATAAACGCAAGTACCTTTTTCAAATTATTACAAACCAAAATATAAATTTCCACCATACGTCTCTCTCAAAAAAATAGTAATTTTATTATTTCGATTTCAGAAACATTTTACTTTTTATTCTCAAAGTTACATTTCCTTCAAATAAATATTTTATAAATATAATAAATAGAATTTCTTACTATATTTTTTTACAGAAATTAA
>NZ_PXXX01000008.1 GCF_003367505.1 Lysinibacillus capsici
CAGTTTTCAAGGTTCATTTTGTTTATTTCGTTGTCACCTCTTGGCGACTCATTTATAATATCAAGATTCCAAAACAAAGTCAACAGTTTCTCCAAAAATATTTTAATACAATATATAAATGTTTCAAACAACAATTATGGTTAAAATGCTCACTATTTAATTGATTACTATTATTGCGAAGTGTTTGTTAAGAAAAAATTATATTAGCACTTGCGTAGAGTACATCTCTTACCTAGTAAAAAAAGGCAAACCACATAATATAGTTTGCCCGTCTATCTATAAATTAGTTATGATACGTGAAATATAAAAACTGCGATTTTTCCCTAAATCAAAAATTTCCCCTGAATGAATTAATTTAATAAGTGGTCGTGTTGGGGCAAATTTATTTACAAACATTACTTCCCCACGTTCTAAATTAGAAAGTTCTACAATTGTACCTATCGGAAGATCTGCAACAATATCAATTAATGCACGTACTACTTTAATATCAAATTTACCAAACTCAGATTCATTAATCATTTCAATTACTTTAAATGAAGATTGTTTCGTTCTATATACTCGTTCACATGTCATAGCATGAAAAACGTCTGCAACAGCAATGATTTGTGCAAATATAGAAATATTGGCGATCTTTTCGTTCTTCGGATATCCACTACCATTTAAACGTTCATGATGTTGGAAGATTGCTTCTTTCATCGTTTCTTTTAATATAGTCAAATCTTTCACCATATTATGGCTATAAATCGGGTGTTTATATATCTCATCATATTCTTGCTCTGTTAATGGTGTCTTCTTATCCCTGATACGAGGATGTACTTTAGCCATACCACAATCAGCCAATAAACCACCGATGGCTACTTGAATAGTGGTTCCTCTATCATAACCAAGTTTTTGAGCAATAACTGAGGCAATCAGACCAGTTGCTACACAATGATGATACAGGTAGTCTTTTGGATTTGAATACTCATTTAAATCAAAAATAATAGTACGATCTTCTAGTACCATCTCTACTAAAGGTAAAATAATTGTTCTGGCCTTTGCAATATCTACCTTGGCGCCCGCTTCCCAGTTTTTAAATTCTTTTTTAAACTGTTCAACAGAATGATTATAGATTTTCCTAAAAGTCGGAAGTTCTTCTATTATAACTTCGACATCACTTTCATTCTTTTCTACACGCATATCATTTTCACTTTTATAAACGGGGACGGTGAAAATATTAAATGCATGAAAAACTTGCAAGTGTACATAAGAAATCATTGTATCTTTGAAAATAATCGGATACTGTGTATTAGCAAATATATCTTCAGAAATTACCTTGCCAACACCTAGCTCTGAAATTGGAACATGTATAGTTTCCACAGAATGAACACCTCTCCACTATTTCTTGCTTCAAAATAAGGTATTATCATTTTATCATGGAATTCAAAATAATTACTTATTTTTCATTATTTACGTAAAAAAACCGATGACGACATTCAATAATGTCGTCATCGGATTATATTATTCTTCGACTTCCTCTTCGTCTTCAAAAGACTCTTCTGCTTTTTCCACTTTAGCGACAGTTGCAACCAATTCGTCATCTCCTAGTCGAATTAAACGTACACCTTGCGTACTGCGTCCAATTAATGAAATATCATTTACATCCATACGAATAAGCATACCATTAATAGTTATAAGCATTAAATCCTCAGAACCATCGACGGTTTTTACAGCCACCATTGGACCATTCTTATCTGTAATCTGAATAGTTTTCAGTCCTACTCCACCACGACTTTGTAAACGATAGTCCTCTTCAGAAGTACGTTTACCGTAACCTTTTTCAGTTACTACTAATATTTCTTGCCCTGGTTCAACAATCTCCATGCCAACTACTTCATCACCATCACGTAGCTTAATGCCTCGAACACCACCAGCTGTACGGCCCATAGATCGAATGTCGTCTTCTTGGAAACGAACGAGCATACCATCGCGAGTACCAATAATCACTTGTTTCTCTCCATCTGTAAGACGTACCGAAATAAGATCGTCGTCTTCTCTCAAGCTGATTGCGATTAAACCATTTGTTCGGATGTTAGCAAATTGTGATACAGGGGTACGTTTTGTAATACCTGTTTTTGTGGTAAAGATAAAGTAAGCATCTTCATCAAACGACGCAACACGAATCATAGCTGTTACTTTTTCGCCTTTTTCTATATTAAGCAAGTTTACGATTGGTAACCCTTTAGCAGTACGACCGAACTCAGGAATTTCATATCCTTTTGCTCTAAATACTTTACCTTTAGACGTGAAGAATAAAATTGTATCGTGGGTAGAAGTATTCATTAGATGCTCTACAAAGTCGTCTTCATTTGTACCCATTCCTTGTACACCACGACCACCACGCTTTTGACTACGATATGTATTCGCAGCTAAACGCTTGATATAGCCATTATGTGTTAAAGTAACAACTGAGTTTTCAACAGGAATTAAATCCTCATCCTCAATCATTTCAATTCCACCTGATGTAATCTCAGTACGGCGCGTATCATTAAAACGTTCTTTCAACTCTAAGATTTCAGTACGAATAATATCTACAATTTTCTCTTCATCTGCTAATATTGCCTTTAATTCAGCTATAAGAACTTGAAGCTCTTGATATTCTGCTTCAATTTTTTCACGTTCTAAACCACTTAATCGAACGAGGCGCATATCTAAAATAGCTTGAGCCTGACGCTCCGATAAGCTAAAGCGTTCCATTAATTGAGGTTTTGCTTCTTCACCACTACGTGAACCACGTATAATAGCGATTATTTCATCAATATGATCGAGTGCGATTCGTAAGCCCTCTAAAATGTGAGCGCGGTCTTCAGCTTTTCGAAGATCAAACTCTGTACGACGACGAATAATTACTTTTTGGTGTTCTAAATAATGGTATAGCATTTCTTTTAAGCCTAATACTTTAGGCTGACCGTTTACTAAAGATAGCATATTGATACCGAAGCTAGATTGCATAGCTGTTTGTTTATATAAATTATTCAGTACAACATTAGCATTTGCATCTTTACGAACTTCAATCACTACACGCATACCACGACGGTCTGATTCATCACGTAAATTTGTGATTCCATCTATTTTTTTATCACGTACAAGCTCTGCAATTTTTTCAATAAGCTTAGCCTTATTCACTTGGTAAGGCAATTCATGAATAAGAATAGTTTCCTTACCATTTGCCTTTTGCTCAATTTCCACTTTCGCACGGATGATAATGGAACCTCGACCAGTTTCATAGGCTCTACGAATACCACTACGTCCTAAAATTAATCCACCAGTAGGAAAATCAGGGCCAGGAATGATTTCCATCAGCTCTTCAGTCGTAATGGCCGGATTTTCAGAAAGTGCTATAACAGCATCAATTGTTTCGCCCAATTGATGTGGTGGAATATTTGTTGCCATACCTACAGCAATCCCTGCTGCACCGTTGACTAAAAGATTTGGATAGCGACTTGGTAAAACTATTGGTTCTTTTTCTGATCCATCATAGTTATCTGTATAGTCAATTGTATCTTTATTAATATCACGGAGCATTTCCATTGCTATTTTAGACATACGTGATTCTGTATAACGCATGGCTGCTGCGCCATCACCATCAACAGAACCAAAGTTTCCGTGACCATCAACAAGCATGTAGCGATAGCTAAAATCTTGTGCCATACGTACCATTGCATCATAGATGGAAGAGTCACCATGTGGATGGTACTTACCCATTACATCCCCAACGATACGTGCTGACTTTTTGTAGGCTTTATCTGCTGTATTACCTAATTCCTGCATCCCATATAAAATACGACGATGAACTGGTTTTAATCCATCACGTACATCAGGTAATGCACGTGATACAATTACACTCATTGCATAATCAAGAAAGGATGTTTCAATTTCTTCTGTTATATTAACTCCTTTAACACCGGAGCGTTCTTGTTCTGACAAAGTGTAGACCTCCTCTCAAGAAAAATTAGATATCTAAATTAGCGTATACGGCATTTTCCTCGATAAATTGACGACGAGGTTCAACTTCATCGCCCATTAAACGTTCAAATGCTTGGTTTGCTTTAATTGCATCATCTAATTCTACTTGTAATAATGTGCGGTACTCAGGATCCATTGTTGTTTCCCAAAGCTGCTCAGCGTTCATTTCTCCAAGACCTTTATAACGCTGCACATTTGGCTTTGGCATTTTTGGTAGCCGTTCTAAAATTTCTTTTAATGTCTCTTCATCATAGCAATACTCAATATGTTTACCTTGTTTCACTTGATAAAGTGGTGGCTGTGCAATATAAATATAGCCAGCTTCTATAAGTGGTCGAAGGAAACGGAAGAAGAATGTTAAAAGTAATGTACGAATATGTGCCCCATCGACATCGGCATCTGTCATGATAATGATTTTATGATAACGAGCTTTCTCTAAATTAAACTCCTCACCAATACCAGTGCCGAATGCTGTTATCATCGCACGGATTTCCGCATTTGATAAAATTTTATCTAGACGAGCTTTCTCAACGTTAAGGATTTTACCACGTAAAGGTAAAATTGCTTGGAAGTGTCGATCACGTCCAGATTTAGCAGAACCACCGGCAGAATCACCCTCAACAATATAAATTTCACAATCAGCTGGGTTAGTAGAAGAACAGTCAGCTAATTTACCCGGTAAGCTAGATACTTCGAGGGCATTTTTACGACGAGTAAACTCACGTGCTTTTTTCGCAGCTACACGAGCACGGGCTGCCATTAATCCTTTTTCCACAATCTTTCGTGCAACCGTTGGATTTTCTAACATAAAACGCTCAAAGCCATCTGAGAACAAAGAATTGGTAATTTGACTTACTTCTGAATTCCCTAACTTTGTTTTTGTTTGTCCTTCAAATTGCGGATCTGGGTGTTTAACAGAAACTATAGCTGTTAACCCTTCTCGTACATCCTCACCTGTAAGATTAGCGTCAGATTCTTTTAGTAATCCACTTTTTCGTGCATAGTCATTAATAACGCGTGTAAGGGCTGTTTTAAACCCTGACTCATGTGTACCGCCCTCATACGTATTAATGTTATTAGCAAATGAAAAAATATTAGAAGAGAATCCAGCATTATATTGCATAGCAATTTCTACTGTGATGCCATCCTTCTCCCCAAGAACATCAATTGGATCATGGATTGGCTCTTTGGATTGATTTAAATGCTCAACATAAGAGCGAATACCACCTTCATAGTGGTATGTTGTTGAGCGAATCTCTTCTTCTCGTTCATCAGCAATCGTAATCTTAATACCACGATTTAAATAAGCCAATTCTCTAATACGATGAGCTAAAATATCATATTCATAAACAGTAGTTTCTTTAAATATTTCTGGGTCAGCTTTAAAACGCGTTGTTGTACCATTATGATCTGTGTCACCGATAACCATTAACTCTTGAACTGTTTTTCCACGTTCAAATTTTATTTCATGGATATGACCTTCACGATGTACTTGAACAATTGTTTCCACAGAAAGTGCATTTACTACTGATGCTCCAACTCCATGAAGACCACCAGAAACTTTATAGCCTCCACCGCCAAATTTACCACCAGCATGTAAAACAGTCATAATAACTTCAACAGCAGGCTTACCCATTTTTTCTTGAATACTAACTGGAATACCACGACCGTTATCTTCTACACGAATCCAGTTTTCTTTTTCAATTGTTACTTTGATATCTGTACAAAATCCTGCAAGTGCTTCATCGATACTATTATCAACAATTTCCCATACTAAATGGTGAAGCCCTTTAGAGCTAGTTGAACCGATATACATCCCTGGTCTTTTACGTACTGCTTCTAAACCTTCTAATACCTGTATCTGATCGGCCTCATAAGCTTGGTTTTGTAAACCTTCGTTCTCTATAGCCACGGCTTTCATCTACTCCTTCATAACATCATTGTGTGTAAATGAATGAACAGTCAACCGAGCTGACTATTACCATTCTTTTTGTAATCTAAAAAACTACCCTGGCTAACTTCTTTCAATCGCACCTTGTTTCACGTGGAACAGTTGAGCCTGTTCCATCGTTTCATGATGAATTCCTTCCACACTTGTGGTTGTAACAAAGGTTTGGACTTCACCCTGAATGGTATTTAATAAATGCGATTGGCGATAATCATCGAGTTCCGATAAAACATCATCTAAAAGTAGTATGGGTGTTTCATTTGTTTCTTGTTTAATTAATTCAATTTCAGCAAGCTTTAAAGACAATGCAGTAGTACGCTGCTGTCCTTGTGAACCATAAGTTTGAACATCATAGCCATTCACTAAAAATTGTAAATCATCTCGGTGTGGACCAACTAATGTCACGCCTCTATCAAATTCACGTTCTCTCGCTTCAATTAATTTTTGATGTAAAGTATTTTCAATTTCACTAGTAGAGTGTTCTTTTTCAATACCAGCTACCGTACGATATTTTATAACCAGTGTTTCCTTACCTTGCGATATACCTGCGTGTATGGGTTCCGCCCACTCTTGCAATAAATCCATAAATTGAAATCTTTTACGAATAATTTGGGTAGCAGCGTGAATATATTGTTCATTGTAGACCTCATACATCACATCATTTGGCATGGACTTGCCTTGGTTCATTTTTAAAAAATGGTTACGTTGTTTTAAAACTTTTTGAAAGGTTAATAAATCATGTAAATAGACAGGCGAAATTTGCCCAATCTCCATATCAATAAAACGCCGACGTATTTGCGGACTTCCCTTTACAACGTTCAAATCCTCTGGCGCAAACATAACGACATTCATTTGACCAATATAATGACTAAGGCGACTTTGCTCTATATGATTTATCTTGCCCTTTTTACCTTTCTTTGTAATCGTAAGTTCGATCGGTAAAATACCATGCCTTTTTTTAACGGCCCCTTCTATTTTACCATAGTCTGAATCCCAACGTATCAATTCTTTATCGTTCGTTGTTCGATGGGACTTAGCCATTGCTAAAACATAGATGGACTCCATAACATTTGTTTTTCCTTGTGCATTTTCACCAATGAAAACATTAATTTTTGGAGAGAAGTTTAAAGCTAAGGCATCATAGTTACGGTAATTTGTAAGTTTTATTTGCTCAATATACATAATTTATTGTCCAGTTGGTCCTATAATTTGAAAACGACCACATCCAGGAATATTTACAATATCTCCGTTACGTAATTTACGACCTCGACGATCGTCTACTTCTCCGTTTACATATACAGCATGTTCTTGTAAAAACCACTTGGCCATACCACCTGAACTAATGGCATCAGTAATTTTTAAAAGTTGCCCTAACGTGATGAACTCCTCATCAATTTTAATGTCCTGCATAGTGTGTTCCCCTCCGAATACAGACTGTCTATCTCTCTATCATACCTAAAATTACGCCATAAGTAAAAAAAGATAGTCACAATGAGCGACTATCTTAACAGATCTTATATTCTTTAGTAAGTTCGTACAGGTAAAATTAATTGTAAAATAGCATCATCATGAACGGAACGTAAAATAAACGGTCTCATTGCCCCAGTAAATTGAATAACTACGTCTTGTCCATCTATTGCTTTTAATGCTTCCATCATATATTTTGCACTGAATGAGATTTTCAAACCTTCCCCTTCTAATGCTTCCACAGGAATTTCTTCTTGTACTTTTCCGATTTCAGGAGAATTAGAAGAAACCTCAACTGCTTGGTTATCTAAAATTTCAAAACGGACAACATTATTACGATCTCCTCGTGCAACTAGTGATGCACGGTCAATAGCTTGTAATAAAGATTTACCATTAATTGTTACATTTGTTTGATACTCTTCAGGAATTAAACGAGTTGTGTCAGGATAATTTCCTTCCAGTAAGCGAGAGAAGAATAATACATCACCAGTTTTAAATAATACTTGCTGACTTGTAATAACGATTTGGACAAGATTTGTAGAATCTTCAAGTACTTTATTTAATTCATTCAAACTTTTCCCTGGAATTACTACACTATGTTCAACTTCTGGTAAATTTTCGAGTTGCACTTTACGTCTTGCCAAACGATGACTATCTGTTGCAACACAGATTAATGTTTCATTTTTGATCTGCCAGTTTACACCTGTCAACACGGGTCTACTTTCTGAAGTGGCAACAGCGAATACTGTTTCACGGATAATTGTTTTTAAGAGATCAGCAGGAATAGTAAATTTTTGATCTTCTGTAAGCTCTGGTAATAAAGGATACTCTGCTGCATCTGAGCCAATTAAATGGAATTCCGATTTCCCTGAACGAATATGCGTTTGGAAACCTGGTGTTACTTGAATTTCAACATCGTTTGTTGGTAATTTACGTACGATTTCATTAAACATACGTGCTTGTACAACAATTGAACCTGTTTCTGTAATGTGAATAATTTGTTGTCCATCTTCTTCTACTGGAATAAATGTTTGAATAGTTATATCAGCATCACTACCAGTTAAGCGGATCCCTTCCTCTGTTACGTCAATTTTAATACCAGTTAAAATCGGAATAGTTGTTTTTGAACTTACTGCTTTCATGACATCATTTAAACCTTCTAATAAACGGTCACGTAAAATATCAAATTTCATTCGTTTTCCCTCACATATTTATATTATTTATTTATATAAAATAAAAAGATATAGTAATAGGCCCTGTGGATTTGTGGATAAGTATATTTTTATGAATAAAATCAGTCTATCCACATGTAGATAGACTGTGTATAAGTTTGTGTTTAAATAGTTAGTTTGTCCACAGCAATTACTTGCCTAGCATACTACGAATTTGTTTAACATCTTGTTGAAGTTGAACGTCATTTTTCAACATAGAAGATATTTTTTCGTGCGCATGGATGACAGTCGTATGATCGCGGCCACCAAATTCTTCGCCAATTTTGGGCAGCGAAAAATCT
This sequence comes from Lysinibacillus capsici, assembly GCF_003367505.1. Taxonomy (GTDB): domain Bacteria; phylum Bacillota; class Bacilli; order Bacillales_A; family Planococcaceae; genus Lysinibacillus; species Lysinibacillus capsici. Next base: position 8,934 of record NZ_PXXX01000008.1, read on the forward strand.
GTCAACTCGCGCGATAAGTACATAGCGATTTGACGTGGAAAAGCAATTAATTTAGTACGTTTTTTAGCAGCGAAATCTTCCAAACGTATACTAAAATGTTCCCCTACTGCATTTTGAATGTCTAATATTGTCACTGTTCGCGGTTTTGAATTTGGAATGATATCCTTCAATGCCTCGGCAGCTAATGTCGCTGTAATATCTTTGTTTACAAGAGATGAGTAGGCAACGACGCGAATAAGCGCACCTTCAAGCTCCCTAATATTGGAGTCAATCTGGTTCGCAATATAAAGCATTACTTCATTTGGTACCTCTAGACCGTCTGCTTTTGCTTTTTTACGCAAAATAGCGATACGAGTTTCCAAATCGGGTGGCGCAATATCAGTTATTAACCCCCACTCGAAACGTGAACGGAGCCGATCTTCTAAAGTTGGGATCTCCTTAGGAGGTCGGTCACTTGATATAACAATTTGTTTGGATTCTTCATGTAAAGTATTAAAAGTGTGGAAAAATTCTTCTTGAGTTGATTCTTTTCCAGCAAGGAATTGAATATCATCAATTAGCAGTACATCCACGTTGCGGTACTTATTGCGAAAATCAAGTGCTTTGTTATCACGAATTGAGTTAATAAATTCATTTGTAAATTTCTCGGATGATAAGTACACTACTTTAGCATTTGGATTATGCTCTAATACATAATGACCAATAGCGTGCATTAAGTGCGTTTTACCTAGCCCTACTCCCCCATAAATAAAGAATGGATTGTATGCTTTAGCAGGTGCTTCAGCTACAGCTAGCGAAGCTGCATGTGCAAAGCGGTTACCAGAGCCAATAACAAACGTGTCAAAAGTATATTTCGGGTTTAACATACCTGGTGAAATATCATGATGTTCATTATTTTTTGCTTGGATAATCGGCGCTGGCAAATCAAAATCGTCCGAATCCTGGTTTTTTTGAACAACAAATTTAATAAGCAAGTCTTCGCCTGTTAGCTCCGTTAATATACCTGTAATCAAATGAATATAATGATTTTCAAGCCAGTCTCGAGCAAACGAATTTGGCGCAGCAATTGTCACAGTGGACCCACTACCATTGTAAGATAGTAACTTCGTAGACTTTAGCCACGTTTCGAAGCTTGGTTTAGAAATTTTTTGTTCAACTTGAGCCAGGACATTGTTCCATAGTTCTTCTAAATGTTCCAAGCTGCTAATCTCCTTTACAGTGTTCAATACAAAAAAAATCGCATTTATAGAATTGTAAATACGTTCATTTTATAACTCGTCCACATAATCACAAGTTGTGGATAAAAGTTAACCAAAGGCTGTGATAAAAATTATCCACAGCATATTAACAGTTGTGGATAATTAAAATGTTCGTTTTAGTTTTCAACAAAGTGAAGCACAGTAATCGTATCAGAAAAACAAAGCTATTTCAATAGTTTGTGAAACTTATCCACATAACTTACAGTTATGCACTTTATAGTTGTCCACAAGCACTGCTTATGTGAGAAACCTGTAGATAATTGTTGTGGATAAAAAATAATGCAAAAAATACTATACACAACTCTGTGTAAAAAAAACAAGTACTCTGTGGATAAATATTTTTATGTTTATGTAGAAAAAATATTTCTAGTAGAGTTCCAAACACTAGAAAATTGAGAATAGAATAAATAGATAGTTGGACGGATTAAAAGAAATTTGTGAAATTCATTGACAAAATAACTAGATACTTTATATAATATTCGAGTCTGTATGTTGAAAAATTCAACTCATATCAGGAGGTGTCTATATAAATGAAACGTACTTACCAACCAAAAAAACGTAAGCACAGCAAAGTACACGGTTTCCGCGCACGTATGAGCACGAAAAACGGTCGCAAAGTTCTTGCTGCTCGTCGTCGTAAAGGAAGAAAAGTTTTATCAGCATAAAATAAGTCCACTGAGCCACATCAGTGGTCTTTTTTTTCTTTATTTTTGGTAAACCTAGAAATGAGGATCAAAAGATATTATCTAATAGCAGGTGAAAGAAATGAAAAAACGCCAACGAGTGAAGAAGAATGATGATTTTCAAAAGGTGTTTAAAAAAGGTAAATCTTTCGCTAATCGTCAGTTTGTTGTTTATTTTTTAGTAAAAGAGGGACAAACGGAATTTCGTGTAGGTTTATCAGTTAGTAAGAAGCTTGGGAATGCGGTAACACGCAACCAAGTAAAACGCTATATTCGACAAAGTATTCATGAATTAAAAGATGAGCTAAAGCCGAATATGGATTATGTTATTATCGCCAGACATCCGGCGGCCACTATGGATTTTCATGAAGTGAAACAAAGTTTGCAGCATGTACTACGAATCGCAAAGGTAATGAAAAAAGTGTAATGTATGCAACCAAGTGGTGAAATTACGCCTGTACTGTTAGCAATAGAATAAATAATATGTGATTTTGCATAAAATTATATGTAAGAGAATTATACACACGGGGGTATTTGTGGCGAGAGTTTTCGCTTAAAAATATGTAAAATTCACAACTTATCTTAAGAATAAGCGTGTGTAGTTAGAATATTTAGTAGAGTGAATGTTATAGGCATGATAAAATAACTGATAACTTTATCTTCATCGAGGACTCTCAAAAGTGGACTGAAATAAAGATAAGGCTACTGACGTTAAACCGATTATGTGATAGGAAACTGTCGGTACAAAAAGAACCATATAGAATAAGAAAAAGTGAATAGTAATTGTAGGGGGAAGAAGGTTGAAAAAACAACATTGGGTAATTTTGTCACTAGTATCGGTAGCCTTACTACTTTCTGGTTGTACAGAATTCAATGAACCAATTTCCAAAGATAGCACAGGCTTCTGGAATGAATTCATTGTTTGGCCGTTGGTATCAGCAATAAAATACTTTGCTGATCTGCTAGGTACGTATGCATGGGGGATCATTGCCGTAACGATTATTATTCGTTTAGCAATTTTGCCATTGATGATCAAACAAACAAAGAGTTCTAAAAAGATGCAAGAAATTCAACCAAAATTGAAGGAACTGCAAAAGAAGTATGCTTCTAAGGATGCTCAGACACAACAACAATATCAGCAAGAAATGATGAAGTTAATGAGTGAATCTGGAGTAAATCCACTTGCAGGATGCTTACCAGTAATCATTCAAATGCCAATCTTAATTGGTTTCTATCATGCAATTAGCCGTATGAATGCAACATCAACATTTGATTTAGGGAATTTCTTTATCTTCCCGCTAGCAGATCCTGCACCTGCATTAGCTATTACAGCTGGCTTAATGCAATTTATCGTGTTACGTACAGGACCAGCAATGGATAATCCTCAAATGAAAATTATGATGTATATTATGCCATTCATGATTATTGGTTTTGGTATGGCCTTACCAGCTGCATTATCATTATACTGGGTAATCGGAAACATTATTTCGATTTTCCAAAACTTGTACATTTATAAACCTTGGAATAAAGATAAAACACAACCTGCTCAAAATGGAGGGGCTAAAAAGTGAAACAACTTACGCAAATAGGCGCAACAACACAAGAAGCGATCTCATTGGCGTTACAGAAACTTGGCAAAACCCGTGAACAAGTAGATGTTGAAGTTTTACAAGAAGGTAAAAAAGGATTTTTAGGTTTTGGTGCACGTTCTGCAGAGGTACGTGTAACAGTAAAAGAAGTTCAGGTTCCGACAATTGAAAGCGACAATGCGCAATTGCAGGTAGTAACTCAATTATATGAACCAATAGAAGTAGATGATGTTGAAACACTAAGTTCACAAGTTTCTGAACAACCAAGTGAAATGGAAGAAGTTCAACAAGTCGTTAAAGAACAAGATGAGGATGGAGACTTAGCAAATCCAATTGAAGAGGCAAAGGCTTATTTAAGTAATATCGCTGAACAATTGGCTATTCATGATCTTGAGATTGCTACGACACGCGAAGGGAAATATGTATTATTTCAACTAAAAAGTGAGAAAGCTGCCCTGCTTATAGGGAAACGAGGTCAAACATTAAATTCCTTACAGCAATTAACACAACTCGTATTAAATAAAAGCGCAAAGCAGTTCTTAATGGTGAAACTAGATGTAGAAAACTATCGCGAGCGTCGACAAGTAGCTTTAGAATTACTTGCGGATCGAATGGCGGATAAGGCATTACGCTTAAATCAACGTGTGGCATTTGAACCAATGCCGTCTTACGAACGAAAGATAATTCATAATCAATTAGCAAATCGTCTAGATCTTGAAACGTATTCAGAAGGTACGGAGCCTAATCGTTATTTAGTAATAGAACCCGTAAAAAAATAATTAGACTGTTTCACATAATCATACAGACAATATATTTTGAAAGGTCATTTTATCTTTTAGATAAAATGACCTTTTTTAATGAAACGTAGCAAATTTTGTCGAAAATATGATTAGCGAAAAATTGATTTTATCCACATTTGGAAATGATCCTTACTTTAGATTTTGCTGAAAATATGTTAGTCTAAGGTGTTAGTAAGTATTGGTCGGTTTTGATTATCCACATGTGGATAACGTTGAGGAGGTCATTAAATGGAGTTCGATACAATTGCTGCGATATCCACACCGATGGGTGAAGGTGCCATAGCCATCGTTCGTTTAAGTGGAGACGAGGCTGTGACGATTGCAGACAAAATATTCAAATCACCCGGGGGAAAAAGTTTAACAACCAAAGATTCGCACACTATTCATTATGGACATTTAGTCGATCCTAAAACTAATGAGGTAGTAGAGGAAGTAATGCTATCGCTGATGCGTGGGCCAAAAACATTCACACGTGAGGATGTAGTTGAAATAAACTGTCATGGTGGATTAGTTTCAGTCAAACGCGTGTTGCAACTTGCTTTAACAAATGGAGCAAGGTTAGCTGAGCCAGGTGAATTCACAAAACGTGCCTTTTTAAACGGACGTATTGATTTATCACAGGCTGAAGCAGTAATGGATTTGATAAGAGCTAAAACAGATCGTGCGATGAATGTGGCTCTGGGTCAAATGGATGGAAAATTATCGAGACTTATTGGTGATTTGCGCCAAGCTTTACTAGAGACATTAGCCCAAGTAGAGGTTAATATAGATTATCCAGAGTATGATGATGTAGAAGAAATGACTGTACCTGTATTAGTAGAGAAATGTACATGGGTAAAAAATGAAATTATAAAACTTTTGCAAACATCTTCTCAAGGAAAAATTTTACGTGAGGGATTATCAACAGTTATTTTAGGTCGTCCGAATGTAGGGAAATCTTCACTATTAAATAGCTTAGTACAAGAAAATAAGGCCATAGTGACAGATATTGCAGGGACTACTCGTGATATTATAGAGGAGTACGTCAATGTCCGAGGTGTTCCACTTCGTTTAGTGGATACAGCGGGTATTCGGGAAACAGAAGATATTGTTGAACGAATTGGAGTAGAACGCTCACGGGAAGCTCTTCGTGGAGCTGATTTAATTCTGTTTGTATTAAACTATGCAGATGAATTAACTGCTGAGGATGAGCGTCTATTCGAAACAATTGAAGCGATGGATTACATCGTTATTGTCAATAAAACAGATTTACCGCAAAAAATTGATTTGGCTCGTGTCAAGGAATTAGCTGGTGACCATCGCATTGTAACAACTTCTCTGCTACAAGAGGAAGGTATTACAGAGCTAGAAGAAGCCATTGCTGCATTGTTCTTTGAGGGACAAATCGAAGCGGGCGATTTAACATATGTTTCAAACGCAAGACATATTGCCCTTCTACACCAAGCACAAGCAACGGTAGAAGATGCAATAGCAGCTGCACAGGATGGTGTACCAGTTGATATGGTACAAATTGATGTAACAAGAACATGGGAAATACTTGGCGAAATCATTGGTGATACTGTTCAAGAAAGCCTCATCAATCAACTATTTTCTCAGTTCTGTTTAGGAAAATAATTTTCAGAAAGAAAGGAAGGTACGAGCATGCCAACAAAATATGAGGCAGGCACGTTTGATGTGATTGTGATTGGTGCTGGTCATGCAGGTTCAGAAGCTGCACATGCCGCAGCTAAAATGGGTGCTAACACATTAATGCTAACAATCAATTTAGATATGATTGCATTTATGCCATGTAATCCATCTATTGGTGGTCCTGCCAAAGGAATTGTCGTACGTGAGATTGACGCTTTAGGAGGCGTCATGGGGAAAGTGATAGATAAAACGCATATTCAAATGCGAATGTTGAATACAGGGAAAGGCCCAGCTGTACGTGCATTGCGCGCACAAGCGGACAAAGTTTTGTATCAGCAAGAAATGAAACGAGTATTAGAAGAAACACCAAACTTAACAATCCATCAAGGGATGGTTGAAGAGTTAATTATTGAGGATGGGGAAGTAAAAGGGGTCATTACACAAATTGGTGCCGTTTATCGTGCTAAAACAGTTGTCGTGACAACAGGTACTTTCCTACGTGGTGAAATCATTATTGGTGATATTAAATATTCAAGTGGTCCTAATAACCAACAACCGTCAATTCGCTTAGCTGATAATTTAAAAGAGCTAGGTTTTGATCTAGTTCGATTTAAAACAGGTACACCACCACGTGTGAATAATCGAACAATAGATTATGACAAAACAGAGATTCAACCAGGTGATGATGTTCCACGTGCATTTAGTTTTGAAACGACTGAATTCATCATGGATCAGCTACCTTGCTGGTTAACATATACAAGCCCTGAAACTCATGAAATTATTGAAGCAAATTTACATCTTTCACCGATGTATTCAGGGATGATTAAAGGGACAGGTCCACGTTATTGCCCATCTATTGAAGATAAAGTTGTACGTTTTAATGATAAGCCAAGACACCAAATCTTCTTAGAGCCAGAAGGCCGCAATACACGTGAGGTTTATGTTCAAGGTTTGTCAACAAGCCTACCAGAGCATGTTCAAACACGTTTACTAAAATCTATACCTGGCTTAGAGAATGCGGAAATGATGCGCGCTGGTTATGCTATTGAATACGATTCAATTGTGCCAACACAACTATGGCCAACTTTAGAAACAAAACGTATTAAAGGCTTATATACAGCGGGTCAAATCAACGGCACATCTGGCTATGAAGAAGCTGCCGCGCAAGGCTTAATGGCGGGCATGAATGCTGCTGCTAATGTACTAGGTAAAGACGAATTAATTTTGAGCCGTTCGGATGCTTATATTGGCGTTTTGATCGATGACCTAGTGACAAAAGGAACAAATGAGCCATATCGTTTATTAACATCTCGTGCAGAATATCGTTTACTATTACGTCACGATAATGCAGATCTACGATTAGTAGAGTTAGCTTACAATATGGGGATGATTCCACAAGAAAGATATGCTAGTTTCAATGAGAAAAAAGAGCTGATTGAAAATGAAATTGCACGTCTTCGTGAAGTCATTATTAAGCCAAATGAAGCGACACAATCTGTTATTCGTTCTGTTGGTGGTAGTGAATTAAAAGACGGTATACGTGGTGCAGACTTATTAAAACGCCCTGAAATGCACTATGAGTTAATCTCTTCTTTAATTCCGGCAGAAATCGAATTGGCGGATGAAGTGAAAGAACAAATTGAAATCCAGCTTAAATATGAAGGCTATATCGAAAAAGCATTGCAACAGGTAGAGAAACTACACAAAATGGAAAATAAAAAAATTCCTGAGAATATTGATTACGATGCTATTTCAGGTTTAGCAACAGAAGCGCGTCAAAAATTAAAACAAGTTACACCTCTATCTATTGCGCAAGCCTCTCGTATTTCTGGTGTTAATCCAGCTGATATTTCAATTCTGCTTGTTTATATTGAACAAGGTAAAATTGCGAAAGTAAGCAGCTGATCATCAACAACAGTAAAGTGAATAAGAGGCGGGCATACCATTGTGCCCGCTTCCTATTTTTAAAGCTATACTATTAGTTGGAGTTGTATAGCTAGATCAACAAAGGAGACTTTACATGAACGAACAACAATTTATTGAGGCTCTGAAAGAGAAAGGTATCGAACTTTCTGATATACAGATTGCTCAATTTAAAAAGTATTTTGAATTACTTGTTGAGTGGAATGAAAAGATGAATTTAACTGCCATTACAGATTTAGAAGGCGTGTATTTAAAGCATTTCTTCGATTCGATTAGTCCTTCATTTTACTTTGATTTTTCAAAAGTCATAACTGTTTGTGATGTTGGAGCAGGAGCTGGTTTCCCAAGTATCCCAATTAAAATCTGTTTCCCACATTTACAAGTTACAATTGTCGACTCCTTAAATAAAAGAATTACCTTTTTAAATCATTTAAGTGATGAGTTACAATTAGAGAATATGCATTTTGTACATGCTCGCGCGGAAGAGTTTGGCCAAAATTTAAAATACCGCGAACAATTTGATGTGGTAACAGCACGAGCTGTAGCTCGTTTATCCGTTCTAGCAGAGTTATGTGTACCTTTAGCGAAACAAGATGGATATTTTGTTGCTTTAAAAGCCGCAGCTGGGGCAGAAGAACTAAAGGATGCTAAAAAAGCTTTAACAACATTGGGTGTTAAACTGAGAGAGGAATTTTCTTTCAAGCTACCTGTTGAAGAAAGTGAACGCATTTTATATATATTTGATAAAATAAAAGGAACACCGAAAAAATATCCGCGTAAGCCAGGTGTACCAAATAAAACACCGATTCAATAATTAGTGTTTCATGTGAAACTTCTCAAAGTGGAAAATATTTTTTCTATTTTGAGCATACATACTAGTTATGGATGGTTCACGCAAAAGACATCTATGAACTATATACATTTAAAGAAATATAATAAATAATAATAGAATGACACAGAGCAAGATAGTTACTTAAAGGTGGTGCCACTTGGATGAAAAGTCCTTTTTCACGTTTTTTTGGAGGCGGAAGTAAAACAGAGCCTATTGTGAAAAATGAAGTAGAACAAGCAGAGGCGGTTCATGCAGCGGAAGAAGTCATAAAGTTGCCTATTGATCAAATTGTACCTAACCGTTTTCAGCCACGTACTATTTTTGATGATGAAAAAATTGAAGAATTATCAAGAACCATTCATACACATGGTGTGATTCAGCCAATTGTTGTACGTAAAATATCAGACAATCAATATGAAATTATCGCTGGTGAGCGTCGTTATCGAGCGATGAAAAAGCTACAATGGACAGAAGTCCCTGCTATTGTACGTAATTTAACTGATAAGGAAACAGCATCTATTGCGTTAATAGAGAACTTGCAGCGTGAGGAGTTAACTGCTATTGAAGAAGCGGTAGCCTATCAAAAATTATTAGAGCTTCATGAGCTAACACAGGAAGCTCTTGCCCAAAGACTTGGAAAAGGACAATCCACTGTAGCCAACAAATTACGTTTATTAAGGCTGCCAGATGAAGTACAGCAAGCTATTTTGAAGCGAAAAATATCTGAACGACATGCACGTGCATTAATTGCTATTAAAGATCAACCATTGCAACTAGAAATTTTGCAGCTAGCAATTGAAAATGATTGGAATGTGCGACAGTTAGAGGAGCAAATCCAGGCTATATTACATCCTATAGTTGATGAGCAGGAAGAATCAATTCCAAAGAAAGCTAAACCGAAACGTAAAGCTATAAGTAAAGATGTACGTATTGCTTTGAATACCATCAAACAGTCTTTAACGATGGTAACGAAAAGTGGGATTACGGTGAAAACTGAAGAAGAAGATACAGAAGAATACTATCAAATTACAGTGAAGATTCCTAAAAAGAAAAAAGTGTAATAAATTATTTTAGAAAAATAATTTATGATCAAATTTATCACTGTACAGGGGAGATATCTCAGAAGATTAATAGAGATATCTCCTTTTTTGTATTTATTCTTAATATTTTATACAACTCTCTTCAAATTTTTTGATAGAATGAAAGTTAGATAGCGGATTAAATAGTGATTTTACAAATGATTTGTCAAAGTAAACTTTGATAGATGAAAGCAGGTGCTTTTAAATGGGTAGAATTATAGCAATCGCCAATCAAAAGGGTGGCGTAGGTAAAACAACAACTTCGGTCAATTTGAGCGCTTGCCTAGCATACTTAGGTAAGAAAGTGCTTTTAATTGATACTGATCCGCAGGGGAATACAACAAGTGGACTTGGTATTAATAAAGGAGAAATACAGGGTTGTATTTATGATGTGCTCATTGATGATGAAGATGTTCAAAATGTCATTCAAAAAACAAATGTTGAAAATTTATCTATCGTGCCAGCAACTATCTCACTTGCAGGTGCAGAAATTGAATTGGTTTCGACTATTTCCAGAGAAGTACGTTTAAAACATGCTTTACAAAATGTGAAAGAGGATTTCGATTATATAATTATTGACTGTCCACCATCTTTAGGGCTTTTAACAATCAATGCGTTAACAGCTTCAGATGCGCTTATTATTCCTGTACAATGTGAATATTATGCATTGGAAGGATTAAGTCAATTACTATCAACAGTTCGCCTCGTTCAAAAGCATTTGAATCAACAGCTTTACATCGATGGCGTTTTATTAACAATGCTAGATGCACGCACAAACTTAGGCTTACAAGTTATTGAGGAAGTGAAAAAATATTTCCAAGATAAAGTATATAAAACAATAATCCCCCGTAATGTGCGATTAAGTGAGGCACCAAGTCATGGTCAACCAATCATCACTTATGATGCAAAATCTAGAGGTGCAGAAGTTTATTTAGAGATGGCGAGGGAAGTGATTAAAAATGGCTAAAGGTCTAGGAAAGGGTATTGGGGCATTATTTCCAGGAGAGTCTTTAGAACACAGTGGTCAAGTGGAAGAAATCCAATTAGATTTAATTGTTGCGAACCCATTTCAGCCACGTAAAATTTTCGATGAAGAAAGTTTACAAGAATTAGCTGATTCTATTAAAGAACATGGAATTTTGCAACCAATTGCTGTGCGTAAAAAAGCACGCAAGTTTGAAATTGTTGCGGGAGAGCGTCGTTACAGAGCTTGTCTATTAGCTGGCCTCGAGGTTATTCCTGTCATTATAAAAGAGCTAACAGATGCACAAATGATGGAGCTTGCTATTTTAGAAAATCTCCAACGTGAGGATTTAACTGTTATTGAAGAAGCAGAAGCCTATCAGAGTTTAATGGAAAACTTACATTTAACTCAGGAAGAGTTATCGAAGCGATTAGGAAAAAGTAGACCACATATTGCCAATCACGTTCGGCTACTGGCATTACCAGAAGATGTACGTAAACTGATGAATGATGGAACTTTATCGATGGGGCAAGGACGGGCATTACTCGGCTTAAAAAATAAAAGAAGAATATCAGAAGTGGCTAATAAGGTAATAAATTTAGGATTGAACGTACGTCAAGTTGAATTATTAGTGCAAAACTTAAATGAAGAAGTTTCACGTGAAACAATCCCTCCTAAGAAAAAAGATATCTTTGTAACGGCAAAGGAGTCACAATTACGAGACTACTTTGGAACAAATGTTCAAATAAAGAAAACAAGCAATAAAGGGAAAATAGAAATTGAATTTTATTCTGAAGATGATTTAGAACGAATATTGGAAATATTAAACATACAAGAAGAATAAAATAATATTTCTATAACTTAATCAGAGCGCCAAGCAAATAGGCGCTCTCTATTTTTTAGAGAGAAAGAAGGCTTAAGTGTGGTATTACTAGGGGCATTAATAAATGCTGTGTTAATTATAGTAGGAGCATTAGTAGGGCGCATTTTTAAAAATCTTCCTGAATCTATGAAATCTACGGTTCTTTCTATTATTGGTTTAGCCGTCACATTATTAGGGATAAAAATGGGCTTTGAAAGTGATAATTTTATTATATTGGTAGTAAGTTTAGTGGTAGGTACAGTAATAGGTGAGTGGTTAGATTTAGATAAACAAATGAATCGTCTAGGTAAATGGGTAGAGAGTTTATTTCGTACAAAACGGGATGACCAAAATCAAATTAGCATAGCAGAGGGCTTTGTAACTGCCTCCCTAATTTTTGTTGTAGGATCAATGGCTGTTATAGGTGCTCTTGATAGTGGTCTTCGTAATGATCATAATGTACTCATTACTAAAGGATTAATAGATGGATTTACATCCATTATTCTAGCCTCGACATTAGGTATAGGTGTAATGCTATCCGCTGTACCTGTCTTTGTTTATCAAGGATTAATAGCTCTTTTTGCAGGTGTTATAAGTTCCTTTATCCCTGATGCCGCACTACAAATGTTCATTACAGAAATGACAGCTGTTGGCGGGGTTATGATTATGGCAATAGGGTTAAACATTGCAGGCTTAGCTAAGATCAAAGCTGCTAACTTGCTTCCAGGTATCGTCATTGTTGGTATTATGGTGGCTATCTTCTACATTTTTTAGTGAATAACGATGAGCAGCCAGTAATAATGCTCTTGAAAGCTTTTCAGCCATTGCATAAGAAATATGAAGTCTGGTATTTTGTAAAACAAGCATTTCCATAAAGCCTCCAATATTGACGATTCCTTTCACGGAAATGTCTCCAATTGGGGGTAATTCTTTTTTTACAGCTTTTCCAGGGAAAATGGGTCCACTTTGAACTGAAATATGACCAACATTTTGCTCACTGCCGAGACAGGCATCAATCGCAATAATGAATGGTTTTGTAGTATGATTGTGTAGCTGTTGCATTGTAGAATCTAGGTTTAGAGCATGTAAAGGGTCTTCTAAGGAACCTACAATTTCATAAGGAAAGCTAACAGATTTTTTTAAAAAGCTACCAGTTAATGGACCAAGTGTATCACCCGTACATCGGTCACTGCCAATACAACAAAAAATTAGTCTTTCATGATGAAACGGTATATGTTCTAAAAATAATGTACTTAATTGCCAAACAGCATTTTTACTCTCATGATGAAGGGAATAAGGTAGTAACAAATTTGGTATAGTATTCATAAAAAAACTCACTTTCTTTTTATTTTTAGAAGTGCTCAATTTTTATGCAGTATACGCAAATTTTTAGCAAGTTATTCAAGAGGTGGTAATGATGGAAAAGAATAAAAAGTTAATGGAAAAATACTGGGACAAGCTCACATCTGAGGATCTTTGGGAAAAGGTTATTGATGCATCTATAGAAATTTTGCTCATTCTATTAGTATCGTGGATCGCTGTAAGATTAGGTAAAAAATTTATTAAAAAGGTGTTTTTAATCCGTATGCGTTCACCATTGAGCCACTCAGAGCGACGCCAACGAACAATTTCAAGATTATTACAAAGCGTGATTTCCTATGTCGTTTATTTCTCTGCAATCATTGGTATACTTTCTTCCTTAAATATAAAGGTAGCAGGTTTATTAGCGGGTGCAGGAATTGTTGGTTTAGCAATAGGTTTTGGTGCTCAAAGCTTAGTAAAGGATGTTATTACTGGATTCTTTATTATTTTTGAAGACCAGTTTGGTGTAGGGGATTATATAAAAATAAATGCTGCAGAAGGTACAGTTGTAGAAATTGGCTTACGTACAACAAAAATTAATGGTGCTACTGGTGAACAGTTCATCATTCCCAATGGTGCCATAGGCGAAGTCGTCAATTATTCTGTTAACAACTCCAAAATCTTTATAGATTTACAAATGGCCACGGATGCTGATTTTGAGAAAGCAGAAGGGGTTATTAATAAGTATTTAGAGACATTGCCTAAGATGCATAAAGAATTAATTGCAGCTCCGGTATTTCTAGGTGTGCAAAATGTTAAAGGGACAGAAGTAACCATTCGTATAGCTGCTGAAACATTACCGCAGCAACAATATGGAGTAGCACGTACCATACGCCGCGATATTACGAAACTCTTTGAAGAAAATAATATACCAATGGTCTATCCAAAAATGATGTTCTATGGCAAAGATGAGGGGAGAAGTGTGTAAGATGGAGGCAAAAAAATTTGGTTTAAACGATATTGTTGAAATGAAAAAACAACATCCATGCGGTACTAATAAATGGAAAATTATTCGTATGGGGGCGGATGTACGTATCAAATGCGAAGGATGTCAGCATAGTGTCATGATTCCACGTCGTGAATTTGAGAAAAAAATGAAAAAGGTTTTATTTTCTGCGGAAGAGTCGTAACATCAGGCATATTAGACTTTTTCTGGGTGAATCAATATAATAGATAAGGTTATAAGAGAGAAAATTTGAACTGAGTATAGAAAGGTTGTGTCCATCCATGGCATTAACAGCTGGAATCGTTGGTTTACCTAACGTTGGAAAATCAACATTATTTAACGCAATAACAAAAGCGGGCGCATTGGCTGCAAACTATCCATTCGCAACGATTGATCCAAACGTTGGTATAGTTGAAGTACCTGATGCACGTTTAGATAAATTAACAGAATTAGTGGTACCGAAAAAAACTGTGCCAACTGCATTTGAATTTACAGATATCGCTGGAATTGTTAAAGGTGCTTCCAAGGGTGAAGGATTAGGAAATAAGTTCCTAGCTCATATTCGTGAAGTAGACGCAATTTGTCAGGTAGTACGTTGTTTTGTAGACGAAAACATTACTCACGTTTCTGGTGCAGTAGATCCAATTGACGATATTGAAGTTATTAATCTAGAGCTTGCACTAGCTGACTTAGAATCTGTGGATAAACGTTTACAACGAGTTAGCAAAATGGCGAAACAAAAAGATAAAGAGGCTATGATAGAAGAGCCAGTGCTTCTAAAAATTAAAGAGCAACTAGAAAACGGTAAACCAGCTAGAGCAGCTGAGCTATCAGATGATGAATTAAAGGTAATTAAAGGTCTTCATCTACTAACAATTAAACCAATGCTTTATGTAGCAAACGTTTCAGAAGATGAAGTAGCAGATGCAGACAACAACGAGTATGTGAAAAAAGTACGTGAGTATGCATCCGCTGAAGGTGCACAGGTCATTACTATTTGTGCAAAAATCGAAGAAGAAATTTCTGAGTTAGATGATGAAGAAAAAGCTATGTTCTTAGAAGAATTAGGAATTAAAGAATCTGGTTTAGATCAACTAATTCGTACTTCTTATGACTTATTAGGACTAGCTACTTACTTCACTGCAGGTGTACAGGAGGTACGTGCCTGGACGTTCCGTAAAGGAATGAAAGCACCTCAATGTGCAGGTATTATTCATACTGACTTTGAGCGCGGCTTTATTCGTGCAGAAACAGTGGCATATGATGATCTTCTTGAGGCAGGTTCGCAAGCAGCGGCTAAGGAAGCTGGTAAAGTACGTCTTGAAGGTAAAGAATATGAAGTACAAGATGGCGATATTATGTTATTCCGCTTTAATGTATAAAAAACTTACAAGGGCAATCTAAAATGGTTGCCCTTTTTCGATTGCTTAGTTATCAGAATTTTTAATGTATGGAGGCGACTTATGAATGAATCCTGTGCAAATTAAGGAACGTGGTTTAGAGTTTGAGCAACTGGGGATGTTACCACAAGATGTCTTAGATTATATTTATGAACAACGATTATTCAAATTGTTCACTCCAAGAGAATTAGGTGGTATGGATTTAAATTTAGTAGAAGGTGTAAAGATATTTCAACAGATGTCTGCACTTGATGGCAATTTTGGATGGCTCATTACTATTGGTACAGGTGGAAACGCATTTATTCCAACATTCAGTAAGGAAATTTGTGAAAAAATCTATTCTCCTAAAGAAGCAGTTATAGCAGGTAGTGGATATCCAACAGGGATAGCTGTAAAAACAATTGGAGGCTATTATGTAACAGGGCAATGGAAGTATTGTAGTGGTTCTAATTATGCATCAACATTTACGATGAATTGTTTAATTGAAGAAGATGGTATCAAAACCGAAAAAATTATTAGCTGCTCAGTAAATCCACATGATGTAGAAATTTTGAATGATTGGTCTGCAATGGGTTTAAAGGCAACAGCTAGTCATACAATCCGTGTAAACAATGTTTGGGTACCACAGGAAGCTACTTTTCAATTAGGGGTCATCAGAAATGATTATGGCAATTCAGTACATAGCTTTCCATTTACCACTTTTGCAGAGGCTTCTTTTTTAGGCGTTTGTCTTGGGATGACAGAGAATTTTTTAGAAGAAGCTTTTGCTTTAATAAAGCAACGAAATCATGATGGAAGCAGAACTGAGCGAATTGGAGCCTTCCAATTTTTATTGATGCAGCAGCATAAACGTTTCAAGCAATGCGAGGAACAGTTTTATGCAACATTATCTGTCTTTTGGCAACAGCATCAAAAAGGTGAACAATTAACGGAAGAGGAATTATCACAATTTACTCAATTGGCTAAGGATATAGCTGCTGCTTGCTTAGAGATAGCGAATAATTTAATACGCTGTCTTGGTATGGATGCTATTACAGAAACATCTATGATTAACCGTATTTGGAGAAATTTATATACAGCAGCCCAGCATGGATTTTTAACTCCTTAAAGTATTAAATAGAATCTGTAGTTGTTCATTTCTAATCTACAGATTCTATTTAATTATGTAGTCTTATTTTAATGATGATCCTTTTCCTGCAATAGATAAACATACAGCTTTGGTAATTTAGGATCATCCTGTACGATAGCATTACGTGGATATTTACGTAGCTCTTTATACATGGCAAAATCGCCTACAGCTCCAGCTATTAACACCGCCCCTATCAATATTAAAACAGTACTGTTAAGATAAAACCCAACAATGGTTGGAAGTACTCCAGTCGTCCAGAATGGCAGTAATAAAGCTTTTTTCATAGCATGGTTGGGGAGAGGTTGCTCAGTAGTTGCATAGGCAATACCTTGCTCTAAATTTATGCCATATTTTAAAGCTTTAAAGGGAACTCTGCCAAAAATCATAAAGCCAATTAAATGAAAAGCCTCGTGTAGGATAATAAAAATTATATACAGCACAACAAATAGTGCTGTGCCACCAATCATCTTCCAAAAAGAAAAATGGAAATCTTTAAAGCAAATATATTGAATGGCAATAAATAATATGACAAGACCACTTGTAATCACAAAATTGTCGATCATTAACTTCTTTAAATCTAATTCGATAACGATAGGCTCCTTATCGTTGGTTAACATGAAGGCACTCCTTTCATAGATAATGAAATATACTGCCATTATATAACGAATTATTAGTTTGTGACTTGAAAGACATGTACCTATATGTTACAATTCATTGATGTGAGTAATAATTAATTACTTGCTCCTTGCTCCCTTAATTAGGAGAGCCTAAGTCCATAAGGAGGTGTAAACAGATGAGAAAATACGAATTAATGTACATCGTACGTCCGAACATTGAAGACGAAGCGAAGAAAGCTTTAGTTGAACGTTTCAACGAAATGTTAACTTCTAACGGTGCAGAAGTCATCGAATCAAAAGAGTGGGGCAAACGCCGCTTAGCTTATGAAATTCAAGACTTCCGCGAAGGTTACTACCAAATCGTAAAAGTAAACGCTACTTCAGATGCAATCAACGAGTATACACGTCTTGCTAACATCAGCGAAGACATCATTCGCCACATTGCAGTTCGCGAAGAAGCTTAATAATTAATTTTTTACAAAACGCTGAAAAGGAGGTTGTATTCTGATGATTAACCGTGTCGTATTAGTTGGAAGACTAACAAAAGATCCTGAGCTACGTTATACACCGAATGGAGTTGCGTCTACAAGATTTACAGTAGCTGTAAACCGTGCATTCTCAAATCAACAAGGTGAACGCGAAGCTGATTTCATTAGCTGTGTTGCTTGGCGTAAACAGGCTGAAAACCTAGCGAACTTCATGCGAAAAGGAAGTTTAATTGGGGTAGAAGGTCGTATCCAGACAGGCAGTTATGAAGGACAAGATGGTAAGCGAGTATACACAACAGATGTCGTGGCGGATAGCGTACAGTTTTTAGAACCCCGTAATGGTAGCGGTGCTCCTGCTCCTCAATATGGTGGACAAACTTACGGTAATAACCAACCGTCATATGGCGGTGGTCAACCACAACAACAGTTTAGTGGCGCTATGCCAGGGCAGGGTTCCTATGGCGGCGATTCGTATCAGCAAAATCAACCACCTATGAATCAGCCGAATTATACACGTGTAGATGAGGATCCATTTGCGAATAGCAAAGGGCCAATAGAAGTATCTGAGGATGATCTTCCATTCTAATGCTTCTAAATGATAAAAAAAGATAAGGAGGAGACACACTATGGCACCACGTCGCGGAGGCCGCAAACGCCGTAAAGTTTGCTACTTCACTGCTAATAACATTACGCATATCGACTATAAAGATGTAGATTTATTAAAAAAATTCATCTCTGAGCGCGGTAAAATTTTACCACGTCGCGTAACTGGCACTAGCGCTAAGTACCAACGTAAATTAACTTCAGCTATCAAAGTATCTCGTATCATGGGATTACTTCCATTCGTAGCAGAAGATAAATAAGATTGATGACGTTAAGGTAACTGACCTTACATCAATTTTAACTACCAGCATATTACGATATTCGTATCGGTATGCTGGTTTTTTGTTATGGTTAAAAAGAAAATTATCAGCTAGTTAGGTAAAAGTTCGAATTAAAATTGAAAAAATAATGACAATGTACATAGTGATCTAAGTGATTTTTGTTCAATACTATGAAAAAATGGTACAATAAAGGGTAGTAAGTTTGACTGAAAAAAAGGAAGGTTTTCAATGCCGAATAATCAAACAAAAGCGCTTGTACAAGGCTCAATGATGGTTGCACTTTTTACAATTTTGATGCTAATTTCTGCATATGTACCATTCATCTTTATAGTAGCTTTATTATTCGCTCCACTACCGATTGCTTGGTATAGCGCAAATTACAAGCGTTCCACATCAATACTCGTAGCAATAGTAGGCTGTATCCTAACCACTATAACGAGTGGAATATCCATGCTGCCATTTGCCTTTATTTTAGGGCTAGTAGGTGTCGTTATGGGTAACGCCATTTATTTGAAGAAGAGTAAGCTTTATTTATTTATGTCAACGGGGATTGCTAATCTCCTTTCGATGGCAATTGTTTATGTTGCTTATGTAAAGCTTTCAGGGATTGACTTCATAAGCATGAGTTTAGAGATGGCACGTAAAAATTATGAGCAATCTAATGAATTTGCGAAGAATGTAACAGGCCAAGTAGCCATTAATCCAGAGCAGCTTGAGGCAATGTTTAAAACAATTGAACTGACTATGCCTGCAACGATAACAATCTCAGCATTTTTTGCTGCATTTATTATCATTACAGTCAATTTACCAGCTCTAAAACGACTAGGGGTAGATGTTCCAAAATTTGCTCCATTCCAAAATATGAGATTACCACGCTCTATTTTATGGTATTACATGATCATTTTATGTATTAATTTATTCATGCGTCCTGAGGCTGGCTCTACGCTAGATATTATTGTATTAAATGTTTCTTATATTTTATGGTTGTTACTGATTTTACAAGGAATATCTTTTATCCATTATTTTATCTCTAAAAAGGGGATGCCAAATGGAGTTAAATGGGTAGCAACTTTATTAGCAATTCCATTATCATCCTTTATGATCTTACTCGGTATTGTTGATTTAGGTTTTGACGTACGTTCACTTGTAAAGGGGAAGACTAAAGAATAAGGGGCTGATTGTAATGGGGACATTTAGAAAACGACCAATTCGCTATCCGCTTTTTGTTCTTTCCATATTTGGAACTGTGACGTTCGTGCTTCTATGTATTTGGAATATCGGGATAGGTATCGGTTATGGTGTAGGTTTTGTTTTACTGATGGCCTACACATGGAAAGTAGAGAAGATAGCTTTTGAGGAAACAGAAAAGCACATTGAATCTATCTCCTTCCGTATGAAAAAAGTAGGGGAAGAGGCACTGCTTGAAATGCCAATTGGGATACTGCTGGTTAATGAGCAGTATGAAATCGAATGGTCTAATCCATATATGCAAGGCATTTTAAATATGGAATCATTAGTTGGAGAAGGTATTGTAAATATATCTGATGACATCTATGTATTAATGAAGACCGAGGAGACTAATGAGGCGACGATTACACTACGTGATCGGAAATATCGTGTTTATTATAAAAAAGAGGAACGACTACTGTATTTCTTTGATATAACTGAACAGATTGCCATTGAAAAGCAATACTATGCAGACCGTACAGTAATCGCTATATTGTTTGTCGATAATTACGATGAAATCACGCAAGCCATGGACGATCAACCACGTAGTTTAACCAACACAATGGTTACTTCAATTGTCAATGAATGGGCTGCAGAGCATGGTGTATTTGTCAAACGAATATCATCAGATCGTTTCTTAGCAGTCTTAAATGAATCCATTTTAACGGAGCTAGAAAAGAAAAAATTTGCTATATTAGATACCATTCGAGAAAAAACAGCTCAAAAGAATTTATCATTAACATTAAGTATTGGTGTAGGAGCTGGATCATCCTCATTAGTGGAGCTTGGTGAGTTGGCACAATCCAGTCTTGATCTTGTATTAGGACGGGGTGGAGACCAAGTAGCGATAAAGCAACCTACTGGAAAACTTAAATTCTATGGTGGAAAAACAAATCCAGTCGAAAAACGTACACGTGTTAGAGCGCGCGTTATTTCACATGCATTACGCGATTTAATTCAAGACAGTGACCAAGTGTTTGTTATGGGACATAAAAATCCTGACATGGACTCCATTGGTGCTTCTGTAGGTGTACGGAAAATGGCACAAATGAATGATGTAAAGGGTTATGTCATTATCAATTTTGATGAATTAAATGGTAGCGTTACACGATTAATGAATGAAATAGAGAGTAAATCAGATTTCTATGAAAATTTCCTTACACCAGAGGAAGCCGCTGGTAAAATGACTGAGAAATCGTTGCTCGTTATTGTTGATACACATAAGCCGAATTTAGTAATTGATGCACACCTATTGAAATTAGCTGAAAAGGTGGTTGTAATCGACCATCATCGTCGAAGTGAGGACTTTATCGAAAATCCTACACTCGTTTATATGGAGCCATATGCGTCATCCACAGCAGAGCTAGTGACAGAGTTACTAGAATATCAGCCGAAGCGTGCAAAAATTAATATGCTAGAAGCTACTGCATTACTAGCGGGTATTATCGTTGATACCAAAAGCTTTACACTTCGAACAGGAGCACGTACATTTGAAGCAGCTTCTTACTTACGAACAAATGGTGCCGATACAGTATTGGTCCAACGTCTCTTGAAGGAGGACGTGGACACATATATAGAGCGCTCCAAAATTGTGCAAACAGTTAAGTTCGTAAAACCAGGAGTAGCTGTTGCTGTAGGTGAGGAATCAAAAGTGTATGACTCTGTCTTAATTGCGCAAACAGCCGATATATTACTAACGATGAAGGATGTTAGTGCATCCTTTGTCATTGCACATCGGGCAGATGGCAAAATTGGTATAAGTGCACGATCACTTGGCGAGGTCAATGTACAGCTAATTATGGAGAGGCTTGGCGGCGGTGGACATTTAACGAATGCTGCCTGCCAAATAGATGCTAAATCCATCGATGGTGTGAAAAAACATTTAGAAGAGGCCATAAATGAGGTCTTTGAAGGGAGTTCTGACTAATGAAAGTAGTATTTTTAAAAGACGTTAAAGGAAAAGGAAAAAAAGGTGAAATTAAAAACGTAGCTGATGGCTATGCACAAAATTTCTTAATCAAGAATGGCTATGCAGCGGAAGCAAATGCGCAAGCTTTAAGCCAAATAGAGGGGCAAAAGAAATTAGAGGCCAAAAATGCTGCTGCCGAATTAGCTGAAGCACAAGCATTAAAGGAAAAAGTAGAAGCACTAACAGTTGAGCTAAAAGCAAAATCAGGTGATGGTGGCCGCTTATTTGGCTCAGTATCTACAAAGCAAATTGCTGATGCATTACAAAAAGTGCACGGCATTAAAATTGACAAACGTAAAATGACTTTACCTGATGGGATTCGTTCACTTGGCTTTACAAATGTTCCTGTAAAACTACATCATGAAGTATCAGCAACGTTAAAAGTACATGTAACGGAAGAATAAGGAGCGACAATCCATGAGTGAACCGATGATGGACCGCGTTCCACCGCATAACCGGGAGGCGGAGCAATCGGTTATCGGTGCTATCTTCCTTGAGCCACAGGCATTAATAACAGCATCAGAAATTTTATTGGCAGATGATTTTTATTTAAATGCCCATAAGAAAATTTTCGAAACGATGTTGCGCTTGAGTGATCAAGGAAAAGCGATAGATGTTGTAACAGTTACAGAAGAATTATCAGCTAAAAAAGAGATTGAGGACGTTGGCGGGCTTTCTTATTTACTAGAGCTCGCCAATGCTGTCCCTACAGCTGCCAATGTCGCTCATTATGCCAAAATCGTTGAGGAAAAGGCCCTCTTACGTCGATTGATTCGAGTGGCTACGAAAATTGTCGAGGACGGCTATACCCGTGAAGACGAAGTAGAGGCATTATTAGGCGAGGCAGAGAAGAAAATGATGGAGGTTGCCAATCGAAAGAATGCAGGTGACTTTAAGCATGTTAAAGATGTGCTAGTGGAAACTTTCGATAATATTGAGCAACTGCAATCACAAAAGGGAGAAGTAACAGGTATCCCGACTGGTTTCCGTGATTTAGATAACATTACTGCAGGCTTTCAACGCAATGATTTAATCATTGTTGCTGCTCGTCCATCTGTAGGGAAAACAGCCTTTGCATTGAATGTTGCGCAAAGTGTTGCTGTACAAGCTCGTGAAAATGTTGCAATCTTTTCTTTAGAGATGGGTGCAGAGCAACTGGTCATGCGTATGCTTTGTGCAGAAGGAAATATAGATGCACAAGTTTTACGTACAGGTGCTTTAACTACAGAAGATTGGGGTAAACTAACTATGGCAATGGGTAGTTTATCGAATTCAGGGATTTTTATTGATGATACTCCAGGTGTACGTATCAATGAAATCCGTGCAAAATGTCGTCGTTTAGCTCAGGAGAATGGACTAGGAATGATCTTAATTGATTATTTACAGTTGATTCAGGGGAGCGGCAAGCCAGGAGAAAACCGTCAGCAAGAGGTATCAGAGATTTCCCGTTCTTTAAAGGGATTAGCCCGTGAATTAAAGGTACCTGTTATTGCGTTATCACAGTTATCTCGTGGTGTTGAGCAACGACAAGATAAACGGCCAATGATGAGTGACTTACGTGAATCGGGAAGTATTGAGCAAGATGCTGATATTGTTGCGTTTTTATACCGTGATGATTATTACGATAAAGAATCTGAGAATAAAAATATGATCGAAATTATCATTGCGAAACAACGTAATGGTCCAACAGGAACTGTTACATTGGCCTTTAAAAAAGAATTCAATAAATTCATTAATGTGGATTGGTCACAAATGCCACCTCCACCGCCACGTGATTAGTCAAGTTACTCGTCATTCAGATAAGTTGCCTATTAGTAATGAAATATTACCCTTAGATTAAATTAATCTGAATGTTCGATAATATTCATACCATTCTGTTATTAAACACGAACGTTGAATCAGATTTTTTGATTTTATGTTCGTGTTTTTTCGCTATTTTTTATTGACGAGTTGTTTCTATCATTGTTACAATAATTGAGGCTTGAAAATTGAGATACAAAGGTATCTAACGGAGGTGCTGATTATGACATCAGTAGTAGTTGTAGGAACACAGTGGGGAGACGAAGGAAAAGGTAAAATTACAGATTTCCTTTCGCACAAAGCCGATGCCATCGCTCGTTTTGCCGGTGGAGATAATGCAGGACATACCATTAAAATTGATGGTGAAACTTATAAATTACATTTAATTCCATCAGGGATCTTCTATAAAGATAAAACTTCAGTAATTGGTAATGGATTAGTTGTGAATCCAAAATCATTAGTAACAGAGCTTAAAGGTTTACAAGAGCGTGGTATTAATACAGATAATCTACGTATTTCTAATCGTGCACATGTGATTTTGCCTTATCATATTAAACAAGATATTGCGGATGAAGAAAGTCGTGGAGACAATAAAATCGGCACAACTTGTAAAGGTATTGGACCTTGTTATCAAGATAAAGTAGCACGTATTGGGATCCGTATGGCTGACTTACTTGATAAGGAAATCTTTGAGGAAAAACTACGTCATAATTTAGCCATTAAAAATAAGTTATTTGAGAAATTCTATGAAGTTGAAGGCGTAACATTCGAAGAAATTTTCGAGGAATACTATGGTTACGGACAAGAAATTGCTAAGTATGTTACGGACACGTCTAAAATTTTGAACGATGTCCTTGATGAGGGCGGTAAAGTGCTATTCGAAGGTGCACAAGGAATTTTACTTGATGTCGATCAAGGTACGTATCCATATGTAACATCTTCAAATCCTGTTGCTGGGGGAGTAGCGATTGGTGCAGGTGTTGGGCCATCACGCGTAACAAGCGTTATTGGTGTATCTAAGGCCTATACATCTCGAGTAGGAGATGGACCATTCCCAACGGAGTTGTTCGATGAAGTAGGCCAACAAATTCGTGAGGTTGGTCGCGAATATGGTACAACAACAGGTCGTCCACGTCGTGTAGGCTGGTTCGACACAGTCGTTGTTCGTCACTCACGCCGTGTAAGTGGCATTACTCATCTTGCTCTTAACTCTATCGATGTTTTATCGGGCTTAGAAACAGTAAAAATTTGTACAGCCTATAACTATAAAGGTGAAACAATCACAGAGTATCCAGCAAACCTTCATATTATTGAACAATGTGAGCCGATTTATGAGGAGCTTCCAGGCTGGTCTGAAGATGTAACAAGCTGCAGAACTTTAGAAGAGCTACCTGAAAATGCACGCCGCTATGTGGAGCGTATCAGCGAACTAACGGGCATTCAAATTGCTACTTTCTCTGTTGGACCTGCACGTGAGCAAACAAACGTGTTAGTGGACGTTTGGGAAGCATAATAAAATAAAATGAAAGGGCGTGCCAAATGCGGCATGCCCTTTTTTAGTGAATATCTTTCTTCTTAAAGCGACCACCTTTTACCTCGGCGATATTACCGATGGCTAGAAAAGCATTGTCATCTATTTCAGCGACGATTGTTTTCAATTTAGATTCTTCTAAACGAGTAATAACGGTAAATATGACTTTCTTGTCATTCCCCGTATAAGCTCCCTCTCCGTGAAGGAAAGTAACGCCACGACCAAGTCGATCCATAATCGTTTGTCCAATTTCATCAATGTCATCACTTATGATATAAACCGATTTAGATTCTTCCAATCCTTGAATAACAATATCAATCATTTTATAGGCAATATAGTATGCAATGATGGAGTACATGGCTTGCTCCCAATTAAAAATAAATCCTGCCACCGTAAAAATAATGATATTGAAGAACATGATGATTTCTCCAACTGAAAAAGGTGTTTTGCTATTAGCTAAAATAGCTAATATTTCAGTTCCATCCAATGAACCTCCATAACGAATGACAATTCCGACACCAACTCCTAAAATCATTCCTCCAAAGACTGTTGCCAATAATGTGTCTTCCGTAAATGGATGGATATTATGTAAGGCGAGTGTTGAAAATGAGAGTACGGTAATACCTAGACCTGTGGACAATGCAAAGGTTTTACCAATTTGTTTATAGCCTAAAAAAATAAAAGGTAAGTTTAAAATGAAGATGAAAATACCAAGGGGTAATTTTAATAAATGAGATGTGATAATGGAAACACCTACGATGCCACCATCCATAATGTGGTTGGGTACTAAAAACAGTTCCAAGCCCAATGCCATTATAATCGCGCCTAGCGAAACCATAATAATTCTTGCAAAAACTTTACGTATGCTATTTTTCTGAGGTCTCAACATCTTTGTTGTGATCTCAGAGGTTTGTGAATCACTCAATTTAATCGCTCCAATCAAATAGTGTACCTTCTATATATATTTTATCGGAATATTAAAAAAGTAAAAAGTATTAAGTCAAAATTCACTTGAAAAAATTTGAGAATAGTATACCGATGATAGTTAAATTGAATTTTAAGAACCAATATATGAATAAAATTACAGTATTTATAAACTATATAAAATATATTCTATGTAACAATAAGTAGATAAATAATACATTTACATTACAAAAGAGTGAAATCGTTCAAACGTCATTTTCTTTATGGTACATTATAGGGGTGCAAAAAATCCTTGTGGGTAAATCATCCTACAGTAGGGTAAAGTTGGAAGGGGCTTTATTGATGAATTCGTTTTGGAAAAGAAAAGAAGAAAACAATAGATTCACCTACAATTTTTCTTCTTTTAAAAAGGCTTCAATCATTGTAGTTTTAATGACAAGCCTAACGATTAACATGGGATTTGCTAAGGAATATAACAAAGAAAACTTAAATAAAATTTACCACGTATATGTGGGGAATGAATATATTGGTGCAGTATCTGATGAGAAAGCAATTCAAGAAATAATTGCATCAAAAGAAAAAGTGGCAAGTCAGCAATTCAAAGGTTTATCCATTGATGCTAGCTCAGCTGTTAAAATAATCCCAGAACAAGTATTTACAAATGAAACAAAAGATGCAGAAACATTATCAAAACTTAAGCAATCTTTAGTGGCCAAATCAGATGCCTTTACATTATTAGTAAATCACAAACCAGTAGTATCACTAAAGAATACGGAAGCTTATGAGAAAACTGTTCAAATGTTAAAGCTACAATATGTTTCTCAGCAAGAATTAGATAACTTATCAAAACGCCAAGCTAGCAATAATCTACCAGAATTAAAAGATGGTGAGTCTAGACTTCTAAATGTTTCCTTTAAACAAGGAGTTTCAGGGTTATCACAAAAAGTGACACCCACTGATATATTATCACCTGAGCAAGCCGTGAAGTTTTTAATGACAGGCTATCTTGAGCAAGAAACATATAAAATTGAATCAGGAGACGTGTTAGGGTCAGTTGCTAAAAAACATAATTTAACAACAAGTGAACTACTAGCTCTAAATCCGGATATCACAGTAGATACAGTTTTACAAATTGGACAAGAATTAAATGTTACTGTGGCAAAGCCATTTGTGACACTTGAAGTAAAAAAGGAAAAGAAAGTTGCGGAAGTCATTCCGTTTAAAAAAGTAATTGAAGAAGATCCTACTATGTATAAAGGTGAAAAGGTCATCAAGCAAGAAGGTGTTAATGGAAAAAAAGAAACAACTTATGCATTAACATCTGAAAATGGTACACAGACATCAAAAGTTGCCTTAGAGGAAAAAATACTTCAACAACCAGTAGATGAAATTGAAGTAGTTGGTACAAAGGTTATTTCTTCACGTGGAACTGGAGAATTTGCATGGCCAGCAGTCGGGGGCTATATTTCAAGTGGTATGGGTGAACGTTGGGGAGCCTTCCATCGTGGTATTGATATCGCTCGACCAAGTAACTATAATATTTTAGCTGCTGATAATGGTGTAGTTGTTGCTGCTGGCACTTCTGGCACCTATGGTAATCGTATTGTTATTAATCACAATAATGGTTTTACAACACTTTATGGACATTTATCTTCAATTAATGTTGAAGTCGGACAAGTAGTGGAAAAAGGTTCTGTGATTGGTATTATGGGTTCCACTGGAAATTCGACAGGTACACATTTGCACTTTGAAGTTGAAAAGAACGGTTCATTAGAAAATCCGTTATCTTATGTAGGCCGATAAAACATGTTGAATAGAAGGCAGTCCGAATAATGGACTGTCTTTTTCTATTATTTCCCGAGAAATAATTGTTGAATTACATCGCTTTTTGTCACAGTATTAGAGGGATTGAATATCGATTAATGCATAGAATCCGAAAGCATGATAGAGTTAAGAGTAGTGAATTTACAAATACACATTGTTTAAGAATAGATAAGAAGCGAAAGGGAGAGTATGTATGAATAAAACAATTTTAGTTGTTGATGATGAGAAACCAATCGCAGATATTTTGCAATTTAATTTAATAAAAGAAGGCTATAAAGTTATTTGTGCTTATGATGGTGATGAGGCATTAAAGAAAGTAGAGGAAGAGCAACCAGATTTAATGCTTTTAGATATTATGCTGCCAAAGCGTGATGGGATGGAAGTTTGTAGAGAAGTACGTAAAAAATATGATTTTCCGATTATTATGCTAACAGCTAAAGGCTCTGAAATTGATAAAGTATTAGGATTAGAGATGGGTGCAGATGATTATGTCACAAAGCCATTTAGTACAAGAGAGCTGATTGCACGTGTAAAGGCCAATATGCGCCGTTTACAAGTAGTCGCTCCAGCAGCAGAAGAGGCTGAGGAGGAGTCGAATGAGATTGTCGTAGGTTCGCTTGTTATTCAACCAGATGCTTATTTAGTAATGAAGCGTGATGAAGCAATTGAATTGACACATCGAGAATTTGAGTTACTTCATTATTTAGGGAAACATATTGGACAAGTAATGACACGGGAGCACCTCCTACAAACAGTATGGGGCTATGATTACTTTGGTGATGTACGAACTGTTGATGTAACAATTCGCCGTTTACGTGAAAAAATTGAGGATAATCCTAGTCATCCCGCTTGGATTGTCACACGACGTGGTGTAGGTTATTATTTACGAAATCCTGAACAGGAGTAATAGGAATGCAGAAAGTGAGCTTCTTTAAATCCATTCATGTCAAACTAGTGCTGATTTATATTTTATTAATATTGCTTGCTTTACAAATTATCGGTATCTATTTCGCTCGTGAATTAGAAAGAAATTTGAAGAGCAACTTCCAAGATTCCATTTTTCAGCGAGTTGACTTGATGCAATATAGTCTTCGTGAGGAAATTTTAAAGGAACGCGATGAAAGCATGCCTAAACTAGAGGAGAGCCTAAAGTCAATTGTTATGGAGTTTTCTACTGGTTTAAGGGATGTTTCAAATGGTGATATTTTAGAAATTCGTGTCATTGACGATAGACAAAGAATACTTGCAACATCTGAGCTTGAAAACCAGAATTTAATAGGTCAGCGCTCTAATACTGATCTTGTACGTCGAGCGATCTCTGCCGAAACACTGTTTGATATTATTAAGCTGGACAATAAGACGAGAAATCGTGTGTGGGTTTTAGCGAATCCCATTCGTGCGGGTGCAGGACCAGATGATGAAATCATTGGTGTACTCTATATTGAAGCCAATATTGAATCAGTTTTTGAACAAATGAATGATATTAATCAGATTTTCCTTGGTGGTACGGCAATGTCCTTGGTCATTACCATCTTCTTAGGTATTCTTGTGGCAAGAACGATTACACAGCCTATTGCTGATATGCGAAAGCAGGCTCAGGCAATGGCGAAGGGGAACTATTCTCGAAAGGTACGTGTATATGGTACAGATGAAATCGGCCAGCTAGCCATTACCTTTAATCATCTAACCAACCGTTTGCAGGAAGCACAATCGACCACAGAAGCTGAACGTCGAAAGCTAGATTCAGTTCTGAGTAATATGACAGATGGTGTAATTGCAACAGATCGTAAGGGACGTATTATTCTCATCAATGACCCTGCATTGGAATTACTGCATATTTCAAGAGATATTACATTAGGGCGTCCTATCGCCTCTGTATTGGGGATTGATCAGGAATATAGTTTTGAAGACTTAATTCATATGAATGATGCCGTGAATTTAAACTTCAGTACAGCAGATGCTCCCTATATACTTCGTGCTAATTTCTCTGTTATTCAAAAAGAAACAGGCTTTATTAATGGTCTGATTACTGTTTTGCACGATATAACAGAGCAAGAAAAGATTGAAATGGATCGTCGGGAATTCGTATCGAATGTATCACATGAGTTAAGAACGCCATTAACAACAATGCGTAGTTATTTAGAGGCACTTGCAGATGGTGCATGGAAAGATGAAAATATTGCTCCTACGTTTTTAAATGTGACACAAACCGAAACAGAGCGTATGATTCGTCTAGTAAATGATTTACTGCAGTTATCAAGAATGGATAGTTCAGATTACGAGTTGAATAAAGATATTGTCTTATTTAATTCATTCTTTAACCGCATTATAGACCGATTTGAAATGTCTAAGTCTGACAAGGTACATTTTGAACGATTATTCCCTGAAACCTCCTTTTATGTAGAAATTGATACGGATAAAATCACACAAGTTATTGATAATATCATTTCCAATGCTATTAAATATTCTCCAGATGGTGGCAATATTCGCTTCGGCTTTACGGGACAGGATGACATGTTGAAAGTCATGATTTCAGATGATGGCATGGGTATTCCTAAAGAAAATGTAGGCCGTATTTTTGATCGCTTCTATCGTGTGGATCGTGCACGCGCTCGTTCCATGGGGGGAACAGGCTTGGGACTAGCTATTGCGCGGGAAATGATTGAAGCACACGGCGGTAAGATTTGGGCTGAAAGTGAAGAAGGACAGGGTACAACAATTTTCTTCACATTACCATATGATGCAGATGAATTTGGTGAGGCAGGTGAGTGGGAATGAAATATATAGAGCCAGTTAAATCTGTTGTATTATTTCTACTTGTTATGCTGAGTGTGATTTTAACTTTTTTAATTTGGACCTATACACCTGATTATAAATATATTGAAAAAACAGAGGGAGAGGAAATTTTAATTAAGCCGCAAAAGGATATGGAGGATATTATTCGACCATACAAGGCTATTTTCCGTTCTGAAGAAGAGTTTACAGGCACAGTGTCTAATGCAGCTATGAAAGACATGATGAAAGTATTTAAAGGCTGGAATGTTTTAGATTTGGTGCCTGTAAACAATAATCTTTCTGCAAACTATGTGAATCAAATTATTGGCGCTGATCATCGAATGACAATATTTTTTACAGGAGAGATTCCATTTTCAGCTTTTAACACAACCTTTCAGTTCACTGATAAGGAATTACCAGAAACAACGTTCAATCGTATGATTATAGATTGGAGTAATTACAATAGCAAAGAATTGATGTTGTATTACATTAGTGGTAATAACCAATCATTATTCCGCTCACATGTCAGTGTGCCAAACATGAATCAATTTATACAGGAAGTCATAGAGCCTGCCAAAAAATATGAGGTTTTTAAAGAAGTAGAAAGAGAAGGCCATACATCTCTTTATTTGGCGAACAGTAATATTGAATCTGTAAAATATACGTATTTTATTGAGGATATTACGCCAGAACTATTTAAAAATGTATTATTCCCAGATCCAAATATTGTGCAGCGGAATGTGGAAAGTGCATCCTCTGAAAAATATACAGATGGTATGTCGTTAATGACCTTAGAAACAAATCTTAAATCATTAAACTATGTTTATCCTGCTGCAGAAAGTAGTATTAGAGTCGAGCCATCCAAGCTTTTAAAGGATAGCTTTGAATTTATTAATGAGCATGGAGGATTTACCGCAGATTTCCGCTATGCTTCATCCAATACCAATAAAAATCAAATAGATTATCAAATGTATTTGCAAGGTTTCCCTGTCTATAGCAATCATGTCATTACACGAATGACAACGATTTGGGGAGATAGTCGAATTTTCCATTATAAGCGCCCATACTTCTCATTGGATATGGATATATCATTGGAGAAAGAAATCAAAGAGTTAGCATCAGGTGCGGAAATCGCAGAGAGATTAAAAAGCGCTAACAGTATTCCTCTGTCTGATATCGATGAAATCGTCTTAGGCTATTATTTAACACAAAATCAAGAACAGAATATATTTATATTTGAACCTTGTTGGTTTGTTATTCGTAATGGTACATGGACTAAACTGACTCCTGAAGTATTAGGAGGTGTTAAAAATGGATTGGAATAGAACAAAATCTATTTTTATATTCGTTTTTTTAATACTGAACATCTTCTTGTATTCACTTTATGTCAATCGCTATAATGAAGCAAAAGATATTGAGGTACCAGGTGAAAGAACAATAGAAGCTCGTTTAAAGGATGATAATATTACGTATGGCACGTTACCAAATAATATTGAATCTGCTTCGTATATGACAGCTCAAGTGCATAAATTCACACCAGCCGAATTTAATAATAGTAACCAGCAAGTTAAATTTAAGGATGATAATAATACAAAGGCTCGTGTTATCTTTATGAGGCCTGTTAAATTACGTAATGTAAGTGATGACGCAAGCTTTACAGATTTTGTCCTAGCAAACATCATTGAAGGTGCATCTTATGCTTTATGGAAAATAGACCGCGAAGAACGAGTCGCAATTTTTTTCCAAAAGACAAACAATCGAATGTTCTATTATAGTGGTTCATTAAAAATAAAATGGAATGCTAATAACGAAGTAACAATGTATGAGCAAACAATGATTGATAATATTGAAGAAATGGAACAGCAGGAAACAGTTATTCCTCCACTTCAAATTATTCAAACTTTGTATGCAAAGGGACCGCTCAAGCCAGATTCTCGCATTACACAAATGAAACTAGGTTACTCAACGCTTGTTAAATTGACACGTACTCAGGTATTGGTGCCAACATGGGAAGTTCAAGTGAAATTATCTGATGGGACAAAAGAGGAGTACTTTGTGAATGCAGTAGAAGGTAAAGTCATCGAAATCCAGGAGGACAAGCAAGAGAGCGAAGAAGAAGACTGGGGAGTTGAATAATGCGATTTAGTGTTTTAGCAAGTGGCAGTACAGGGAATTCGATTTATGTAGAGAATGACGATCATGCTTTTATCGTTGATGCGGGTCTTAGTGGGAAAAAGATGGAGCAGTTATTTACAAAAATCGACCGTAATATGAAGCAGCTCAGTGGTATCTTTGTTACACATGAGCATAGTGATCATATTAAAGGAATTGGTGTACTGGCACGGAAATATAATGTACCAATTTACGCAAATGCCAAAACGTGGCAGGCAATGGATGGGCTTATTGGGGACATTCCTGTAGAGCAACGTTTTGAATTTGAAATGGATACAGTGAAGCATTTTGGTTCTTTAGCTGTTGAATCCTTTGCTGTTTCACACGATGCAGCAGATCCAATGTTCTATACTTTTCATGAAAATGATCGCAAGCTTGTTATTATTACAGATACAGGCTATGTCAGTGATCGTATGAAAGGAATTATTCGAGGCGCTGATTCTTTTGTCTTTGAAAGTAATCATGATGTCAATATGCTGCAAATGGGACGCTATCCTTGGTCTATTAAACGTCGTATTTTAAGTGATGTAGGACATGTGTCTAATGAGGATGCAGCAATTGCAATGAGTGAGGTTGTATTTGATAAGACGACCAATATTTATCTTTCACATTTAAGTAAAGATAATAATATGAAAGAGCTAGCACGTATGAGTGTCGCACAAACCTTACAATCTTGTGGCATCCTTGTTGGTGAGCATGTTCATCTATTTGATACGGATGCAGAAGAACCAACAAAATTGGTGACGGTTTAATCATAGGCTATTTAGACAAAATTTGAAGCTGTTCAACGCATAAAAAAATGCATTGAGCAGCTTTTTTTATGCCTATTTTATTTGTTTTTCATCTGATTTTAATGTTTGAATCGTAAGATTAGGGTAACAACTAATTAGATAGCACTCAAAGGAAAGGATGACGAACATGAGCTATTTCCAAGATGATGATAAAAACAGTGATTTCCTTAAAAATGATGAAGTACCGAAATCACCTCTTCAAGAAAGACTAGAGCGCGAGGAGCAAGAAATGCAGACTAAGCGCATGAAAAAGAAAGGTGGAGGAGGTAAAGGCGGCTATTTCTTTAGTGGTCTGGTCGGTGTCATTATAGGTGCTTTACTTGTGTGGCTTATGCTACCGGGACTTGTCAATCAAATGCCTGGAACAACAACAAGTAATACAGGAAAAAATAACACAACAATTAATCAGGTAGCTACAGAAGTAACGACAGATGTGACAACTGCAGTTGATAAAGCCTCACAAGCAGTTGTTGGTATCACAAATATTCAAGAAGTCACAAGCGGAGGTTTTTGGAGCCCACCATCAACGACAACAAAAGAAGCGGGAAGCGGTTCAGGTGTCGTTTATAAAATTGAAGGTGACAAAGCCTTTATCATCACAAATAACCATGTTATTGAAGGGGCAAAGCAGTTAGAGGTCACAATGCCAGACGGAACAAAAGAACCAGCTCAATTAGTGGGTCACGATGTTTGGACGGACCTTGCAGTTATTTCTATTAACTCTAAAAATGTTAAAACAGTTGCGACATTCGGGAATTCGGATGTATTAAAACAAGGCGAAACAGTGATTGCCATTGGTAACCCACTTGGTTTAGACTTCTATGGTTCTGTTACAACTGGTGTTGTTTCTGGTAAAGACCGTTCTGTACCGGTAGACTTAAATGGTGATGGCACAGAAGATTGGCAACAAGAAGTATTGCAAACAGATGCTGCGATTAACCCAGGGAATAGTGGTGGAGCACTTGTGAACTTAGCTGGAGAATTAGTAGGAATTAACTCCATGAAAATTGCTGAATCCTCAGTGGAAGGTTTAGGGTTCTCTATTCCAATTAATTCAGCTATTCCAATTATCGAGGAATTAGAGAAAAATGGAGAAATGAAACGTCCAACAATGGGAGTTTCACTTGCAGATTTAACAGATGTGCCATCATTCTATCAACAACAAACATTAAAATTACCTGCAGAGGTGACAACAGGTGTTGTTGTAACAGATGTCATGAATAACTCACCAGCTTCAAAAGCAGGGGTTCAACAATACGATGTTATTGTAGAGATGGATGGTCAAAAAATTGAAACAACTATTGATTTACGCAAACATTTATATAATGACAAAAAAATTGGTGATAAACTAACATTAAAAGTGTACCGTCAAGGTAAATTAGTCGATCTATCACTAACATTAACAAATGGTAATACATTGTAAAGAAGATGAAAAGCGATGGAGATCTAATCAATCTCCATCGCTTTTTTTATGAGGATGGAGAAAATACTTTTATGAAATATTGTGGATAACTAGAAAATTGTGAATACTAATTCCGCACAGCAAATCGGGAGTAAAAGGCACTTCTTCCATACATGCTATTACTTTGTTACAATAGATTGTGGATAACATAGACTGATTTGTGAATAAGTTTGTGGAAATTTCGGAAAATAAGGAGACATCAAAAAATGGAAAAGTACAGCTGTGAAAGCCATATAGATCACGCTTTAGACATGTTTGTAGCAGAGCAAAAAGTGTTCCCAATTATGGATAAAATCGAAGAGGATAAAAAGTTATCCACAAAGTGTAGCTACTGTGAACAGGCAGCAGAATATATTGTATCAAGTAAATAACTTTACACAATATATAGAGAGTGCTTGTGGATATGTTGATAACTTTTGTGGATAATTTGTTTGTAAATGAATTGTAAAGGTGGATAACGTGTGAATATAACGATTGTATCAGTCGGCAAGCTAAAAGAAAAGTACTTAAAAATGGGGATCGATGAGTACGTAAAACGTCTTGGCGGCTATGCAAAAATGGATTTGGTTGAAGTGCCAGACGAAAAGGCACCTGAACAACTAAGTGAAGCTGAAATGGATATCGTCAAGAAAAAAGAGGGCGAACGCATCCTAACGAAAATCAGTCCAGATGCCTATGTAATTGCCCTAGCCATCAACGGCAAAATGAAAACCTCCGAACAAATGGCTGCCGACATCGAATCCCTCATGACCTACGGCAAAAGCAAAATCGCCTTCGTCATCGGTGGCTCCCTCGGTCTACATGAAGATGTGTTAAAGCGTGCAGATGAGCAGCAATCTTTTGGTAAGATGACACTTCCTCACCAGCTCATGAAGCTTGTGCTAGTCGAGCAGATTTATCGTAGTTTTAGGATTATGAAGGGTGAACCGTATCATAAGTAAGTGAGGTTTTTTTAGATATTTAAAGTAAATTGAAATGGAGAATTGGATTTCAAACCAATTCTCCATTTTTATAATTAGTTGTTAATCATCACACATTGAACCACATGATAAACAAAGAACTCCATTCCAATTGTTATTTCCACAAACTGGGCACGTTTGAATTCCATATTTATGAGAGTTTAAGTGCAAATCATTGAAATTAATTTCAAAAGAGTACGTTTTATCGTGGTTCCCTTTAACATACATGTGAGCAACATCTTTATCTAAACCTAAACTTGTAAGTAACTTAATAAACCCGTTAGGACCTGCTCCAGCATAACCTGAAGTTAAGCCCCCTTTGATTTTTAGAGAACCTTTTTCACCAATTAATGTTGTTTCGTATTCAATTTTATCCATATCTCTATAATGGTTAAGGTATTTTAATTTCCCAATATTTTCTCGGTTTTTAGTTACAAAATCAATTGCTTCGTTAGTCGAACCTGTATCTAATAATAGTTCGAATTCAGGTTGATTTTCCGTAATCATCAATGTAGCTTCATCAATTAGTGATTGTTCTACAGGGAGATCCATTAATTTGGAGTAGTTATATAAAAATTGATTAAAAGTGTACATCCAAAGTTTACAATTGGTTGAATCGTAAAGCTCTTTAATTAACTCATGTCTTGGATGAACAATTCTATCTTCACCTCGATGTTTAATGGAGTAACACCAATCAATTTTAACATCATTTAAAATGAAAATAACAGGTTTTTTATATGTTTGTGTATGTTGTAGAATTTGCTTCCAAACAATTAAATCACCATATATTTGAGTACCTTCTTTATTCTTTAAGTCTTTATAACCTGGTGGAATTGTATTACGATAACGAAGTTCGCCTTCTTTAACAATATCCATTATCTCTTCAAAAGTAAAACCTTCACCAATTTTCAAATTTGAAGTTATAAATTCTAGCACATCATCATTTTCAAGGACAGATAATATCTCTTCTTTTCTTTTAGTGAACTCACTTTTAATATTTTTTTCATAATCTAAATATGCATTTTTAAATTCCGAAAAATTATCCATAAAGTTTTGGTTGAACTCATTTTCTATGTATGGATGGGAGTCTTTTTTCTGAGTTGCATTTTGAAAAGAGGTTAAATGATTTTCTAAGCTTTTTAAAAGTTTATTAATTGGATCGATATTTTCCTTCCATGCATCTTTATATTTTCTTTCAATAGGTTCCTTTATTTTACTTTCTCGGTTTTTTAAAAACTCATAGAGAACATGTTGAGGAATCCATATTCTATCTTTAATAGGTGTTAAAGTTTTTTCTAAAATATTTTTTCTAAGCTCTTTAGGTAAATAGTAAAGAGATAATAATGCAGATGTATCAAAAATAAATATACCTTCAGACCAAAATGCTTTTAAATTTTCATTTTGAGGCTCAGTATATATACCAAAATGTTCTTGGATCATATTATTCCTCCTTTTAAATTTATAATTAATTATATCATTTCAGGGGACAATTTCCAATTTACAGTCTATAATATCTATAGATTATAAATTGGAGGGATTTCCTTGGTTAAATTTACTCAAAGTGAAAGTCATGTTTTATCGTTATTTTCACCTAGTCATGAATTTGAATATGACGGTGAAAGATTCAAAGTTGTTGAATCAGGCAAACCTATGACTTCTAAGGGAGAGCCTAAAACAGATATCTATGTTAAAAGTGTGTCATTAGATAATATATCAGAGTTGGAGTTTAAGATATCTTTTAAACAAGAGAATGCAGATTTCTTAGAAAATAAGATGACGGCAGAACGAGCAGAACAAATTTTTGGTCCAAATTGGCAATCTATAATTCAATCTTTTACTTCTTCAATTGAGCACAAATTTGCTAATCGTAATTATGTGTTTAAAAACTCTGAAGGAAGAACATCAGCTGGAAGTATTACATTAGGTTGGCGTTTTGAACTAGTGAATAAGCCTGGTGGAGATTTATCAGGTTTAGCAAATTTAACTCCTGAACAAGTTTTAGAGGTTTATGCTGGTAATAAGTTGGATGTGAAAAAGAAAAATGCAAGTGTAAATGGTAAGATTATTCCTAACTCAGGTGTTGCAAATTGCATGATTAATTGTAATGTCTCGAGTCTGCCTTCCATTCAAGATGCGGTAGACAACATTATTTCAATTGAAGAATTTGCTGAAAATAATCCCGATGTTTATTTTGTATGTAAGGCTCTTAACTATCGCAGTTTTGATGATAAAATTGAAGGTAACCGATCTTTATCAGTATTTATTAATTGGGAAGCTGTTGGTGGGAAATTAGTACCGAATTTAGTATTATCTAATCCGCTTTTAGTTAAAGGTAACGCTGTTAGAGATAAGCTCAAACAAAGTATTAGTTTACTTGGAATAAACAATACATGTGATATAAATGAAAACAACATTGCTTCATTGCAGTTTGTTAATTAATATACATAAAAGCGATTGGACTTTGTCCAATCGCTTTTTTAATATAAAAAATGATATAATTATCTATATATTAAGGGAGAGATTTTATGGATATTAAAGGTATGGAAAAAGGGAGAGGTAAGTTTAAACCTGCTCCGGATTTAGATAGAGAAACAGTTAAAAGTGTCTTGTTAAATAAAATTAATGAAGAAAAATCTTTAATTATAGATGATCCTAAAGATTTAGAGGTTTTAAAGCAAGTTCAGTATAAATCGAATAAATACAATTTAGTTGGACTATTCTCAGGTTGTGGAGGATTAGATTTAGGGTTTGAATTAGCGGGCTTAATAGCTGAAATAGGTGAAGAAGCAGCATTAGAAGCATTCAAGAATAAAGATGAATTTAATAAAATTAGACATCAGAGTGTATTCAATACAGTTTATACTAATGATATGTTTAAGGAAGCGAATGAAACTTATAAATTAAATTTCCCAGAACATGTAGTTCAGCATCAAAAAGATATTCGTAAAGTAGCCAATTTCCCAATGTGTAATCTAATGTTAGGAGGTTTCCCGTGTCCTGGATTTTCAGAAGCAGGTCCGCGATTAATCGACGATGAACGTAACTTCTTGTACATCCATTTTATTAGGGCTTTAATGCAATCGCAACCAGAATTTTTTGTAGCGGAGAATGTAAAAGGAATGATGACTTTAGGGAAGGGAGAAGTTTTACGTCAAATTGTGGAAGACTTCTCTTCTGCTGGTTATGAGGTTACACCTTATTTAGTAAACTCAAGGGATTACGGTGTACCTCAATTACGTGAGCGTGTGTTTTTAATCGGTGTTCATAAAGAAAAGATTGTTGAAAAGTATGGATTTAAATATCCACAACCGCAACCTACACATGGTAAAGGTTTGAAACCATATGTAACTTTAAGAGATGCAATTGGTGATTTAAAAGAATCCCCGGGACCATATTTTGAAGGTTCTTATTCACCAATTTATTTATCTCGTAATCGTAAAAAAACGTGGGAAGAACAAAGTTTTACAATTCAGGCTTCTGGTAGACAAGCTCCATTGCATCCAGGTGGGGAACCGATGAAGTATATTGAAAAAAATAGATGGGAACTCGTTGGAGAAAATCGTAGATTATCTGTAAAAGAAATTGCACGTATTCAAACCTTCCCAGATTGGTTTGAATTTAGTGATGGTGGAAATGACAAAATGTCTGAAAGTGGACGATTAGACAAGTGTTATAAGCAAATTGGTAATGCCGTTCCCGTAATGTTAGCTAAAGAAATTGCAAAGCCTATTGCAGAGTTTGCAAAAAAACATTTAGAACAGAGTCCTAATAAGGATCAAAAATTACAAATGAGTTTATTTTAATCTGTATCGAGTGTATTTTTGAATATATATTATTATAATGAATTCAAATAATTGAAGTCCAAGTGCTAATATTAGTACTTGGACTTTTATTTATGTAAAGGGGTGGGGTGATGGAATCACCAAAACGAGTAAATATTGCATCTGTAAAAGAGTTGAGCTTAATGTACAATAATCATAATATCAGCAGTACAAAGCATAGCTATGACATACTGAGATAGTTTATAGATGAAGTGGTATCGTGGGAAGTACCTAAATATCATCATCTATTGTTTAGTGGTTAATAAAGTATACTTTAAAAGCGCATTATATAATTTAGAGAGGAGATATTGAAATGAAGAAATATGTACAAAGAATGTGGCGTATTTATGATGTATTATTCATAGATAAAGAGAAAGCTGAACAAGTAGAAGATGGAAGAGAGACCGTTAAAGAAGTGTTTGTTGGTTTGGATGAAGGAATAGATTACGATTTAACTCAGGTAAGCTCAGATTTCTTTGGAAGCTGGATTTTTAAAACGGAGATAGAAGCTCAGGCAGAGGTAGACGAGTTTAATCACAACTGAATGTTGAATATTTATATTTTAAACCTAAGTATCGTTAGTGATACTTAGGTTTTTGTTTGTTTGGATGGAAGATGCTATATCTGAAAGGGGCAAAAACAGTGAAAATAATGAAGGGCACAATTAGAACAGAGGTCACGTATGATGACGAAATGAAAAATAAGTACGTTGTTAAAAAGGAGTGGGACAAGAACAAAAGAAAGGCACTCATTCTTATGAAAAGTGCTGGCTTAACAGATGAAATTGTACAGGATCAAACTACAATGTATGTCATGAATAATCTCTCAAAGCTAGGCTATGGTTCTGTTGATATTATGAATTTGTTTACGACACTTGAAGGCAATGATACGAATGGGTCGGGTACTGAAAACTTAAAATTTGTTCAAGAAGAAGTTACAAAGGTAGATGATGTCATCATTGCAGTTGGTACAGGCATTGAAACAAATAAAGAAGCACAAAAGCGACTGCGTATGATTATGGCTATTTTACTTGATAAGAAGGCAACTATTCTTCAAATAGAATGCCCTAAAGGGAGACGGGGGTTTCATCCACTTTATCCAGCAGTGAAAAATGGATGGAAGTTAGTTCCTTATGAAATTTCGCTTGTAGAGCAGGTTGACTAAATGTTTCAACTAAAAATGTGAACATATATTGAATCCATTTTAGGAGGAAATCATATGAAACCATCAAAACGAGTAGACATTGTATCTGTCAAATTAGTAAGAGAAGCAAGCATGTTGTACAAAAATCGACGTATTCGTAGTCCACAAGATTGCTACGAGTTGTTCAAGGAATTTTTAGGCGAAGTAGATCGAGAGTATTTTGTAGTCATGTGCCTTGATGTGAAAAATCAGCCAACAAACATCACGATTGCACATATAGGAAGCTTGAATCTCTCAATCGTTCATCCTAGAGAGGTACTAAAAACAGCTATTTTAAGCAATGCGGCTTCCATCATCTGCTGTCATCCACATCCATCAGGCGACCCTACACCAAGCCAAGAGGATATTGAAGTCACAAAACGCTTAGTTGAAGCGGGTTTAATCATTGGGGTGGAGATGCTTGACCATATTGTGCTGGGTGATGATTGTTATATATCAATGAAAGAGAAAGGATATATTGAAAATGTATAAAATTTCAAATAAATAGGCTCTAACATCTGAAATGGATGTTAGGGCTTTTTATGTTCATAAAAATGAGGAGGATATTGAAAATGAGAGCAATTCAACGTTTAACAGAGGTATTGGAACGAAAATTAGGAAAGGAAATCCCGCCTCATGAAGTAGGCTATGAGACACTGAGCTTTACACATGAGGAAATAGATGAGGAACTTGTACCACCTTATATGATTGCCTTTGTAGAAGCACCGATTCTTTGTCATAGTGCCAACTATACAGATATAGAAGGGAACTACTTTACATTAATGCTAATAGAAACAGGCGGTGAAAAATTATATGAAGTTTGGCTAGTGAATGATAAATTGGTTCCAAATTTTAACTCCTAAAAAGAGAAATAACTTTGTGTTAAGAAGAGAGTTTTCTTCTAATTTTATGTTATTTAAAAATTTTGATAAGGATTTCAGAGAAGAGTCTATGTTTTTTACACTAGGCTTATTCTTATAAGTTAGATTTTGATTAAAAGGAGGTGAGTGGATGACTGATTGTAAAAAGGATAGTCAAGATGCAATTGAATTATTTAAACAAGGCGTATTTTTTGGAATATCCATCTTAGTGATGCTTAGTAGTAAACAAAGAGAGGAGAAGTAATATGTATTATTTTGTGGTTGGTACATGTATAGGGATTTTTTCAGTCATCATCGTTGAGGTAATTATAAAAGATAAATTGTAATGATGCTTGAAATAGTAGAAGAGTAATGTTCACTATGAACATTATTCTTTTTTTGCGAATAACTATAAAGGTGCATAGAAGGAATTAGAATTAGAATTAAATCGTTTATTAAATATAACGTATTTCTCATAAACGTTGATTGAATAAGTGAAAATAAGCATTAAGTAATTTATTTTTTGTAATATATGTAAAAACAGTGTCCTCGGGAGTAAAGGAGAATCGTACCTTCCCAAGCATCGATGATTATAGATAAGTGTTTCGTACTTTCCAGAGAAAGTTTAAAATGATAAAAAAATGATTTTTTAAATCGTTTTTAAATAAAATTAAGATAAAAATATTTTTTGTATATATCTATATGCTCAGCAAACTTAATCGGATTTTGATACTATTACTTTCAAGATTTGAATTGCAAAAATCATTAAGAGTTTAAACTCTTAACCATGAAGGAAGTTCAGATCTTAATTCATGAATTGGAGTGATTTTAATATGATTAAGAAACCTTTGCCTAGAAAGTCAGGAGTTTTAAAAAAAGAAACAAAACAGATTTTGGATGAGGAATTAGAAGAAAGATTACCAGACAATCAAAATAACGGGATGGATATGTTTGAAGAAGAGTTTGGAAATGAAATGGGAGATGGGGATTTTCTTGAGGGTGTAGAATTTGTTCAATCAGAGAGAACTACAGGAGCATTAAATATAGTGAATAGTGATAGTGGTAAACGAGTGACGCTATCTAAAAAGGTTCTTGCATTGTTAGAAAACCCTGATGCCATTAAATTTGGCATCCATAAAGAACTAAATGCATTGATTTTAACATCTTGTGCCAGTGCAAGTGCAGACTTATCTTCGCATGTACTAAAGGGACATAATCAGTCAATCGTGTACAGTTCAAATTGTGTAAATCAATTGACACAATTATGGCAGTTGGATTTCCAGGAGCGTTCATCTATGAGTATTGGATTTGCAGAACAAAGAATTTGTCAGGGCAAGACATATGTTGTAATAACGCAATAAACATAAAGGGAGGGAGCTAAAACTGTTGCAACAGTTTTAGCTCATCTGCCCCAGAACCTTACTTAAAAGGAGTAAATTAAAATGGTATCTACAAATATGAAAGCAACTTTGATTGATAAGAAGGATTCAATTTTAAATCGATTTAGCAAAGAATTAACTACTCACTATTTTATCGTGAAGAATAACTGTCTATATGTCCTCAAAAAGGATGATGATGGAGAAGTAACCAATGAATATGTTTGCCGTCTGATTTGGTTAAATCGAATTATTGTTAATAAGGAAACCAATCAAGTGGAACTGGAATTAATTTACCATTATATGAAAAGATATTTTAAGATTACTATTCCTAGAAGTATGTTTGCAGATAAAAAGCTTCAAGCATTAACGGAATTTGGCGTAGATGTCCCTACCAAAAAAGTAGGTCATATTATTAGTTTTTTATCTATGCTCGAAGACGATATGCGTGTGCCTATTGAATATTCTCATAACACTATTGGTTGGGAACAAGATGAAGCAGGTAATCTCTCTTTTAAGCATTACCGCTTCATTACAGCTAGTAAACAGACATCTCAATACAATGGGTTTTTAGATATAAAACCTTCTGGAACATTAGAGGGATGGATAGATTTAATGAAGGCAGAGGTACAAGGAAAAATACCATTGGAATTTGCCATGATACTTGGTTTTTCAGCACCTGTGAATGCTTTATTAGCTATGTGGTCTCCAATGGAAGTCTTAATGGTGCATATTGCTGGGGAGTCGTCTACAGGGAAAACCACTGCTACACGTATTGCGGTCTCTTCATTTGGGAAACCAGACCATAATGGATTGATTAGAAATTGGAATAGTACGGGGAATGCACAACTAAAGCTAGTTGCAGATAACTTTGGTGTTCCAATTACACTGGATGAAGCTAGCTCAAAAACGCAGGGTGATTTTACCACTATTATTTATCAGTTAGCTGAAGGACAGGACAAATCACGTTTAACAAAAGAATCGGAAATGAAGGAACAAGCAACTTGGAATACTACGATTATTTCTACTGCTGAACATAAGTTAAC
This sequence comes from Lysinibacillus capsici, assembly GCF_003367505.1. Lineage (GTDB taxonomy): Bacteria > Bacillota > Bacilli > Bacillales_A > Planococcaceae > Lysinibacillus > Lysinibacillus capsici. Next base: position 53,099 of record NZ_PXXX01000008.1, read on the forward strand.
CGAAAAATCAGCAAAAAATAATGGTATTACTGTTCGCTTACCTGAATTTGTAAATAAAACATGGACAGAATCAGCAGACCATGCACAAGCATTAAAAGTAGGCGTTAGTGAACATTATGGGCATTCAGGTGTATTTTTTGTGAAATTTCTCTTAGCACATGCTCAACAAAAAGAAGACATTCTACAAAAGTATACAAAATGGAAAAAGGAGTTCGAAGAGAATTTCATAGTGAAAGATGAGTTCTCAGGAAGACTAGCAGAAAAGTATGCCATAATTCTGTTGACAGCAGAATTATTTAATGAATGTTTTAAACAATATCAATTGGATGTAAATTTAGAAGCATTATTTCAATTTGTACTCGAAAATGATTCAGAAACGGCTGGTACTCGAACATTAGATGCAAAAGCAATAGATGTCATTAAGCAATTTGTAGTTCGTCATCAAGTGAGATTTGAACGGGATGGGCAGAGCCACCAAGGTCTTGAATACTATGGAACAATTAAAACCAAAGATACGTACCTTGAAGTAGGAATTCTTAAATCAACTTTAGAAACCGAACTTAAGGCGCAGGGATTCTCTAGTTTTGATACGGTTATGAAACAACTAAAAACTAGTGGATACCTTGATGCTGAAAAAAATAAGCATACTCGAAAACGCAAGATAAATGATGAAACACAAATTTGTGCGGTGTTGAGACTAGATAAAGAATTATTAAGTTCTTTAAGTAATAATGAGGCTATACCTTCACCTAAGCCTAAACCTATCAGTAAAAATAGCAAATTAGGCTCTTTATTGGATAGAAAAAGAGATACTCAAAAAGAGATTGAAGAAATGCTTGAAGATGAATGATGTTTTACAAAATAAGGTGTTTAGGAGTAAAGAATAATGGAATTAATACAACAATATCAATTGTATCTTTTGCATCAAAGAAAAAGTAACGAAACTATACGAAGTTATTTGAATACATGTAAGCAGTTTATAGCCTTTTTAAAGCATGAATTCGGTATTAGTACTTTTCAAAAGGTAGACAATACCGTTAGTTGTAAGTATCTTCAACACTTAAAAGAAGTAAAACGAAATACAGGAGCTACAATAAATGTGAAAATATACGCACTACGAAGTTTTTTTGCATACCTAGTACAAGAAAAACATGTCTCTACAAACCCTTTTGAATCTGTAGCCAAAGAGAGCATCATTGAAAGAAGAGTTGAGGTTCTTTCAGAGGAAGAGTTAGCGGTCTATATAGATGCTGTGACCCATCCACTTGTAAAGAAAATACTTTACACACTGATGTACACTGGCATACGAATTAATGAGTGCCTAGGGCTAATAATCTCGGATATAGATTTCCAGCGTAATCAGCTAATTATTCGTAATGGTAAGGGGAAACATGTACGCAAGTTACCTTTACATGAAGAACTGAAAAAACGCTTAATGGTTCATATTAGTTCCTTAGATACGACACAAAAGCAATTGGATACTTTTTTATTTCCTATTTCGGCAACTTATGTGAATAAAATAATGGCTCTTACAGTGAAAAAGTTAGCGTGGAGTCAAAGGATTACATGCCATACATTCAGACATAGTTTTGCTACTAACCTTGTTAAAAAAGGCGTGAACGTACCAACTGTTGCAGAGCTTTTAGGTCATAAAGATTATCGTGTTGTAACCAAAACATACATTCACTTAGACGAAGATGTGATGAGTGATGCGATACATCTGTTGACTTGAAACGTCCCGAATTCCCTTTTATTTTGAAGAGTGCATTCGATATTCATTTCTTAGAGTGTTGATTTGTACAATTATCTTTTTTCCCGATTTCCCACTTTTTTTGATGTGAGAGATAGATATTTTTTTAGTTGAGTTGGTCTTGTTTTTTGGAAGTTCACTCTTGAAAAAATTTTTGGGAAACTGGGAATTTTAGTTCGGATTGAAAAATGATTATAAATATATATTATCAATGAGTATTACCGAGAAAACTATTTCAGAAAATTGTTCACAAGGAGTGCATGATGATGGAATCAACTAATGAAGTACTACTCATTATTGCAGAAATGTGCCAAAACTATATGACTAATCAAGGAGATGAAAAAGAAGATGAGCCAACAAGTGAGTCCTAAAAAAGTAGCAATTTATGCTCGTGTTTCAACGACAGAGCAGGCTGAGGAAGGATATAGTATTGATGAACAAATACGTGTGCTCAAAGAGTTTTGTGAGAAGGAGGGCTATGGTGTCTATGATGAATATGTAGATCGGGGGATTAGTGGGAAAAACATTACAGGACGACCAGCTATTAAGAGATTACTAGCTGATGCAGAACAGAAGAAATTTGATATAGTGCTTGTTTGGAAGATGAATCGTCTCGCTCGTAAAAGTTTAGACTTGATGAACATTGTCGAACAACTCAATAGCAAAAACATAGCATTTCGTTCTTATACAGAGAAGTATGAAACAGAAACACCTACAGGAAAATTGCATTTTCAGATGATGGCTGCTATTGCTGAGTATGAACGTAACAACATAGCCGAAAATGTCAAAATGGGAATGATTGCTCGTGCCAAGGATGGACAATGGAATGGTGGTCAGGTAATGGGCTACGATGTGGTAGAAAAAGATAGTGAGAACAAAAAGCGAAAACAGACAGGTTTACAAATTAATGAGCAAGAGGCAAAGATTATACGCTTAATTTTTCAAATGTATACAACAGGTCATGGTTATAAGGCTATTGCCAATAAAATAAATCAGGATGGATATCGAACAAAAAAGAATAAGACCTTTTCATTGAATGCAATTAAAACTATCGTAACAAATCCCGTATATGCTGGCTATATTCGCTATAATGTTCGAAGAGATTGGAATGAAAAGCGTCGTAATAATATCAATCCGAATCCAATCATTGTGAAAGGTGAGCATCCACCCATTATTTCCGAGGAAACATGGAAAATAGCGCAAAAGGTTTACAAAGAGCGTTCCTGTAAACCCAATCGAATTCATGAGGGTGTGTTTCCCCTCACAGGTATTATGCGCTGTCCACAGTGTGGTGCAGGAATGGTGATAGGACGTACAACAAATCGAACAAAATCTGGTGAGAAACGTGTCCTAGAGTATTATGTTTGTGGTGCATGGAAGAATAAAGGAACAGTTGCTTGTCGTTCCAATTCAGTACGTACTGAATATGCGGATGATTATGTGTTGAATAAACTGGAAGCATTGATGAAAAGCGAGCATTTGACGAAAAAATTAGTAGATAACATTAATACAAAGCAACAATCGTTAGTTGCCCCTTTACAGCGAGAATATGAGCATTACCGACAGGAGTTAGAGCGCTGTGAGAAAAAGTTAGCCAACTTGTTAGATGCTTATACAGATGAAGTGATTTCCAAAGAGGTGTTCCAACGAAAATCACGAAGTATGGAAGAAACCATGACCAATCTGAAAGTACAAATAGAACCAATTCTAGGACAACTGCAGTCAACAGTATCGAGTGAAGTCACCTATGAAAAAATCCATGCGATTATGACGAATTTCCATCAAGCCTTTACACAAGCATTGACAAGGGAACAAAGAAAAAGATTATTGCATTTATTGATTCATCAAATCACTATTAATGAAGGTAGAGAAATTGAAAGCATTCAAATCAAGCTAAATGATGAAGTATTGGAAGAGTTACAACTAGGAGTAGGAGAAGTGTCTACGGACATTTCTTCTACTCCTTTTTCTGTTTTAGTGGCAATTTAAAATTATTCATTTTAATGGAAGAATAGGTAAAAACGAAGTGGATTTTCATTGTGAAAAGCCATTTGATAGTCAAAGTGCTTGTCACATTAAAAAGTGCCATATTTATAACAACAAAAAAAGAGAAAGGAGATAACAAATGGATGCAAGTAGGTTAGATAGTTCATGTTTTAATGGGGCATATAAGGAATTTGTAGAATTGATTGGGTATCAAAATACCAAGTTGGTACATAGCTATTTTGCTGGTCAATATGTAACCTTTCCGAAAAGATTATTATCCGAACAATATTTGTATGAACAAATAGCAAAGGAATACGATGGGACAAACGCTAAAGAATTAGCAAGAAAATATGATTATTCCTATAGTTGGATTAGGAAGATATTAAAGAAGAAAGCCATTTGTAAATAAGGATAGAGTAACTTTTTAAGGTAATTTAATACTTTTTTGGGTAGTGGTTTATGTTATGATTTTAATGCTTCACCAGTGTAAATATCTAATAATAGGAGAGCTTTTTATGAAGAAAATTGTCGCTTTAGTTATGTTAGCTTTAATGCTTGTTGCTTGTGGAAATGAAGATGAAAAGAAATCAGATATTAGTGAAAAACAAAAAAATCAAGAACAAGAATTTCTAAAGTTTTTCCAGATTACAGGGTTATCTAAAGATATTTCGGAGATGAGCGATAAAGAATATTATGATGAGGTGTTTGATGTTGCTTTTAGGCAGGCAGGAAGTAGTATGGACTATATTAAAAATACCTATTGGGAGCGATCTTTTTTAAATAACTATGATTATAATGAATTAAATTTAAATGTTAGCGATGCTATAGAAGGTCTAAATAATCTCAAACATAATGTTGAATTAATTCCCACTTATCAATTTTCAAATAAAAATGCAAAAAAAGCAGAAAAATTAAAGGATGCTTTTATAGACAATATTGATAAAAGAATTAAACTTTACAAAAAAGCCAAAAAAGAGATAAAAGAAGATATGGTAAATTTAGAAGTGTGGAAAAATTTAGAGGGAGATTTAAAAGAGATAGATAAACATTTAAAGAAATCAGTTAAATATTATCAAGACTTATCAGAGTCAATTAATGAAAAATAAATAGTGATTTTGTTTTTAAATATGAGTTATATTTTTACCTCTAAATATTCACACAGTTTTGATGGTAATTAGAAATGAATTGAAAGAGGTGTGATTATGAAAAGTTTACAAGATGGTAATTGGGTTTGGGAAAAGGGATACATTCAAAAGGTAATAAAAGACTTGGACATCAACAAAATCATTATTGTAACAGCTTATTTTTCAAATTACGGATTAGAGATTATCAAAGAATTAAAAGTTAAAAATAATTTGCAAAAGGACAACATTATTCTGTATTTATCTGTAGAATTTAACATGAATAACCCGAGTATTCTTTTGGAAGAATTATTAAAAATAGCTAATGTATATATAGTGCATAAAGAAAAATTACATGCAAAAGTATTTATGTTCTAAACATCGAGAGGTTTAAAAGCTTACCATGGCTCTGCAAACTTCACTCATGGAGGTTTAGAGGGAAACCTTGAATTAATTCATGGAGTGAGTTCGAGTAATCAGAAGCGTTTAGAGGAATTTGCTAATTATTGTTTTATAGCCTCCACGAAAGTTTCCAATAGCATTATACAAAGTTATAAAAATATTGACAGAGAACTTAGGAAGTTGTCGGATGCTAATATAGAAGCTAATAAGAAAATTAATGAGATATTTATTGATGATACTGATCCCTTTATTGAAACTGACTATAACTTAAATGATTACTTTTTTAATTTTCGAGACTATGAGACACTTTTTCCAAAATATCAAAATCAAGATGGTTCATTTATAAATAAACGTAGGGATATTGTCCGAAAAAAATTACTTACAATAAATAGTGAATTGAAAAAACAATTGTCACATTATAATTTATATAACCACTGGGCTGCCGATAGAAAACCTGAATATATTACCTCTCAAATCATTCGGTCAGAGTACAATTATAAACGATTGTCTTGGATTTGCCTCCGTTATGGTAAACACAAGAGTGATGCAATAATTGAAGGCAGTTCGGCTGAACGGTATGAAAGTTTCATAAAACATGCATGTATGCAAGTTTCTGTAGTAGGTGATGGAATCCAAATAGGACTTTTTCATGCAACAGCAAAGGGAGCTATTGATAGAGATTTTCTTAAGAAGGGAAAAATCGATACCCTAAAAGATGAAATTCATCAGGAAATTAAAAACTTACAAGGGGAACAATTGATTTGGCATATATATGACCCACAATCTGATACATCAATTCATAAATTTGTAATTGATAAAGAAGATCCATATAGCTTTATCGACTTTTATAAAAAATATGATAAAGAAGGTTATGAATCTTTTTGCATTTATCATATTTCTCCTAATGATGAATACCTTAAAACAAAAGAAAGTATCATACAAATTGCAAAAGAAAAAATATCAAAATTGACGCCGCTATATAATTTAATGACATGGAGGATAAATAACAAGTAAAGAAATGTGGGGAAAGAGTCACTTCTTTTTAAAAATCTCACTTAGCTACATCACGGAGAACCGTATCATAAGTAAGTGCGTTTTTCTTAGTTCTATACATCTAAAAAGCTACATTTTAGAGGAAAGAGAATACCTGAAAGATAATTATATAATGCGAAATTTGTAGAAAAAGTATCAGGCACTATTAATAGTGCCTGATACTTTTTAGTTTTATCGGAAGTAGATTGGGTATTAACTATCATAAGCAAGTTATATAGCAAGAAAGGATTGTAGGAATAATCGAAAGAGAAAGGAGTTATAGCCAACATGTTGTTGAGTAAAAAGTTTTTATTGGTCTTAAGTACAATCGTAGCCTGCATGTTGTCTGGTTGTGGAGAGAAGCAGAAGCTTGAAGATGGATCTGAACTGATCAATAAAAATCAATTTGTTTTTGCTACTTCTGGTGAATTTAAGCCATTTAGTTATATAAATGACGATCTTACAATGTCGGGCTTTGATATTGAGGTTGGTGAAGCGATTGCAAAGGAAATGGGCCTTGAGCCGGTTCAGAAACGAATCAAGTTCAAAGGGATTGTTGAAGGGGTGAAAACGGGAAGAGCGGATGCAGCCGTTGCAAGTCACACGATTAACCCGCAGCGGAGTAAACATGTTTCTTTCTCTACCCCCTATTATTATTCAGGACCGAAAATTTTCACCAGACCGGATAGTAAAATTAGGACTGTTGAAGATTTAGAGGGAAAGGAAGTAGCTGTTGCAAAAGGATCAACATATGCCGATACAGCTTCCAAGTATACAGACAACATCAAAACATATGACAGCGATATTACGGCATTAAAGGCATTAAGCAGTGGGCGTCATGATGCAGTAATTACAGATTTTGTTACAGGAAAAACTGCTGAAAAGGAAGGTTTTAAGATTAAAGGACAACAATTAATTAATCGCAGTGAACAAGCGATTGTGTTGCCTCAGGATAATCCAAAGCTAGTGAAGCGAGTTAATGAATCTTTGGAACAACTTCGGGAAAATGGAACATTGACTCAAATCAGTATCAAATATTTTGGTGAGGACATTACCAAAAAATCAGAATAAACCAATGCTATAAAAGAAAGGAAGTAGTACTTTGCCAAGTTTTTCACATTTTTTTCAAATACTAATGGAAACAAAAGGTGTATTCTTTAAAGCTATGCTTTTAACATTAGAGCTGACGGTGGTTTCTATCTTACTGGGAATCATCATCGGACTAGTCTTTGCCTTATTAAAAATTTCTAATATAAAAATTTTAGAACTTATTTCAGATATATATGTCTATTTGGTTCGAGGAACACCACTGATTGTTCAAATATTTATCCTCTACTTCGGAATTAGCGGGATTTTCCTTCTCCCTGATTTTTGGGCTGCTTCCCTTGCTCTAGCGCTACATAATGGAGCTTATATTTCTGAAATCCTTCGGGGAGCAATTCAGTCAGTCGATAATGGCCAATTTGAAGCAGGACGCTCTTTGGGAATGACAAAGACACTGACATTAAGAAGGATTATTCTCCCACAGGCATTCCGTAGAGCATTGCCGCCTTTAGGCAATCAATTTATCATCAGTTTAAAAGATTCTTCGTTAGCCGCATTTATCTCCATGAATGAGCTGTTTAATGTGGCGACAACACTTGGGTCGAATAATTTCGATGAAATGACCTACTTACTCATTGTAGCAGTCTACTATTTATTGTTGGTAGCGTTGATGACATTTGTAGTGAACCGAACTGAATTAAAATTAGCAGTAAGCGACAGATAGGAGCTGAAAAAATTGGAAACTAAGGAAATGATTAAAATAAGTCAATTGAATAAATCGTTTGGAGACTTACATGTATTGAAAAATATCGACATGACAGTCTATGAGAGCGATGTTGTTTGTCTAATAGGATCGAGTGGGTCAGGGAAAAGCACCCTCCTTCGCTGCTTGAACTTTTTAGAAAGAAAAGATAATGGCAATATTATAATTGAGGGAAATGAAGTCAATCCACGGACAGATGATCTTAACAAGATTAGAGAAAAGGTTGGGATGGTGTTTCAAAATTTTAACTTATTCCCACATAAAACGGTTTTAGAAAATATTATTGAAGCACCTGTTATGGTAAAGGGTGTAGACAAAGAAAAAGCTATCATCAAAGCAAAACAATTACTGAAAAAAGTAGGTTTGGAGGATAAGTCGGATGTCTATCCTAGTAAACTATCAGGGGGGCAAAAGCAACGGGTGGCGATTGCTAGAGCACTTGCGATGGAACCAGACATTATGCTTTTTGATGAGCCAACATCGGCACTCGATCCTGAGCTTGTGGGAGAGGTTTTAACAACCATGAAAGATTTGGCTGAAGAAGGAATGACTATGGTTGTTGTAACCCATGAAATGGGATTCGCAAAAGAGGTAGCTGATTGGATTGTCTATATGCATGATGGGAGAATTATTGAACGCGGCACACCTGAACAATTTTTCAATCATCCAAAAGAGGAGAGAACACGAGAATTTTTAACTGCAACAATGCTTAAATAAAACTAAAAGGTTCTGAACAGTAATGTTAGGATCTCTTATGGTTTTGCATTAAATATTCGATTACTAGATAAAGCTTGTACAGAAAAACTGTACATAGACTCGTTACAGCCAACCTTATCATGAGTAAGTGAAATTTAAATAGCAAAAGGAGAAATTGCAAAGCGCAATTTCTCTTTTTGCTGGAACCGTACTTATTTAATTATAACTCAACTTCGGTAACTTCATTATTACCATTGCCATTGCCATTGCCATTGCCATTGCCATTGCCATTGCCATTGCCGTTGCCGTTGCCATTGCCGTTACCATTACCATTGCCCGGCTTTTCAACCAATACATCAAATGTTAATGTGTGGTCACCATACGTTGCTGTAATTGTCGTAGTACCTTGACCTTTACCTTTTACAGCCCCTGCTTTTACAGTAGCTATTTTATCATTTGCTACTTCGTAGGTTGCAAGCGTAGTAACATCTTTTTCTGTTGTTCTACCCTCAAAAGTAGTTACTTCAGTAATCTTAACCATAACCTCTTTACCTATTCTAGTTTCAACCTGAGCTTGGTCAATTTCTAGTGTTATGATTGGTGTTTCTACAACAGGTGCTTTTACTGTAACATTTACCGTAACTTCATGATCACCATATGAAATAGTAATCGTAGTCGTGCCCTCACCTACAGCAGTTACTAATCCATTTGCTATTGTTGCAACATTTTCATCTCCCACAACATAAGTTGCTTTTGAAGTTACATCTTCCTCTGTTGCTTCACCTTCTGGAGGAGTAGATGTCTCTGTTACCGTAAGTTGTGCAGATTCCCCAGCTGTTAGGTCTAGCTCAGTTGGATTGACAGAAAGTGTTACTTTTGGTTCAACTACATCTTTTTCATATATTAGTGCTTCACCAACATTCCCTGCAGCGTCTTCAATTTTTACTGATACAGCATTAGTTTCTGATGTTACTGGGAATGTGAAGCTACCGTCTTGATTTAATTCAAAAGGAACTGGCGCTTGTATTTCGCCATTCACAGTAGCAATATAGGAAGCTTTTAATTTATCATTTAAATTGTAGTTTAAACCATATAAATATAACTCTTCATTGTAGTCGATATACTTATCTGTTACCTTTCCTGTAGCGACACCTTCAGCTACTGAACCAGTAATTTCTGGTTTAGTTGTTTTCACGATAATTGGTCCAACATAATCGGAAACTACCCCTGATGCCGCAAGACCAGTAAAGTCAATAGTATAGAGACCATCTGGAATTGTTGTGGCAGGTTCTGTTCCCCATGGTTTGTATTGCCCAGCGATATTCAGCGTATAAGAGCCTTTTCCTAGCGCAGTACCTGCATGTAGATAACCGATGTAGCCATCACCATATTCTCCACCTTGAGGATTCATAATATCCCATAGCTCGATATAGTTAGTTGTTACATCGCCAGTTAATGTAAATGAAAGTACAGCTGAATCTTTCGCGCCATCTCCATTAAAGGAGAGGTCTGTTTCTGTAATCTTTAAATCTTTAATTTCAGTTACTGCCTCGCTTCCAAAGTCAGCTGCGAATGGCAATGAAATTTCTGTAGCACCACCGCTGATGTGAATATACCCCAGTATTTCCGAGCCGTTTGGAGCTGTAGCTTGTGAAGCCGTTAATGTAAGATTTAACACTTGCTCACCAACTAGATTAAATGTTGGCTGGTCGACTGTAACAGTTGCATCACCAAATGATTTTGTCACATCAATTGATACATTATAATTACCGCCGTTCCCCTTTATATCTTTTACTAAAACTTGTTTCGTTACGGAAATATCCTGGTCTTTAAGTGATTGTGGACCAAAAGTAACTGTCCCTTTTAAGTTTTCTGAAACAGCTCCTGTTCCATCTAAAATTGCACTATCCAATGCATAGGCAAGAATTTCTGGATGTGCTGCAGCATAAGCATTTACACGACCTGCACCTTGAGAGAACACATCGTATTTTGTTTTATCTAAAACCTTTGCTGTATTAGAAAGCGCCACTTTTATGTCGAACGCATTCCAATCAGGATTTGCTTGTTTAAGTAATGCAACAATACCTGTAATATGCGGTGTTGCCATAGAGGTTCCTGTTTTACGATCATATGCCTCTGCGTAATCTGCATTAGGGAAATCCTTTTTATACATTGGAATCGTTGACATAATGTTTGTTCCAGGTGCACTTACATCTGGTTTAATATCAAAGTTTGGCGTAGATGGTCCACGGGAGCTTGAATCGTTTACTTCATCCCCCAGTGTCTTTGTGGAAGTAAATTGACTAAAGCTAACTTTTCCAGTTCCACCGGCTAATGCAGCACGAATTGCATTGCCATCCGTTTGGGACATATCAAATGTTGGTAGAAAAGCAAAGGAATCACCCAGGAATGTACCTGAAATATTAGGTGCATTTGTTCCACCAGCAAAGTTATGAATAATTGTGGCGACTGCTCCATTTGCCTTTGCATTCGCAATTTTATCAACAAATGCGATACTGCCACGAGAGATTAATGCCACTTTACCTTCTACATCGATTCCCTCATAGTCTTTTACTTCTCCGTTTCCAGGAATAGCAACTAGGTCAAATTCTCCTTGAAGCTGTGTTGCTAAATCCCTTCCAAAAGTTGTGCCCATTAATGGGAGCTGTTTTGTTAAGTTGTAGTCACCAACTGTAACATTCACTTCACCGTTATACATTGTTTCTGGATTTGTTGTGTTACCCACAGCAATTCCTAAACGAGCGGTTGCAGGCGTGCCCATTGTTCCTCGATTTGGGCCGGAGTTCCCTGTTGCAATTACTCCGATTGTTCCAGCCATCATTGCATTATTAATAGCAAATGAACCAGCGTCCGTTTCAGAGTTAGCCCCCCCACCAAGAGAAAGGTTGATTATGTCCATTTTTTCTGTTACAGCCGTTTCAATTGCTTTAACAATACCAGATGTAGCCCCACTTCCATATGCACCAAGAACACGGTAAGCATAAAGGTCTACTTTGGGAGCAATTCCTTTAATGCCGAAATTGTTAGCTCCAATTGCTGCAATGGTTCCAGCAACATGGGTACCGTGAGAAGTATAGAACGAGCTTCCCTTTTCATTAAATTCAGGTGTTCCAGCAGGACGCTCAGAAGGCAAGGTTTCCGATGCATCGTCATCTGCCCGAGGCTTTGTGTAAGTTGATGAATTTGGAATGAAGTTTTTCCCACCTTTGTAAATTCCAGCGAACTCAGGGTGATCTGCGTCAATACCAGTATCTAATACTGCTACCTTTATACCTTGTCCTTCAATTCCTTCATTCCAAAGCTGTTCGATGCCGAGGAAAGAAATACTTGTATTCATTTGAGCCTCTAATTGATCTTCCTTAATCAGTTCTGATGATTTCATTGTATTATCTTCAGATGCGTAAACAATTGCATCAGGTTCAATTAATGTTATTCCTTCTATTGAAAGCAGCTTTGGGAGATCATTTGCTTTCACAGTTGCTGCAAAACCGTTTAAAACAGTATCAAATGTGTAGCCTTGAGTCATTTGAACATTTTTAGTAGCTAATTCTTTCTTAACTTGTGCTTGTTGAGATTTTACATTTGATCGAACTTCATTTGCTCGCGCATTAGAGAACATTTGGCCTTTCAATTGGCTCATTCCTTGCTCTAGTGCCACAGGCTTTTCAGATAAATGTACGATGACTGCAACTTCTTGATTGCCTGATACATTTTGTAAGCTTTCGTGAAGAGTTGGACCATCTTTAGACAAGCTTAGCTGTTCAGCGATAGCCGCCTTTAATTGAAGTATACTTTCACTTTGGCTATCCTGCTTGAATGGCTTCGAATCTTCAGCATTAGCACTCGATAATGGAACCAATAGAAAAAGCACCATAACGAAAGCTATCATACTACTTAAAAACTTCGTAAACTTAAACTTTTTCAAATCTCATTTCTCCCTCCGCTCTTAATTATCACACTTTTCAGTTTAGTGTGATATTTCCAATTTATCACAGGTGAGATAATTCGAATATCGGAATATTGAAAAATCTCAAAATATTGATAATTAGTATTACTTTGTTAAAAATGGATTAATTCTATTTTCCTAGTAATTTAATAAAAAAGTAGAACTTTCAAATGAGTATTGACTTACAGTGATTCATACTTTTTATCATTTAAGAGTTTTATAAAAAATCCATTTGACGTCCTGTATTATTTTTTGTACGATATTGAAGAAAAGAATGCCCGGACTAGAACGGGAGAGGTTCATAGCTGATACCCTCTATAAAAAACTATGGAAACATGACAATATGCCATGTCCATATCGGACGTGGCTTTTTTTATCTGTTTACTTATGTTTTAAATAGAATGATTGGTGATGCCTCTCTTGAAAAGTGTTGGGAAACATTTTACAAGGAGGTTTTTTTATGTCTGGCAGAAGTCATGAAGAAGGATTAAAGGATTTGACCCTATTAGGTAATCAAGGTACAAAGTATTCCTATGATTATGCACCTGAGGTATTAGAGGCAGTGGATAATCTTCATGCTAATCGAGATTATTTTGTTAAGTTTAATTGCCCAGAGTTTACTAGTTTATGTCCGCTTACAAATCAGCCGGATTTTGCAACGATGTACATTTCATATATCCCAGATAAAAAAATTGTTGAAAGTAAATCTCTAAAGTTGTATTTATTCAGTTTTAGAAATCACGGCGATTTCCATGAAGATTGCGTGAATATCATTATGAATGATTTAATTGCATTACTTGATCCAAGATATATAGAGGTTTGGGGGAAATTTACTCCACGTGGGGGTATCTCGATTGATCCATGGTGTAACTATGGGAAGCCAGGAACTAAATACGAAGAAATCGCCAATTATCGTTTAATGAACCACGATCTTAACCCAGAAAAAATTGATAATCGATAAATGAAGCAAGACAGAGGTTTTTAGCTACCCTCTTAAAAAAACTAAGAAGAAAGCAGCACTTTTTCTTAGAGTGCTGTTTTTTCGATATAAGGGAGTCTTTATAGATGAAAAAGGAAAAAGCAATTGTAGTATTTAGTGGAGGTCAGGACAGCACAACTTGTTTGTTCTGGGCAAAAGAACGCTTTGAAGAGATTGAGGCAGTAACTTTCGATTATGGTCAAAGGCATCGTCTTGAAATTGACTGTGCGAAGGTGATAACAGAGGAGCTTGGTATCAAGCATCACATACTTGATATGTCTCTCCTGAATCAACTTGCTCCGAATGCATTGACACGACAAGACATAAAGGTGAAGGACGGAGAAAATGGTGAGCTCCCATCGACTTTTGTGCCTGGCCGCAATCTCCTTTTTCTTTCATTTGCGGGCGTTTTAGCGAGCCAAGTAGGGGCAAAGCATATTGTAACAGGTGTTTGTGAAACTGATTTTAGTGGATATCCGGATTGCCGAGATGTCTTTATTAAATCCTTAAATGTAACGTTAAATTTATCGATGGATGACTCCTTTGTGATTGATACACCCTTGATGTGGCTGAATAAGGCACAAACATGGGAATTAGCTGATCAGCTTGGTGCACTTGAGTTTGTACGACAAAGAACGTTGACTTGCTATAACGGTGTCATAGCAGATGGATGTGGTGAATGCCCAGCATGTAAATTGCGAAATAAAGGGCTTGATGAGTATTTAAGTTATAGGAAGGAGTCTTAAGGCATGTCAGATTTTAAAATCGTTGAGAGACTCCAGAGAATTGATGTGGATATTCAAAGAAATCAATTGAAATATCATGCAAAGCGTGTTCTCATAAGCAAAGAATTTACCTTCGATGCTGCCCATCATCTACATCATTATGAAGGGAAATGTAAAAATCTACATGGGCATACCTATCGAGCTATATTAGGACTGAGTGGCTACACAGATGAACGTGGTTTGATGATTGATTTCGGCGATATAAAAGAAATATGGAAACATAAAATAGAGATTCATTTGGATCACCGTTATTTAAATGAAACGCTTCCACTCATGAATACGACGGCAGAGAATATTGTTGTTTGGATTTACGAAAAGTTGACTGAGGCTTTGCTTGATGAAGGATATAACGGTGTACGTGTAGAGTTTATCAGGCTTTACGAGACTCCAACAAGCTATGCAGAAGCTAGAAGGGAGTGGATGGAAGTTGAGTAAAGTACCTGTTATCGAGATTTTTGGGCCAACGATTCAAGGAGAGGGTATGGTCGTTGGCCAGAAGACAATGTTTGTAAGAACTGCGGGCTGCGATTATTCCTGTTCTTGGTGTGATTCATCGTTTACGTGGGATGGCAGTGGAAAGCACCTTATTGTCCAAATGACAGCGGAAGAGATTTGGTCTGAGTTGAAACGTTTAGGGGGCAATGGTTTTTCATTTGTCACAATTTCAGGCGGCAATCCTGCACTCAATCCGAATTTAGCAGAGCTTATTGCCATTTTAAAAGAAAATGACATAAAAATCGGGGTAGAAACACAGGGGAGTAGGTGGCAAAAGTGGATGTATGAGATTGATGAACTGACAATTTCACCAAAGCCACCTAGTTCTGGAATGACCACAGACTACTCGGTGCTCTCTTATATCTTCGAAAAACTTAAAGATCGGAACAGCAATCACCATGTATCCCTCAAAATAGTCGTTTTTAATCAAGAGGATTACGATTATGCTAAACAAATTCACCATCGATATCCCATGATTCCTTTTTATCTTCAAGTCGGTAATGATGATCTCACGGCAACTGATAATTCACAATTAATGATGAATTTATTGGATAAATATCGTGCACTGATTGATAGAGTAATGAAGGATGAGGATTTAAGAGATGTTAAAGTACTGCCACAGTTACATGCCCTTGTGTGGGGAAATAAAAGAGGCGTGTAGGGTGCTCTTACAAAAATTAAATTTACTTGAGGAGTAATAGTTTGAGAATATTATTTTATTTATTATCTATTGTTATTGCTAATGTGGTAACGGCAGCATTTGCACCATTCCATTTTGGTATGTTTATTGTTCCAATGGGAACGCTTTTAATTGGGGCAACCTTTATTTTTCGGGATCTAGTACAAAATAAATATGGTAGAAAAAAGACGTATTTATTTATTATTACAGCTTTAATTTTATCAGC
Organism: Lysinibacillus capsici; assembly: GCF_003367505.1. Classification (GTDB taxonomy): domain Bacteria; phylum Bacillota; class Bacilli; order Bacillales_A; family Planococcaceae; genus Lysinibacillus; species Lysinibacillus capsici. The sequence continues at coordinate 69,024 of NZ_PXXX01000008.1, forward strand.
TGTGGTGTCATTCCTACTAGGTGATACACTTTTAATTGTGGTAGCCTCAGCGCTATCATTTGTTGTCGCTGAAACGGCTGATACTGAAATTTATACTCGATTAAAATTACCAATGGCTTGGCGTGTGTTCTACAGTGGTATTGTTGGAGGATTTCTAGATTCTGCAATTTTCGTAGTAATCGGCTTAAGTCCACTTGGTGCCAATATATTGCCATGGGAAGCGGTACCTGCCGCCATTTTGGGGCAAATTATTGTGAAGACGATTATACAAATGATTGGCGCAATTATTTTAAATAAAGTTGGGCCAATGAAAGAAAAATATATTATTCCAGAATAATTATTCCTTATTATGAAGATACGGATCACAAGTAAGCTTTTTAAAAACAGGCCCATTCGCTTTATTCGAATGGGTCTGTTTGATTTATATTCTTTCTAAGGTACCTCTTGCATTTTTTATGCTGTTTTCTTTTGTTTAAGGTCTAAATGATAACTAAAGAAAGTTAGTAGACTTGCACTGACGGCAACTATACCACCGACCCATGTGACATTCATCAAATTTCCTTGATGATATACAATGCCGCCTAATGCAGACCCAAAAGCGATGCCTACGTTACTTGCCACGGGCATAAGAGAAGCAGCGAGTCCTTTAGCATCTGGTTTATAAATTTCGGCCAAATCTATTAAATAAAGTTGAGTAGATGTTGTTAAGAGGATGGCCATTAGTGACATTAGTCCGATGTTCGCTAATCCTAAAATAAAATGGTTTGTTGTCCAAAATAAGCTTGTCAATACAATAGCTTGTGCGAGAAAGACAAACCGAAGTCGGCCGATGGCATTGTGAGTGGCAATTTTACCGGCAAGAATGTTGCTGAAAATCGAAAGAAAGCCGTAGCCGAATAAGATTAAACTTATAGAATTATTTGGTGCACCCATTCCCTTTAAAATAGGAACAAGGTACGTAAAGACTGCATAGGTTGCACCAAACCCGAGAGCAGGAATGAAAAAGGCAATTAAAATTCGAGGCTGAATCATTAAAGAAAATTGATCCCGTATTGAGCTTCGTACTTGGCTGAGTCGAGTAGGTAAGACAAAAAAAGATGCCGCAAACGCCAACCCTCCGAGAAGAGTGGTTAACATAAAAGTGGCATTCCAGCCGTACCATTCAGCGATTACAATTCCAATGGGTACTCCAACTACATTGGCCAGTGTAAAACCACCGAAAACAAATGATATAGCAAGGCCGCGTTTATTAATTGGCATGGTTTCGCTTGCAACAATCATGGCTAGAGAGATCAATACACCTGTTACAATCGCGGTCATAACCCGAAGTATAAGGAGCATAATATAGCTCGTTGAAATTACACACAGAGCATTTAAGGCAATGAAGGAACCTATCAAAAACAACATCCATTTACGCTTTGGAAAATGGCTTGTTGCTGACATCACGAGTGGTGTAGCGATGGCAAATGTGATAGCGAACGCAGAAACGAGTGTGCCTGCTTTTGCATTTGTCATATGAAGGCTTGAAGAAATATCAGTTAAGATCCCGACAATAACAAATTCGCTTGTCCCAAGAACAAATGTTAATAATGCAAGTGTTAAGATAAGTAACCAATGTCGCTTGGATAACTGTGTATGATGCATAAATACCTCTTTCTTTGAAGAATGTAACTGTGCTACTTAGTAGACACACAATTTAAACATCATATCATAAAATGCATTTATGAGAAATTAGATTGGTTTTCTGTAAATAACAGTGTTTGTTTCCGGTCATTTTCCTTTTAAAGAAGGATTTTGTAAATATTACTCGAATTTTTTAAATTGGAAGATTAACTTTACAATTTTATCAATTTGATATCTATACATAATAAGGGGATAAGGGGGATTCACATGATTCAATTCCTTCAGATGGGAGCAAATACAGTTATAAGTTCCCAAAAAGGTAGTGTTACTATTAGCTACGAAATGTCTAATTCGATCGATATTTCGTTAACTGCATTCCTTTTAACGGATGTAAACAAGGTACAAGGAGATAGCGGCATTATATTTTATAATCAACCAACTAGCTTATCTGGTGCAGCTACCCTGATACCACCTGAGAATGTAGGGAATATAAAAATACATAAAATGAATTTCGACATGAGTAAAATCCCTGAAGGTATTACTAAAATAGCTATAACACTTACAGAAGATAATAGCCGAGGTTTTTCAAATGTGAAAAATTTAAAGGCAGAAATACGTACTGATAACAATATTATCAATTTAGCACCAGCTAATTTTGCAAATGAAAATGGAATCGTAGTATTAGAATTATATCTAAGAAATAGTCAGACAAAGGTGAGATCTATTTGGCAGGGATTTGATTCTGGGTTAGAGGGGTTATGTGAAAATTACGGTGTTGAGGTTGAACCTGAAGAACAAAACAAGCTTTCTGAATCAACAACTATAAAAAAACAAATGCTGATAGAACCTGATCAATCATTAAATGTTCCAGAAAGTACAAATAGACAAAACATGTTATCACAGATAAATCTTGAAAAGGTAAAGGGGAATGTCAGTCTCACCAAAGGTCAAAAGCCAGTTATCATTGATAAAACGCCTGAAATTACTGCTACGGTATCATGGCAAACTGGTACTGACTACGATATATATGCTTTAGTCTATACAAAGGATGGTCAGCAGATCGATGTAGCTATGTTTGGGGCGAAAAATACACCCCCACTTAGGAGTTTTCACAACGGGGTAGTCGAACACATGGGGGATGTTGGGAGAGATGCTGGTTCAACAAAAACTGAAGTAATCAAATTGAGATTAAATAATAATGTTTTAGCTGTTGTTCCTGTGGTTTATTCCGCCCAATCAAATGGCACAGGCTCATTCTACAGATATAAGGTGTCTATGAGTATAGATAATCATAATGGAACCTCCGTTACTATTTTTGCTAAAAATGCTAATAATAATGATAGAATTTATTCCTGTGTGCCTGGAATACTTCATAATACTCCAGATGGTGTGATTATCAGCCCATTAGAGCTTTATAGTGAACCAAATTCTGAACGTAGACCTAAGCTGAAGATGGGCTCTTCTAATATGGTAGAAGTTCTAATGGATAAAGGCCCAATAAATGATTACAAGTAAAAGCAAATAAAAAGGAGAGTGGCGAAGCCAATCTCCTCTTATTTATTCTCCTTTAGTTCGTGGGCAATATACGTAGCTAGTAATTCACGGACTTCATCTGTAGAATGTGCACCCAGTAATTGAACTCTCAATTGACTAGCCCCTTTGAAGCCACGTACATATATTTTAAAGAAACGTTGTAATGCTTTAAATGAACGTGTTTCGAATTCCTTGGAATAGTGGTCATGAAGGTTAAGGTGTAAGTATAGTAAATTAAGGTATTCTTTGGCACTATGCTCTTTAGGTTCCTTTTCAAAGGCAAATGGGTTTGAAAACACCCCGCGCCCAATCATTACACCATCGATACCGTATTGCTCAACTAGTTTTAGACCTGTTAAACGATCAGGAATATCACCGTTGATCGTCAGTAATGTGTGGGGAGCAACTTCATCACGTAGTTTTTTGATATCTCCAATTAATTCCCAATGTGCAGCGACCTTGCTCATCTCTTCCCTTGTACGGAGATGAATAGAAAGATTGGCGATATCCTGTTTTAAAATATGTGTAAGCCACTCACGCCATTCTGCTACATCCGTAAAGCCAAGTCTTGTTTTGACACTGACGGGTAAGCCTCCTGCTTTGGCTGCTTGAATAATATCTGCGGCTAGGTCAGGATGAAGAATTAATCCAGCTCCTTTACCTCTTTCTGCTACATTATCAACTGGGCAACCCATATTAATATCAATTCCCTTAAAGCCTAATTCCTTCATACCAATACTCATTTGACGAAAATGTTCAGGGTTGTCTCCCCAAATATGTGCAACAATAGGCTGTTCATCTTCTGTGAAAGCTAAGCGGTTACGTACATTATCTAACCCATCTGGATGACAATAGCTCGTCGTATTGGTGAATTCCGTAAAATATACATCGGGTCTCCCTGCTTCCTGAATGACATGACGAAATACAACATCTGTCACATCCTCCATTGGAGCTAAAATGAAGAATGGCCGTGGTAAATCAAGCCAGAAATTTTTTTGATTCATTGCTAAAAATCCTCTCTTTCCAAAATACTACCTTGCAAAAAGATATCATATTTATTTTATTTCTACATAGTTAATTGGCTTAGCTTAAGGATAGAAATGCATCATTGTAATTAGACTTTGGCTCTCTTAGATTAGAAAGTAATTAAAAATATCCAGCAAAATCCTGTATTATCTATAATGATATAATATGTAATATAATGTAGAAATTTAGGGGGGGAGAGTTGAAGTGGGAAAATATAAATATAAAACAATCGATGTGAATGATGTACCCACAATGGCTGAATTACTCGAAAATAGACAGAGCCTTGAGGGTGAAGTATATCCATTTCTAAACAACAGCTGTCTTAATGCTGAACATATAACAAATATGCTTGAAAACTTATTTGCTCATAATACTATTAAGGGGATTGGAGCATTTATTAAAGATGACCTAGTAGGATATTTAATCGGAGTCATCAAGAATGACTCTCTAAGAGGCAGACATGTATGGGTACCATATGAAGGGTTGGCAATCAGAAAGGATCAATCCGCTGAGCTTATTAGAAAATTATATGCAGAGATTTCAGTGGTATGGCTAGAGCAAGGTTGCTTTATGCATTACACGATAATCCCTCTTGGAAATCAGGCTTACTATGATGCCTACCAACGATTAAGCTTTTCTATACAACAAGTACATGGGGTCATGAACATTGGGGATTATAAACCATTTGAAAATACATGTAATGCAGAGATTAGGGTTGCAAATAAAATGGATAGTGAAATGATGGGGAAAATGTCTAGGATCATTCAATCGTATCAAAATTCCGCACCTACATTTGAGCCTGTATTCCCTGAGGTTGTCATGAGCATAAAAGACTCATATAAAAGTATAGTAGAGGAGAATGATGATACATGTTTCGTTGCAGTAAAGGATGGGCAGGAATTAGGATTTCAAAAATATTATCCTATACATTCAGATTTGATGACACCTGAGCATGCAATAGAGCTAACGATTGCAGGTACTTACTCTTCACAAATGGGAAGAGGTGTGGGAAAAAAGTTGATGAATGAAGGCTGTAGAAGGATGAAAGAGGCGGGCTATGAGAATATCATTACAGATTGGAGAATAACTAATCTTGCTGCATCGGCATTTTGGCCAAAGTGCGGTTTTAAGCCAGTAGCCTATAGAATGGTTAGGTACATTAACAGTGATATAGCCTGGGCAAACTTTAATAACCCAAGTATAGGATTATTGTAAATTTAGTTAGATTTATTAAATTCTGCTGTTATGAAGAATTCAAACAGCTGGCTAGACACTTAAAATTTAGTTTTAGATTGCTTGCCTATACTTCGTAAATATTGACATTTATTTTTTAGACAACTAAGCTTAATGGAAAAATAGTGCTGGGGGGCTGCCAGTGGAATTTATTAAATTAAATTGTCCAAATTGTAATGGGAAAATTGAATATAAAGAAGAGCAAACATTCAAATGTCCTTTTTGTGATACGGAAATCATGTTGAAAGAGAATAAAATTTATTATGTTGATCAAACGATTAATAATTATTATGGAACAGCTTCTCCTCATACACCATCCCGTCCAAAAACAAATTTAAAGCTGCTCTTTATGATACCAATTGTCATGATGTGTGTATTCCTTGGGTATTTTCTTTTAAGTAGTAATCAAACAGAGGATGGAAACCGTGAAGAACTATCCGTTCGAACAATGCCTGAAAGTGAAGTTCTACTGTTCTTTTTAAAAGATATTTTTGATAAAGGTGGGACGATGCCAGCAAAAGAAGAGATTGCAAGTATTCGATATTTGGCTGCCTACTATTCTGACGATCAATGGCATTTTGATTATAGTCTAGAAGATCCTTTTACAAATAAGGAAGCTAAAATTTCTACTTATATCATTATGGATAAATTATTAAATACGCAAAAAATTGAACAAAAGGACTTTGAGGCCTTTACTGGATTAACGGTTTTAAAGCTCATGAATGATTATGAAATATCACAAAGTGAAAAAGTAAGCTTCCAACATCTTGAAAACTTAAAAAGTTATACAGGTAGTTTTAATGAATCATTTAGTAAAATCGCAGGATATTTTAGTGATAAGTCTAATGTTAAAGAGCTCTCTATCCAAATTAGAAGTAATGATGAACTTGCTTTATTATTAGAGTTCCCCAATCTTCAATCTCTAGAACTATCTTATGTGGCTGAAGAGGTGACAGATTTTCAGATTCTAAATAAATTATCGCTGAAATCACTTTCCTTAAAATCAATTAATGATTTAAAGTGGCTGTCTACACTAACTAATCTAGAATCGTTAGCAATAGACATTAGTGAAGCTACAGATTTTAGCCCACTATACTCATTGACTCAATTACAAGAATTAAAACTTACCTCAGTAAGAAATTTAAAAACACTTGATTTTATACAAAATATGCCTAAACTACAATCTTTAGATCTTGAAAACATGAATATCATCAATTTAGATAGACTTAGAAATATGTCATCTTTAACAAAGCTACGTTTAGCTTCTCCTGGTCAAGTGGAATTGTTGGATATGGTTAACAGTCTAACGTCATTGACGGAGTTATCGTTAACTGGCTATCATGGTGATATTTCATCGATTGTAGCGCCCCATTTGAAAAAAGCAGAGCTGAAGAGTTCATTTTTACCACAGCTAGAAGCACCCGCTTTAAGAGATTTGACGGTTTCTATAAGTGGATCGGATTCGCAATTGAATGGTGCAGAACTACTGAAATACCCACAGCTAGAACAGCTTACAGTCATGGAGTATGGAATTCTTACAGGTATTCGTTCATTAAATGACCTACCTCATTTGCAAACAATCAATTTAAATGAGACCCTCTTTTATGAAACCAATGACTTATTCAATTTGCAGCATGTAAAAATGTTAATCTGTAATGAATGTAATTTTCAGGTGAATAGCAAGCCATTTACGAACAACGTGCTGGAGCATTTAACTTTAAATGATGTTTCCATTCAAATTGGTAATGGGGAATGGGTGCAAGAAGTAGATAAGATCATGCCTTACTTTGCTGGCTTTACAAATTTACGTTCATTCACTTTACAAGATAGTTCACTACAATCGTTAAATTTCTTGGGAAATTGGCAACAAATAGAGGTGCTTCATTTAGAAAATAATGCTATTTCGAATGTAGAACCCTTAGTGAATTTGCCCAACTTAAAAAAACTATATATTTTAGGGAATCAGGTACAAAATCAATCTGTATTAGACAAGGGAATTATGATTTATTGAAATAATGTGAATTAATAGCAACCTACGAAATTAATATAGTAGAAATAAAAAGAGACAATGACAGGAATATTCTGTCATTGTCTCTCTTGGATTTGTCCTACAGTTTGGATAGTTTTATAATGAATTGATGCTTAACAAGAGGAGTTGAAAAGGATATGTTCGTACGTAATAAAGGTTTGTTCTTTATGCTATCTCTGCTAGCCATTATTGTTGTTTTGACAGGCTGTGGTACAGCTAAGGATAGTAAGAAAACTGAGGGAAAAACAGCTAAAGAAACACAAGAAACAATGGATTATGCGTCAAAAGTGAAGGAAAATCCAATTGTGACGATTACGATGAGCAATGATGAAAAAATTGTTATTGAATTGGAGCCTACTGTAGCACCAAATACAGTAGCTAACTTTATTGCTTTAGTAAAAGATGGATTCTATGATGGTCTTATTTTCCATCGGGTTATTCCTGATTTTATGATTCAGGGTGGAGATCCTAAAGGGAATGGTACTGGAGGATCTGATTATTCGATTGATGGTGAGTTTACCTCAAATGGATTTGAAAATAATATGAAGCATGAACGTGGTGTTATTTCGATGGCTCGTTCAGATGATCCAAACTCAGCAGGCTCACAATTTTTCATTATGGTAAAGGAAGCATCACATCTTGATGGAAAATATGCTGCTTTTGGCAAGGTGATTGCAGGTATGGAAACAGTTGATGCCATTGTTGGAGCAGAGCGAGATGCTACAAATAAACCACTAGAAGATCAGCAGATGAAAAAGGTAGAGGTGGATACAAAGGGCTTTGATTATCCAGCACCTAAGGTAAACAAATAGTTTTCGTCCCAATGCTATTGGTTAAAATCTATACTATAAATATTAAAAAGGCTAAATCAATTGAGATTTAGCCTTTTATATTTGTTAAAAAATTGAAATTATAAATATTTTTGAGTAATATGAGAAGAAATTTAAGATTGAGCGATGTTTTATATAAAGGATCCTTTATGTTTATGGAAGAAAGGGTGTTTGCATGAGGGTAACAGATGAAAATTTTATAAAACATCTTAAGAAAAAACGAGAAGAAGCACTTCAATATGTCATTGAGGAATATATGGGGATTATCAAAGCGATTATTTATAATGCTCTAAAATCCTATAATGATCCTCAAATAATAGAGGAATGTATTAGTGATACATTTCTAGGGGCTTATGAAAATGCTAAACAATTTAGAGGCGATAAAGAGGATTTTAGAAGATGGATTTGCACGATAGCAAAGTTTAAAGCCATATCGAAACAAAGAAGGTTGTCTAAAACGCCATATTTTTATGAGCTAAATGAAACAGGTGAAGCCGCAATATCGGCTGAAGAGGAATACTTAATCAAGACAACAACAGAGGAAGTGCTCATCATGATGACGCAATTAGAGCAGTTAGACCGGGATATTTTTACGATGAAATACTTTTTAAATATGAAAAACGAAGAAATTGCTACTCATTGTGGTTTAACAAAAGCCGCTATTGATAATCGATTATATCGTGGGAAAAAACGATTACAGCAAATTCGTTTGGGGGGAAGTATGACATGAAAAAGCTATATAAACAATTTAATGATTTAAATCTTGATATAAATATAGAGCCGATGGAAGTGAGCTCACTTGAAAAAGAGAGAGTGAAAAGAAATGTCATGATAGTTAAAAAGAAAAGGCATTTCATTAAAAATTTTATTGTTGCAGCTACTTTTTTTATTGCATCCAGTATGACAATTGGTTATTCGTTTCCTACATTTGCTGCAAATTTACCATTTATTGGAAGTGTATTCGGATTGTTTATTGATGATGAAAGGTATGTATTTAACAATTATGATCAGTATTCTACAAGTGTCGGAGTGAGCCAAGAAAGTAATGGAGTTGAAGTCACTGTTACAGATGCTGTATATGATGGTGAAAATATTACTATTGCTTACACTATAAAAAGTGAAAAGGATTTAGGAGAAAGGCCAGTTTTATATGGTGACAATCGTGAACTAACTGCTGAGGAATTTGGTAATAGGTATCGATATGGTGGCTATTCAACAAATTATTTGGTTCAAAAAATAAACAGCAATGAGTATGCAGTATTGTATATTTTTGAACTCATTAGAGGCTCTAAGCCCGAGGAAGTTCACATTAATTTTCAAGGAAATCAAATTGTTGATTTAAATAATGTAAATAAGTCAGTAGCAGGAGACTGGGCATTTGAATTTACTTTAGAGAAGCTTGAAAGTGAAACAATAAAGGTGGAAAAAGATAGTATGAAAACAGAAGGGGAAGGTATAAAAATTGAAGCTTTTAAAATAACCAAAACACCTATCGCTACAACATTTTATCTTTCCGAAGAAGTCTTGGTGGAAAAAGAAAATGAAGCTTGGCGAGGAGTTCTCATTGACTATATTGTGACAGATGATTTAGGGAATGATTATAATGTCATTCATTTTAGAGGAACTGGTCATAGTACAGATTTTCAAGGGCGTGGAAATTTCCCTCGTATTGTTGCAAACAAATTTGATGAACAAGCTACCTCGATTATGATCACCCCTGTAGTAGGTGTATACAAAATTAAGGATAGTACAGGGGCATTAGAACCGATAAAAGAGCCATATACATTAAAGCCTATTGCTGTTCCGATAAAGTAAAAAATTAAAAGAGTATGTAAGAAGAACAACCTTACATACTCTTTTTACTTATCATCTTTCTTTGGGATTGAAATAAGCCATAAAAAATCATCTTCTATTAATATTTGAATGTCTTGCCCCTCACGGATTAGTTGCTCAGCTTTATGCTGCTTGGCGCTTATACCCCTACGTTTATTACCAAGCACAACGAAATCAGTATGTTGTGTAACAGCTCCCTGTAAATACCCTCCATAGGCTTTTACTTGTTTGAAGGCTTCGGATCGTGTCATGGTAGAAAGGGCGCCTGTGAATACAATTTGTTTCTTATAAAAGGGGTGGGTTAGATTTTCAACTGGATCAGAAAAGAAAATGATTTCTGAGTTATCCTTATTAATCATATTCGTTACTCCTTAAAAAATTAATCGATAAATAAATCCACAAAATTTTATATGTATGCTACATTAAAATTAAAAATATAAAGAGGTACATAGACATGAATTCGCAATTGACTGCTTTCATTACTCTTAGCTGCACATCAGGTGTACTAAATTTGTATTTATGTTTATACGTATTTCTAAAACGCTACAATTATACAAAAATTGCTCAATTGTTTATTAGTTATACCGCATTAATTGCGGTATATTGTTTTGCCTCTGCTTTTGGTTTAATCGCTACAACATTAAGTGCCATAAAGGTTTGGACGGCCATCCAATATGTAGGTATGGCTTTTTCAACGCCTCTCGGATTATTGTTTATCATGCAATACCTAGGCTTTCATCTGACAAGGAAAAAGATAATGGCTCTTCTTGCCATTCCATTTATTAGCTTAGTCATGGTTGCTACAAATGATATACACCATTTTCATTATAGAGTATTTGAAATAGATCCTATATTAGGGGCACCTTATGTTCATCAGGAAATTGGCATATGGTATATCATTCATGGCATATTTACTTTTGGCTGTATGTTCGTATCCTTCTTATTAGTATTAATCCATTGGAAAGAGACTACTAAGGCCTACCGGCAACAATTAATTGCCTTAATGTGTGGTCAACTTATTCCTATGATAACAGCATTCATCTATTTATTGGGCTTAACACCTCAAGGAGTTGATCCTGTTCCTATGGTATTATGGGCTTCTTCATTTTTATATTTATGGTCTATTAATTCCTCACGGTTATTTAGGGTGATGCCTGTTGCCAAGGATGCAATATTTCATAGTATCAATGATGGGGTTATTGTCTTAGATGAATCTGCTCGATTAATAGAGTTTAACCAAGCCTGCAGCAAGGTATTTCCTCAGCTAACCAGATCCATGATTGGTAGGGATATTAGGAAAACATGGCTTGAAGTAACTGGACAACCGATACCATTTACATTGGAGGCAGTGGTGAATACGCAAGACATCGAGATGGTGCTTTCTGATCATACTTATCAAGTGCGTGTTACAGAGCTGCAACATGTTAATCATGGTAAGGGGTTATTACTTATTTTCACTGATATAACAGAGTTGAAGGAGCTACAAAGACAGTTAGAGCAACTCGCTTTTTACGATGAACTTACACAAATTTATAATCGTCGAGCTTTTTTTCAACAATGTAATCAGGCTTACAGCGAGGCAAGAGAATCATCCTCAGCTTTTACTGTCATTTTAATGGACATCGATCATTTTAAAAACGTCAATGATACGTATGGGCATGCTATCGGTGATCAATTACTAGTTCATGTCGTAAAGGTTTGTCAGAGTGTGTTGAAAAAAGGAGAACTGTTTGCACGGTATGGCGGTGAGGAATTTGTTCTTGCACTCAAGGACTCTACATTATTAGAGGGGCAAGCATTAGCTAATTTGCTCTGTAATAGCGTAGAATCCCAGCCACTTATGACTACTGAGGGAGCAATTCGTGCTACTATAAGCTGTGGTGTAGCAGAAGGCACAAAGGGACAAGAGACACTGTATCAGCTTTTAAACAGTGCGGACAAAGCACTGTATGCGGCAAAACAAGCAGGCCGTAATCGAGTACATGTTTTTCTAGAATAAAAAAGCTAAAATATACAATCATTGAGGCAATGATGTATATTTTAGCTTTTTACTTACCAATTTGTATGGAAAACACCTTGTGCATCAATTCGTTCATACGTATGCGCACCGAAATAATCACGTTGTGCCTGTAACATATTAGCATTAGATGAACCTGTTCGATAACTATCGTAATATGTGAGAGAAGCACTCAAGCAAGGGAACGCGTTTCCTGCTTGGATGCCTTCACAAACTATTTTTCTTAATCCATTTTGATAGTCCATCGTCTTTTCTGCAAAGTACGGATCAATTAATAAATTATTTAGAGAAGGTTGCTTTTGATAGGCTTCACTAATAACATTTAAAAATTCTGCTCGAATAATACAACCACTACGGAAAATTAATGCAATATCTTTTAATGGTAAACGCCATTCATAAAGCTCCGATGTCATTTTATATTGTGTAAATCCTTGCGCATAAGCACATATTTTCCCCATATATAGCGCTTGGCGGACGTATTCAATCCAGACATCTTTATCTAGATTTTGTTGTTTATAATTTGGTCCAGATAGTATTGCCTCTGCTTGAATTCGTTCCTCTTTTAATGATGAAATATAGCGAGCGAATAAGGCCTCCGTAATAATTGATGTAGGAATACCATTGTCTATAGATTGCAGGCTTGTCCATTTCCCAGTACCTTTTTGACCAGCTTTATCAAGTATCATATCAATCAGTGGTAATCCTGTTATCTCATCTTTTTTCCTTAAGATTTCAGCTGTTATTTCGATTAAATAGCTTTTCAATTCGCCCTGATTCCATGTTTCAAAGATAGTAGCAATTTCCTCAACGGATAATCCTATATTTTTTCTTAAAAACGTATAGGCCTCCGCAATGAGTTGCATATCTGCATACTCGATTCCATTGTGTACCATTTTGACGAAGTGACCTGCGCCCTTGGGACCAATATACGTACAGCATGGTGTATCATTCACTTGTGCTGCAATCTTTGTCAGTATAGGTGCTACTTTGTTATAGACCTCTTGATCACCACCAGGCATAATAGATGGTCCTGTCAATGCTCCTACTTCACCACCAGAAATACCAATCCCTAAATACCCGATTTCTAAAGCTTTAAGTTCATCGTATCTACGCTCTGTATCTTTATAATGAGAGTTGCCGCCATCCATAATGACATCGCCCTTTTCAAGGAAAGGCACTACTGATTGAATAACTGAATCAATAGCATTCCCAGCTGTCACCATCAAAAAAATCTTTCTTGGTTTTTCTAAAGCTTGTACAAACTCTTCTATTTCATAGTAAGGAGTAAGCGCTTGTCCTTCAACTTTTTGTAGAAGTTTGTCGGTTAAATCTCGTGTGTAATTATAAACGGCTACTTGCTCGCCCTTATTAGCCATGTTTAAAGCGATATTACTGCCCATAACACCTAATCCAATAACGCCAATTGTATTTAACATTGTACTTGCTCCTTTTTAAATATTTTTTAAACAAATAAACTAAGTAATAAAATAAACCCTAAACCAGCTACAGATACAATTGTTTCTAGCAAGGTCCAAGTAGCGAATGTTTCCTTCATGCTCAATCCAAAATATTCTTTAAACATCCAGAAACCTGCATCATTAACATGTGAAGCAATTAAGCTTCCTGCACCTGTTGCCAACACGACCAAGGCAAGGTTTACATCACTTTGACCTAACATTGGAATGACTAAACCAGCTGTTGTTAAAGCAGCAACCGTAGCTGACCCTAATGAAATGCGTAAAATAGCCGCAATAATCCATGCTAGTAAAATTGGCGATAAGGTAGTTCCATGGAAGAGTTCAGCTACATAATCACCGACACCACCATCAATTAAAACTTGTTTGAAGGCACCACCGCCCCCAATAATTAAGAGCATCATACCGATATGGGATATTGCTGTTGTACATGACTCCATTACTTGCTTAATAGGAATTTCCCTTGCGATACCCATTGTATAGACGGCAACTAATAAGGAAATTAACATGGATGTACCAGCTTCACCGATGAAGCGGATACCTGCTAAGAAGCCATTATCTTCAAAGCCAATTGTTTTTTGTAACAGTGTAATAATAGTAGCAATGGACATTAAAATAACGGGTAATAGTGCAGTAAAAACACTTATTCCAAAACTCGGTGTGTCCTCTAGTTCAAATGTTTTTTGTTCACCTAGAGAGGCAATATTTCCAGTTTTGTTGAATGATTCAGGCACTAACCTTTTCGCTAATTTTGTAAATAATGGTCCAGCTAAAATAACAGTCGGAATGGCGATGATAAAGCCATAAAGCAACACCTCACCAATATTTGCCCCAAATTCGCCAGCAATAACAGTTGGTCCAGGATGTGGTGGCAAAAATCCATGTGTGACAGATAAGGCTGCGGTCATTGGAATTCCTAAATATAAAATAGAAACCTTTAATTGTCTTGAAATAGCAAAGACAATTGGGATTAATAGCACAAGACCTACTTCAAAGAAAAGAGCGATACCGATAATAAAGGATGCTGCTACAACTGCCCATTGAATGTTCTTTTCTCCAAATTTATTCACAAGGGTCATGGCAATACGTTGTGCACCGCCAGAATCGGCAATTAATTTTCCTAGCATCGCTCCAAGACCAAATATTAGTGCCAAGTGACCTAATGTTCCACCTAACCCTGCTTCAATCGTTTTTACGATAATATCCAAAGGCATCCCAAGAGCTAAAGCAACACCGAATGAAACAATGATTAATGAAATAAACGTATTTAATTTAAAGCCCATTATTAAAATTAACAGCGCAATAATACCAATACCTACAATAACTAATGGCATGTATTCTCCTCCTCTTTAGTCGGGCTTAATTAAGCTCCTTTGATACTGAGCAATTGACGTATAGTCGTCTGCTAAAACTCTAGATAAACGAATGAAAATTGGGAGTAGTTGTCTATATTCTTTGGCTGCTTCTTCGATTGGCGTATGTTTATAAGTGTCACCAACCATATCAGCGACAACATCAAATGAATCAATTATTCCTGTAGCATATAAGCCTAAAATACAAGCGCCTAGACAGGAGCTTTCATAGCTTTCAGGTACTACTACTTCAGATTCAAAAATATCCGCCATCATTTGTCTCCAAATCTCAGAGCGTGAAAAACCACCTGTAGCTTGAATACGAGTGACAGGGCTTTCCATACATTCCAGTAATGCTAAATAGACAGTATATAAATTGTAGATAACCCCTTCGAGGGCAGCTCGTATCATATGTTCCTTTTTATGAGACATAGTTAAACCAAAAAATGAACCACGGACATCTGGATTCCATAAAGGCGCACGTTCACCTGATAGATAGGGATGGAATAGCAGCCCATCAGCACCAGGTCTAACACGTTCAGCAATTTTCGTTAACACTTCATATGGATCAATACCTAGTCTTTTAGCTGTTTCAATCTCAGAAGAGGCAAACTCATCGCGAATCCAGCGTAATACCATACCACCATTGTTTACGGGTCCACCAATGACCCAATGGTTTTCTGTTAGTGCATAGCAAAAGATTCTACCCTTTACATCTGTTTTGGGCCTATCAATTATGGTACGGATAGCACCGCTTGTCCCAATAGTGACAGCAATTTCGCCTTCTCGAATGGCGTTCACACCTAGATTAGAGAGCACGCCATCACTTGCACCAATGACAAAAGGTGTTTGTGGGTCAATACCAATTTGTTTAGCTAAAAGGTCATTGCAATTTAAAAATAGTTGAGTTGTTGGTACGAGTGTGGATAATTGTGCTTTCGCAATACCTGCAACAGCTAAAGCTTCTTCGTCCCAATCTAATGTATGGAGATTCATCATACCCATACACGAAGCTAATGAATAATCGACGACATATTGATCAAAAAACTTTTTAAAAATGTATTCTTTAATACCGATATATTTCTTCGTTTTGCGCGCGATTTCAGGATGTTCATGCACAAGCCAAGTAATTTTGCTTAGTGGTGACATTGGATGAATAGGTGTACCTGTTCTTTTATAAATTTCATGGCCATTCCAGTCAGTTTTAATTTTATGTGCCCATGCTTCACTACGATTATCCGCCCAAGTGATGACAGGTGTTAACGGTTGATCATTTTCGTCCATAGCGATCACACTATGCATAGCACTACTAAAGGAAACAAATAGTAATGGTTTATCAGAATGGACTTTCATAATGTTGGTAATGGCTTGTAGTACAGCTTGAAAGATTTCTTCTGGATTTTGTTCTGCTGTCGAAATATCCGGTGTATATAATGGATACCCAATATTTTCTTGTTGAATAACCTTCCCATGTTGACTAAATAATACGGCCTTAGTGCTAGTAGTCCCTATATCAACACCTAACATATAGTTAGTCATTTTGTGGCTCAACCCCTTTAGATAGCATTTGCTGTGACCGCCATAAATCTTCTACTTTGCCTTGAACATCATCAAAATTTTCATGTAAGGATTTAATCATAAGCTCTCGATCTTTGGCTCTAATAGCGTCAATATAGAGCTCATGATTTTTCACAATACGAGTAAAATCCTCATATTTCTCTTTAAAGCGCATGCGCATAGATAGTAAAATCAAGCCTTCCATTACTGGCTTTAAATTATTCCAAATCATGGTGATATAGGAATGTCCGATGGAACGAATAATTGTCTCATGGAACATAACATCCTGATAAGAAAATTCGTCTGCATCGTTATACTTAATGGCAACTTTCATCATTTCTAATGTTTTGCTAAGTTCTAGTGCTAAGCTAGTTGTATCCATTTTTATGAGACGTTCAAACACAAATGTTTCAATCAGCAATCGAACATCATAAATTTCTTCAATCTCTTTTTCAGATAAACCAATGACAACAGCACCCATTTTCTCTAATCGAATGATATTTTCAGAAGCTAATATTCTTAAGGCTTCACGAATGGGTGAACGGCTTACTTCAAAATCAGCTGCCAGTTTGTTTTCTGAAAGAATGGTACCGCTTTCAATTAAACCTGAAATAATACGCATTCTAAGTTCATATGCTACGCGATCACCTGTAGAAGCCTTAGAAAGCCATTTTTGTGGATATAAATAATCATTATATTCGCTCATAATATCACCCTTTTTGATTTGGAGTATACTTGTATACAAGTATTATAGTCAGAAAGAAAATAAGATTGCAAGCGACTTACTAACAATCAAAAATTGAAAAATCCTCAACTCTATACTTAGCTAAAAAAAATAATTAATGCACATTCTTTTTTCCTCCTTGGACAAACTTTAGAATGAAAAGTTCGTAAAACTTGTACAAGGTTTTAAAGCTTTTCAAATAATCGATGAAGGATGGTTATGTCAAATATGGATACAAATCGTAACAGATCAAATGGTACGAAAAGTGCAAATAAAACAAATCAACAGCGTCAGACACTTCATCGTGAGGAGTTTGGTGCTGAATTTGAGCTTGATTCAGCTTCAGCACAAATCAATAACTTTGCTGAAACACAAGGAAAAACAGATATCAAGCAACCAGTCAGTGAGAGGACTGCATGGCACTAATTTATATTTGACAACTATTCATGACATTGAGAGAAGGACTAAGGCATATGCCTTAGTCCTTTGATTATAGCCTGGGAAATATTGTGTTTATTTTCTTCCATACATATTATCAGAGCATTTCATAATACTACATCTAGAACAATGAAAACATTTTTAAGAAGGGAAGATATATACATTGGCTAAGCACTCCGATACAAGTTGGAAGCAGGATCATCCTAGCACATTATTTAGTAACTCCGTGCAAAAGGCGGATCGTCTATTAAAGCATGCAAAATCACATCCAGAGGAAATAGCAATAGAACATGCATTTAATCAGATTAAGCATGCTGAAAATGCACGTTTCAATGCAGAACAATATGGTGAGCATTTGGATACGGTTCAGCAAAATAAAGAATATCTAGAGCAGATTAAACAACAATTACATGAAATGAAAAATGATACTGAATAAAAAATAACAATAAACAACGGCTTAAATTCACGCAGTGAGGTTTAAGCCGTTGTTTAAATGTGATTAAATTAACACCAAACAATGATTTCATAGGGAGTGGTTTGAGCAGGAATACTCCTAGTGGTAGGACCATAAACAACAATGAGGTTTCGATTGGCAGGACTATTGGTAAAAGGCTGCCCATTTTTAAGTGAAATAATCGTAGTAGGAGAAAGGTTTAATTGTAATTGTCCATCACTACTCAGTAATTGTTGATTAAAGAAATCTACCTTTACATTATGATAATTGCTTTCTTTTACAATAATTAAAGCACGGTATTGTGGCGGGTAAATCATCGGTACAGGTGCATCTCCATCATAATATCCTGTTACCCATTCACCAGTTGTGACAATTTCACGATTAACAAAATAGGTGGAGGGAGAAATAATAAAATTGACGACCCCACCAGCACCATCTTCTAAGGTCATTATTTTATAACAACCGTTCTTATCTCCGTTTTGCCCAACAGAAAAATCACTGATTTGAGTGATAACACCTCGAAAAGATTTAAAATTGACCATACCCATTCCCTTCTTACATATTTCTCATTTTTAGCGTATCATTTTAATTTATGTAGCATTGTAAAATTAGGTGACAGACGATAAATAGGATGCTATTTGATAGCAATCAACTTATACTAAACATGCTTACTATTAGGACAGAGGAGTGGCATCTATTGAATTGGATTTCTAAAAATAAGAAAATCTTTCTATTATTAATTTTCGTTGTTATTGTTGTCGCTGGTATACTGGATATTAAATATGAGGGATTATTCTTTCAGCTATTACCTACATCAATACAAACATTTTTATCTAATTTATTTTGAAATGTGGAGAACCGTACCTAAAAGAGTGCGGTTTTTTCATTACCAGAATTTTTGCCACAACATGCAACCAATTGTTTGGATTATCTACTTTATAAGTAAGAGTACATAAAAGGAGAAAATGCAAATGGACGATGAAAAAATAGTTGCTTTATACATACAACGCTCACAGCAGGCTATTTTGGAAACAAGGAAAAAATATGGAAATTATTGTAGAGTAATAGCGAGAAGAATCTTGGCAAATTTGAGGGATGTTGAAGAATGTGAGAATGATGCCTACCTAGCTGCATGGAACACAATCCCTCCACAGATACCAAGAAAACTATCTATTTTTTTAGGGAGAATCATACGTAATATTGCACTTGATAAGCATAGCTATAATACAGCCAAAAAGAGAAACAATGAGTTTGAGGTCATTCTCACAGAGCTGGAAGAATGTCTAGCTTCTTCTCATACGGTAGAAACATCCTATGAAGCGGGTGAACTTGCTCAATACATTAGCCAATTTTTATATACCTTAGATGAACAATCTAGAAATATATTTATTCAACGATATTGGTACTCCTATTCTATAAAAGATATTTCCTTACACTTTCAAATGAGTAGTAGTAAAGTTAAGTCCAACTTATTTAGGACACGTAATAAACTAAGATTTTATTTGGAAAGCGAGGGATTATATATATGAAAAAAGAGGAGTTATATCGTGAAATTGGATTTATAGAGGAAGAATTAATTGAAGCCGCCAACTATGAAGTAAAGAAGAAAAGTTTTTCTAAAAAATGGCTCGCAGTGGTAATAAGTATGATGATCGTAAGCTCAGTTTCTACTGCCACAATAGCAGCAGCTTACTATAAACATCAAAATAATGAGCTTTATATTCGTTATTTATCAGCAGAGGATATGGAACTAATGCCAGCTACAAAATATGATGCAGATAAATTTCTAAAAGCTCTAGATAGTGACAAAGAGGAGTATATCTATATTGCAATAAATAGACTAGTAGAGAGCTATAATGATGAAAAGTTGAGAAATAAGGCGTTAAAGGCTATTCAGCCATTTATACAAAGTGATAACAAAAAAATTGCAAATTCGGCTATTTTTGCTGTCGATATTTTATCGGGAAGCTTTAAAAGTCAGCAGGTATATAAATTAGCAGATGGGAGCGTCTTCTTTACTTTATTCAATAATTATTCAGATTACGGAAGCCAGAATGTTCTTTGGCGTATAAAAGATGATGTGCTAGAGGCATATTCTAGCTTCTCCAGTCCATCAATGTATATTAAAGAGATAATTCCTTCACCTGATCAGAAATTAATTGCTATTGTCACGAACTCTAATAAAAGTGAATTTGTTGAAGTCATCAATGTGGAAGAGCGAATGGTAAGCCCGGAGTTAGTAGAATCTTCAAGGGTTAAATATGGTGCTGAGCAAGGGTTAGATACTTGGATTCGAACAGATCATGAAAACTATAGCTATGTGGATCATCTTAGATGGAAGGGAGATGCTACAATAGAATTTGAAGCTAGTCTCTCCTATGATGATACGGCGATTATTAAAAACGTGGTAGTCACTTATGAAGTTAGCCAAAAGAAATTAACTGTTAAAGAAATTAAATAAGAAGCAGATAAAAACAGAAAACGTATTTAAAGGTTTTCTGTTTTTTCAATAGTATCGTAGAAATAAATCAATTAAAAAGGGAGTGAATGATATCAATGGCAAAATGGAAAATAGCCTTAGAAACGTTCCTGAAAGAATGGCAAGATAAAGAGGAAGTTGTAGGAGCGCTCATATGTGGGAGCTATATTACTGGAAATCCCTCTAAGCGCTCTGATATCGATGTTCATATTATTTTGGCGGATAATGTGGGGTGGAGGGAAAGAGGGAATCGTGTTATTGATGGTTTTTTAATTGAATACTTTGCGAATCCACCAAGTCAAATTCGTGGGTATTTCCAAGATGATTTTAAAAAAAGAAGAACCATGTCGATGGTCCAATTTAAAACAGGTAGAATTTTATTTGATTATACTGGAATAATAAAAGACTTGAAATTTGAGGCAGAGGAATGGCTCGAAGAAAAATATAACACAATGAATAAAACGGTCTTAGAAATAAAAAAATATGAACTATGGGATGCACTAGATAATTTAAAGGATTGTTATGAGCAGGATAGAATGGACTTTTCCTTTACCTACCATAACTCATTAGCCAATTTATTTTTGGTGTACTGTCAATTTTTAAATCTAGAAACGATACCCTTTTATCAAATCTATTCCTATCTTGAAGATCCAATTTACCTGCAAAAATATAGTAAGTCAGCATTTCCAGATGAGGACTTTAGAGAAATTTTTATGAGAGCAATGCATGAGGACAATGTTGAAAAGATGATGGCGTTATATGAAACAGTAGTAAGGTATGTGTTCATACAAATGGGCGGTTTTCATATAGATGGCTGGCATATAAAAAGCCCAATCGAAAGTTAATCTTTGGGGAAAGGAAAGTTAGTTCAGATACAAGACGAGCTCCATATTTATATGTTATTATACAGATATAATAATAAAAAGAACCTATTTTTTATGAAAATGTCAACCATTTTTAGGCCGATTATTCCAATAAGCTTAAATAATTCAATTTTTATCTAGAACAAAAAGTGATTTTTTTGCTTGAATTATGATTGGAAAGGCTCGAAAAAAGCTGATAACTCTCATATAAATAGTTGATATTTTATTCTTGAACTAATTGTGATAAACTGCAATAAGGTAATAATTGATACAGAAATGGTGTGCTCCGAGGTTGCTCCATGGCTACAGTACTTCTAAAGTGGGAGTGCTTACATCCTTTCTGCAAATCTTAACATATAAGGAAGGTAAAAATGAGTAACAGACAAATTAAATCAGATGTTATCTTAATTGGTGCCGGAATCATGAGTGCAACTTTGGGAACATTACTCAAAGAATTAGCACCAGATTGGAAAATTACAGTGTTTGAAAAGCTTGAAAAAGCAGGCGAGGAAAGTTCTCACGAATTAAACAATGCGGGAACTGGACATGCTGCATTATGTGAGCTGAACTACACATCAGAGAAAAAAGACGGATCAATCGATATCAAAAAAGCGATTAATGTTAATGAACAGTTCCATGTTTCAAGACAGTTTTGGTCGTATCTTGTAAACAATAAGCTGATCAATAATCCACAAGACTTCATTATGCCTTTACCACATATGAGTTTAGTACAAGGGAAAGAAAATGTTGAGTTTCTAAAGAAACGTCATGAAACGATGACAAAAAATCCTTTATTTGAAGGAATGGAATTTTCTAATGACCCTGAAACACTAAAAAAATGGATTCCACTTATTATGGAAAATCGTCCTGCTGGTGAAGACATTGCTGCAACGAAAATTGACACTGGTACAGATGTTAACTTTGGTGCTTTAACACGTATGTTAATTGATCACTTAAAAGCAAAAGATGTAGATGTTAACTATAATCATAGTGTTGAAAGTTTAAAACAAGCTAGTGATGGTACATGGGAAGTACGTGTGCACGATTTAGATGGCTGTAAAATGGAATATCATTCAGCAAAATTTGTCTTCCTTGGAGCTGGTGGAGGAAGCTTAGAATTACTACAAAAATCAGGTATTCCTGAAGGGAAACATATTGGTGGATTCCCAATTAGCGGTCTATTCTTAGCATGTAATAATCCAGAAATAGCTGAACAACATCATGCAAAAGTATACGGAAAAGCAAAAGTTGGTGCTCCACCAATGTCGGTTCCGCATCTTGACACACGTTATATTGATAACAAGAAATCATTACTATTTGGACCATTCGCAGGTTTCTCTCCTAAGTTCTTAAAAACAGGTTCAAATATGGATTTATTTGCTTCTGTAAAACCGCATAATATCACAACTTTATTAGCTGCGGGCGTGAAAGAGATGGGCTTAACAAAGTATTTAATCCAACAGCTTATGCTTTCAAAAGAACAACGTATGGAAGAGTTACGTGAGTTCATTCCAAATGCAAAAAGTGATGATTGGGATATTATCGTAGCTGGACAACGTGTACAAGTTATTAAAGATACAGAAGCTGGCGGTAAAGGAACACTTCAATTCGGTACAGAAGTTGTAAGTGCTTCTGATGGCTCGATTGCAGCTTTACTAGGAGCTTCACCAGGTGCATCTACGGCTGTACATGTTATGCTTGAAGTTCTTAATAAATGTTTCCCTCAACATATCAAGGAGTGGGAACCAAAAATTAAAGAAATGATTCCATCTTATGGTCTATCATTAGCAGAAAACCCTGAGCTTCTAAAAGAAATAAATGCAACAACAGATAAAGCACTTGGCTTAAAATAAGTCATGGTAAGCGTTTAAGAAAGAGCTCTCAATCTATTCTGATTGAGAGCTCTTTTTAATTTGAATAAATTCTTTCCTGGGAAATTTTAAATCCAATTGCCTTCTTTTTAATAAAAGAACCATCAAATTTGCTATAAATCTTGCCCTGTATTTTATGACACTATAGCTCTATGTCCCATTGTGATATAGATGGTAGTTTTCTATACTTTGTATATACAATAAGAAGGGAGCCAATCTATAGATGATTAAACTACAAGATATTGGAACATTTTCAGAACTACCAGAGCTTGCAATGTATATCTATACTGGCGATATTACAGCTTTGCGAGTTGCGAGGGATAAAGGCTGGAATATTGAAGAAGAGATATGTTTAAGTCAGCATACATCATTAAGCCCATTGGATTTAGCGTTGATTGCACAAAGATTGGATGTAGTAAAATTATTAGTTGGATATGGGGTTAATTTAAATGTGGAAAAAAATCCTTCTTTTTTAAGAGCTGTTCGATATTGTAAAGAAAATATAGTACGTTACCTTGTTGAACAAGGAGCAAAATTAGATGGCTATAACCAAGTGGGATCTGGAGCCTATTCTCAGGCCTACTATGGCAATAAAAGAAATATCCCTCTTATTCATGAACTTGGGCTTGATATAAAGCAGCATGGAGGTCCTGTATTGCGTCAGGCTGTGTCGAATTTTGATAAAAAAACAGTCACTTATTTACTTGATCAAGGAGTAGATATTAATTATCAAAAGCCTGATATGGTCTATCCCTATGAAGCAACACCATTAACAGTTGCAACAAGAATGGGAAATATAGCTATGGTGAACTATTTGATTGAACGAGGTGCAAACGTCACTTTAGCGGAGAAAGATGGTGAGAGAGCTTATACAATTGCTGTACGTATGAAAAATATGGAACTAGCAAATTACTTAAAGGCTTTAGAACCAATAGAACTCCATACTATTGAAAACAAAAAAGAGACATTGAAAAAATACAAGTTACCAGATGAATTGATTAATTTTCTGACAGGAGATCGACTACATCTTGAGCTTGCACCAAATGATTATGAAATTCACTTTATCGATTTTTTCAAACTAACTGATACAATTGAGATGAAACTAGGTCATAGAGAGCTCCTCCTTCTTTCCGCAAATATCGACAATTACTCTGATTTGCAAATAGTCTGGAACCCAAAAGGAGAAGGCCATATAGGGTGCTATGATGTGGAGCATGAGGAGTATGCTAATTTATGTAGTTTTAAAGAATTTATTGGTAGACCTGAAATATACCTTATCCGTTTTCTTGAAGGAGAACTATAGCAATGTTTTAAGCTACTGATAAAAATGTGAATCAACTGATTAAATGAGCCTCCCTGCTATTCAACTTAAAAGTCGATGAGAGTAAGCATATTCTTTCTAAGAAATATGCTTACTTTTTATTGCTCTATATTCGAAGAGTTGACAAACAAAAAACAATAGAACGTTTAATATATATGGCACAAAAGAACAACAGTAGGGCTATTAACAGGGCGAAGGGGATGCTGAACATAACAGGAAGTTCTACGCCATACCAAAGGCCCATTTTAATTTGATCCACTCCGAATGTTCGTAAAAAACCAGCGAGTATGGATAAGCCAGCGCTTAAAAGTAATCCAACATAAAGTACAGATAATACCACTAAAGCTAATGAGCAAAAAAAAGTCTTTAGCATTTTTAGAAGTATCATTCTTTTTCCCTCCGTATAATGTGGTGCACCTTTGAACTCGAAGCTATCGAATAATCATCCGTATAGTAAAGTGTCCCAATCACACTATTTTCCCCAACATGGACGACTTCCCCTTCCACAAACTCTGCATTCGTATTAGATAATTGTAGGTGTTTTCCACTTATTGTGTGACAGCGTAATATTTTTTTAAATAACGGAAGAAGGGTTATCCTATCCTTTTCTATTACCACATTTTCAGCCCTTAACCTGTCAATTCCGCTTTCTCCCGATAACTTCAAATGAAAGTGATGAGCGATTATTTCCGCAGCCTTGACTATTCCAATGGCATCAAATTGCTCGCTCTGTAATTTCTCTTCAACCATTAGCTTTCCAGAACTATTGATTTTTTGGATAAAACCATTACGTATTTTAATATTCCCAGCATTTGTAAGTTCTCCGATTTGGCAATAATCCTTTAACTTACACGAGCCAGTACTATTAAATATCTGCGCTGTAACTGGATAATAGAAGGAGCTATGACCATGAGTGGACACTTTTATTAAGTGTACTTCTTGTTGTAACGATACAGCGCCTCGAATGTTTAATTGTTCATAATCAGCATCCAAATGTTTAACGGTGCCATTCGTTTGTGTAAGGGTACGGAGTTTTTGAAACATAAAGTCACCTCATTATAATTTAATTAATATATATTTTAATTATTAAATTATATGCTACTTCCATTTGTCAAGAACAAAAGCACAGCTTAAATTAAACAATAAAAAAAGGATTTCAATTTGTTGAAATCCTAAAAAATTTTATTCATTAATTGGTTTACTTCGCGTAAGATGTTGGCCATGTCTATGAGTTTATCCTGAGAAAACTTTAAAAAGATTTCTTGAACCTTCATGTCACCAATATTGGTTAAAGCCATTTTGACCACACGTCGATCATTATTTTCTCTAATTCTTTGTATGAGTTCGAGTTTTTCCAGTTTATCGCACATGGAAGTTACAGCTCCGGGTGTTACACTAAAGAATTCAGCAATTTCTGTTGCCTTCATCCCATTATTTATTTTTAGCTGTAGGAGTAATATTAATTGGTTTTGTGATAACGCCTCTCCTTCAGATAAAAGATCTACAAACATTTTCGACTTCTGCTGTATTTCCAGCATTTCTTTCATAATAATTTCTACATTGTTTAGATTTTTTGGCATATAATCACGTCCGCTAAAATATTTAATAATTAAATTATATAGCAATTAAATAAATGCTACCAAGTGTAGAATTACTTTAAGAAATATTTATTTTTTAAAAGTCGTACGCATCCATTCGAAAAATCTCTCTTTTTCTTCGAACTGGGGGTAGTGAGCAGATTGTTCATATGCTATGAATTCCTTTTTCTTCGCGATAATTTGGTCGAAGTACTTTTTAGCGCTATTCGATGATGTTTGATAATCATAATCCCCCATTACAAAATAGAAGGGAAGAGTCAGTGAATTGACTTTCGCAGGAAGTGGGGACTGCAAGATTTCGTTTACTAAGACTTCTTGCGATAGGGATATCCCCTTGCTATAGCGAATAATATCTAACAAATTATATTCGGTACTAAAAAGCATCCCTAACATATTTCCATCAGGGTTAGTAATAAGTCTTGTAGCTCCACCGTATTTGCTCACTAAATGACGAGGCGTAAATGTTTTACCACTACTAATTTCCTCCATTAACCTCTGTAAATGTGCAACATCCTCTGTGTTACTCTTAAGCTGAGCCTGTTTGATCGTAAAGTGTAAACTGTCCATCTCACTTTCAACGGTATTACTCATTTGACCAATCCCTACATAGGCCTCATATTTATCAGGAGCTTTAGCAGCTGCTTGTATGGCAATATAGGTACCGTAGGAATGACCAATTAAGATAATTTTTTCTTTATTTAGATGATTAGCAATATAGTCAGTCAGTGCTAGTAAATCCTCCACAAGCAAATCAGATGAAAGATTTGAGTAGTCCTCAAAAAAATGATAAGACTTCCCACTAGCCCTTTGATCATAATTTACCACTGTAAATTCGGTTTCCAATAAATCTTGATATTTTTTAGCGTAGGGTATTTCAGAGCAACCTGGTCCGCCATGGACAAAGATGATGACAGGATTATTTTTGTTATGGCCCCGTATCATAATTTCATGGTCACTGCCGTTAATTTCTACCTGTTCTAGCGTACTAATGCTGTTCATGTCCTCTATAGATGATGTCCATGTTGGAAATACAAGTGCTAATAATAGTAAGGAGGTCATAATCAAGACAAGATATTTAATGAACTTTTTAATCCTTTTCATACAATACCTACTTTACATGCGTTTCATAAAGCTAGCATGATACATTTTTCTTTTATACACATAAAAATACATACTCAGAGGCCACCAAAGTGTCACAAAAATAGGGTAAATCGCCCATATAACGCTTGGTGAAGAAACAACATTTACTGTAATGAAAAAGATACTAATTAGTATCGTAGCTGTAACGGAGAATGCTACAAAGGTTTTTCGTTGCGCGTGATATAAAGCTAGAGGCCACCATATCACTAAAAAAGCAGGATAAATTGCCCAAGGATATTGAGGAGATACAATCATATTCAATATAGAGTAATAGATGATGGTAGAAGCACATCCAATTAGAGCTGTTTTTAACGTTTTTGCCTTTTCATCTAAGTACATGAGGATTGGCCACCAGATAATTGGATAAATCGCATAGACAAACCATAAATGATCTGGTGCGTAAATATAATTTTCAACTATTAGAAATGTAATAATTAAGGCACTACAAACAATTGAGTATTGTTTATACAATTTTTTAGCCATAAAGAATAACGTAATAGGCCAAAGCAGTAGCAATAAGCATGGATATACAAACCACATTGTTTGAGGAGATGTCGTATAATTAACAACCCCTAAAAAAATCATTGTCATCAAGCTCCCCGCTATAGAAAAGTTAATAAAGTTCCTCATGTTTATTCACCCCATTTCTTACGAGACCACACAAAGTACATCGATAAAGGCCACCAAAGAATGGCGAAAATCGGATAGATTGCCCAAATAGTATGTGGTGTGTAATAAAGATTAATAAAAATAAAAAATGCAATGATTAAGCCACTACCCCAAATTGAAAATTCTAAGTTTAATTTAGCCATGTTTTTCTTTGCTGGTTCTTTAACACCTAACTCTTGCTTTAAGTCTTCGATATCTCCAAATTCTACAATGGCTTTATTAATAGCATCCTCTTGTTCTTTACCTTGGTCCATCAAATAAAATACTTTTTCTTCAAGATTTTCAATGATTTCTTGTTTAACCATTTCCGTTTCGTTAGTTCGAGGAATGTCTTTAAAAAGCTCATCAATATGGTTTTTTATTCTTTTCATTCTAAGCCCTCCATAAATAAATCGATTATTTCCTTTACTTCCGACCATTCATTCACTAGCTCATTTAAATAGGCCTTACCTAATGATGTAATACGGTAATACTTTCTTTTGCCTCCATGTGAGACATCTCCATAATAGGCTTCAATAATTTCTTTTTTTTCGAGACGTTGAAAAACTGCATACAAAGTTGCTTCCTTGATTTGAAACCGATTGTTTGTACGGAGACTTATTTCCTGAGAAATTTCGTAGCCATAACGGTCTTTTTCTGAAATTAACCGTAAAATAATCGAATCCAAATGTCCTCGGATAATATCACTGCGAACCATAAGTCACCTACTTTTTTTATTGCTCTATCTGTCAGAGTAATAGTAGCAAACATTACTCTGTCTGTCAAAGTAATTTATTCCCCTT
This sequence comes from Lysinibacillus capsici, assembly GCF_003367505.1. Taxonomy (GTDB): domain Bacteria; phylum Bacillota; class Bacilli; order Bacillales_A; family Planococcaceae; genus Lysinibacillus; species Lysinibacillus capsici. The sequence goes on from NZ_PXXX01000008.1 coordinate 97,871, forward strand.
TTTTTACAATGATGATGAGATTTTCAATAAAAAACCCATTCGCTGAAAAGCCCAAAAGGACTATTTCATAGCGAATGGAGTTCGAGTACTCTTTTTACATATACAATGCAGCAAGGAAAATCCCTAAAGACTCCTCGTAAATGTCATCAAACTGGCTGATTGGTAAAGGATTTGTACCACTTCCTAATTCAACAGTGAAGCCTGGTCTACGCCAATCTTGAATAAACCAATCTTTATAACCAGCATAGCTTCCAGCAGATTGAACGGGCTCATAGCCACTTACTCTACTAAATTCATTTACAAGTACCTCTGATTCTGGGGGCTCTAGATTTTCAAAACCCCAATATATGACACGTCCCTGTGTATGAAAGGCTAATACTCTTGAAAAATCACGTTGCTTGGTCAAATCAGCCATTGCAATGGCTTCAGGTTCAGATAGTGGTCTTTCACCACCATAATCTCTTGGCCCTGGTGTTTTTGGATTACGGGCACTTTCAAGCTCCCATTTGGCAGGGAATTGGTCATTCAAATCAATTCCATGAATATTTGCTTTCCAGCCAGAAAAATCAGCGTTATCATTATTCCATTCAATTAGTTGATTTCTTAATGCTTCATCATTTGGTGGGCCTTGTATTACTAAATCAACGCCATCAGGATTTACCATAGGAACGATAGAAAGGAATGTTTGCTGATAAAGAGAAAATGGAGAAATTCCACGAATACTACTTTGATTGGTGAGGGCGAGCAAATAGTCATTTAAAAATGTTAGAATAATAGGTGTAGTAATCCATTCGTTTGCATGGAAGGAGCCATTATAGTGTACACGTTTTGCACCATGGCCAATTGATAGCTCAGGTAGCTCCTTCCCTAAAACGGAACTGCCAATGTTTGAGCTATGAAGAAAAGGATATGCATCAAGGAGCTTTCTGAGATCATTTATCATATGGGTATACGTGTAAGTTTGCTTACCTTCAACTAAACGCCATGTGATACGTTGGGGTATGCGAATCATTTGACCGATTTGTAATCGATTTGGATTGAGATCAGGATTAACAAGCAATAGGGCGACTAGGGGGAGGTTTCGGCTCTGGGCAATCTGCCAAAAAGAGTCTCCTTGTTTAATTTGATAGTTGTTGGTCACAAAACCAGGAATACGAACCCGTTGTCCAACTCTTAAAAATTGGGGATTTATATTTTCATTAGAATCTAAAATGAGTTGAAGAGGAATTTTAAATACCTCACTGAAATGCCAAAGTGAATCTCCTGGTCTTACGATAATATCCAAATGTTTTCTCTCCTTAATTAGAAATGGTTCAATATAAAATGTATATGAAAAATACAGAGACTTATTGATACAAAATCAGCAAAATTTCTTTATGATGAATCTAAAATAGGAGAAAATGAGTTATTTTTACATGTATACTAGTAATCATACTAAAGTAAAAGAAAGGTAAAGGTAGGAAAACCAAATGTTAAATAGATTAAAATTGGGTATACGCTCAAAGATTTCATTAGGTTATATCGTAATCATTCTTTGCCTACTTGCGACGGTTGTCATATTAAATAATCAAATTACATCTTTGCAGAAGGAAAGAAATTTTATTATTAAGTACGATTCCAATGTTCTAACTTTAACGAATGAAATTGAAAAATATATATTGGATATGGAATCAAGTCAGCGGGCTTTCATCATTACGGGTAAGCAGAGTTATCTGGAACCCTATGATAATGCAGCTGAAAATTGGAAAATAGATTTTAATGAACTCTATCAACAAATGAAAGATAAACCAGCTCAGCAGGACAAACTTAAAGAGATAGAGGAAACAATTGAACATTGGGTTGCAACGTCAGGCGAACCAACTATTCAATATAAAAAGGATAATAATGTAGAAGCATTAAATGATTTTTTTAAAGTGGATAATGGTCGTCAGGATATGGAAAAAATGCGCAAATTATTCGATTCATTCCGTGCCACTGAAAATGCTTATACACAGGCAAAGGCAAGTCAGTTAGATAAGCAAAATAGTAAATTAACTAGTGCTCTATTTGGGATCTTAATTTTAGTTTCTACAATAGCTATTGCTATCGCTAGTGGCATTTCCCGTTCAATTGTAAAAACGATAACGGAAGTAACACAAACAATTCAAGAAATAGCAGCTACAAAAGGTGATTTTACAAGAAGAATCCATGTGAATACAAACGATGAAGTGAATGAACTTGCTAATGCAACGAATACGCTTTTAGAGTCCGTCGAAAAGAGGGAATGGCTACAAAGCAATGTAGCTGAAATCGTGACAAATTATCAAGGTATTTCAGCAATTACAAAATTAGCGGAGACCTTCCTATCAGAAGTAGCACAGAAAACCCAAGCATCCCTTGGCGCATTTTATGTTCGGGAAGTAACAGAGAACCAAGTACAGTTTGTGAAAAAGGCTGCTTTTGCTGACACGGATGATTGTGTTGGTATGGAGAGCTTCAAAATAGGACAAGGGTTAATCGGTCAATGTGCATTAGAAAAGAGAGTGCTATTCTATGATAATATTCCGAGAGACTATCGTTTAATCAAGACGGGATTAGGTGAAATTAGACCACAAAATATTTTATTGATTCCTGTCATTTTTGAAAATGAAGTTATAGCGGTTGTTGAAATAGCAACAATGGCTAAATTCAGTAAGTTACAGCAAGAATTAGTGAGACAGGTTACTGAAACCTTTGGACTAACAGTTAATAGTGTTTTAGGGCGTATGGAAATTGTACGTCTATTGAATGAATCTAGAGCAATGACAGAGGAATTACAGGTCCAATCAGAGGAGCTTCAAACACAATCAGAGGAATTACAAATGCAGACAGAAGAGCTGACTATGATTAATGAGCAGCTTGAGGAACGCACGAAAGAGGCAGAGTCCAAATCAAGAGAGCTAGAGAAAGCGAAGAAGGAATTAGAAGAAAGTGCAGAGCAGCTTATCCTTAACTCTAATTACAAATCCGAATTTTTAGCGAATATGTCACATGAATTAAGAACACCTTTAAACAGCATATTAATATTATCTGAAATGCTAGCAGAAAATAGCCAACACAACCTAACAGACGAGGAAGCAGAGTTTGCTAAAGTTATTCATTCTTCAGGAGAGGACTTGCTTGCTCTAATCAATGACATATTAGATTTATCTAAAGTGGAGGCCGGGAAGCTTGATATTATTTTTAATGAAGTGAATATGAGCGAAGTACCTGTACAAATTGAACATACCTTTGCACCAGTTGCGAGGAAGAAAAACTTAGCATTCCATATTTCAAAGGCGGATCATGTAGTGGATGTATTCTATACGGATGAGAAGAGATTCCAGCAAATCTTAAAGAATTTATTATCGAATGCCTTTAAATTTACTGAGCAGGGATCTGTCACATTAGACATTAACCAGCTTACACCACAACAACTAACAAACAATATGCAGGATATAAGTACAGATTGGTTAGAAATTACTGTTTCAGATACAGGAATAGGTATTCCAAAAGACAAACACCAGCTGATTTTTGAATCATTCCAACAAGCAGATGGAGCTACGGTACGAAAATATGGTGGAACGGGTCTTGGTCTTTCTATTTGTAAGGAATTTGCAAAATTACTTGGTGGATGGATTACATTACAAAGTACTGAAGGACAAGGTAGTAGCTTTACGTTAACGATTCCGAGTCTACCAAATGGAATTGAAGAGGAGCATTGCCAAAAGCTTGCCATGAACGAAGTGGCTGTGACAACGGTGGAAGAGGAACAAATCAAAGAGCAGCCAGTAGCAATGGAAGAAACCCTTCAACATGAGGTTGAGGTGTTTCAAGGGAAAAATATTTTAATAGTTGATGATGATAACCGTAATATTTATGCGTTGAAAACGGCATTAGAAAAAAGAGGCATGCATATTCTAGTTGCCAAAGATGGGCTAGAATGTTTAGAGGTCTTGCAGGCTAATCCAGATATCGATCTTGTTCTGATGGATATAATGATGCCAAATATGGATGGCTATGAAGCGATGACTATTATTCGTCAGCAAATGAAACGTATCGATTTGCCAATCATTGCATTGACTGCTAAAGCGATGAAAAATGACCGTGATAAATCATTGCAGGCAGGTGCATCTGATTATATTAGTAAGCCATTAAATTTAGATCAATTAATATCAGTTTTAAGAGTATGGTTAGTTTCTAAGGGGAGTTAATGAACATGGAACAACAATTTCAGCCTTTGGAGCAAAATATACAATTAAATAAGCATACAAATTTAGAAATTGATTTGTTACTAGAAGCTATTTATCGTTTATCGGGTTATGATTTTCGGCAATATAATCGTTCATCCATTTCACGCAGAATCTACAATAGGATGGGGATAAATAACATCCCAACGATTTCACGTGTACAAGAAAAGGTCATTCATGATAAAGAATTTTTAGAGCAGATATTAAATGATTTTTCAATAAATGTAACGGAGATGTTCCGCAACCCTAGCTTTTTTAAGGCCTTTCGTGAAACGGTCATTCCTGTTTTACGAGAATATCCTGAAATCCGTATTTGGCATGCAGGGTGTGCAACAGGTGAAGAAGTATATTCAATGGCTATCTTGCTTCAAGAAGAGGGGCTAATAGAGAGATCTGTAATTTATGCAACAGATATGAACGAGCAAGTATTAGAAAAAGCTAAGAAGGGGGCCTTTCCAATTCATAAAATGCAGGCATATACAAAAAACTATATGCTTGCTGGAGGTGCCCATGCTTTTTCAGAATACTATCAAACAGATTATCAATATGCTTACTTTCATCCAACATTATTGAAAAATATTATTTTTGCTCAACATAATTTAGTAACAGATCATTCATTTAATGAATTTCATGTTGTTCTGTGCAGAAATGTTCTTATTTATTTTTCACCTAAGCTTCAGAGCCAGGTACATCAATTATTTTATGAAAGTCTAAGTGACAAAGGTTTTTTATGCTTAGGGGATAAAGAAACATTGCGATTTGAAGAGGTTATTTCAAAGTATAAGGAGATTTCTGGAAACGAAAGAATTTATCAAAAAATGTATTAATGAGTAAGAGGCTATCTTTAACGGATAGCCTCTGCTTTTTTATATAGTATTAGTGCTAGCTTGAATCATTAAAACACACATGTCATCAGGCTGATTCTCTTGTTTATCCTTAGGCAAAAGGTTATCGATTAGGCATTGTGAATAATCCCACTTGAAGGATGTTAGCGTTTGCAAATGCTTTTCTGATTCTAATTCACAGGGTCCCATTGCCTCTAATACACCGTCTGTAAATAACACGATTTGAATGTCATGCTCATATTGAATATATTGCTTTTTCACTTTTATTTCATCGAAGAAACCGACTGCACAGCTACCCTGATCTAATGGAATACATGTTTTTTCATCAATTAGTGCATATCCAGGAGGATGGCCAGCATTTATGTACTCGACTGTTTTTTGCTCTGTATCAATGATTAAATAAATCGCTGTAAAATAATAAAGATTATTCTCTTTCCCATCTTGTAATAGCGTCATATAACGATTCAGTTCTTGGATGACAAGCTCAGGTTCCACCAATTGCTTAACCGCCTCTCTTAGAACAGAGGAGATGAACATACAAACCAACGCTGCCGATATACCGTGACCCATCATATCCAATAATATAATGGCATAACGATGATCGTCTATTTTGTACCAATAATACATATCTCCTGCCAAATTAGAGGATGGTAAATAAGAAACTTCAATACGGATGTCCTTCTCATTTAACGGTGGGCTAAGAAGACTCCTTTGTACATGGGTTGCTAAATCTAGTTCATATTGTATTTTCTTTTCATGCTGTGTGTGCCAGTCTAATTCTGCCTTTAAACGTAAGGCAACACGCATTCTGGCAAGCAACTCTGTTTTATTAATTGGTTTAGTAATATAATCTACACCACCAATGTCTAGGGCTTCTGCCAGTTTGTTTTTATCCTCGAGTGCTGTAACAAAAATGATTTGAATATCTTTTAATCTCTCATTTTGCTTAATGCGTTTGCAGGCCTCAATACCATCTACTTCCGGCATCATAATATCTAACAAAATTAAATCTACTGAATTTCCTGTCGGATTGGGTGCATCTAATTGTAAATAATCAAATAGCTCATAAGCAGATGAAAGAGAAACACAGTTATCATAACCTGCATTTTTTAGTATTTTCTCAATGACAAATAAATTGACTTGATTGTCATCTACTAGAAGAATGGTCATAGTACTTTCCCCTTACTCTGATTGAATTGTGCAGATTATTTTTCACATATATAAAATACTTTCAACTTTATCATTATACAAAACATCAGAGAATAAAGGTATTTTGGCGATTTGAATGTATGGTTTACTAGGTATATGAAGAAGAAGGGCGTTATATTTTCGCTTTTTTAAATCCTTGGTAGATATCAAATGCATTTGCTAAAACAGCAATAATCATACTGACAAGTAGTATTTTATCAATAGTGAAGGCAACTTTAGCTGAGGTTGTTTCTGTAATAGCCGCAATATAAGGGATAGAGGCGCTGTGAATAAAATCTTGGTGTATCGCTATTAAAATAAACACAATTGTTCCTACACTTTGAAGTAGTGCATTAGTGATGGCGATAGGCATTGTCCACTGTCCTGCACGCCATTTTAATAAGGTTAAAGTTAGACTTAGGATAATACATAGTAAGACCATGGGAACAAACGATTGTAAAGTATTTTGATTAAAGATAGGCATAACAAATTTCAAGCTGCCGTTGTCATTCGTTGTATAAATACCTAAAAGACGATAGGCATTCCAGTAAACAAAAGAAAAAATAAGTATTCCTAAAAGGCTAAAAATCGTATCACTTATAGGAATGATTTTATCTTTGGGAATCTTTTTAATTTGTATTAAATCATCAGGTGACCATGGCTTGGTATCTCTCAGAAAAGGGATCGAAAGCTTTTCAGCCCCAGAACGGTCCTTAATGATAAAAATAACCGTAACCCAAAACAAAACGTGAAATAACACAGCAATAATTGCAACAATCATCCCTACAAATGCTGTAATAATGGTTGTAAGAAGTGCTTCTTCTCCAGAATAGAGAACAATCTTCTCTATTATTTGAACAATGATCGTAATAAGAATTGCCCAAGGAATAATTAGCTTGATGGTTCTTGTATATTGTTCAAAATTCTTTGGACCAATTAAAAAGTGGGGAGTAACCTGATAGCGTGCAGCAACTTCTGAAGGGCTTCCAAGCTTCCTAATTACTTCCTTCACCTCAGATTCTGTATATTGCTCTGGCAACATATCCTCAATAGTAGCCTTTAGTTCAACCTTGATTATCTCACGTTTATTTTTATGTAGCCTTTTAGTCACTTCGTGAATATATGAATCAATTAAAGTCATACATTTTCCTCCTTTAATCATTTTCAGTACTCATTAATTGGTCGTGGTAATATATGTTATTATGGGGTATAAAAATTAATATGAAAAATTCGTGAACAACATGCAACAATTTGAAAATGGAGGGGACATGATGAGGGTTGTAGAGAAATTATTAAAAGAGCAAGATTTTGTAGCCTTTGTAAATATCGTTGTAGGAGCGTATCCAGGAAAATTGAATGGAACACAAACAACAAAAGAGCAGCTGAAAAAGCTCTTTATGCAAAATCAGAGCAATGATGAATCTCTTCATTATTATGGACTTTGGGAAAATGACAAACTCATTGGTGGTATGCGACTACATGACTTTCAAATGAATCTGTTCTCTAAAATGCTACCAATTGGTGGGGTAGGACTTGTTGCAGTTGATTTATTACATAAAAAAGAGAAGGCTGCAAAAGAATTAATCCAACATTTCTTTAACATCTTTTTAGAAAAAAATATTCATTTTTTGGCCTTGTATCCGTTTAGACCAGATTTTTATAAAAAAATGGGTTTTGGCTATGGACCGAAAATCTATCAATACTTGGTAGAGCCTTCAAGCTTCCCGAAAGGACCAACCAAAAAGCACCTTAAATATTTGACAGTTGAAGATCAACAACAGCTAGTAGATTGCTACAACAGGGTAGTAGCAAAAAAACATGGGATGTTTCTTAAAACACAATCGGAACTATCTTTTATTTTTAATAATCCAGATAACTATGTGATTGCAATGGAACAGGAAGGTACAGTTCAGGGCTATATTGCCTTTTCTTTTAATAAACAAAGCGATAGTAATTTTATGCTAAATAATTTGGTCATTAAGGAGTGGATCTATGAAACTCCGGAGGCTTTGCTAGAGCTTAGTACATTTTTAAACAGTCAAGCAGATCAAGTAAACCGAATCGAATGGAATACACAAGAAGAAAATGTCCATTTCTTTTTAGAGGATGTAAGAAATGGCACAAATCATTTAATTCCAAGTGTCTATCACGCAAGTGCCGTGTCAGGAATTGGTCTAATGTACCGTATAATTAATGTGAAGGGCTTTTTTGATGAGCTACTAACACGCAATTTTAACGGTGTCACTTTGACCTTTAAATTGAATGTTATGGATTCGTTACTGGCAAAAAATAATCAGCAACTTATTGTTGAGGCTGTTAACGGTACAATTAAAATGCTAGAAAGTGATAGCTATGATGTTGAAGTAACGATAGATGTAGCTGAGCTTTCATCACTAGTAATGGGCGTAGTAACGGTCCAAGAGCTATTTATGCTGAGTCGAATACAGATTAGTGATAATCAGTATTTACAGGCTTTACAGCAATTCTTCTATGTGTTTGAAAAGCCCACATGTATATCTGCATTTTAGAATGGGCGTGAGGGCTTTTAATCTTTTTTAATGAGAATGGAAGAACGTGTTGGCCTTTCAAGTGGCGTTATATTAATAATAAAGTAGCTTATGATTAGTATGAGGATAATTAATGAATAAATTAACGTATTTAGAGGATGATCATGCTCCACAATAATTAGTCGAATCATTGCTGTGATACCTATATAGATAAAATAGCGAAGTGGAAAATGGTAATCCTCCTTAAAATATTTAATGATCATTGTGATGAATTCGAAATATAAAAAGAAAATAAGAATATTGGCAAGGAATAGTTTATAATCACCATCTTCCTTAGCGAATAGTAATATTTTAAGAAATTCAATTAGCTCCTTAAATAATAAAAAGCAGAGAATCAGTGCTAATAGTACAAGGCAAACATTGAGAAAGAGCTGTAGAGATTTTGGCACAGCTTTAATGAGCTGTAAATAAGTCGTATTTTTTTGATTCATCCAATTCCTCCAATCGGTTTTGTAAATACATCATCATATGGTCGAGTAGTAGTGTATTATGATATAAATATAACAATTTGTCGTAAATCTTTTCTTAGTATTTTGTAAAGTTTTGGTATATTTTAATGAAAGAAAGTTTTCAAAATAATTTAGTGGTATGCTAAAATAGATGTGCATGAATATAAAATATAAAAGGGGTTTTTAAAATGGCAAAATCTGCAAAAACTGATGCGAAAATTACACCAGAACGTTTAGAAGAAGCGTTAAATGTTCGTGATCGACTTATTATCGAGCTACTGGTACAAGTACTTGATGAAAAGCTAGTAATTGAGCGTCCTGTATTACGTGAACGTCTAGGGAACCTTGTAGATCTTGCAGATCACGATGCAGAGCTTAAGGAAACAATCCACGCAGTAATTAACAAACTATAATGTAAAAGAGGAATGCTACGGATATGCGTAGCATTCCTCTTTTATATAGTATTTTATCATGTAAAGCGTTCTACCAAGTCGTACATGCGCTCTGCCTCTGTATGAAGCTCCATAGAGGAGTGCATGATAGATGTCACTGCTGACTTTTGTTCGTCAATAGAAGCGTTAATTTGTTCGGTAGCTGCGGCAGATTGTGTAGCGACACTTGCTATTTCATTGATGGCGTTCATCACGACTATTCGATTTTCCGCCATGTCATTCATTCCTTTGTCTAAAGAAACAAGGTGCTTTGTAATGCCATGAATGGAGTCTGCTAGAAAAGTAAAGGCTCCCTTTACTTCCGTAATCGACATGGCCTGATTTTGTGACAGTTGGAGCGTGTGTATCATTTTTGAATCTGAATTAGCGGTATCGACCTCAATACGCTGTAATAGGTTTCTAACCCGATTAGTAGCTTCATTCGTATCCTCAGATAAATGACGGACTTCCTCAGCTACGACAGCAAACCCTTTGCCATGTTCACCTGCACGGGCTGCTTCAATACTTGCATTTAGCGCTAATAGATTTGTTTGTTCAGAAATGGATGTAATTGTTTGTACGACTTGATGAATTTCTTTCATTTGGCTTGTCAAACTTGAGAAAGTTGTTCTTAATTCCTCAATCACTTGCGTAAACTCACTTGAATTTTGAAGTAATACATCTACTTTTTGTCTACCGTTTTCTTGTGATTGATTAATGATATTCATATTTTCTGTAATCTCACTATATTTATCTGTAGCATTTGAGATAAGTGAGGACAGTGTTTCTACTTTACTAATGGCCATTTCTGCTTCCTCAGCTTGTACTACAGCTCCCTTAGATATATCATTGATGGCTTGATGAATTTCATCAGCAGAAGCAGTCGTCTCCTCAGTAATAGCACTCAGCATTTCTGAAGAAACGCGCATTTGGGACGCACTATCCTTTGTATTGTTGACCATTTCGTGTAAGCTATGTTTCATATTATTCACGTTACTAGCTAGTATACCTAGTTCATCTTCTGTAGTAACAGGTATGTCATCACCAGTTAGCTTGCCTTTAGCAATATCAGATGTAATGACCATAATTTTTCGTATATAGGTTGTCATTCGTCCAGAGAAGAACCAGAAGAGTGATACACCAATAATCGTTGCAAGGATGGTCATGCCTAGTGTGTAGTATAAAACATTATTCGTACCTGCATTAAAGTCCATCTCGTATGTACCAGCTGCTATAATCCAGCCCCAATGCTTGTCCTTTTCTACATACGTTATCTTAGGCGCAACGATTTCAGGATTTGAGGGAAGGGCCCAATCATAACGTACATATCCTCCTCCAGCATTTGCTGCTTCAATCATTTCTCGTACAAAATAGCGCCCATCCTCTGTTTGTAAATCTGAAATATTTTGTCCTTCTAGGGATGGATGAGTTTCAACCATACCACTATCTTGGAAAGCATAGAAATAAAAATTATCTCCATATTTAACAGGATTATCAATGGATCTTTTGTTATCTTCAATTTTATTACCAACGATCTGTGTTCTAGCACTTTCCTGAGCTTCTTCTAGCGTTAATTTCCCATTTTGAACTTGAGTATCTAACTGTGCAATTAGTTCAAGTATGCCAAGTGTGCCATTTTTAAGACTATCTCGACCTACCTGATCGAGTTCTCCTTTCACCACCATATAATTGACGGTTCCAACTAGTCCTGTTGATAGTAGAATAACTATAATAGCAAGACTAACAAGTTTATTACGTACTGACTTCATAAGATACAACCCCCGTTCCTTCATTCCTTCAATATAGTTCTATTATAATATATAATTTTTTAATAAAATAGAAAATTCTGAAAATAAATACGGTATTTTAAGTGAAATAGGTCCAAAAAAATCACCCCAATCAAGAGTAAAAAACAGCTCTTAATTGGGGTGATGTTGAAGCTTAATATAGCAGGTTTACATCGATTAATACACTTTATCTCCATTGAAAATAGAGTTCTTTACAATTACATAATCAACATTGCGAATAGCCTCTAGCTTTGTGCCACCAGCATATGAAATAGATGACTGTAAATCTTGTTGCATCTCGATTAATGTATCTTTGATGCTACCTTTATGTTCAACGTACATTTTCTTACCTTCGACGTTTTTACGTTCACCTTTTTGGAATTCAGAAGCAGAGCCGAAGTATTCCTTCACTGTTCTACCCTCGATTTCGATTGTTTCACCAGGTGACTCTTCGTGACCAGCGAATAATGAACCGATCATTACCATTGAAGCACCAAAACGTACAGATTTAGCGATATCTCCATGTGTACGAATGCCACCATCAGCAATAATTGGTTTTGTAGCAGCCTTTGCACACCAACGTAGTGCAGCTAGTTGCCAGCCGCCAGTACCAAAACCTGTTTTGATTTTAGTAATACATACTTTACCTGGTCCAATCCCAACTTTTGTTGCATCTGCGCCAGCATTCTCAAGCTCACGCACCGCTTCAGGTGTTCCTACATTACCTGCGATAACAAAGCTTTTTGGTAAATGCTTTTTAATATGCTGAATCATACGAATAACAGCATTTGAATGACCATGTGCAATATCAATTGTAATAAAATCAGGTACCAAATTAGTAGCTGCTAATTCTTCAATAAATGTATATTCCTCTTCTTTTACACCAACGCTAATAGAAGCAATTAAGCCATTTCCTTGCATTTCTAGAATAAAGTTTCGACGAGTTTCTGGTTGGAAACGGTGCATGATGTAAAAGTAACCGTTTTCAGCAAGTTTCTTTGCAAGATTTTCATCGATAATTGTTTGCATATTTGCAGGTACTACTGGAAGTTTAAAAGTGTGACCACCTAAAGTAACAGAAGTATCACATTCTGAACGACTTTCTACAATACATTTTGCGGGAATTAGTTGAATATCCTCATAGTCAAATACGTTATCCATTATATACACTCCTAAAATACGAATATTTTTTAAGATTTAATTTAAATTGTTCGCCATTTGGTAATTTACATGATTTTTGAGTAAATGTCAAAGCTTTTGTGAAAATAAATAAAAAATTTAAAAAGAAAGGAGACAACTTACTTTGAAGATGAAATATTCTAGTTATAATTTGTGTTATGTTTTATAATCCATGTACAATAGAATTGTTTTAAAAAATGACAAAGGAGTGTTGAAAATGGCAGTAGAGGTTTATTTGAATTTTAATGGAAATTGTCGAGAGGCAGTTGCGTTTTACGAAGACGTTTTTAATACGGACAAGGCTGACATTATGACGTTTGGAGAGACACCACAAAATCCAGACTATCCATTACCAGAAGAAGCAAAAGATCTTGTCATGCATACACGACTTATTGTATTCGGTAGTAGAATTATGTTCTCAGATACATTTCCAGGCATGCCATTTTCCACAGGGAATAATGTCACATTAGCTGTTGTATCCGATGATGAAGAGCAAATGCGTCAAGCATTTGATAAGCTTAAAGAAGGTGGTAACGTGAGAATGGAGCTTCAAGAAACATTTTGGAGCAAATGTTACGGCTCACTTACAGACAAATTTGGCGTTGAATGGCAATTTAGCCATGAGGTAAATGAATAATTAAATAACAAGATAAAAGCACGATGATAGGGCTAAACCAAGTATCATCGTGCTTTCTTATTTAGTAATTAAAACGATCTACATAGCCTTGTAATTCATCTGCCATATCAAGCAATGTTTTAGCAGAAGAGGCGATTTCCTGCATGGAAGATAATGTTTGTTCCGTTGAAGCGGCAACCTCTTCAGATGCAGCTGCGTTTAGTTTTGCATGATCTGACAGTTCAATAGCAGTAGCGGATACCTCCTCTACAACGGCAGACATTTCTTGTGCTGAAGCTGATATATCCTCCATTTTAGGAGCAATTTCTCGAAGACTTCCAACGATACTTATAAATTTCTTTTTCGTATCCTCGGATAGCTGTAAACCTTCTTGAACGTCTGCAGAAGCTTTCGTCATCGTTTGTACAGATTTAGCTGTATCTTGTTGTATGCCAGTAATCAGAGTAGAAATTTGCTCTGCTGATTGATGAGATTGCTCCGCTAATTTACGTACTTCATCTGCTACAACTGCAAAGCCTTTACCGTGTTCACCTGCTCGTGCTGCTTCAATAGCAGCATTAAGAGCAAGAAGGTTTGTTTGGTCTGAAATAGCGCTAATAATTTCTATAATGGAGCCAATTTCTTTTGTACGATCAAATAGGGATTTAATCATCGTATCGGATTGAGCCACAGAATCATGAATGGATACCATTTGATTAACAGTGTGCTCAACAGATTGACTACCTTCTTCCGCTAATTGGATGGCCTGGCTGGATAGGTCTGAAACTTGTAGGGCACTATCTGCTACCTCTACAACACCTTTTGCAATTTCCTCAATAGAAACAGCATTTTGATCGATTCCTGTTGTTTGTTTTTCCGTACTAATCGCTACCTGTTGCATAGCCTCTGTCACTTGCTCAGATGCAGCGATATTTTGCTCAGCATTCGCTGAAAGACCTTGTGCCGAGGTTTGAACATGTTGTGAGCTTTGATCAACATTGCGGATCAGTCTTTTTAAGCTAACTTTCATTGAGACAAATGCTTCAGCAAGCTGTCCTATTTCATCTTTGGTATGAATATCAATAAACTCTGTCAAATCACCTTCACTAATTTTAAGAGCACTTTGCTGTAGTTGTTTAATTGGGTTAACAATAGATTTAATCATTGAGAGCATAAAGATAATACCAACAATAATAGAAATACCAATAATAAGTAATGTAATAGTAAAGGTTGAGGTAGCAGCGTTAGTAGCCTCTGCAACGAACATTGTACCAATTATCTTCCAGCCTGTGATTTCATTTGTTTCAAAGCGTAAATGACGGTCACCTTCAGTAATAATACCTTCCTGCTTTTCGTAAATTTTTGAAACATAATCTTCCGTTGCCTCTGTGCCGCTTTCCTTATCTTTTTGAGCAATATATAACTTATTATTATCTAACAGAGAGGCAAAGCCCGTTTCTCCAATACGTGTTTGATCTGTCAGTGCACTTAGAAGAGAGATATTTAAATCTAAGGCAATTACGCCAGAATCATCAGGAAGAGCTTGCATAACTGTTACAACGATGTTATTTGTTGATTTTGAGATATATGGAGAAGTGATGGATACATGCCCTTTATTATCAATGGCTTCTATATACCAAGGACGTTTACGAGGATCATAATCACTTGCATAGTCATGGACAGGTTCATCAATGATCCGCCCATCAGCAGTCCCTATATATACTAGCTCCACTTCTGGGTGTGTATTTACATATTCCTGAAAAAGCCCTTTTAATTCAGCTTTTTTATCATCTTGTAAATAAGACTGATTTATTTTCTTGGCAAAATATTCGATATCATGAACTCTAGGAGCAATTGTATTGGTAATATTACTATTAAGCATACGCACACTTTCCTTGGCGCTTGCTTGCTGCTCTTCGAGTATTTGATTTTTGGTACTTTTAAAGGAGGTATACCCGATTAAAAGTGCGGGAATGAGAAGTATGACTAAAAATGCAAAGATGAGTTTCTTTCTTAAACTAATTCGTTTCATATAGTATTCCTCCTTAAACGACATTATTGAAGTGTAATAGAATTAACTACGTGATTGGTTTTTTACACTAGTAGACTCCTAAGTCGTTCAAATGTTTAATCTGATTCTAAGAGGAAAATGAATAATAATCAACACAATTTTCTGAAAAATCTGGAAAATAAAGTTATGCAACGCTATTATTTGTAGAAAAATATCTTATTTTGTAATTTCCTATCTTTTTGGAATAGAAAAAATCTGAGTTCAATACTATCGTGAACTCAGATCTAGCAGTTAAATAATTAATATTTAAAACGATTAACATAACCCTGCAATTCATCCGCCATATCAAGTAGGGTTTTGGCAGACGAAGCCATATCTTGCATAGAAGATAAAGTTTGTTCCGTGGAAGCAGCAACTTCTTCTGTAGCAGCAGCATTTAATTTTGCGTGATCGGAAAGTTCAATAGCAGTCGCTGAAACTTCTTCTACAACGGCAGACATTTCTTGAGCAGATGCTGAAATATCCTCCATTTTCGGCGCGATGTTTCGAAGACTTTCGATAATGCTCGCGAATTTTCTACTTGTTTCTTCTGTCAATTGTAAGCCCTCTTGAACATCTGTCGACGCTTTGACCATTGTCTCTACAGATTTTGCCGTATCTTGCTGAATAGTAGTTATAAGCGCAGAAATTTGCTCTGCTGATTGATGAGATTGCTCTGCTAATTTGCGTACTTCATCTGCCACTACCGCGAAGCCTTTGCCATGTTCTCCTGCTCTAGCAGCTTCTATAGCTGCATTAAGCGCTAGTAAATTCGTTTGATCTGATATAGCACTAATCATTTCTAAAATGGAACCAATTTCTTTCGTGCGATCATACAGTGCTTTAATCATTGTATCTGATTGAGTTACAGAATTATGGATAGAATTCATTTGCTGTACCGTTTGTTTGACAGATTGTCCACCTTCTTCTGCCAATTGGATAGCATGACTAGATAGGTCAGAAACCTGCATGGAACTGTCTGCCACTTCAACAACGCCTTTAGCAATTTCTTCAACTGAAATGGCATTCTGATCAATACCTGTTGTTTGTTTTTCTGTACTAATTGCCATTTGGTGCATTGCATCGGCAACTTGCTCTGAAGCAGCGATGTTTTGTTCTGCATTAGCAGATAAATTTTGAGCGGCTGTTTGGACATGTTGTGAGCTTTGATCAACATTACGAATTAATTTTTTTAAGCTCACCTTCATAGAGATAAAGGCTTCTCCAAGCTGACCTATTTCATCTTTAGAATGGATTTCAATAAACTCCGTTAAATTACCGTCACTAATTTTTAATGCGCTTTGCTTCAATTGATTAATTGGGTTAACAATAGACTTTATCATAAAGAGCATGAAAATAACGCCAACGAGAATGGAAACAATAATGATAATTAAATTTATATTCAATGTGGATGCTGCAGCTTTTGCAGCTTCCGCAGTAAACATTGTACCAATTACTTTCCAACCCGTTAACTCATTCGTAACAAATTGTAAGTGACGGTCTTTTTCAATGATAGTACCGCTTTCCTGCTCATAAATTTTTGTTATGTAGCTTTCCGTTGCCTCTGTACCACTTTCTTTATCTGGCTGAGCAATGTAAATTTTATTGTTATCTAAAAGAGAAGCGAAGCCCGTTTCTCCAATACGAATATTATTCGTAATGTCACTTAATGTAGAAATATTTAGATCTAATCCTAATACGCCAGAACCATCCGGTAATGCCTGAGTAATTGTGATGACAATGTCACCTGTAGATTGTGTAACATATGGTGCAGTAATTGAGGTCTTCCCATTATTAGCTAAAGCCTGCTTATACCAAGGTCTTGTCCGAGGGTCGAAGCCATCAGGATACTCTTGAACAGGCTGATCAAACAGTTTGCCTTCAGCAGTTCCAATATATATCAGATCTACTTCAGGGTGCATGTTGACATATTCACTTAATAATGACTTCAGTTCTAAAATGCTCTCATCTTGAAAGTAAGTTTCACTAAATTTCTGTGAAAAATATTGTACATCTTTCAATTTAGGTTCAATCATGTTTGTAATATTGGAATTTAGAATGCGTACACTTTCAGTCGCACTTGCGCGTTGCTCCTCTGAAATTTGCTGTTCAGCACTTTGGTAAGATACTATTCCAATCAAGAGTGTTGGGATGAGAAGCATGGCTAAAAACGAAAAAATAAGCTTTTTTCTTAAACTTAGTTGTTTCAATTGTATTATCCTCACATAATATTTTATTCTATACTTTTCCCTTAAAGGTAAATAATACTCATTCTATCAGAAATAAAATAAAAGTTAAGTACTTTGAATTAATTATTTCATAGTAATGTATATCATTATCAATTGTTTGAAATTTCCCTAAATTGATGGCGTTAGAAGCTATATAAAGCTGCTTTTTGATGTATACTAATGCTCAAAAGAGGAGGGAATGAAGTCATGATTCATCAAATAGGACAAGTAATGTTATATGTTAATGATCAAGATGCAATTGTTAAGTTTTGGACAGAAAAAGTGGGGTTTGTGGTCATTTCTGAACATGAAGAAGCAGGCATGCGCTGGATTGAAATTGCACCAACTAAGGAAGCTCAAACATCCTTTGTGCTTCATAACAAAGAAATTATTGCTAAAATGCAACCTGATCTAAATTTAGGAACACCTTCTATTATGTTTTACGCTGATAAAATTGAAGAGATGTACCAAGATTTTCAGGCAAAGGGCGTAAAAGTAGGAGATCTAGTCATGATGCCAATGGGTAGGGTTTTTAACTTTGCTGACCCTGAAAATAACTACTTTGCCTTGGTTGAAAAGAAAAAATAAATAACGGAATCTGCTTGTTTTTTGTTAGAGTTAAGTAAAAATGAGCAGATTCCTGTTTTAGATTATTTAATAGCTAGATTTGTCGTCTATGATAAATCCTCACCAAAAATACCAACCGTTTGCCGATCTATTACAAATTCATGGCCATTCCATTTTAAAATATTTTCTACATAGCCTAATCCATCAGCATGATATCTACCTGCAATTTCTTGATATCCTAAAATTTCATACGTTCCATCTCGGTCGTAATCAACAGGATATAGTCCTCCAAAAGGATCTACCCAGCCTTCAATCGGTTGCTTCAAGGTGCCATCTGGATTATAAATTTCAGCTAAGTAGTCGGTTCCCTTATACTGTAAATCAATTGTGTATTTAATAGCAGGATTAAAACTCTGAACAACAGCCTTATAATGATCTACATAATTGACCTTATATTTAAGTTTATTATTAAAAGACTCTGCATCAAAGATGGAACGAACTTGATTGTTGATGGAGGAAAAAATCTCACCATTTACAATTCCGCCGCTACCTCCTGTATCAGACACAACCAGAATATCCTCAATATGATTACCAGTAAAATCGCCCAAGAAAATAGTCGGATTATAGCCCATATTTTGTTTCAATGGAAGTTGCTCCATTTGTCTTGTTTGACCATAAAAAATAGACAGTGTTAGATTTCTCCAGAAAGGACTATCAGGCTGTTTAGTGCCCATTAAAAAAATGGTTTCAAAAAAACCATCCCCGTTAATATCTCCAAACTTAGTTTGAATAACTTGTGGAGCCGAATGGGTTATGATTCCACCGTTTAGTGGCGAATTTAAATTATTGGTCATATATGCACCTCTTTCATTAGTCTTAGCATATGTTGTAAGAAAAGCTTGGTGCATAAATCAAAGGTAAAAGTTGAAACTTTGTAATACATATTAAACTTACAAAAAAACTTGAATTTCACCCATTGACATTTTCTAATGCGAAAAGTATTATAAGTGTCAACGAATCAGAAAATTCAGTACCAAATAGTATCTCACTACATTCATGTAGCAAGAGATTTTTTTTCATTATCAATCCTTAGTAAATTTATACGATTTATATATATTGGGAAGAAGGAGATTCATTTGAAGAATTTATTTGTAAAGACAGAGCGACAACGATATTGGCTAGATCAACTAGCTGCTATAGCTGAGCCAATCAAGGCAGAGGCTGTTGAGGTAGATGAGCAATCTCGTTTTCCGTTCGAAGCTCATCGATTACTTTTACAAATTGGCTATCCTCAACTTACTTTACCGAAACAATATGGCGGAGAAGGGTTATCTGTTTATGATATGGTGCTTGTACAAGAGACGCTAGCAAGCTATGACGAAAATGCCTCTCTTTCCCTTGGATGGACATTAGGTGTTGTTGGGGAAATTTATGAAACTAACCTATGGACTGATGATCTATTAATAGCTTTTTCTGAAGAAATAAAGAGAGGGGCCATGATTAATAGAGCTGTTAGTGAGGCTGCAACAGGTAGCCCAACGCGAGGAGGGCGGCCAGGGACAAATGCCATTTCTACTAAAGGTAGCTGGCTAATAAATGGGCGCAAGATTTTTACGACTGCATCTCCAGTGCTCGATTATTTCCTTACCTCCGCTTGGATTGAAGAAAAGCAGCAAGTTGGCTTCTTCCTCATTCATAAGGATGCAGCAGGTCTATCCATTGAGGAGAATTGGGAGATGTCTGCAATGCGAGGCACAAGCAGCCACGACCTTGTGTTAAAGGATGTGCTTGTTGCAACAGAGTATTTAGTAGAGTTACCAAGTCATCCGAGTGGTGGCAAAATAAATGGCTGGATACTCCATATCCCAGCAACTTACTTAGGTATTGCACAAGCAGCCCGTGATTATGCTATTCATTTTGCTAATCACCATCAACCGAATAGCCTGAATGCGCCAATTAGTACGTTGCCAAACGTACAACAGCTTTTAGGGGATATTGAATTAAAGCTCCATCAAGCACGTTTTGTCTTATACGGAGTGGCTGAGGCTTACGATGATCCTGCTAGACGTGGACTAATAACAAATGAAATGGCTGTTGCTAAACACACAGTAACAAACATGGCAATAGATATAGTCGATAAAGCGATGCGTGTAGTAGGGGCGAAAAGCTTACAACTATCCAATCCATTACAGCGTTATTACCGCAATGTTCGTGCAGGGCTTCATAATCCACCGATGGATGATATGACGATAATTAAATTAGCGACTGCCGCTATTGAACAGCAGAAATTATATGAAAATCAATCATTAAATCACGTGAAAAATAAGGAGAAATGACATATGAAGAAGAATAAGATATTTCAATTTGCTGCAATTGGTTTGGCCTCTATAGCATTATTAGCAGGTTGTAATTCAGGAGAATCAGCAGATAAAGAATCAGGTGATGGTGAAAAGGTACGTACAGTAAAAGTAGCCTACGATCAAGCCTCAAAGCCTATTAGTTACATCGACGATAATGGAAATCCAACTGGTTATGATGTAGAAGTAATGAAATTAGTAGATGAATTGCTACCTGACTATCAATTTGAGTATGTAGGTACAACAAGTGATGATTTATTAATTGGTGTGGAGCAAGGGAAATATCAAGTAGGGGTTAAAAACGCATTCTTTACTCAGGAACGAACAGAGAAATTTATTTTCCCGAAGGAATTCTTAGGTTTAAGTAGCGCAGGTTTAGTTTTGCGTAAAGAGGATGAAGGCGTGAAAACATTAGCGGATTTTGCGAAAAAGGGCTATTCTTTAGCACCGATTGCTGCAAATAATGCTCAATATACAATTATCGATGAGTATAATACGGCAAATCCAGATAATAAAGTAAAACTTGAGGCCGGTGACGCCTTTACTGTCGATGTAGTGCAGTGGGTAAATGAGGGCCGTGTTGATGGTGGTGTCATGATTGAAGGCCCATTTAAACAACAAGTACTTGCAGAAGATGGACCATATTATAACCTAAAAGATGACGTTGTCTATAACGAATTTGCTGTTATAAAAACATGGCCACTGTTCAATAAAAAAGAGCAGGAATTTGCTGACGCTTATGATAAAGCAATAGCACAGGTTAAAGAACAAAAGAAAACAAATGAATTAAGTACAAAATTCTATGGCCGTGATTTATTTGAAGTACTGGAAAACGTAAATCGTTAGTTTAAAACGGAACGAATAGTAAGGCTGTTGAGTCAGTAATGCTCAGCAGTCTTTATTCATAAAAACAAAAGTTGGTGAGGAAATGGATAAATATTTTGACGCAACCTACATTTGGAACGCAATCCCAGTGTTATTGCCATTTTTAAAAATTACGTTCTTAGTTGCAGGGTCCTCCATTATCTTAGGTACCCTATTCGGCTTATTGCTGGCGGCTGCTAAGCTATCTTCAGTCAAGTGGCTAACTAAATTCGCCAATCTGTATACAACGATTATGCGTTGTACACCCTCCATTGTTTTGTTATTTCTTGTCTACTATGGTGTCCCAGCATTAGCGGAAAATGTTGGTCTTAATCTCCATTCAATTGAAACGGCCATATTTGTTGTTGTAACATTCACCTTACAATTCACGGCAATAATGTCTGAGGTGATACGGTCTGCCTACTTAGCCATTCCAAAAGGGCAGTTTGAAGCAGCCGTTAGTGTCGGGTTAACACCATTCCAAGCCTACCGTCGAATTATTTTTCCGCAGGCGCTGGTCGTCGCTTTACCGAACTTTGGCAATGGCATGATTGCTTTATTACAGGAAGGTGCACTCGCTTATACAATTGGTCTAATTGATATTGTAGGTAAGGCAAATCTAATTATTGCAAGTAACATCAATGCTCATGCCTTAGAAATTTATATTGCATTGGCTATTATCTATTGGGTGTTATCTATTATTATAGAGAAAATATTTACTATATTAGAAAAGGTATTTGGCAAGGGTAAGAAGACCCTAGAAACAACTTAAGGAGGCGTGAGGGTGAATTATCAATTTTTACTTGAAACATTTTTCGTAGCTTTGTCTGGTGTTCCTATAGCGCTCCTAGTCACAGTTGTTGCTTTGGTGATAGCTTTGCCACTAGGTTTTTTGTTAGCACTAACTAGGATCAATAAAATTCCAGTTATTCATCACCTCGCGAAGATTTATGTTTCTTTTGTTCGAGGAACGCCGATTATTATACAAATTTTTATTATCTATAGCAGTATACCTTTAATGTTAAAAATTATTTTTGAAAAATATCATATTGCGTATGATATTTATAAAATCAATCCAATTTGGTATGCGTTTATTGTATTTGCATTCAGCTCAACAGCCATTTTGATTGAGGTCTTTCGATCGGCGTTAAGTACCATTGAAAAGGGGCAACTAGAGGCTGCACACTCAGTAGGTTTGTCAACATTCCAAGCATATACTCGCATCATCATTCCACAGGCATTAGTAGTGGCATTGCCGAATATTTGCACAGCTACAGTTAATCTTATTAAAGCTACATCGCTAGGCTACGCAATGTCGCTTCCTGAAATTACACTGAAGGCAAAAGTAGCGGCAAACGTTGGCTACAATTATGTAGAGGCCTATTTGGATATCTTTATTGTGTACTTAATTTTATGTAGTACGGTTGAATACTTGTTTAAGCGTTATGAGAAATATTTAAGCAAATACAAAATGGCAAATGTCTAAGGGGTGAATTAGCATGTTAGAAATTAAAAATATTCATAAATCATTTGGTGGCAATGAAATCTTAAAGGGTGTTGATTTAGCCATTGATAAAGGGGACGTTGTTGTTATTTTAGGTCCCAGTGGTTCAGGAAAAACAACATTATTGCGTTGTATCAATTTTTTAGAGAAGGCTGATCAAGGCCATGCGACATTTGGAGATATTCAGGTTGATTTTCAACATGTAAAGAAAAAAGACGTGCATGCAATTCGCCAGCGTGTCGCATTTGTCTTTCAAAACTATAATCTATTCACTAATAAAACAGCATTAGAAAATGTAACGGAAGGATTAATCATTGGACGTAAAATTCCTAAAGCACAGGCTGTGGAAATTGGTAAAAAGGCACTTGATAAAGTAGGTTTATCAGACAAATATGATGCCTATCCAAGTCAGTTGTCAGGAGGTCAACAGCAACGTGTTGGTATTGCACGAGCAGTAGCTTTGAATCCTGATATTATTTTATTTGATGAACCAACGTCCGCACTTGACCCTGAATTGGTAGGTGAGGTTCTACAGGTCATGAAAAATATTGCAGCGGAGGGTACAACAATGCTTGTAGTAACACACGAAATGGGCTTTGCCAAAGATGTTGCCAATCGCGTAATTTTCATGGATGGAGGAGTAGTTGTAGAGGAAGGTAGCCCTCATGATATTTTCGTCAGCCCAAAAGAGGAGCGAACGAAGAAATTTTTAAAACGTGTTATTCCAGAAGACTATACGTTCTATATATAAAACAGCAAGGTAACAGGAGAATCTGTAAATAACAGATTCTCCTGTTACCTATTATTGAAGGAAATACGTTAATTTGTTGATGGAGTAAATGTGAAGCTCATGCATAGCTCTCGTACACGCCGTATAGAAATAGTACCGCTCGCTTTCTCTTGAGTAATTAGCGGCAGATGCATTATAGATGATTACCGCATCAAATTCGATGCCTTTCGCCATGTAAGCTGGAAGTAATAAAATACCCTTCTTAAACTGCTTTGAATTATGGTTGATTAATTGAATATCTACTCGATTGTTTAATTGCTTATAAACGGCAGAGCATTCGGCTGCGGTTTTACAGATGACAGCAATTGTTTCGAATTCAATAGATAAATGGTCGATATTTTGAATAATTTGATCCATTAATTCCAATTCATTTGGCACAATAGTAATCGATGGTTCAGGGCCATTTCGGTTAAATGCTTCTACTTCACTACCATCATTCAATATTTTGGCAGTGAGTTGTATGATTTGCTTTGTCGAACGATAGCTTTTGGTTAATATCATTTTTTCTGCCTGCTCACCATATAATTGAGTGTCGAGTAGAGAAGGATTATTAAAGGTATGTGGATGAATCGTTTGGTGGCCATCACCTAAAATGGTCATACGTGCTTTTGGGAATAACTGCTGTAATACAGTAAGTTGAAATGGCGAATAATCCTGTGCTTCATCTATTAACACATGACGGATCATCCTATTGGTCTGTTGTCCTTCAATTTTGTCCTGTAAATATAAAAATGGTGCAGTATCCTCATAGGCAATCAAACGCTTTGCTAAATTAGGGAGTGTTTGTAGACAAATGTCCTCCCAATTGTCTGGCATAAGGTGTTGTAAATCCCTGTTAATAGAACTATTCAAATCAAAGAGCTGTCGATATGTACCCAACATATGGACAAACTTTAACTTGTTAACAGAGTTACGTAATGGTTTAAAGTGTTTTTTGACAATTTGTCTCGCTAATTTAAAGCGTTCTTGATCAAAATCGTCAAATGAGTTTTCAGTATAGCGACCCTCATATAAAAGTTCACTATAAGATTTGGAGTAATCTTCTTTATCTAATAACTCAGTAGCTTCTTCTACCCATTCCTTTGTACGCTCAGCCTTTTCCAATTTCGTTAGTTGCTGCAATAACCATTCTTTTACTAATTGTAGGCGATCTGGTATCGACATAGTAGAAGGGAAAGAATAGAAGTATTCGGTAATTTCCTGTGTAGTAATAATCCGCTCTCCACGAAAAACGATATTTTTAAATAACAAGCCTTTATCGGATAAATAACTCGCATATTGATCGATTATATGTTTATAAGCGAGACTTGCTTTAAAAGAAATGATGCTTAATTTTGTTTGATACTGAGCATCATCCTTTTCTGTTAACAGTTCTTCAAGCTGCTCATAAGGATACTCTAATTGAAACTGTTTACCTAATCGTTTTTCAGCATATTCTATAAACGTTAACTGCTGCATATTGTCTTCCCCTAAATCAGGTAAGACAGAATGAACATATTGATTAAAAAGTTGGTTAGGTGTAATTAGCAGAATTTGATCGGCAGTCATTTCATCACGATAACGATAAAGTAGATAAGCTACCCGCTGTAAGGCTACAGCTGTTTTGCCACTACCTGCCACGCCTTCAACAATAAGATAGCGTGAATTTACATGGCGAATAATTTTATTTTGCTCTGCTTGGATTGTCGCAACAATACTACGAATATGCTCATTTGCATTTTGCGCAAGGATATCGAGCAGTAGGTCATCACCAATTGTAACGCCCGTATTAAACATGGATTGTAGTTGACCATTTTTAATAATAAATTGCCGTTTTAACAGCATTTCTCCATGAATTTCTTCACCTAATGTTTCGTAGGATGCATCACCAGGTGTGTAGTCATAATACATACTCGATATAGGCGCTCGCCAATCAAAAATGATGATATTTTCATCCTGTTCATCCAATAATGTGGCTACACCAATATAAATTTTTAAAGGGTCTTGTTGACCATCTTGTACAAAGTCAATACGAGCAAAATAGGGTGACTGTTGTAAACGTTCATATACCTTTACATTACGAATTGCCCGTTCCTGTGCTAGCTCTGAGTCAGATAAAAGCTCTGCCTGCTGCTTAATTGCAAAAAAGGTTTCGTCTACATCCTCAGCGGTATCTAGATTGACTCTCACATCGTTCCAAAAGGATTTCTTTAAGGCAACAGCATTTTCTTTAAAACCTTTTTCTTTATGCTCTAACTCTTTTATTTTATGAACAATAATGTTTAAAGAATCCTCAAGGTGATGCTTTTCTTCTAGCCATTCTTTTTGATTTTCCAACGTTTACTCACATTCCTCTCCATAGTTATTTGCTTCCTTTGACAGTAACCCTCACCTCAATAGATGGTGAGAAGAGGGTAATTGTGCTGCTTTTTTAACTGTTTGTCCAACCACAAATTTGAATATAGTGAAAGTATCCAAATGCAGATGATATGGGGGGATTGAAGCAGGAAATTTATCATACATCTACTTCGGAAAGAAGTATAGTCTAGAAATTATTGTAAATTTATGATACAATAAATGTGTAAGGTAATAAGATATTGATAAACAGAGACAGCTCTACAAAAAGGTGGAGCCGTCTTTTTTATATGTAATATTGCTTCATATTATGACTGATTATCATAAATTGTTATTAAAAATAATGGATGAAATGCTATTGAGACACTAAAGAATGTGGCATGCCATACGATAAAGAAACTTGAAGGGAGGTGAAAAGAATGAAGGTAATCTTTACAGTGGGGTTGCCTGGTAGTGGGAAAAGTACATTTGTGAAACAGTTAGCTAAAAATGAAAATGCAATTGTCCTATCAAGCGACGCTATACGTCAGGAGTTATTTGGGGATTCAACAAGGCAAAAATCACGTATAGTCTTTCGTACATTATATGAACGTCTTAATGACTTAGTGGCAAAAGGGTTTTCTGTCATTGTGGATGCAACCAATATTGAACGAGAGCGCAGGATGTTTGCACTTCGTAAAATACCAAGTAATGTGCAGAAGGTATGTTATTACTTTGATACACCTTATTCAATCTGTGTAGCTAGAAACCAGCAAAGGAAAAGACATGTACCATTAATCGTGATGGAAAAAATGAGAAAGCATTTAGAGTTCCCGACAGTAGGAGAAGGGTTTAATGAATTGCATATTATTCATGAATCAAGTCCCTATGATCTTTCTCGACAACAATTTGTTTCACTCATACAAGGCCACCCCACCTATGAAGAGCTTTTTCAAACACTTCAAGCAGTCCCACTTTTCAAAGAAATTTATCAATTCGATCAAGAAAACCCATTCCATCAATTTTTACTATGTCAGCATACGTATTTTGTGTACGCGTATATCAATGAGTACTACTTAGAAAGCGATAAACTAGCTCTACAAATAGCTGCATTGTTTCATGATGTCGGTAAACCAGCTTGTAAAAAATATAAACCTTTGCAACAGCGTTATGGTTATTTTGGGCATGAAAATGTCTCGGCTCAACTGGTTTGCCATTTTCTATTAGAGTTGGGCTTTGAAAAGGAATTTGTATTAAAGGTTGTTCATTTAGTGCAATTTCATATGTTAATCCAGTATGGGGGAGATAGAGGTGGAAGCCAAATTTATCATTTATTAGATGGTGATTTATTAACAAGGCTTTATTTTTTCCGTGAGGCAGATCAATTTGCCAAGTAAACTTTAGGAAAGAAAGGTGAAAATATGACGAAATTAATGAAATACCCAAGAAGTTTTCATTTACCATGGAGCAGGGGTTATACCGATGATGATAAAGTTGCTAGAAATGTG
Source organism: Lysinibacillus capsici (assembly GCF_003367505.1). Taxonomy (GTDB): domain Bacteria; phylum Bacillota; class Bacilli; order Bacillales_A; family Planococcaceae; genus Lysinibacillus; species Lysinibacillus capsici. Next base: position 125,361 of record NZ_PXXX01000008.1, read on the forward strand.
AATCATTTTATTGGAAAGGAGGTTGTTGTCACTGAAAAGTTAGATGGAGAAGGGACAACACTTTACAGAGACTATATGCATGCTAGAAGTATTCATTCAGCCAACCATCCTTCTAGACATTGGGTAAAAACATTTCACGCGAACTTTGCGTATCGGATTCCAAAGGACTGGCGCTTATGTGGTGAAAATGTTTATGCCAAGCATTCTATTTATTATCAAGGATTAACAAGCTATTTCTATTTGTTTAGCATTTGGAATGAAGAAAATATTTGTTTGAGCTGGGATGAAACCGTGGCCTTTGCAGCAGAGTTAGGTATAGAAACAGTGCCCGTTTTATATCGAGGGATTTTTGACGAAGAACAGATAAAACGTACATTCACTGGAAAATCATTCTTTGAAGGGGAACAAGAGGGGTATGTCATTAGAAATACTAGCTCATTCCATTACGAAGATTTCCGCTATAATTTAGGGAAATTTGTGAGACCGCAACATGTTCAAACAAGTGAGCATTGGCTACAAGAAGAAATTATTCCAAATAAATTAAAATCCTAACCAATTAAGAAGAGAAGGGACTGAGCACAATGTAATACTATAGCAAGCATTCAATAATCATCTATTACGAGGTAGGTGCAAGGAGTGCATATCCCTTTCCAATGGGAGTACGGGTTCGATTCCTGTTATCCTCGCCATAAAAAAATGAACTCTCTTCATTAGGACGAGAGTTCATTTTTGTTTGTTTATTTAGTGTAATTATCGAAGTAGCCTTGAATGTAAATCATTGGTGTTCCTTTGTCACCCGAACCAGATGTAAGGTCAGATAGGGAACCGATAAGGTCTGTTAAACGACGCGGTGTTGTTCCTTGTGCAGCCATTTGACCTGTTAAATCTTCATCTTTATTTTGGATGTATTCAGAAATAGCAGCCTTTAGTTCTTCGCCTCGAAGGTCTGCAAAATCATTGTCCGCTAAATATTTTAATTTAACCTCGTTCGGTGTTCCATGTAATCCAGCGGTGAATGCTGGGGATACAACAGGATCTGCAAGCTCCCAAATTTTACCCACAGGATCTTTGAATGCGCCGTCACCATAAATCATAACTTCTACTGTTTTTCCTGTAGCTTCTTTAATTTTTGCTTGGATTCCATCAACAATCGGTTGGCAAGTATGTGGGAATAATTTAACACTATCCTCTGTTGCTTTGTTCGAGCCAAGTAGACCATACTCAGCATTGAAACCAGAGCCATTAATTGATTCAGCTAAAATATTATCAAGGCTGTAAACTTTTTCTGCACCGTTCGCTGTTAGAATACGTTTTGTGCGGAAGCGTGAATGAATATCACATGTTAAGATACTCTTTGTGTAATTTAAAATTGTTTTTGGATTATTTGAGAAGATGACCTCACACGTAGCCCCTTCTGCTTCGATTAACTCTTTATAGTATTCAATATAATCTACACCAGTAAATGTGTGTTTTTTATAGCCAAAATGCTCGCGGAATTCAACCTCATTGAGCGTATCCGTCCATGGGTTAATGCCTTTTACATCGAGCTCATCAATATCTACAAGATGATTACCCACTTCATCAGATGGGTAGCTTAGCATTAATACTACCTTTTTTACACCTTTAGCGATGCCTCGTAAACAATTGGCGAAGCGGTTTCGACTTAAGATGGGGAAAATAACGCCTACCGTATCATCTCCAAACTTAGCAGCTACATCTATGGCAATATCATCAATCGTAGCATAGTTTCCTTGTGCACGTGCCACGACAGATTCAGTTACTGTCACAATATCACGATCCTCTATTGTATATCCTTCAATATGTGCAGCATTTAACACTGTATCTACAACAATTTGTTCAATATTATCGCCTTCATTAATAATAGGACCACGAAGACCTCTTACAACTGTACCGATTACACGTTCCAATTTAATCTCTCCTCATTCTATCTAGCGTAAAGTGATATAAAAACCATATGATTTTACTATAAGGCTCGTTAATGATATAAGTAAAATTAATAGTTCATATAATAGCTATAAGAGGTGCTTATATGATAGGGAAATTAGATTTATATCGTGTTTTTAGTGTTGTAGCAAAAAATAATAGCTTTTCTAGTGCGGCAAAAGATTTATATATGACACAGCCAGCTGTAAGTCAGGCAATGATGCAATTAGAAAATGAGCTTGGCACACGTCTTTTTAATCGAACTCCTAAAGGTGTGACATTAACAACAGAGGGTAGCTTACTTTTTGAATATACTAATTCTGCTTTAGGGCTTTTAGATGCTGGTGAAGAAAAGTTACTTGAATTCAAAAATTTAACAACAGGGCAATTAAAAATAGGTGTAGGTGATACGATCTCACGCTTCTTTTTAATGCCTTATTTAGAAGCATTCCATACAATGTATCCGAATATTAAATTGCAAATGCTAAATGGCACAACCTCTGAAATTTGTAATTTTATTAAATCGGGTGAAGTAGATATAGGGTTTTGTAATTTTCCAATTGAAGATTCAACATTACAGTTAACGGTATGTACAGATATTCAGGATATTTTTGTCTGTGGGGAAAAATATAAAACACTTTCATCTAAAAGTTTAAGCTATGAGGACCTTTTAAAATTTCCACTTATCTTTCTAGAGAAAAAATCGAATTCAAGGAAGTATGTGGAAGATTATCTTTTTGCAAGAGGCGTTCACATAGAGCCAGAGTTTGAGCTAGGCTCACATGATTTGGTACTCGAATTTGCGCGTAGTAACCTTGGCATTGCATGTGTAACAAAGGAATTTTCAAAGGACTATCTTCAACGTGGACTTCTTTATGAATTAACTTTAAGGGAAAGTATTCCTACGAGAAGTATTGGTATGTGTTATTTGAAGTCAGTACCCCTTTCTAGAGCAGCAATGAAATTTGTTGAAATCATTGAAAGTAAACATTTTAATACGAGAAGAACCATAAAAAGAGCTTAGCGACGAGAAAAAAATCGCTATGCTTTTTTTATTAAGATATCAATCAGTATGTCGACATTGCGCTTATTTTTCATGGTAGGTGAACAAAGATAAGAAAATGTTCGCATAAAGTGCTGTCCTTCAAGGCGCAGAATAGTCATATCTCCATTTTTTAATTCACGTTCTATCACACAGGCAGACAATAAAGAAAGACCAAGTCCCTGCATTACACTCTCCTTCACGCCCTGATTACTGCTAATAGTCAAAAGCGAATGAATCTGTAAACCATTTGCTCTGAATAAATGATCCAGATAATAACGTGTTCCAGAGCCTTCTTCACGCGCAACCCAGCTTTGCTGCTGGAGTTTATCAGCAGTCAGAGGTTGTTGCTTTGTAAGAGGATGTTTACTGTCGCTAACAATAAATAACTCATCTTGCATAAATGGCTTAATGACTAGTTCATTATCATGAGCCTGTCCTTCAATTAGACCTATATCGACTTGCAGTAATTTTGTATATTGAATGATTTCTTTTGTATTGCCAATAATAATTTGAAGTTCAAGTTGTGGGAATTGTTGCTGTAAGCTTGCAATAATTGGAGGTAATATATATTCGCCAATTGTAAAGCTTGCCCCAATGACTAGCGTACCTTGTACCTCTTGATGATAGGCAGCGATATCTTCTTTTGCAGCTTCAGCTATCGCCATGATTTGCTTTGCTCGTTTATAAAGAATTTCACCAGTTGGTGTAATTTGCACCGATTTTGGGGAGCGAATAAATAAGGTTGTTTGTAATTCTTGCTCTAGATTCTTAATGTGTAAGCTAACACTTGGTTGTGAAATATGAAGTATTTCAGAGGTCTTTGTAAAATTATTGACCTCAACCAGTGTGATAAATGTTTTTAAAGCATCCAATTGCATATCTTCACCCCTATTATTAGAAATATTAATAATAATAATTATATATATGTATTTTACTAATAGTGCACTCTTTATTAAAGTAATAATCAACAAGGGAGAAAGAAGTGAACATCATGGTTAATAGACAGCATAAATTAAAATCTACTCTTAATCCAAATTTCTTGAAGGGGATATTGTTAACGCTTCTTATTGCTTTAGTAGCGAAATATATTGCCACATTTCCTTTCCTTTCAATATTGGGACAGTTGGTTATTGCCATTATATTAGGGATGACCTGGCGAGCAACATTTAAAGTACAAGATTCTTGGCAAGTAGGTATTTCATTTTCCAGCAAGAAGCTATTACGCTTTGGTATTATTTTATTGGGTATGCGCTTAAATTTGGCAGATATTTATCATGCGGGTGCTAACGTTTTTTTAATTGCAGTCATTAATCTGCTATTTGCCTTAATTGTTGTGTACGGCCTAACAAAAATATTTAAAGTCGATCAAAAGCTAGGGATATTAACGGCTTGCGGGACTGCCATTTGCGGAGCTGCTGCAGTAGTGGCAATTGCACCTCAAATTAAAGCAAATGAAAAGGAAACGGCGGTAGGGGCAGCGATTGTTGCGTTATTGGGGACTATTTTTACACTTATTTATACGGTACTTTATTCCATCATCGATTTAACACCTACTGCGTATGGTATTTTCGCAGGGGGGACATTACATGAAATTGCGCATGTAATTGCAGCTGCATCTGCTGGTGGAAATGAAGCAATTGATATAGCCGTCATCGTGAAATTAACACGAGTGGCCCTACTCGTACCTGTAGCAATTGTTATTGGTATTTTCTATCGAAGAATGGACAAAAGTGAAGAGAAAAAGGCCTTTTCTTTATCCATCATACCGTGGTTTATTTTAGGATTTTTAGCGATGAGTGCTATCAACTCTTTAGGGATTATACCGGCGAATGTATCGAAAGCATTAGTAGATATTGCTTATATCTTAATTGCGATGGCAATGGCTGGTTTAGGGCTAAATGTTGAGATGAAAACATTTAAGGAGCTAGGTGTAAAGGCATTTATTGCAGGTTTAATTGGCTCGGTTTGTCTATCCGTGCTGGGCTATATACTAGTCATTCTTTTATATTGATTTAATCAATGTTTCTTATACCAAGAAAAAAGACCCTACATGATCGTTCAACATGCAGGGCTTTTTAGATAGAATCAGAAGATAATGTATAAGTAATTTAATCGTCGTTTATTAATTTAAGGCTTCAATAGAAGAAGCTAATTCCGCCACCACTATTTTGCTGCCGATAATTGGACTGTCAGCCTTTTCTCCCTCAGAGCCCGAATTTGGGCGTTGATGGGCTGCAGCAAATGCATCGCTATTACGCCATGCTTGGAAATGCTCCTTAGATTCCCAATACATATTAACACTCATTTCATCATAAGTAGGATCATCAGTTGAAATTAATACCTCTACTTTATGAAAGCCTTCAAACTGTTGCAGAGGCCCTGGCTTTGTAAAATTTGGTGCCATTCTCGCAGCAAAACCGGGTTTTACTTGAATACGATTAGTTACAATAATCATGCTTTTACCCCCCTTAATTTCATTTACTAGGTTTTTGAATGAATTATCATTGATTATCATTCGCACTCAATGATAAGTGGCTGAGGAAGACATTGTCAATAGATGTCCTCTATATAATCTGTGCTAGTAGTTTATGGGTAATGGATAGGCTGACATTTAACTGACATAATCCAGTGCTATAATGAATATAAGAGTGAACTAGTAGCGAGGTGATTGACTTTGGCAAACATTCTAGTAATAGAGGACGAATATCCAATAAGCCAGGTTTTAAAGGTGTATTTACAAAAAGTGGGTTATAGTGTGACACAATGTTTCAATGGTGGTCAAGCCTTGGTCATGTTTCGTGAAACACAGCCAGATCTAGTGTTGCTAGATATTATGTTACCAGAAAAAAATGGTTGGTCCATTTTAAAAGAAATAAGAGAACGAAGTACTTGCCCAGTTATCATGTTAACAGCATTAGGTGAGGTTAATTACCGTCTAGAGGGGTTTGATCATGGGGCAGATGATTATATTGCCAAGCCTTTTATCGCAGATGAAGTTGTTGCAAGAGTGAGGGCTGTTTTAAGACGTGCTGTAGGTAGTTCTGATTCAGCTACTAGTAAGCAGTATGGGTCTCTAGTAATTGATTGTAAAGCGCATAAAGTGCTTTTGGGTGGAGAAGAGATTGTATTAACGCCAAGAGATTTATCAGTGCTCATGTTTTTAGCTGACCACCCTAATCAAACATTTACCCGGGATCAGCTTATAGATCAAGTTTGGGGATGGGAGTATGAGGGTAGTGATCGTGCTGTAGATTTAGCTATAAAGAGGCTAAGGAAGGCTTTAAAAGAATGGGATGAAGCGGAAGGAGAAATAAAGACACTACGTGGATTGGGGTATCAGCTAAGTGTTCAAAAAAAATAAGCGAATATCCTTACTTCAATATTGGACGAGCCGATATTTACTGACACTTTTTATAGGCTTAGCTATTATATCTTTAATCTCAGCAGCGTGGATTCGACATACAACATTTGAAAATCGATTAGAATTAATGGAGTTTTTAGCAGACGAGACGGTCTATCGTTTAACGGATACAACAAATCCTAATAATGGACCTATAAATGGTATTCCAGGTTTCATAGGGGATCGTCAGCGTTTTAATATGAAAGAGATCGATCCGATTTTGTATGTTGTAGATACAGAGGGAAATATACTGACTAGCAACCGTCCTGTACCACCTGGTAGTGCTAAAAATGTAGCTGGCTTGTTAGATGGAAAAGAAGGTACTAAGGAAATAAAGGATGGACTTGAACCTGAATATGTAGTGAAAAGAAAGATAGAAAATAATCATGAGTTATTGGGCTGGGCCCTGGTGATGGAGAAGAAGGAGAATTTAACAAGAGTTAACCAAGCATATGGACAGCTTGCCATATTAATTGGAGCATTAGCATTATTAGGCTGGATCGCTATTTACTTTCTGTCAAAGCGTTTGGCCCATCCCATTAAACAAGTAGCTGAGGCTGCCAAGCATGTACAGGAAGGCAATTATGCAATTGATTTGCCTCAATATAGTAAGGAAAAGGAAATCTATGAGCTTGTTTCCTCCTTCAAAAATATGGCAAATAAATTAGAGCAGCTGGAGAAAACTCGAACGGAATTACTAGCAGGTGTCACCCATGAATTGAAAACACCTGTCACCTCTATAAGTGGTTTATTACAGGCTGTAAGAGATGGTGTTGTAACGGGACAGGATGCTATGGAATTCATTGAAATGGCTATGGTCGAAACGACAAAAATGAAAACAATGGTTGGTGACTTACTTGCCTTTAACCATTTTGCTGTCGATGCTGTTCCTGTGCAGATAGAGTCAGTAGATGTTAATCAGCTACTGCGAGAGGCGGTGGCACAGTGGGAAGTCATGCAGGAAGATGAACATGTAAAAGTTCGTTTACATTTGTTGGAAAAACCTGTGCTTGTACAGATAGATATTGTTCGTATCCAACAGATCATTACAAACCTATTAACCAATGCTAAACAGGCGATGGACAAAGGAACAATAACCTTGAGGTTGATAGATCATGGCGAGGCTCTGTCAGTGATGGTGAAGGATACAGGACATGGAATCCCTCTAGAGGATCAGTCATTTATTTTTGAGCGCTTTTATAGAGGGGGAAATAAAAAATATACTGTTCGTGGCTTGGGTTTAGGATTACCACTTAGTAAAATGATGGCCCAATCTGTTGGGGGCGATTTGCGATTAATTGAAAGCAATCCCTCTGGAACACATTTTGAATTAGTATTGCAAAAGGCTACTACGCTATAAGAGCGTAGTAGCCTTCTTAGTGTTGGTTTAATCCGTCTCCCAGAAATCTGCTTTGTTTTGTAAAAGAGAGTTGAAGAATTTGTAAAGCTGACATCTGCCTGACACAAAAGCCCTTTATAGTAAACGATGTAGACGGGAAATGAACAAAGGGACGAGCAGCATTAAATGTTAGTCAGTCTGACACTAATACAAGTAGGGAGAGTGATGAAATGCCAATAGTTACTTCATTTAATCCAAATGGTCGCCAAGAAATAAAGCAAGCGATCTCTTATCCAGATTATGCATTATTAAAAGCCAAGCTTCAGCATGTTATGCAGCGTGATCATCATGCTGGCTTAGACGGTAAATATTTAATTCGTAGTACGTACTTCGATAATTTTGCCAATAAAGTGTTAAATGAGAAAAAAGAAGGCTTTATTAATCGAGATAAATATCGAGTACGCATATACGGCAAGTCTAATAATGTTATTAATCTTGAGCGGAAGAGTAAGCGTAACAATGTGACCTTTAAAACAAAATGTTCAATATCTCAAGCTGAGTATGAAAAACTACGTATTGGCGAGATAGCCTGGATGAAGAATGATGACCGAGCGCTAATTCTAGATTTATATCATGAGATGAATTACAACCAGTTGCGACCTACTACGGTAGTGGATTACGAGAGAGAAGCCTATATCTATCCGTTTGGCAATGTGCGTGTGACATTTGATAGTAAGGTGCAATCGAGTCTACGCAACACGGATATGTTTAATAAAAACTTGCCTATGGTCGATGTGCTGGAGCCTAATCTTGTTATTTTAGAGGTAAAGTACGATGAATATCTACCAGACATCATCAAATATTTACTACAGTCAGTGGATACTCGTGCTGAGGCCTATTCAAAATATCAACTTAGTCGTATGTACGGCTAATAATAAAGGAGAATGAACAATGGATACAATTAAATTTAGTGATATTTTTAAATCTAACTTTTTAGAAAAAACAACCTCGTTTTCATTAATCGATTCAATTATTGGTTTAGTAGTAGCGTTTTTTATTGGGCTTTTCATTTATGCTGTTTATAAGAAGACCTTTAATGGAGTCATTTACTCACATTCATTCAATATCTCACTACTTATAATGACAATGGCAACAGCACTAGTGATTATGGGAATCAGTTCAAATGTTCTGCTGTCACTTGGTATGGTTGGTGCTTTATCTATTGTACGTTTCCGTACACCTATTAAGGATCCCATGGATTTAGTCTATATTTTCTGGGCAATTGTTTCAGGTATTTTATGTGGTGCTGGCTTTATTCCTTTAGTGATTATTGGTGCTATTTTAATCGGACTTGTATTGCTAATATTCGTTAATAAAATAACGGTAGAAAATCCGTATTTACTAATTGTAAAGTTTGAAGAGGAATTGGCTAATGCTGAAATTGAGAGAATTATTGCTGCGCAAACAAAAAAATTCGCTCTCAAATCGAAATCCATTATGCAACAGAATGAAATCGAAACAACTTATGAAATTCGTGTAAAACAAAATGATGCAAAATTGATGGATGAACTAACAAAGGTAGCTGGTGTAAAATCAGCCATTATGCTGAGCTATGATGGGAATTTCACAGCGTAATGACCTCATTAACAAATAGAACTACGATGAGAGGTGACGGCTATGATTAAAACACGAATTGTCTATCTATGCATGGTGATTTTACTCCTTCTCTTTGTCGTGATATATGCTGTACTTCCGAATGTAGGCATTGAAACGAAAAATTCTGAGTTCTCCTATGAGAATATAGTATTTAATAAAAATAAAGTAACAACAGTTGATATTGAAATTGCTGAGGAAGATTGGGCTGACATGCTCGAAAATGCTTCTGCTGAAGAATTAAAACAAGCAGATATTACAGTAAACGGCAAGAAAGTTGAGAATGTTGCTATTCGTACAAAGGGCAATCTATCACTACGATCGGTTGTCAATAGTGACTCAGATCGCTATAGCTTAAAAATCGATTTTGATTATTATGATGATACACAAAGCTTGTATGGCTTAAAAAAATTAAATTTAAACAATAATTATAGTGACTCTACATTAATGAGAGAGTATATCTCCTATGAACTGATGGAGCAAATGGGTTTACCAACACCAGCACACTCCTATATGTATGTCACAGTGAATGGTGAGGAGCGGGGTTTGTTCTTAGGGGTAGAAGCTGTGGATGAGACATTCCTGGCTAATAATTACGGCTCTAATGATGGTTTTTTATTTAAGCCAGATGGGACAGGCAGCGATTTAAAATATATTAGCGACGATATCGAAGACTATACAGGTATCGGATTAAAAACAAATGAAGGTACTATTAATCAATCCAAATTAGTTGAAATGCTAGACGCAATTAATAATGGTGGAGACATAGAAAAGTATATCGATGTGGATGAAATGTTACGTTATTTTGCCGTCAACACAGCACTTGTGAATTTAGATAGTTATCAAGGGAATATGAAACATAACTATTATTTATATGAACAGAACGGTGTGTTTTCTATTATTCCTTGGGATTACAACATGTCCTTTGGTGGCTTTGGGGCTGGAGGCGGTAGAATAGCAGGAGGAAACGGTGAAAATCAAGCTGACGTTACTACTAATATGGAAAAACCAGTGGCACAAAACAATGGACAACCCGATCAAACTGGCGATGGGGGTATGCAGCAACAACGAGGTGGCGGCGTTGACATGGGAATGGGCATGTCGGGCAATCTAATAAATGATAGTGCTATTAATTTTAGTGTGACAACACCTGTTTCTGGCACAACATTAGAGGAGCGGCCACTCTTGAAGGCATTGCTTTCGAATGATGAATATCGTGACAAGTATGAAGGTTATTTAGAAGAACTAGCGACAACTTATTTAACAGAAGAGTATGTGCAATCCATTACTAAAAAATTAGCTGTCTTATTAACTACTTATGTGGAGGCGGATCCAACCAAATTCTCTACTACGGAGCAGTTTTTAGAAGCAGTTGAAGGTGAAAATAGCTTGCCGGAATTTGCCAAACAGCGCTCAGAATCTATATTAAAGCAACTGTCTGGGGAGCTTGTTGTGGAAGCATCTACGTCTTCTCAGGGCAATATGGGTATGCCAATACCAAGTGAAAATGGTGAAATGGATTGGATGCCAGATGATTTTGATCCAAGTCAGCTACCAGAGGACTTTGATCCATCAAAGAGCCCACCTTTTAATAGAGAGGGCGAGGGTCCGAGAAATGGACAAAATGGAGAACAAATGCAACCTCCTGATGGAAATGGAGCCCCAATGGGAATGCCTGGTGCGAATAGTGAAGCTGCGAATCACGAGCCTGTTATTGATAAAAATACAATGTTTACAGCCATTACATGCCTGGTGCTACTCCTTCTTGCACTTCTCTTTGTTGTTAAATTTAAACGTAGAGGTCGTTAGAAAATAACCATATCCAATATCTTTGGGTATGGTTTTTGCTTTTTATCGTGTTAAAATAAAGCATTCTTTTCTGAGGAGTCCTTTCATATGAATGAACAGCAATTTGATAAACATTTGCATATAAACACGGTGGGAGAGCAATATGGCTTTCCTAAGCTTGCACACTATCATCGTTATGAACCAACACCCTACAGAGGATTGGAGCAATTATTCGCTGCGTATCAGATGCCTGACAATCCAGTATTTATTGATATGGGGTGCGGGAAAGGGCGAGTTCCTATTTATGTGCACCATAAGTTCCATATACCAACCATTGGGATAGAAATGGATGCAGGGTTTTATACGGAGGCTGAAGAAAATAAACGTAGTTATCTTCAAAAAATGAGAGCACATGCCCCTATTAAGTTTATTCATACAATAGCCGAATCATATGAAATAAAGTCACGTGATAATGTGTTTTTCTTTTTTAATCCTTTTTCAATCCATATTTTTCGCACAGTCATTCACAATATTTGGAAATCCTATGAGCAGCGAATGCGAGATATTCATATAATTTTATATTATCCGCCTTACGATTATTTACAATTTTTACATCATGGAACACCATTTGAGTTGCTTCATGAAGTGCATTTAGAAAATGAAACAAATATTAATGAGCGCCTTTGTGTCTTTGAATTAAAAAAAGCTTAGAGTATGGGGAAACCCACTCTAAGCTTTTTCCTGTTAGCAGTACAGATATAAGCAATTAGTTATTCGTTTTCTTTTGATTATTTTCAGGGAAATAATTGTAATAGAGGAAGAGGTTCTATAAATTAAGCAGACTTTATGTTGAAAAAACAATTTCATCTGATAGTTTTGTACTAGTCTATAGTTTGAATTAAAAGATAATTCATAAATAACTAATTATACTGAAAAATCACTCTAGACTAAATATAAAGAATGTTTTACAATGAAAAAGGCTTATATGAATAATATTTTCTTTTGTTTTTAGATAGTTATAAATAATTATTTTGGCTATTGAGTAAATGAATTTAATTGTTTATAATTATCAGAAATATCTAATATTTGAGAAATTTTCAGGGGGAATTTAATTATGAGAGAGAGCAAAAAGCTTAAGAAGTTCGGTTCACTTTTAGTAGCATCTTCATTACTTGCTGGTGTTCTTGCTGGTTGCGGTAACGGAGACGATTCAAGTTCTGGCGGAGGCTCATCATCAGGCGGAGGTTCATCTGATGGCGATACAATTAAAATCGGTGCCAACTTAGAGCTTTCAGGGAATGTAGCATCTTATGGTTCCTCTATTGGGCTAGGTGCAGAACTGGCTGTAAAAGAAATTAATGATGCTGGCGGTATTGATGGTAAGAAAATTGAACTGATTAAAGTAGATAATAAATCAGAGAACTCTGAAGCAACTTCAGCTGCTATTAAACTAGCAACGCAGGATAAAGTAGTAGCAATGTTAGCACCTGCAACTTCAGGTAATACAGTAGCTACTGTTCAAATTGCAAATGATAATAAAATTCCTATTGTTACGGGTTCTGGTACAGCACCGAATATCACGGTAAATGAGGATGGCAGTGTTAATGAATATGCTTTCCGTACATGCTTTATTGACCCATTCCAGGGGATTGTAGCAGCTAATTTTGCTTCAGGTGAGCTAGATGCGAAAAATGTAGCTATTTTTGCAGATAATGCATCAGACTATGCAAAAGGTTTAGCAAAATCCTTTAAAGAAACGATTACGAAGAGTGGCGGAAAAGTTGTAAAAGAAGAAGCTTATGTAGCTAAGGATACAGATTTCCGTACACAATTAACAAATATTAAAGCGGCAAATCCAGACTTTATCTTTATCCCTGGATATTATGAAGAAGTAGGTTTGATTGTTAAACAAGCACGCGAAATGGGCATTGATGTACCTCTGATGGGTGCTGATGGTTGGGATTCTCCAACTTTAATTGAATTAGCTGGCGCGGATGCATTGAATAACACATTCATCACAAACCACTATTCTGCTGAAGACCCAGATCAAAAAATTCAAGATTTCGTAAAGGCATTTAAAGCGGCAAATGGTGACAAAGCGCCTGACGCATTCAACGCACTTGGTTATGACACAATTTACTACATTGCTGATGCAATTAAACGTGCAGGCTCTACAGATGGGGAAGCAATTAAAAATGAATTAGCTGCAACAAAAGATCTTTCTTTAGTAACAGGTACTTTCTCAGTTGACGAAAATCATAACCCAATTAAAACAGCAACAGTTCTTGAATTTAAAGACGGTAAACAAGTGTTCAACTCTAAAGTTAATCCTTAATGTTTTGTAAGCAAGGGGGAGGCGGGTAAACACGCCTTCCTTTTTTGTGTGTTAGATAACTAGAATCGTAGAGCAAAACATAACTTTTAGTATCGATCTATGTACTTATTTTTCAATTTTCAGAAAATTTAAAGGAGTGAATGCGCATGGAATGGATACAGCAACTTGTGAACGGTATTTCACTTGGAAGTATCTACGCGTTAATAGCGTTAGGGTATACGATGGTATACGGTATTATCAAGCTGATTAACTTTGCTCATGGTGATGTCTTCATGATTGGGTCATTTATTGGCTTTTACGCTATTGCTAAATGGGAGCTTGGTTTCTTCCCAGCATTATTATTGGCGATGTTAGTTTGTGCAATTTTTGGTGTATTAATTGAACGTATTGCCTATAAACGTTTACGAAATGCGACACGTATCGCAGCTTTAATTACAGCGATAGGTGTATCGCTATTAATTGAATATACAACAATTTTCTTCAGAGGTGCACAACCAGCAGCATATCCTGAAGTTTTCAAAAATAAATCATTAGATATTTTTGGCGTTCAAATCAGCAGTACTTCCATCTTAATTTTATCAGTCGCAGTTGTACTGATGATTCTTTTACAATTCATCGTACATAAAACAAAAATCGGTAAAGCGATGCGTGCCGTTTCCCACGATGCAGATGCAGCTCGCTTAATGGGTATTAACGTTGACAATACAATCTCTGCAACGTTTGCGATTGGTTCAGCTTTAGCTGGTGCAGCAGGTGTTATCTTTGGGGTTTATTATACAAAAATTGACCCGTTAATGGGGGTTATTCCTGGGGTTAAAGCATTTATCGCAGCTGTTCTTGGTGGTATTGGTATCATCCCAGGCGCTATGGTTGGTGGTATGTTACTAGGTGTTGTAGAGTCCTTAGTAAGTGCACTTGGCTTCTCGTTATGGCGTGATGCTGCGGCATTCGTTATTTTAATTTTAATCTTAATCTTCAGACCATCGGGTATCTTTGGTAAAAACGCCCGTGAGAAAGTGTAGGTGAGCGGTTTTATGAAAAAGTCTAAAGTTTTCTGGGGCTATGCCGTAATAGCGCTAGTCATCTATGCAGTTGTACAATTGTTGATTACAACAGAAGTAATTGATTTGTACTATAAAAATATGTTGATCACAATGTGTATTAACATCATGTTGGCTGTCAGCTTGCATATTGTTATTGGTGTTACTGGACAGTTTTCAATTGGGCATGCTGGGTTCCTTGCAGTTGGAGCATATGTATCCGCAATTATTACAACAAAGTTAATGTTACCATTCCCATTGGCCATCTTATTAGGGGCTGCTGCAGCAGCAGTTGCTGGTTTAATCGTAGGGATTCCAACGCTTCGTTTAAAAGGGGATTACTTAGCGATTGCTACACTTGGATTTGCAGAGATCATTCGTATTATCTTTTTAAATACGGATTATGTTGGTGGCGCAGCAGGGATGCAGGTTAAATATTTATCGAACTGGACATACGCATTCTTTGGCGTAGTGTTAACGATTCTAGTTATCTCAAACTTTACAAATTCTCGTCATGGGCGTGCGTGTATTTCCATTCGAGAAGATGAAATAGCAGCAGATGCGATGGGTATTAACACAACTTACTATAAAGTTGTTGCATTTGCGATTGGGTCTTTCTTCGCAGGTCTAGCAGGAGCCATTTTTGCACATAACTTTTACATTATTCAACCGACAACATTCGGTTTCTTAAAATCATTTGATATTTTAATTTACGTTGTACTTGGTGGTTTAGGAAGTCTTTCTGGTTCAGTGATTGCTGCGATTTTCCTAACAGTCGTGTCTACTTATCTAGCAAACTTCCCGGAAACGCGTATGATTATTTACAGTTTAGTATTAATTATTGTGATGCTTTATCGTCCAACAGGCTTAATGGGAACGAAAGAGATAACACAATTATTTAAGTTTGGTAAAAAGGGAGGTACGAAATAATGACTGGAAACCTTCTTATCAATGTTGAAAATATGGGTATTCAATTCGGTGGTTTAAAGGCAGTACAGGGTGTTAATATGTACCTTAACCAAGGCGAGTTGGTAGGACTTATTGGGCCAAACGGAGCTGGAAAAACAACTAGCTTTAATATGTTAACAGGGGTATATACACCTACGGAAGGTACAATTACTTTTAATGGTCTGAAATTGAATGGACTTGCACCCTATCAGGTTACACAGAAAGGGATCAGCCGTACGTTCCAAAATATTCGATTATTTAAAGAGCTATCTGTTCTTGACAATGTAAAGGTAGCCAATCATTCACTTGCAAAGCATTCTATGTGGGCTTCTATTTTTCGTTTACCTACGCATTTCAAAGGTGAGGCCGAAATGGAGCAACAGTCCATTGAGTTCTTAAAAATCTTTGGCTTAGATGTCTATAAAGATGAGCTAGCTAAGAATTTGCCATACGGGATGCAACGTCGTTTAGAGATTGCTCGTGCGTTAGCAGCAAATCCCAAACTGCTTCTATTGGATGAACCAGCAGCAGGGATGAACCCACAAGAAACTCACGATTTAATGGAGCTAATTGCATTTATTCGTAAAGAGTTCGGCTTAACAATATTGCTGATTGAGCATGATATGAGCTTAGTTATGGGTATTTGTGAGCGCATTTACGTACTTGATCACGGACAATTAATCGCTGACGGGACACCAGAAGAAATTCGCAACAATCCAAAGGTAATAGAAGCATACCTTGGAGAGGAGGTTATCGGCTAATGCTAAAAGTACAAAATATCGATGTTTTTTATGGCAACATCCAAGCATTAAAGGGCCTCTCTTTAGAAGTAAACGAGGGTGAAATTGTAACGTTAATCGGTGCAAATGGTGCTGGAAAAAGTACGCTCTTAAAGACATTGTCAGGTTTATTAAAGCCAAAAGGTGGCATTATTGAATATGAAGGCTTTTCGATAGCTGGGAAAGCGGCACAGACTATTGTTAAATCAGGGATTTCTCACGTTCCAGAAGGACGCCGTGTTTTTGCCAATATGTCAGTTGAGGAAAACTTAGAGCTTGGTGCGTATCTGCGTAATGATAAAGCAGGTATTAAGAAAGATATGGATCATGTTTTCGAGTTATTTCCACGATTATTAGAGCGCCGAAAACAGCAGTCAGGTACATTATCTGGTGGGGAACAGCAGATGCTGGCGATGGGGCGCGCCTTAATGGCAAAACCAAAACTGTTATTAATGGATGAACCTTCGATGGGTCTTGCACCGTTGATGGTGAAAAATATCTTCAATATTATTGAACAGGTTAATAAAGAAGGAACAACCGTATTACTTGTAGAGCAAAATGCTAATATGGCATTATCTGTCGCTAACCGTGCATATGTACTTGAAACAGGGCGTATTGTTTTATCTGGTTCAGCAAAAGAGCTACAAGAGAGCGAGCAAGTAAAGGCAGCTTATTTAGGCGGATTATAAAAATGGTAGGACATCTCATGTTGAGATGTCCTTTTTGGCTTGTATGTTGAAAGAAAATCAGAGGTAGCATTTCTACTTTACTTTTTGGTAAGGTTGAAAAAAGGAGTGATGCTTTTTGAAGTATTCAGCACAATATTTTATTGAACATTTAAAGTTAGCCGAACATCCTGAAGGGGGCTATTACATTTCATCGTTCCGTGCATCGGACGATATAGCAGTGAGAGATGTACAGAGACCGATTTATACTAGTATATATTTCCTTCTGCGCTCACAGGATATTTCACATTTACATCGTCTACAATCGGACGAGCTATGGTATTATCACGCTGGAAGCCCACTAACAGTTCATATGATTTTCCCAGATGGGACATATGAAGCGAAGAAGCTTGGCTTGAATATAGAAGCGGGAGAAGTCCCTCAGCTTGCAGTACCAAAGCATACAATTTTCGGCTCGTCGGTGGAGGAATCTGAGACGTTTAGTTTAGTCGGATGTATGGTGGCGCCAGGCTTTGACTTTGAGGACTTTGAATTGTTCACACAGGAAGAGCTTTTAGTAGATTATCCTCAGCACAAGGAAGTTATTTATAAAATGGCCTACAAAACAATTGAATAGAAAAACAGCCGTCTCAATTATTTTGAGACGGCATGATTCGTTCACCACAGTATTTCTTCAGGATAATTAAGTTGAATTTGAATATCATGTAATGCTTGTTTCGTTGCCATAGCTGCTTCCATCAGGTGGGATTTTAATGCTACATATTCATGGTCCTCTACCATTAATCGCACAGCAAATGCAGCTAAATGTGCCTGACGTTCCTCTTTACTTAATTCAATATACTCTAGATTTAAAACATCAACGTATTGTGTTGCAAAACGGAAAGTTAAGGGGTTTTTAGCATGTAACATTCTTAAAAACACAACATAATCTTCGTCACTTACCTCCTGCTCTAAACATTCAGCAATAGCCGCTTGAAATTTACGAATAATAGCTATCTCATGATTCCATATAGAAGCATTGTTTAATTTTTGGTGCAGTTCAATAAAATCATTTAATGCGATTGCACTAAAGATAATTTCTGGCCAAAGAATTTCTGTTGAAAAATAGACATTCTTATTTGGAAAGATGAGTTCATGTTGTGTTAGAACACTCTTATTAAGTCCATTACTAACAAACTCTAGGTGATGCTCACCAAGCATAGCATGTCTTAGTTTATAGCAAACGCTTAAAATACGTAGTCGAGGACCCTGATAATCATAGTATTTATTTTCGTCACCAGTTACTTTATAAATAGCATTAATTAGTTCATCTAAATCCCAATAATCCGCGCTAATTCGTACCCCTGTTAGTTGTTCTGTGCTTTGAATGGATATCATAGTCCTCGTCCCTCCCTTTGGATGTATCTATTTTGGTGTGTAATTGAGTAGTTTGAATAGTTCTGTTCGTTCCTTCTCCGTTAAATCACGCCATTGCCCTACCTTTAAATTACCAAGCTTAATATTCATAATACGAATGCGTTGTAGACGCTTAACGGAATACCCTAGTGCTGAGCACATTCGACGAATTTGGCGGTTTAAGCCTTGCTCTAAAATGATTTTAAATACTTTATCTGAAATCTTTTCCACATGGCATGGTAAGGTTGTTGTATCTAAAATATCGACACCTGCACCCATTTTTTGGATGAATTGCGCAGTTATAGGCTTATCAACTTGAACAATGTATTCTTTTTCATGATGATTTTCAGCACGTAGAATTTTATTGACGATATCACCATCATTCGTTAATAATAATAGCCCCTCTGATTCCTTATCAAGACGCCCAATATGAAAAATACGTAGAGGATGATTGACAAAATCAACAACATTGCCTTTTATATGACGCTCTGTCGTACTTGTAATGCCGACAGGTTTATTTAGAGCAATGTAAACAAGCTGTTGTTCTTTCTTTACCTCTTTTCCATCAACGCAAACAATGTCTCCTGTTTCAACTTGACTACCAACCGTTGCCAGTTCTCCGTTAATTGTTACCTTTCCTTCTGCTATCCATTTATCAGCACCACGACGAGATATGATGCCTGTTTCACTTAAATATTTATTAATACGCATATTGTTCTCCTATATTTTATATTATTTTTAAGTATACCTTAACGTCGCACATACAGTGAATGCTAGAAACTTTTCTAGCAAAAATAAATTAGTTGGAAAAGTTTTTGAAAAAGTTGAAATTATTTTATGTTTCTGACAATATATTAGGTGAGAGGGTTTCTATGAAAATATTGTTATTCCGATATAAAATAACGTTTTTTGTAGATAGTTCTCATTAAATTGTGTAAAGGGGAGAAGTAAAATGGTTTATGCATTTCCAAACACTGAAGGATCGGTAGTTCAATTCAAAGAGAAATATGATAATTATATCGGTGGCGAATGGACACCCCCAGTGAAGGGTCAATACTTTGATAACGTTACTCCTGTTACTGGACAAGTTTTTACACAAATAGCACGTTCCACAGCTGAGGATATTGAACATGCATTAGATGCGGCACATGCTGCTAAGGATGCATGGGGTAAAACATCACCAACAGAACGCGCAAACATTTTACTTAAAATTGCGGACCGTATCGAGCAAAATTTAGAAAAGCTAGCCGTTGCTGAAACATGGGATAACGGTAAAGCGGTACGCGAAACATTAAATGCAGACATCCCTCTTGCAATTGATCATTTTCGTTATTTTGCTGGGGTATTACGTGCTCAAGAGGGCTCAGTAAGCCAAATAGATAACGATACAGTTGCTTATCATTTCCACGAGCCAATTGGCGTAGTTGGCCAAATTATACCTTGGAACTTCCCGTTATTAATGGCTGTATGGAAGCTTGCGCCAGCACTTGCAGCTGGAAACTGTGTCGTATTAAAACCTGCAGAACAAACACCAGCATCTATTATGGTGCTTTTAGAATTAATAGAAGATTTACTACCACCAGGTGTCATTAATGTTGTAAATGGATTTGGCTTAGAAGCAGGGAAACCGCTTGCATCAAATCCACGCATTGGTAAGATTGCCTTTACAGGTGAGACAACAACAGGGCGTTTAATTATGCAATACGCTTCTCAAAATCTTATTCCAGTAACATTAGAACTGGGTGGTAAGTCGCCAAACATTTTCTTTGAAGATATTATGGATAAAGATGATGCCTTTTTAGATAAAGCTGTTGAAGGCTTTGTGCTATTCGCTCTAAATCAAGGGGAAGTATGTACTTGTCCTTCCCGTGCACTGATTCAGGAATCAATTTACGATAAATTTATGGAGCGCGTATTACAGCGAGTAGAAGCCATTAAAGTTGGCAACCCACTTGATCCAAACACAATGATGGGTGCACAGGCATCTAGTGAGCAAATGGAAAAAATTCTTTCTTATTTAGATATTGGTAAGCAAGAAGGTGCAGAATGTCTAATTGGAGGAGACAAAAATAATGTAGGTGAAGGCTTCGAAAATGGCTACTACATTAAACCAACTGTTTTCAAAGGACATAATAAAATGCGTATATTCCAAGAAGAAATTTTTGGACCAGTAGTTGCTGTCACGACATTTAAAACGAAAGAGGAAGCATTGGAAATTGCGAATGATACATTATATGGTTTAGGATCAGGTGTTTGGACGAGAGATATTAATACGGCATATCGCTTCGGTCGTGAAATCCAAGCTGGTCGTGTTTGGACAAACTGTTACCACGCATATCCTGCACATGCTGCATTCGGTGGCTACAAAATGTCGGGTGTTGGTCGTGAAAATCATAAAATGATGTTAGCGCATTACCAACAAACGAAAAACTTATTAGTTAGCTATAGCGAAAACAAACTTGGTTTCTTCTAATTCGTAGGGAGGTGCATGAGCGTGGTTGAACGTGTATTAGCTACGGAAGAAGCGCTAGCACTAATCGATCTATTAAAAGAGAAACATGGGCCCGTTATGTTTCATCAATCAGGCGGATGCTGTGATGGCTCCTCACCTATGTGTTATCCAGAAGGGGATTTGCTAATAGGAGATCAGGATGTGTGCCTTGGTGTAGTGGGTGGTGCCCCTTTCTATATGCACAAAAATCAATATGATTACTGGAAGCATACACAAATCATATTGGATGTGGTGGACGGCAGAGGCGGCATGTTTTCACTCGAGGGCGTAGAAGGAAAACGTTTCCTAACAAGGTCAAGAGCCCTCAACTCTGAAGAACTGCAAGAGCTAGGGTTAATTTAACAAGTTATCTGTACAGCGGCAAAGTTTTTCTGCCGCTGTTTTTTTATCTGGAAGTAGAAAAGTTATTGTATGGAAAGGGAGGCTTTAGGACACATGACTCTTTTCTTATAGAAATGATGAATATTGATTTTGGGCGTTCAAGTGTTTTGATATTAATTTTTATGGAAAAGAGTATGTAAAGCGATATTATTGGATGAATTTTTTAGGAAAAGGAATAGATTTAATCGATCCTTTAAGGTCATGGTAAATAATAGTTTCTTTGTGGTTTTTGCTAACATCGGCCATACCTCCTTTATAGGTTGTTAATATTTTCTATTAAATCAAATAAAGTAAGTAACATACATTAAATTATGTTTACTTTTTATGTTAATTGTTACAAAGAGGGTGAATCTTTCTCACATTATGTTACGTAAAACGGGTAAAGGAGTGTGATAAATATGGATTATGTGATGATTGAAAATGAATTTGCCAATACAGTAGAGGAGGTATCAACGGCTGCAGGCTGGACGGTGGACCGTAAAATTGTGTTAGCTATTGCTAGTACATTTGTAGCCTCAGGAAAAACTTTTGATGCAACGAAGTATAAAAATGTTTTACAAGAGATGAAGAAGCAATCTTCATGGCTGTCTCCTTTACGGACAACCGTTGGATATAGTATTGCTGCCAACCTCATGGAGCAAGATGATGCAGAAAAGGCAGTGAAGAATTTACTTACAAATGTGAGCATCTTAAAGGAAGCGAAATTCAGAAGCGGCAATTTTAGCTATATCGGAGCACAATTCTTGACGGAGGATGAACAGGATAAAAAGACGCATGCACAGGTGGCAAGAGCCTTATTTGATGCTATACGTAAACATCATCCATTATTAACCTCATATGAGGACATTCCTTATGCCATATTATTAAGCAGTCCATCTGATGATGTTGAATTGCGCGCGGATACCATGAATCGATACTATAAAGAACTAAGAACATATAATTTTAATGCTGGCAATGAGCTCCAATGGCTTTCACAGGTATTAACATTTTTATCACCCAAATTTGATGGTCAGCTAGTACCCGATGTTGTAACCCTTCGTGATGGGCTCAAAAAGCAAAACGTTAAAGTCAAGGCTATGCATTATCCTTTACTTGGCTTTTTAGCCATACTTAACCTGGATAAAGCACAACTTCAAAAGTTGATTGATTTATACCATGAATTAAAAGACATGAAGTTATTAAAATGGCATCGTGAATTTGTGCTCTTTATGGCTGTACAATTTGCTATTTATGATATGGCAAAGGTACAAAAGTCTTTGTCCATGACCATTATGTCTTCTATTGAGCTATTAATCCAAGCACAGCAAGCAGCAATGATTGCAGCGGTTAGTGCAGCTGCCATTGCGTCTAGTTCAAGTTCTTCGTGATAGAATAAAGAAGAACATGATTATTTGGAGGTGCATTTGA
Organism: Lysinibacillus capsici; assembly: GCF_003367505.1. GTDB lineage: Bacteria > Bacillota > Bacilli > Bacillales_A > Planococcaceae > Lysinibacillus > Lysinibacillus capsici. The sequence goes on from NZ_PXXX01000008.1 coordinate 148,013, forward strand.
AGGATGAAGGATACAAAACTTTGGATTAATGGTCAGTGGCATGATGCAGAGGAAAGCTATAAGCTAGCTTCTCCATATAGCGGTGAGGTTATTGCTCATGTAGCTAAAGCATCTATTCAAGATGTAGAGAAAGCTATCGAAGGTGCGCAGCAGGCATTCCAATCGTTTAAAAAGACAACAGCCTATGAACGTGCCGAAATATTATATAAAGTCGTTGATATAATGCGACAAAGAAAAGAAGAACTTGCAGAGATTTTAGCCTTAGAGGCTGGAAAACCTATTGTTGCAGGTTTAGCTGAAATTGACCGTACAATCGCAACCTATCAATTTGCAGCTGAAGGAGCTAAACAGGCAAAAGGTGAGACGGTTCCAATGGATGCAGCCCCTGGAGCAGGAGATCGAATAGGCTGGACAAAAAGAGAACCTTTAGGTGTAATATCAGCCATTACGCCATTTAATTTTCCGTTCAATTTAGTGGCACACAAGTTAGGCCCAGCGTTTGCAGTGGGCAATACAGTTGTATTAAAGCCAGCAACACAAACGCCACTAAGTGCTATCGTTATGGCAGAAATTTTCCGAGAGGCAGGATTACCCGATGGGGCATTACAAATTGTGACAGGAAGTGGGGGTGAGCTTAGTGATACGCTTGTCACACATCCATATGTCAAAAAAGTAACCTTTACAGGTAGTGGTAAGGTTGGTTTGAAGATTAAAGAAAAAGTAGGCTTACGTAAAGTAACTTTAGAGCTGGGTTCTAATGCTGCAGTAATTGTCGAACCATCTACGCCAATAAATAAAATTATCAGTCGTTGTGTAAGCGGTGCTTTTAACTTTGCTGGACAAGTATGCATTTCGTTACAACGTATATATGTGCATTCCTCTATTATTGATGAATTTACTAAAGCATTTGTTGCAGAAACAGAAAAGCTTATAGTAGGAGATCCATTAGAGAAGACAACAGATGTTAGTGCCATGATAAATCCAAATGAAGTGGAACGTATTAGGGAATGGATTGAGGAGGCACAAGAACAGGGGGCTATGATTGCAACTGGAGGCGTATTTACTGAACGTACTTTAACGCCAACAGTTATGACGAATGTGTCAGCTGATATGAAAATTGTTTGTCAGGAAACATTCGCACCAATCGTCTCAATTGTTTCATATGAAACATTAGACGACGCAATTCGACTTGTAAATGAGTCGGACCTTGGCCTAAATGCAGGTATTTACACGAATATATTGTCAGATGCTTTATATGCAGCAGATGAATTACAGGCTGGTGCTGTCATTATTAATGATATTCCGACATTCCGAGTAGATAACATGCCATATGGTGGAGTAAAGATGAGTGGTTATGGACGTGAAGGAATTAAGTGGGCTATAGAAGAAATGACTGATATGAAATTTATTTCGATGAAAAAATCGTTCTAAATTTGCATCAGCTCTTTTTCTGCGATACGATGACGAAAGAACAACATGAGAAGGGAAGTTGCAAGAATTATGCCAAACAACGCTGTACCCATGAGCCAATCACGTACGGTTCAATCGCGTCTCGTATTACCCCCAGACACAAATAATCACAATTCTATTTTCGGTGGAAGAGTGTTAGCTTATATTGATGAAATTGCTGCTATTACAGCAATGAAACATGCGAAAGGCCTTGTAGTGACAGCTTCTATTGACTCGGTTGATTTTTTATCCGCTGCACATGTAGGAGATATTCTTGAAATCGAGAGTATTGTTTCGTCTACAGGACGTTCTTCAATGGAGGTTTATGTTCGCGTTGTTTCTCGCAATATTGAGACTGGCGAGGAAAAATTAACGACAGAATCATTTGTCACGATGGTTGCAGTAAATGAGGAAGGGAAACCCGTACCAGTTCCCTCAATCTATCCTGAAACAGATGAAGAGAAGCGTTTATTTGAAACTGGGCCAGCAAGACGAGAGCACCGTAAACAAAAACGTGCATTGCCGCATTAAGGAAAAAGGGAACTCCAAATGAGTTCCCTTTTTTATTTTACATATTTAGTTCATTGACAACATTAATGAGCGAGTCGGAAGAAGAAGAGACTAGTGTAGCACCTTGCGATAATTCAGTGATTAAATTAGATATAGCTGAAATATCTCTAGATGTATTTACGTATTGCTGCTGAATGCCAGAAACTGCATCAGCAATATCATTAAATGACTTGGATAAACTTTCTTGTGTATTGACACTATGTTGAATTTTTTGATCAACATTAGTAACTGAATTAGCCATAGTCGTAATATTACTTTCTGTTTCCTTAATAAGGTGAGAAACATTTTGGACGGCATTTTTTGTTTCCTCCGCAAGTTTACGAACTTCCTCAGCCACTACTGCAAAACCTTTCCCATGTTCTCCAGCTCGTGCAGCCTCAATAGAAGCATTTAATGCTAATAAATTGGTTTGATCAGCAATGCCTGTAACTAGCCCAACGATTTCAGAAATTTTTTGAGAAGAGGTACGTAGTTGGTTCATCGTTACCTCAAGACCATTGACACTTTGCAAAATAACTTGGATTAAATCATTTTGTTCTTTCAATTGCTGTTGGCCTCGTCTTGATTTTTCTTGTGTATCTGCTACGAAGTTCAATCCTTGCTTGGTTGCTACAGCAATATCATCTGTTTGTGAGGAAATCACTAATAATGATGCGGCTGTTTCTTCACTAATGGCATTAAGCTCTTCTGCAGTACTTTGGATCGTCGTTACAAGGGAATTTTTTGTTGCATCTGCTGCTGAGCGAATACGTTCTTCCTCTTTTTCATATGCCTCAATCACGAGTTGTTGCTCAAAATTAATGATTTTACAAAAAGCGTTTATAGCACGAATAGCATCTGTTTTAGAAATATCCACCTCGTTCACAAAGTTTGCAAAAGTAGTAGTGAGTGACTGGAATGAGGCAATATACCACTTTGACTGCAAGCCAATTCGAACGTGAGCCTCAGCAATGGCTTTTCGTTCAGCAATGTAGGCATCATTAATATGACTTTCAAAAATGTCACTTAAATGTTTATGTAACGTGATTTTCAAACGATCAATATGTGATGTTCTATTAATAATATCAAGTAAATCTTGGCTCAAACTAATGGCTGCATAAAATTTCTCCACCATTTCAGGAATTAAGTCTTTAGCTAAAGGCTGTAGCTGCTTAATGATAGCTAAATCCTCAAGTGTTAAATTTAAAAGTTGTAATTGTTTTTGAAGATTGGGGTGGTTCAATACATCTAACTGTACACCGCTCTTAAAATTTTCAGGTGTTAATGTAATTGCGTAGCTAGAACTACTATTTTTTGAAAACCAACTCATTATTATTTGCTCCATTCTTAATATCCATAATAAATTGTAAGTAAATAAGCACTTTTGAAATTTGTTAGGTTTGTATATTTAATAAATAAATGGGATTAAATCTATTTTACTATTATTTGCTGAATATTTGGTTAAAAAATTGGATATTTCTTTATTTTTTTACTTTATTGTTAGTCCAAATGGTGAAGCGATGTAAATTTGAATTTAAAATAGGAAACCTGTAAAATACGAACTGTTTAGCAATCTAAAAATCGTACGAAAATAAAAAATGGAAGGAGGGGTGGTATGGAGAAAAAACGTTTTAAATTTGTTATTCCTGTCATGGTGATTGTTGCCATTGGTTCTGTTTATATGCTACGAAACTATCATGCTGAGGTACCAGATGTTGAGCAATTATTAATTACCATATGTGCAGCTTTGGGATCAGGGGTATTAGCCTACTTTTTATTTCCACAGCAGGGGGATAATAAGATTGATGACAGAGGACCGTATTAATAGATTAAAAAAACTGCTCGTTTTCATTAAAACGAGCAGTCTTTTTATGGTTTAAACAGTTTAAACCAGCCTTTATGTTTAAAGACAGCCAACATAAAGATAACGATAATTATCATAATCCCAAGTACAATAAAATAGCTGTATTGCCCATGTAGTTCAGGCATGTTATCGAAATTCATCCCATACACACCAGCAATGAAGGTAAGTGGTATAAAGATAGTTGATACAATTGTTAAAGTCATCATAATGCCATTCATTCGGCTAGAACTCATAGCCATATAACTATCCCGCATGTCTGCTGTAAGCTCTCGATTAGATTCAACCATCTCTGTTAGCTTAAGTAGATGGTCGTAGATATCTCCAAAATAAGCTCTCTCCGATTTTTTTAGTGAGAAACGGTAAGAATTGAGAATGCGATATAAAAGATCACGCATTGGTAAAATAGTACGTCTTAAGTCAAGCAAGTCACTACGGAACTCGAAGACAATTTTCATGGCATTTACATTACTTTGGTATGTAAGTTCACCTTCTAAAGCATTTAGATGATCTTCAATTTTGTAAACGAGTGGAAAATAACTATCAACAATTTTATCGATAGTTTGATACGTTAGGTATACAGTACCTCGCTCCCAATTCTTAGGTTGGTTTTCCAGCATCTTTTGCACCTTCTCTATCTCAGGGACAGGATTTTTATGGAAGGTTATGATGAATTTATTGGAGGCAAAAATATTAACCTCCTCCGCAGCTAACGTCTCTTCGTTTACCCGATGAATGACAAAGAAATGAAAATCATCATAAAAATCGAGCTTAGGACGCTGCAACCTCATTAAGCAATCTTCAATAGCGAGAGGGTGAAAGTGGAAAAATGTATCCAACAATGATTCCTCCTCGGCTGTAGGACAATTAAAATCAACCCAATACCATTCAAATTCTTGCTGATGTATCTCTTCTAATGGAAAATCCTTTAACAATTGTTGTTGCTTTGTAATGCCAATGGTGCTTATCACGGTTTTCACCTCAAATTATTTACTACAAAATGTTAGCGCTCCTCTTTAAAGCATACCCAACCACCGAACAAAGTAGTGGCAAAAAATCTAGAAGGTTTAGTAAAACCTGCACTTTGTAAAAGTATTAAAATTTCTTCTTCACTCATAAAAGAAAGGGAACGAATGGATTTTTCCATCTCTGCTACATCGGATAAAGAAAGTCTAGTATGCTGTAGCCAATAAGAACGCCATAAATCAAATTGTAGTTCTGTTTCTAAAGAGCCTAGCTGACCATATTTTGAAACAAGGACAAATGGTGCTCCAGGTTTCAAATGTCTTGCTATTTCTGTTATTGTTTCGAGCTTTTCTTTATAATCATGAATAAAATGCAAGACGAGAACACAACTTGCCGCATCATACTGAGTAGAGGGCAGCGAAGCATCAAGTATTGTAGCCTGATGGAATGACATATCATTAGGAAGAGTGAGTAAACGCTCTTTAGCTATAGTAAGCATGGATTCTGATGGATCAATGCCAGTGAATGACCAGTGAGGTCTTCCTTCTGCAAGCTGTATAATTTCATTGCCACTTCCTGCTCCCACGACTAGCATGTTAGCATTTTCTGATAGCCTAGAATGATAAAAAGTTTGTATTAAACGTAGCATGGCATCATAACTAGGCAATGTACGGCGAATACCCTTTTCATATTCATTTGCTAATGTGTTGTTAAATTCCAACGCTCCTCACAGCCTTTCAAAAAAATTTTAAAAAATCTTTCTTAATGTGAAACTATTGCGGGTATAGTTCCGTAAATAGTAGTACATAAAACATAGAATAAAGTTCAAAGAAAGGGTTGATATATATGGAGACTAAATGGTCTAAAGTAATCATACACGCAAGTGCATTTTTTGCGCCATGGTTAGTGCCCATTATTTTCTTTTTAATTAGTTCGGATGAGGAAGTAAAGGCAATTTCTATTCAAGCACTGCTATTCCAAATTGTCATGGGTGTTTTAATTGCTATCTCTGTTGGTTTAAGCTTTGTCCTTATTGGCTTACCATTTTTAATCATTTTCGGCATTATGGTATTTGTGGTACCGATCATCGGTATCGTAAAAGCATTGTCTGATGAACCTTGGCGTTATCCAATTGTTGGTCGCTGGGTATAATTTTCATAGACGCAAGTATATGCTAGTTGCATATGCTTGCGTTTTTTCTATGACGAATAAGGGTACATTAGGTGTATAAGGAAATTATTAAACCGTAAACAAATGATCGAAAAAGGGCTCTTTTCGGCTCTTAAAAAGCCTTTTTCAAGACTTTCCACTTTTCTATGGGCGAAATCATTGCAATTTTTTTCAAGCGTTTTGTATAATATACTCAAAGAAAGTCAAAGATAGTCAAAGTCAGTGAAGCAAGCGAGGTGTATTCCTAAAATGCGTAATATATCAGACATCATAGAGGGTTACTTAAAGCAAGTACTTGAATTAGGTGGAGAAGGGCATATTGAAATTAAACGTAGTGAAATCGCTGATAAATTTCAATGTGTACCATCACAAATAAATTATGTTATTAATACAAGATTTACTGCCGAGCGGGGTTACCTTGTTGAGAGCAAACGTGGTGGTGGTGGATACATTCGAATTTTACGTGTCCGCGCGAATTCACAGATTGATTTAATCGACGATGTTCTCAGGCAAATTGAAGGTGGGGCATCACAAACAATGGCAGAAGATTTGGTTTATCGACTCATTGATGAGCAGGTAATTTCCAAGCGAGAAGCGAAATTAATGTTAGCAGCAATTGATCGCTCCACGATCGACTTGCATCTCCCCTTAAGAGATGTCATTCGATCAAAAATATTGCGAGCAATGCTGACAACAATAAAATATGAACAACAAAAATAGTGAGGTGATGGAAATGATATGCGAACATTGTAAACAACGTAATGCGACAGTTACAGTAACACAAGTTCAAAGTGGGCAAAAAGTAGAGCATCATTATTGTGACGTCTGCGCCTCACAATTCCATCCATTTCATGCAGAGTTTAAACAAGAGCCAGTATCTATTCAACAGTTATTGTCTAACTGGTTTGGCTCTCCTACATGGCAAAAGGTGGGGGAAAAACAACAGGTACAACCACAACAGCAAACATGCCCACAATGTGGATTTTCGTATAAGCAATTTTTAAAAGAAGGAAAATTCGGGTGCCCAAGCTGTTATGACACATTTGGAGATCATTTGCCAAAGCTTTTTAATCGTATTCAGGCAGGTCCACAACACATTGGAAAAATGCCTGGTGCTCGCAGTAATGTGTATGTTATTAAAAAGCAAATAGAAGATATCCGCAAGCGTATGAAATCCGCCGTAGATGAAGAACAGTTTGAAGAAGCGGCGAAGCTACGGGATGAAGTTAAAGAGCTAGAGAAGCATCTACAATTTGAAGGTGGTGATGTGACATGATGATTGAATCATTTTTAGAGCGTGCGACACCAACTTGGATGCATATCAAAGATGATTACTCAGATATCGTCATTAGTACACGGATCCGCCTTGCACGAAATTTAGATGGCTATCGTTTTCCATTAGCGTTTTCAGAAAATGAGGCACTGCAAGTGGAACAGGCCGTTACACATGCTGTCAGCGATAGCCCAACGCTTCAAAATGATTATGCTTATTTTGCTATAAAGGATTTAACCCCTTTACAGCGTCAAATTCTTGTAGAAAAGCATTTGATTAGCCCGCAACTGGCTAAAAAAGAGCAAGTGGGCTCTATACTACTCTCTGAAGACGAATCCGTTAGCATTATGGTGAATGAAGAGGATCATTTACGCATTCAATGTATGACAGCAAGTTTTCAACTTCAAAGTGCTTATGAACAAGCAAATAAGATTGATCGTATCCTAGAGAAAGTATTACCGTATGCTTTTCGAGATACTTTTGGTTATTTAACAAGCTGTCCAACGAATATTGGTACGGGTCTACGAGCATCCGTCATGATGCATTTACCCGCTCTTACATTAACTGGGCAAATGAATCAAATTATAAATGCCATGACACGCTTAGGAATGACTGTAAGAGGTATATATGGAGAAGGAAGCGAAAATTTAGGGAATGTTTATCAAGTGTCTAACCAAATTACACTTGGGAAGACAGAGGAAGATATTTTAGCAGATATACAAAGTGTCGCTGAAAAGATTATTCAAAAAGAGCGGCATGCAAGAGGTAAATTAATGGAAAAGGCAGAGCTTGCGCTAGAAGATCGCGTATATCGAGCTTTAGGTACCCTTACACATGCAAGAATTTTAACAAGTGAGGAAGCTGCTACTTGCCTATCTAATGTTCGTTTAGGAGTAGATTTACAATTGATTGATGGTATACAAACAACGACCTTAAATGAATGTGTTGTTAGTATGCAACCAGGTTTTTTACAGCACTATGCAGGTGAGGCATTACCACCTGCTGAGCGGGATCGTGTACGAGCGGAGATGCTTCGTGAGACATTATCTCAAGAACATGCGAATAAGCCTATAAATGGGGAAAAAGGAGAGGATTTATATGATGTTTAATCGTTTTACACAACGCGCGCAAAAAGTATTACAGCTTGCTCAGGAAGAGGCTATTCGTTGGAAGCACGAATCTATCGGTACAGAGCATATTCTATTAGGGCTTATACGTGAAGGCGGCGGTATTGCTGCGAAAGCGTTAGAAGCCATTGATATTAGTCCTCAAATGATTGAAGCTGGCATTGAAGAATTAGTTGGTAAAGGCAAAGAAGATGTCGGTCCAATCGTTCATTATACACCAAGAGCTAAAAAAGTAATTGAATTATCTGTTGATGAGTCACGTAAACTAGGTCACTCCTATATCGGTACAGAGCATCTATTATTGGCGCTTATACGTGAGGGTGAGGGCGTGGCAGCTCGCGTTTTAAACAATGCGGGAGTCGGTTTAAATAAAGCTCGCCAGCAAGTATTATTGCTATTAGGTAATAATGATAATGCACAATCTGGTCAACAAGCAGCCCAAGCTGCCAATACACCAACATTAGATAGCCTAGCACGTGATTTAACACAAATTGCACGTGAAGGTACTTTAGACCCTGTTATTGGCCGAAGCAAGGAAATTACACGAGTTATTGAAGTTTTATCGCGTCGTACGAAAAATAACCCTGTATTGATTGGTGAGCCAGGTGTTGGTAAAACAGCGATTGCTGAAGGATTGGCACAGCAAATTATTAATAACGAGGTGCCAGAAATCCTTCGTGACAAACGTGTAATGACACTAGATATGGGGACAGTTGTTGCAGGTACAAAATATCGTGGAGAATTTGAAGATCGTTTGAAAAAAGTGATGGATGAAATTCGCCAAGCAGGCAACATCATTTTATTTATTGACGAATTGCATACATTAATTGGTGCGGGCGGTGCTGAAGGTGCGATTGATGCATCAAATATCTTAAAACCTTCTTTAGCACGTGGGGAGCTTCAATGTATTGGTGCCACAACACTTGATGAGTACCGCAAGTACATTGAAAAGGATGCGGCCTTAGAGCGTCGTTTCCAACCAATCCAAGTGGATGAGCCGACAGTGGAAGAGGCTATTCTAATTATTCAGGGCTTACGCGATCGTTATGAAGCACATCACCGTGTGAAAATTACAGATGAAGCCATTGAAGCAGCGGCAAAAATGAGTGATAGATATATTTCTGATCGATTCTTACCAGATAAAGCGATTGACTTAATCGATGAAGCAGGTTCTAAAGTACGCTTACGCTCATTCGCAGTACCACCAAACTTAAAGGCGCTTGAGGATAAGCTTGAAAATGTTCGTTCTGAAAAAAATGCAGCCGTATCAGGTCAAGAATTTGAAAAGGCAGCAGCGCTAAGAGATACAGAGCAAAAGCTGAAGGATGAAATTGAAGCTACTCGAAAAAATTGGAAAGAAGAGCAAGGTAAAGCCGAATCTAAAGTGACTGTGGATGATGTAGCAGCAGTTGTATCAATGTGGACAGGAATCCCAGTAGCTAAAATTGCTTCTGAAGAATCTTCGAAGTTATTACAGCTTGAAGAAGAGTTACACAAACGTGTAGTAGGGCAAGGAGAAGCAGTAGAAGCGATTTCTCGTGCAATACGTCGTGCAAGAGCAGGCTTAAAAGATCCAAAACGACCAATTGGCTCATTTATCTTCTTAGGACCTACAGGCGTTGGTAAAACAGAGCTTGCAAGAGCACTTGCTGAGGTAATGTTTGGCGATGAGGATGCGATGATTCGTGTTGACATGTCCGAGTACATGGAGAAACATTCGACTTCTCGTTTAGTAGGTTCACCTCCGGGCTATGTAGGCTTCGATGATGGTGGCCAACTGACAGAGAAAGTTCGCCGTAAGCCATATTCAGTCGTTTTATTAGATGAAATTGAAAAGGCACACCCTGATGTATTCAATATTCTATTGCAAGTGCTTGAAGATGGTCGTTTAACAGACTCTAAGGGACGTGTAGTAGACTTCCGCAATACAGTGGTCATTATGACTTCAAACGTTGGTGCGGATGCATTAAAATACCAAAAGAACCTTGGTTTCAATGTAGGTGGTGCAGAGTCTAAGCATAAAGACATGAAAGGTACGATGTTAGAAGAATTGAAAAAAGCATTCCGTCCAGAATTCTTAAACCGTATCGATGAAATGATTGTCTTCCACGCATTAGAAAAAGAGCACTTAAAAGAAATCATTGCGATGATGGGCAATGCTTTAACAAAACGCTTGCAAGAGCAAGACATTTCGTTAGAGCTGACTGATGCAGCACTTGAAAAAATTGCTGAAGAAGGCTATGACCCTCAATATGGTGCTCGTCCTTTACGTCGTGCATTACAAAAACAAGTAGAGGATCGATTATCAGAAGAATTACTAAAGGGTAATGTAGAAAAGGGTAATCAGGTTGTCATTGATTACGTAAACGATGAGTTTGTTGTAAAGAAAAAAGAGGGAGTTTCCATCTCTAAATAATTTCAAGGAAAGACAGTAAGGCTTTAAGTGCCAAGCTGTCTTTTTTTCTGTACAATTAAGGATAAGAACAAATATTCGAGGTGAAAGCAATTTGGCAAAGAAAAAAACGAAATTTGTATGTTCAGGCTGTGGCTATGAATCTGCTAAATGGATGGGAAGATGCCCTGGATGTGGCGAATGGAATAAAATGGTGGAAGAAGTAGAAATGGTTGCAAAAGGCCCACGTGGAGCATTTCAACATTCTGCTACAGTTACTCAAAAGGCAATCCCGATTATCCAAGTAGAAGCTACTGAAGAATCGCGCGTAGCAACAGAAATGGGCGAACTCAATCGTGTATTAGGCGGTGGCATTGTACCTGGTTCTCTAGTATTAATTGGGGGCGATCCTGGAATAGGGAAATCAACATTACTATTACAGGTTTCCGCATTACTCTCGAATAAAGGGCATCGCGTACTTTATATTTCCGGAGAGGAATCCATTCGTCAAACGAAATTACGAGCAGAGCGTTTAGGAGTGATTTCTCAAGAGCTTTACATATACTCCGAAACAAACCTAGAGTTTTTAAACCAAACCATTGATGAAGTACAACCTAAATTTGTCATTGTCGATTCCATACAAACGGTTTTTCATCCAGAAGTAACAAGCGCCCCAGGTAGTGTCTCACAGGTTCGTGAATGTACAGCCGAGCTGATGCGAATCGCTAAAACAAAAGGCATTGCTATTTTTCTAGTAGGGCATGTCACAAAAGAGGGGCAAATTGCTGGGCCACGTATTTTAGAGCATATGGTGGATACTGTACTATACTTTGAAGGGGAAAGACATCATAATCATCGTATTTTACGAAGCCAAAAAAACCGCTTCGGATCTACAAATGAAATTGCTATATTTGAAATGCTTCAAGGTGGGTTAAAGGAAGTTCTAAACCCTTCTGAGTTATTTTTACAGGAGCGTTCACAAGGTGCGGCGGGGTCAACTATTGTAGCCTCAATGGAGGGGACAAGGCCAATTCTTGTTGAAATTCAATCCTTAGTTACACCTACAAGCTTTAACTATCCTAAACGTATGGCCACAGGTGTCGATCAAAATCGAGTACAATTGCTAATGGCTGTACTAGAAAAGCGTATGGGTCTCATGCTACAAGCTCAGGATGCATATATTAAAGTTGCTGGTGGTGTCAAGCTGGATGAGCCAGCAATAGATTTAGCGGTGTTGACAAGCATTGTATCTAGTTTTAAGGATCAGGCAGTGCGTGCAACGGATTGCTTTATTGGTGAGGTCGGACTGACAGGTGAGGTCCGTCGGGTATCACGTATAGAACAGCGAGTCATTGAAGCGGCGAAGCTTGGATTTAAAAGAGCTTTCATTCCTTCTTCGAATATTGGTGGTTGGGAATTTCCTCAGGGAATTGAAATTGTTGGTGTAGAAACAATAAAAGATGCACTAAATGCATGCTTTAGAGAGTTATAAAGGAGGTTGTGCATGTTGGATATTATTCTGACATGCATTTTCCTTCATTTTTGATGCTAATATTGGAAACTCAAATAAAAGAATAATCGTCCTAAATAATAGCTGATGAATGAATAAAGGATTTTCATCTAGTACGAACAAAATAGAAGTTTGTAAAATTTTGTCTAACTATCTTATCCTTGTTTCACACATCAAAAATAATGAGATTTTGACTGAGCTCATGAAAGATTTTCTACCGTAAACTATGTATAATCTTAACTAACAATTAGGAGGTGACAGCTTGTGAAAAAATTTGTTCAAATTGCGTTTTTACTGATTGGAGGAGCATTGGGCCTTGTTTTCTTACCGCCATTATACGAATTGCTTCATTTATCATCTAATCCTTGGCTAGATAATCCTTATGTATCAGTAGCTCTAGGCGCACTTTTACTGTTTACACTATCTTTTGCATTTTCCGATTACTTTGTAAGGCTCATTAGCTGGATGGAAGAAGTTCTGTTTAAGGTTCCTATCGGAGATTTATTATTTGGTACGTTTGGTTTAATAATTGGGTTGATTGTCGCTTACTTTTTAGGCTTTGCCATTGATAGTGTACCATTCCCTGTTATTTCGGAAGTACTTCCAATTATCCTGTCATTTGTATTAGGGTATTTAGGATTCCGTCTAGGTTTTAGAAAAAGAGATGAGCTCATACAGCTTTTTACATTACGTAGTACCAATACGAAGAAAAAAGCTGCTGAAGGTGCTGAAGCTCAAGAGGTTCGTGGAAGCTACAAACTGCTAGATACAAGTGTAATTATTGATGGTCGTATTGCTGATATTTCTGAAACAGGCTTCATTGAGGGTATATTAGTTGTACCTCAATTTGTGCTCACAGAGCTTCAGCATATAGCTGATTCATCTGATACCTTAAAGCGCACAAGAGGTCGGCGTGGTTTAGATATTTTAAAAAAATTACAAGATGAGCGTAAGACAAAAGTTGAAATTACGGACGAGGATTTTGAAGATGTACAAGAGGTAGATTTAAAGCTTGTCCGTCTTGCAAAAAAAATGGGCAATGATACATGCATCGTTACCAATGATTTTAACCTGAATAAAGTCTGTGAGCTCCATCATGTAAAAGTGTTAAATATCAATGATTTAGCGAATGCAGTGAAACCTGTAGTTATACCAGGTGAAGATATGCAGGTTGTGGTTATAAAGGATGGCAAAGAGCATAACCAAGGAGTTGCCTATTTAGATGATGGTACGATGATTGTGGTTGAAGGTGGTCGTAGTTACATCGGACAGGCAATTACAGTTACAGTTACTAGTGTGCTGCAAACATCGGCAGGTCGTATGATATTTGCTAAGCCGAAGGACGATTAGGATGTGGGGAAATGCAATATGAAGTGGTTCTACCTGCTGCCGGAAGTGGGAAGCGTATGGGTGCAGGGCAAAATAAATTATTTTTAAAGCTTTTAGAGAAACCTATTCTGGTACACACGCTAGAAGTGTTTCAACAAGATCCCGCTTGCACAGGTATTTGGCTCGCTGTAAAACCAGAAGAGCGTGGATTTATTCAAAAAATGCTAGAGGACTATAGGATTACCAAAGTGAAGGGTTTACCTGATGGGGGTGCTGAGCGACAGCATTCGGTTCATTCTTGCATGAAAGAGATGCAACAGGTAGATATTGTGCTTGTCCATGACGCAGCACGCCCGTTTATTACGCATGATATCATTGCAAAGCTTGTACAGAACGCGCATCATCATGGTGCAGCAATTGCAGGGGTTCGTGCGAAAGATACGATGAAAAAAGTATCAATGAATGGCATTATAGAGGAAACGGTTGATCGAGAAAGCCTTTGGATGGTGCAAACTCCACAAGCATTCCGTTTTGAATTAATTATGGAAGCGGAGGACGTAGCTGAAAAAGTAGGTTTTCTTGGGACAGATGAGGCAATGCTAATGGAGCGTCTCGGACATCAGGTACACATCGTAGAAAGTAGTTATGAAAATGTAAAAATGACAACACAAGAAGACTTAGTATTTGGTGAGGCAATCTTGCGTAAGCGTGGATCATTCAATCATTAGGAAATATTATTTATAGAGGCTATTCATTCGTAGTTTGTTAAGGATGGATAGTCTTTTTTATTTGTTTTGTTTGGGAAAAATTATATGGTCAGAATGCCTTATTGCTTCGTAATCTGTTCATCCATATATGTATGATAATAATGACATAACTGCTAGTCGAATTAGAAACGAAGGCGTAGAAGAGAATAAAAAGTTGGAATGCTCCAATAAAGTGGATTTTATCCATATGTGATTGTTTTATGTGTAAAATGAAATAGTGGATATATGATTAATAAGGTAATAGAATAGATGAAAAGATGTGAGGGGTGTTTATTGTGTCATTAAATGATTGGTTGAATCAAAAGGTTCCAGAAATTACAGGTTCATTAACTAGTATAAATAAACAGTACATCGACGTTGACAACTCAATAGGCTTTGATGGACGAGATCGGGTTATAAAAATAATAGATAATTTCCATGAGGTGCTGTTTCCTGGCATTTATATGACAAGACCTATTGATGAAACAAGGGTGAACGTAGTTTGCAGTAATAAGCTGCGTGAAACAGCATTAGATTTGCGGGATATTATCGAAAAAGTATTATTTTATAATATGGAGGATAGTGATCCTGCCAATTGCGAGAAGTATTGCCGTGAACAAGCAGACAAAATTGTTATGAATTTGATTAATCGATTTCCTGCCATTCGCCAAGTGCTACAAACAGATATTCAAGCGGCATATAATGGTGACCCAGCAGCTCTTTCCACAGAGGAAATTTTGCTAAGCTATCCATCTATTGTGGCTGTTTATATTCACCGCATCGCACATGAGTTATACGAAATGGGTGTACAAATTGTGCCTCGAATTATGTCAGAATATGCGCACCGATTAACGGGTATCGATATTCATCCAGGGGCTACAATAGGAGAATCATTCTTTATTGACCACGGAACAGGTGTAGTTATCGGTGAAACTTGTACTATCGGTAAGAATGTAAAAATTTATCAAGGTGTAACATTAGGTGCACTAAGCTTCCCATTAGATGAAAATGGTAATCCAATTAAGGGCATTAAGCGTCATCCGAATATTGCCGACAATGTTGTCATTTATGCTGGTGCTACTATCTTAGGGGGCGAGACGACGATTGGGCACGATTCCGTTTTAGGAAGTAATATTTGGCTAACACACTCTGTTCCCCCTTATTCACGTGTTTATAATTCACAGCCATCTCCGAATATTAGCAACAGTCAAATGAAAAATATAGAGTATCATATTTAAAGAATGTGGGGCAGTCTAGAGAGTGTAGCTTTCTAAACTGCCCATTACTGCTATAGGAGGATAATTATTAAAGCGCTTTTCAAACAACCTAGGGCAAATTTTGATATGATAATGATAAATATTAATTAAAGGAAGATGAATATGTTTCGAATTGGACAAGGTTTTGACGTACATGCATTTGAAGAAGGTCGTCCATTAATTATTGGTGGCATTACCATTCCGCATGAAAAAGGACTAGTAGGACATTCAGATGCGGATGTTCTCTTACACACTGTCACAGATGCGGCTCTAGGAGCAATTGGAGAAGGGGATATTGGCCGTCATTTTCCAGATACAGACCCTGCATTTAAGGACGCGGACTCAGCAAAATTATTAGAGTACATTTGGAAGATCGTTGAGGATAAGGGTTATTCTCTAGGTAATGTCGATTGTACCATTATGGCACAGCGTCCTAAAATGGCCCCCTATATTGGACAGATGCAACAACGTATCGCTGAATTATTACACGCAGAGCCTTCACAGGTAAATGTTAAAGCAACTACAACTGAACGATTAGGTTTTACAGGTCGCGAGGAAGGTATTGCGGCAATGGCAACAATTCTATTGATCAAGAAATAAATGTGGATGAACCCCGCTTTTATTTCCTGTAACAGAGTGGTAAAATGAACAAAGTCAATTTTTGATCGAAAATTTAGGAGGCTTTTAATTATGACGAAAGAAGTTCGCGTTCGTTACGCGCCATCTCCAACAGGTTATTTACATATCGGTGGAGCGCGTACAGCATTATTCAATTATTTATATGCAAAACATCATAACGGTAAATTCATTGTACGTATTGAAGATACGGATATTGAACGTAATGTAGAGGGCGGAGAAGCATCTCAGCTAGATAACCTAAAATGGTTAGGTATTGAATATGATGAGTCCATTGATATTGGTGGACCTTATGCGCCTTATCGTCAAATGGAACGTCTTGATATTTATAAAGAGCACGCTGAAAAACTATTAGAGCAAGGTGTAGCCTACAAGTGTTTCTGTTCTTCTGAAAAGCTTGAAGCATCTCGTGAAGAACAAAAAGCAAGAGGTGTAGCTGCTCCTACTTATGATGGTACATGTCGCCACTTATCAGCAGATGAAATTGCTGCTAAAGAAGCGGCAGGTGAGCCATACACAATCCGTATGCGTGTACCTGAAAGTGTAACATACGAATTTGAAGATTTAGTTCGTGGACAAGTTACCTTTGAGTCTAAAGATATTGGTGATTGGGTGCTTGTAAAAGCAAATGGTATTCCAACATATAACTATGCGGTTGTTTTAGATGATCACTTTATGGAAATCTCTCACGTTTTCCGCGGTGAGGAGCATTTATCGAATACACCAAAGCAAATGATGATTTTTGATGCATTTGGTTGGGAATATCCACGCTTTGGACATATGACATTAATTATTAACGAAAACCGTAAAAAACTATCTAAGCGTGATGAATCGATTATTCAATTTGTTACGCAATATAAAGATTTAGGTTATCTTCCTGAAGCGATGTTTAACTTCTTTGCGCTACTTGGTTGGTCTCCAGAGGGAGAAGAAGAGATTTTCTCAAAAGAAGAATTTATCAAAATTTTTGATGAAAAACGTCTTTCAAAATCACCATCTATGTTCGATAAACAAAAGCTAACATGGATGAATAATCAATATATTAAAAAGTTGTCTTTGGAAGAAGTTGTAGCTTTATCTTTACCACATCTACAAAAAGCAGGCTTATTACCTGAAGAACTTACTGCAGAGCAACATGCTTGGGCGACGGATTTAATCGCACTTTATCATGACCAAATGAGCTTTGGTGCAGAAATTGTCGAATTATCTAGCCTATTCTTTAACGACCATATTGAATATGATGAAGAAGCAAAAGAGGTTTTAGCAGGAGAGCAAGTACCTGAAGTAATGGCGGCATTTAAAGCACAATTGGAAGAGCTAGAAGAGTTTACACCAGATGCGGTAAAAGCTGCGATTAAAGCTGTACAAAAGACAACTGGTCATAAAGGTAAAAATCTGTTCATGCCAATCCGTGTTGTGACAACAGGTGAAACACATGGACCAGAGTTGCCGAACGCCATTTGTTTAATTGGTAAAGAGAAAGCAATTGACCGTGTAGAAAAATTTGCACAATAAAGATAAATTTATTGACAATTCATTCTTTCGTTGTAAAATGTATTTACATTGAAAAAGCGTTGATAAGGAGAAGTAAGTGGCGCATGCTCTTAAGAGAGGACCATCATCGGCTGAAAGTGGTCTGAGCCTAGGCAAAACTGAAATGCACCTTTGAGCATAAAGCTGAACGAGAGTAGGCTTTATCGAGTCATCCCCGTTAATGGATGTCCAAAGTGGAAGGCTTTTTGTCTTCAATCAGAGTGGAACCACGCAAATCGAGCGTCTCTGTCATTCCTTTTAGGAGTGATAGAGGCGCTTTTTTTATTCAACAGAAAAGGAGAGTGAAATACAATGGGTATTCAAATTTTTAACTCATTAACACGACAAAAGGAAACCTTTGTACCGCTAGAAGAGGGCAAGGTAAAAATGTATGTCTGCGGTCCTACGGTTTATAACTATATCCATATTGGGAATTCACGTCCTGTAATTGTTTATGATACAGTACGTCGTTATTTTCAATATAAAGGCTATGATGTAAAGTTTGTTTCCAATTTTACGGATGTAGACGATAAAATTATTAAAGCAGCAAATGAGCTTGGTGAAGAAGTACACGAATTAACAGAGCGTTTTATTGCAGCCTATTTTGAAGATGTTACAGCACTAGGATGCAAAAAGGCAGATGTTCATCCACGTGTGACAGAGCATATGGACGATATCATTCAATTTATTCAAGTGCTAATTGAAAAGGGTTACGCTTATGAATCTGCTGGAGATGTGTATTACCGTACTCGTAAATTTGATGGCTATGGTAAATTATCACACCAATCAGTTGACGATTTAAAAATCGGTGCTCGTATTGAAGCGGGCGAGAAAAAAGATGATGCGCTAGATTTTGCTTTATGGAAAGCTGCTAAGCCAGGTGAGATATTCTGGGAAAGCCCATGGGGAGATGGCCGTCCAGGGTGGCATATTGAGTGTTCTGTAATGGCTCGTGAACATTTAGGAGATACTATTGATATTCATGCTGGTGGGCAGGATTTAACTTTCCCTCACCACGAAAATGAAATTGCTCAATCAGAGGCACACAATGATAAAACATTTGCGCGTTATTGGATGCATAACGGGTATATTAATATTGATAATGAAAAGATGTCCAAATCTCTTGGGAATTTTATTCTTGTGAATGATATCCGTAAACAAATTGACCCGCAGATATTGCGTTTCTTCATGCTATCTGTCCATTATCGTCATCCAATTAACTTTGCGAAGGACCTAGTAGAAGCTGCTGCGTCAGGTTTAGAGCGCATTCGTACAGCATACAACAATGTGAAGCATCGCCTTACGACTACTGTAAGCTTAGGTGATCATTCAGAAGAATGGCTGAACAAAATTGCGGAACAGAAAGCGCATTTTGAAGAGGCAATGGATGATGATTTTAATACAGCCAACGCTATTTCTGTATTATTTGAAGTAGCTCGTATTGCTAATATTTACTTAAATGAAGCCAATACTTGCAAGAAGGTATTAGAAACCTTTATTGAAACCTTTGAAGTACTAGGTGACGTCTTAGGTATTGAATTTGCAAAAGAAGAAGAACTATTAGACGAAGAAATTGAAGCATTACTACAAGAGCGCGTCGAGGCACGTAAAAATCGTGATTTTGCTCGCTCTGATGAGATCCGTGACCATTTGCAAGCCCAAGGTATCATTTTAGAAGATACACGACAAGGAACTAGATGGAAACGAGGGTAATTAAGTTGGATAAACTTCGCAATGAAGATGTTAAACAATTAAAAGCGCTGGCGTTAGCCTATATGGGTGATGCCGTATTGGAACAAAAGGTCCGAGAATATTTGCTACGCTCTGGTCGTGTTAAACCAAACACACTACATCGAGAGGCAACTCGCTACGTCTCAGCAAAAGCGCAATCGATGATCGTTCATCGCATGATGGATGAAAATTATTTAACAGAGGAGGAATTGGCTGTGTTCCGCCGTGGACGCAATGCCAAATCCGGCTCTGTACCAAAAAATACGGATGTCCAAACCTATCGTAATAGCTCAGGCTTTGAGGCGGTGCTTGGTAGTTTATATTTATTAAATGAACTAGAACGCGTCTACGAAATCATTGCATATGCTATTCAAATAATCGAGGAATCAAAAGGAGTGTCTAAATAATGGCAGAACAGAATGGTGAAATTATTGCCGGTAAAAACCCAGTGTTAGAAGCACTTCGTTCAGGCCGCGATATGAATAAAGTATGGATTGCAGAAGGAGTAAAGAAATCTGGCGTCAATGAACTGCTAGATTTAGCCCGTGAACGTGGTGTCATAGTTCAATTTGTCCCAAAAAAGAAAGTTGACCAATTATCAAGTGCTAATCATCAAGGTATCGTTGCTTCTGTTGCCGCTTATAAGTATGCTGAACTAGAGGATTTATTTGCAGCCGCAGCTAATAAACAGGAAGATCCTTTTTTCTTAATCTTAGATGAGTTAGAGGATCCTCATAATCTAGGGTCTATTATGAGAACGGCTGATGCTATAGGAGCACATGGTATTATTATTCCTAAGCGCCGATCAGTGAGTCTAACAGCAGTAGTGGCAAAGGCATCTACAGGAGCGATTGAACACGTTCCAGTTGTACGTGTAAACAATCTTGCTCAAACTATAGATGAATTAAAAGAACGCGGTGTATGGATTGCAGGGACAGATGCAAAGGGATCTGCAGATTATCGAAAAATGGATGCAACATTACCATTAGCCATCATTATCGGTAGTGAGGGCAAAGGGATGGGGCGTTTATTAAAAGAAAAATGCGATTTTTTATATCACTTACCGATGGTTGGGCATGTCACATCACTGAACGCATCAGTAGCAGCGGCTTTATTAATGTACGAAGTGTATCGTAAACGTCAAGAAGCGATTGAATAACAATGAAAAACATTTTGCTTGTTGATGGCTATAATATGATTGGATCTTGGAAAGAGCTGCGGCCATTGCGTGATACAAATTTTGAGGATGCGCGAAGAAGGTTGATAGAACTCATGGCTGAATATAAAGCGGCAATGGGTTGGCGCGTAATTATTGTTTTTGACGCCCATCTTGTACCAGGAGTAGAGCAATCTTATATAGAAAATGATGTAGAAGTCATTTATACACGAAAAAATGAAACAGCAGATGAACGTATTGAAAAAATGACACATGAATTAAAGGCTAGAAATGTACAAATTCATGTAGCAACTTCTGATATGGCAGAGCAAAGTGTTATATTTGGGAATGGTGCCTTAAGGAAATCGGCTAGAGAGCTAGAAATTGATACAAGTATTATCCAACATAAAATTACTCATGATGTGAAGCGGAAGCAAGAAAGTAAGCCGCCTTCTCGTATAGAATTAAAGCCAGATGTTGCGCTCGCCTTTGAAAAATGGCGACGAGGGTTGAAATGATTGATTGACGCATATTTTCCAATTCCGTTATACTGTTTCTAATTATCTGTTGTGGCTGAGGTGATACCATGTTTAAAAATAGCATTGTACAAGTGACACAAGATTTTGAACGATTCAATGATGAAGAGCTTATTGAAATGGTGCATCAAGGTAATACAGATGCGTTGGATTATTTAATTACAAAATACCGTTTGTTAGTAAGAGCGAAGGCAAGATCCTATTTTTTAATCGGAGCAGATAAGGAAGACATTGTACAAGAGGGCATGATAGGCTTATATAAAGCGATTCGTGATTTTAAAGGAGATAAGCTTGCATCATTCAGAGCTTTTGCAGAGTTATGTATTACAAGACAGATTATCACAGCTATTAAAACAGCAACTAGGCAAAAGCATATACCTCTAAATTCCTATATCTCTTTGGACAAGCCTATATTCGACGAAGAGTCAGACCGAACGCTTATGGATGTACTAACGGGTGCTATTATGGATGATCCAGAAGAATTGATGATTCATAGAGAAGAGTTTGGATATTTAGAAGAAAAGATGAGTGAGATTTTAAGTGAATTAGAGCTACAAGTTTTAGCCTTATATCTAGACGGCCAGTCTTATCATGAAATTTCCGCCAAATTAAATCGTCATGTGAAATCTATCGATAATGCATTGCAGCGGGTAAAACGTAAATTAGAACGTCATTTAGTCCTTGAGGAAATGTCTTAGCCCATTTAGGCCTTTATTGACATTGACAAATATAGGTGTTAGTCTTAAAAAGACAAAGTGCCGAAAAAGGTGATTATATGGCAAAAAAAGTCGTGCTAAATTGTGAGAAATGCGGTTCGAGAAATTACACGTTCCCAGCTAAAGAAGGTGCAACTGTACGTCTCGAATTAAAGAAATTTTGCTCGCATTGCAATGAACATACAATGCATAAACAAACGCTATAAAATGATATGTAAATAGACAGATTTGATTGATTCGGAGGTTAAGCTAGAATGGGCAAGATCAAAAGCTTTTTCAGCGATGTAATGTCAGAAATGCGCAAAACAAGCTGGCCGAAAAGTAAAGAACTGACGAAATATACAGTCGTTGTAATTTCAACTGTTGTCATTATGGCTTTATTTTTTGTGTTAGTTGACTTAGGTATTTCATCATTATTCCGCTGGTACTTAGATTTATAATTTAGTAAATAGCATATTTTTGAAATAGCCCGTCCATTGCAATAACGGGTTTTTTCGTTTGTTTTATCTTCATTCAGCAGAAAACTCCATCTAATGGGATGGATGAAGTGAAGCGCAAAGCAGTAAAATCTCCTCATTATGATAAATACTACTAGGAGAGTATGATAGTAGCGATAGATGACTATGCTAGTTTCGGTATATATCATCGAGCTTTCGCAAGTAATTAGCGAAAGCTATATTTTTCTAATGAGATGTTTGTGAAAAGAGTAAAAATGCATTGAGCGTATCGCGATTCATTTTCACTTTTATTTGTAAGGGAGGGACGGACGAGGAGTCCTAGTAGTTATGGAGAAAAATTGGTATGTTGTTCATACGTATTCAGGGTATGAAAACCGTGTAAAAGCAAACCTAGAGAAACGTGTAGAAACAATGGGAATGCAAGATAAAATCTTCCGTGTGATTGTTCCTGAGCATGAAGAAACAGAAATGAAAGATGGAAAAAAACGTACAATGATGCGTAAAGTTTTCCCTGGTTATGTGTTAGTAGAGTTAATCATGACAGATGATTCTTGGTATGTAGTTCGAAATACGCCTGGTGTTACGGGCTTTATCGGTTCATCTGGTGGAGGAGCAAAACCAACACCGTTATTACCTGAAGAAGCAGATCGTTTACTACAACAAATGGGTATGACTGATAAAGTTGTAGAAGTGGACATTACTGTTGGTGAAGCAGTAGAAGTATTAGAAGGGCCGTTTGCTCATTTCCAAGGACGTGTTGAAGAAATTGACACAGAAAAAGGTAAAATTAAAGTGACGGTTGATATGTTTGGTCGCGAAACGATTATGGAGCTAGATTTCGAACAAGTTCAAAAATTATAGTTCTAACATTAGAACATTACATGCTAATTGGTAGATGTTTCGCAGATTTTGTTAATTACTACTTGCTTAAAAAAATTAAAAGTGGTATCATTTCATAGGTCAGACTGTCATACTT
This sequence comes from Lysinibacillus capsici, assembly GCF_003367505.1. Classification (GTDB taxonomy): domain Bacteria; phylum Bacillota; class Bacilli; order Bacillales_A; family Planococcaceae; genus Lysinibacillus; species Lysinibacillus capsici. The sequence goes on from NZ_PXXX01000008.1 coordinate 171,383, forward strand.
TTGTTTGACGTCTGTAATGATAATTTTAATGTTATCGGCACTTAGCTGACAGACAGATATTGAGTGGGAGGGGCAACCCAATTACCACATCACGGACTTAAGGAGGTGTGTCTCGTGGCTAAAAAAGTTATTAAAGTTGTTAAACTTCAAATCCCTGCTGGTAAAGCTAACCCAGCTCCACCGGTTGGTCCTGCATTAGGTCAAGCGGGTGTGAACATCATGGGATTCTGTAAAGAATTTAATGCGCGTACTGCTGATCAAGCTGGTCTTATTATCCCAGTTGAAATTTCAGTATTCGAGGATCGTTCTTTCACTTTCATTACAAAAACTCCACCTGCAGCAGTTCTACTTAAAGTAGCAGCTGGTATCCAATCTGGATCTGGTGAACCAAACCGTAAAAAAGTGGCAACGGTTAAACGTGATAAAGTTCGCGAAATCGCTGAAACTAAAATGCCAGACCTTAACGCTGCTTCAGTAGAAGCTGCTATGTTAATGGTTGAAGGTACTGCACGAAGCATGGGTATTGTTATCGAAGACTAATCCCATTTACTTGATGTTTTGTTTTTTGGAAGGTTGCGAAGTTTCTTTGTGAACACGCAACCTTTATTCGTGGGAGGTAAAATCCGCTATAACCACAATCAAGGAGGAAATATATAATGGCTAAAAAAGGTAAAAAACTGCAAGATGCAGCAAAATTAATTGATCGTAACGCACTTTACACTGCACAAGAAGCAATCGAACTTGCTCAAAAAACTAGCACAGTAAACTTCGACGCTACTGTAGAAGTTGCTTTCCGCTTAGGTATTGATACTCGTAAGAACGACCAACAAATCCGTGGTGCAGTAGTACTACCAAACGGTACTGGTAAAACTCAACGCGTATTAGTATTTGCAAAAGGTGAAAAACTTAAAGAAGCTGAAGCAGCTGGTGCTGACTATGTAGGCGATGCAGAATACATCCAAAAAATCCAACAAGGTTGGTTTGACTTCGATGTAATCGTAGCAACTCCTGACATGATGGGTGAAGTTGGTAAACTTGGTCGTGTATTAGGGCCTAAAGGTTTAATGCCAAACCCTAAAACTGGTACAGTTACTTTTGATGTAACAAAAGCTATCGAAGAAATCAAAGCTGGTAAAGTAGAATACCGTGCTGATAAAGCTGGTATTATCCACGCTCCTATCGGTAAAGTTTCTTTCTCAGCAGAAAAATTAGTAGAAAACTTCTTAGCTGTTTTTGATGTAGTTCAAAAAGCAAAACCTGCTGCAGCTAAAGGTACTTACATGAAATCTGTAAATGTTACAACTACAATGGGTCCAGCGGTTAAAATTGACGCTTCTAACGTAGTAGTAAAATAATTTATATATATGTATTGACGATAGTGGCTATACGTGATACTATAGTTGCTGTTGTGAATTATCCATTTGTACCGTAGACAGTAGGAGTGACTTGTCACTTAATGTTCCTACCGAGGACATCGGAATTCAGATTCTTATTTAAAGATGATGACTTTCAGCCTCTGTGTCTATTTGACTCGGAGGCTTTTCTTTTGTCGGTATAAATGACCCATTCTAATAGGAGGTGTCATCATGAGCAAAGCAATCGAAAACAAACAAGTACAAGTTCAAGAGATTACTGAAAAATTCCAAGGCGCTGCTTCTGTAGTAGTTGTGGATTACCGTGGTCTTAATGTTGCACAAGTAACAGAGCTTCGTAAACAACTTCGTGAAGCTGGCGTTGAGTTCAAAGTTTACAAAAACACTTTAACTCGTCGTGCTGCTGAAGCTGCTGGCCTTGAAGGAATCAACGAAGTATTAGTTGGTCCTAACGCAATTGCGTTCTCAAATGAAGATGTTGTAGCGCCTGCTAAAATCATCAACGAGTTCGCTAAGAAAAACGAAGCTTTAGAAATTAAAGCTGGTATTATTGAAGGTACTATTTCTTCTGTTGAAGATGTTAAAGCACTTGCAGAACTTCCATCACGCGAAGGTCTACTTTCTATGCTTTTATCTGTACTTCAAGCTCCAGTGCGTAACTTCGCACTTGCAACAAAAGCTGTTGCAGAACAAAAAGAAGAACAAGGCGCGTAATTTAGTACGCACTAATACTTCTGCGGCCTGATCGCAAAAAATAAAACATTATCCAATTAGGAGGAAATTATAATGAATAAAGAGCAAATCTTAGAAGCTATCAAAGCTATGACAGTTCTTGAATTAAACGATTTAGTAAAAGCTATCGAAGAAGAATTCGGTGTAACAGCTGCTGCTCCAGTAGCAGTAGTTGCTGGTGGTGCTGCTGCAGCTGAAGAAAAAACAGAATTTGACGTAGTATTAGCATCTGCTGGTGCAGAAAAAATCAAAGTAATCAAAGTGGTTCGTGAAATCACTGGTTTAGGTCTTAAAGAAGCTAAAGAAGTAGTAGATAACGCTCCTAAAGCTCTTAAAGAAGGCGTTTCTAAAGATGAAGCTGAAGAAATCAAAGCTAAACTTGAAGAAGTTGGCGCATCTGTAGAAGTTAAGTAATCTCGCGTTACTTTTTAACAAAAGGAAAGCTCGTCATTTTGGCGAGCTTTTTTCTTCATTCTGAGGAGGCGTGAAAATGTCAGATCACTATTATACAAGTAAGCCTCAAACTGAAAGTAAACCACGTCACTGGACATTCAAGTTACTAGGGCATACGTTTTCATTCGAAACGGATGCAGGTGTATTTAGTAAAAGCGAAGTAGATTTTGGATCCCGTGTTTTAATAGACGCTTTTCAAATGCCTGATATTGATGGTGCGATTTTTGATGTAGGTTGTGGATACGGGCCGATAGGGTTATCGATTGCCAAAACTAATCCAGACCGTACCGTTTTTATGATGGATATTAATGAACGTGCAGTTGCGCTTTCGCAAAAAAATGCGCAAGTGAACGGTGTTCAAAATGTGCGAATATTTGTGAGTGACGGCCTATCGATGGTTGATAAAGATGTAGATGCAGCAGCTATCTTAACGAATCCACCAATTCGTGCGGGGAAGGAAACGATTTTCCGCTTTTACGATGGAGCTTACGATCGGCTAGTGTCTTCGGGTGAACTCTGGGTAGTCATTCAGAAGAAACAAGGAGCGCCATCGACAGTAAGTTACTTAGAAGAAAAGTTTTCAGAAGTCGATGTAGTAGAAAAGAAAAAAGGGTACTGGATAGTACGCGCAAAAAAATAAATGAAATATGTATAATTTATTGACTTGACAAATCGGCTATGATAATATGATACAATGCAAAAATATTATTTTGAGGTCGTATGCCCTTTTTGTATAGAATTGTTTTAATATGGGTATACTTGCCAAGATAAGTTTAGTTAACCGAAAATGAGATCTTTTTGAAGACTCGTTTTCTTTTTGTCTTTCGAAATCATACACTATTTGTATGATTTTGCAAAGACCTAATATCGCTTTATTGAGGGGTGAATGAGTTGACAGGTCAACTAGTTCAGTACGGACAACACCGCCAGCGTAGAAGCTTTGCGCGTATTAAAGAGGTGCTTGAGCTTCCAAATCTGATTGAGATTCAAACGGCGTCTTACGAGTGGTTCCTTGAAGAAGGTTTACGTGAAATGTTCCGTGACATTTCGCCGATCGAGGACTTTACAGGTAATCTTTCATTAGAATTCATCGATTATTCATTAGGTGAGCCTAAATATGATGTTGATGAGTGTAAAGAGCGAGATGTTACTTACGCAGCTCCATTACGTGTGAAAGTACGTCTTTACAACAAAGAAACAGACGAAGTGAAAGAACAAGATGTCTTCATGGGTGATTTCCCGTTAATGACAGAAACAGGTACGTTCATTATCAACGGTGCTGAACGTGTTATCGTTTCACAATTAGTTCGTTCACCAAGTGTGTATTTCCATGATAAAACTGATAAAAACGGTAAAAAAGGCTTTGGAGCTACAGTTATTCCAAACCGTGGTGCTTGGTTAGAGTATGAAACTGATGCGAAAGACGTAGTTTATGTGCGAATTGATCGTACTCGTAAGCTACCAGTAACAGTGTTACTACGTGCATTAGGTTTCGGTTCAGATCAAGAAATTATCGATATTATCGGTGATAACGAGTATCTGCGTAATACGTTAGAAAAAGATAACTCTGAAAGTACAGAAAAAGCGCTTTTAGAAATCTACGAACGTTTACGTCCAGGTGAGCCACCAACAGTAGAAAGTGCGAAGAGTTTATTATACTCTCGTTTCTTCGATGCTAAACGTTATGATTTAGCGAATGTTGGTCGCTACAAAATGAATAAAAAGCTTCACATTAAAAATCGTTTATTCAACCAAACGATTGCTGAAACGCTTGTAGATCCAGAAACAGGCGAAATTTTAGTAGAAAAAGGTACAGTACTAGATCGTCGTACTTTAGATAAAATTCTACCTTACCTAGAAGATTCATCAAAAGGTATTGGTTACCGCACTTTATCACAAGTCGGTGGAGTGCTTGAAGATGATGTAACCATCCAATCTATTAAGATTTATGCTCCAAAGGATGAAGCTCAAAAAGAAATTAATATCATTGGTAATGCGTACATTGATGAAGAAGTTAAGAATATTACACCTGCTGATGTTTTATCTTCAGTAAGCTATTTCTTTAACTTACTTTACCAAGTAGGTGCAACAGATGATATTGACCATTTAGGTAACCGTCGCCTACGTTCTGTTGGTGAGTTACTACAAAATCAATTCCGTATCGGTTTGTCTCGTATGGAACGTGTAGTACGTGAGCGTATGTCAATTAATGACACAGCTGCGATCGTACCACAACAATTAATCAATATCCGTCCAGTGATTGCGTCGATTAAAGAGTTCTTCGGAAGCTCTCAATTATCACAATTCATGGACCAAACAAACCCATTAGCAGAGTTAACGCATAAACGTCGTCTATCTGCATTAGGTCCTGGTGGTTTAACGCGTGAGCGTGCTGGCTTCGAAGTACGTGACGTTCACTACTCTCACTATGGTCGTATGTGTCCGATCGAGACACCAGAGGGTCCAAACATTGGGTTAATCAACTCATTATCTTCATTTGCCAAAGTTAATAAATTTGGCTTCATTGAAACACCTTATCGTCGTATTGACCACGAAACAGGTCGAGTAACGGAGCAAATTGATTATTTAACAGCTGATGAAGAAGATAACTACTATGTAGCACAAGCAAATTCACCGTTAAATCCAGATGGTACTTTTGTAAATGATGAAGTAGTAGGTCGTTTCCGTGGTGATAACACGGTATTCAATAAAGCGCAAATGGACTACATGGATGTATCTCCTAAACAAGTTGTCTCTGCAGCGACTGCATGTATACCGTTCTTAGAAAACGATGACTCGAACCGTGCACTTATGGGTGCCAACATGCAACGTCAAGCAGTTCCACTACTTAACCCAGAAGCACCATTCGTTGGTACTGGTATGGAACATGTTGATGCGCGTGATTCAGGTGCAGCTGTAGTAGCGAAGTATGATGGTATTGTTGAGCACGTTGAAGCTCGCTCTATCCATGTACGCCGCATTGAAGTTGTAGACGGCAAAGAGGTTAAAGGCGATTTAACAAAATATAAATTACAGAAGTTCATTCGTTCTAACCAAGGTACTTCATATAACCAACGTCCACTTGTAAAAGTAGGCGAACGTGTGAAACCTCGTGACATTTTAGCAGATGGTCCATCAATGGAAAAAGGCGAACTAGCTCTTGGACGTAACGTTCTGGTTGCATTCATGACTTGGAACGGCTTTAACTATGAGGATGCTGTTATTATGAGTGAGCGCCTTGTAAAAGACGATGTCTATACATCTGTTCATATCGAAGAATATGAATCAGAATCTCGTGATACAAAGCTTGGACCAGAAGAAATCACTCGTGATATTCCAAACGTCGGAGAAGATGCACTTCGTAACCTAGACGAACGTGGTATTATCCGTATTGGTGCGGAAGTACGTGACGGTGATATTCTTGTTGGGAAAGTAACGCCTAAAGGGGTTACAGAATTAACTGCTGAAGAGCGTTTATTACATGCAATCTTCGGTGAAAAGGCTCGTGAGGTTCGTGATACTTCATTACGTGTACCACACGGTGCTGGCGGTATCATTCTTGATGTTAAAGTATTTAACCGTGAAGATGGCGATGAATTACCACCAGGTGTTAACCAATTAGTTCGTGCTTATATTGTTCAAAAACGTAAAATTCGTGTTGGGGACAAAATGGCCGGACGTCATGGTAACAAAGGGGTTATCTCTCGTATCTTACCAGAAGAAGATATGCCATTCATGCCAGATGGCACGCCTGTTGATATCATGTTAAATCCACTTGGTGTACCTTCCCGTATGAATATCGGACAAGTTTTAGAGTTACACTTAGGTATGGCTTCTCGTTATCTAGGCGTTCACATGGCAACACCAGTATTTGATGGTGCTAATGAAGAAGACGTTTGGGAAACAATGGAAGAAGCTGGGATGAACCGTGACGGTAAAACAATCCTGTATGATGGACGTTCTGGTGAACCATTCGATAACCGTGTATCAGTAGGTATCATGTATATGATCAAACTTGCTCACATGGTTGATGATAAACTTCATGCACGTTCAACTGGTCCTTACTCACTTGTTACGCAACAACCACTTGGTGGTAAAGCGCAATTTGGTGGACAACGTTTTGGTGAAATGGAGGTATGGGCACTTGAAGCTTATGGTGCTGCGTATACACTTCAAGAAATCTTAACGGTTAAATCTGATGACGTTGTTGGTCGTGTGAAAACATATGAAGCCATCGTTAAAGGTGAAAGTGTACCAGAGCCAGGTGTTCCTGAGTCATTCAAAGTATTGATTAAAGAACTTCAATCTCTTGGTATGGATGTTAAGATGTTAACAGTTAATGATGAAGAAGTAGAGCTTCGCGATTTAGACGAAGAAGACGATCTTCAGCCAGCTGATGCACTTAACATTGCACCACAGCCAGATACAGAAGAAGAGCCAGTAGAGTCTTTTGAATAATGGAAAACCAAATTCACAAATGTGAATTTGGTCAAACTTATTTTTCAAATTAGCCGGGCAGGATTTAACGCCCTGCCTGGCTTTTTCTTTTAATAAATCATTCTATTTCTAATCCTTTGCCAAAGAGGCAATCTTTGCAAACGATTATCGAGCTGCGTAAAAGAGTCTTTATAAAGACCTATACTAGAGGGAGGTAGGCTCCTTGATAGACGTTAATGAATTTGAATATATGAAAATTGGTTTAGCATCACCTGACAAGATTCGTTCTTGGTCATATGGAGAGGTTAAAAAACCTGAAACAATTAACTACCGTACACTAAAACCAGAAAAAGATGGTTTATTCTGTGAGCGTATTTTTGGTCCAACTAAGGACTGGGAGTGTCACTGTGGGAAATATAAACGTGTACGCTATAAAGGCGTAGTTTGTGATCGTTGTGGCGTTGAAGTAACACGTGCTAAAGTTCGTCGTGAACGTATGGGACATATCGAATTAGCAGCACCAGTTTCTCATATCTGGTACTTCAAAGGTATTCCTAGCCGTATGGGTCTAATTTTAGATATGTCACCTCGTGCTCTTGAAGAAGTTATCTATTTTGCTTCATACGTTGTGATCGATGCAGGTGCTACTAATTTAGAAAGTAAACAATTACTATCTGAAAAAGAGTATCGTGCATACCGTGAAAAATTCGGTAATACATTCGAAGCATCAATGGGTGCAGAAGCAATCAAAAAATTATTAGGTAAAATCGACCTAGAAGATGAAACACAATCTTTAAAAGAGGAGTTAAAATCTGCTCAAGGTCAAAGACGTACTCGTGCCATTAAACGTCTAGAAGTTGTTGAATCTTTCCGTAACTCAGGAAACTCACCTGAATGGATGATTCTAGATGTACTACCTGTTATTCCACCAGAGCTTCGTCCAATGGTGCAATTAGATGGTGGTCGTTTCGCGACTTCAGATTTAAACGATTTGTACCGTCGTGTAATTAATCGTAATAACCGTTTAAAACGTTTATTAGATTTAGGTGCTCCGAGCATCATCGTACAAAATGAAAAACGTATGTTACAAGAAGCTGTTGATGCATTAATCGATAATGGTCGTCGTGGACGTCCTGTAACAGGTCCTGGTAACCGCCCGTTAAAATCACTTTCACATATGTTGAAAGGTAAACAAGGTCGTTTCCGTCAAAATCTACTTGGTAAACGTGTTGACTACTCTGGTCGTTCGGTTATCGTAGTAGGTCCAAACTTAAAAATGTACCAATGTGGCTTACCAAAAGAAATGGCTATCGAATTATTCAAGCCATTCGTTATGAAAGAATTAGTAGAGCGTGGTCTTGCTCATAACATTAAATCTGCTAAACGTAAAATCGAACGTTTAAATAACGACGTATGGGACGTTTTAGAAGATGTTATCCGTGAGCATCCAGTATTACTAAACCGTGCACCAACGCTTCACCGTCTTGGAATTCAAGCATTTGAACCAACACTAGTTGAAGGTCGTGCTATTCGTCTTCACCCATTAGTATGTACAGCCTATAATGCTGACTTCGATGGTGACCAAATGGCGGTTCACGTACCATTATCAGCTGAAGCTCAAGCTGAAGCTCGTCTTCTAATGCTTGCTGCACAAAACATCCTGAATCCAAAAGACGGTAAACCTGTTGTAACACCTTCTCAAGATATGGTATTAGGAAACTACTACTTAACACTTGAACGTGAAGGCGCACGTGGTGAAGGTACTGTTTTCTATGGTCCAAATGAAGTTTTAATTGCCTATGATACAGGTCATGTACACTTGCATACACGTATCGCAATTAAAGCAAGTTCATTAAATAATCCGACATTCACTGAAGAACAAAATAATATGTTCTTATTAACAACTGTCGGTAAAGTAATCTTTAATGAAATCTTACCGGAATCATTCCCTTATATTAATGAGCCAACTGATTTCAACTTAGAGCAAGTAACACCAGAAAAATACTTTGCTAAGTTAACAATTGATGAAGAAACACTTAAAGAGCTTGAATCAGATAGTGCTTATAATAATTTAGATGAAAAAGGGAAAATTGATGCACAACGTACAGCTGTATTGCGTAAATACTTTGCATCAGTACCTGTTGTAAACCCATTCCGTAAGAAATTCTTAGGAAATATCATTGCTGAAGTATTTAAACGTTTCCACATTACGGAAACATCTAAAATGCTTGACCGTATGAAAAACCTAGGTTTCAAATATTCAACACGTGCAGGTATTACTGTAGGTGTATCTGATATCGTGGTATTACCTGATAAAGGTGAAATTTTAGCAGAAGCTCAAGAGAAAGTAGATAAAGTTCAAGCGCAATTCCGTCGTGGTTTCATTACTGAGGATGAGCGTTATGATCGCGTTATTTCAAGCTGGAGTGCTGCAAAAGATGAAATTCAAGCGAAGCTGATGAAGTCACTTGAGAAAACAAACCCAATTTTCATGATGTCTGATTCAGGTGCCCGTGGTAATGCATCTAACTTTACTCAGCTAGCTGGTATGCGTGGTCTGATGGCCAACCCGGCTGGTCGTATTATCGAACTTCCAATCAAATCTTCATTCCGTGAAGGTTTAACAGTATTAGAGTACTTCATCTCAACTCACGGTGCTCGTAAAGGTCTTGCCGATACAGCCCTAAAAACTGCCGATTCAGGTTACTTAACGCGTCGTCTTGTTGACGTTGCACAAGATGTTATCGTTCGTGAAGATGACTGTGGTACTGACCGTGGCTTAACGATTGGTGCATTAATGGAAGGCACAGAGTTAATTGAAGCTCTAGATGAACGTATTGTTGGTCGTCATACGAAGAAAACAATCTTCCACCCTGAAACTGGTGAAGTAATTCTTGCAAAAGACGGTTTAATCGACCAAGATATCGCTCGTGCAATTATCGAGGCTGGTATTGAAGAAGTGACAATCCGTTCAGCATTTACATGTAATACAAAACACGGCGTTTGTAAAAAATGTTACGGCATGAACTTGGCGACAGGTGAGAAGGTTGAAGTTGGGGAAGCAGTTGGTATTATTGCGGCTCAATCAATCGGTGAACCAGGTACACAGTTAACAATGCGTACATTCCATACAGGTGGGGTTGCTGGTGATGATATTACACAAGGTCTTCCACGTATCCAAGAGATCTTTGAAGCACGTAATCCAAAAGGTCAATCTGTTATTTCAGAAATTGCTGGTACGGTTTCAGATATCACAGAAATTCGTGAAGGCTTAAAAGAAATTACAATTCAAGGTGACGTAGAAACTCGTAAGTATCAAGCACCTTATAACGCACGTTTGAAAGTTATCGAAGGTGATAATGTAGAACGTGGTCAAGTTTTAACAGAAGGTTCTATCGATCCAAAACAATTGCTAAAAGTCAAAGACGTTTCAACTGTTCAAGAATATTTATTAAAAGAAGTTCAAAAAGTATACCGTATGCAAGGGGTAGAAATTGGGGATAAACACATTGAGGTAATGGTTCGCCAAATGCTTCGTAAAGTGCGTGTAATTGAAGCTGGAGATACAGAATTACTACCTGGCTCATTACTAGATATCCACCAATTCTCAGAGGCAAACGTAGACGCTGTTATGAATGGCAAAAACCCTGCAACTTGTCGCCCTGTTATCCTTGGTATTACAAAAGCTTCTCTTGAAACAGAATCATTCTTATCTGCAGCATCGTTCCAAGAAACAACACGTGTGTTAACAGATGCAGCAATTAAGGGTAAACGTGACGAACTTCTTGGATTAAAAGAGAACGTAATTATCGGTAAACTTGTTCCTGCAGGTACTGGTATGCAACGTTATCGTCAAATCCGCATCGAAAAAGATGAGCTTGACACAGAAGTCGTTTCTGCTGAATAAACATTAAATTAGGCCGAAGAGATGTATATTTTCATCATCTCTTCGGACTTTTTCAAGATATTAGTTGACAGTGTAAATGAGTAATGATAATATATTGAAGGTTGATAGTTAACTGTCTGTACTTCGGAGGATATGTAAATGTCTTATGATAAAGTAAGGGCTAGTCAAACAATCATAGGTACAAAGCAAGCAGTAAAAGCAATGCGAGCTGGTTCAGTGAAAGAACTTTTTGTGGCACTTGATGCAGACAATTGGGTAACCGATTCGGCCATATCTTTCGCGAGAGAAATCGGTATACCAGTTATTCTTGTTGAGTCCAAAAAGGAACTGGGCAAAGCCTGTGGAATCCATGTTGGAGCTGCGGTAGTTGCGATTACTGTAGAGTAGTTTTTGTGTAAAATGCACAAAGACTTTGTTTTTACCCAAAAAATGAACCACCTGGATGTGTGGTATTAAAAAAAGAAGGAATGAAGGGAGGAAAAATCGATGCCTACAATTAACCAATTGGTACGTAAGCCTCGTAAATCTAAAATCACGAAATCAAATTCACCAGCGTTAAACAAAGGATATAACTCATTTAAAAAATCTTTAACTGATGTTAAATCTCCACAAAAACGTGGTGTTTGTACTCGTGTAGGTACAATGACGCCTAAAAAACCAAACTCAGCGTTACGTAAATACGCTCGTGTACGTTTAACTAACCAAATCGAGGTTACAGCGTACATTCCTGGTGAAGGCCACAACTTACAAGAGCACAGTGTTGTTCTTATCCGTGGCGGTCGTGTAAAAGACTTACCGGGTGTTCGTTACCATATCGTTCGTGGTGCTCTTGATACTGCTGGTGTAAACGGTCGTATGCAATCACGTTCTTTATACGGTACAAAACGCCCTAAAGAAAAAAAATAATTTAAATCCCACTATATATTTACTCAATGAAAGGAGGAAAACACATGCCTCGTAAAGGTCCTGTTTCCAAACGTGACGTGTTACCAGATCCAATTTATAATTCAAAACTAGTAACTCGTTTAATCAATAAAATGATGATTGATGGTAAAAGAGGTACTTCTCAAAAGATTTTATACGGTGCGTTCGAACTAGTTAAAGAACGTTCTGGTCAAGATCCAATCGAAGTATTCGAAGCTGCTCTAAATAACGTAATGCCAGTTCTTGAAGTACGTGCTCGCCGTGTTGGTGGTTCTAACTACCAAGTACCAGTTGAAGTACGCCCAGAACGTCGTACAACTTTAGGTCTTCGTTACCTAGTTAACTATTCTCGTCTTCGTGGTGAAAAAACTATGGAAGAGCGTTTAGCTAACGAAATCCTTGATGCTTCTAACAACACTGGTGCATCAGTTAAGAAACGTGAAGATATGCACAAAATGGCAGAAGCGAACAAAGCATTCGCTCACTACCGTTGGTAATCTAAACATAGCATAAGCCCAATATGGAAGGAGAAATACCTAATGAAACGCGAATTCTCACTAGAGAATACTCGTAATATTGGGATCATGGCTCACATTGATGCTGGTAAAACAACAACAACTGAGCGTATCCTTTATTACACAGGTAAGATTCACAAAATCGGTGAAACTCATGAAGGCGCTTCTCAAATGGACTGGATGGAGCAAGAGCAAGAACGTGGTATCACAATCACTTCTGCTGCGACAACAGCTCAATGGAAAGGCAACCGCGTAAACATCATCGATACTCCTGGACACGTAGACTTCACTGTAGAAGTAGAACGTTCTTTACGTGTACTTGACGGCGCAGTAACTGTACTTGATGCTCAATCTGGTGTTGAACCTCAAACAGAAACTGTATGGCGTCAAGCTACAACTTACGGTGTACCACGTATCGTATTCATTAACAAAATGGATAAAATGGGTGCAGATTTCCTATATTCTGTAGGTACTTTACACGAGCGTTTACAAGCAAATGCTCATCCAATCCAATTACCAATTGGTGCGGAAGATGAGTTCAAAGCAATTATTGACCTAGTTGAAATGGATGTAACTTACTACGATAACGAAGAAGGTACAGCATTACGTGAAGGTCAACCAATTCCTGAAGAATTCCAAGCGCAAGCTGAAGAATACCGTGAGAAGTTAATCGAAGCAATCGCTGAAGTTAACGAAGAAATCATGGAAAAATACTTTGCTGGTGAAGAAATTACAAAAGAAGAGCTTAAAGCGGCTATCCGTAAAGCGACAATCGCTGTAGAATTCTACCCAGTAATCTGTGGTACAGCATTCAAACACAAAGGTGTTCGTAAAATGCTTGACGCAGTTATCGATTACTTACCATCACCAGTTGATGTACCAGCTATTAAAGGTACAACTCCAGATGGTGATGAAACTGAACGTCCATCATCAGACGAAGCGCCATTCTCAGCTTTAGCATTTAAAGTTATGACTGACCCATTCGTAGGTAAATTAACGTTCTTCCGTGTGTACTCTGGTGTTCTTGAATCAGGTTCATACGTACAAAACTCTTCAAAAGGTAAACGTGAACGTGTAGGTCGTATCCTACAAATGCACGCTAACAGCCGTGAAGAGATTTCAAAAGTATTTGCTGGTGATATCGCAGCTGCTGTAGGTCTTAAAGATACAACAACTGGTGACACTCTTTGTGAAGAGAAAAACCTTGTTATCCTTGAGTCTATGGAGTTCCCAGAACCAGTTATCTCTCTTTCTGTAGAACCAAAATCAAAAGCTGACCAAGATAAAATGGGTCAAGCTTTACAAAAACTACAAGAAGAAGATCCAACATTCCGTGCACATACAGACCAAGAAACTGGTCAAACAATTATCTCAGGTATGGGTGAGCTTCACCTTGATATCTTAGTTGATCGTATGCGCCGTGAATTTAAAGTAGAAGCTAACGTAGGTGCTCCAATGGTATCTTACCGTGAAACATTCCGTGGCTCTGCTCAAGTTCAAGGTAAATTCACTCGTCAATCAGGTGGTCGTGGTCAATACGGTGACGTATGGATCGAGTTCTCTCCAAATGAAGAGGGTAAAGGCTTTGAATTCGAAAATGCTATCGTTGGTGGTGTAGTACCACGTGAATATATTCCAGCTGTAGAAGCAGGTCTTCGTGACTCGCTTGACCGCGGTGTAATCGCTGGTTACCCATTAATCGACATCAAAGCGAAATTATTCGATGGTTCATACCATGATGTTGACTCAAACGAAATGGCATTTAAAATCGCTGCATCAATGGCACTTAAAGCTGCTGCATCAAAATGTAGTCCAGTTCTTTTAGAGCCTATGATGAAAGTTGAAGTTGTAATTCCTGAAGAATATCTTGGTGATATCATGGGTAACATCACTTCTCGCCGTGGTCGCGTAGAAGGTATGGAAGCTCGCGGTAACGCTCAAGTTGTTCGTGCGATGGTTCCACTTTCAGAAATGTTTGGATATGCAACAACTTTACGTTCTGCAACGCAAGGTCGTGGTGTATTCTCAATGGTATTCGATCATTATGAAGAAGTACCAAAATCAATCTCTGAAGATATCATCAAAAAAAATAAAGGTGAATAATTGAAATTTCATCTTGCATAAAGTATAACTAATTTGTAAGCTATGATTGCAGGATAGGGGATGGGCCCGTTCTCTATCAGCATTCATTCTATAAATTTTAAATCTAAAACATACAATTTTGAGGAGGCAATCTCTAATGGCTAAAGAAAAATTTGACCGTTCTAAAACGCATGCTAACATTGGTACAATCGGACACGTTGACCATGGTAAAACTACTTTAACTGCTGCAATCGCTACAGTTCTTTCTAAAAAAATGGGTGGTACAGCTAAATCTTACGCTGATATCGATAACGCTCCAGAAGAAAAAGAACGTGGTATCACAATCAATACTTCTCACGTAGAATACGAAACTGAAACTCGTCACTATGCACACGTTGACTGCCCAGGACACGCTGACTATGTTAAAAACATGATCACTGGTGCTGCTCAAATGGACGGCGGTATCTTAGTAGTATCTGCTGCTGACGGCCCAATGCCACAAACTCGTGAACACATCCTTTTATCTCGTCAAGTAGGTGTTCCATACTTAGTAGTATTCATGAACAAATGTGATATGGTTGACGACGAAGAATTATTAGAATTAGTAGAAATGGAAATCCGTGACCTACTATCTGAATATGACTTCCCAGGTGACGATATTCCTGTAATCAAAGGTTCTGCTCTTAAAGCTCTTGAAGGTGAACCAGAATGGGAAGAAAAAATCGTTGAATTAATGGACGCTGTAGATTCTTACATCCCAACTCCAGAACGTCAAACTGACAAACCATTCATGATGCCAGTAGAGGACGTATTCTCTATTACTGGTCGTGGTACAGTTGCAACTGGCCGTGTTGAACGTGGTCAAGTTAAAGTTGGTGACGTAGTTGAAATCATCGGTATCGCTGAAGAAGCTAAATCTACTACTGTAACTGGTGTAGAAATGTTCCGTAAATTATTAGACTATGCTGAAGCTGGTGACAACATCGGTGCTTTACTACGTGGTGTTGCTCGTGAAGAAATCCAACGTGGTCAAGTATTAGCTAAACCAGGTTCAATTACTCCACACACTAACTTCAAAGCTGAAGTTTACGTTTTATCAAAAGAAGAGGGTGGCCGTCATACTCCATTCTTCTCTAACTACCGTCCTCAGTTCTACTTCCGTACAACTGACGTAACAGGTATCTGTAACTTACCAGAAGGCGTTGAAATGGTAATGCCTGGTGATAACATCGAAATGACAGTTGAACTTATCGCTCCAATCGCTCTTGAAGAAGGTACTAAATTCTCTATCCGTGAGGGTGGCCGTACTGTAGGCGCTGGCGTAGTTGCTTCTATCCAAAAATAATTTTAGCTCTTGCTAATTCCAAACCAATCTGTAGGGACGCCTACAGATTGGTTTTTTGTGTTAAAATAAAGAAAAATTAGAGTTTTAATTAGTGTATGTGTACATAACCACAAGCATGTCCTCTAGCGTAAATAATTAAAGGGAAAGGGGAACTAAGTATGGACATGAAAATTTTGCTGATTGAAGATGATCCTTCTATTTTTAGCATGATTCAAGAACGTTTTGAGCAGTGGTCACTAAACGTGGTCGGACCTAAAAATTTTCAGAAGGTGATGGATGACTTTATAGAGGAGAAGCCCCATCTCGTGCTAATCGATATTCAATTGCCTGCCTATGACGGCTTTCATTGGTGTCGTGAAATTCGTCATTTATCCAAAGTGCCAATCCTTTTTCTTTCTTCCCGAGATCACCCGATGGATATGGTGATGGCTATGCAAATGGGGGCTGATGATTTTATTCAAAAGCCTTTTCATATGGAAGTTTTACTCGCAAAAGCACAGGCTATTTTACGTAGAACCTATGATTACGTTGAAGAAAAAATGGATGTTACACGTTTTAACGATGCCATAATTGATTATGCGAGAAGTGAAATTATGTATAATGGTGCCATTGCTTCTTTAACAAAAAATGAACTTTTTATTTTAAGAATATTAGTGGAGCAGGCTAATCATATCGTTTCAAGAGACGAGCTAATGAGAAAACTATGGGATGACGAACGTTTCGTAAACGATAATACTTTGTCTGTAAACGTTAATCGGTTACGTACAAAGCTAGAGGATATTGGTTTACATGAGGTAATACTAACAAAAAAGGGACTTGGTTATATGGCAGTATGCTGAGGGATGTGAGGGAAATTGTTATTATTATTTATTAGAGAACGCTTTGCTTGGATAGGATTTTTTATTTTTACTCTGATAATTCTAAATGTGCTATTTTCTTTAGATGTTGGTTTAAATGGAGTTTCCATTTGGTATGTAAACGTTAGTTTACTTGTATGTTTTATACTCTTTTTTTGGTGTCGCTATGTCATCGAAGTTGGGAAATTAAAAGATTTCCTGGGAAATATGGATAGCCACCTTGATGATGCACATAGAAATAGTTTAGCTTTATCTCCTTTCCAAGAAGTATACTTTCGAAAAATGGAGGATGCCTTTTTTGAAAAGAATTTAGAGTTAAATCAAGCCAAAGTGCAGATACAGGAACATTCTGATGAACTATTAGCTTGGGTCCATGAAGTAAAAGCACCTTTAACTGCCATTAATTTAATGTTTGAACATATTGAGGATTTACAGCTACGTCGAAAATTAGAGAATGAATGGCTAAGATTACATCTTTTGGTTGATCAACAACTGCATCAAACAAGATTATACGCTATTGAAAAAGATAATTATTTAACTGAGATTGAACTGAAGCCCATTATTTATAAAGAAATCCGAGCTATGCAAGCTTGGTGTCTTGAAAAAGGCATTGGCTTTGAAATTGGTGAACTGACAGAGATGGTTATGACAGATGGCAAGTGGCTTGCTTTTATTATTCGACAAATTCTTTCGAATGCCATCAAGTATAGCCCAGTAAATTCTGAGATAACAATCTTTACAGAACATGATTCTACAGGTGCAACATTACTACATATTAAAGATATAGGTAGGGGTATACCTTTAGACGATTTACCTCGGATTTTTCAAAAATCTTATACAGGAACAGCGGGAAGGGAATCCTCTCAATCTACAGGTATGGGTCTCTATTTAGCATCTAATGTAGCCCATAAAATTGGTATTCGTATTAATGTTCAATCTAAAGTTGGTGAAGGCTCGCTATTTACACTACGTTTCCCCTTACAAAATGAATATGCGAAACTAACAGGTAGATGACGAAAATGTCACCTACCTTTTTATATTGTCATGTAAAACGCACGAATGATTAGGTTTGACAGGGTACACTTGAACTATAGAAAGGGGCGTTATGAAGTGACAGTTTTAATAGGACGTAAAATAAAGAAAGTGTATGGAAAAAAATCAACGGCTCAGGAAGTATTAAAGGGTATTGATGTAGAAGTGAATAGAGGAGAATTTGTAGGTATTATGGGACCTTCTGGCTCTGGTAAAACAACGCTTTTAAATGTCTTATGCTCAATTGACTTTGCGACAGAAGGTGTTATTGAGATAAACGGTCATAGTTTACGTGGTATGAAAGAAAAGGCTTTAGCAAACTTCCGAAGAGAGCAGCTGGGATTTATATTTCAAGACTATAATTTATTAGATACCTTGACAGTAAAAGAAAATATTCTTCTACCGTTAGCCATCAGTAAGTTACCAAAAGCTGTTGCCGAAAGTCGAGTGAAGGAACTCACTTCTTTGTTGGGAATCACGGAAATTTTAAATAAATACCCCAACGAAATATCAGGTGGACAAAAACAGCGTACCTCAGCTGCACGTGCACTTATTACCAATCCGTCATTGGTATTTGCAGACGAGCCCACTGGTGCACTAGATTCTAAATCAGCTACAGCCCTGCTTCAAAATCTACAAAATATAAATGAAACAAAAGAAGCGACAATTATGATGGTTACACACGATGCTGTAGCCGCAAGTTTCTGTACACGTGTGTTATTTCTAAAGGATGGCCTTATCTATAGTGAACTTTATAAGGGCGATAAAACAAGGCAGGCCTTTTTCAAAGAAATCATGCATACACAAAGTGTGCTAGGCGGTGACGGGTATGAGTCTTAGTAAGTTAGTACTTCGAAGTATGAAGAAAAATATGAAGCACTACTATCTATATTTCTTTGCACTTATTTTTAGTGTTACCTTATACTTTTCGTTTGTCACCTTGCAAAATAATACGGAGGTGTGGGCTGCTGTTCAAATGAGTGGAACAGCTACGGCCGGATTTAAGGCAGCAACTTATATTCTTTATTTTATCGTTTTATTCTTCGTTCTGTATGCAAACCATTTATTTATGAAGCGTCGTAGTAAGGAAATAGGTTTGTATCAACTGATCGGCATGACTAAGGGGCTAATCGTGCGTTTATTAGCGGTTGAAAACATTCTCTTATTTGTTGGAGCCGTTATTATAGGTATGTTGGCAGGCTTCTTTAGCTCTCGTGTGTTTGCAATGATTTTGCTTCGAGTGCTTGAAAAAGAAGCTCTTGTAACCATGACTTTTAGTACACAAGCTTTAATGCAGTCGATGATTGTTTTTACTATCTTATTAATCATTGTTCTTATACAGATGGCTTGGATGATTCATCATGTGTCATTGTTATCATTATTTAGTGCAGCAAAACAAGCAGATGAGCGTGTGAGACGTTTTAGTGCGTTCCAGATGGTTATTGGCTTTTTGGGTCTTATACTGATTGTTTATGGCTACTATGCATCGACAAAGTTGTTCGATATCGAATCTGCTGGTAATTTATTTATCAATATGATAATTATTTTAGCTACTACAATTGGTGGAACATTCCTTGTTTTTCGTTTCTCTGTAGCATTTATTATGAATACTATTCGCCTAAAGAAAAAAGGGCATTTATCCATAAAGGATGTATTAGCATTAACGCCCATCATGCATCGTATGAAGAGCAATGCAAAGTCATTAACACTAATCACTGTGTTAACAGGCGTTTCTCTAGGCGTGACGACTCTTTCCTATATCGCCTACTACTCCTCGGAAGCATCTGCATATAGCCAAGTACCTGGTGATTTCATATTGCTTGAAGAGCAAGGGGAGGAATTTTTAGAGAAGTTAGAGGAAAATAATATTGCTTATGATAAAATTGACTACCGTCTTCAGGGAGTAACCGCTGCTGTAGGTCAATTGATGTCTAAAAAACAGCAGGATAACCCTTTATATACAATGGAAGGCACAATTTATACCATTCCACTTTCAGATTACCAGCAGAGTGTTCCCGAGGCTAAGCTTTCAGGGAATGAGGTTATCTTAACAAACTATGGTGGTTATATGGCTGAAATGTTCCCGTTAGAGAAAGATCATGATTTAATAGTATCTGCAGGAGAACTTGAAGAAACTTTTCATGTCGTTGATATCCACGATAAAAGCGTGATAAGTGGTATTGTAACGGCTGGGGGTGGTGGACCTATCTTTGTTGTGACAGATGATATGTTTAAAAGTTTAACTACACAGGCAGCTCTTTATCCTTGGCATCATCAAACAACAATTACTTTAAAATCTAACGAAGATATTGCAACAGCAGAAAAATTATATATTCAATCAAATGCAGGTATTATTACGGCTGTAGATGATAAAGGGCAGACAAAGCAATATACACAATCATCCTATGAAGGAAAACGTAAAGACAATATTGAATCATTGGGTCTTACCATCTTTACAACAGCATTTTTAGGGTTAGCGTTTTTAATGACCACAGGTAGTATTCTATACTTTAAACAAATGTCTGAGGCGGAGGAAGAACGTGATTCCTATACAATCCTACGAAAGATTGGTTTTGCTGAAAAAGATATCATGAAGGGTATTTATATGAAACAGGCCTTTAATTTCGGTGTTCCATTAGTTATTGGGTTATTGCATAGCTACTTTGCTGTTAAGTCAGGATGGTTTTTATTTGGGACAGAGTTAACAGCTCCCTTGTGGATTGCAATGTGCTGTTATATAGCTTTATATACGATTTTTGCTATTCTATCGGTAGGCTACTATAAAAAGGTTGTACGTCAGTCGTTGTAATATTAAATAAGAGGAAACTCGGAAACAGTGTGGTGGTTATCATTACACTGTTTTTTTAGTGCAAAAAATATAGAAGTTACAAAAAACCTTGACTTTCAATTATCAGAATAATAAAGTTTAACATGTTAGTAATTTAGTGTATGAAAGTAGAGTGTAACAATGAATGCAGTAATTGCGGCTGTTGCCGTTATGTTAATATTAAGCTTGCTTCGCATCAATGTAGTTCTCTCGTTAGTTCTAGGAGCATTTGTAGGTGGTCTAACTAGTGGGATGGGCATTGAGTCAACAGTCCAATCATTTACAGAAGGATTAGGAGCAGGAGCAACCATTGCATTAAGTTATGGCTTACTTGGTGGTTTTGCAATCGCCATTGCCAAAACAGGAATACCCGAATTAATGATAGCCGGGATGTTAAAAATATTAAAGGGTGAAAGTAATAGAAAAGGACTTGTGAAGGTATTAATTTTCTTCCTTATTTTTGTGATGTCTATTTTATCTCAAAATGTTATTCCTATTCATATTGCCTTCATTCCATTATTAATACCTCCTATTTTAAAGATTTTAAATATGCTAGAAGTCGATCGACGTATAATTGCAACGTTGATTGCAGTAGGCTTAATTGGTACTTATAGTTTTGTACCTGCTGGTTTTGGAGCAATCTTTCAAGATATCGTTGCTACACAAGTGTCAGAGGCAGGAATGGCTGTTTCTTCACGTGATGTCCCTGCAGCAATGGGTATTCCCGTATTAGGAATGCTAATCGGATTGATAATTGCCTTCGCTGTATACCGCAAACCAAGACATTATAAGCATAGTGAAGTGGAGATGGAATCTTTAAATGTAAACGTCAGCAAATTCATTATGTTTTCTACAGCTCTGGCACTAGTAATATCACTATGCGCTCAAGTGTTAACAGACTCAATGATTGTAGGCTCGTTTGCAGGTATTATGATTATGTATTTTACAGGTGCTCTTAAATGGAGAGAAGCAGATGAGATTCTTTCTGAAGGAATGAAGATGATGGCCTTTATTGGCTTTGTTATGATTGCGGCAAATGGTTTTGCGGCGGTAATCAATGCAACAGGTGATGTGGACAGCTTAATTACAAATTCACTTACTGTATTAGAAGGAAATAGAAGTCTTGCTGTCTTCATCATGTTAATCATAGGATTAGTTGTGACGATGGGGATTGGTTCGTCCTTCGCTACAGTTCCTATAATCGCGACACTATTTGTTCCGCTAGCACAAGGTTTAGATATGAGTCCTTTAGCGATATTATGCTTAATCGGTACAGCTGGTGCTCTAGGAGACGCAGGTTCTCCAGCATCCGATTCTACATTAGGGCCAACAGCAGGCCTTAATGTTGATGGCCAGCATCATCATATTTGGGATACCTGTGTTCCTACGTTTATTTTCATTAACATACCACTAATCCTATTTGGTTGGATTGCCTGTGTGTTCTTTCTATAATAAGGAGGTAGTTTCTATAATTATATAGAAACTACTTTTTTCTTTTTTGAGTTATTTGAAATGTGCGAAAATGTTGATATGACAACCTTAAGTGTTGCAATATGTATAGAAATTTTATATACTAATAAACGGCTTAATAAAGCGAAGAAATAGTAGTACTAAGAATATCTGCAACATTTAAAAGAATTTAGCGAAAAGACTTGCTTATTCTTTTTTTATTGTATATAATGTTGAATGTTGGTCTTTGACTGCGATGAAGCGAGAGGTTGCCGACACACCCGGCCGCTTTGCCATGGCGGTGTGTGGGAAAATTTTCGTGGAGAATGTCTAGAAAATAGGCGAGAAGGAGGGAAAATAATGGCAAAACAAAAGATTCGTATTCGTTTAAAAGCGTATGATCACCGTATTTTAGATCAATCTGCTGAGAAAATTGTGGAAACTGCAAAACGTTCAGGTGCAAGTGTATCAGGTCCGATTCCACTTCCAACTGAGAAGTCTGTGTACACAATTCTTCGTGCGGTTCACAAGTACAAAGATTCTCGTGAACAATTCGAAATGCGTACGCATAAACGTCTGATCGATATCGTTAACCCAACACCACAAACTGTTGACGCGTTAATGAAACTTGATTTACCATCTGGCGTTGATATCGAAATCAAACTTTAATGGTAAAAACAATATAACTTTTAAAACTTACAGGAGGTGTGACAAATGGCTAAAGGAATCTTAGGTAGAAAAATTGGTATGACACAAGTTTTCGCTGAAAACGGCGATTTAATCCCGGTAACAGTTATCGAAGCTACTCCAAACGTAGTTCTTCAAAAGAAAACTGTTGAAACAGACGGCTACGAAGCAATTCAAGTTGGTTTCGAAGACAAGCGCGTTAAGCTTTCTAACAAACCAGAACAAGGTCACGTAGCAAAAGCGAACACTGCTCCTAAGCGCTTCATTCGTGAATTCCGCAACGTGAACGTGGAAGAATACGAAGTTGGTCAAGAAGTCAAAGTAGAAATTTTCGCAGAAGGCGATGTAATCGATGTAACAGGAGTTACTAAAGGTAAAGGTTTCCAAGGTGTTATCAAACGCCACGGACAATCTCGTGGTCCTATGGCCCACGGTTCTCGTTACCACCGTCGTCCTGGTTCAATGGGTCCAGTTGCTCCGAACCGCGTATTCAAACAAAAGAAATTACCTGGTCAAATGGGTGGCAATGTAGTTACAATCCAAAACTTAGAAATCGTGAAAGTTGACACAGATCGTAACTTACTACTTGTTAAAGGTAATGTTCCTGGTTCTAAAAAAGCTCTAGTTACAGTAAAAACTGCAATTAAAGCTAAGTAATCACTTAAGGAAAGGAGGAAACAGGAATGACAAAAGTATCTGTACTTAGTCAAACAGGTGCTTCAGTTGGTGAAATCGAATTAAACGATGCGATCTTCGGAATCGAGCCAAATGAAGCAGTATTATTCGACGCAGTAGTTGCTCAACGCGCTTCTCTTCGTCAAGGTAATCACAAGGTTAAAAACCGTTCTGAAGTTGCTGGTGGTGGTCGTAAACCATGGCGTCAAAAAGGAACTGGTCGTGCTCGTCAAGGTTCTATCCGTTCTCCACAATGGCGCGGCGGTGGTATCGTATTCGGTCCTACTCCACGTAGCTATTCTTATAAATTACCTAAAAAAGTTCGTCGTTTAGCTCTTAAATCTGCTTTATCAGCTAAAGTAGTAGAACAAAACTTCTTAGTTCTTGATGCTCTAACTCTAGCAGCACCAAAAACAAAAGAATTCACAAAAATCCTTAAAGATCTTTCTTTAGAGAAAAAATCTTTATTCGTAACTGCTGACCTAGATGAAAACGTAGCATTATCTGCTCGTAACATCCCAGGTGTAACAGTTTTAACTGCAAACGGAATCAACGTTCTTGATCTATTAGGTCATGATAAAGTTGTATTCACTAAGTCTGCAGTAGAAAAAGTTGAGGAGGTGCTTGGATAATGGAAGCACGTGATATTTTAAAACGTCCGGTCATTACTGAGCGTTCTTCAGAACTTATGGCAGAGAAAAAGTATACTTTCGAAGTAGACACTCGCGCTAACAAAACTCAAGTAAAAGACGCTGTAGAAGAAATCTTTGGCGTAAAAGTTGAGAAAGTAAACGTTCTTAACTACAAAGGTAAATTCAAACGCGTAGGCCGTTACGGTGGTTACACTAACAAACGTCGTAAAGCGATCGTTAAACTAACTGCTGATAGCAAAGAAATTGAATTATTCGAAATGTAATCCTAACGGATTTATGATTTGAACACTCAAGAAGGAGGGAAAACACAATGGCGATTAAAAAGTATAAACCTACCTCTAATGGTCGTCGTAACATGACGTCATTAGACTTTGCGGAAATTACAACTAACAAGCCTGAGAAATCATTGCTTGAACCAACTAAACGCAAAGCTGGTCGTAACAACCAAGGTAAAATCACTGTTCGTCATCATGGTGGTGGTCATAAGAAGCAATACCGTGTTATCGATTTCAAACGTGTTAAAGATGGCATTCCGGCAAAAGTTGCTACTATTGAATATGATCCAAACCGTTCTGCGAATATCGCATTAATCAACTACGCTGATGGAGCAAAAGCTTACATCTTAGCACCAAAAGGTCTAGAGGTTGGTCAAACAATCGTTTCTGGTCCAGATGCTGATATTAAAGTAGGTAACACTTTACCATTAGCAAACATTCCAATGGGTACTACAATCCATAACATCGAGTTAAAACCTGGTAAAGGCGGACAATTAGTACGTTCAGCTGGTACTTCTGCGCAAGTACTTGGTCGTGAAGATAAGTACGTTATCGTTCGTTTACAATCTGGTGAAGTACGTTTAGTTTTAGCTACTTGCCGCGCTACAATCGGTCAAGTTGGTAACGAACAACACGAACTTGTACACATCGGTAAAGCAGGTCGTAGCCGTTGGTTAGGTAAACGCCCAGAAGTTCGTGGTTCTGTAATGAACCCTAACGATCACCCACACGGTGGTGGTGAAGGACGTTCTCCAATCGGACGTAAATCACCAATGACTCCTTGGGGTAAACCAGCACTTGGTTACAAAACTCGCAAGAAGAAAAACAAATCGGATAAATTTATCATCCGTAGTCGTAAAAAATAAAGTGGTTAAACTACGGTTCTATGTGAGAGCCGTGGTGGAATCACGGAGGGAGGTTCCTACATGGGTCGCAGCTTGAAAAAAGGACCTTTTGTCGATGACCACTTAATGAAAAAAGTGGAAGCGCAAGAGGCTTCTGAGAAAAAACAAGTTATCAAAACTTGGTCACGCCGTTCTACAATCTTCCCGAACTTCATCGGTTTAACGATTGCTGTATATGATGGACGTAAACATGTTCCTGTATACGTAACAGAAGATATGGTAGGCCATAAACTTGGTGAGTTCGCACCGACACGTACTTATAAAGGTCACGGTGCAGACGACAAGAAAACAAGACGCTAATTTTGAGAGGAGGTAAATCCTAATGACACAAGCTAAAGCTATCGCTCGTACAGTACGCATTGCTCCTCGCAAAGTACGTCTAGTTGTAGACTTAATCCGAGGTAAGCAAGTTGGTGAAGCAGTTGCAATTTTACGTCATACTCCAAAAGCGGCGTCTCCAGTCGTTGAGAAAGTATTAAAATCTGCAGTTGCTAACGCTGAGCACAACTACGATCTTGACATCAACTCTTTAGTAGTTTCTGAAGTATTCGTTGACGAAGGTCCAACTTTAAAACGTTTCCGTCCACGTGCACAAGGACGTGCAAGCGCAATTAACAAACGCACAAGCCACATTACTCTAGTGGTATCTGAGAAGAAGGAGGGTTAATCCGTGGGTCAAAAAGTACATCCAATAGGACTACGCGTTGGTATTATTCGTGACTGGGAGTCAAAATGGTACGCTGAAAAAGACTATGCAACTCTACTTCACGAAGACATCAAAGTGCGTAAATATATTGAAACGGCTCTTAAAGACGCTTCAGTTTCTAAAGTAGAAATCGAACGTGCTGCAAACCGTGTAAACATTACAATTCACACTGCGAAACCAGGTATGGTAATCGGTAAAGGTGGTACTGAAGTTGAAAATCTTCGTAAATACCTTAGCGATTTAACTGGTAAACGTGTACACATCAACATCATTGAAATCAAACGTGCAGATCTTGACGCTCGTCTAGTAGCTGAAAACATCGCTCGTCAATTAGAAAATCGTGTATCATTCCGTCGTGCGCAAAAGCAAGCGATCCAACGCACAATCCGCGCTGGTGCAAAAGGAATTAAAACACAAGTATCTGGTCGTTTAGGTGGCGCTGATATCGCGCGTGCTGAACACTATAGTGAAGGAACTGTTCCACTTCATACTCTACGTGCTGACATCGATTATGCACACGCAGAAGCTGATACTACTTACGGTAAATTAGGCGTTAAAGTATGGATCTACCGTGGTGAAGTTCTTCCTACGAAGAAATCTGTGGAAGGAGGCAAATAATATGTTATTGCCTAAACGCGTTAAATACCGTCGTGAACACCGCGGCAACATGCGTGGCGAAGCGAAAGGCGGTAAAGAAGTAACTTTCGGCGAATGGGGCTTACAAGCTCAAACTGCTAGCTGGATTACTAACCGTCAAATCGAATCTGCTCGTATCGCGATGACTCGTTACATGAAACGTGGCGGTAAAGTTTGGATTAAAATCTTCCCACATAAACCTTACACTAAAAAACCTCTAGAAGTCCGCATGGGTTCTGGTAAAGGTTCTCCTGAAGGTTGGGTAGCAGTAGTTAAACCAGGAAAAGTAATGTTCGAAATTGCTGGCGTATCTGAAGAAGTTGCACGTGAAGCACTTCGTTTAGCATCACACAAACTTCCTGTTAAATGTAAGATCGTAAAACGTCAAGAAACTGGTGGTGAATCTAATGAAAGCTAATGAAATCCGTGACCTTGCTACTTCTGAAATAGAATTAAAAGTGAAATCACTGAAAGAAGAGCTTTTCAACCTTCGCTTCCAATTGGCGACTGGTCAATTAGAAAACACAGCTCGTATTCGTGAAGTGCGTAAAGCAATCGCGCGTATGAAAACTGTTATTCGTGAAAGAGAAATCAGTGCAAATAACTGATAAAGGAGGTTTTCAAGTATGACTGAGCGCAATCAACGCAAAGTTTACACGGGCCGCGTTGTTTCAGATAAAATGGACAAAACTGTTACTGTTTTAGTTGAAACTTACAAAAAGCACAAGCTTTATGGTAAGCGTGTAAAATACTCTAAAAAGTTTAAAGCTCATGATGAGTTAAACACAGCGAAAATCGGTGATATCGTACGTATCATGGAAACTCGCCCGCTATCAGCTACTAAACGTTTCCGTCTAGTAGAAGTTGTAGAAAAAGCGGTTATTATTTAATAACTATTTCGGAACAACCAATTTCCGAAGGGAGGTAACCTAAGTGATCCAACAAGAAAGTCGTATGAAAGTTGCTGACAACTCAGGTGCACGTGAAGTTCTTACAATTAAAGTGCTTGGTGGCTCTGGCCGTAAAACTGCTAACATCGGTGATATCGTTGTTTGTACAGTTAAGAAAGCAACACCAGGTGGCGTTGTCAAGAAGGGTGACGTTGTTAAAGCTGTTATCGTTCGTACTAAATCAGGCGTTCGTCGTAAAGACGGCACGTACATCAAATTTGATGAAAATGCTTGTGTAATTATTCGTGATGATAAATCACCACGCGGAACTCGTATTTTCGGACCTGTTGCACGTGAACTACGTGACAGCAACTTCATGAAAATCGTTTCTCTAGCTCCAGAAGTTCTTTAATTTCATGACAGTGCCAATCAAGGAGGTGCGACAGCATGCATGTAAAAAAAGGTGACAAGGTTAAGGTAATCACTGGTAAGGATAAAGGCAAAGAAGGCGTAATCCTTGCTGCTTTCCCAAAACAAGATCGCGTTCTTGTTGAAGGTGTGAACATCGTGAAAAAACACGTTAAACCTAACCAATTGAATCCACAAGGTGGTATTGTTAGCCAAGAGGCTGCAATTCACGTTTCGAACGTAATGCTAATCGATCCTAAATCTGGCGAGCCGACTCGTGTAGGTTATAAAATCGAAAACGGTAAAAAAGTTCGTGTAGCAAAAAAATCAGGTGCAGTAATCGACTAATTAGTATAAATAGAAGGGAGGTACACACATGAGCCGCCTAAAAGAAAAATATTTAAATGAAGTTTCTCCAGCTCTTATGAGCAAATTTGGATATAAATCAGTTATGCAACTACCGAAAGTTGAGAAAATCGTTATCAACATGGGTGTTGGTGATGCAGTTCAAAACTCTAAAGCGTTAGATGCAGCTGTTGAAGAATTAACAATTATCACTGGTCAAAAACCAGTAGTAACTAAAGCTAAAAAATCGATCGCAGGTTTCCGTCTTCGTGAAGGTATGCCTATCGGTGCTAAAGTTACATTACGCGGTGAGCGTATGTATGAATTCTTGGACAAATTAATTTCTATCTCACTACCTCGTGTACGTGACTTCCGTGGTGTTTCTAAAAAAGCATTCGATGGTCGCGGTAACTACACACTAGGTGTTAAAGAACAATTAATTTTCCCAGAAATCGATTACGATAAAGTTTCAAAAGTACGCGGTATGGACATCGTGATCGTAACGACAGCGAACTCTGACGAAGAAGCTCGCGAGTTATTGACACAATTCGGTATGCCGTTCCAAAAGTAATCAAACAAGGAGGGCGAAAACGTGGCTAAAAAATCTATGATCGTTAAACAACAACGTAAGCAAAAGTTTAAAGTGCAAGAGTATACACGTTGTGAACGCTGTGGTCGTCCACATTCAGTATATCGCAAATTCAAACTTTGCCGTATTTGTTTCCGAGAACTTGCATATAAGGGACAAATTCCTGGCGTGAAAAAAGCCAGCTGGTAATCCCCTAATTTGGGAAGGAGGTAAATGTAATGACAATGACTGATCCGATTGCAGATATGCTTACTCGCATTCGTAATGCGAACATGGTTCGTCACGAGAAGTTAGAAGTACCAGCTTCCAACGTGAAAAAAGAAATCGCTGAAATTTTAAAGCGTGAAGGTTTCGTACGTGACGTAGAATACGTGGAAGACAACAAACAAGGTATCATCCGTATTTTCTTAAAATATGGAAAAGATAACGAGCGCGTTATCACTGGCTTAAAACGTATTTCTAAACCTGGTTTACGTGTATATGCTAAAACAAATGAAGTACCTAAAGTATTGAACGGTCTTGGTATCGCTTTAGTGTCAACTTCACAAGGTTTATTAACAGATAAAGAAGCTCGCGCTAAACAAGTTGGCGGCGAAGTTCTAGCATACGTTTGGTAATTAGCAATAAATGAATGGAGGTGCAACTAAATGTCTCGTGTAGGTAAAAAAATTATCGAGGTACCAGCTAACGTAACTGTTACTGTTGCAGCTGACAACACTGTTACTGTTAAAGGTCCTAAAGGCGAACTTGTTCGTTCTTTCCACCAAGATATGAAAATTGAGCAAGAGGGTAACGTAATCACTGTAGTACGTCCTTCTGATTCAAAAGAACACCGCACAAACCACGGTACTACTCGTGCGCTTCTTGCGAACATGGTTACTGGTGTTTCTGCAGGTTTCGAAAAAGCTTTAGAACTTATCGGTGTAGGTTACCGTGCGCAATTACAAGGTAATAAACTTGTACTTAACGTAGGTTACTCTCATCCAGTAGAGTTCACACCTGAAGATGGTCTACAAATTGAAGTTCCTTCAAACACTAAGATCATCGTTAAAGGTATCAGCAAAGAACGCGTTGGTGCTCTTGCATCTAACATCCGTGACGTTCGTCCACCAGAGCCTTATAAAGGTAAAGGTATTCGTTATGAAGGCGAATATGTTCGTCGTAAAGAAGGTAAAACAGGTAAATAATGCAGCTTAAGCATTAGAAAGGAGTGACCCTTGTGATTACGAAACAAGATAAAAATCAGGTTCGTAAAAAACGTCATGCTCGCGTTCGTTCTAAAATTTCGGGTACTGCTCAGCGTCCACGCTTAAACGTATTCCGTTCTAACAAGAACATTTACGCGCAACTTATCGATGACGTAGCAGGCGTAACAATTGTTAGCGCATCTTCTCAAGAAAATGGTTTCGAAGGTGCTGGTAGCAATGTTGACGCAGCAACTAAAGTCGGTGAAACAATCGCAAAACGCGCTGCGGAAAAAAATATTACTGCTGTAGTATTTGACCGTGGTGGTTACTTATATCATGGACGTGTTAAAGCTTTAGCTGAAGCTGCACGTGAGAACGGTTTAGAATTTTAATAAGAAGGAGGGACACATTTCATGAGTCGTATTGACGCAAACAAACTTGGAGAACTTGAAGAACGCGTAGTTACTATTAACCGCGTTGCTAAAGTTGTTAAAGGTGGACGTCGCTTCCGCTTCACAGCATTAGTTGTAGTTGGCGATAGAAACGGTCATGTAGGTTTCGGTACTGGTAAAGCTCAAGAGGTGCCAGATGCTATCCGCAAAGCTGTTGAAGATGCGAAGAAAAACTTAATCGAAGTGCCACGCGTAGGTGGAACAACTCCACACTTAGTGCAAGGTCGCTTTGGTGCAGGAGAAATCCTAATCAAACCTGCTGCTCCTGGTACAGGGGTTATCGCTGGTGGTCCAGTACGTGCTGTACTAGAACTTGCTGGTATTACTGATATTCTTTCAAAATCACTTGGATCTAACACACCAATTAACATGGTGCGTGCAACAATTCAAGGTTTAACTGAATTAAAACGCGTAGAGGACGTAGCTAAATTACGTGGTAAATCAGTGGAAGAACTATTAGGATAAGGGGGGAAAGATAATGGCTAACAAATTAGAAATCACCCTTACTAAATCTGTGATTGGTACTAAACCTGCACAACGCAAAACTGTTGAAGCTTTAGGTTTACGTAAATTACACCAAACTGTAGAGAAAGCTGATAACGCAGCTACTCGCGGTATGCTTGATAAAGTAGCTCACTTAGTTACTGTAAAAGAAATTTAATTTCCAATTATTGAACAAGGAGGTGCCACCCACTATGAAACTGCATGAGTTAAAACCAGCAGAAGGTTCTCGTAAGCAACGCAACCGCGTTGGTCGTGGTATCGGTTCTGGTAACGGTAAAACAGCAGGTAAAGGTCATAAAGGTCAAAACGCTCGTTCTGGTGGCGGTGTACGCCCAGGCTTTGAAGGCGGTCAGAACCCATTATTCCGTCGTTTACCAAAACGTGGCTTTACGAACATTAACCGTAAAGAATACGCGATCGTTAACCTTGATGCTTTAAACCGTTTCGAAGACGGTGCAGAGGTAACTGCTGCATTATTACTTGAAACTGGTCTAGTGAGCAATGAAAAAGCTGGAATTAAAGTTCTAGGCAACGGAACTCTTAATAAAAAGCTTACTGTCAAAGCTCATAAATTCTCAGCTTCAGCGAAAGAAGCAATCGAGAATGCCGGCGGAACTACTGAGGTGATTTAATGTTTCAGACAATCTCTAACTTTATGCGTGTTCGAGATATAAGAAATAAAATCATTTTCACACTTTTAATGTTAATCGTTTTTCGTATTGGAACTTTCATTCCAGTACCTAACGTTGACGCTAATGTATTAAAGGCAACTGATGAGTTTAACCTCGTTGGTTTCCTGAATACTTTTGGCGGTGGTGCTTTAAAGAACTTCTCCATCTTTGCAATGGGGATTATGCCTTACATCACAGCCTCAATTATTGTTCAGTTATTGCAAATGGACGTAGTACCGAAGTTTGCTGAGTGGGCAAAGCAAGGTGAAGTCGGAAGACGTAAACTTGCGCAATTTACACGCTACTTTACTATTATTCTTGCTTTTATTCAATCATTCGCGATGTCATTTGGTTTTAATAGAATGTATGGCGGGTCATTGATTAAGGAAGAAGGAGTTTTAACATATGTTATAATCTCTATTGTATTAACAGCGGGTACAGCATTCCTAGTATGGCTTGCTGATCAAATTACTGCGCATGGCGTTGGTAATGGTATTTCTGTTGTAATCTTCGCAGGTATCGTTGCGGCATTACCTACAGGTATCAACCAAATCTATGCACAACAAATCGAGGGTGCGGGTGATAAGCTATTTATCAACCTAATTATCCTTGGTCTACTTGTTTTAATCTTGCTTGCGGTTGTTATTGGAGTTATCTACGTGCAACAAGCACTACGTAAAATTCCAATTCAATATGCAAAACGAGTTACTGGGCGAAATCAACAAACTGGTGGTCAACAAACTCATTTACCGTTAAAAGTAAATGCTGCAGGGGTTATTCCTGTAATCTTTGCTTCAGCGTTTCTGATGACACCTCGTACGTTAGTTCCGTTCTTCGGTGAAAATAATGTTACTACTTTCATTAATAACACGTTTGATCATACAAAACCTGTTGGAATGATTATTTATGTGGCATTAATCATCGCATTCACATATTTCTATGCATTCGTACAAGTGAATCCAGAAAATGTGGCAGATAACTTGAAAAAGCAAGGTGCTTATATTCCAGGTATTCGTCCTGGTGAAAACACTCAAACGTATTTAACAAGCGTGTTATATCGTCTGACATTTGTCGGCGCGATTTTCTTAACTGTTATTTCAGTAATGCCGGTTATATTCATAAACTTTATGAATCTACCTGCCTCAGTGCAGATCGGTGGTACTAGTATTATTATCGTAGTCGGCGTAGCGCTCGAAACGATGAAGCAGCTAGAATCTCAACTTGTTAAACGTCACTACAAAGGCTTTATGAAATAATGTTGGTTTTTAGGGAACGTTCCATCGTTTCCTTTAATCAGCAAACCTTTTGTGGGAGGAATATTTCCTAATGAATATCGTTTTAATGGGTCTGCCAGGTGCTGGTAAAGGTACGCAGGCAGATAAAATTGTTGAGAAGTACGCAATTCCTCATATTTCTACAGGCGATATGTTCCGTGCTGCAATTAAAGAAGGTACTGAACTAGGCTTACAAGCTAAGTCGTTTATGGATCAAGGTGCACTTGTACCTGATGAAGTAACGATTGGTATTGTTCGTGAGCGACTGGCTAAACCTGATTGTGAAAAAGGATTCTTATTAGATGGTTTCCCACGTACTGTTCCTCAAGCTGAAGCCTTAGATAGCATTCTTGCTGACCTAGGTAAAGCTATTGAGCATACATTAAACATTCAAGTTGAAAAGGATGAGTTAATTGCTCGTCTTTCAGGTAGACGTATTTGTAAAACTTGTGGTACATCCTATCATTTAATTTTCAATCCTCCTGCTGAGGAAGGGAAATGTGATAAAGATGGTGGCGAGCTTTATACACGTGCAGATGATAATCCTGAAACGGTTGCGAACCGTCTGGAAGTAAATATGAAACAAGCACAACCTCTACTTGATTTCTATCAAGCTAAAGGCGTGTTAACTAATATAGATGGACAGCAAGATATTAACAAAGTGTTTGCTGATCTTGATGCTCTATTACAGAGCAGCCGCAGCTGATACCCGGCTCCGGGCGCAGAGTACTGCTTCCGCGGGAGGCATGCGGGAGCAACAACGAAACATAATTTTTTTGAGAGTTGCAAAAGCATATTGTGCCCGGTATATATTTCTTCTTAAAAGTGCAACATACCTTTTGGAGGAGTATAATGGGTTTCGTGGAAGCATCTGTGTAACGGGTATGAATATCTCATCCAAGACATTCCGGTATTCGTGTAAACATGGGAGATTCAGTGCCCTTACTGGTTCTGTATATTCCGTGGATTGTGTGAAGCGAAACCAGACGAGCGTCTTTCAAACATCTCTCATACAATCCAAACATATGTTGAAACGAGGTTGCTTCTAAAGTTGCAGCAGATATCCGTTTGATGTAACGATGAGAACTTTAATTTGCATATAGAGAGGAGACAGAGTAGATGGCGAAAGATGATGTAATTGAAGTCGAAGGGACAGTTGTTGAGACTTTGCCAAACGCGATGTTTAAGGTAGAATTAGAAAATGGACATGTGATTCTAGCACACGTATCTGGTAAGATTCGTATGCACTTTATCCGTATTCTACCTGGAGATAAGGTTACTATTGAGTTATCTCCTTATGATTTAACTCGCGGTCGTATCACATACCGTTTTAAATAATCTTTTGCGCTCCGGACTACTAAGGAGGTTAGGTTAGATGAAAGTGAGACCATCTGTGAAACCGATCTGCGAAAAATGTAAAGTAATTCGCCGACGCGGTAAAGTAATGGTAATCTGTGAAAATCCTAAACATAAACAAAAACAAGGTTAATTCTAAAGGAGGTGCACAACGTACATGGCACGTATTGCTGGTGTTGATATTCCTCGCGACAAACGCGTGGTAATTTCATTAACGTACATTTTCGGTATTGGTAAAACTACAGCTCAGAAAGTACTAGCTGATGCAGGTATTTCAGAAGATACACGCGTACGCGACTTAACTGAAGATGAGTTAAACAAAATCCGTGAACAATTAGATTCATACAAACTTGAAGGTGACTTACGTCGCGAAACTTCATTAAATATTAAACGTCTGATGGAAATCGGTTCATTCCGTGGTATCCGTCACCGTCGTGGCTTACCTGTTCGTGGTCAAAATACGAAGAACAATGCGCGTACGCGTAAAGGTCCTCGTAAAACAGTTGCGAACAAGAAAAAATAATTGGTAAAGGAGGTTCCTTCTTAACATGGCTCGTAAACAACAAACTCGTAAACGTCGTGTGAAAAAGAATATCGAATCTGGTATCGCACACATTCGTTCTACATTTAACAATACAATCGTAACGATTACAGATATGCAAGGTAACGCTGTATCTTGGTCAAGTGCTGGTGCTCTTGGTTTCCGTGGTTCACGTAAATCTACACCATTCGCTGCTCAAATGGCTGCAGAAACTGCTGCTAAAACATCCCTTGAACATGGTCTGAAAACGTTGGAAGTAACTGTTAAAGGTCCTGGTGCTGGTCGTGAAGCTGCTATTCGTGCACTTCAAGCTGCTGGTTTAGAAGTAACTGCTATTAAAGACGTTACTCCAGTTCCTCATAATGGTTGCCGTCCGCCAAAACGTCGTCGCGTGTAATGGGTGCGTCTCATATTGTATGAGAACATCATTTTTTGTACAGACTGTCTTGTGCAGATAATAAACGATACGTCATTGACGATCGAATCTATGATGGAAAGAACCTATACATTCGATGTTTTGAAGGAGGGTAAATAAAATGATCGAAATTGAAAAACCAAAGATTGAAACGGTGGAGATCAGCGAAGATTCCAAATATGGAAAGTTTGTTGTAGAACCGCTTGAACGCGGATATGGAAACACTTTGGGTAATTCTTTACGTCGTATCCTTCTGTCTTCATTACCAGGAGCTGCTGTCACTTCAATTCAAATTGATGGTGTTCTTCACGAATTCTCAACTGTAGAAGGCGTAGTAGAAGATGTAGCTTCAATCATTTTGAACGTGAAAAAACTAGCTCTTAAAATCTACTCTGACGAAGAAAAAGTTATTGAGATTGATGTTAAAGGCGATGGTACAGTTACGGCTGCTGACATTACACATGACAGTGACGTAGAAATTTTAAACCCAGATCTATATATTGCAACAATCGCTAAAAACGGTCATTTACGTATGCGTATGTATGCACAACGCGGCCGTGGTTACACTCCTGCTGATCAAAACAAACGTGAGGATCTTCCTATCGGCGTGATCCCGATCGACTCTATTTACACTCCAGTATCACGCGTCAATTTCCAAGTGGAAAATACTCGTGTTGGTCAGTCTTCTGACTACGACAAACTTTCTCTTGATGTGTGGACAGATGGCAGCATCGGTCCGAAAGAGGCGATTTCGCTCGGAGCAAAAATTTTAACCGAGCATCTTAACATCTTCGTTGGCATGACAGATGAGGCACAAACTGCTGAAATCATGGTCGAAAAAGAAGAAGATCAAAAAGAAAAAGTTTTAGAGATGACTATCGAAGAGCTTGATCTTTCTGTTCGTTCTTATAACTGTTTAAAACGCGCTGGTATTAATACAGTACTAGAACTTGCGAATAAATCAGAAGACGACATGATGAAAGTTCGTAACCTTGGACGCAAGTCATTAGAAGAAGTAAAAGCGAAGTTAGAAGAGCTTGGTTTAGGATTACGCAAAGAAGACTAAGCGATTTAAACACAACTAACAAGATCAGATTTTTTTCTATAAAGGAGGGAAACATCCATGGGTTACAGAAAACTTGGTCGTACAAGTTCTCAACGTAAAGCGATGTTACGTGACTTAGCTACTGATTTAATCATCAACGAGCGTATCGAAACTACTGAGGCTCGCGCTAAAGAAGTACGTAAAGCTGTTGAAAAAATGATTACTTTAGGTAAACGCGGAGATTTACATGCACGCCGTCAAGCTGCTGCATTTATCCGTCGTGAACTAGTAACAACGACTGATGCAGAAGGTAACGAATCAACATCATTTGCACTTCAAAAGTTATTTGATGATGTTGCACCACGTTATGCTGAGCGTCAAGGTGGTTACACTCGTATTCTTAAAGTAGGTCCTCGTCGTGGCGACGGTGCACCTGTTGTTGTGATTGAACTAGTTTAATCATAAGAGAAAACTTGTGGTGAAGAGGGTGGGAATCACCACCCTCTTTCTTTATAAATGATTTATACGACAAATAATTAAGCTGAGCGTTATGATGAGCGGACACTTATTAGTGTGGCGTCTCGTTTAGCTCTCCGCACCTCATTCAGGAGAAATAAGGGCTTGAGCACCCATATTTCTTGTAAATGTAACGACTAGCGCATTTCTATCGAATGAGGTGCGCGCTTTTTTATTAGATTAGATGGCGCCAATTTGTGGTGCTTTTTTTAATATATGGGTGTTATTTTGTTATTTATTAAACCAATATCAATTTGAGTTGTTATTGTAGTATTTTTCTTTTATCGACATACGGATTGTAGTAGAATTCATACATAAAAAAGTGTAAGTTAATTAGTAGAGCTGAGCGTAGGGAGAGGAGTTCTAGATATGCCTGAAATTTTATCTTTAAATAATGTAACTTTTTCATATACACCAGAAAATCCAAATAGTCGTAATGCTGTTGAAAATGTTAGCTTTGCTGTGGAAGAAGGTGAGTGGATTGCTATAGTAGGACATAATGGTTCTGGTAAGTCCACTATTGCCAAGCTGATGAATGGTTTATTGTTTCCTCAACAGGGAGATGTACGAATTTTGCGAGAACCCTTGAATGAAGAAAATCTTTGGGAATCTCGCTCTTTAATGGGAATGGTCTTTCAAAACCCTGACAATCAATTCGTTGGAGCAACGGTACAGGATGATGTAGCATTTGCCTTGGAAAACAACGGTATCCCCTTTGAAGAAATGGTAAAACGTGTACATGCGGCACTCGAACAGGTAAAAATGAGTCAGTTTTTAGACCATGAGCCACATCATTTATCTGGTGGACAAAAACAGCGTGTAGCCATTGCTGGGGCACTTGCATTAAAGCCGAAGCTTTTAATTTTAGATGAGGCTACATCCATGTTAGATCCTCAGGGGCGTGCAGAGGTGTTACAAACGGTTCAAACATTACGTGCAGAAACAGGATTAACAGTTTTATCTATTACCCATGATTTAGAAGAGGCAATGTTAGCGGATCGTGTTCTTTTTATGAATGATGGTAAGAAATTTGCAGAAGGTACACCTGCTGAAATCTTTGCACTTGGGGACAAGCTAGTTGAATTTGGACTAGATTTGCCATTTGCCTTGAAGTTATCAAAGCTATTGCAAAAGGAAGGTGTTCCATTAATGGGGCAACATATGACAGAAGAAGAGTTGGTGAATGATTTATGGACATCAAACTTCAACAAGTAAGCTATGCCTATGCACAAGGAACGCCCTTTGAAAAACGGGCATTATTCGATGTGGATTTTGACATTCCATCTCATACTTATCAAGCGATAATTGGCCATACCGGTTCTGGGAAATCAACGATTTTGCAGCATTTTAACGCACTTCTAAGACCTACTTCAGGAGAAGTACATATAGGGGATCGTCTTATTGTAGCTGGGAAAAAAGCAAAGGATTTAAAAGCTGTAAGACAAAAGGTCGGCATTGTCTTTCAATTTCCAGAGCATCAACTATTTGAAGAGACCGTGTTGAAGGACATTATGTTTGGCCCAATGAACTTTGGTATATCAGAGGAGGAGGCTGAAGCTCGTGCAAGAGAACTTGTCAGCTTAGTCGGTTTGCCAGATAACGTTTTGGATAAATCACCGTTTGATTTATCAGGTGGTCAAATG
Source organism: Lysinibacillus capsici (assembly GCF_003367505.1). Classification (GTDB taxonomy): domain Bacteria; phylum Bacillota; class Bacilli; order Bacillales_A; family Planococcaceae; genus Lysinibacillus; species Lysinibacillus capsici. The sequence continues at coordinate 209,689 of NZ_PXXX01000008.1, forward strand.
CGTCGAGTAGCGATTGCAGGCGTTTTGGCGATGGACCCTGAGGTTATTGTCTTAGATGAACCAACAGCAGGTCTTGATCCACGTGGTCAAAAGGAAATTATGGATATGTTTTATCAGCTCCATCAAGAACGTCATCTCACAACCATTCTAGTAACCCATAGTATGGAGGATGCAGCTCGATATGCAGATAATATTGTGATTATGCATGAAGGGAAGAATGTCTTAAATGGATCACCACGAGTTATTTTTAAAGATGTTGCAACATTAAAGGAATTCCGTTTAGAGCCACCACGTATTGTCCGCTTTCAGCAAAAGATTGAGCACATGATGGGGCATTCCTTGTCTAAGGTTTGCTTAACAGAGGAAGAGCTTGCTACTGAAATTGCTCAAGCCCTTAGAGAGGAGCGTGCAGAGTCATGATGGAAAAAATGATCTTTGGTCGCTTCTTACCTGGTGATTCACCTGTACACAAACTTGATCCACGGTCAAAGCTGATCTTTGTGTTCGCCTTTATTATTATTGTGTTTTTAGCCAATAATACCGTGACATATGCTATGTTACTCGCATTCACGCTACTGATTGTATTAGTATCGCGCATTCGTCTATACTTTTTAATAAATGGACTCAAACCAGTACTCTTTTTGATGGCCTTCACATTCCTTCTCCATATTTTCATGACGAAGGAAGGCGTCCCTGTGTTTGAATCAAAATTCATTACGATTTATGACGAAGGGATTAGGCGGGGAATATTTATCTCAATTCGTTTTCTAGTATTAGTATTTATGACGTCAATCTTAACGTTAACTACATCACCGATTTCCATTACAGATGGTATCGAGGTTCTACTGAATCCCTTAAAAGCAATAAAAGTACCCGTACATGAATTGGCTTTAATGATGTCCATCTCATTACGCTTTATTCCAACCTTAATGGATGAGACGGATAAAATTATGAAGGCACAAATGGCAAGAGGCTCTGATTTATCATCTGGGCCAATTAAGGACCGTATAAAGGCAGTAGTACCATTGCTTGTGCCTCTCTTTGTCAGTGCATTTAAACGGGCTGAGGATTTAGCAACAGCGATGGAAGTAAGAGGCTATCGTGGTGGTGAAGGACGCACTAGGTACCGTAGGTTAAAATGGGATATGGGGGACACATTTGCGATTGTGTTATTAGTAGCAATAGGCGTATTGCTATTCTTCTATAGAAGTTAAAGGAGTAGGCTATATGCGACGATTAAAAGTAATTATAAGCTATGATGGCACACTTTTTTCGGGCTATCAGGTGCAGCCAGGTGAACGCACAGTGCAGGCTGAGCTTGAGCGTGTTCTAGCTATTATGCATAAGGGAGAACAGGTTAAGGTAACCGCAAGTGGTCGTACAGATGCTAAAGTACATGCGACAGGGCAAACATTGCATTTCGACACACCACTTGCCATTCCAGCAGAAAAATATAGTAAGGCTTTGAATGTGCAACTGCCAAGAGATATTCGTGTATTATCGGTTGAGGAAGTGGCACATGACTTTCATGCGCGTTACGATGTGGCTGGAAAAAGATATCGCTATATTTGGTCTTGTGAGCCTATCCAAAGTCCATTCCGCAGATATTATACTGTGGAGACCAATGGGGTCAAACCTAACGTAGAGGCGATGCAAGAGGCAGCTAAGGCTATTATTGGTACACATGACTTTTCTTGTTTTTGCGCTGCGAATACAAGCGTGAAAGATAAAGTACGCACAGTAACATTGTTACAATTTGAATGGCATGGTGAAGAGCTACATATGGTGATTGAAGGGAATGGCTTCTTATATAATATGGTACGTATTATTGCAGGTACTCTTTGGGAGGTTGGGATAGGTCGACGTAAGATTGACAATGTGTCCTATGTAGTTGCTTCAGGTAATCGTGATAAGGCAGGAAAAACCGCTCCACCACAAGGGCTATACTTAGAAAAAGTGTTCTATTAGTGGCGTTCTATAATTCTGAACAACTTCACCAGGTGTTTAATGAAATTGCTTGACTTTAAAAGTCATTCATTATATGATAACAGATGGTATTTTCATTACCACCACAAATAAGCCCCGAAACTTATAGTGTAGTCTAATGAAAAATAACGGTAATCGAATCGATTAGGAGGATATATACATGCGTACAACATTCATGGCTAAAGGTCACGAAGTAGACCGTAAATGGTTAGTAGTTGATGCAGAAGGCCAAACTCTTGGACGTTTAGCTTCTGAAGTAGCTGCAATCTTACGTGGTAAACATAAACCAACATTCACACCAAACGTTGACACAGGTGATCACGTAATCATCATCAACGCTGACAAAATCCATTTAACTGGTAACAAATTAGAGGGTAAATTATACCGTCACCACACTCAATTTGCGGGTGGTTTAAAAACACGTACTGCTGGTGAAATGCTAGATAAGTACCCAACAAGAATGATCGAATTAGCAGTTAAAGGAATGCTTCCTAAAAACTCTTTAGGTCGCAAAATGTTCACTAAACTTAATGTTTACACTGGAACAGAGCATCCACATGCTGCACAAAAACCAGAAGCATACGAGCTTCGCGGATAATATAAATTAAGAGGAGGATATTACTTTGGCACAAGTTCAATACATCGGCACTGGTCGCCGTAAAAGCTCTGTAGCTCGCGTACGTTTAGTACCAGGTACAGGTAAAATTGTTATCAACAAACGTGAAATCGAAGAATACGTACCATTCGCTGCATTACGCGAAGTAATTAAACAACCATTAGTAGCTACTGAAACTACAGGAAGCTATGATATCCACGTAAACGTTAACGGTGGTGGATACACTGGTCAAGCTGGTGCTGTTCGTCACGGTATCGCTCGTGCTCTACTTCAAGTAGACCCAGATTTCCGTGCTGCATTAAAATCAGCTGGATTACTTACTCGTGATTCACGCATGAAAGAACGTAAAAAACCAGGTCTACGCGGCGCTCGTCGTGCACCTCAGTTCTCAAAACGTTAATATCGTTGTTATATCAACGATTTCAAGCTCTTCTCAGGTTTACCTGAGAGGAGCTTTTTTTACGTCGATAACAAAAACAATAGGATTTGTTCAGAATTTGTTTAACAGCCCTATGATAGGATGCCTAAGAGGACTAATGAAATACAGGTGAAAGTCATATTGCATAATGGATTTCATTCTAACTAACTGATAGTTTGATGTTATATATAATTGTGTTCAAAATAGGGGAGGGGGGATAGTGAAAAAAAATATTAGCATTACTTTGACCATTATCATGCTATTTATTATCGTATACTTTATTGGCAATGGAGAGTATTTTGTTAGTAGTAGTCAGCCGATTGCGCAGAATGGGATCGTTACGATTGAAGAAAAGGAACTACAAGAAAAGACTATTTTAAAACTAGATGGAGAATGGTCTTTCTATCCAAATATCTTAATAGCATCAAGCGATTCATTCGACGCGTACGAGAGCGAGAAAATACCAATTGAGGTGCCAGCTACTTGGAATAGCTTTGTAGAACCAAATGAGGAAGGACTTACTGTAGGAACGTATCATGTTAAGATAAATGTACCAGTTGAAGGGGAATATGGATTATATATTCGTTCAATTCGTCAATCTAACCGTGTTTTCATAAATGGAAAAGATGTAGGTAGTAAGGGGAATCCGAGTGAAACCTTAAAGGACTTTAAGTTCGAAAATGATGATAAATATACGGTGTTTGCACAAAGTGAGAATCTAATGCTTGATATAGTAATTCATGTCGGGAATTATAATTATCCAAAATCTGGTATTACTTTTCCTATTGAGTTTGGAACAAAGGAAGCTATTCAAAGAGATTTTAGCATGAAAATTTTAGCAGAATCGTTTGTATGTATTGGTTATATTGTATTCGGTGCAATTTATATTATATCGTATAGTCAAAATCGGAAGCGAAAAGAAGAATTGTTTTTGGGGTTATTCACTATATTATTCGGACTGTACATGTCGTTTACAAATGAAAAAGTATTTTTCCTTATTTTTACACATTTAACTATAAATGAACAAGTGCGTTTACAATTAGGGATTTTACCACTTGTTGATGTTTGTTTAGCATTATTTCTCTATTATTTGTATCCGGAGTTTATGAGGAAAAAAGCGATTTATATTATTAGTATTTTGTTAGGTTTACTTTTTTTTATCTATGGGATTTACAACCCGATGACAAAAAATAGCATGATTATACCAATAGAAAATCTAGTTCTTTCCCAAATAATCTTTGCAGTAATTTTTATTCCAGTTGGGCTTTATAATGTGTTTGTGCTATTACGTGTGCTTGTGAAAGGTGTAGATGGCTCACATTATATTCTAATTCTTTTAGTATCTCTTACTTGTTATACTTTTTTAATGGTAATGTATTACATTTTCGATATACCTATGGTTTATAGTGAACAATTATTGTTTATTTTTACGCTATATAGTTTTGCATCTCTGCTTAGCTTCCGAGCAAATACATCTTTTAAGGAAGTTCAAGCGTTATCGGAAGAGCTTTTGATGCATAATCAAATGAAGGATGAGTTTTTATTGAAAACGTCTCATGAATTACGTACGCCCTTAAATGGTATTTTAAATATATCCAAATCATTAATGGAAGGTGTACAAGGACCTTTAAAGCGTGAGCAACAAGAAAATGTTATTTTAATACATAATGTCGCGCAACGTTTAGGTTATTTAGTAGAGGATTTATTGATTTCTTCGAATCATATGACCGGAGAAGTTCGTGTTATCCCTCGTGTTGTTCCGATAAGCGTAATTGATGAAGTAATTGAGGAAATTCGTAGTTTAATGTCGAGTGATACATCCATAAGGTTAATGAGTGCAGTAGATTCTAATTTACCCCATATGTATACAGATGAATTACGATTGAAACAAGTGCTTTATAATTTACTCTATAATGCTCTGCAACATACAAAACATGGGCAAATTACAGTCTTAGCTAGTGTACGTAATGATTATATGGAAATACAAGTAAGCGATACTGGAATTGGTATACCATCACAAGACTTAGATCGAATTTTTAATTCTTTTTATCAAGTAAAGAAAGGTAAAAAAAGTGGGGGTCTTGGGTTAGGATTAAGTATCTCAAAAAATATAGTAGAACAGTTAAATGGGGAAATTCATGTAACAAGTACATTAGGTGTTGGAACAATTTTTACATTTACGGTGCCACTTGCCACACTCGAAAAACTAGATATTGAAACACAACACCAGATAGGCAATCGAGCAGATAATACTATACTACAGCTAGATTTACCATTACTGCATAAAGGTAATGACAAAGCCATACTTATTGTTGATGATGATCATGTGAATATAAAAGTACTAGTGGACGCATTAATTCAAAAAGGCTATACCGTTATTGGAGTAGATAATGGGTTTGAAGCGATGGATTATATAAAGAAACATAAAGTAGATTGTATGTTAGTCGATTTAATGATGAATGGTATGTCAGGCTATGAATTATGCAAACAAGTACGAAAGCAATACGATATGTTGGAATTACCGATTATAGTTTTAACAGCAATTATGCAGCATTCGGATTTAGTGTTATCTTTACAAGTTGGGGCAAATGATTATCTGCAAAAACCGATTACGATGGATGAATTACTAGTGCGTATTCAATCATTACTAGCGGTTCGACAATCTTCCATTGATGCGATTGAAGATGAAATGAATTATTTATATGCGCAAGTAACTCCTCATTTTGTCTACAATACACTTAACACTATTATCGGCTTAAGCTATACAAATATAGAGAATACACGAGAGGCGTTATACAGTTTAGCCACCTATTTCCGTGCCAAGCTAAATGTCCATTATCGTAACAGCATGGTTTCAATAGAAGATGAAATAGATCTTGTAAAAGCATATCTCTATATTGAAAAAATGCGCTTTGGTGATCGTCTTACAGTTGCGTATGATATTGATGAGTCCATTCAATCTTTGATTCCAGCATTATCAATTCAGCCTATAGTTGAAAATGCAGTTTTTCACGGGATTTCGAAGAAAAAAGAAGGTGGTACTATTGAGGTGAGTGTGCAACGAGAAGGTCAATTTATACGTATTAAAATTTATGATAATGGGGTCGGTATCTCAGAAGAAAAGTTGCAACGATTAGTAAATGAAGAAAACTCACGTATTGGATTTACGAATCCTTTGAAAAAATTTAAGCTTATGAGAAATGCCAGTTTTCGTATATATAGTGAAGAAGGAAAAGGAACTACTGTTATTATTCTATTACCAGAAGAGAATTCGTAACCTTTACAAATGGCGTACCGTTTAAAGATGATTTGGTCTTTACGGAGTCAGAGGCAGACGAAACATCTATCCTAAGACTCTTTCTACTTTCGAGGAAAGAGTCTTTTTGTCATTCCATCATAAAAAGCAATCTGTGAAGTAACCCAAAGATTGCTTAACGTTATTTCTTTTGAAATTGCAGGTGAAATTGATGCAACAGGTAAGCTAATTCCGAAGTGAGGCCATCTAGAAAAGTATATGAAAATATCTCCTATAGTGTTAACTGTTATTTCGTTCGGGTACAGCTTCTTTTAAAATTTGCTCAATCTCATAAAAGCCTAGTTTTTTTGCATGCTGCAATGGTGTGACACCATCTTGATCTCCAATAGTTATATCAGCACCATGATCCACCAATAATTGCACAATTTCTTGATGTTTCTCCCCACCATTGCCTAATATGACTGCCTCCAATAGAGCTGTCCAATGCAAATTATTAATGTGATTGACATGAATGTCCGAGTGATTAAGTAGCTCTCGGACCACCTCAACATGTCCACGTTCGGATGCAGGGATGATGGCAATTCCACCAAAGCGATTAGTTAGCTTTGTATCTGCCCCTGCAGATATGGCAAGTTTAACGATTTCTAAATAGCCTGATGCCCCTGCATGTAAAAGTACGTTCTCAAGGTTATTATCTCTAATATTAATATCAGCACCATGTTGAATGAGCACCTTCACAGTATCCACCTGGTTATTATAAGTGGCAGCTAAGACAGGGGTTCTTCCATTCTGATCCGTTGTATTAATATTGATGCCTTTTTGCAGAAGTGCTAATACTTTATCAGTATCACCGTTCGCTGCTGAAAGTATTAATTGATCATTCATTTTTCCACCCTCTTTTCTTTGGTTAAAACAGCCAAATGACTAATGGTATATCACTGTAGCCTACTTTTCCGTTTATAAAAATATGGTAACATGTTGCGAATTATACGAGTAATATTAAAAAGATATGCTAGGCTTAGCTTTTTCCTATAATAAATAATGTTGAAGTACTCGTTTGTGAGAAATGTCGATCACCCATAAATTAAGTATATGTAGAAAAAAATAAATAGCTTTTTACATAAACCTCACTATTAGTGTACAGATTTAATATATATTAAAAATATTTTCGTATAAGTTTATGTTTTTTTAAGAAATTATTTAGGGGGAGTTTAACATTCCACTTTAATATAGTTTTTAGAAGGTACAACAAACCTTTCATTTTTAAAAATTGTCATTATGGGTTTGATGTAACTCAAAATATAAACTAACCAATGGAGGTAAGTAGGTATGAAAAAAATATTAATAGTATCTGTTGCTGCTATTGCATTACTGGCAGCATGTCAAGATAAGGAGCCTGCAAAAGGTAATAAGACAAATAGTGAGGAAGTTAAAACAGAAAGTACTGTAACAGAAAATACTGCCAAAGAGCAATTAACAAAGGGACAAGAAATGGCTAATGTTCTAAGTGGTACAAATTGGCAAGGTACAAAGGTTTATGATCAAGATAACAATGATTTAACGGAGGAGAACGCAAACTTCATTGGCTTAGCAAAATATGATGCCCAGACAGGTCATTATGAATTCTTTGACGCGGCTACAGGTAAAAGCCGTGAGGATAAAGGGACATTCTTTATCACAAATGATGGGAAACAAAGAATATTAATTTCCGAATCAAAAAACTACCAAGCAGTTGTCGAGATCACTGAGCTAAACGATAGTATCTTTACTTATAAGAGAATAGGTAAAGATGCTGCGGGCAATGATGTAGAAATATTCGTGGAACATATTCCATATAAAGAAAAAGAACTGGCATTTACTGATTCCGATAAAACGTTAGATGCTTCTACAGGTCAAATTGTTACAGACGTTGACGGAGATAAAATTCTCGCTGATACACTATGGCATGGAACAGTTGTGTTAGATGAAGCGGGTAATGATGTAACAGAATTCAATTCAAATTTCATTAGCATTGCAAAGTATGATGCAAATACTAACAAATATGAGTTCTTTAATCCTGAAACAGGTGAAAGTCGTGGAGACTATGGTTACTTTAATGTCATTCATGATAATAAAATAAGAGCGCATGTTTCTGTCGGTGATAATAAGTATGGTGTAGCTCTTGAAATTACAGAAATCAACGATAAGAAGTTCACGTATAAACGAACAGGTAAAGACAAAGATGGCAATGATATAACTGTATTTGTAGAGCATGAGCCATATACAGGTGAATTCAAACCTACTTTTACAAACCAATAAAATTGTTCTTCCTCCCTTAATATAGAAGAAATTAAAACTCTCAAGTTTGTGACTTGGGAGTTTTTTTTACTTTCTGGCATAGTTCATCCACTAATTTCGTACACTAAATGTAAAAGGGTGGTGTATATGGGTGAAGCGCTGGCTTGCACTAGGAGTAATTATGCTTATGAGTATAGTGGTCGTGGCATATGAAACAAATGCTTCGGACCGTAACTTCTTCTTACCGGACCCACTTGGTGGCATAAAAATTGTCATTGATGCAGGGCATGGTGGTGAGGACGGAGGAGCTTCAAAGGGCGAAGTGATTGAAAAGGATATTACACTTGCAATTGCTCAGCATGTAGAGAAGCAATTAAAGAAAAAAGGCGCAACGGTTATAATGACACGAACGAAAAATGGTGATGTAATCGATGAGCATGCGCCATCAGAAAAATATGGAACAATGAGAGAACGGAAAAAGCAAGATATCTTCCTAAGAAAGGATATCGTGGAAAAGGAAAAGCCAGATGTATTTATAACTATTCATGCAAATGCCATTCCTGAAACAAAATGGCGTGGCGCACAGGTATTTTACCATAAGGAAGGACATGCTGATGGAGAGATTCTTGCCAAGAGTATTCAAGAATCCATTCGCACTAATTTAAAAAATACAGATCGTGAAGCATTGTCTATTAAGCAAATCTATTTATTGAAGAAAGCGGAAGTACCTGCAGCTTTAGTGGAGACTGGTTTTATTAGTAATGATGAGGAACGAGCATTATTAGTGGACAAAAACTATCAAGAAAAAATGGCAGATGCCATAGTTGAAGGTATAGAAGACTATTTATTAGCCAAAATTGAGTAGAGCAACATCTACAACGTAAATCAAATCATTATGATATACTAATATTGAGACAATATAAGGGGAGTGTTCGTCGTGATTACTGAACAACAAGTACGAGAAATACTGGGACAACTACAAGATCCATTTTTACATAAATCGCTTGCAGAAACAGATGGTATTACGAACGTAGCAATAAAAGAAGAAAAAAATCATGTCAGTGTAAAAATTGCCATTGCTAAACTGAATACACCGGAACAATTACAACTACAAATGAAAGTTGTTGAGGTGTTGAAAGAAGCAGGTGTAAACACTGTTGGTATTCGTTTTGAAGAACTATCAACAGAAAAATTGCAAAGCTTCCGTGGCACAGCAACAGAGTCGGAAGCACAAGATATTTTATCTCCATTAAGCACAGTCCAAGTAATTTCAATTGCTTCTGGTAAAGGTGGAGTTGGTAAATCGACAGTATCAGTAAACTTAGCTGTTGCTTTAGCTCGTCTAGGAAAGAAAGTCGGCTTAATTGACGCAGATATTTATGGATTTAGTGTACCTGATATGATGGGTGTAACGGATATGCCTAAGGTAGTCGATAATCGTATTTTCCCAGTAGATCGCTTTGGGGTAAAAATGATTTCAATGGGCTTCTTTGTAGAAAATAACGCACCGATCGTATGGCGCGGACCAATGCTTGGTAAAGTATTAGATCAATTCTTCCGTGATGTTGAGTGGGGTGAATTAGATTATCTATTATTAGATTTACCTCCTGGCACAGGTGACGTTGCATTAGATATCCATCAAATGTTGCCATCATCAAAAGAAATTGTTGTAACAACTCCACACCCAACAGCAGCATTTGTTGCAGCTCGTGCAGGGGCAATGGCGCTTCAAACAGACCATGAAATTTTAGGAGTTATCGAAAACATGGCTTGGTTTGAATCTAAAGCAGGTGACCGAGAATTTGTCTTTGGGCAAGGAGGAGGACCAAAGCTAGCTGACGAACTACGTACAGAGTTGCTTGGACAAATCCCGCTTGGGCAACCAGATTGGACAGATGAAGATTTTGCTCCTTCTGTATACGCTGAAAAACATACAACAGGACAAATTTATTTAGACATCGCGACGAAAATCATCGATAAATTAAATAAATAATAAAAAACGGATTTCCACCAGTTTTATGGGGAAATCCGTTTTTACATTACCAAGGTTACTCGGTACTTTTTTGTCCCTTATCCGATCCGCCACCACTATCGCCACTCGCTTCTTTCTTATCGCCACTTCCTGATGAACCTGTTTCGCCACTTTTCTTAATAAGTTCCTGCCATTTAGATTGCATTAAAGGGCTTTCGATCGTTTCCTTTACAACTTCCTCCATTTGCTTGCGCATATTGGATGATTTAAGGATAGTCTCCAACTGCTTTTGCATATCGGGTTGCCCGAAAAATGCCTCCATATCCTTTTGGAAAGTCGGATCTTTTATTAAGTTCTTCATAATATCCTGTTGCTGTTTTTGCATACTTTTCGCAACAGTTTCTTTAAACTTTGGATCTTCAAAGGTTTTTTTCCAAAAGTCTTCTGCTTCCTTGGAAAGTAAAGTTTCCTCGGTAGCTTTTTTCACTTCATCATGCTCTAAAATCAAGAGCTCACGGAAACTCGGCTCTTCTAAAAGCTGTCGCAATGCCTTTTTACCATCCTCTGTTTGTAAAGAGTCAATCATGATTTTTTTTATTTCATCATAGGACATGGTAGAGGTTTTATCTTGTGAACAGGCAGAAAGAAAAAGCATTAGAATCAGTAATAAGGTGAATTTTCGCATCGACAATCAGTCCTTTCTCTAGATAGACTCTTTCAATTATTGTTCACATTTCTCAGGACTTTATGTATTGGTTAGGATGAGAAATAGCTTTTTTAACAAGGCATTGATAAAATAAGGACAGATATATTGAGAAATTGGGGGACTTTTAGTTGTGACGATACGAAATTGGGCAAAGTTTTTCTTCTTTGCAATGCTCGTTGGTGGTGCAGTCAACGGAGTTTTTAGTTTATTTATTCGCTGGGAATTCTTCCAACCATACATAGCAAACGGTCAATGGGGTGAGTTTTTCGCTGGACTTTTATGGATGGTTTTCTTAGGGTTTACAATGAGTGTTATAGCGCAAGCTGGCTTTTTTGCTTATTTAACACTTCATCAGGTAGGTGTTAATATTTTTAGAACACTGACATTATGGAATTGGGTACAGCTATTATTAATTGCCATAACGATTTTCGATATAATTTTCTTCCGCTTTATTCCTGGTGTGAAGGATGGGCAAAGCTGGTTGTTCTATGTAGGACTATTAATTGTCCTCATTTTTGGGGCAATAGCAACAGCTGTTCAAAAAGTAAAATTAACAGGGAAAAAACATGTAATGATTTCGGCACTATTCTTTATGATTGTCATTACAACGTTGGAATGGACAATTGCCTTGATGGGTCGCGATGAAAATATTAATGAGTATGTTGCTCTTTTATTATTCCCATTATTGGCGGTTAATGCGTATCAATTATTAGTATTACCTAAATATAATGCAAAATCTGATGAAGATCGTCAAAAATTAGAAGCACGACGCCAAGCTCGTCGTGAACAGGCTAAAAACGCATAAGGAAAAAATTGCCTCGCTGTATTGGAGGCAATTTTTTTATGGCGCTTTTTTAGTTTGAACCTTATAACCAAATATATTTTCTTCAATCGACATAAACTTATGCTGTTGTATGAGAGTGTTAAGCTCTTTAAAGGATATTTGATTATTTTGATGGAGCGGGAAAAAGACAAAATCACCTTTTTGTAATTTCGGAGTTTTCTCACCTTGCCAAATAAGCGAAGGAGATAGTAAATTCATTTGTTGTTGGAATAAGGCTTTCTGTAAATCCTGTGAATATTGATGATTTCGGGTAGCAAACCATAAAGGTTTTTCTTTTAAATATTTTTCGTAAGTATCAATATCCTTTTGGATGAGTGCAATGTCAACGGGTTCTTCTACTGAATCATCCGGCCCAAGTAATCCTGTAGGCAATTTTCGTTGTTGGATAATTTTTAAATGCTCGGGTGACCGTTTTATCCAATCAGCATCTAAAAGTAGAAGTGGATAAGGCTCTTTCACCGTTTGGAGCCATTCTAATAGAGAGTCATCAGAGAAAGAGATCTCTACAATAAGAGATGTGCCATAATGTCCTTTTGTGACCACTACTGGTGCATTCGCAATATTAAATACAGAAATCATCGTTGAATTTATAGGCTTTAAAAAGGCAAAAAGCATTACAATTAAAAGCAGTGAAATCAACGTTTTACGGACCATAATGATAACCTCGTTTCTAAAATTAAAATAAAAAATGAATCTCTTTAAAAAAACTTATGATTTAGTGTTGACTTTCATGAATAATCGATGTTATTATGTATAAGTCGCCAAGAGGTGACAACGAAATAAAGAAACATGAACCTTGAAAACTGAACAAGCAAAACGTAATCAATAAAGTTTTAAGTAGCTAGCTTCGGTTAGTGAACAAAACAAAAATTTTGGACATCAAACATGATGCCAGCAAAACAATTTGAGCTAATCAAATTTCTTTTATGGAGAGTTTGATCCTGGCTCAGGACGAACGCTGGCGGCGTGCCTAATACATGCAAGTCGAGCGAACAGAAAAGGAGCTTGCTCCTTTGACGTTAGCGGCGGACGGGTGAGTAACACGTGGGCAACCTACCCTATAGTTTGGGATAACTCCGGGAAACCGGGGCTAATACCGAATAATCTCTTTTGCTTCATGGTGAAAGACTGAAAGACGGTTTCGG
>NZ_PXXX01000009.1 GCF_003367505.1 Lysinibacillus capsici
CTATTATAACATTTTTTAATAAAATTACAAATTTATTATTGACAACACATTTTTACATGAGTTAAAATATTTATTTATTCTCTGAATGTCATTAGAATCATGTTAGAAAAGACCATAAACTTCTAAAAAACGCCTTATAAAATCCAACTTTTCCTTGTTACCTATTTGATGCCCATAAATTCTTCACCTGTTTCTTATTCTTAGCATACAATGCAAATAATACCCTTTTTTGTAGGGAGGATTATATGAAGCAAAATAAAGGTAATCGGAATAATGAGGGATTGGAATCCGTGAGTCAAGCAGCTAAGTTGGCTGTCATTGCGGGGGCGATTACAACACTTGGAGACGCTCTAGCGACCATTGCGGCTGGTCTTGCTCTAGAGGATGAGTTGAAGGAAATTGAAAGTAATAGCAATGATATTGACAAACTACAAAAGCAAATTGACGATTTAAATTATGAAATGAAACAATTAAAAAGGATGTTACGTTAATTCAGTCTGTATACAAAAACGACAATACCACATGGATATTGTCGTTTTTTAAGCTATTTAGCAGCCCAAAGTTCAATCTCTATTTTTATATCTGGTAGCCCTAATGCAGATACATAAGCAATAGTCATAGAGGGATAGGAATGACCAAACATTACTTCCCATTGCTGATAGAAATGATGCCAATCAATCTCCTCTGTCGCCCATATATTCACCTTTACCACATGAGATGCATCCAATCCCTCAGTTGCTAAAAGCGCTTCAATATTTCTAAATGTATTGGTGGTTTGTTCAATTAAATCTGCAGGCAGTTGATCATCTTGATCAACCCCAATTTGTCCAGAGAATGCATACATTTTTGCATCTTTCGGAATGATTGTGATGTGGCTATACTTCCCAACAGGGCTAGGTACCTGCATTGGATTTTTACGTACTATGTTTGTTTTCATATTCTTTTCTCCTTTAGGATTGTTTTTTTTCTAAAAAAGGGCAGACTTATCCCTTGTTCGTTGATTTTAGAAAAAAACAGCTGTGGAGAACCCTATACCCATGCTTAAAAAACGAATAGCTCTTTTTTTCATGTGAATTCTCCTCCTTGTCCCTAAAGTTATGTTCACTTTACCATTTCTATCCTAGACAATCAATGAAATACCCAAACACTTTTGCATTTCATCGATTATTTCTCAGGCAATTAACTATTCAACCATAGCAATCACAACATATATATAGTAGTGTAAAGCTAAATTAGCCTTACACCTCCGAAATTGTTACTAGGGTCACTCCATCCCAAGTGTCCCTATGCATAATAGAACTAGGTACCCCTCTTTGGTGTACCTAGTTTTTTCGTTATTTTGGGGTCGTGTCGGTGGCTAAGTTTTGTCCACCTGCATTACAGCTAGTTTTAATTCTGAGGTGTAGAATTCTTATACGGAAAAATACCATACCAATACAAGAACTATAAACTTAAATATAATTACACATCACACTTCCCTAATGCGATCCTTTTGCATTTAGCTCAAATACTAGCGATTCTTTGTTTAAGACATTGTTTATAAAACAAATATAGAAATGAATACAATAGGCAACAAAAATGTTAAGCTGAGTAATTATGAGCCGAGTCATGTTTACATAATTAAGAGATAAAAATATGAATCCCTCCTGTAATAACACTTAATGCCGCTATTGAGATATGGATTGTTCGCAAGCTTCGATTTTTTCTATAGTTGAATAAATTCATTCCTATAATAGCAGTAATTGATAAAAGAATAATTGCAATTAAGCCAATAATTCCTTCATTCTCCAATTCACCCTCATTAAAGTACATGATTATCCCATGACCAATACCTAACAACAATGCCATTATGCCAAAAAGAATATGATATCTACCTATTAACTTTGCTACGTATAAATATAGCCCTTTAGATTGTGGGAAAGTACGAGTTACAGACTTCAAGAAAGTTCTAATAGGAAAAATCATACCCGCTGCACCAATTCCTATGAATGTACACCAACCAATTAATTCACCAAGGTCCTCATAACGCCCTTCTTCGTGTTGTTGTCTACCGTTACCCTCATCATACTCATCTTTTCCTTCAAAAATATCATCTGCATAAATGGGATTTACATCATACAAAAAAAACATAACTACCAATACTATCCCAAACATTTTTAAATATCGCATAGGAGATCTCCTTCCATATTGAGGTTCAACATTAGTCTAAGCAACCAATATGAAAAAAATCTGAAAAACGGTACTAGAAAAAATTACGATATTTAATTTAAATTTCTTTTTTGGCTTAGAATAAGTAGAAGATTGGTCGCACAAAAAATTCAGGTGGATTTCATAATGTTGTTATAAATTAGTTATATTGAATATAAAAAAGGTAGGAGGAGCTTCGTTGAAAATACTGATAGCAGAAGATGATAATCGATTAAGAAAAAACATTGTTCACATCATTCAAAAAGAATTTCATCAGGTGGATGCTGTAGATAATGGTCAGCATGCATTAGAATACATACTGTTTCATACATACGATCTAGTCATTTTAGATTGGATGATGCCAGAAATAAGCGGTATTGATGTGTGCAAAGAAGCTAGAAGAAATGGTTATGAAGGTGGCATTTTAATACTAACAGCAAAGGATGATTGCAATGACATCATCTGCGGATTAGATGCAGGTGCTGACGATTATGTTGTTAAACCATTTAAAATGGAAGAACTCTTAGCTAGAATACGTGCCATTTTAAGAAGAAAAAATAAATCCATTCATCAAATCATTCAAATTGATGATTTAAAGTTATATTTGGATTCCAGAACACTTTTTAAAGATAATCAAGAAATACTATTAACTAAAAACGAATTTTTATTGTTAGAGTACCTTTTTATCAACAAAGGCATCATTCTTACTAGAGAACAAATTTACACACAAGTATGGGGCTTTGATCATGAAATGACTAACAACAACCTTGATGCGTTAGTAAAATTAGTTCGTAAAAAAATCGATCATAATCGTCCAAAATCCATTATTGAAAACATTAGAGGAATAGGATACAGAGTGAGGTAGCATGTTTAAGAAAACTCGTAAAAAACTAACTTTATTTAACTCCATTTATTTTATAGGCTTTTTCTTTGCTTTTCTTATTATTCTATATTTTTCATTAGTTCAACTAATGGATTATCAACAAATAGAAGAACTAGAAACTTATTATAAAGAACAATATCATGACTTTTTTGAGCACAAAAATGATAATGAAGGGAAATTAGAATTTAACCCAAATGGTATGTATTTTTACTATATTTATACAAAAGACCAGATACTAGTCCACGGTGACGAAAACTATCAAGGTTTATTTAAAGATCTAGAAAAAATCATTCAAACGGAAGATCCTTCTAAACGTTTTGTAAAAAATATAAAGTGGCGCGATAAACATCTTTTAATTTTATCGAAACCCATTCAGCCGAACGATGAATTTCTTGGATATATTGTTATAGGCAAATCGACCACATCACAATATCATTTTTTTCAAAAAATGATCTTACTGTTTATTGTTTTAATTATAATTTTTACGATAATAATTGGATTCTTAAGTTACTACATGGCAGGAAAAGCCATGATTCCCATTCAACATGCACTTGAAAAACAGAAAAGCTTTGTTTCAGATGCTTCTCATGAGTTAAGAACACCGCTAAGTGTATTTTATAGTTCACTCGATATTTTAGAAACTGATGAAGCTAATAATATGAGTGATTTCGGTAAAGAATTGATTGAAGATTTAAAGCATGAAGCAGAGTTAATGAAAGAGCTATTAGATAAACTATTATTTTTAGCCCGACATGACAAAAATCGTATTCATTCAACTAAAGAAAAAATCTCCTTAACAGAGTTGCTACTAACGATTAGTAGGAAGTTTAAAAGAGCGTTACCGAAATCAATCGTTTTCGAAACAGAAATCCAACCTAATGTTGAATTTATTGGAAATTCAAATAATATAACTGAATTAATTTATATATTATTAGATAATGCCGCTCAGTACACACAAAGAGGATCAATCTATCTAAAGCTTTTACAAACTGATAAAATGATATATATCTACATTGAAGATACAGGCATTGGGATTTCTAAGGAAGACCTACCTTTTATTTTTGATAGATTTTTCCGAAGTGATGCTGTGAGAAACAGAAACGGAACAGGACTAGGACTTGCTATAGCTGATTCTATTGTTCAAGATCACGGAGGAACATTCACAGTTCAAAGCGAATTGGAAAAAGGTACAACATTTTGTATTCAATTTCCTCTTTATACTAAAAAATAGGCTCTTCATCGTTACATGATGGATAAACCATAGAATGGCATTACATGTATCAGTAGTGCCATTCAACTAGTTTATTTTTTTGAGCTACTTTGGCAGTCTAGCTAACATGGAGAAACTGCCTTTCATCCATTCATGCACCGCTTACTTGCTAACCCCTTGCTTTTGATCTTTCTTCTTAAATCCATCACTCATCAACCTTACAAGTAGTGCGGTAATTATAACCATTACCGTACTGCTATAAAATAAAATTACCAACATTTGATTAGAGTCAGTACCAATGAATAGCCCATGAATAAGTGATAATATCCAAGCAGGTAAAACAAGAAAATGCATCTTC
This sequence comes from Lysinibacillus capsici, assembly GCF_003367505.1. Classification (GTDB taxonomy): domain Bacteria; phylum Bacillota; class Bacilli; order Bacillales_A; family Planococcaceae; genus Lysinibacillus; species Lysinibacillus capsici. Next base: position 4,639 of record NZ_PXXX01000009.1, read on the forward strand.
TTCCAAAGTGAAAAGTTCATTTTATTTATCCATATATCTGATGTTAAAAGAACTATTAAAAATAAATAAAAAGCTATGGTTCCTAGCCCAGACAACAATGCCTGATAGTTAGCGCTAAAAGGTAATACGATTTCAGAAATAGTATAGGGTTCGTATTGATCAATCATTAGTAAAAGTAAATGTACAATAACAGTTATAAATCCCATCCATCCACTCATTTGATGTAATTGAAAGTATAAGTTTTTATTGGACTTGAGAGTAGAAGATTTCCTTAGTAAACCAAAAAAAATTGACATACTGAAGTAAAAATAACTTAAAAGCCCTAATAATCGAATCCATTCCCAAGTACTAAATAACATCTAATTTTTCTCCTCCTTTCAGCCAATATATACTTCCATCATCTTTTGCTATTAAGCAAGCACAAGGCATCTGTAGTTTGTCAAACCATACTTGTAATTCTTGTTCATTTAATAAAAAAGCCAGTTTTGTTGCCACTTCTGCTTGACATAATGAGTTTGTTATTATTGTTGTTTGAAGGATAGGGCTAATGATTACCTCTCCGGTTCTTCCATCTAATAAGTGATGCTTTTCTTTTCCCTGCTGTTTCCAACTTCTGAATATACGATTCGATGTGGCAATTGCTCCGTTTTGAATTCTAATTGAACTGATCTCTTCGTGTATATGAAATGGATGAGCAATCCCAATGGTCCATGTCTTTTTGCCTGACGACCACATTTTCATATCTCCACCACCATCTACAATTCCAAACTCTGGAGAAACCTGTCTAAGCCAATCAGCTATTTTTTCAACTACGTATCCTTTGGCAAATCCACCTAAATCAATTAATTGATTATCCGTTTTTAAAACTTCATTGTGATCCAAAAAAAGAAATGGCTTATTTGTTTTTTTTTCTATTTGTATTGGCTTATACGTTGATTCTTGAAAAGGAAAGGATCGATCATACCCATGTTGTTCTAAATGTAATTTTAAATACGGAGAAAATATATTATTAGTTAATGTATAATAATTGTCTGCTGCTTTTAAACAATCATATAATGCAGGAGAAATTCTACCTATTTCTCCTACCTTTAGTTGATTAATTTGATTTAACTCATTATTTGGCTCAAATCTCGACCACTCTCTTGCAACGTATTGCAACCATTTCACCACTTTGTCTTTCCAATCCATTTTTTGCGTTCCAGCAATTTCAATATAAAAGTTTGTATTCATCGTGTTTAATGAAAGGGTATCCAAGCAACTTCAACTCCACTTCAAACTAAGTTTAGGATCGTTTGGTAGTTCGATTGGTACGAATTTTATTTTGTTGTAGTTGATTCACTCCAACAATTTCAAAATTTGTCCAATCTAATTGAACAAGTTCCTTTTCTCGGTCTGACATTTTTTTTGATTGTTCATTTGTCAAATTTAGATCAGCTATGTTTATATCTGATGGAACATTATTAAATTGCGTTAATAGTAAAGAAGATAATATTACTCCAGAAGTGCCTAATATCCATTTAGCTTTCTTTTGATCTTTCATTCAATCATCTCCCTTTTTTATTTTAATAACTTCAATACAACAGCGTTATTCATTTCTTGCCATTCAGCCACATAGCCCAAACCATTTGAAATTACACTAATTGGAACGTATATATTATCATTCAAGTAAAATGTAACAGCTGGTATCGGTGTTTTTATCTCGTTATAGTACACTACATTTGTCCCCGCACGAAAAATTAGTTCTGTACCAGCTTTATTAATTTCCAATATTTTACTATTATCATAATTAACTACTTTTGCACCTAAAAGTTCAGCAACAATTTTACCTGGCACATATATTTCACCATCTAAAGGAATCAAGTAAAGTGACACTGTATTATTATTATTTTCTAGTTTTAATTGAATTTCTTTCGCTTCTTTTAGGGGTAACTCTCCTTTATTTACATAAGTCGATCTTGTCCAAATATTCCATGTATTACTATTTGTTTCAGGGTATCTTTGGTCATAATATTCATATTCATCCTCTTCTTTATAATAATCATAATCATAATCATCATCTTCCTCGTCATCATCATAATCATCATTGTGCTTTTTATGAACATCACCCTCGTATTTTTTATAATCTTCTTCATCATCCGCATTTGCTATGTTGGCATCAACAAATGGCCAAATTAAACTAATAATTAGCAGTATTTTGATAATCCTCATTTTTTCAGCTCCTTTATGATATTTCCATCTTAATTAAGCTAAATGAAAAAATACTGAAAAAACAAAATCATTCATTACAAATTTAACAAATGTATAGACTGCCATTTTTGTTTCGATAGAGGTAGTTAATTTTCTATGAGAACTTAAATAGCATTCTTGATTGAAATCAAAAAAAATTGCCTTCTGCAAATATAGAAGGCAACTTCAGTATTTTACTAGGCTTTTAGGATTCTCCCCCATAATACCTAATACATTTAATTAAAATAAATAGATCGAATTGCAATTTGTACCCATGAAATGTTGTCACTAAAGAAATTACTAATATTATCTAAAGATTTTATGCTCATAAAGATAGTCATAGGAAAGGTCAACAAACAAATATTCATGCTCGTTGATGGCAATGGAGAATGTTCTTGTAATTTCTCCTGTTTCAATATCCCGATACAATTCAGAGATTTCCCCACTTTGATCGTTGCGCATTTTGATAATCGTTTGAAGGAAATAAGGGCGCCAGCTCCAATTTTTATTGATGGCACGTGGCTGTAGCTCCCAATTCCCATCAATTCGCATAACGTTAGGCGTTAACTGGAACCCATCCTCATTACAAATATAGAGACGGAAGGAGTAGTTATCCAATAATTCAGCTAAGTACTCTAAATGGGAGACATTGTCGCTTGTTGGTTTCACACGGTGAACAATCGCCTCTAATTCCTCCCTTAATTTTTTCAACTGCAAATATTGCGCCTCCAGCATTTTCTTTTCGGAAGTAATAAATTGCTGGCATTCTTTTTTAAAACGTTCCTTTAATATATCCTTATCGACAAAAGTCATAGCTGGATTTGCTAGATATGGCCCTTGATAAAATCTACCGCCATTTTTCCAAGCAAATTGTAGCTGATAAACCGTTTCAATATCTTCAAATAATAGATTTGCTCCAATTTTATAAGCTAGGCTACCAATGGCAGAAATCATGTCCGATTGAGCGGACCAAGAATCGTAATTTAAATCACGTGTATTGACCTTTAAGATATGTGGTGCCAATAGCGCAATATGCTCTAAATGACTTTCGGCTCCTACTTCCTGAACGGCAATTTTTACCCCAAACGTCGTAAAATAGCGTAGGGCGTGATGTAATTTGTTAATATCTCCTATAAAACGATGCTCTGATACGACAAGTACGATACGCTGTAAATCTTTTTCCTCTATATATTGTTGGATAATATTAAAATGACTTTCACCAAAATCTTGCATCAATAAATTTGGATTGCTTGGGATATAAATATCAATTTCTGGTGCAATTTCATCAATTTTGGCTAATGCCGCATGTAAAATTTTGTGTTCCATATCAATTCGATATTCTTCTGGAATATCTTCATTGTTGACAAAATCCTTTAAATTAATTTGCTGACCTTGAATTTGTAGATATCCGGAAATTTCGTAGGCAATCACCGTATGCGCATCTGCGCTAAATATCGGTTGATAATACCCATGTATTTGATCTAAATTTGTTAACACTTCAATTGCGTCCATCATCGAAACCTCCAATATGAATAACGTTTTCATTGTTATTCAAAAATAACATTACATTTATCATGACTAGCCTAAAAAATGCTCTCTGACTGTATAATAAGTTGTTTAAAGTAAAATCGCAACTTCACTTCTCATCATTAATGGAAATCCGTCCTAATTTTTAACCACCATAATTGCATTATTTCTAACGACTTTCCTACATAGTAGGTTGCTTGTTACACCATCTTGCAACGTTATGCTTTTGTCCAACCAAGGCTGTTCTGATATTTTACTCTCCCTTTAATCTATGCAACTTGACGCAATGACAGCCGTGATAATGGATGATGATTATCCTATACCAGTCAATTAATTCAGTCATTTACCCAGTATTTAAGGACAATTTTATGAAAAAAACAGTATCCCAAAAGGACAATAAGAGGCTCCTACTGGCATACTGTTTATTATTATTCAGACATAAAGAAATACCAAATCAGAGCGATTACTGCTAATGATAAAATAACTGCAATTGTCACCCGAAGCGGTGAAATAGGGGCATTACCACCAACTCGACCCGTTTGTCCATTCACCATAAAGCGGTAAATCTTCTCCTTATAGCGGAAAGAAGATAACCAAATCGGTAACATTAAATATTTGTATGTAATATCATCATGGTTTGTGGAAAAGCGTAGATTGGATACTACATCCGCCCTATTTTCCCAACGGATTTTGGATGTAATCTGCGCATGGAGGTGATCATGGATTTCACTTTTTGCTTGGCTCCAGCCATCCTGCAAACCAACACTGTAACGCTCTGATAAAAATCCAGCTACATATTGAGGTTTATAGGCCTTATTATTAAGAAGATTAAATGGTTCAATTTTTCGCATCATATCTCGATCATAGCGTGTTGTGGCACTCACTAAATGATCGTCTATAAATTCCTGATAAAACCCACTTGTTGAATACCAATCCGTTTCAGTATGCGTTTTACCATCTTTATCCGTAACCGTTCGATGTCGTCCATATCTTGCGGAGTATCTGGAGCTTGTTTTTGAATCAAACGTCCAATACGGGAGGTATACCCCTTTAAAGGCATCAGGCTTTGCACTTATTTTGGCAGCCTTTGGTGTAAACCATCGACCTTTGATCCATTTCTGAAAATGTTCTCCTGCCTGCTTATCCGTTACTTCAAAAGCACATACGCCATTGGGAGCAAGCGTATTTTCAGCGCTCGCTTCCATGACCTGATTTGAGCCGCAGTAAGGACAACTGTCAGCGACCTGCAGAGCATCATAAATTGTCTCGGCCGCGCAAGCTTTACAAATAACTGTTTTCTTCTCCACGCCCCAATTGAAATTCCCACGTTCCTCTGCTTTTAAGAAGTCCATTTCCTGTGCAACCTTTTCCTCTTCTTGCTCAGGGGTTGCAATTTCAGATTCAAATCCACAATACGGACAGGTCAGCTTACCTGTAGCAGGATTAAACTCAATTGATGCACTACAGGATGGACATTCCGCATCAAAGTCAAGCTTTACTTGTTTGACATGTTCAACTTCTTGCGTTGACATAGGTCATCATCTCCTTACTTGACATCCTTTTCATCAAAAACATCGCCGCATTCTGGACAGAATTTAGGCGGATTGGCAGGGTCCTCTGGTGCCCACCCACATTTATCGCATGCATAGAGTAAAGCACCAGCTGGTTTTTTAGAGCCACACTCGCTACAAAACTTTCCTTTATTCACCGCTCCACATGTACATGTCCAGCCCTCTTCCGCTGGTTTTGCTGCGCCACAATTTGAACAGAATTTCCCTGTGTTGTCATGACCACATGCACATGTCCATGTACCAGATGCTTTGGCTGATTGATTTTGCATCGCAGCCTGAGCCATTTGCGCTTGCTTATTTTGCTCATTCATTTGATAAAGCTGACCAGCATTGACTCCACCTGCTTGTGCAGCCATATTCATCCCCATAAAGCCTGCCATAGCGCCACCATCATTGTTAGCAGCTGCAATCATCGCTTCTGCCTGAGCGCCTGTTAAATGGGCAGCAGCCATACCTGGATCACGCATAACCGCATTGCGTTGTAGTTGTTTTATCATGGCTTCGTCTTCCTCAGAAGCCTTTAGGGTACTAATCCCAAATGACACAACAGCTAAACCACGTGTAGCAAGCCACTTTTCTGATAATACCTTATTGAGTGCGTCTGCTAACGCAACCGTATGCGCAGGTATTTCACTATAACGAACGCCACTTGCTGAAATTTGTGCAAAGGCTGGCTGTAACGCTGTCATTAATTCTGATTTTAACTGGCTATCAATGGCCTCTCGCGTATATTCACGCTCTACATTTCCACATACATTTGTATAGAATAATAACGGATCAATGATTCTATAAGAATACTCACCATGACAACGAATGGCAATGTCGATATCTAATCCGATATTACGATCAATAACACGGAATGGAATTGGTGCGGGAGTACCATATTTATTGCCAACAATCTCCTTTTTATTAAAATAATAAACTCGCTGATCTTTAGCAGGTTCTCCACCAAATGTAAAACGCTTGCCTATCTGTTTAAATGTTTCCATAATGCCATGAGATAAATCTGAGCCATACATAATCGAAGGCTCTGTAGATGTATCATAGACATATTCCCCAGCTTCTGAAGAAAACTCTACAACCTTCCCCTGTTCAACAATCATCATACATTGCCCTTCATTGATGGCAATAATCGAGCCATTGCTAATAATGTTGTCATTTCCTTTATTTGAACCTCGTTTAGAAGTGCGTTTAATACCTTTAGTTACTAGAACATCTGAGGATAATGCCTCACAATAAAAATATTCACGCCATTGATCCTCTAAAACACCTGTTAATGCCCCTACGCCTGCTTTCAATAAACCCATAAATATTCCCACCTTCACATTGATGTTTAGCTTATTTTAACATCTCTTCATACTATGTAATACGCAAAATCAGACAAATTGTTTCATTTTCTTCTTATCAACAAAAAAACGAGAAGCGCCAATGATATAAATCATCAGAACGTTCTCGTTACTTTTTCTGTATTAGGATAAGGCAGCAATTATAACAAGCACCCACGCAACAATAAATAACATGCCACCAATTGGCGTAATCGCACCTAGCTTTTTCACACCTGTCACGGCTAGCACATATAGACTACCAGAGAAGAATACAATCCCTGTAAACATCAAGTAGCCTGCCCAAGAAAGCAAACTAGAGCTTCCTAAAAATGCATCATTGGATAGAATGCCAAGGGCTAGAATCCCTAAAGCATGATACATCTGATATTGCACAGCCGTTTCCCAAATGGCTGCATAATGCGGTGAGGCAAACTTATCCTTGAGTGCATGTGCACCAAAAGCACCTAAAACAACACCAAGAGCTGCCAAAATAGCGCCTAAAGCTATAAACATTTCCATCTATTGTTCTCCTATTTTGCCTCGACGGCAATTTCTTTATATTTGGCATCCCAAGCTGGGTCAATCTTACTTAATGATACCGGTCGCAATGTATCCTTATGCGCAAGAATATGTACGGATTGAGCTGTGGCTGCTACCGTGCCATCCTCATGTAAAATTTCATAGCCATACGTCGTTCGTAAACGATCATGCTTTTCTACCCAAGTGCGCACCGTCGCCACTTGTCCATAATGCATGGCTGCTTTATACGAAATCGATAAATCCATCACTGGCGATACATAGCCATCTTTTTCTAAGGCAGCATACTCAAAGCCTGCATCACTTACAAGCTGGGTACGCCCAATTTCCATCCAAATAATATAGTTTGCATGGTACACCACGCCCATTTGGTCGGTCTCTGCATACCGTATTTCAATCTGTTTCTCACTCACAAACATTTTCTTCACCTCGTCCTACATTATAGCGCAAAAGTGTTGATTTGGTGGGGTTTTTGCTCTACTGATTAGAAAAAGTTAATAAATTATAATTTAAAAAAATTTGAAATTAGATTCAGAAAAGTATTTGGTGAAAAATGTTTTTTCTGTTTTTACCCGTTGTACCCCACTTAATTGGGGTACAAAAATTTAAAAATAAAAGATCCTGGTCAGGTACTGGAAATCAAAATGTAATTTTTTAACAAATGAATTCAAAGCAAAAAAAGGTTTTAGTTTATAAGTTTTCAATAAATATGATTGAGAAAAACCACTCATCACTTTATTAGAACTGCCCCGTAAAAGTTAAACATCAATCTAACTTTACGGGGCAGTTCACACACACAGTTGTCTTTTATTCATTTATTATTTTATTGACTATCCAAAAATTATAAAAAAGGCAATAAAAAACATCATTGCGAATGAACCTATAGCAATTAATACATTTACAAATGACAGCAATTCACTCGCTCTTTTCCATCCTTCTAAATAGACCCATGACAAAAGTAAACATACCTATATTAGCAAACACACTTGTTAACAGCTTTCCTACCCAATCTTCCTTCTTTGCAAAGGTTGAATGTGCAATGCGAGATGATATAAATTACAATAGCTAATAGACTAATACAGGAAAAAATCCATAAATCTCCAATATATCATTTGGGTGCAAAATCCATTAGATACATCCTTCACTTTGCATGAAATCTTCAATCTTTTTCCGTACTACTGCTGGGGAAATTAGTTGAATATGTTCCCCTTTATCGTCACATGTAAAAATTCCTTTGAAAACTTCAGGCATAGCGTCGTACTGTTTTTTTAACTGTTCATTAAATTTTTTGAAACAGTCATATTGATATTTTTCCAATAAATAAGGTATTAGAAAAGATGAACGCAAGATTTCGTATTCCTGATAATTATATGGTGTACTTTCTGGTCGCCTTTTTAAGATTTCCAACATCTTTTTCATTAAAATCGCAACTTCTTCTTCGCTTGCATAGGCAGCATATCCTCTAATCGCAGTTAGCCGCATATCCAAATATCTCTCTTTTTTATATACTTTGAGAAAAAAGTCCTTTCCGTTCTCAGGCAAGTCAAATACTAATTGTTTTAATAATACATTACGTTTAGCAATATCCTTTGTATTAAAATATGTTTCCATTATTGAATTTCTTTTGTCCATATATCACACATCCTTTCCTAAGCTACGAAGTTACATTTTGTTTTTTAACAATACGGTACGAAATAGTTACTATATTTCTGTTATGTCAAGCTTACCATTTCCAACATGTCTTTACGATTTTAAGCGTTAATTTTCAATATCGTTTTTAACATAAATATCTAAAAACTTATTCCTAGGAATAACTACTTCCTATCCAACTACACTCACCCTCTACTGCTAAATTGTTGACTCCATTCCTCGTAACTTACGAATGGTACTACAACACTTGAAGGCTTCACCTCTTTGTACGCCTTATTAAAAGCTTGTTTGTAATTTAACCCTAAATCATTCATATAAGCATCAATACGAACAGCCGATTGCTTTTAGTAGGTATCGTCCATGTAGTCTCTGCCTCATCGATACTCTGGTAACTTGCCATTCACCATATATATTGTGCCATCGACACTGACTATCCATCGATGCAATGCCCCACACCATAATGTTAGTAGCCTTCATTATCAGCTTTCTGACCATCTAGCTTTCTATGTGACTTACGAACCCTTGTATCAAGTGATGACATCCAGACTTTAGTGAGCCGTTTTAATTGTACTAATACTATTATCTATTGTGTTTTTCGGCGAAGAAATATTAGAATTTTTCAAAAATGACCTTCCTGAAGACGATTTCTCCTATTATGCAGTAGTTTTTTGATTAGCAGTTTAAGCTCGCTATGCTAATCTAAATTAATAATCGAAACCGTAATAATATGTTAAGATTGACTTATATAAAATTAAAGGAATGATCTTATGAAAAAAGCAGTCAAATTAGCTTCCTAAAATTATCTAGATTTTAAATTTTAGGAGGCTTTAGTAAGATGAAATTCAATAAAATTGATATTAATAATTGGGAACGAAAAGAAATTTTCAATCATTTCTTAAATCAACAAACGAGCTTTAGCATCACCAGAAATATTGATATTACTGAACTTTATAAAATTACAAAAGATAAGGGATATAAATTCTATCCTGTAATCATCTTTTTAATTACTCACGTGGCAAATTCAAATAAACATTTTAGAATGAACTTTAATTCTGCTGGAGAGTTTGGATACTGGGATAAGGTAGTCCCAATGTATACTATCTTTGATAAGACATCAGAGTTATTTTCAGCCATTTATACAAATACAGATGAAGGTTTTAAAAAGTTTTATGAGAACTATATTTCCGATACAGAGAAGTACAATGGTACAGGAAAACTGTTTCCTAAAACACCGATACCTGAAAATGTCGTCAATATTTCTATGATTCCATGGACTTCTTTTACTGGTTTTAACTTAAACGTGAATAATAGCCCAAATTATTGTTTGCCGATAATCACTGCAGGTAGGTTTATCAATAAAACTAGTAATATTTATTTACCTTTATCCTTGCAGGTTCATCATTCTGTCTGCGATGGTTACCATGCAGCTCTATTTATGGATAGATTTCAGACTCTTGTAGAAAATAAACTAGAGTTTCTTATATAAATAAAACACGAAACACTGACTAATCTCTTTTAGTTGGTGTTTTTTACTAACCAGTAAGAAAACAGGGTAGTATATATGCCTTATTTTGTGTTCCTTGTATCTGATTATTGTCTTTCTGCTTTCCTTCTATATCCACTCAAGTTACTGAACAATATCTTTATAGTAATCGATTAACCAATTGAGTTCAATGCTCCTTGCATCTGCGTTTTCGCATAGCCAATCATTGTTTTAAGGTTTTCCAATTCCCTTTCAACTTTCAGGCGGTTACCCTTTTCATTTTCATACATTTCAAGTATTTATTCTTTTGTATTTTCCTGCTTGCCCAATTTAGTGATCTGTAAGAATCCCTAAACTGTTCAAACGTGTATTTCCTATCGTTCTTTATAGCGTCTGCCAGTAAAAAAACAGAATAAAAAGCCACTCAAAATGAATGGCTCAATCACAAACTTAGTATTAAATTCTCGGACTAAAAATTATTACTTATCTTGCCAACAATTTTGTTAGTGGCACTACATTTATTGTAATCGCTCTAAATCCTGATATTCTTTCATATAAGGACCATCTTCTGCAACAAATGAATGATACAATGCCTTTACTGCGAAATTTTTCTCTAAACCCATTTCAGATTTTAGCTTTTTTAATTCATCATGCAATGTTCGATGTTCATTTATAAGCTTTAGCATAACTGTCTTATTATATTTCATTACATCCGTCCTTTTTATTTACAACATGAAAGCTATAATACACTATTTTCACTTATAATCGCAAGAACAGCCTTGCGTCATTTGTTTGTTTTGGAATGTTTACATCAAGTTTCTTTATATAATAAAAACACCTCATATGAGATGTTTAGTTGCTTCAATCTAGTAAATTGTATAAATTCTTCATAAATCTATATTACTGTCCTAAAATCTCCTGGATAGATTGTTCTAAAATATCCATAGCCAGTTCTAATTCATGCTCCTTAATGATAAGTGGTGGAGTGAGAGTAAGCACATTTCCTTGGGATACTTTAAAGCTTAATCCCTTTTCCATACATTTATACATTACTTGCTCTGCTTCAGATATAGCTTTTTCTTTCGAATTTCGGTTTAATACTAATTCTACTCCGTATAAAAGACCGATTCCTCGAACATCACCTATAATTTCATACTGTTCTTGCATCTTTTCAAGACGTATCCTCATATAATTTCCTAATTGATTAGCCTTATCAATTAATTTAAACTCCTCGATATAATTAAGAGTAGCCAATGCTGCTGCACAACCTAATGAACTTTTTTCATGAGTGTAATGACCAAGTGCAATATCTTGGGCAACATCAAGTTCTCCTTTTACCAGCATCGCTGCCATTGGAAAAACGCCTCCACCCAATCCTTTTCCCAATAATACAATATCTGGAATAACTCCAAAGTTTTCAAAAGTGAACATTTTACCTGTTCGCCCTAAAGCTGTTGGAATTTCATCAAAAATCAATAATATATTGTTTCTATCACAAATATTACGTAAACGTTGATAGTACTCTTTTGGTGGGATATGCACGTCTGTACAACGAACAGGCTCTAAAATAATTGCACCGATTTCATTTTCTCTTTCAAGTATATACTCAAGATAGTCAAGAGATTTAAATCTACCATTGTCATCATCAAACAAACCACGATATGAATTGTAAGGAGCTATATGCAGACTCCCTGGCATTAAAGGACCCATACCGTTACGGAAAAGTGCTTCTCCTCCAACTGAAATAGCGTCTAAAGAAGCACCGTGAAATGAATCCCACATAGAAATAGTTTTAAATTTGCCTGTTACCTTTCTAACAAGTTTTAAAGCCATTCCAACAGCTGAAGTTCCCCCAGGAGTCAACAGTACTTTATTTAAACTTTCTGGTGCAATATCAACTAATTTTTTTGCTAGCTGGATCGCAACTTTATTTGTATAACGTCTTGGTGAGAATGGAAGGATATCTAACTGCTCTTTTACTGCTTGAATAACATATTCATTACCATAACCTATTTGATGAACATTATTTCCATGAAAATCCATATACTTTCTTCCATCTATATCCTCTATGTAAATTCCATAGCTTTTTTCAATAATATTTAAACAAGGAGTAGAAAGAGATTGATGTAAATAATACTTGGAATCATCGTTTAAAAGCTCAAATGATTCTTTGCTCAAGTGTTTTCCTTGCCATAAAGTACGAGTTTTTGTTAAATTAATGTCCCCTTCTGTTCTTAAAACTTCAATGTTTTTTTCCATTATTTCTTCTCCTCTCATTATAGGTAATTAATTTTTTTACTTAAACAAAATAACATTTGTTTTTTAATTAGATATTAATATCTTGTAAATCTTTTCACCTAATAACATTTAGACGTAGTTGTTGTGAATCAATAATAATAATCTATGCTCATAGAACACCGACGAATCAAAGGAGAGAAAAATTTGGTCGAATTTCCAAATAAGAAAGTAAAGTTCCCTGAGCACTAGCTTCAACTTTAAGCATTGGTAATTATTTGCTCTCAAAACCACACCAAACTCTGACCTCTCGACTCGAAGTGTTTTGGCTGTATGACGCAGTTTTCAAAGCAAAAGAAAAAGCCTCCATCCTAAGATGAAAGCTTAAATATTATAGTAATCCTCTTGGCAAGAGCTCACTTGTAACTCGTGATAGAGCGACACCACGTTATATGTCATGCTCCAAACAGAATTATGGAGTGCAGGTCGATCGTTGGTCTGTCTTTCCCTAATATTGAGGTTATTGAAAATACCACATGACCTACCTCCGAGTTTACATCCTATTTTTCTTATTACAAAACATGCTGCAAGTTTTGCATTTGTTCAAAACATTTTATTAAAGCATTCATTTATAACAATTGCGCCTATCTTTTTAAATCCCACATTTAATCCTCTAAATAATCAAATTTTCTCGCGTGTTCTACTTCCTGAATGGAAACTTGGCGTGTTAATTCATCTGTTTCAGAGATATGGTATGAATCCCATTCGTCATTAACGGCAATTTCTTCAGGATCTTCATATAATTCATCATAATCTTCAAAATCCCCTTCAAAATCGGAAGGTGTTTCAGAAGTTCCATATTTTGCTACAACTTGAAACATATCTTCATAATCATGAATATCATCCTTGTCATCACGGCCAGCAAAAGAATTATCTACTGGAGGTAGCATCACTTGCTCTTCAACCGGTCGATCTGTTGGAACGTCTTTTGCAGTATGTTCAATACAAAAAGAGGTATAAGGCAGTGCCACCAATCGATCATATGGGATATCATGTTGACAAACTTCACATACGCCATAGGTACCATCCTCAATCTTTTGTAAAGCTGTATTTACTTTTGCTAACTCATCTGTGTCATGAACTTTTAACGCCATATCTTTTTCACGCTCGTATAATTCGGTACCCAGATCTGCTGGATGATTATCGATTGTTGACAGCTCATCAACAGAATCCCGTAAACTACCTCGTTCTAAATATTCATCATCTGTATCCATTCTTCGTTGGAGCGAGTGTTTTTGCTCAATTAACATATTTTTTAGCTTTGATATCTTCTTCTCATTTAGAATAGTCATCACGTCCTTTTCATTATTATGAACGAATTTGATTGAATTATTTGTTTTAAAGGATAAATTTAAAGACAAAAACGAAACTATATTCTTTTGATAAATATGCTATATATAATTAGTTTAGCGTCGATAAGGACATATTAAATCCGCATGTTTTTTATGCCCTTTTAGATTGTCCTAAAAGTTATTGCCTTCGAATAAAATGCAATTACATTTGATTATTGGAGGCTATTTTATGGATTCTATATTTACTTTTATCTTTTTAGGCATATCAATGGCTGCAACAATTGGACCTGTTAAGACTGTCCTATTGAATACAGGTTTAAAAAATGGCTTTTTTCATGCATGGTTTTTTAGTCTGGGTGCCATAGCGACTGACATTATCTATATGTTTATCGTATATTTTGGAATTAGCCAATTTATCAATTCCATCTGGTTAAAAACAATCCTTTGGTCCTTCGGCTGTTTTGTTCTTTTGTACACCGGTATCGAAAATTTACTGTCGCTACATAAAATTGAGATGGATTCGAAAACAGGGAAAAGGACACGACTGAGACAATCCCTCATGACTGGATTTTTCATGTCTTTTTTGAATCCGCTAACCATCCTTTTCTGGCTGGGAATATACGGCTCCATACTCGCAAAAACGGCTGGTATCTCAACAGGGTATGAAATCATTTTGGTGAGTATCGCCATTTTAATGGGCATTATTTTTGTAGATTTTATTTATGCCTTTTTATCCAGTGTCGCTCGAAAATTATTATCTATACAGCTTTTGAAAACGGTCTCTTTTATCTCAGCCTTATTAATGATTGGCTTCGGGATCTACTTTGGGATGCAGGCTTACCAAGTGTTATTCCAATAAACTCACCGACAACGCATAAAATAAACACGAAAGGAAACCATACCTTTAAAAGAATATTAGTCGAGGTGTGGTAATGGACCAAGAGAAGGTTAATGTAAGTGTCTGGTGTATTGTAAGTTTGACTTCTATTCCGCTCATCATGACACTTGGAAATTCAATGCTTATTCCCGTGCTCCCTATACTGGAGGATAAGGTCGGGATCACATCATTTCAGTCGAGCATGATCATAACAAGCTATTCAGTCGCAGCTATTTTTCTGATCCCCGTAGCTGGCTATTTATCGGATCGCTTCGGCAGAAGAATGGTCATATTACCAAGCTTAATATTAGCTTTAATCGGTGGTCTGATTGCTGGATTTGCTTCATGGAAAATGGATGACCCCTACGCAATGATTATCGCTGGAAGAATTATTCAGGGAATTGGGGCCGCTGGTGCAATGCCAATCGTATTGCCTCTTGTAGGTGACCTTTACCAGGATGATGACGAAAAAATAAGTTCTACATTAGGGATAATTGAAACGTCTAATACGTTTGGGAAAGTGTTAAGTCCCATTTTAGGATCAATATTTGCTGCGTTTTTATGGTTCCTTCCCTTCTTTTCCATTTCAGCGCTTAGTTTGATTTCGATTGTACTTATTTTTTTCTTCGTTAAAGCTCCTAAAGATGATGATGAACCATTGAAGCTCAAAGAGTTTTTACGGAATACAAAAAAAGTTTTCAAGGAGGAAGGTAAATGGTTATATACCGTATTCCTTAACGGGGTCCTTGTGATGCTCATATTATTTAGTATGCTATTTTTCTTGTCAGAAAATCTGGAAAAAGTTCATGATATAAAAGGGATTAAAAAAGGGTTTGTCCTGGCCATCCCACTTTTATTACTTTGTATAGCTTCATTTATATCTGGTCGAAAAATTAAAGGAAACCTAGGAAGGATTAAAAAAATAATCATTGCCTCCTTGATTGCAATGTCTGTCAGTATTGTCTTTGTTGGGTTTACAAGTAAAAAACTGATTCTTTTATTAGTCGTTACGAGTATAGTGGGGATTGCTATTGGTGCACTATTGCCCGCACTTGACACAATTATTACTGACAATATTAGAAAAGAGTTAAGAGGAACCGTATCCTCTTTTTACAGCTCAGCACGATTTATAGGCGTTGCAGCAGGTCCTCCTATTATGTCTCTCGTCATGAAAAATTATCTCAATGCCAGCTATATTACGGCAGGTGTATTAGGATTTATTCTCCTGTTTGTAGTCTTAAAGTTTATCAATGTAGAGGATATTGAAAAAAACAATGAAATGGCATAAAAATAAAGAGCTTTAGACTGAATGACCTTATTTGAAAGCACATCGTTTATCCAGATCTCATACTAAAATAATTCCGCTTAAAAATACTTTTAGAAATAACTTATAAGAAGTAGTCTCTCTCGGCTACTTCATCATTTGTTGTCGTACTGGATAATTTCATGAGCTTCCAATAGCGCGTATGCTATCCCATCAAGCAATCTCTGAAGTACTTTAACCTCTCGATCCCCATGCACTATCGAAATTTGCTTTTGCACCTTTTCCTTAATTCGATAATTTAATGAATATATACGACATTGTAATTCCTGTATACAAAGGTTGTGCCCACATGCCTTTGGTAATGTGGATTCAATCACTCCAATTTAGCTATTGTTATCAGCTTTCGTTATTGGCTACCTTGCTTCCTCGATTGTTTCAGCCATCTTTAGTAACTGTAACTGTTGTTTGCCCTGTTACATAGTTTCGTCCTCCTAAGTTACGATATACTACGTTTACTAGATTGACTTTAAAGGCATCAACCAATTCGAGCTGTAGCGTCTGCAAACGCTACGGCTTTTTTTATGTATCTTTAATTGCAAATTAATAATTGTGTGTATCGCACGCACTTATTCGTTTGTGGCGTTAGTTGACCGTCACTGCCTCTCTCATTTTAGGGTCATTACCAACCCAGTGACACTAGTTACTTTCCTCATATTGTTCAATAGCTCCACTATTCGATGTTCTACTAAGGTACTATGTCATGAGAAATAGGTTAACCTTCGCATTACTTACTAAACCAATCCACACTTTTCTTTAATTTATAGATATGATTAATAAGACTAGAGAGTATACAGAATACTTCATACTATGAAAATATAATCTGCAGATTATACAAATTTTGTTTATTTGGAGGTGAAATAAATGAGTTTAACTACTGGCCCAATTGAAAATACAGGAAATCAACCAGCTAATGCAGCTAGTGTTCGTGTCAAAATTCTTAACCTTACGGGAGGTTTATTAACTGGCGTAGTAAGAGTTTTTCGACTAGATGGGTCAAGACAATTATTATCAACAACTCCTTTTGCCGCTATTGCGAATGGTTCTACCTTTGTAACGCCTGGTGTAGTTGGAGCTCAATATGAAGTTGAAATTATTCCAAATCAAAATGGTGGAATATATAGCGTTTATGGACGAACAGCTTCAGGTGTAATTATTGCTGCCCAACGGTTTGTGAACTCAGAATTAACACAGATTCTTTAGAATTTAATGTTAAGATTATAAAAGCCCTATACCAGTGTATAGGGCTTTCCATATTCATTCATTTACCTCCAGCTTATCACTCCTTACAGCACATTTTCTTTCTGACATGAACTTCAAATTGTCCAGCTAATCCCCATTCATATCCGAAATTGTAAATCTATCTCACCCTACTATTAGCTTCTAATGACTTCAGACCAGAAACTATTCTTCACTCCCCCTCCTTAATGTCCAAACAACTGTATTTGATATGAATAAGATATTTAGAGAATAGGAGGTGAATATAAAATGGCATCATTTGAAATAGGGGCGAGAGGTCTTTTCAATTTTCGAAACGAACGCTTTTTCGTATTAGTTGAAGATGAAATTACAATTCCAGAAAAAGGTGTTGAGATTGATCCAGTTAATATCTATGAGATTGACCAACAAACTTTTGA
This sequence comes from Lysinibacillus capsici, assembly GCF_003367505.1. Taxonomy (GTDB): domain Bacteria; phylum Bacillota; class Bacilli; order Bacillales_A; family Planococcaceae; genus Lysinibacillus; species Lysinibacillus capsici. The sequence continues at coordinate 22,380 of NZ_PXXX01000009.1, forward strand.
TTTTATCAGAGATGAAGGAGATACACCTTTAGTTGTACCACGTTTCAATCTTCCTCCTGTACCACCTGGATTTGAATTAGAACGAAAATGTATTTTTACAGTTGATAATTCATACTTTGTAATCTATGAATTAGAAAATGGTACTGATAACTTTGTTATTTTAAGAATCAGTGCAGCTTTATTTAACTCATTGAGAAATTCTGGTGTTCGTGAATGTATTCCTCAAAATTTTATTAATTAATAAAAAAATTATTATATTTATAGTAATGTTCAGCAAGAATCCTCTTCCTTGCTGAACATTTTATTCAAAGTGTACAGTAAAGTTTCTTTGTTTTTATGACACGCACCAATAAACATAGAATAGGTTAACTAAAAATACATTTTGTGTTAACCTATATACATACCATTATTTGGAGGTGTGTGTGTTGACTGACAAAAATAAAATATTACTTAGTTCGGTTGGCAGTTTGGCTTTATTTACTTTAGGAGGATACAGGATATTCACTAACAACTTAGAAGTTATGTCCATACTAGTAGCCTATATTTTCTTTATTTGTGGAGTTATAGGCTTTGTTTTTAATGTAGTAAGGTTGTCAAAAACTCCACGTACTTAGCATTGCTTCGTTGCAATGCTTTTTTCGTTTCCCATAGTCATTCATTCTTTCATCTGCACAAAATATTGATTTGGTCGAGTTTTGATCTAAGGAAATTGGAACGTTGAAAAAAAGAGGGATCCTTTTCTTGATGGTTAAGATAAATAGTGATTTTTCTAATATATTCACTACCATCTAAACTTCTATAAATCCTTTTAAGTGGGGTATACTTATAAATAGTTTTATACATTAAGCATGAGTAGTTACTCTTATAGTTACAATGCGTCCCTCATTTACCTCCAACTGAAATAATTGTATTGAAAGAAAGGTTGGATGCTAATCTTTGATAAAAAGAAACTGCTTTGGGAGTGGAGTAAAAATTAGTGCTTATTTAAATAAGGGGATGATAGATTGAAATATATTTCTGCTTTGATTGGATTTATTTTTATTTCCTTTGGCTGTTTACTAATGAATATCACTGAAAATGGAGAGACATTTACAAATGTAACATTAAGGATTTCAGGGTTCTTTGCTTTAATTATCGGTTTAAAATTTATTTTTCCTAATATGGGCTTTATAAAAAGTAAAAAATAACCAAGTAATCATATGGACACTTGGTTATTTTTTGTTTAATGAACAACTTTTCAGTGTTATAGGTTAATTAGCAAACAACCCAGCACCAAATCAATATAGACTAGTGCTGGATTGTTTTTTAGATACTACTTAAATTCAATTTCCTCTGCCGAAGCCCCTTTAGTATACGTAATGGTCGCTCCATCAGGTAAATTTCGTATTTCTTTTACATTTTTTCCTTCGATAATAATTTCACCAATTTTCGTACCTTTAAAGTCAATAATCGCATTTCCTTTTTTTGGACTAATCGTTACTGTTTTATCCGCAAATCCTTCCCCATGGAATTCAGCATATTGACTAAATACAGCAATTCCATTTTTAATATTTGTATTTTTCCCTAACGATAGCGAAATGCTTGGGCGATTCATGATTAGTTTACCTGTTTTGTAGTTATCAAAATTGTATACATTTTCAGGTGTTATTGGTGTTGGTATTTCCTCATTGTCTGCTTTCAAATCAATTTGAACTAATACTGGGTCATGATCTGATGCACGGCCTTGTGCTTCTGTAAAGTTCGCATTTATATGAATCAAGTCAATTTCTGTAACGTCAGCAAGCTTATTCGAAACTAAAATATGATCCAACACTTGATTGTTTCCTTGGAAGAAGTAAGTAAAACGATCTTGCTCTGGGGCTTTATCTATCATATTCGTTAAAACATCACCCTTTAACGTTTGAAGAGCTGGTGTGAATTCAAAGTCATTCATGTCCCCTGCTACAATGATATTTAAATCTGGATTAATGGCAAGTCCTTCATCGATAAAATCATTGATGGCTTGAGCAAGCTGAATACGTTTCTTTACTGATTCTAGCACTGGTGGCTGAGTTGGTCCCCAAAGTGAACCATCTCCACCTTTAGAATTTAGGTGAGCTCCGATAATCACTACACGTTCTTTCTGGAATTCAAATTCGGCTGCAATTGGTTTTCGTGTATCTACAAATTTTGATGGATCAACAAAGCCAGGATTTAAAGCGAGGCTTCCATCTGCTGTCCACGTATTGGTTTGGTCACCCATCCCTTTTATACCTGACACTAATGAAACACGTTCTGGATTATATAGGTAACCTACACGAATATTACCGCCAGGTGCACCACCTACTGTATTGTTAATTGGCATGACATCAATCCAATCATACGCAGGACCACCCGCAGCTTTAATTGCATGAATTAATCGCATATAGCTTTCCGATGCATCCGCATTTCCTGAATCAGTTTGTCCATCATTATCTTGAACTTCGACTAATGTAATAATATCTGGTGATTTCATATTATTCACAAATGTCCCTGCAATTCTGGCTACTTTTTCGTTTGATGTATTGGCAGGATTATTTGAAAAGTTTTCGATATTATAGGAAGCGACATTTAACTTGTCCGCTACTGGTTCAAGATGCGTCACTTCTTGCTGAAGATTCGCTTTTGTCACTTCTGGGAAGACTTTATTTGTGTTCAGTCGATAGCCATCTGTAAAATTCTCTACAAATCCGATAAGGGCATCATTAAAACGATCACCTGAATCATAGTTTTTCCCTGCTACCCCTTCAAGCATAATTTTTTCTGGGTTATAATCATCGGCCGTTATATTTAAACCACCATTCACATTGAATGTATTATTAGTTGTGCTCGGTACAACAATTGGAGAATCGTTATTATAAATCGGTCCTATTACTCTCGCATCCGGGAATGATACCAGCATATACTCGATAGATTCCCAAAAATCGATGCCATCTTCTTGTGGGTCAAAAATTGCAAAACTATCATTATCGATAATTTTATTTGGTGGCAACAGATCCTCCCCTATCACAAGGGCTTCTGGAATTCCTGCTGTACCTGTTTTTGTAATATTTGTTGCTGCAATTTGTGTATCTGTCAATCGAGAGTTGCCACCTGCCTCTACTACATTTCCTGAAACGTTAATAACGTCCCCTACTGCTACATTATGTCCTGTCTTATTTACTTTGATAGCAGTTGATTTTACGCCATCAAATGACGACTCGTTTTCTTGCATAATAAAGCTAGTTGAATTTAAAACGAATGTTACAATTCCTGCCACATCATTTACTGTTAAATCGACATATGGTGATTTATGGCTTGCCCCTTGAATATCGCTAATCTTGGCATTTTTAGTATCAATAATTTCATAAACAAATGTAGCAATTGCACTGTTCGTTAAACCTTCTTTCACTGCAATCGCTTTAAGCGTCATTGGTTTATTAACAAGGATTTCCTCTGTATACTTTGCACTAGCTGTTGTTGGCGTTGAGCCATCCACTGTGTAATAAATCGTTGCTCCTTCAGTCATTGTAGAAAGGGAGACTTTCGTGCCAGCTGTTACGCCCCCGACGTGAGAAGCTTTGATATCCTGCACCTTTGTTACATCTTCAATAACGCGAAGAGGGAGCAATTGATGGTTTGTATATTGACCAACAATCCCTGTAATTTCCCCATAAGTTTTTCCACTCACTAAACCAGAATCTCTTGTTTTATCGTAAATAGCAAATGGGCCTACTTCGTCAGTACCTGTAAAGTTTTGACCCGAACCAGTAACGGTAACATTTTTAATTGTAACTAGTTTCGATTCATTGTCTTCCGCTACCTCATTACTTTTAATAAGATGTGGCTCTGGTATTGTCGAAGGAACAGGCATACCAACAAGTGAAATATTCGTTAATTGCTTTAGACCGCTATATTCATCTACTCGTCCTTGCACCGTCACTCGATCACCGACATTTGCGGCAAGACTATCCACAGGATAGATGGCTATCGCCGCCCCATCTTCATCTTGAATGTGTGCTGTAGCCGTTTCTAATTTTGCTGTCACGATCCCTGATACGATAACAGTTTGCCCGATTTCTTTATTACGAGCTTCCGTAATGGATATAACAGTTGGCTCTTCTTTAACTGTATAATTAAAGGAAGCAATGTCACTATCGTCTAGGCCTGTTGCAGTAGCAAATGCTTTTATAGTCATGGCTTCATTTACAACAATCCCCGCTGCTGCATCATAAACCTCACTAGCTACTGACGGTTCAGAACCATCGATTGTGTAATAGATGGTTGCATTTGGGGTATTTGTAGATAATGTTACTTTCGTTCCTGCATAAACTTCGCCTGTTGCTGGTAAAGCCTTAATATTCTCTACTTGTGTTGGCTCATAGTTTGATACTAATTGGAAGCTTTCCGCGCTTAACGTTTTTAATTGATAGGTCCCGTTAAAAATTGACGCAATCCCTGTCACTGTGATGACATCATTGTTATTGAAGCCATCTGCTTCAAACTGAGAGAACTGATAGCCTGTACGGTTATCATGGCGAATTAACAGCTCGTTATTTGCTGCATCGACTGCTTTAAATTCAAATGTACCATACGTACCAGATGGCGCTAAATCTTTAATCTTCACATTTTCAAGTGTGATTAATCTTCCTTGTGTGTTATCATCCGCAATCGGTAAATTTACTGTCTGCGGTGTAGGTGCCGTCCCTGTAGAAATCCGTTCAATTGTCGGTGAATTAAATTGAACCTCTCCACTATATAAACTAGTTTTCCCTGTGATGCTGACAATATCTCCAACAGCTAAGCTCCCTGCTTCTGCAGAACTAGAGAAGACATATATCCCTGCTGTCTCATCCTGTACATAGAAGGCCTTGCCTCCCCAGCTACCAGGTATTGTCGTAACCGTCCCTTGAATTTGAACTGTGCGGTCTGTTCCAACAGCTGCACGAGCTTCGGCAATTGTTGCTGTCTCGGGAGGATTTGGTTCAGTAGTATCGTCCCTAACAAACTCCATTGAAGTTGGTGATTTTAGCCCTGCATGGTTGCCAAAATATTTTTCCAGTGAACCTGTTATTCTAACTTTTTTCCCAAGATTACTTGGGTTAGTAAATAATCCGAAATTGGCTCTATAGGAGCTTGGTAATTGAATATACAGCATTTTCGTGACATCTGTTTCATCTGGTGTATCAGCGATCGCAATATTTGTGTCACTATCTGCTATCACAGAATAAGAAGTTTCACTTTTGGCGAACCCTACTATATATCCCTCTACAGCAACATTACTCTTTACTGCGGTTGGATCAAATTGATTGACCGCTTCCCCCACTCCAATAGCTTCTGTCGTTTCGGCCTTTACAACTGTGAAGTAAGGTGAAATCATAGAGATTACAAGTAAAAATGATAACGCTATTTTGGTAACAACATTACATTCATATTTCTTCATTCGTTTAGCTCCTTATGATTTTAGTCTAAAATAATCTTTTCCTTAGGTTTTACATGGAAGTTATTATTCAATTACTGTGTTCCCTACAACGGTTAACCCATCTAAAGAGAGGGTTACATTCGGTGCATAAATGATTAAATCTCCCGAAATAGTACCTGTACTACCAGATGGCATTAAAGAGTACCTCCCTGAAGCTGTTGGTGCAGTAAGCGTTACATTCCCATTCAAGGTATGACCATTCAAATCTATTACTACTAAATCTGTTAGCGTTACATCTGCAGTCACTGGAGCTGTTAACTTAATTAAGTCTCCTACTTTAGCTTTATTTAGTGCTTGTTTTAATTCCTCAGCATTCTTTACATGAAATTCATTCCCTTTTTCTGGTGGGATAACCGGATCAGGCGTCACATTTCCTCCCCCTGTGTCTGAGCCCCCCGTACTTGGCGAAGAGCCTCCAATAATTGCTTTAATTTGGGAAGCAACCGAGGTAAAGTTAGTAATAATATTTGTTACTGTAGAGCCTGCAGGAATTGTTAAGTTATTAATGCGTAAACCTGAACTAATTGTGAGTCGAGTATCAGCATTTAACACCGTTAATTCATTCATTACACCATCCACGTTCAATAATAATTTTACTGCTACTGGAAGCAATAATTGTTCAAACTTTACATTCCCAGTCATATTCAGCTTTGCCGTAGATTCAATTATTACCTTCGTTGCTGCTCCATTAATATTTATAGCGGATATGTTATCTGTTATGATAAGTTCTGGAATCGTCGTGTCTGACACGATGGAAAAGTTACGCTTAACTTGTACTTTTCCAGCTCGCGAATTTTTAATTTTCAATATGGATGTACGTTGCTTTTCGCTTTCTAATGAAGCCATTGCCTCATCACTCGGATTGGCTATAATTAAATCGCCTGCAAGTGTGACACCATCAAATTCAATTTTAGTTTTAACATTTGAAGTTATAATTACATTTCCTGTAACCGTTACATTTTTAACCGTCATATTATCTGCATTAATCGTAATAGAATCGAGCGTTGCATTTGTATTAAATACAACTTCCTTTTTTTCTGGATCTGTCTGATTTAAAACAATCGTATTCACTTTTGTTATGGTCCCATTTTCGATAGTAGCTGTAATTTTTGCCCCTGTTAGTGCGGTTTTGTTTTCAGCTGTAAAAATTGACTTTACTGAATCACCAAATAAATAAGTCTTACCATGAATAGCTAATTCATTTGCTGTATATTCCTCAACTTTAAACGTTACACTTTGAGAAGGTTGAGTAGGAGGATTAACAATACCTTCTGAACGAGTAATAAATGCCGCCATTTGACCACGTGTTACATTTGAAGATCCATCAAATAAGGTAGCTGTCTTACCTGTCGTTACGTTATTTTCATATAAAGCAGCAATCGCATCTTTGTATTCTACACGCACATCAGTGAATGGTAATGAATTCGTATTAGAAGCTTTTAATTTAAAAGCATTCGCTAAAATTTTTGCTACATGGTTACGTTGAATAAATTCATGCTGACGAAATGTACCATCTTCATAGCCATCAATAATTCCCTCTTGCCTTAAGGCAGCAATTGCACCAAAATATAGATGATTAGTAGGAATATCTTTAAAGTTTGGATTGCTCACATTTGATGTATCCAGTTCTAAAACACCTGCAATAATTTTAGCGGCTTGACCACGCGTTAAGTTTTGTTCGGGTTTAAATGTCCCATCTTTAAATCCCTTAATAATCCCACGATCATTTAAATTTTTAATTTCTTCATAAAATGGATGCGTTCGCTGAACATCCTTAAAACTACTGGCTTCAGATGTAATAGGTGCTACCACTACCGCTGAAGCTGTTAATGCCATTGCTGTTAATGCATTTAAATACTTGGATTTTCCCCATTTACTCATACTTTGCGTAATCCCTCCCTATTCCTGTTTAGTAAAGATAAGTTTTAAATCCTCTTAACAAAATTATCGGTAATTATCAAACAATACCAAAATATTGTTTAACATAATAATTTTAACAGAAAAATAATAAATACTTTGTTATTTAATATGAATATTCTAAATTCTATGTAAAATAGTACATATTTATCTTTTACAATAGTCATTCGAATAGTAGTTTTATATTATGTAATTACATTTTCGTATGAGCTAATGTACCAGCTCGTTCCGGCGGCATAAAAAAACTTCACTACTTTTGTAGAGAAGGACTGACATGACACCATAATAGCAGCTCGCTGAAAGATTGTTGCTTGACTGATTCCCTTCCACCTCCTTCATATGAAGCATCGAGATACAGTAAAACTACCATAGCCCATCGCACTTGTTGTCATAGTGGATAATAAAAAGCCCTCCATTTGTGGAAGGCTAAAGTCAATTCGTTTGGTTTGTTATAGTAAGGAACATCTAATCTTTTAAAGGTTCATCTTCTTCCATTTTCGAATTTTGGTTCTGAAATTTGTAAATGGAGCAACTGAGTTAATATGAACCCACTTCCAAACGGGCCAATTAGCTTGTGTTTTTGCCCATCGTCTTTGATCAACTTCAAATAATTCCTTTTCTGAAAGGGTATTTAACCACTCACATAAATGATTGACAGCTTCATTAAGCATTGCTTGTTGTTCCTTCAAAGAGTACTCTCCGTATTGTTTATAAAAAGAGTTATACAATCCACTTAGATTATTCCATTTATAGCCTTCTGCAGGTGTATGTACTTCTTCGCACTTTTGTTCTTTTTGCTCCCAGTGAAGCAAAAGATTTATCCAACCAAGTTGATAAGAAAGATTTTCAGATGGCGTTTTATCAACTTCTTTAATCCGTTTGTTTTTCAAGATTTCTGGTATATCATGAAATTCGGCAATATATTTTTTATACTTTTCGTTAATCGTACTAATCAATTCTTCTTTGTTGGCATACTGTCTCACTCTATTTCCGTCCCTTCCACCTATTTCTTAAGTTCAGTCTAACATAACGCGAATACGCTAATTTTGAAATTTTTTTTAAAAAAGTTGTTATATGGTAAGTGTTACCTTCTATTTTTTCGGTGGATGTATAAGTAACCAAAATTTACACACACTAACCTTGAGTGTATTACCCATAACGAGTGAAACAGAGGGTTTTATTACGTTCTTCTTTTCTTATGTGTGATGATTAATAATAGAGGTGCTTGAAGTGACTACATTCGGAAAATGCTTATATATCGCATTCTTCATCATTATTTTTTTATTTACAACCATTTGGAATTATATTAAAAATGGTCATTGGGCTTTGCTAGAAAATTTATTCTTTGCCTTTTGGGTGGCCAGTTTCTTATTCATGGCATTACTACTTAGAAGTAAAAAAGAAGAATCGGAAAAAGCTCAAAATAGAAGCTGATTTGCCTGATTTAACTAGTGTTAAAATCCGCATCTATATTTGCTGTAGCTCTAATAAGCTGCAGCTTTTTTATTGTTGCATTCATAAAAGCTAGTCAGAACTACTATTTTATCGGTATATTAAAACTTAAAATGTTATACTATTCAATAAATTACTTTGAAGAAAGGAACGTGAATGATGGAGGCTAAGACCATTTTGTTAGATCAACTTTTAGCTAATGCAAATGACCCAAGTTGGTATATCTCATTTTCTGAAGTCGTAGAAGGGTTATCTGAAGCAGAAGCCTTTTGGAAACCCGATTCTTCTAGCCATAGTATGGCTGAAATTGTCCAGCATCTAATCTACTGGAATGAAATTTGGCAAATACGGTATCGAGAAAATCAAGTGAAGGCTCCTTCGCAAACAAATAATGCGAATACGTTTCTAGTTAAAGAGGAGGTAACTTTCTATGAATTAAAAGAAAAGTTATTACATATCCTACTTACGTGGCAAGAATTAATTGAGGAAGAGCAACTTTTATCTATCGTAAATGGGTTCCCTGTGAAAGCGCAATGGTGGGCCATCATATCTAATGCCGCTACCCATAATGCCTATCATATTGGACAGCTCGCCTATTTACGTAAAATGGAAAAATAGACATTTATATGCTATACTCTTAAAATAGGACTACTGTTAATAGTCCTATTTTTATTTGTTGCTGCTTATTTAATTCAAATAACACCAAAGGGAGATGCATGTGAGCCTAGAAGAAATTACACAGATCTATTCATTTTACTTCTTCACGACACCAATTTTAGTAAGATTAATTGTATTTAATTTTATTTTTAAAGCCCATAAACATACTATGGTTATTTTATTGGATGCTATTGTTTTAGTATCAACCACTATTTGGTTAATATTGATTAGAGAGGTCATTTTCCCTCTGCCTTCGTTAATTTTAAATGTATTTAGTGTACTCTACATCCTATTAATTATTGACATTTCTATCAATTATTATCGCATAAAAAGAAAGAGTTCATTGAAGTGAAAAGCCCAATTTATACATATAAACAAGCTCCAAACAAAAGAAAAAAGCATCTTTTTTCAAGATGCTTTGCTCTTACTATTGGGGCAATTCTTCTGGTGTTTTCTCAAATTCAAGTATATGTCCATCAACTTTTGCTCTTTCTAGTTCCTCAATAAATTCTTCCTTACGTTCATCAAGTCTGGAGTCAAGTGTGTTTTGATAACCCGGAAATAGATTGTAATCTACTGGTTTCCCCATAAGTTCACCTCTTATTCTCAGCTTTTTTATTTATTATAGGGTATATTGATATTTTCTGACAATTGTTTATGTCAATTTTGATTACAAGGACTGACAAGACAATACAACGGAAGTCTTATAAAAAACGCCTACCTATACTTTATTGCCCATAAAATTATGCTGATAAATCGAAACAGCAAGGTTTGTCTTTGCCTCTAAACGTGCAATTTTCACAAACTTTGTTGATAATCCCTAGACTGTTCCTCCCCTTTTTTACGGAAAATAAAAGCATTTTCCCTCAATTAGGTATGCTACAAAATCTTAAGAAATCTTCATAATTTTTCTCAATAATTATTAATAATTACCATTTACAATAAGAAAAGTCGACAATAGATTAACATAGTTAGGAGCATCTTGTCTTGGGCGTTACAGATATTATGAATAACATTCGAATTTTAATGTTGCCAGTCATCCTTATAGTTGGTGCTGAGTTCTTACTTATTGGACTTTATTATTTCCTCTATCATAAAAAACAACAGTCAAATCGAAAAAAAATAAACTTTAAGCAACTGATACTTGTAGCACTCTTTATCGGCTATATTGTATTTGTGTGTGAACTAACGATTTTTGGGCGTGGTTCTTCCCATTTCATGCAAATGAATCTCCAACCATTTAGTGGCTATATAGATGCATGGAAGAAATACTCGTTACGTGATCTTCAAAATTGTATTTTTAACATTTTAATGTTTGTGCCACTGGGCATTTTCTTACCTTTACTTTTCTCTAAATTTAAATTGTTTAAATGGCTTCTTCCTGTAGTGGTGATGGCAACCTTATCCATTGAAACGTATCAAACACTTACAGGAGCAGGGATTTTCGAGCTTGATGACTTAATCAACAACTCGCTTGGTGGGATTATTGGATACCAGTTATATAGACTAGGATCTTCCATTGTTCAGCATAAAAAAATAAAAATGAAAAGTTTGATCGGTAACCTAGCCATTCCTCTCATGATGGGTTTGATTTTTATTGGCATGATGATTGTCTACGCTCAACAGGAATTTGGTCATTTAGCAATTAATGCCTACACAAAATCAAATATGTCGGATGTTGATGTAACAACCTCATTAGATTTACATACAGCATCTACCGTTGCCCCCGTGTATAAAAAAATAATTCATACAGATGAAGTTGAGACTTTGTTGCAAAAGAAATTGGATTTATCAGAGTTAAGTCGGCAGGATATTAGTGGTGATCGTGAGCTCTTATTGAAAGATAAAGAAGAGAACTCGTATACGCTATTTATTAATTCAGAGGGAAATTGGTCGCTAACAGACGATCTTTATACGCCAGTGCAACCTTCCTTAGCTGTGCAAGAGACACTTGTGAAGAAGGCAAAGAGTATGATGGTTGAGCTTTCTCTCCTTCCTAAAGATGGGGAGTTTACAGCTTTGGATAATGGCGTATTTGAATGGACGCTTCCTGACCAAGCTGAATTGAACCAAGATTATTGGCTTGGTGAGGTAGAGCTCGGTTTGAAGCCAGATGGTAGTTTGTATTCATTATCGTATAATATTCATGAGCATCAATTGATCCGTGAAGTAAATATTTTGTCACCTGCAGAGGTGTATGAACGAATTAAAAATGGCAAATTTCCACAGATAAAATATAATGCACTTGTAACAGAAGAAGAACTGTTGATAAAAAAAGGCGATCAGCTTACTGTCGATTTAATAGAGCTCTCGTATATGTATGATACAAAAGATTTCTATCAACCCATATACAGAGTTTCTGGTACATTAAATGGAAAAAGTTGGTTCACCTTGATTCAGGCGAGAAAGTAGCTTTTTTGATACCGCTAACTAAGGAAAGCCCAGACTTGATACTGGGCTTTCTTTTTATATGAGTTGAAATAACATCTCAAACTTTGGAATACTTCTAACAAAATGGACACCATCAACAAATAACTACTTAAAAATACTAGTGTTTTTAGATTTTATCTAATCTGTAGCCTAGGTGTCCGTTCAATTAAAGATAAGAGAGTTGAATATAATATTTATATTGAGAGCATAAAGGAGGGTTAGAGAATGTTCGGTAAACATACATGTCAGAACTGTTGTCCAAATGAAATGAAATATTTCCCAAAAATTGTTGCACTTCCTGGTCCTGTTGTTCCTGTCCCTTCACCAGATCGAAGTGTTTTAGCGTACGGATCCCTTAGAGGAGATACATTGGGCCCTTTATCACCTGATCCAACACCCGTCACTTTCCAAGTGGTTGGTGCGCTATCAAATGTTACGGTTAGCCCATCTGGGAATGAATTGGTCGTTCAAAATGACGGTGTCTATCAAATCACCATTTCGATTAATGCGCAAGCAACAGCAGCCCCTGATCCTGATCAACCATTTTTCACAGTTAGCATTACCGTCAATGGTCAACCGATTTTTCTAAACGGCATTGCAGTCTTTAATGTTGTCAATAGAAGTAGCTCGGCCTATGTGGTCCAAGCTACATTAGCCGCAGGGGATTTGGTGGGAGCCAGTGCAGCTTCAGATTCCTTCGTCGCTAGTTATGCTAACCGCTCCTTAACGATTGTTCAATTGAGTGGTTAGATTAAAAGTATATAAAGGACAGTAGCTCTCATCTCTAAATTTTAGAGATGGGATCTTTTTGATTTGACGAGGAGTGTATTCGGCTTTCCTCTAATACTTATTATTTATTTCTTACTCATAATCAAGTGACGCCAAGTCTGTTCTTCTCCTATTTTTTAGGTACGCCTGAATGATCATGTGTTATAGTAAAAAAATAGTTACATGAGGTGGAGCAATGGTTAGAAGAAGATAGCTAGCCTCCTAGGTTGTCAGTAGATTTAGGGGGCGAACTTAATTGATAGGAGTGTTCTATACATGAAACAAAATAAATATGATGAAATCAATTTCTTTTCCGAATATGAAAAAATGCCACGTTCTGTTCAAGGACTAGACGCGGCAGGTGAATGGCACGTATTAAAAGCACTTCTTCCAGATTTCCAGGATAAGACCGTACTTGATCTAGGCTGTGGCTTCGGCTGGCATTGTCGTTATGCCCGTGAACAACAGGCAAAATCAGTAATTGGTGTGGATTTATCAGAAAAAATGCTGCAAAAAGCGCAGGAAAAAACGAATGATCCTTTTATTACCTATTTAAAGATGCCGATCGAAGATATCCATTTCTCCGCTTCTCAATTTGATGTAGTAATTAGTTCATTAGCAATTCACTATGTACAATCCTTCGAAGCACTTTGTAAGAAGGTTTATGCTTATCTAAAACCTAATGGTTCATTTGTCTTTTCTGTAGAGCATCCTATATACACATCACGCAATGAACAAGATTGGGTCTACGATGAGAATGGCAACCGCCTGCATTGGGCAGTTGATCATTATCAGACAGAAGGCATTCGAGAAACGACCTTCCTTACCGAAAATGTTATTAAATACCATCGCACACTGTCTACTTATATGAATGTCTTAATACAAGCTGGATTTACGATAAGTGCGGTGAAGGAACCTATGCCTTCAGAGGAAATGCTAAAAAATATTCCGGACATGCAAGATGAACTACGGAGACCTATGTTTTTAATCATTGTAGCTGAGAAAAAATAATCACTGTGTGCTTAGGCAATATGGATCGGGTATCGCTAAGTATACAGCTATATCGTATATAAACAAAAAACCAGATGCTCTCTTTTGGGGAGCACCTGGTTTTATTGTGAAAGTGAATCTTACTAACTTACTTAGTTTTGATTCGTTATAATACTACGACAACTTGAGGCGCTGAACAAGTTAAAATATTTTCCAATAGGATTTTAGGGGGAATTAATGCTTTTTCGAGAAAATAAATCATTCTATCAAATTTTAAGTCTTTCTTAGTTTCATTAAAATAAGAAATAATGAAAATGACTGAACGTAGCTCATGACACAGGGTCATTTACCAATGACAGCCCCAATGTATGGGTGGGTGACTGTTTGCTATTTTCACATAATTTAAAGTATGTTTCTACAAACTGAAATTGATAACAATGCTCTCCCTGCTCTAACTGAAAAATTTCTGCTGAAAGCGTGAAATCCACTTCATCATTCTCGCTTGGTGATGGGAAAGCAAGACATGGCTGTTACAACCATACAGGTCTCTATGGTTTTAACTATGATAGGTGAAGCTACTAATTTTTCGTGCTATTCATAAAATATGTTGAAGAAACACGTCTGTAAAGGAACATTAAACAAAAAGACCAGTCACTCTTTTAAAGAGAACTGGCCATTTTGCGTTTAGGTTGAAGACTATGAAATATCTTCATTCACAGATTAACATATTATACTGAACAATATCTGAACAACCATACAAAAAAGACTAGACTCTCACATGATGATGTAAGCTCTAGTCTTTTAAGTGAAAGTGAATCTTACTAAATCTTGTCTAGCTTTAGATTCAAATTACAATACGAATGAACAGGCTAAAGGTTTCATAAATTCTTTATTTTTTCGTTAAATTATAGGACTACCACCACAAAAAGACCAGGAAACACGAAAAAATGTGAATCCTGGCCCTTTTGTGAAAAGTGAATGTTACTAGTTTGCTTTAGTTCTTTGTATTCTACTGATGAGTTAGACGGCTGATGTTTTAAAAAGTTACACATTCTTAAAAATTTTTTACTCTACTAAAAAAATGGCAAATCAAACACGCCGTCAGCTCCATCTATAGCACACGCTCCTCTGACTTATATCGGTCTTTTTCCAGTAAAGATATTTGTCCTTCAGCAGCTACTCTTCCTTTAGCCCATATTTTCCCTTCCGAAGCCGTGACACTCCAGTTAAATTGTTGTGTGCCTTTATTTTTCACCTCATATCAGATACCGAGTTCTTCATCAGAATGGTCACTATAAAAGGAGGTATGAAATTCACCATTCCCAGTTGGTTCATCTACATAATTCACAGGGAAGATCTATGCTGTATCCCTACTTATTTAGCTTGTGTTGGATACTAACTAATTCTGTGAATCTTCCGTTGCTTTTTCTAAAAGACTAAAAAAAGCGTGATCTTTTATCAGTTCAAAGCTTTCATTTGTGTTAAGGAGAACCAATATTTTATTTTTAGAATCAATGAACATCGGGTAGCTTGTATTGAGTGAAATTGTCATTCGGTAATCGTAATCAATAGTTTTTATGGCTGTTTTTTTGAATGTTGCCTGTTGAAAAGACTGTATCAATTCTTGCTGTGTTTCTTTTGATATTTTCATTTCAGAAAAGATATCTTCTGTATCTGTATCTATACGATGTAGCGTAACAGTGGAATTTTCCACATGAAAATTAGCATTTTCTAATAGATCAATAGCAGAATAGCTTTGATCTTTCCATGTAATGAGCATAACACTAATAATTACTGCTAAGAGTAAAGATAAGCCTATTTTAAATTTTTTCATATTACTCCTCTTTCTCAGTACCTAAAACTTGACAAAAAAAATGTTTTTATGCTAAAATTTACATTTAAATAAATATTATATATAATAGGATTCTCCTGGCCAGGGGAATCCTATTTTTTGTTAAGGAGTGTTGGTATGAATCAACTGGAATCTAGTATCACTTCATTAGTTGCTGCCTTTAGTAGAGCCTACCATAGCCAATTTGATACGCCGAAAATTTTTGATGATTATATAGCCAAAGAATTGATTTCACAAGAAGAATATCAAAATATCCAAGCTAATTTGATACAAGGCATTGCATTTTTTAATAAAGATATCGCTACAAAGTTTAAAGACGATTCAAAGGAATTAATAAAATGGATAACACAAGTTCAACTCTCACCGACTCCTTTGGCACGTGCTGCTTATTGTGAAAGGGTCTTGCATAGCGAAATACAGCTTGGTGTCGAGCAATATGTCATCTTAGGTGCTGGCTTTGATACTTTTCCATATCGTCAGGAGCAAGGACAAACCATGCTGGAAATTTTTGAGGTGGATTATCCCACAACACAGGAATCAAAAATGAAAAGATTACAGGAAGCTTCTCTCCCCCTCTTGAATTATCTGCATTTTGTACCGATGGATTTTACAAAGCAATTTCAATCTCAATTATTTTCAGAGCAAGGCTTTCAATCTAAAAAAACATTTTTTAGTCTGTTAGGTGTGTCCTATTATTTAACAAAAGATGAATTAGCAAGTTTACTCAATCATCTATTTGCCTTAGTTCCATCAGGTAGTTCCATTGTTTTGGATTATGGTGATGAAACACTCTTCACCGAAAAAGGACTCTCTAATAGAGTAGAAAACATGGTCAAAATGGCCGCAGTTGGTGGTGAGCCAATGAAATCATGCTATGCTTATGAGGACATGGAGAGGATGCTAGATCGATTAGGTTTGCTTATATATGAACATCTATCTCCTACAGCGATTCAAGAGCTGTATTTTCAAAATCGAACAGATTACTTATGTGCTTTTGAAACTATCCATTACATGCATATTGTTAAAAAATAGGTCCATCCCATTTGATTTTATAAGATTCTAAATTTTCTTTTTATTACCCAGGCAATTAACTATTTCAATATAGAGAATTAGTATACTATAGTAGTGTAAAGCTAATTAGCCTTACACCTCCTAGATTTGTTACTAGGGTCACTGTTAACGCAGTGACCCGCTTATAATGATTGACAAACACCTAAAGGATTCCCATCAGGGTCATAGAAGGTAAAAAATTTGGTGTCCCCTTCTCCTTCTAAAGCCTCGACTTGAACATGATGATCCACTAGAAATAAATAGGTCTCTTCAATATTTTTAGAGAGGAAGTTCACATATTTCCCCACACCAAAGTGATTGTCTGGAAAATGACATGGCTGATGCTCCTTAGCTTTTACTAAGCAAATGACCGTGGGGAATTGTTCAGTGATTTTCATAACTGCTGCGCCCTCTTCTATATATTGAAGCTTAAATCCGAGTATTTCCTCATACCATTTAGCCGATAATTTAGGATCTTTTATTGGAATAAAAATGGCCTCTACACCTTTAAATAAGGATTGTTTCATTTTCCTTACCTCCATTTCACAGTTTGTTTTCTTCATTTTATTCTCCTTCAAAAAGATTCATTGAGATTTTCATTATTGATTATTTTGCCTGTCTTTTGCTTATCCTTAATAGTATCCGAAATGTCTTCTTTTCCTAGAGGAGGTGTCCACCATTAAACACAAGGTATCATTCATCCTATTGCTGTCAGTACTTCTTTTACTAGGTGGATGCTGGAATAAGCGGGAGTTAAACGAACTAGCTATTGTTACGGCTGTTGGTGTGGATAAATCGGACGAGCAATTCGAAATTTCTGTTCAGATTGTTAATCCAAGTCAAGTGGCTTCGAACAAAGCATCTGGCATTCAGGTCCCTGTTTTTACCTACCATGCAAAAGGTAAATCATTATTTGATGCCATTCGAAAATTAACAGCGCTAACACCTAGAAAGCCTTATTATGCGCATGCCCAAATTATCATTATTGGTGAAGAAATGGCTGAGGAAGGTATGAATAGCATTTTAGATTTATTTCAAAGAGACCCAGAAGGACGAAGTGATTTTAACTTTATTGTTTCTCATGATTCGACTGCACAAGAAATATTAAGTGTTTTAACCCCTTTAGAGGATGTGCCTGCTAGCAAAATGTTTAAATCATTAAAGGTTTCTGAAGCAGTATGGGGGACAACAGAATCTGTTATTCTTGATGATTTAATCCAATCTTTAGGCAGTATTGATCATAGTGCCGTCTTACCCTCTATTCATATACACGGTGATGCGGATGCTGGAGATTTTAGCTCAAATATAGAAAAAATTGATAGCCCTGCACAATTAAAATATGGTGGACTGGCTATTTTTAAAAATTATAAGCTCATCGGCTATTTAACAGAACAAGAAAGCAGAGACTATAATTTTTTAAATAATAATATAAAAAGTACATTTGAAATTATTGCTTGTCCTGAAGAAGGGAAAATCTCAACAGAAATTATTAATTCTTCTACTAAAGTGACAGGTCATTTTCAAAATGATATACCTTCGATTTCCATCAAACTTGATATTGAGCAAAACGTTGCAGAGGTAAGTTGTTCTTTAGATTTAACAAAATCAAAAACCATCGATGCTTTAAATAAAGAAACGAGCAGACAAATCAAGGAACGATTAGAACGTACACTTCAAACAATTCAACAAACCTATCAAGCCGATTTATTAAAATTTAGTAATGTACTACATCGAGAGGACTATCGAGCATGGAATCGAATTAAAAAGAACTGGCAAACCCTCTACCCTAATCTTGAAGTTCAAATTGAAGTCGATGTGCATACAAAAGGAGTAGGAACTGCAACAAAATTAAAACTTGACTAATTCGTAAAAATGACCAGTACTCTTTTATTGAGTACTGGTCATTTTAATTAACGTACCGCTTCAAACGTTATGAGTGACGTTTCTTCAGTTGGTTGTTGAAGGAACTTATAATTCGCAGAACAAGTTATTGCAGAAAAGCCAATACTTTGTAATAGAAGCTTAAATTCTTCAATTCCATACCAGCGTAATAAAAACTTTTGTAGTTCTGTATCACTTAATGTGCCTTGTTGCCACTTCTCATATTTTAAAACCATCAGCGTATATTGCTCCACCCAATTCATGGCAATCGATTTTCTTTCAAGGGCAATTCCTTCATCTTGTGAAATTTGATGGTAAGATGTCGTAATTTCTCCTGTTTTCCAGTCTGTAGGAAGTAATAAATCTACTAGGAGTCTCCCACCAGGGACAAGGTGCTGATACATAGAGGTTAAAGCTGATAGTGCTTCTTGATGATTTTCAATTAAACAAAATGAGCCTGTAGGCATAACAATGGCTTCGTATTGTTGACCTAAGGTGAATTGGCAAACATTTCCTTCATACAGCACTGGCGTCAATCCTCGTTCTTGGCATCTTTTTCGACAGGATGCTAGCATTTCTGGGGAATGATCAATTCCCTCTATTTCAAAGCCTTTTTCCATAAAAGGAATATAGAAACGTCCAGAACCAACCCCTGCTTCTAGAATCTTCCCCTTTACACCTTGCAGTCGTTCTAGATAATATTCAATATCTCCATCAAGCGAGTATCCAACTGGTTTCGTAAAATCATAAAGTGCTGTGCTTAACGGTCCGTAATTTTTGTACATATATTCTCCTCCGATTGTTTGCGGAAGAAATCAACTAATCTATTTATTCTCCCGCACCTTAATTATATTCAATGGGAAAACAGAGCTGACTATCATCATCTATCACTCACTTTCTTGTAAATTTAGTTAAATTATACATTTAATTGTTGTTTTAATCAATGTTTCTATTGATTTCCTATACATTACAATTTAATGTACAAATTAGCACAAATTATCAAAAAACCCTTCCCATTAAACGGTACCATTGAGTTAAGAAAGGATGATGGTATGGATTATTTTGAAAGAATTCAAAACGCCATAGAGTTTATTGAGAAAAACCTACGTGAAAAGTTAACGATTACAGATATTTCTTCTCAGTCTTACTTTTCAGCATTTCATTTCCAACGACTTTTCCAAGCCATTACAGGTTTTTCTGTGCAGCAGTATATTCGCAACAGGAGGCTTTCTGAAGCAGCTTCCTTATTAGCAACAACAACGCAGAATATACTTGAGATTGCAATCAACTTTCAATATGGTTCTCAGGAGGCATTTACACGGGCATTTGTTCAGTATTTTGGTGTCACACCTGCTAAATACCGAAAAGGAGCCAACTCCATACCATTTCAAACCAAAATAAACTTTTTGGATTATAAACTGGAAGGAGAACTCCCTATGCAGCGACCGGAAATACTTCACTTATCTAAAAAACGTATTACAGGCTATGAATACAAAACGTCCTTACAAGACGAACAATACTATGCAGAAATCCCTGGCTTTTATTTGGATTTTGGTCAGCAGCAATATTATGAACGAATCTCCCATAAGGTAGCCCCTAATATGGCGTATGGCATTTCTACAAACTTTCAGGAGGATGGCCGGTTTTCTTTTATTGTAGGAGAGGAAGTCGAAATCTTTGAGGAGCAATTAGAGAAAGGCTTCACCCACCTTGAAATTCCTGCTGGTAAATATGCAGAATTTACATTGAATGGTACTGCGGAAGGAATTCAAAATACAAGACGTTTCATTTACGGAGTATGGTTGCCGAATTCTAATTATGAGCGCGATACAGGTCCTGATTTTGAAATAACCGATGTCATGCAATCGATCTACCCACAGGAGATGAAAATGAAAATCTACATTCCCATTAAAGAATAATAAAGGAGCAAGGTCGATGATTATTGAGAAAGTATTTAAGCAGTTCCCTACCCTACATTCAGCTAATTTACAATTTAAAAAAATTGAAGACTCACATATACAAGAGCTATTTGCTATTTATGATAATGACAAGGTATTTGAGTATTGTGGCATCATCCCAAAACATAACCTTCAAACTGTTCAAAAAATGATTGGCCATTTTGAACGTGATTATACGAAGAAAAGCAGGATTAAATGGGGGATCTTCGAAATATCACAGCGTGAAAAACTAGTAGGGATTATCGAAGCGATGGACTTTAATCAAAAAGTAGATATGGTAACAATCGGTTACTATTTAGCTGAAGCATCCTGGGGAAAAGGCATTGCATCAGAGGCAGTTGCAACAATCGTAAAATTTTTATTGGAAGAGGTAAATGTTAATCGAATACAGGCAGAAGTCATGCCTTTAAATGAACCCTCGAAAAAGGTTCTGTTAAAAAATGGATTTTTAAAAGAAGGTCTTCTGAGACAAGCTTCATTATGGTCTGGTAAGGGTGTTGTTGATTTAGAGATATATGGCTTATTGAAAGGCGATTACAACTTGAAAGACTAAACTCTACTAATGAGTTTAGTCTTTTCTTATATTGTACAGATAAATGGACATTTTACCATCTCCTAAAGGGCTTTTTAACATAGACTAGAAATAGATGACTCATGCTAGCATGACATTGTAATCATAAAGGAGCGTTTTAGAAATGGATGGAAACAGATATTTAACACGAATGAATTGGGAATTTAACAATTATCATAAATTTTCTAAATGCTATTGTGACTCAAAGAATGTTTACTTTGGTCACTCTCCCAGCGTAGATCATCCTATTATTGAGGAAGATTCTTATAAAATAAAATATTATAATAGTCCCCAATTTGAAAAAAAATATCAGAAACAAAATCAAATTGAAAAGCATTGTCAAAGCTGTATTTGTAGTCACTTAGAATGTTTTGAACCAGGGACTTTAGTAGATGTATACCTCTCAGATGGCAGCCAATTTCTAGGAATATACTTTATTTATCTTATTCCGCAAAGCTGCTGCGGGTACTTCCTTCAAATCGATGATATGGCACGGCCTGTCATTATGGACTGTCAAAACATTGATGCAATACGTAAAACTTGTTGAGGTAGTTGATACTTTGGCTTTTCTCTTTTTATTATTAAAATAGGCTGGTTAATTGCTATACAAGCATAACCAGCCATTCGACTACCTCTCGTTTATCCATTGAATTAGTTGTTCATTAAAAAATACAGGCTCTTCAAACATAGGATTATGACCACTTTTTTCAAAAATGACTTTCTTTACATAGGGAATATGATCTACTGCATCCCATAATGAAATAGGGGCTACTAAATAATCATACCTGCCTAGACCTAGAAAAATTGGCTTGTTAACTTGTAGCATTTGTTGTAAAAGGTTCTGCTCCGCAAAAGCTACTCCCCATAGATAATCAATAATTTCCATATTCGGATGAACGTTATCCCACATAGAGGTAGCATTGAACATAAAATCATAAAAACTATGCGCCCCCATACGAATACACATATGAACAAAGCGTCGTTCAGGCTCCTTCTTTAGATCCTGTTCCAATAAGGCTATTTCGTGCGCAAATTGATGTTTACGCTCCATACTTGCATGTGCCTCAAAATAAGACAAGCTTTGTTGCTGTCTTTCTTGACTATTCGATGTTGCTGTATTTAAGAGTACGAGTTTTTGAACATGCTGGGGCTAGGCTTTGGCATACGCCATTGCCATAAATGCATGTCCTGAATGTCCTAAAACTATTAAATTATCTAGCTGTAGGATTTGTCTCGCACACTCCATATCCTTCACTATTTTGTTTAATGTGTAATCTTCTTGCGTAAATGCTTGAGCTGGCTTACCAAAACCTCGATGATCTAAAAAAATCACCTGGAAATGTTGATAAAAGTCTTCTGAGAACAGACGTGGATAATAAACACTACTCCCCACCACTAAAATTGGTTGGCCTTGCCCCTTTATACAATAGTTTAATTCAAATCCATCACACATAAGTTTTTGATATGTCATTATCTTCATCCTCTTTTCTATTTTTGTATCATCACTCCCTTCCCTCTTGGTTTTCCCGTGTTTTTTCCATTGAACGCTCTAGCATTCTATCACCCCAGTAGATGTTATTATTTACATTAACAATATCATTCCCACAGATTCCTAGCAATGAAGGATCGTGTATACTGAATAAAAGGAGAATGTCTATGAAGGAAGATCTAATAAAGCGTTTGCGGTTATTTTTATTTAATGAGAAGCATCAAACGTTAGTGGGTAAACCTGCAAGTCAAAGGGAAATCATAGAGGCACAGCAACAACTTCATGTACAATTTCACAGCGACTACGTAGCGTTCATTGAAACGTTTGGTGGGGCATATGCAGGTATAGCAATCCATGCTTTTTCTAACGGCTCAAGTCTTGGAAACGAAACCGTTGTCGATTTAACACTGGATTTTCGTCAACAATATAAAGAGTTCCTATCTCCAAATGTTTTAGAAACGAGCTATGTTATTTCAATGGATGGTGGAGGTAATCCCATTTTCATCGATCCATCAGGCCATGTTTTTATTTGCGATCATGATTGTGGAGAAATTAAGCGAATAGCTGATTCATTTGAGTTGCTGATAGAAGATTGTTTTTATGAATGGTAAGTTACTTAAGTAAAGAAGAGGTTAAATATAATGGACAAACAATTAGAACACATACTTACATTAAGAAAAAACGGACAGCTTGAGGAAGCAAATCAATGTATGGTGGCACTGGTCAAGGAACATCCTCAAAATGCTTATTATCAATTTCAATGTGCTTGGACATTTGATTCTTTAGGGCAGGAAAAAGAGGCTGTTCCGCACTACGAAGAAGCGATAAAGTTGGGGCTAGAACCAGAAGTTTTAGTGGATGCCTATCTCGGTTTAGGGAGCACCTATCGTACTATAGGGCAATACGAGCAAGCAAAACGGATCTTTGAACAAGCCATTCAAGAGTTCCCCAAGGCTGAGCATATCAAGGTCTTCTATGCCATGACACTCTATAATCTTGGCGAACATGCAAAATCAATGGAAACATTATTGAACACGATATTACGCACAGCCAATCATCAAGGCATTCAAGATTATAAAAAAGCTATTCACTACTACAGTGATAAGCTAGATCAAACATGGTTATAAAAAACAGGCCCTATTTAGAGCCTGTTTTTAGCATTATTATATGGAAGTTTGCTTTTTGAATGTAGAAGATAACGCCACAATCAAGAATGTAAGTATACCGCTAAAGAAAAATAAATAGCTCAATGGAATTAAAAAGAAGTTTTTCTCCACTATCGTACCATCTGCTAGTATCTCATCTCCTATAAGGCCTTTTATAAATAAACATACGATCCCCATGATCATCGGAATTGTGGCAAGTAAATATTTCCCCATTATTTCTTCCTCCATTTGTTAAATCCTTGTTGTAATTGATGATAGCGTTATTTTTATTGCAAGTCAATTATTTTTTATCGAAAAACAATAAATAGTTATTGATTAACACTCCCACCTAAAAGAACGAACGTTCCCTCCTCTTTTAATTTCTTGTACGTGATTTATTATGTTTTTTGAGTAAATTTTGTGCGAGTTAGTATAAATAATTATATAAATTAATGTCGGATAATCTGTTATAATGGGCTATAAAAACAGCTACTTTATTAAAAGTAACCGTTTTTCCATAAAATCATATTGATTGAGAAGCTTGTTGTATGAGGGCAGCGACCATTTTATCCATCTGAGCAAAGCGATCATCCTGCGTTTGTCCTTGAACATAGCGATAATAGATTTGCTGACAAATAACGGCTAATTTAAAATAAGCAAATGTACAGTAATAATGAATAGCTGACACATCTCGCCCACTTTTCTCTGCATAACGATCAATAAATTGCTGTCGGGTATAAAAGCCTGGTAATACAGTTACTGGTGGTTCACCAAGTGCATATAATAGCATTTTCGGGTCATCCGCTTGCATCCAATAACTCATTGCTACACCAACATCAGCAAGTGGGTCCCCTACTGTTGCCATCTCCCAATCAAAAAGGCCAATCATTTCGGTATAGTCCTCGGAGAACATTGCATTATTCAATTTATAATCGTAATGAATAATGGTTGCCTCATGATTGGACGGAAGATTGTTTTTTAACCAATCTGTTAACATCGCTACTTCTGCATGTTCTGCTGTTTTCGCATTTTCATAACGCTCAATCCAGCCATACACTTGTCTTTCAAGAAATCCGTCAGGCTTCACGATATCCTTTAACGGAGTGTCCTGATAAGGAATAGCATGTAATGCAACTAAAGAATCAACCATCAGTTCGGACAATTGACGTGCTAGCTCCTCTGTTGGTTCTGTGCCTTTTGGAAAATGTGTATCAAGGACGATTCCTTTTTTGCGCTCCATTAAAAAGAAATCACTACCGATAATGTCTCGATCCTCTACATAGACATATGGTTTTGGAACCGATGGTAAAAATGGATGCAGTGCCGATAAAATCGTAAATTCCCGCTTCATATCATGCGCTTTTTTGGCAACTGGTCCAAGCGGAGGACGACGTAGAACAGCTTCAAAATCAGCTATTTTTAAACAATACGTCAAATTGGAATGCCCTGCACTAAATTGTGCTATTTCAAGCTTCCCCTGTGGAAGCTCAGTGAAATAACTCTCTAAAAAGGCATGTAGTTTATCAACATCCAAACGTTCACTTGACCTTACTTGCATCGTATCCATTCTATTTCCCTCCTTAAATAATGGAGCTCATGCCCCCATCTACTACAATGACATCCCCTGTTACATAGTCCGAAGCTGGTGCTGCTAAAAATAAAGCTACGCCCTTCAAATCATTTTCGGAGCCTAAGCGTTTCAATGGTGTAACACCCATCAAATAGTCTTGTCCACGTTCGATTAAGACATTGGACATTTTCGTAGGGAAAAAACCTGGTGCAATAGCGTTGACATTGACTCCATGTGGCCCCCATTTGACGGCTAAATCCTTCGTTAAAGTAATGACAGCCCCTTTACTCGCGTTATAGGCAATCGTATCCATAAAGGCTGGTAGCGTCCCACCTAGTCCAGCAATAGAAGCAATATTAATGATTTTGCCGCTTTTCTGCTCTAGCATAATTTTGCCAACGGCTTGGCTGAATAAAAATGTCCCGTTGACATTGACATCAAATACTTTTTGCCAGGCTTCGTAAGGCATATCAATGGCAGGTGTTCCCCATGATGCGCCACTGTTATTGACTAAAATATCAATTCTACCAAATGTTGTAATCGTTTGAGCTACCACATTGGCAATATCCTCAGGCTTTGTGACATCACAGGCTAGAGCTAATGCTTGAACACCAAGCTTTTCGAGTCCTGCTGCAACCTCCTCACATGCCTCCACCTTTCGTGAGCATAAGACCACATTGGCTCCAGCCTCTGCAAATCCTTGAGCAATTTGCGCACCGAGTCCACGTCCTCCACCTGTCACAATCGCTGTTTTACCTTTTAAGCTAAATAACTCTAGGACCGTCATTTCACCAGCTCCTCTTGTTTGTTGGCATGCTTTTTTAATTCTAGTTTAGCAATGGTATTACGATGCACCTCATCTGGTCCATCCGCTAAACGTAATGTACGAGAATTAGCCCATTGTGCAGCAAGCGTAGTATCGGGACCTACCCCAGCAGCACCAAATGCTTGGATAGCTCGATCAATGACTCTGAGTGCCATATTTGGAGCAACTACCTTAATCATAGCAATTTCAGCTTTTGCCTCTTTGTTGCCTACTGTGTCCATCATATAAGCAGCCTTCAATGTTAAAAGTCTTGCTTGCTCAATATCCATCCGAGATTCTGCAATGCGCTCCCGCATTACCCCTTGATCTGCTAGTGGTCGATGAAATGCCTGTCGCGCTTGTACACGCACACACATTTCCTCTAATGCACGCTCTGCGGCACCAATAAGACGCATACAATGATGAATTCTACCTGGTCCTAGTCTGCCTTGCGCAATGGCAAAGCCTTTACCTTCACCCCATAAAATATTTTCCACCGGTACACGCACATTGGTAAATGTAACCTCACCATGTCCTTCTGGCGCATGGTCGTAGCCAAAAGCCGTTAGCATACGCTCCACTTTTACTCCTGGTGTATCCATCGGTACAAGAATCATAGACTGCTGCTCATGGATAGGAGCCGTTGTATCTTTATGCTTGCCCATAAAAATAGCCACCCTACAGCGAGGATCCCCAGCACCAGTTGTCCACCATTTATGGCCATTTAAAATGTATTCATCTCCATCGCGTTCAATGCTTGCCTCAATATTTGTAGCATCACTGGATGCAACGGCTGGCTCCGTCATCGCAAAGCAGGACCGTATTTCACCTCGTAATAATGGTTCTAGCCACTGTTTTTTTTGCTGTGCCGTTCCATAGCGTACAAGTACTTCCATATTGCCTGTGTCAGGTGCATTACAGTTAAATACCTCGGGGGCCAGAAGTGAACGGCCCATGATTTCACATAAAGGTGCATATTCTAAGTTGGTTAAGCCTGCCCCATATTCACTATCTGGTAAAAATAAATTCCACAAACCTGCCTGTTGCGCCTTCTGTTTCAGCTCCTCCATAATCGGTGGAATCGCTCCCCAACGATCCTCCATTGCCTCAACCTGTGCAGCATAAACGGCCTCATTTGGATAAATGTATTGCGCCATAAAATTCTTCAGCTTGTCCTGTAACTTCTCAACTTTTTCACTATAGGAAAAATTCATTAAAAGATACCCCCTTTGCTTGAACTTCGCAAAATGAATGAATGTTCATTTTCATTCTTACAATAAATGTTACCGCTATTTTTCTAGTAAAGCAATGTTCTATTTTTGAATTTTCTAATAAAAGAGAAAATTCATCACTATGGACTTACATCATTTATTTTCAAAAAACTGTACTATATCCTTCAGTAATTGTCGGATGGCTAATGGTAAATGACGGTTTTTTAAGTACACTAGATAGACATTGCGACTTAAATTCAGACCCTCTATTTCCTTTTTTACAATCGTTTTAGCAGTCGGTCCTTGCAAGTAATTTTCAGGTAATATGGTCACTCCTAAATGTTCTCGTACAAGCGATACAGCGGTTTCAAAACGCTCAATTTCAAATTGAATATTGATGTTTTTACCAGCCTGTTCAAATGACGTTAAGATATCTCGTCTTGTTTGAAAGCCCTCGGTACTAATAATAAATGGTTCTTCACAAATATCTGAGATGGTTAAAGTATCCTTTTGGGCTAACGGATGATGTAGAGGTAATACTGCGACCAACCGTTCTTCATATAAAGTTTGAACTTCCAACTCTGGATCATCCATTAGCTGATTGGTGATGATTAAATGAGTTTTATAGCTTTTCAAGGATTTTTTCACCCGCTTACTTCCTAAAATATCGACTAAGTGAATTTTCATGTGAGGATAGTCTTTTTTATAGTTGGCGATTACCTTTGGCAGCCAATGCTTAATAGATTCCATGACACCAATGGTGATGTCTCTCGTGCCATGAACAATTACTTCATCCATTTCGATTTTTAGCACTTCCATATTTTTTACAATAACTTTTGCTCGTTCAAAAAGTAACTCTCCAGCTTCTGTTAATTGCAGATTTCTAGTATTTCTCTCTAATAAAGGGGAGCCAATCTCTTGTTCTAATTTTTTGATCGCATTACTTAAGGAAGGCTGCGAAATATGCAGTCTTTCTGCGGCTTTTGAGAAATTCATCTGTTCTGAAACAGCGATAAAATAGTGTAATTGTTTAATGTCCACCTATAGATACCTCCCAGATTTATAGTTAAAAGCTATAGATTAATATTAATTATATATTAGTAATTATAATTATGTGAATATATAATGAATTACAACAATACTTTTTCTACAATAATATTCACAATGGGGTTGATAAGTTTATGTACACAATGACCGATCAAAAACAATGGAAAGGCCGAATAGATTCAACGACAAATACAAGCAGCTTTCGTTTACATCAACAAGTAAAAAGAGTTGCGATTAATGATGTAAGCGCTTCAGATAAGAAAAGTGCTGCTCTCGTTGGCTTTATCTGCGATGAAGGGGTACGTCGAAATCAAGGCCGTGTAGGGGCAGCAAATGGTCCAAACGCCCTACGAGAAGGCTTAGCCAGCTTACCGTGGACATTTGAGGACGATCAGCAAATTATTGATGTTGGCAATATCGTTTGTCTAAACCATGCTTTAGAGGAGGCGCAACGTGAGCTTGGTGAAGTCGTAGCAACAGTACTACAAAAAAACATATCATGTGTGGTGCTAGGTGGCGGGCATGAAACGCTGTATGGCCATTATTTAGGCGTTCGTTCTGCTCTACCAAAGGAAGCTAAAATCGGCATCATCAATATAGATGCTCACTTTGATTTACGACCATATGATGAACAACCTTCGTCAGGTACGATGTTCCGTCAAATTTTAGAGCAGGATCCACACGCTGACTATTTTGTTGTTGGTATTCAACGCTACGGCAATACAAGAGAACTTTTCGAAAAAGCTGATGAATTAAACGTGAAGTATGTTTATGAGGATCAAATGACGGTAGCCTACCAACAACAATTAACGGATGCATTACAACATTTTATGGATAAGCATGATTATATTCTTTTAACATTATGTATGGATGTATTGAATGCAGCATTTGCTCCAGGTGTAAGTGCTCCATCACCGTTTGGGCTTGACCCATCGACTGTGCGCTCCATTTTGCAACAAGTCACTTCACACCCTCACACCCATTCATTTGATATTTGTGAGGTCAATCCGTTATTAGATGAAAACGGACGTACAGTGAAATTAGGTGCCTATTTTGTATATGAGGCACTGAACAACTTACTTAGGGGGCAAGGTTCATGATCGAAATTAATCAAATTACAACGGTATTCCTAGCTGTTGCACTCTTTGCATTAGGAAGCTTTCTTATCAATAAAATAGGCTTTTTAAAGCGTTTCTGTATCCCAGCACCAGTGGTTGGTGGTTTATTGTTCGCTGCTCTTGCCACTATCTTAAAAACAACGGGTATTTTAGAAATATCACTTGATACTTCTTTACAAAGCTTATTTATGATTACTTTCTTTACGACAATTGGCTTAGGTGCAAGCTTTAAACTTGTAAAGCTCGGTGGTAAATTACTGATTATCTACTGGCTAGCATGTGGCTTCCTAGCGTTAATGCAAAATGTCATTGGGGTATCTCTGGCCTCACTTATGGGGATCCATCCTTTAATCGGTATGATGGCGGGTGCCGTTTCTATGGAGGGTGGTCATGGCGCTGCAGCTGCATTTGGCCAAACCTTAGAAGATTTAGGGATTTCTTCAGCTATGACAATTGGTGCTGCTGCCGCAACATGTGGTCTAGTTGCTGGTGGCTTAATTGGTGGTCCAATTGTCAAATATTTAGTAGGTAAATATAATTTAACACCAGATGAACAAGAATCGGAAGAAGTCCAATATGAAAATAAACATGAGCAAATTACATCGGATTCGTTCTTTACACAAGTCTTATTAATTACTTTCTGTATGGCTGTTGGTACGTACGTCGGCACACTATTCTCAGAAGCAACAGGTTTCGTTCTACCTGGCTATGTAGGAGCAATGTTTGTGGCTGTATTAGTACGCAATATTATGGATAAATTCAAACCTGAAGCCATTAATATGAAAAGCATCTCATTAATTGGAGATGTCACATTAGGTGTATTCCTTTCCATGGCTCTCATGAGTATTAAATTATGGGAAATTGCTGATTTGGCACTACCATTATTCATCATTGTTTTTGCGCAAGTATTCTTTATTGTTGTATTTAGTATTTTTGTGTTATTTAAATTACTTGGCAAAAACTACGATGCTGCTGTTATGGTAGCAGGTTTTGCAGGACATGGTCTAGGCGCAACACCAAATGCCATGGCCAATATGTCAGCCGTTGTGCAACGCTTCGGTCCTTCTAAAAAAGCCTTTCTTGTCGTACCGATTGTCGGCGCATTTTTAATTGACGTATTTGGGATTCCTATTATTATTACGACTATCAATTTATTTAAATAAAAAAGAGCTTTGCATTCGTTCTGAGTAGACGATTGCAAAGCTTTTCTATTATTGTAATATCTCACTTACTGTAACAAATTCATAGCCTTGTTTTTGTAAATAAAGAATAACATTTTCTAAACCATTGGCTGTCGTTTGATGGATATCGTGCATTAGAATAATACTCCCATCTTTTACAGAGGCTTTGACATACGCTAAAATTTTATCTGGATTATGATGTTTCCAATCCAGTGTATCAATCGACCACAAAATCGAGGGGATTGTCATGACAGAACGTACTTGGTCATTGGTCGCCCCATAGGGTGGTCGGAAAACAGTTGGATACTGCCCGATGGCTGCATAAATAGCATTACTTGTGCCATTGACTTCTTGTTTAACGCCTGCTATTGATAAGGTCGTTAATTTTTTATGGCTCAAGGTATGGTTTCCGATTTCATGCCCTGCTTCATAGACTTGTTTAACGATTGCAGCATTTCTTGACACATTTTTACCTACCATAAAGAATGTAGCCTTGGCATCGTATTTCTTTAACGTTGCCAAAATTTGTGGTGTCACCTTAGCATCTGGCCCATCATCAAATGTTAAGGCTACCCGTTTTTTTGCGCCTTTCGCTACTGGCACACCTTTATTATAAAGTTTATTATCTATTAACTGAATATCGGCTAGCTCAGAAGCTTTGACATACCCTTTTTGGTCGCCTGCTTCTACATAAGCCCAACCAGCAAGTGTTATGTAATACTGGACATTTGTTTTATTGGGAAGTGTACCAAGAACTTCTCCGTCTGGACTAGCTGTTAAACGTAATTCAGCACCAGCAACAGCATTAATTTTTTTCTTCGTTGGAGCTGGTTTTTTTAATGCGTTTGTCGCTACATATCCTATCTCCTCGCCATATTGAACGAAAGACCAACCACCAGGTGCTGTGCCATATACATAAATTATTCGTCCTTCATAGAGCTGTCCTACATGCTGGGCATGTTGACTTGGGGCTGTAAATAATGTTGTACCGCCCTTTTGAATCACTAGGTATCCCTCAGACTTCAACTTGACTAAAGCATCAGATGTGACATAGCCCTCCTGCTCTGGCGTTTGAATATGTGTCCAACCTTTACTTACTTTTGTTACTGAAACAAAGCTACCTTTCGAAAGTTCCCCGATCTCCGCACTATTCGTAGAAGCTTCTTCAAAAATAACCGTATCTTTGACTACCTTGTGAATCACCACTGACCCTTCAGCATTTACTGAAAGTTGCCCTGCCAAGATGCACATCATAAACGTCAAAAC
Organism: Lysinibacillus capsici; assembly: GCF_003367505.1. Lineage (GTDB taxonomy): Bacteria > Bacillota > Bacilli > Bacillales_A > Planococcaceae > Lysinibacillus > Lysinibacillus capsici. The sequence continues at coordinate 54,217 of NZ_PXXX01000009.1, forward strand.
GATGGCAAAGGGTAAAAATTTTTTCATTGTTCTACACCGCCCTTAGATGTCTTCCATGTCTGTTTGCTAAAAAATTGCTAAGATTTAACTTTTATTATAGAGTAAACAACCCTGCCATAAAATAGTAATAATCAACTAGATTCCCTTTTACGATGCTGCTAAAATTCATATTTTAGTAAATACTTATACATTCCTCCTTCCCTTTTTACTGAGAAACTATGCATAGGTTATGATAATTAAATGATGGTGGCTTATTTTGTAGATTTTTTGTTAGCTCCTTTTTCTCATGCTGCTAAATGGCCTACGGACTTAGGTGAGTGACCTTCTCCTTACTGGGAGAGGGCTCTCACCTCTTTGAGCAGGTTCGCCACCTTTTGGAGATGGCTCCCCTCTCTTTTTGAACTGCTCCCTCACTTTTAGCAGCAGCTCTCCCCGTATTTGATGGTTCCTATAAAAAGCTGGTTATCCACCACCGAACCTCAGCTATATAATTCCCCTTTCTATTAAGACGTTAGGAACCATGAAAAAGTTGAGGTTTTTTCATTATTTTTCCTGCTATAAAGCTTCGAAGGCCGTTAGGGCATCTTCAATATGTGGGGGTGGGTTCCATATATAGCTAGGAGCATTGGTTGTAATGAATAAAAAAGATTTCCCTTCTTTCTCGATTATGGTCGCCAGACACAGTCCTGCTTCTGGGGTATAGCCTGTTTTTCCACCTATTATCGGACTGTCTAGACCCGGTAATTTTGTAAATAATGAGTTTGTGATGATTAATTGATTGGGAACATAGGTTGTGTAGTTTTTTGAGGTAAATATTTGATAAAAGGTAGGATTTTCCAATGCATATCGCAGAAGCTTGCTGATATCCCGCACGGTGGATACATGTGCCTCATCATGTAGGCCACTGGTATTAACAAAATGTGTGTCATGCATGCCTAATTCTTGCGCCTTGTTATTCATCAACGTGACAAATTTGTCCTCACTGCCAGCGACAGCATCTGCAAGTGTTCCTGTTGCATCGGCACCTGAGGCAAGGAGTGTACCATACAATAAATCCTCCATCGTGACAAAATCTCCTGCTTGAAAGCCTGCCATCGAAGCATTTTGTGCCGTATAGTTCGCAATCGTTTGAGGCTCTACAATGGTTTGTGTTTGTAAATTATCTGTCATCTCTATGGCAACAATGGCTGTCATGATCTTTGTTAAAGATGCAGGATAAATAATAGCATCCGCATTTTTTTCGTATAATACATCGCCCTGTTCATTGAGTAACAAAGCATTTTGACTATGTAATGATGGCAGTTCTAGATGCGTGAATTCATATGTTTTGCTTGTATAATAAAATAAGAAAACCATGATACAAATACAGACTACTAACATCCATTTTTTCATAAAAAACGCCTCCTACACATTATAAGAGGCGGCATTTCTGAATATTCCTTGAGAAAAATGGGATGCGCTCAAATATTTTCACAGGTAAAAATCATCATCGAAATTTGAACTAATTCTTGTAATCTCTTTATTTTTTAATTTGAACATTACATCTTGAGAAACCTCTAACTTGAGCGTCTCTTCTTTGCTTAGACTTGCATAGACGCCGCGTAAAATACGACCAGTTAAGCCATGCGAGACAATAATCACTTTTGAAAGTGGTTGAATCGTTTCAAGCAAAGCAGTTAATCTGCTTACAACAGCTTCATAGGTTTCCCCATCTGGTGCACGAAAATACCAATTGAAGGCATCTGTGTTCGTTAACAAGGCAGGCCATTGTTGCTGTATTTCCGCCATGGTTAATCCAGCCCATTGTCCCACAGCAACCTCTGTTAAACGTGGATCCTGCCTCACCTTGTTGCTGTCATAGCCCAGTGTTTCACAAAGTATGGCTGTGCTTTGCATGGCTCTTCCCATTGGACTTGATAGGATGGTCCATTCATCTGCATCGCCAATGAGTGATTTCAGCATGCGTGCATTTTGCTGAACCTGCTCCCGACCACGCTCAGTGAGTGGTGAATCAAGCTGTCCTTGATATCTCCCTTGTGTATTATAATTTGTCTCACCATGGCGAAGTAAGTAGATCATTTGCTCCATTTTATATCCCCCATTCTGCTCCCCTTATTAAAGTAAAATTGCTGTTAAACTAACACCAGCACATAAACAAAGCTAAGAAACAAGCATAAAGGACTATACCATTTTGAATCATTTTGAGCAAATGTGGAATGCTTAATCGTTTTAAAAATACCAACATACTTAAAATCACCAATTGCTCGTAGCAAAAATACTAGCGCACAAACGATACTTCCTACTTTTGAAAAAATAGAGGCTTGAAAAAATGGCATGAAGCCTCCTTGAACAAGGATGATACCACTTGCTAGCATCAACAGCATTGCAACAAAGAGCGTTCCACATTTTCTCGGCGTAAAAACAGCTTGTTGGCTGCCTTCTTTCATAGGAATAACAGCTTCTGTACCCCATCGACCACCAAAGGCCCAATAAATATGTAGGATACTAATGAGCCCTAATAGTCCCACTGCGACAATTGATAAAATAAACATGTTCTACCTCCTCTTCATTTACATACGCTACCGTATGTTCTGGCGTTAAATATAGTCCCTCAAAGCCCATGTTAGCTCCGAGAGACCTTCTTACTGTATTAACAGCTTAATCATTTTTTCGAGATCGAAATGAGGATTGGCTTCAAATCGTGTCATCCAGCCTATATAGGTTAAATAAGCTAATCTTGCACGATCAGTGGATTCGTCTATGCTGATACCACTTTTTTGATAGAGTGTCGCCACACAGGCTATTCGCTGCTCCTCTATTTGAACGATACGCTTTGCGACATCTGAATCATATTTGGCCCAAGCATAAATGCCTATCTCCATCTTTTTATTTTTGTGAAAACTTATCCGTAAAAGCTGCTCTAGATTAGCATCAACTTGCTCCATATTTTGAATAATGGCCTTTGTTGCGTGGTTTTCCCAATAGTCTAGCATGGCATCTAATAGTTGTTGACGATCAGGAAAATAATGATAAAAGCTACCTTTACTAATGTTTAATGATCGAGCAAGTGCTTCAATACGTACTTTATGAATCCCCGCTTCTGCTAATTGCTCTAGACCCGCTCTAATCCAATCCTCTTTCGTTACTTGCATAATTGCCCTCCAAAAAATACGTTAGCGTATGTTTTGTCTTATATTACCACTTTATACATCACTCATCAACTTTTATCGTTTTTATGGCGTACATTAATATGATTATTCACTGTAACATGAACTGTTACTAGTCGTGGTAAAATACATGCACACACTAAAATAAACACTAATAGCTTTTTCATGAATTTACTCCTTGTCTTAAAAAGTATTGTCAAACAACTTTTCTGCAATGCCCTGTAAAATATCCTGCTCCTCAAATGTCATGAGTTCTTCTCTCGAGATTGTTGCCTGTTGAATCAATCGGTTTGATTGGATAGTCACTAGTTTCTCAAACAAGTTTCGAATATAGCGACCATTCGAGAAATTAGGGATAGTTTCAATTGGCATATGACGTAGCTGTGTTTTCATATGTTGGGCAAATGCTTCGCCAAATTGATAATCGTTCGTTTGACAAAGCATCGCAAAAATATCATAGAGTTCATCCGTGCTAAAATTATCAAATTGTACAAAATGATTAAAGCGAGATTTAAAGCCTGGATTAGATTGTAAAAAATCTTCTATTAGCTCTGTATAGCCCGCAACAATAATTACCAAGTCATCACGTAGATCCTCCATTGCCTTTAATAAACTATCAATAGCTTCCTTCCCAAATGCATCCTGTTTATCATTTATTAATGAATAGGCTTCATCAATAAAAAGTACCCCGCCCTTTGCTTTGTTAACGACTTCCTGAACCTTTAACGCTGTTTGTCCAACATAGCCAGCGACTAAACCTGCACGATCTGTTTCCACAAAATGCCCACTTGAAAGGACGCCAAGATGCTTGTAGATTTGGCCAATAATGCGTGCCACTGTTGTTTTACCTGTGCCTGGATTGCCCGAGAAGACAAGATGATACGTAATAGGAAAGCTTGTTAAACCATGATCCACACGCAGACTTTGAATTTTAATAAAGTTTATTAAATTATGTAATTCCTTCTTTGCATTCGGAAGACCTACAAGACTATCTAATTGTTTTTGTAGCTTGGCAATCTCTTGCTCGACTTCAGGTGTAATGCGTAACCGCTCATCGTTAATAAATTCACCACTATAGATAATTTTGCCTTCTTCATTATAATAATCGCCTCGTCCATGTTTTTTGCCTTGAACAAGGTCACCAATATAGGAAGCTTGCCCATTGGCATAATAGAGCGTTCCTTGCCCTGTCATCATATCCTCTTTAAATTGCCCTTCCGCTTCTAAAATTCCATCCCTAGAATATACTTTGCCTTTACCATGCTTTAGGTCCTCAAAGAAATGACCTTCATAGTGGAGATTAGTTACACCACGTGCAAGCTCCTCAGCTGTTGGTGATTCCGTAGGGTAATATAGCTTCCCAGCCCCTTGCATATGATGCCAAATAAAATCACCCTCATATTGTAAAAATCCATTTGGATAGTATTGCTTGCCTTTTCCCTTTTTCATGCCATGGACAAAGTCACCCTCATACTGCGGTTGATTTAAATGTGGATACTGTGCTCGTAGTGTTTGATAAGGGCGAATTACTTCTTCTTCATAATATAAAACACCATAGCCATCCATTAAATCATTGCGAAAATGACCTTCATAATGGATATGACCATCCTTATATAAAATGCCATGACCCTGTTTTTTATTTTGTATGAATTCACCCTGATAAATGAGTTGTCCTTTCAAATACATAATGCCATTGCCTTGCTTCATATGATTGACGAATTCACCCTCGAATAATAATTCTCCCTCTTGATCAAATAGCGAGCCTTTGCCGTCATATATATCGTGACCGAAATCATTCTTCTTGACGCCACCTCGATACATGATGATTCCACTTGGGTAAAATAGTTCTTTTTCTTCATGATTATGTGTCATTTAATTGCCTTCCTTCATCATTTCAGTATATGCTCAATTATAGCGTGGAAAAGAATACATATGTGTGAATTTTTAGAATTTAAGGAGACAAGCATGAAAAAAAGATACAAACTACTTCTAGGCATTTTACTACCACTACTTATTCTGTATATCTCGACAATGCTGTTAACACGAGACACTGATTTTACAACAGAGGTAACAGAACGTCTCGAAATGGAGGAAATTCATGAGATTGAAATTATTCGTTCCTCAGATGAAAAAACAGTAACGATTACTGACGCAGCAGAAATCAATCAAATTATGCAGCCATTCAAGGACCTACCTTTAAAAAAGGTGTGGTTTTCGAATTCTGATGCTCATGAAGCATACTGGCTAACACTCTCAATTAATGACAACAGGGAAATTGGCTTGCGTTTAGATGATGACCAGCATTTATTCGTGTATTTATATGAGGAAAATTACATGAAAGATTATAAGCTCACTAAGGATATCGATACGACATTTATCAAACAATTGTTTCAGTAAACGTAAAAACCCGTGCATGTACGCACGGGTTTTTATATGTAACGATAATTTTGCTGCATAGCTTGTAAGGTCTCAATGATCTCTTCTCTCAGTTCAATTGGCTCTAATACCTCCATATCGGCTCCTTGACTTAACAACCACTCTTTCACGCCATATTCTAACACTTCTGCCTCAAAAACATATTCATGATTGTTTTGTGAAACTAGGTGGGCTGTTGGGAAACGACTGTAGACTATTTGAGGAGAACGGCCTTTATAGAGAAGACGGATATGAGTAAGGTCATTAGTGTCCTCTACTTGTAATGGATGTACAGATGGAAATTCAAAATGGATAGTCATTTCACGAAAATGCTGAATACGATCCATTCTGTAAACAGTTGGGGTTTCTTGATTATCTCCTATTAAATAAAAATAATGTGTTGAAAAGATAACAGCGAGCGGCTTTAAAATTTTTGCAGTTGGAATCGCTTCACCCTCCTGTAAATAATCAATTGTAATGACCTTTCTCTTTTGTATGGCTGTTGAAATTCCCCATATCAAGGACAATAATGACTTGTTTTGATGGATATCTTCATATACAATTTTTTCATTTAATAACAGTTGATTGTCTGCTACACGTGAGTGAAGTTGATTAACGATCTCACCGATATCCGAATTTACGAGAGCTTTTGAGGCAATCAGTATTTTAACGATGACTAGTACCTGTTCTTTAGATAAACGATTGTTTTTTGTATGCATTAATTTATACACTTTTTCTGTACGTACATATTGTAAATGGTAATCTAGCTTAGCCTTTTCCAGATACGTACGAATTTCATCGATATCCCGTTGTATGGTTTTTTCACCAACCTGATGTGTCAATGCTTCTTGCTTCTTGTTGATTCCTTGGCCATCCATCAATCGATCAAACATCGATAGTACGCGATAGCCTTTGCCTTGTTGTGAATCTACCATATATCCCACTCTTTCTTCTATCATGCCCAGCTTGCAGTATATTGGCCATAAATAGCCCTTCTACTGATTGCGCCCAGATTTTTTGCGAGTTGCTCAAAAAGCTTTCTCTTCAAAATCTGTGACCTCCGCTTGGGCTTTTATCTTGATTCAGTTGGTGTTTTTACACCCACTCCATTTGTGCATTCATCTCATTATCTATAAACTGAATCAAGATAAAACTTCTACTTTATTGGTATAATTTGTACTATACGCATCCTATAATAAATCACCATTCAAGCAGCACAATAGACTGTATTTTTGACATAATTAACTAAAATTTTACAGCATTTTAGATGAATGTGTCACTTTTTAACCATTGAAAAAGGACTTCCATTGAATGAAAGTCCTTGTACTCTTTTATTTGAATTTTACAGCTGTTCCATATACCAATACTTCGGATGTACCATCCATGACAGATGAAGTAGCATAACGAACGCCTACAACTGCATCTGCACCTAATTGTTTGGCTTCCTCTACCATTGCCTCTGTGGCAATTTCACGAGAGCGCACAAGCATCTCCGCATACTCCTTCATTTCTCCACCTACAATATTGCGAAGACCTGCTATCATGTCACGACCAATATTTCTAGATTGAACAGAATTCCCTTTCACTAGCCCTAATGTTTCCATGATATCTTTTCCTGCCACCATGTCTGATGTAGCTAATAGCATCATGATGCCTCCCCGTTCTGTAGTTTTTGTATGGCTTTCACAGCCTCTTCAATAGAAGATGTAATCACGCCATTGCGTTTAATTAACCCCACAACAAATAAATTACGATAAACAAACTGATTCTCTAGCCCATCTCGGATCAGTGCCTCTATTTTTTGCATATTGTCCCGCCCTTGCTGACGAACATCTGTTAGCACACCAATAATGGGACGATTCAGCATCGAAAACGCACCTATCTCTGCGGCAACGCCTGAATCAATTTCCACCCCATCTAATACAGCTATCAGAACATCGCTATCCTGTAGCATCTCTAAATCTGCTTGGGCAATCGCTAAGCTATCTGCATAGGCAGATTTATCATTGATGGCCTCATTCTCCTGAGGTACATATAATGCGATGCCTGGTGCTGCCTCGCGAATAGCTGCTGCCAATTGTTCATTTACAAAACGATCGCCTAACGAAAATAACCCATTTGCTAAATATGCTTTCATGTATAAAACTCCTTAATCAATTGTTTTTTCAAATATAATTTTATGTCTGCCTTTTTCATCAATAAATGTTGATCGTATATCGAAACCATGCTTGAGGTTGGTAATAAGCATGGCTTTGAATGTATTTCTTCCATATGTACGAACTTTGTGAAAGCCTAAAGTCTTGATATATTCATGCTGTTGTTTCATTAATTGACTTGCAATTCCCTGACCTCGATGTGCTACATGAACGCCACCCAACCAACTATAAAAAATATCATCTGGATGTGGGTAGCCTAGTTTAAAGCCGATCAATGTGTCACCTTCCACTGCCAATATGCAAAGAAGGCCTTCTTTCTTTTCTAGCTTTTCGAGTGGCAAATTTGCTCCATCAAAAACGTGAGCGTGGATTTCTTGTAATTGTTCAAGCCAAGCATAGGGTATGCCTTCAATCGTCACAATATGCATATTCATCACCTCTGTCTGTCATTATAGCAGTTCTATAGCCTGAAGAAAAAGGTAGGCATCTGCTCCAAAAGCAATTATTATCACTGCATAAAAGTAACTATTTTCCATCTAAGCTATTTTCGACACCCACCAAATTCAGTATACTTGACCAAAATACAAAACAATAGCTAGGAGGAAATTCGATTGACACCATTTACTAGTTGGTTAACGAATTCATTGCGCCCCTATTTCGGCCTACATACTTTAGAAGCACATTGGGAAACGATTCCGATTCGAGAGGATTATTTTATTTGCCTTGAAGGCGATCTCATTAAAAAAAGAATTTTCGTGAATGAGCATAGCTACCAAGAAGCGGATGTCGACATTTTAACACGTAATCGTGAAGTCATTGTCCCTCAAACTGCGCGTGGAAAAGAAAAGAAATTGAATTATACCAATATCTCCGCTGTGAAAGCTGCAGGCGTTGTTTTTTCTGTTGGTCTAGGTAATGAAAACCATCCATCTAGCTATATCACAGCTCGTAACACTAAAACATATTACCAGCTACCATTAACAGGCTTTGAGCATTTAACGACTAAGTCGGCTCTCTTGAATTGGTTAGAGCAATTTCCCTCCCAGCTTCCTGCTGATTACTCAGACAAGCTAGAAAAGCTAACCAAGATGAAAAGTCTACGCTATAAGACTGTGCCAGGTGATATTTTTCGTGTAGAAATCGATTTATTTGTAGATGGCTATGTGCTTGTCATTGGCGATTTACGTCAAATGCAAAAGGATCATCTTTTTGGAGAAGATAGTATTTGGCATAATGTAATGACAATGCCATTGTTTGTACGGCCCTATTTGTTGACAACGACAGAGCGCCTGCCTTCTCTTGAGGAAATCATATCTGCTCCATTGGCCCCTCAAACCCATATTGTGATGGATGACCATTTTATGCGAGGATGCTATGAAAAGATAGGCCATAAAATGTTAACAGAATCCGATATTGTCTTTCCAATGGGCTATGGCGTGACACTAAACTATGGGAAAGAGCCTCGATATCGTCTATCCTGGGGAACAGGAACAATTAGTAAACCTGCACCTTCCACCTCCTATCAAACAGCTAGCCGTTTTACCAATCATGGTGTCTATGCAGGCGTTGCCAGTGATTGGTTGAAGCAAGAGGAAGGAATTGTAACAGAGTCGCTAGATCATCCACACTTCCGCGAAGATCGTCAGCGGGCACTCGCTGAATTTAGTTTTCCAGAAGATATCTCCTACGATGACTTTAATCGCCAAACGGGTGGATTGACCCGCACCCAATATATTCATTACCTCAATAAAACCTATCATCGTACACACAAAAAATAGAGGGAGCTTCTAGATGCTCCCCCTCCACTTTTTCATCGATGGTTGATTTCATCCAATAATTACTTATAATATAGAGATATCATTAACCAACTTCCATCACTAGAGGTGCATTTTGTATGTATTTTGGCATTATTCCACTGATTCTTTTCATCGTTTTTCTTATTTCTTACTTTAAAGACCCAAGAAAAATGATCAACGGACTATTATTTAATCTATTTGTCTGTTCATTTCTGCTATTCTGCGTCATTCTATCTTTAGCATCTGACCATTACTTTTTAAGGCTTATTGTCATTATTCCACTGATTGCTCTTTTCATTTTAATTCCTTTTGGTATTGTTGCTTTAATGTTTGGTTTATTTTTAAATGCGAGAGTATTAATGAAGCGAGAAGGTAGACGTTTAGCCAATTCCTTAACATTACTTGTGGCGATTGGCATTTTACTTTTTATCCTATTACCGATTATAAATCCAGCGAGTTTGTTTTCAGTCCACCTCCAGCCCATTTTTGGTGGAATTTCACTCATTACGTTTTATTTTTTTATCCATTTATCCAATTTTTTATCTGCTTATTTTCTCTACCAATTCAATCGCCCTCGATTGAATCAAGATTTTATTATTGTACTAGGCAGTGGATTAATTAATGATAAGGTGCCTCCACTTTTAGCTAGTAGAATTCAAAAGGCAATTGACTTCTATCATAAGCAAGCAGCAGTGACTACTCCACCTACCATTATTTTCTCTGGTGGACAAGGTCCTGATGAAAATCTACCCGAAGCTGAAGCGATGCAACGATATGCAATAGAAAAAGGCATTCCCATTGAGCATACACTCCAGGAGAACCGCTCTGTGAATACCTATCAAAATATGTTATTTTCTAAGCAGCTCATGGATGATCGGAAACAGGGTGAGGCCTATAACAGTATTTTCACCACGAATAATTTCCATCTTTTTCGTGCGGGTATTTATGCAAGACTTGCGGGCTTAGATAGTCAGGGCATTGGCTCTAAGACAGCCTTTTATTATTGGCCAAATGCGATGATTCGTGAATATGTAGCGATTGTTGTAATGGCACGAAAACGACATATGAAAATGATTGGACCTATTGTAATCATTTCGATTGCGCTATCTCTATTCAGCTTTTTCTTTGTATAGGTTCTAGGAAATGGATTCGTACACTTTTTATAGAAAGTGTTACGAATCCTTTTTGATGCTATCATACCCAAAATTTCTTCAGCTGTTGTTCATATAATGTCTCATAGTAAAGTTTTCGAGGATAGCGTTGTTCTTGTAATACCTGATAGAGAATGGATTGACCTTCCTCATAGCGAATCCCCTCATCACAATTATCAAATAGTTTTCGTGTCAGCTGTCTTACTAGGTGAACATCTTTTGTGTTCACTCTCCAGCCAAATTGAATTAAATCCAGCTGATCGAGCGGATCTCGATAAGTATCAAGTACCACACAGACATGTGGTTGCTGCTTATTCGCAAATACTAAAACATGTCCTGTATGAATGGATTGACCAAAATAACGTTCGTAAATCTCTGCTATCGGTACTTGGATTTCAAGCACATCCATGATCGTCTGTAAAGTTGGATGTGCTATATAGTCATCACTTGTCTCATCTGGATATTCAACCAACTCCATGATGGAAGCCATCATCCAAAAATCATAGGTCATTTCCAATCACTCCATCTATTTTTATTGTGACAAACGGTTAATTGCTTGTTCCACCGTCTGAATAAGATAGGCTAAGTTGGACTGCCATTCTGGCCAACTCTTGGACTCTTGCCATAATTCTACAATCTCTCTACTACCATGTTGATCAGGTACTTCATCTCTAATGTCCTGTAAATACCGCAATATAAAGGTCAAAGAGCTTTCATCTACTACCCATTGTATTTGTTCATCCTTACTTTCTTGACCATAAATGGTTCCTGTATCCAGATATTGACTATAAAGCTCTGCCAAAGCCAGGGCACTTATATCGTAGAAAAAATCTATATCCTCCAATGTTTTACCAAAAAAGCCTTGCTGTTTCATAGCCTGTACAATATCCGATAATGTTAGCTGATTGGATTCCTTATGCTGTTCCATAAACTCCCGCAAAAACGCCACTACATCTAAACCTTCATCACTTTCCAATGCTTTGTATCCCCAAGCCCCCATCTCACTGCACCTCTCTTATTTATTCTAGTAAAGCTCTGGTAAAAGTAAAATCTGCACGCATGACCATGACAGCTGTTCATTATAGTAGCCGCTCTTAAAATTCCTTTGCTATATCAATAATCCTCAGCTTTATAGGTAGGAGGCAAAGTAAAACTTCATCTTTTCCTGTGAATAGCCATCCTGTCCTCTCCAAGTCGCCATTGACATAAAATCAGTTCCACGTCCACGCTCCTTGCGATAATCATCCTTTGATACGAGTAGTCCCGCATAACCCCAGATTTCCATGACCACATCTCGTTCATGTTGATTGGACTTGAAAACATCTTTCCAGCGCTTTTCAAGCTGTCTAGCTGCATCTGTGTCGTTACAGGATTCTATTGCTGCTACCATCTGTTTTAAGATGGCTACGCCATCCTCACTTACATTCAATGCTTCTTGTTCTTTCACTAGGCATTCTAAGTCTAGTAAACAATAGATGAGCCAATTGAGGCGAACCCCTCCCCACTTGATGCGTTCAAAATTAAGCACATTTAAATCTTCATTGACATACGTAGCATTGGACATGATTTTCCGCTCATTACAGTAGCCACAGCCACTATAGGAGACCAATGCCACAGGTTGTTCATCATACGTATGCATTGGTAAATTATGCGTAAGAGCCCAGCTCGATAAGGCACTGCGTAAATGTACTTTGCGCGTCGATAAGCTATGCAAAAATGCCTTTACCACAAGCTCCTTTGTTAAGAATTTCTCATGCAGCTGTCGCAATCTTTGTACACATTCATCATGGGAAATCGTTAATCGATCAAACATCAAGCCCTTACTTTTAGCATATTGAAAATCTTCTTCTGTATAGGTATAACCACCTGAACGCCATCCACCAGATTGCCAATAGGTTTGCATTAATATTTTCCTTGCTTTTTGGTCCATTATTCTCTCCTCGCTAGCTAGCACTTTAATTTTTCTTGTAAGGTTAGTGCCATCTCTTTCCATGGTCGCTTCCAATCGGAACTCGCTATCTCTTCCTCTGTTAGTGCTAGCCAATATTCTCCTTCCATTAGCTCAAACATGTCTATCATGGTAATAGGGGCACAAACTGGATTAGCTAATGCTGCGAGCATAGGCTCGGGGCCATCATCCCAGTTATAGCTATTGACAATGGCATGTAAAATAACAGCTGATGATACCTTGCTTATGCGCTGGCACATTGTATTGAGAGAATCCTCATATAAAATGGCATCAGCTTGCTGTTGTTCTTGTGCATTCAAAGTTAGACGGATTGCACCTGGTGTATCTACCAATAAATCAGCTATTCTTGCATGCTCCCTTGCCGCAAACCAAGCTGTAGCGGTAATCCCCTCTGGCTCAGATAAATTTACACCCTTTGCAAGTAGTAAAGAAATCACTTCTTTCTGCTTAAACTTTACCGCTTTTTTAATTGCTGTATCACCAAGCTTATCTCGTGCCTCCAAGTCTATATGCTGTGCCAAAAGAAGCTTGATTCCTTCATGTGGCATTCGATTTGTTATAAAAAGCATTAATGGTGTTCTCCCACGTGCATCTCGCTCATTTACATCTAATTTAGTAAGGGCCTCCCGAACGACCTCTAAATCCTTGGATTTACTCACTTCCGTCCATTCCATTCGTCTACCCCCTTCAGGAATCCATCCATTGCAGTAATTTCTCAAGTTCATCCCTTATTGGTGCTGATTCTTGCTTTAGTCGCTGAGCAAGCTTCTTGGAACTACCGAATATTCGATATAAAACAAATGGACGCTGATAATCTGCTTTCTTTTCAAGTTCTTGTCCGAGTGCCACGAGCAAATCTAAATCCATGATGTCAATGTTCTTTATTGGCTTAGCTGATTCACTTGCACCAAGTAAAATAGCTACAAACACAGGCATCATCTCTACTGATAAGCCATGTGCTTCAAGAAAGGCTTCCGCATAAGCATCTTGCACGGATTGATGCTCTGTATCAACGAGTAACATATATCGTTGAACAAGTGGAAAATAATCCTTGCTATAAAGTCCTAATCCAAAAACCGCATAGGTGCTGGGCATAGCTGATTTTTCACTCGGCTCAACATCCTGATACCAAGCATATTCCTCCATAGCGAGCTGGGCATAGTCCGCTAATAAAGGGAAAAGATTTGGATATTGTAGGCAATTGGCGAAAAATTGATGAAGCTTTGATTTAGCTAACTTTTTAATAGGAAGATAATTTTTCGCTTTACTCTTTAAAGCCAGCTTATAGCCCTTTGGAAAACCTTCTTGTAGCAGTTGAATGATATAGTAAAGGGCTTCACGATAAGCGTTTTCCTCTTCTACCATCACTCGTATATCAATCGTTTGTAAAATATCATTTGCCTGTCCTTCGAATACATCCCGCTTTCTTATACTTTCAAAACGACCGCTTCCTTTTTCCAAATAATTAGCTGCCTGCAGCGAGCCAAGCTGCTTCGCAAGTTCCAAGTATTCTAATCGAGTGGCTGGCTCTTTTTGACCAATCTTCAACGCGACATAAAGAAAGAAATCTAGTTTTTCCTGCTCTAGTTGTTGTACCGAGTCCTCTGTTTTCAATACCCACTCTTTCCTATAATCGCCTGCTTGTTCAAAATAGTGCGTTAAAAAATGCTCCTCTGCCCACTGCTTAAAGGCCATTGTATAATAATAAATCCATTTGTCTAAACGTTCTTTATTCGCCCGATGCTTTTCTTGAAGCCGATGAATAAGTGGTTCGACTTCCTCAGCTGTTTGATGGAAAAAATGTGGATTGACCAAATGCTTCGCAAGGAAAAATTCATCATTGTCACTTGGTCTTACTGGTAGCTCTGCCATCACCTTTGTTTCTATAAAGCTTGCCAGCACTTGTTTCGTTGACGCTAGTTTACGATTATTCAACAGCTCCTTTTGATAATGAAGCACCGTTTTATCATGTTCAAATTCTAGCACAACCTCAAAGCGGTAATCAAAAAATCGGGGACCGTATTGCTCAGATTGAAATACTTCCTCTGTTTTAGTACATAAAGCACTAAAAAGCTCTTCAATATGCTGGACATCTGTAAATTCTTGTATGTATGAACCCGCTTCCACCTTATAGGAGCTATCACTCCAACTAAATGGCTCATAAACATCTATAAAGATTGTGCCATTAGGACTTTTTCCTTTTTTCCAGGCAACTTTCAAATATTGAAGGATGCCTGCTTGTAACCTACTTTGCTCTTTCAGCCCTGTTATTCGTTTACTCTCTTGTTGATAAACAGCCGTGATTTGCTCCCACACAGCCGCTAGAAAATGCTCTACACACTGCTTCACTGTACATCCTCCCTTTCTATTGTTAGAGAAAAATCTCCCGCTAAAGCCTTAGCGAGAGATCCATCTTATCCGATTGTTTTCACAACCGCTCCTTCTTGATTTTTAATATGTGTCTTCAAAATTTGAAAACTTACACCAGCTAAAGAAGAAATAGTGAATTGACTTTCTTGCGGTATCAGCCTCTGACTTAATTCTTCTACCGCTGCCTTGTTCAATGTGATCGTAATCTCTTGACCATTCTCTGAATAGCCTATTTGAGGGCCTGCTTTAAATATTATCGTTATTTGTTGACCGACTAAGGTAAGATCTTTATCTTTCAGAATACGTCCACGTAATAATTTACTAATGACAGCTGCTTGCTTTGCTCCAAGTTGAACAACATTAGACGGTTTGTTAAACCAGCTCTTTTTTTCTACTTCCCAAGCAAGTTGATCTACGAAAAGAAACCCCGTATTAGAGCCATCTTCCTCCATTCCTCGCACAACTGCCTCGGTAACTTCAGGATTTTGTAGGAGAGAAGTTCTTGTTAAATCCGTAGTATAGCTTGGTATTTGCTTCATGCCAGCCTGTAGTACACCAAGTGTATTCCATGTCTGCATCGCTTCTAACTCATCCTCTGAAATACCGACCATTTGGATAAACTCCATCTTGCCATTTGGTGTATCGATTTCAGCAAGCTCTGGATCATGTGTAAAGGCTAGTGCCGTTAATTGTGTGTCGGCATCGAGGCAAATCGGACCATTTGCATCCAAATAATCTCCCGCTCTAAAAACATTACCACTATTAAACACATATCTGCCCATATTCTGTAGTAAATTCAATGCCCAAGCAGGTGGCTCGTCCTCATCATGTTGACGTACTAGTCGAAATGTTAATTCAAATCCATATCCACTATAGTCCTTGTTTTCAAATTCCTTTTCATATAGTTCCGAGAAGCCATATGTAACAAAATGCCAATGCGGAATGGATGTTTCGCTTTTATAAACACTAATTCCATCTAAAGGATCTTGTCCTCCCAGTGAATAGGGAATCAAAGTTCCATAATGCTTTGGCTCCTGCTCACCATATACCTGTGCTAATGCCTGATCAATCGCATCCCAGCCAACTGCTGCTATTTCATCACTCATTTCCATATCCTCCTTGCTGATATCACTCGTAGAACGTACGTATCTATTATTTATGATAGCAATTTTATGGTGACTCTTTTAACAGGAATAGGACTCATTTTCCAGTTTCCAGCAACTAGGTTTATTGACATTCTATATGGGGTAAATATGACTAATATTGATGACGCCTTAGCGAAATTGCGTTCATTTTTTTCGAGCTTGCTCGAAAAGTATCGGGACACCATTGAAGCAAAAAGTACAATTTGTACATTTATCGCACCACCGATAAAGAAGGGTGTTTTTCGCTGAAAGATAAAAAGACAATCCTCTTACAAAATAGAAGATTGTCGCATGAGTGTCTATTTTACTATTTAAACGTCAGGTAGTGCATCTTAACCATATAGCATAGCTGGCTCACGAACCGTTTGTAAATAATCTGCCAATTTCCCTGCAAATACTTTCTCTAAATACGGTAATTGCGCTAGGCAATGAGGCGTCATTAATGCTGGGTTTTGAACTATTTTTAGCCCTCCCACCTTTAGTAGCGTCGCTACAAACTGGGAACAAAAATAAGCACGCTCACGTCTCACTTCCTTTTGCATCACCACACCAAAAAGTCCGATAAAATTATATTTATAGCGATCTCGATTCCAGTACATATAACGGACAATTTTCATCATGTCTAAATATTGATAATGTGATATACGACAGCGATAAATAACACAATCCGCACACTCAAATAGCCCTCTTTCTGCATCCTCTCGTAAAAAGCCCCCACTTAACGGATTGTTCAATTGCCTTCGACCAAAGCTATACATTTCAAATAGCCCCTCATCAAAGGCTATGGATGCATGATTCATCTCCTTGCCCGTATACATGCCGATCGCTTTTGATAATAACGTCCCTGTTTTGGTTAATACTATGTAAATCGTATGTGCCATATCTTCACCTACTTAATATTCTCTCTCCTACTACCAATACGTTTTAAATCTTCAAATGGTTTCGTGAATTTCCTTTTTTTATAATTATACACAGCGAATCTTAAATATTTCCTAGTAGAACCTGAAGATTTTCTTAAGATTTAATAGGCTGGAAGTATTTTTAGAATTGGTTATGACGATGAAAGGATGTTGATTTTTTTACTACCTTTATTTATATGAGCTTAATTGTAGTGTTATGTGTGAAGGGGTCGTGAAAATTTTTTCTAAGGCACGGAATCTATTTGTCCTTTTTATTAAAAGACGCTACTCAATATTGAGTAGCGTTCACTGAGTAATCATGCATTTAAATCCGTTATGGCTGGGACATTAATTTCTTTTACACAGGAGACTGCTGATAGATTAATTACACATTGCACAAGAGAGACAATATCTTGTACGGGGATTCGTGTACCTTCATATAAATGAATGGCTTTTTCCGCTCCTTCTTCATAGGGTACTTCTGCTGCCAGTTCACCAGGATTAATGCATGTGACAGAAATTTTATCTTTCCTTAAATGTTCACGCAGTGCATTTGTAATGCCCCTTACGCCGAATTTAGATGTGACAAATGAAACTTGTGCATTGTTTGTGTGATCTAAGCCTGCTGTAGATCCAATTAAAATAACCTTTCCCTGCTTCGCTTGTCTTAAGTTGGGTAAAAGTGCCTGAATATATGTAATAGTAGAAGTTAGATTGATATTGATTAATTTCGAAATATCCTCTACTTCATCCTTATCAAATGTATAATCATCTTCAAAACCACGCTTTTCCCATACACCCACATTATAAATTAATACATCGAGCGGAATGCCTTGTAACACTTCTTTTAAAGTGGAAATTTGTTGTTGACTAGACAGATCAATGGATAACCAGTGACGATTTACTCCATCATTTAGCTCTAAACTATTGGGTCTCGTTCGTGCTACCATCCATACTGTATCTCCTTTGACAGGTAACCCCTTAACAAATGCATCTCCCAATCCTTGGCTAGCTCCAAAGATAATAAAATTCCTACTCATATTACCATCCTTTCTCATGACAAAATGTAATGAAAACCTGTAGCTTGTTGCCGATTAATATATTCTTAAGTGAAAGGAATTTCTGCCTTTCAACATTATCGCTACTAACTGAAAAGAATGAATAACTTTCACCTTATTTGATCTTAACGTATTTAATGCTATTAATCTCTTTTTATCACTTGAACTTGCCACTGCAAATTATTGTGAAGAGAACCTAAAGTAGTTGCAATTACACAGCCTTCTGCAAAATAAATCTAGTTAGCTCTGGGTTACTTTATATTTGTTATTCATTACCAATAGAATTTATCTGTTTAAACATGCTATCATTTTGTGGATATTGGTTAAAGCAGGTGAAAGATGAAAAGAAAGCTTATTTATACAATAATGTTCGTTTTATTCTGTTTCGTTTTTTTAATGAATCACATTTCTGTCTCTGCAAGTGGCTTTGATGATATAAAAAAACTGCCGAATCAAATGCAACAAGAAGTACAGGATCTAACAAAAAGAAATATTATTAAGGGGACAACACCGACAACTTTTTCCCCAAACACGACGATTACTCGTGGTCAAGTTGTCGTAATGATGGGACGATATATCGAACAGAACGGCATAGCGAAGGTTGATAAAAATTGGGAGGAAATGGATCGTTTTATGGATATGCCCCTTCGTGTGAAGGATCGTGAATTGCTAAAGTATTCAACTTTACTTTACGATAATGGCATCTTTAAAGGAGAAAATGGACGCCTAAATCCATATAATCACATGACACGAGAACAAATGGCACTAACGTTAAACCGACTTATGGTATTAGCCCGAAACTATTCATTGATTGACTATGCCTATGATTTGCAAAGTGATGTAGTGGATATACAGAAAGCAAATAAAGAAGCTAGACCCTATATAGAGGCACTTAATGCTTTAGGCATTTCCAATGTAGATACTTTCTATCCCAAAAACAGTGTGACACGTGTGCATTTTGCTTCTTTTTTATCAAGAACAATCAAATTAATTGAGCGCAATCACCATGTTATTCATTTTGAAAAAACAGCTGAAGAGCTAGGATTTCAAAAAATTTCAAATGTAACAACGATCAATAAATCCCATTTACAAGTGTCCTTTTCTAATTCTCTTCTTCATATTTATGCACGCTATGATGGTAACTTTGCCATCGACGAAGAAGTGGTAATTGAAGGGACTAGCCTTTTTGGTCGCCCTCACGAATCACGATTACAGTTAAGAAATCAATTTATGCAATCAAATGCTTTCTCCATTGTAAAAAAATACATTCCAGGTCAACATGGATATATCAATATGAACCTTTTCTTAATGCATAGTTTTACAGATGCGCATTACAAATTATTAGATACAGGAAAAGAATATGGTTCACAAGCAGGATATTTAGATAAACAAGGTATATCTATGTATTTCATAAACAGTGATTCTGGCATAATAGAGCATACAATCAATGGAAATGTATTATCTATGAAAAATGAAGAAATTATAAGAACACCCAAGACGGTGCATTACCGATATTATTTCGACTATCAAGGTGTGATGGTATCTGATACAGATGCCATGAATCATATCGGTGATAAGCGTTACACAGTAACAAATAATGGAGATGTTCTATTGGAAGGAAAAGTACTAAAAGATCGCACATTTTATTATTTACCTATCATTCGGCCGGTACCTTTCCATACCTATAATGATGATTTCGGTGGATTTACGTATACCGATGATGTGACATTGCAACAAATTTTAGCATTCCACAAAACGGACGGACAAAAATCAAGTATTCCCAGACAATACATGCATCCAAAGGTGCTAGTGATTGATGGGAAGAAAAATATATATGGTACAATTAATCTACGGGATGCAACGTTCGGGACTTTCGAAGAGATTAAAAATTATTAATATTCTTATAAATAAAGAAGCCATCTGGTGTTGTTTTTTCAGCATCAGATGGCTTCTTCGTTTACAGTTTATTCATTGTCCCAAATCGGATAATATGACTCGTAGATTGGGTAGCTATAATAAGGTGGTCTTACGCCAATGGTTGGTGTTAACCAGGTGTCATTCAAATAATGGATCTCAAGTGTAGACGCTTCATTTTCTAATAATCGCGTAACTTCTGGGAAAAATTCAACCTCCATTTTCAGTCCTCCTGTTTCCTTCACGGCTTGTTTGGATGTTTAACACAAAAAGCTAAGCTTTCATAGTATATGTTGAAAAGGAGGGATTGGTTATTACTAATCCGAATGACAAGGACTATCGTGAATTATTAGCACAAATCCACTTTTATCAAAAGTGGTTTGAGGACAATAAAAAGGAAGATCCATACCCGCAATATCCTGTCTATGGGAAGATTACGCAATATAAAGAAGTGCCACTTACTCAACCTGAACAAAGACAATTACGCCAACCGGGATTGGAAAGCTTAATGGTTCCTAAACCCATCATAGAAAATCCTCATTATAAAGGGAGTGGTAAATTAAAGGGAAAAGTTGCGCTTATTACTGGGGGTGATAGCGGGATGGGTGCAGCTGCTGCCATTGCCTTTGCGAAAGAAGAGGCCGATGTGGCCATTGCTTATCTAGATGAGCATGAAGATGCGCTAAGAACGAAAAAAAGAGTTGAAGAATTAGGACAAAAATGTCTGCTGCTTCCTGGAGATCTTCGCTTTAAAAAACAATGTGTAGACATTGTTTCCGAAACGATGAACACTTTTGGTCAATTGGATATTTTATGTAACCATGTTGGGATTCAATTTCAGCAAAATGAGCTGACAGACATCACGGATGAACAGTTTGATGAAACCTTTAAATTAAATGTATATGCTCACTTCTATACGACAAAAGCCGCTCTCCCTTATTTACGAGCAGGAAGCTCCATTATTGGCACTGCCTCCGTTGTGGCTTATGCTGGAGAACCTTTACTCATCGATTATTCTGCTACAAAGGCGGCTATCGTAGGCTGGACTCGTTCCCTAGCTAAAAGCGTTGCCAAAAAACAGATTCGTGTCAACGCGATAGCCCCTGGCCGTATTTGGACACCACTTATTCCTTCTAGCTTTTCCTCTGATGAAAACGCCTTACATGGAACTAATTTATTTAACCGAATGGCTCAGCCCTTTGAAGTCGCCCCTACTTTTGTCTATTTAGCATCAGATGATTCTAGGCATGTTACAGGGCAAGTCTTGCATGTAGATGGTGGCGAATCAACCAATTCATAATCGACATTATATTTAAAATATGTACTAAAAATTTTCTATTAAATGAAAATATAAATTCATCCATAGCAGATAAGGAAAAACCACCTTTTTTATCCATGATGCCTAGGATTATACCTATAATAAAAGCTTTACACCCTTATTTCAATTACTTTTCAATTTACTTACAGTGGTAATGTTTATAAGTTCTTTCACATACATTAATGTCGGGATAGCACCTTTAACATCGCCCCCAAGATGTTTTTGTACAATGCTATCCCTTTTTACATACTCTGTTTAGTTGGAGATTTCCCCAAGTTTTAATTCATTAAAAGCCGTTGCATTGTTCTTGGGAAGGTTCTCCTCATTCCAATCATCCTAATAGGACTGTGCGGCATTAGATAAGCCACTGCGATTTAAAACCGTAGTGACTTATTGTTTGTTTTTTCGATTGAGAAAGTCCTATCATTATGCTGCATGTTTTACTAGTTCATGTTGTAATCAGTAAAAGTGCTCTTTAATTTTGTACTCTCACAAATAAGTGTCATAAAATAGTTATTGATAGTGTTCCAAGTATTTTCCTTCTTCGAAAATTTCTTGTGCACTTAAGGCTGTCCAATCCTCTGGTGTTTGTTCAGGATGCAAGTCAAGATAGTTTTTAACCATCTTATAGCCTTCACTGTAACCATAATTTTTCGGTAACCCTTTTCCACCATATAAGATGTCTGAGGTACGATTACTGTCGTACTTATGTAAATCAGGTTCTACTTTAGACCATAATTCCTTGTTGTAAGTTACATTCTTTGCTGTATAGCCGTAGTCAGGATAAACGTTTTTTTCAAACATGACCGCTTTTCCTTCAAAGACGATACTATCCAATACCGAAGCTCCGACATCTTTATTTAAATATTTTTCCGCCCAAACGCTGTGATGGTATTCGTGAGCAACAGTTGACTTTATACCATCATCCAAAACATTTAGATAAAGCGGGAGGATGATTTTGCCCGCTCCTACTGCGAAGGGTATTCTATTATTGGTTGCTGAAGGGAATACACAAACAGCTACATCGCTTTGAGAGGGTAAGAGGTCTGCGGATTTCAATAGCGATTCTTGAATGAGTTGATTGATTTCTGCTTTATGTGTTTCCATTTTTTCACTCACCATTTGTATTTCTGTTAGCCTGCTAGGAACCGTATTAAGCAGAGTTTCTGCCATATGATAATATTCCCCATTTTCAAAACAATCCTGGTAGATCGGTTGAATAACTTCCTTATTGTACAAATCCAGAGTTTCCGAGCTTGAAAGATTCGGATTCTCTTTGACCTTTTCCATATACGGATAAAACAGTTGATTGGCATGAATGATTTTGTATTTTTGTTTGGTTTGAGGGTGCTCAAATGAGAACACCATCTCTTCATCATCTGTTATTTGCTTTTTCTCATGAAGTTGGCTCTCACTTTTTTCTGTTGGTGTACAGGCAGCAAGCATAAGTAGTAAGAGACCTAGAATAAAGGTGATTCCCTTTTTAAATTTCATCCATTCTCCTCCCAATCGTTAATAACTAAAAATTCTTTATAACCCCATATATAACTTATATTACCATAAAAATAGTAATGAAAGAATGATTGATTTGTCAGTATTTAGTTAGCATCTCCACAAACGGAGTGTACGATTTTGTGAAGGTAAGAACCTCTAGCTACGCCTTTCATATATTATAGTGAAAGGAGTGGCTATTGTGCCTTGGCAACATAAAATTCCGTATTTAATCGGTC
Source organism: Lysinibacillus capsici (assembly GCF_003367505.1). GTDB lineage: Bacteria > Bacillota > Bacilli > Bacillales_A > Planococcaceae > Lysinibacillus > Lysinibacillus capsici. The sequence continues at coordinate 77,305 of NZ_PXXX01000009.1, forward strand.
AGCCTGTTGGTGTTTCTTTTACAAATGGTCAAGGAACTTCTGGTGTCCTCTGTGGCGTATCAGGAGGAAAACTGCTTGTTCTTGAATATTTGTATCAAAGTCAATTTGCCTTAAAGCAATACGACCTTCATATGATTCATGATGTGAACGGCTTCCCCCCTTGTCATACGCAGCAGCCGTTATACTAAAAAAACATCCTAGAACGGATGTTTTTTTACATCGTGTTGAATACCAAAACAATTAGTAGTATTTGTTTCATTATTCTTGATGCTATACAGGCTAACAACTAACTCAAGCTACTATTCCATCATAATAATAAAGTAAAGCTTGCACCGCTTTATTCCCGAATGAAGGGACAACTCATTTTTTCTCTACTCGCTAATACCCCCCTTTTGTCCAATACATACTTTAAAAGAAAGAAAGGAGGTGTGTTTCATGAGTTACTGTAATTTCAATAATTACTGTGGCGGGGACAATGGAAGCGGCAATAGCTCTACATTCGTGCTTATTGTTGTACTATTCATCCTTCTTATTATCGTTGGTGCTAGCTTCATGTGTTAATTGATCGTCTCAGGCTTTAGCCTCTGTTCCATTACAGAAGCTAAAGCCTTTTTACCATGAATCGCTACCACAGCTATTCAAATCTCCTCCCCTTTTCGTTTTTTTCTAGCTCATTTATTTTTACTCACAATTAAAAGTTAGTAATTTAGATAGATAACTATCTTAAACCGCTAGCTTCACATAATAATAGTAGTGTAAAGTTCTTGTAACTTTACTTTACACTCCTTTTGGTACTTGGGGTCACTTTCGTCCGAGTGACCCTGTTCTAGCAGCACACATTTAGTTTCTCCTTTTCCCTATCAAGCGGAATCATCGGAACATTCCTACAACAAATTCGTTTTTATAGGAAGGAGGAAAACAATGGGAATTAATTTAAATCTCTGGTCATTTATCTTATCTTTGGGCTGTATTCTATTATTTTTTCTATCAGGTTCAATGAAAGACTTCTTTGACACCTATCTTCATTTCCATCCATTACTGTTGACACTACTCTTGTCTATTGCCTGTTTCTACCTAAGCCTGGTCGGTATGAAAAATGTTAAAAATTTAACGACCTTGCTTCGAGGAATTTTAACAATGGTCATTACACTTATTGTGATGATTAGTATTTCTTTTATTTTACTTTTTGGTACCCTTTTAAGTTAAAATGACCTACCCCCACATTATTTTATACAAGCCTCCTTGACGAACGTTTGTTCTCTGGTTAAACTATTAGAAAAGGGGGCTTTTTTATGCAAGAAACAACGAATATTGAGTTAGTACATTTCTCTGAAAGCTATGTAGAGCAGTTAAATCGTTTTGAATTACCTGAAGAACAACACCAATTTACGGCACTTCCTCAAGAGATTTCAATCGAGAAGGTCGGACAGTATCCAATTGTGATTTTAAGTGGTGGCGTACCTGTCGGCTTTTTTGTGCTTCATGCAACGGACAGAGTCCAACAATATTCTAGTAATCCTCAGGCAATGTTACTAACTGCCCTGTCCATCGACCATCAGCAGCAAGGTAGGGGCTATGCTAAAAAGGCTATGTCTGCACTTGCTGATTTTGTGAAGCAGGAGTTTAAAGAATGTAATGAAGTAGTGTTAGTCGTCAATCATAAAAATATAGCTGCACAGAATTTATATGTCAAAGTAGGCTTTATGGATCATGAAGAAAGAAGAATGGGACCTATTGGTGAACAAATCGTTATGAATTTGCCATTGTAAAGAAATCGTCACTCATTTGCTTTTCAAAATGCGAGACGTACCTTACAAACAATGGAATTCTATTTTCCCCTACCATCTCTAAGAATTTCATTGTTACACCTCCACTCCCTGGCATATAAGCTTTTCCTTCACGAATTCAACTGCTATGGGGCATGTTTATACAGTATAATAAAGTCAATTAGCTATAGAAAAGGTGGAACTAGACATTGAAAAAAGAGATGTGGCTATGGTTATTAGGAATTTCTCTACTAGCTGGATGTAGTGTTACTGTTCCAAATGAGACAGTAAACACCCCTGCTGAACAGGTCTCATCACAGCTGGAGATACAGCATGAGGCTCCATTGATCGCCGTTTCCGATGATGAGAAGGTGAGATTATTTGCACGAAATGAAGCACAAAATGAAATTACAGAGGTAACTTTAGATATTGATGGTAAGCGGAAAAATTTTGACTGGACAATCCCTGATACAGGAACTAAACCTCAGTTATTCTATACAGATCTGACAAATGATCATAAGGAAGAGGCTGCTATTATTATCCAAACTGGACGAGGGACAGGCCTCAATCACTATGAGATTCATGTGGTAAATGGAGAGGATTTATCGGAGATGAATGTCCAACATTATGAAGACATCGTTGCACATACTATTGAATCAACGATTACGAAAAAAGATGATGGCACATTAGCGATTACGATGAAAGCACAGGGAAAAGAATCTACATTTGATTATGACTTTGATCCAGCACCAGATATCAAGCAAGCGCAACTTGCTTTCGGTGGTGTGGTTATTTATACAGTAGAAAATCAAAAAATAATGTTAAACATCCCTGGATCGATTGGCATCTCACCTATTTATGTAGCCGATGTTCGTATTACCTATCAATTTAATCGTACTAACAATGAGTTTCTTGTTGAGCAAATTGATGTGAAACCTATCGAGAAATAAAGCCGCCAAAAGCTGACCACTCCTGTCATCAGCTTTTGGCTTTTTCGTCGTAGACGTAAGCCTAGGCATTGTGTAAATGTTTATTCATTAGCTCTTCGACTTGTGTTTTTAACGCTTGATTGGCATAGCGTAGTACCTCATCATTGCCTGCGGTAGCCACCTGCACATCACTAAAATAATCATCAATTCGATGCCAGCCAACTAATCGTATTTTTTGTTGGGCGAGCTGACGTTTTAATTGAAAATAATCTTTGTGTAGCTGCTTTAATAAAGCATCCATAGCAGGTAAAAATACACGCTTCATCTTAAAATGCTCCGCCACTGTTAGATCGTGCTGTAAGGATTTCACAGCTAAATCAAGCAGCAAATATTGATGTAATAATCGTCGTTGCTCTCCATTAATCACATCCATCATCTTCTATACGAGCAGCATAAATGTATCTTAACGGGATGTGCTTCGTTGTGGTAATGGTTTCTAGTAGCAGCTGGTCCTCGTTCATCGCTTGAATGGTACCTCCCCATTGCACATAGTTACCATGTTCCCATATAGTTAACATAATATAGTTATGCTGTGTGAATGCTTGTGTGATTATTTGCTGTAATTCTTCAAGCTCCCATTCAGCATGTTCCCGAGGCAACTCTGTCAACACCTCTTGTTTCCATGCCTTCAAAAGCATTAAATGCTCTGGTAGCATCATCGCTGTCCATTTCATCGTTCCTCTATCTCTTATCATTTTTTCCACTCCTTATGCTAAATGCCCGCCCACTAAGCGATTCCGTGAAATAGCTGTACCAGCGCTGGTATAGGAGGCTGCGCGTAATAAGGCCACCACTCCATATTTTCTACGAATCGCATCCATGACATGACCAATGACCTGTCGCTGGTCCTTACGCTCATCAAATAAATCAAGCTGAATACTACGCTCTGCCTCTAAATTTGTCAGTCTAACAGATAATTGACGCGCTGGCTCACCCGCAAAATGCTCATCTAGTAAGTCCAGACAAGTCTGATACATAACAAGGGTCTCATTGGTTGGAATTTCGATGGTTCTTGAGCGATGGAACCCCTTCGTCATCGCATTGCGACTGTAAGAGAGCCCCAAGCTAACAGTCCGCCCGACATAGCCTGCTTCCCGTGTACGTCGCATCACATCCTCACACATTTCTAGGAGTACAACTGCAATATCCTTTCGTGTGTGATAATCCTTCATGAGCATTTGGCCCTTCCCAAAGCTTAATGCCGCATTGTTCACCAATGGCTCACCTAATGTGGAGAGATCAATGCCCCATGCATGGTAATAGTATTGATTACCCATAATACCAAAGCGCTTTTCTAATTCGGCTAAATCGGCATGGGCTAATCCACCGACTGTTTGAATGCCCATCGCATTTAAATTGGCTGCCATCTGTTTCCCAATCCCCCACATATCAGATAAAGGACGCACTGGCCAAAGCTTTGTTGGGACATCGGCATAGGTCCATTTGGCAAAGCCTGTTTTTTTTGCCTCTAAATCTAATGCTAATTTAGCCATCAACATGTTTGGTCCCATGCCAATGGCGGACGGAATGCGAAACTTTTCATAGATGTCTTCCTGAATCAATTTGGCTACCTGCTCAGGCGAACCCCAAAGTTGCTCCGTGCCTGTTAGATCTATAAAGCTTTCATCCACACTATAAACATGGATCGCCTCTGGAGGGACATATTGTGCAATCAGACGCGTAATGGCCATGGACATCTCTAGAAAAAAGGACATTTTTGGTTCAAACAACTTAATATCTGGATGTTTGGGAATTTCATAACGCCGATTCCCTGTTTTAATGTTAAATTTTTCTTTCATCACTGGTGATGCAGCCAGCACAATACTACCAGGTTGTTCAAAATTACCGATGATAGCAATTGGATCTGTCAGCACATCTAGCCCTTCTAGCATGGCAATACAGCTTGCATAAAAGCACTTCATATCAATACAAAAAATATCTTTCTGTGGGAAGTCGTTGTAATTCATATCACCTCAGACTCCCGTTGGAGAATGGGCAGAAGTGCTAGAACATTGTTAATATGAAACGTACGCTTCGCTAGCCTTGTAAAACAAAAGGCGGTAAAGGAATCACCACCTTTAATGTGGATAATTTTCACGCGCCTTTTCGTAATGGCACCTGATTTCGCTATATACATCATGTGAACGATTTGGTGACGATGCATGGCTTTTATCAACTGTTCTTTCATGTTGAATGCTCCTTTACTGACTCTGTTTGCGTTCATGTTGAACAGAGTTTTTGATAACTAAGAACAAACGTTTGTGTTTTTATTATACGCACGTATGTTCTGAAATAGAAGTGGTAATTTTAGCTAATTTTTTTCCAGACAGAGGCTGACTGTAGCTAGGCATTTGTGTAAGTCTAGAAGTACCTAAAACATAATCTATGATGATGAATAGCTCAATTTATATGAGAAAGGATGTAAGTATCAGCTCAAATATCGATTATAACTCCCCTTCTGCAGCGTTCACTTTTGATGTCAATAAAAGTACGCTTTTTAAAAAAGACTCCCGAAATTACATTAATATTCTCGGTGTGGAACAATTAAATACATTAGAAAATACATCTTTGCTTGATATTTTTTTAAGTAAAGACAATGTCATCGAGCCACATTACCATCAAAATGCTGCAGAGCTTGTCTATTGTATTGCAGGAGCAGCAACGGTTTCTATATTGAATCCCTTTACCAAGAAAATTCAAAACTATCCTATCAAGCCTGGGCAGGTTGCGAATGTACCACAGGGCTGGTGGCATTATGAAGTAGCCACAGAAGATGACACGCATCTACTTGCTATTTTTGATGCGCCAACGCCAGAGGTCATTTTAGGCTCTGATATCTTAAAATTCACACCAGCCAATATTATGGCCCATACGTATTGTTTAGATGAAGAACAATGGAAGAAAACGATTGCACCGATTGTTCCTACGACTTATATCGGACCAGCAAAAGGCTGCAATCGTGTCCAATCAGCAACCGATCAAGCCCCTTATAAACCAACCATGCCACAGCAATATATGAAACCATGTCCATACCCTTATCCCTATCGTTACCCTCCTATGTACCCTTATGGCACCTACTATTAGCGACCTCTTATACATTTTTTATTGTAAAAGATGAATAGAATGTCATTTACTGCTACATCCTAATCTTAAATCAACCTAAGAGTTAGGAAGTGTCAGGATGACAATGATAAATGAAAATCTAGCATCGCTACGATTTAAGGAGGTTTTCAAGCTTTGGTCACAGCTTGGGATCAATCAAGGCTATATTGCTTCCAGTCATGCTTTTTTTAAGCATACGCGTGATAAAAACTTAAAAATCCTTACATTGGAATTTATTCAATGTTTAAAAGAGGAAAATAAACAGCTAACACTGCTATTAAAGGAAAACGGTGTGCTGGCACCAACAGCATCAATAGAATACAGTAAAATGAAAATAACGGATATTCGTGGGAAATCTTTCATTAATGATGGCGAAATAAGTGCTATTTTATCGATGAATATTGCCTCTTCTTTGATTGCCGTAAGCCAAGCTTTAGAGCTGGCAGTAAAGAAAACACATCTAACCAAATATAGTGAACTCCATATGCGTTATGCGCTACTTGGAGCGAGATTGATTGACCTAAGTAAGAGTAAAGGCTGGTTATTAGCCTCTACACACTAAAAAGAAGCCTCCGTTTTAATAACTAACGGAAGCTTCTTTTTTTTAATCTTTATCGATTTCTCACGAACAGTAGCTTATACCATTGATTGACTAGGAATGGTAACACCGATAGGCTATAAATAAAGCCTAGCTGTGCTGGTGTTAATGGAGCTACCTCAAAGACCGTTGTAAGCATCGGCATAAATAAGACCATGTGTAAACTTAGCACACCAATGATAAAGGCGAACCACGTATATTTATTCGAAAATACACCAATCGCAAAGATGGATTGTTTGGATCGAGAATTAAAGCCATGCACTAACCTTGACAGGCATAGTGTTGTAAAGGCCATCGTGCTTGCTGTTAACGTATCGCCTGTCGATAAACCGATTTGAAACGCAATAATGGTGGAGATGGCGATTAATATCCCTTCAAGCACAACTTGTGTGGTAAATTTTTTATTTAATAAAGGAGTATGAATGTTTCTAGGCTTGTCCTTCATTGTTTTCTTATTATTTGGCTCTAAACCGATGGCAATAGCAGGCAGACTATCTGTTAATAAGTTGATGAATAGAAGATGGACAGGTGCAAAAGGAACAGGTAAGCCCAGAACCGTTGCATATAACACGACAAAAATAGCGCCTGCATTTCCAGATAATAAGAACAGAATGGCATTTTTAATATTTGTATAGATGCTACGGCCATTGGCGATTGCTTTAACAATTGTTGAAAAATTGTCATCCGTTAAAATCATGGATGAGGCATCTTTTGCAACCTCTGTGCCTGTTACGCCCATAGCCACCCCAATATCTGCTTGCTTCAAAGCAGGTCCATCATTGACACCGTCTCCTGTCATGGCAACCACATGTCCTTTATCCTGCCATGCTTTAACAATTCGAATTTTTTGGGCTGGTGTAACACGGGCATAAACAGAATAATCCTGTACTTTCTCTTGCAACTCTTGATCAGTTAAGCCTTCGAGTGCATGTCCCTCTATAGCTTCAGCTGGATTTTGCAAAATGCCAATTTGTTCGGCAATCGCGGTTGCTGTAATTTTATGGTCTCCTGTAATCATGACGGGTTTAATACCTGCCTTTATACAGCTTTCCACAGCCTCTTTCGACTCTTTTCTTGGAGGGTCCATCATCGCTACTAAGCCGACAAAGATTAAATCTCGTTCCGCTCGTGGATCGACTTTTTGTAGAGGCAATACCTCCTTATAAGCAATGGCTAACACCCTTAAACCATTCATAGAAAAATCACGATTCACCGCCTCGATTTTCTGGCGATGCTGCGGGGTTATCTCAAAAATACCTGTTGATGTTTTGATTCGTGTCACTTTTGGTAAGAGTACATCCAGAGCCCCTTTGGTAATCATGATGGGCTGCTTGTCCATCTGATTGACAGTGCTCATAAGCTTCCTCGTCGAATCAAATGGAATTTCAGCCAATCGTGGATATTGCTCACGTATCTTCAATTCATCTAACCCATACTGTTTCCCCAATTTCACGAGCGCAATTTCTGTAGGATCACCAATTTCTTTGTGGTCACGCTCGACAGCGTCACTACATAAAAGCGCTTTTACCATTAGTTCTTTTTCCACTGGATTTACTGGATTGAGCCAATCATGAGGAATTTTCTTCTGGTCCACAAAAACTTCCTGTACCACCATTTTATTTTCTGTTAAAGTACCTGTTTTATCAGAACAGATGACCGATACACTCCCCAAGCTTTCCACAGCATAAAGCTTGCGGATGATCGCATTTTCCTTTGCCATCTTTTGGGTGCCAAAAGCTAATACGATGGTCACGATAGAACTTAAAGCCTCAGGGATAGCCGCCACAGCAAGAGATACAGCAAACATAAAGGATTCTACTAAGGCTCGTCCTCGGATAAGATCAATCGTAAAGATTGCTAAACAAATCAGCGTAATCCCTAAGGCTAATTTTTCACCGAATTGATCGAGACTAATTTGTAATGGCGTTTTCTTTTCCTTTGCTGTATCGAGTAAATTCGCAATTTTTCCGATTTCCGTCTGCATCCCAATTGCCGTAACCATCACGATGCCACGTCCATTGGTCACAAAGCTTCCTGAGTACACCATATTTTTCTTATCCGCAATGGTGATATTCTGCTTCCGAATAGGGTCTGTACTTTTTGCCACAGCAATTGATTCGCCTGTAAGAGAGCTTTCGTTGATGTGTAAATTATGGCTTTCTAGTAGTCTTCCATCCGCATTAATATAATCTCCCGCCTCCAACATCAGAAGGTCCCCTACTACAATTTCTTCAGAAGGAATTTCTACTAGTTGATTATGACGCATGACCTTGGCAATGGGAGAGGTCAATGCTTTTAGATTATCTAATGATTGTTCAGCCTTCACATGCTGCACTGTACCTAAAATGGCATTTAAAATAACCACGATCATGATCACAATGGTGCTTTCTACTTCTCCTAGTAGAAAGGAAACGAAGGCAGCAACGAGTAAAATGATGACCAATAAATCTTTGAATTGGCCCATAAAAACAGCCAACGTACTTGTCTTTTTCCCTTCCTCTAATACATTATAGCCATAGACTTGTTGCCTCTTTTGGACGTCATCATCAGTCAAACCTTGCGTGGTGACGTTCAATATCTTCATGACTTCAGCAGTTGATTGTTGATGATATTCAGTCATTGAGTTCTCCTTCCATTTACAAGATTTGAAAGTCTCCTACTATTTTTCTTAAAAATAATATTCGCTCTTAAAATCTCAAACTCCTCAAATCTGTAAATTCATTAACTACAACAATCTATTCCATAGGTAATTAGAGTATGCTAAGAAACCATAGAGAATTTAATTTTAGGAAGTGTACGAAAATAGATTCATGCAAACCAATTAAAAAGGTATTGGGATGGCTTTCCCAATACCTTTCAGGGCTATCGTTCGATTATGAATGATGATGTGCTGACTGATAATCTACGTGCTGCTCCTGTCCAAGAGGTGCCCTTTTAATAGAAAAGATCGCGCAGCCTAATGCACAAAGAACTAGAATCGTACCAAAGCTAGCTAGGTGCATAACGGACCCTGTCCAAGCAAACATTGCGCCACCAACTGCTGATCCGATAGAAATACCAATTTGCAGGGCAGCTGTATTTAAGCTTTGCTGAATATCCGATGATTGAGGATCCGCCTGAATTAAGTAATTTTGTAATGGCGGTGTCAGTGCCCAGCTCAACGCACCCCATAAAACCGTAAATACTAAAAACAGTGGAAGGGCAATAATTGTATAAGGAATACTAAATAAGACAATGGCAAAGGCTGAGACAATTAAAATTATGGCTTTACTTGTGCCAATTTTATCACTCACCCATCCACCTACAGCATTCCCACTAACAGAGGCAATACCAAAGATTAAGTAACAGATACTAATCCATGAAGCATTCATATCAAATGCCTCTACTAAAAATGGTGTTAAATAGGCGTAGAGCATGTAATGGCCCGCTAGCATAAATAGGGTAGTTAACTGTGCTGTCAGGATTTTTAAATTCGCCAGCGATTTAATTTGCGCCTTGAGTGGCACTACTTCTCCAATTGGCATTTTTTCAAGTAATAAAGCAATTAATATCATTGAAATCGTTGATAGGATACTAATACCTAAAAATACAGCTCGCCAGCCAAACGCTTCTGTAATAAAAATACCCATTGGCACACCGATCACCAGCGCAGAACTTACCCCCATAAAAACAAGCCCCAGTGCTTTAGCACGATGGCGAGGCTCTACGATTTTAGTTGTAATCGTTAATGATAAAACAATCACTAACGCTGTACTCATAGCTGTGAAAATACGTGCGATTAGCACAATGATAAACGTTGTACTAAAGAAGGTCATTAGATTTCCTAACGTAAAAATAAATAAAGAAATAAGGAATAAGCGCTTGCGTTCCACCTTGGCTGTCAAGGATAGTAGGACAGGCGCAGAAATCGCATAAACAAGTGCAAAAATAGTAATTAATTGTCCCGCTGTCGCTAAAGACACATCTAAATCCTCTGCAATATTTGGCAGGATTCCACCAACAATTAATTCAACTAACCCGACTGCAAAGGTAGTCACAGCAAGAATATAAACTCTCCAATTCATCGTAATCTCCCCTTCGATACACGTTCATTTTTGTAGGAGATTGTTTTAAAACAAACTAAAAAAATCCTGACTACAAAAATGAAGCAAAGTTTTGTAGTCAGGATTTTATGGTTCCTGGTAGAGACCCTCAATCCATATTATTGAGGTTATACAGATCAAATATTTACTTTAGCTATAGTAGCACATCAAAATTTCATTGACAATAGCTTTTTTCATAGAATTCATTGCCTCTAAAAATCTTTTGGGCAAGAGAAAATTTCGATTTTCTGCTTATATTTCGACGAATTTGACCATATATATAAACATACAATAACTATTTTACGAGGTGATTGTTTGCGTATAGTAGGATTTGTCTGCTATTTTTTAATACTATTTTATGGCGTAGAATTAGTAGAAGAAGCGTTCACAAATGAAGAACCAGCAATGCAATCTCCCATGAAAAGTAAGCCATCGCCCATCAAGGAAACCGTTGAAAATTCAAGGATTTGTGTCTATTATCCCACTTATAAAAGCTGTACCGATTTACCCCAACAATAAAAAAGAGGCTACTCAATGGAGTGACCTCTTTTTTCATCATTTTGAGCCAATATGAAAATGACTAAATGGATATAGTATTAATTTCGATTCACCATATACAGCATCCTCTGAAATTAAACCATAATGGCGACTGTCACTACTTTTTAGGCGATTGTCACCAAGCACAAAATACATGCCCTCTGGCACTTCTTTTTCATTCACTAATTGTTCCAATGTAAAGTTTTCCGTAATGCGTAATTGATTAGGATCATCCGTTTGACGGTTCACATAATCTTCTTTATATGCTTTGCCATTGACGTACAATACATCATCTTTCATTTCCACTTTATCCCCTGGAAGACCGATGACACGTTTAATATATAACTCATCTTCGACAGGAGATTGGAAAACAATTTGATCAAAACGCTCGATTTTACTTGTTTTGCTTACAATAATAATATCCTTATCGTGATAAGTTGGATACATAGATGCTCCCTGTACTTTAATCGGCGCAAATAAGAATTGCTTACAGCCAAAAACAACAACAGCTGTAATGACAATAATTTTGATGTAGGATAATATTTCTTTTTTAAGATTGGATGTTTTTTCCGCTTGCATGCTCATTCCCCGATACTGTTTTTTTAATAGTATAACATTTTCTCACTATTATTGACGAATGAATCACACAAATTGTTTCCTATTCATAGAAAAATAGACAAGGCTACAAAGTAACATTGTCTAGAAATTGATATTTTACTGTTTCAACGTTATGAATGGTTAGTTTGTGTAGCAGAGTGATGCTGCTCGTTTAATAAATCTACTGCTAATACGATACCCACTGGTAATGCAAATGCTAATAAAATTGTGCCTACAATCATCACAATCACTCCTTTAACCATTTCTAATGTCAGTATACACTTAATTTTCTGATATTTCAAGAAATATCGAAAAATGATGAATAACAGCAAAAAAATCATTCAACTAGGCATGCACCCTACCTGAATGATTTTTTATCCCTTACATAAATAATTTTAAACATAATACTTGTAGGCCTCTAATTGCTGATTGGACTGGATTTTTTCGCACTTTACGTTTAGGTACATAGCTTTGCATGCAATGATTCAGCGCTGTATACCTCAGCACCTGGGTCCTCCCATTCATTCATCTCCCTCCCTTCGTGGCCAAAAAGTTTACAACTAGTATGCGACATTTGTAAGCAACTTGCTTACTTACTTTTGTAAATGGTGTTTTAAATCTGTTTGTATTTTTTGAAGCTCTGCCTCATTCGGAATATAGTACCAAATGCGGTTAATCCTTTCACCGTCTCCCTGTTCGAACGATAACTGCTCAATATCCTTATCCATTTTTTTATAAATACTTTGAAGCTGAATAAGGTCCTTCACCGAAAAGTTCATGCGAACATTGTCGCCTAGTACATTCAACATATCAGTTGCTTTTAATAATGTTGATGGTGTGGAGGCTTTTTTCATCACCGCTTCAATGATTTGACGTTGTCGAATTTGGCGTCCAAAATCACCTCGAGGATCTTCATAACGAATACGAGAAAAAATAAGGGCCTCATTACCATCTAATGTGATTTCTCCCTTTGGATAGTGGTATTCGTCAAAGGTTAAATCCATATCATTATCGATTGTTACGCCACCCAGCGTGTCAATAATTTGTAAAAAGCCCTCCATATTAATAAATACATAATAATCAATGGGTATATCTAAAAAATTTTCGACCGTATCCACAGCCATAGGGACGCCTCCAAAGGCATAGGCATGATTAATCTTATCTACCGTATCATGACCAACGATTTCTGTTCGAGTATCACGGGGTATACTAAGCATTTTCATCGTCTGCTTTTCAGGATTTACAGTGATTACAATCATGGTATCGGAACGTCCACTATCATCTTTACGTTCATCGACCCCAAGCATTAGAACCGAAAAGGGATCTTTTTTAATCACTGTTTTTTCTTCTGGTTGTGCTGCATCTGTTGTTTGAATAAGTGGTGTATTTATTTTATTCATAGTTTTTTGGATGGTAAAGTAGGCAGTACCTATAAAAATTAAAAAAATTGCTAATAGGCTACCAACAATCCACAGCCATAATTTTTTCTTGCTCTTTTTCTCTTTTGAGCGTTTCATGTTTTTTTCCATACATAAGTCCTTTCTTGCTTAACAATTTTGCCCCTCTTTTTGACGTATTAAGTTGGAAAAAAGTTTATCTAGTCTACTTATATGCATAATGAACGAAAAAAAGACGTACACTAGTATTTACTAAATTTACAACATACTATTCCCTCATTTGTCAATTATCTTCCTTTTACATTCATTGCCCTCTATCAAAATGGTGCTATCTTAATTTATTGAAAATTCATTATTGTTGATATATACTATTTTTCAGATACAACGTCTCTATAATAGAAACGTTTTTAGGAGGAATCACTCAATGTTTCAAAAAAGAAGAGAGCAGCTCGTTTCCCGTATGCAGCAACAGTCAATTGATATAGCAGTGCTAGTGCCAGGGTCAAACATGTATTATTTTACAGGTCTTCAGTTAAAGCAAAGTGAACGCCTAACAGTAGTCGCTATTACTGCTCATCATCAATTATACTTTCTCGTTCCACAAGTAGAATTAACAAAAGTTGACTTGGGTAATGGAGGGACAATCCTATCCTATTCGGATGAGGAAGGACCGTCACAGGCCATCCAGCAACTAAAAAAAGAACTAGGAACAGCGCAGACACTTGCCGTTGAGTTTGACACCATGCGCGTGAAGGAACAGAAAGCTATCGAAAACCTTACATATGACACTTTATGTGATATCGGTGAAACCATTCGTGATATACGTATGGAAAAAGATGAACACGAAATAGCCCTCATGCGTCAGGCTGTACAGATTGTCGAAGAAAGTCTTGCAGCCACATTACCGATTATTCAAGCTGGTATTTCAGAGATGGAAGTCGCAGCTCAATTAGAATATGAAATGAGACGACGTGGATCAGAGGGAACACCTTTTGGAACCATTGTTGCTTCTGGTTATCGAGGTGCACTTCCTCATGGTAGAGCGAGCACAAAGAAAATAGAGACAGGTGAATTAATCGTCATAGATTTTGGCGCGATTTATAAGGGCTATGTGGCGGATATGACTAGAACAGTTGCTTTAGGAGAAGTTTCTCCAACGCTCAAAACAATTTATAGCATTGTGAAGCAAGCAAATGAAACAGCCATAGCAGCCATAAAACCAGGTATGACAGCTCATGCCATTGATGATCTAGCCAGAGACATTATTCGCGATGCCGGCTATGGCAATTCTTTCACACACCGACTTGGCCATGGCATTGGTTTAAGTGCACATGAAGAGCCTTATATGATGCAGCGTAATCAGCTAGTGTTAAAGCCAGGCATGGCCTTTACCGTGGAGCCAGGTATCTATGTGCAAGATGTTGGTGGTGTTCGTATCGAGGATAATTTAATCGTCACAGAAAATGGTTACGAAAATTTAATGACCTATTCGAAAGAATTAATCATTTTATAAGGTTGGTGTGTACAATGATCGATATGAGGAAAATACAACAGGATATGCCGCTACTTGAACACTATATTTATCTAAACACAGCTGCTGCATCTGCCATGCCACAGCCAGTAGTGGATGAAATGACTAGCTATCTCCAAAAACAAGCAAGTATTGGTCCCTACTTGCCCTCTTTTCGTCAAGAAACGTATGCGCAAGTAGAGCGTATTCGAGAAAAAGCAGCATTGTTCATCGGCGCAACAAAAGAGGAGATTGCCTTTGTGCCAAACGGTTCAGTGGCGATTAATTATGTCGCAGGTGGCTTGCAATGGAAACAGGGAGATGAGGTCATAGTGCTCGACACAGAAATGTTGAGTAACTATGTGCCTTGGCTTGCCCTTCAGCAACAAGGGGTTCAGCTGAAAGTGTTAAAAACCAATGATGAATATATGGTAGATTTATATGCACTTGAACAACTCATCACACCACAAACAAAATTAATTGCCTTTGCCCATATGTCTAACGCTGCTGGGGCACTCCAGCCTGCCAAAGAAATATGTCAGCTAGCCCAGCAACACCATGTACTAACATTGATGAATGCCAATCAAACACTTGGTTTAACACCCATTAATGTTGCCGAACTTGGCTGTGACTTTCTAGTTGCTAGTGGGCGGAAATGGCTACGCGGCCCTGAAGGATCAGGTATTTTATATGTACGAGAAGCACTCATTCCAACATTGACGCCTATTATGATTGGCTGGGGCAGCACCCAGTGGGATTATCAGAACAATGCCTATTCTTTTTTAGAAACAGCTAAACGTTTTGAGCCAGGTTGTCCGATCATTCCAAGTATTTTCGGCTTAGGGGCAGCTATTGATTATGCGAACAATATCGGTATCCATCACATATATGATCGTGTAAAGCAGCTAACAAACTATTTAATTGAACAGCTTGCAACCATTCCAGGCATTGTCTTATATGGTCCTCAAAATAGTGCTCATCGATTATCGATTACGCCGTTTAACATTGAAGGGCTGTCACCAGATGAGCTAACCAATGCTTTAGCAGAGCATGGGGTCATCATTGAAGCTGGCACATTTATGGCGAATACCATTATGGAACGCAATCAAATTTCTAAAATGGCCCGTTTTTCACCACACTATTTTAATACGTTTGAAGAAATTGACAAGGCCGTATCCATCATGAAAAAAATCCAAGCAAAGGCTCAAGATAGTTAATGTCTATCTTGAGCCTCTTTTTCATGCTTATTCATGATATAATTTAAAGCTGTATTGATCGAAATACCGTTGAATATTCATCGCTCCATATTGAAGAACATTGACCATATCAGGTAATTTCTCCTCTGTTGGCTTACGATAAATAGGGCCAGCAATTGTTAAAGAGGCAATGACTTCTTTTTTACTATTAAAAAGAGGTACACCTAGCCCAAATACTGAATGAGAGTACTCTCCTGTTGAAAAGCACCAGCCTTGCTGTTGTATTTTTTCTAAATCGGCTAACATTTCATCAGGGTCAGTAATGGTTTCAGGAGTTAATCTTTTCATCCCATGCTTCATGATCTCCTTTTTTCTCTCTTCAGGTAGATACGCCATGATGACTTTACAAGATGCCCCGATATGTAGTGGTGTCCGCGTGCCAATCGACACTGAAAACTTAATGGTTTGAGAGCTCTCAGCTATTTCTACTGTGACACCATCTGTTCCATCCAGCCATGTTAAAAATACGGATTCTTTGATGGTATCTGCAAGGTTGATCATAATTGGTAAAACAAAGTCAGAAAGATTTAATTTATCTTTAACCATCTGGCCATATTCTAGAAAGCGAAGCCCTAATTCATATTTTTTTGTCTCAGGATTTTGAATAAGAAAGCCTTGTTTTTCGAAGGTTGCTAAAATCCGATAAATAATGGAGTGACTAATATCCATCTCTTTTGCGAGCTCACGAACACCCCATGTAGGATTTTCCTTATTAAAATATTTCAGTACCTCCAATGAGTTATCTAATGTTTTTAATGTCATTTCACACCTCAAATGTCTCTATAATAGAACCGTATTTTGATTATAAAATGAAGACGGACAATTTTCAATAAATTCAACTATTTTACAATTAGATTTTAAATGAACTATTTCATTTCAAGCAGTTCATATGGACATTCGTATTGTGCTGAGCATGGCTATCACCTAAAAAAGGAAGGCTATCCGCCAGTTTGGACACTCTATCCACTTAGAGCCATTCTATCACCCAAAAAAAGAAGGCTATCCGCTAGATTCCTCTTTTTATCCGTCACATTTCGAATTTTATCCGCCAGTTTGGACATTCTATCCACTTAGAGCCATTCTATCACCCAAAAAAGGAAAGCTATCCGCCAGTTTACGTACCCAATCCGCCTAAACAAAGAAAAATCAACCCACCTCTTAAAAGGTAGGTTGATCTTTTTACATGGTTATTTCTGCTGGATACCCTGTACTAATTTTTCTTGAATCCGCAAGTATTGGGCAATTTCCTCATCATCTAATACTTCAAAAAGCTGTACAAAGACCTCTTTTCCGATAGATTGAGCCTTTGCTAAAGCACTTTGACCCTCATCTGTAATTTGTAAGCGAATGGTGCGGCGGTCGGATGGATCATATAGTCTTTCTGCTAATCCAAGCTTGACCAGCTTTTCAGCAATGCTCGTCATAGCACCTTTTGTATAGCCGATTGTCTCAGCTAATTCGGCTTGTTTTTGAGGGCCTTTGACATGTAGCTCATTTAAAACTAAAATTGGTGAAATTCCTAAAGGATATGGGAACGCTTTTGTAAAACGTATAATATTCGCATTGTTCACCTGTTCAATCATATGAATCAGTTTAAAAATATTTGTCTGTTTCAAAAAAATCCTCCTCAAACGCTGAGAATTAATGAAGCATTAGTGAGCCTCCATCCACCATAATCGTTTGACCTGTAATGTATTGAGAATCGTCAGAAGCTAAGAAAACAGCTACTCGACCAATATCTTGCTCAATATCACCAAAACGGCCTAACGGGATTTTACTTCTCACCGCTTCATAATACTCTGGCTGTGCTTTTGCCCATGCTTGTACACCTGGTGAATCAGCAAGCGGACTAATGATATTGACATTAATACCAAAACGTCCCCATTCATTTGCGGCAACACGGGAAATACCACGAATGGCTTCCTTGGCAGCGGCATAAGCAGCCTGTGTTTCATGACCTTGAATGCCTGCTCCAGATGCAAAGTTAATAATATTACCCTTAGTTTCTTTTAAATGCGGTAGGGCTGCTTGCATTAAATAGAAGGTTGGATAAAAACCTGTTCCAAATGACAAATCAAGATCTGCTTGTGTAGTTTCTTCTATTGTAACTTGTTTAGCAGCATGAGCGTTATTAACTAGCACATCTAGTTTACCGTATTTTTCTACGACTGTATCAATAATTTTTGGTAATTGGTCGCGTTCCATTAGATTAGCCTGTAAAAACATAGACTTCGGAGACATTTCTTGTAATTCTTTTGCCATTGCCTCGCCTGCTTCTGCATTTAAGTCAACAATTGTAACAATCGCCCCTTCCTTTACCATAGCTTTTGCCATTCCACTACCAATACCACCTGCACCACCAGTAATGATGACCACTTTGTTTTGTAGTTTACCCATTGCAACAACATCTCCTTCTTGTTTATCTGTTAATAGTTTAACATTAAACTATTTAATTTTAAACTAAATTGTTTCAGATAAAAAAGCCTATTCTGGAGAAGGGTTCATCCAAAATAAGCTTTTTCTAAAATTGATCTTTCCTACATGATTGTGCCGATTCTCTTTTCCAGCGCTCTATTTCTGATTTGATATTACCCCAAATATAGACCCTTTAATGTAGGTTTGTCCTTGTAAAGACTGCAATTGCTCTGGAGTACCAGTTACTACAGCCCCACTTATTTTCACATCACTTTTCTCCAGGGTGCCATTTCCCCCTACTAAAGCTTGATAAATCTGGTTTGTTTCCCACTCAAAGTTCTTGCTTTTACGCAGAAGCTCAATGTTTCGAATAAAGGTCTCAACCTCATCGTTTGAAGAGCGTCGAGGTTTTGGCTTGGATTGCTCTGATTGAAAGCCATAAATGTATGGATCATTGGCTGAAATAGTATTCTGTCCTTGCTTAAAAAAATCTAGTGTATCATCTGTATAGGCATCCACCCACCACCAATCTACTTGTACTTCAGAAGGTAGCTTGCTTTTAATTTCACCAAAATCATAGGCATCATCAAAAGAAATAGCTATTTCTACTAAAGTATTTTTCTCCAATTGATGCACTTCACTAATATTATCTTGATAATGGTCGTAGGAAATCCTTGGATGATAAAAAAACATTTCTCGGTCACCTGTGTAGTCATTAAACCGTTCGAATTGAGATGTTTCCGCCAGTGATTCTGAACCTTCTATTTGGATGGGGCTAGAAATGGCCGTTCGTGTAAGCGTTCCAAATAAATTATAATCGCTTTTGATAGGCTGCCAAATATATGGCCGATGCTGATCTCCAAGCACCTTATAGGTTGTTGTTGTTATTTTCCCTCCCAGCAAATGATCGTCATAAACCTGATTACTAATTTGGACATTGGGCGCACTTATTTCGTTAAATAAATGAATATCATCCATTACTTTTTGCGCACTATTTAACGATAAAGCCCTCAGCCCATACCATAATGCTATTAGCACAATTGGGGTAACGACCAATGTAATCCCAATCATTTTGACTGTTGACCAAAACCTTGCCTTTCTCATTATTTTTTTCGTTTGTCTATCATCAAACAAAAATTCATTTTCTTCTTTATTCATCATGAGCATCCTCCTTAAATCGTTCAGTAAATTCTTCCCTAGCACGTCTGACATGCGTTTTTAGTGTGTTTTCATTCTTATTCATCAAGGCTGAAATTTCCTTATACGATAATCCCAGCTCATATTTCAGGATTAATAATTCCTGATGCAAAATGGATAGCGTTTCGAGTGTGTTCTGTATGTCCTTTAATTTTTCTTTCTTTAGCATCTGGATCTCAGGAATATGAATGAATGAAGTCAATTGAACTTCCTCTAATTCTGTTGTTGGATGACGTGTTTCTTTTCTCTTGAGATCATAAAATTGATTGGTTGCTACACGATATAACCAACTCATTACTTTGTCTGACTGAATTCCATTTTTATGTAATAAAAATTTATAACATGTATCTTGGACGATATCTTCTGCATCCTCATGGGCTAATCCACGTTTTCTCAAATAACGATATAGCAGCGTTCCTGCTTGCTGTAGAAACGCATTCATTGATTGCTTTACCATGTCCACCCCCCTTCTGCCTATACAACGCAGAACTCCATGAAAAGTTTACATATTACAAAAAGTTCTCATTAAATATTTTAGTTTAGTGAAAACCAACAACATTTATTTTCAAATACATACAAGCATCTTTTTAATTTGACAAGAATATACTGTAGCAGCTAGCTAAAATCACTTTCAAGAAAGGAGTTGTGGATAATGGGTGCTAAATGGATAAAGGTTTCAGTCTTTTATTTATTAATTGTTTTTGCTTTTGGCCTGTTTATGCATTATACGGTTCAACTTCAATGGAAAGCGACACATGCTCATATTGGTGTGGTAGGTTGGCTGACTACTGGATTCATTGGTTTAATTTATTCGACTTATAAAAATGCTGCGGAGACAGGTCTCGCCAAAGCACAGTTCTGGCTTTACAATCTCGGTTTACCCTTCCTTTTTGTTGGCATGATGATGGTGTATTGGGATGTACCACGCTGGTTATTTGAGCTTTTCTTGTCTGGTGGTGGAATTGCTGTAGCGCTGTCTGTCCTGTTATTCTTTATCAATGTCTTCAAATATGTAAGATAAATAGAAAAGCCCCGCTTCACAGTTGAAGTGGGGCTTTTAAGCTTTATTGTAAGGAGTTCGCCTGCATTTGATACATCTTGTCATAAATTCCGCCAAGCGCTAGCAGTTCATCATGTGTGCCGTTTTCTACAATTTTTCCTCGATCAAGTACAAGAATACGATCTGCATTTTTAATGGTAGAAAGTCGATGGGCAATAATAAACGTTGTTCGTCCTTTTTTCAGGACATCCATCGCATGCTGAATAATTTCTTCCGTTTCCGTATCAATATTCGATGTCGCTTCATCCAATATTAAAATGGCTGGATCAAACGCCAGGGCGCGTGCAAACGAAATCAACTGACGTTGTCCTGAAGATAATGTGCTGCCCTTCTCAATAACTGGCTCCTCATAGCCATTTGGTAAATTAGCTAAAACACGTTCTCCCCCGACAGCATTTAAGGAAGCTTCTATTTTCTCGTGAGAGATGCGCGGGTTGTTTAAGCTAACATTGGATGCAATCGTACCTGTAAATAAGTAAGGGTCCTGTAGCACAATACCCATATGTTCACGCATCGTTTGACGTGGAACAGAGGTAATATCAATGCCATCAATGGTAATTTTGCCTTTTGACGGGTCGTAGAAGCGGAACAGTAAGTTCATAATGGAACTTTTCCCTGAACCTGTATGACCAACTAAGGCAATTGTTTCACCTTGATGTGCTTCAAATGACAGGTTTTTCAGCACATATTCATTATCTTTATAGGCAAAGGAAACATCTTCGAAAACCACATTTCCTTTATATCGTGGGATGCTCTTTTCAGAAACAGGCTCACCATTCGTATCTAACACCTCAAAGACACGTTTACCTGCAATGAGTGAACGCTCAAGCTGTGAAAACTGGTTCACAATATTCGTGATCGGATTAAATAGCTTTGTTAAGTAATCAACAAATGCATACAATGTCCCTGCTGTAATCACTTCAGTTGATGTGAATGAGCGTGTACCAAAGTAGAAAATAAAGACCGTAAACATGATAAGTCTTAGCGTATTCACAAGGTTAAAGGATGTAGCTGAATCAAGCACCAGCAGCTTACGTTCATACGCATAATGCTCATTATTCATGTCATCAAATTCCTTCGTCATTTGCTGCTCACGACGGAACGCCTGAATAATTGTCATGCCCTGAATGGATTCATTAATCATGGCATTAATATCTGCAATTTTTGTACGAATGACATCGTTGTATTTAGAGGCAAATTTTCGATATAAAATCATCCATACATAAACAATTGGAATCATGGTTAAAGCAAGCATTGCCATTTTCCAATTTAAAATAAAGAGCGCTATATACACCCCAAAAATAGAAATGAAGCTCGTTACAAAATTCGATAGTACCTGTACATATAAATTCCGAACTGCCTCTGTATCGTTTGTTACACGCGCAACAATTTTACCCGCTGGTAAATTGTCGAAGTATTGGATCGGTAAAGTTTGAATATGTTCAAAGACATCTTTACGTAATTTTTGGATGACACGGTTTGCCCCAATTTGCAAATAAATATACATAAAATAACGTAATATGGCTGTTGCAGTGGCTAAAAGTAAATACACAATGAGCAACCATGTAATCGGTTTGATTTCTATATGACCGATTGTCATGTAATTATCAATAATATGTTTCGCAATAAACGGTCCAACAAGCTCCGTGAATACGGCAATTGTTAGGAAGAATAAGCCTAATAGTATCGGCTTTTTAAAATACATCGCATAGCGCATTAAACGTTGACTCGTACTCATGAGGCACCTCCTTCTAGCTGCTGACGGTCAAATTGCTCTTTATACCATCCTTGTTGCGCAAGAAGTTCCTCATGTGTTCCCTGCTCTACAATTTGCCCATCATCCAGTACGATGATGACATCGGCATGCTGAATACCAGACAAGCGATGTGTCGTAATAATCGTCGTTTTACCTTGACGTTCACGCTGAATATTTTCAATAATTCTTGCCTCTGTCTTCGCGTCGACAGCGGAGAGTGAATCATCCAGCATTAAAATTTCAGGATCTTTAATTAAAGCACGAGCAATAGATACACGTTGTTTTTGACCGCCTGAAAGAGAGACACCCTTTTCTCCAACAAGTGTTTCAAGGCCCATTGGTAGATTGTCTAAATCCTTTTCAAAATACGCGGCACGTATCGCCTGCTGCAACTCTGCTTGTGTTGCATCTTCTTTCCCAAATAATATATTTTCACGAATAGTTCGTGAGAATAACACATGATCTTGTGGCACATAACCAATCCAATCGAGGATCTGCTCCTTCGTTTGAGCGGTAATATCGATACCGTCAATGGAAAGCTGTCCCTGACCGATTGGGTATTCTCGCAATAATTGGCGTAGGAAGGTTGTTTTACCTGCTCCCGTTTTACCAACAATGCCAAGCGTTTGGCCTTTTTTCAAGGAAAGTGAAATCTGCTGTAGGTTTTTCACCTGACTCATCGGATATTGGAATGTTAAGGCATCAAAGCCAATCGCATTTGGTGTCGCAATCATTTGTGGATTCGGAATATTTTGAACATCCGCCTCGTAGTTCAAGGTTTCCTGCACGCGATCTAGTGAGGCATTCCCCTGCTGCATAACATTGATGAGCTCACCAATCGCAAATATCGGCCAAACAGCCAAACCTAAATAAACATTAAACGTGACCAGTTGCCCAACCGTCATCGCCTCAGTTGCCACTAAATGAGCCCCGTAACCAAGTGCTACAACATAGCTAATGCCCGTTCCGACTTTTGTAATTGGACCAAATAAAGCATTGATTTTCGCTGTATGAATATTTTTCGCATACACAACTTCACTCATATCTGCAAAATTAGCCTCATCCTTTTTTTCCTGCACATAGGCACGCACCACTCGCACTCCTGCTACAGATTCTAGCACACTATCATTTAGTTCCCCAAAAGCATCTTGTGCCTTCATATATCGCTCATGAACAATTTTCCCTAAATATTGAATGAGGATCGCCATAATAGGAACTGGTAACATAGCAAAAAATGTAAGCTTCCACGAAATCATATAGCCCATCGCAAAAATGATAAAACCCATATAAATCGTTGAATCAATCAACGTCATAATGCCAAAACCTGCTGTCGTGGATACGGCATTCAAGTCATTTGTTGCACGCGCCATCAGGTCACCGGTACGGTTTTTTTCATAAAATGTTGGGGTCATACGTAAAAAATGCTGCATTAAATTACGACGTAAAATTTTCTCAAGGTTGATAGCTCCTTCAAATAGTCGGAATTGCCACACAAAATTTAATAAATAGCCCCCAATAATAATCCCAATAAAAATCAAGACATATTTTGTTAAAATAGCTGGGGTCATTTCTCCGGCTGTCAATAGATCTATAATAGAACCGAGTAAATAGGGAGGGACAACCTCTAATCCACTGGCAACCATTAGTAGAACAATGGCCACCGTATATTGCTTCCAGTATTTTTTAAAGAACCAGCCTAATTTACTTAACACATCAAACATACATCATAACCTTCTTTCCTCCGTGCTGTTGTGGATGACTACCCACTTTCTAGAAATTCCTTTTTGAAAATCATTCTTCTAACTGTTTTTGTCATATACATACACTCCTTTTTTGTTTGCACTACAACCTTTTTTGCACAAAAAAAGACACATACCCTAAAAGAGTAAGTGTCTCTTATAAAAGGCAGGATAATTCCATACCTAGTTCTGCAATAGTAAATAAAGCGTTAGGCACGGACAATGTATGTAACTGTGATTGAATTTGATACTGATAAAATTAACATTGTCATGCCCTCCTTTAGTTTATTTGTTATAGTGTTCTTGAAGATTATCACACTATAGAAATATTTGTCAACTATCACCCTGTTATTTTTTATCATTTTCAGGAAATAGTTAGCGCTTTAAAGCATTGAAATGCTCTAAGGAATCAAAGGGAGAACATGCTTAAAATTACAGTGTTGTCTATAACCTTACAATAATTCTACGGCACAAACATTAACCTAAAGACTGAAATACACGACTAGTGATTTTGATACCCAGTAGTAGACACTAGAATATTCTTTTTGCGTCTGTTGCACTCCTTCCATATGCTTATCTCATCATCTTTATTTAGTTAATTATTATTTAGTTATTTATTATTTAGTAGTGTCTGGATTTCCGTTTATGGATTAGCCGTCACCGGGTTTTCCGTCAACGGCTTCACATAAGAGGGACAAAGAATTGTCCTTATAATAAAAGATATTTCATTTTCCACATATAATATTTCGAAATATTATTTCATGCGCATCTATAACTTTCTATACACTATATACATTTCAACAATCGATTTTGGGACATAACTCGAATTGAAATATTTCTAAAATTTTTGTCTCATGATACACTTTCATTATAGTCATTTTCAGTAAGGGGTTTTTATGTTGAGGTCATTTCTAGCCGTGGGAATTGGTGGAATTCTTGGTGCCATCTGTCGATATAGTCTGAGTCTCGCCGTTCCCAATACAGAAATATTTCCATTCACAACACTGTTTATTAATTTACTGGGCTGCTTTTGCTTAGCATGGTTTTTTACTTCATTTATAAAACGCACACCTATTGTACTAGGAGTAGGTACAGGGTTTTGTGGAGCTTTTACTACCTTTTCGACATTTTCCTTAGAGACACTATTACTCCTAGAAAATAGCGAGTGGCTACAGGCTGTACTCTATGTTACAGTAAGTGTTTTAGGTGGATTAGCTTGCACATGGCTGGGAATACGACTTGCTAGGGGGCGTATTGCATGATTTTAGTCGGAATTGGTGGATTTTTTGGCGCTCTTTCTAGATTTTATTTAGGAAAATTACTTGTACATCCCTATCCATGGGCGACTTTTATTATTAATTGTACAGGCTCCTTTGCGCTTGGTTTCTTATTTGCCCTACATCTTAGTGATTGGTTATGGCAATTAATGGGCATAGGTTTTTTAGGAGCCTACACAACTTTTTCTACTTTTGGATTTGAATGTCTACAGCTTATAGAACAACAAAAATGGAGACAAGCCATAAGCTATATTGCCAGTACCTTGCTAATTGGCGTACTTTGTGCAGCTATTGGTTATCTAGTCGTATAAAAGAGGGTGAACTAGTGACACAGCCGTCAAAAGAGTTATTGGAGGAATTAGAAGTTGAAATAGAGCAAACGCTCTATGCATTGATTGACCTAGAATTAGAGGAAAATTACGCTACCATGAATACACAATTTGCGCAATTACTTGCCAAGGTTCAGACAGCCCAGTTAATTAATTACAAGCTGGATGTTCTCGTTGAACCTCAAGCTTTTGCAACTGAAACTTGTATTCTTTTACAGAGCCTCATAGAAGCAAAGGCGAGACCAAATAAAAGGCATAAACTGTTAACACATCGCATGATTTTGAAGATATGGTTAAGAAAAAATCAACGATTCATGAGGGAATTTCTACCTCAAATGTTTTAGGCGCCACTTGAAATTGCAAGGGCGCCTTTTTTAAATTTGAAGTTTTTGCAACACTTCTTTTATTTTTCCCCTCACTGTCAGATCAAATGGGGTTGTCTGTTGTGAAA
The DNA here is from genome assembly GCF_003367505.1 of Lysinibacillus capsici. Classification (GTDB taxonomy): domain Bacteria; phylum Bacillota; class Bacilli; order Bacillales_A; family Planococcaceae; genus Lysinibacillus; species Lysinibacillus capsici. The sequence goes on from NZ_PXXX01000009.1 coordinate 103,363, forward strand.
TATCCATATTAATATACACGGTTTTTCCTGTTGTCATCATAGGTAGTTGGTTGACGGGATATACCTCAAGACTCGTTCCAATGACAAGGACAAGTTCAGCTGTTTTGATTGCCTCCATTGAACAGTGCCAGCTTGCTTGTGGTAGGCTTTCTCCGAAGAGCACAACATTTGGACGAAGTTTCCCACCACAATGGGCGCAACTAGCCTTATTCAAGAAGCTTGCCATGACAGCCGCCTGCTGGCAACGATGACAACGAATAGACCGGATCGAACCATGTAACTCCTCGACGGATTGACTTCCTGCCAATTGGTGAAAACCATCCACATTTTGAGTAGCGATTAGAGACACTAAACCTCTTCGTTCCCAATCAGCTAATATATGATGTCCCTCATGGGGAGCCACCTTTTCTAGGTTTTCGATACGTGTTTTATAAAAGTCATGAAATAATGAGTAATGATCTGTTAATGCTTCCGTTGTCGCGACAGTTCTTGGATCCATTTGTTTCCACCAACCAGATGCTGAACGGAAATCAGGAACTCCACTTTCCGTTGACATGCCCGCTCCTGTTAGAATCACTGTATTATTTGAGGATAGTAACCACTCACGTAAACGTTCTATTGCCATTTTTCCCCTCCTTTTTTCGAATTAAAACTACCTTCACCTATTTCGACAATCAACCTATTTTTCCTCTGCATTCTTATAGGAATGTTTAAAAGGAAGCTTCCATTTTAATTTATTATTCACCGATAACATGCGAATCACTACTATAAAAATAACAATGACTGACAATTCAAGCGGGCTGTCCCACCCTAACCATATACAAAGGGCACATACAAATGTTAGAACAGCATGGATTTCTTCTCTTAATGCAAGCGGTGTTCTACCAGCTAACAAATCTCGAACCATCCCTCCACCAACACCAGTAAACATCGACGCTATAATAATGATACCTAGGTCGTGATGTAAGCTTTTTGCTAACAAACCGCCTTGTATTGCGAAAGAAGCTAGGCCAATTGAATCAAAGAAATAGCCCCAGCGGTTCCAATGATGAATCCAGTTCCTTTTGACAAATAAAATGGTCGTCAGCGTGACTAAAACGACTAATAAGGATTGCCGTTCCCATATATCTGACACAGGGATATCCAGTACAACATTGCGGATAATGGAACCACCATAAGACGTTGTCAGACCAAGCACAAATATGCCAATAAAAGAATAGTTGGCCTGTAACGCAACAAATGCTCCACTAATGGCGTAGGCAATAATGCCAATGATATGTAATACTGACCATGTCACATCATCCATCTCCTTTTTACTATACAAAAAAGCCCACCATAAAATAGTTGCGCATTGAGTACGCAAGCTATTTTATGGTGGGCTAATATCCTAGCAGTAGTACCTACTAATTTATCCATCTCACCATGTATCATAAAAGAATATAGCTGCTGTGCCATACTAATTGACACAACGACCATAAAATTTCCTAGTTAGAATTGTAATTGATTTTTTTATTAAACTCAATATGAATTTTTGATTATAGCGTTTCATACATGACTTGGCCCATTAAAGAGATGTCATAATCTCCTAATGCAGCTACTTCAGATTGGAAATCAGGTGTATTTAAAATCTCCTTCACCATATCGATGAACGGTTGATTTTCTGGTGTTTTTAATAACACAATATCGTAACGTTCAGTGACCATTGGTATAAAATCGACCTGAATAAGCTTGGCAATTTTTTCAATGCCAATCCCAACATCTGCACGTCCATTGGCGACTGCAGAGGCGACATCGAGGTGGCTCATTTCTTCATGGGTATAGCCTGCAATCGTGGATGGAGCGATACCGTGAATACGCAATTGCTCATCTAACAGAGTACGAGCACCTGAGCCTTTCTCACGGTTGATGAATGTAAATGTCTTTGTTTGGAAATCTTCAAATGTGCGTATTTCCAGCGGATTCCCCTTTTGAACATAGAAACCTGCTTTACGTGATACAACATTGATGAGAACAAAGGCATGGCTGACAAAGATTTTTTTTACATAAGGAGTATTATAATCTCCTGTATCCCCATCAAACATATGTAAACTCGCAATATCACAGTCTCCGTGATACAACGCCATTACACCATTAAAACTACCTTCATGTGAGCGTAATACTTTCGTAGATCGTCGTTTCTCGATATATTTTGCTAAAATATCTAATACTAAATCTTGCCCACTCACTATAATTTTCGCATGATTTTTAGTAGGAGTGGCTATGGAAGCCTGTGCCACAGCTGGCATACTACCTGTTTTTCGTTTTTGTATATAGGTTTGCAAGTCAGCACGATCTACCCGCATTTGCCGTCCTACGCGGAAAACTGGCAAATCACCCTTTTTCACTAAATCATAAATTGTTAATTTTGAAACCTTTAATAATTGTGCAACCTCTTCAATCGTATAGGATTGTTCTTGTGACATGTAAAAGTTCTCCTCCTATAAGCCTCTATTTTACATGGTAACGTATTTATAGCCTTATGAACATCTTGACATTTTCTACCCTTACTAACTTTCTTTTTTATTTACATCTGATTATAATTAGTTATGTCTTGTTATAACGAGTTATAAAAGGAGTATACTCATCGTGAAAAAATATTATCGTTTATTTGCGACAATGTTAGTACTAGTTGGACTATTAGCAGCCTGTGGTAACCAAGAGGCGGCAACAAACGAACCAGTTGAACTAACAATTTCTGCGGCAGCTAGTCTACAGGATGCCTTAGAAGAACTGAAAACAACTTATGAACAACAACACGATACAATCAAAATCCTCTATAACTTTGGAGGTTCAGGTGCTTTACAGCAACAAATTTTACAAGGAGCTCCTGCAGACCTTTTCTTTTCAGCAGCAAAGGATAAATTTGATGCGCTTGTAGAGAAAGAAATGATCGATCAAAAGCTAGGAACGGATCTTTTAGCCAATGATTTAGTATTAATCGTGCCTAAAAGCAATGAAAAGCAAATTCAATCCTTTGAAGATTTACAACAAGCAGGAAAAATTGCACTCGGTACGCCCGAAACGGTTCCTGCCGGACAGTATGGTGTGGACACATTAAAAAATATGCAACTGTGGGATTCACTCGAATCAAAAGTAGTGTATACAAAAGATGTACGTCAAGTACTTACTTATACAGAAACAGAAAATGTGGATGCGGGTATGGTCTATAAAACAGATGCCCTTGTCTCTGATAAGGTAAATGTCGTGGCAACTGCCGATGATGCTATGCACGCACCGATTATTTATCCTGTAGGTGTTCTAAAAGCTAGTAAGCATGGGCAAGAGGCGGAGGATTTTTATCACTTCTTACAAAGTGATGAAGCTATGGATGTCTTTGAAAAGTATGGATTTAAAGGGGCTCAATAAAAGATGAGTACCGATTTTTGGTCTCCACTTAGGCTTTCGATCGAAATTGCTTTTGTTGCAGGGATCATCGCTATTATAGCAGGTATTTTAATGGGTAAATGGATGGCAACCCATGATTTCAAAGGCAAACTAGTGCTAGAAACGGTATTGCTATTACCATTAGTATTACCTCCTACAGTAGTCGGTTTCCTGCTTATCGTCATTTTCGGGAAAAATAGTATGTTAGGAGATATCATTATCTGGCTATTCGATCAACCTATCATGTTCACATGGTGGGCGGCCGTCATCGCTTCTACAATCGTTGCCTTTCCATTAATGTATCAATCAGCTAAAACTGGCTTTGCCTCTGTCGATCGAGATATTGAAAATGCAGCACGTGTGGATGGGGCGAATGAATGGCAGGTCTTTCTTTACGTGTCCATTCCCCTTGCATTAAAGGCACTTGTTTCTGGTGGGATTCTAAGCTTCACACGAGCTTTGGGTGAGTTTGGAGCGACACTTATGTTTGCGGGAAATATTCCAGGGAAAACACAAACAACACCGCTAGCAATATATATGGCCATCGATTCTGGAAACATGACCCTTGCCTGGACATGGGTTCTGTGTATGATCGCCATTTCCTTTCTTTTACTTCTTAGTATCCATATCCTGAAAGTATAAAAGAGGTAGTTGGCTCAAGCCAACTACCTCTTTTTGCTTATCCCCCACTGATCGGTGGAATAAAGGCGATTGTGTCGCCAGATTTGACAATCGTCGTATCCGTTGCAAATTCCTCATTAACCGCTGTCATGATCTGTTGTAATGATAGCTGAGGGTAGCGCTTTTCCATCCACTCTTTTAACTGAGCAACTGTCACATCTGACAGCTCTACTGATAGCTTTGATTCACCTAGTGCTTCCTGTAGGTGGGCAAATAATAAAATGTTAATCACAGGTTTTCCTCCTCCTGAATGGCTGGTTTCCCTTGCGGATAGGGAACATTTTCTAATTGATCACCAATCCACTCTGTCCCGTCCTCCCAATGTTCTTTTTTCCATATGGGCACGATTTGTTTTATGCGATCAATTGCATATTCATTCGCCATGTAAGCTATTTTACGATGCGGTGATGACACAGCAATCACTACGGCAATATCGGAAATAGCTAAATGACCGACACGATGGGTGATGGCCACTTTTGCTTCTGGCCACTCTTCTTGTATTTCCTTTGCAATCTGTTCAAACATTTTAATCGCCATTGCTGGATAGGCTTGATATTCCAAATGCATCGTTTTTTTACCATTTGTCATTTCACGCACTGTACCGATGAATAATGTGATGGCTCCAGCATTTCGACTAAGGACTTTTTGTCTTACTTCCTCCACATCTATTGGTTGATCGATAACTTCAAATAACGCTGTCGTCATAGTTTTCCCCTCATTTCTGTCAACAAAAATTCCATATATTGTGATTCTTCATAAATCGAAAAAGCAGGGATTGCAAGGGATAGATCAAGCGGACAGCTTGGCCAAAAAATCACACAGAGGATATTGGTTACTTGCTGTAGTAGTACTTGATCCTGTGCAGTGCGCAGCAGCACAACCTTCGGATAATGTTCATTTTTATACCCTTCAATTAGCATGATATCCAGTGGAAGGGACTCATAAATCGCTAGTATATCAGCCAATTGCCAGCTATTTTGGTGGATACTCATACGTAAAGTACCCGCCCCCTCCACTGCTGTGACAACCGCGCCTGCTTGCTCATGCCGACTACTATCCTTGGAAGTTTCGATCGTCGGTACTCCACCATGTCCATGATGCTTAATGGTTCCTACCCTCAGCCCTTCCATTGTAGCCTGCCTGATCAATTGCTCCATCAATGTTGTTTTCCCACTATTTTGATAGCCAACTATCTGTAAGATTTTTCGATATTGTCCCAAGGCCACTCACTTCCTTGCAGATCTTCTAGCAAAAGGACATCCACTTGCATACCCTTTTCATAGCCTCTAGAGCCACCTGGTAAAACAATGAATGCATTGGCTGTCGCTAAAGATGAAACTGCACTCGATTTATCGAACCCAGATGGGACAGTTACGAGCTTCCCTTTTTCATATTCGATACGAGCTCGTACAAAGCGTGTAAAGGGATTTGGCTTTGTAAAATCAGCCCCTAAAATCGCTTGCTCTCTGCGTAAATGTGGTTGAGTATGCCCATATGCAGAACGTATAATCGGACGTACAAATAGCTCAAAGCCAACATAGCAGGCTGAAGGATTACCAGAAAGACCAAATAATAATTTGTCGTTGCGAGCAGCAACCGTTGTCACACTACCTGGACGCATCGCTATTTTATTAAACAATACCTTTGCATCGATCGCCTCATAAATAGCTGGTAAATAATCATAATCACCTACGGAAACGCCACCCGTTGTAATTAAAATATCTACTTCCTGTAAGGCTTTTTCTACGTTTTCAATACATAATGTAAGATCATCGCTCAACTTGCCGAAATATTTCACTTCTGCCCCAGCACGCTCAATTTGCGCCATCATCATATAGGCATTACTATTGCGAATCTTACCTGGCTGTAAAGCTTCACCTGGCTCTAGTAATTCGCTACCAGTGGCAAGCACACCAATAACTGTTTTACAATAAACAGGTACTTGCTCGTAGCCAAAAGTAGCAAGTAAGGCCATCACACCCGGGTTAATATATTGGCCTTGTTCAATGAGGACTGCGCCTTGCTGCACATCTTCCCCTTTATAGGAAATATTAGTACCTGCTTCAAAAGGTCGTTTAATCGACATATACTTTTGATGATTTTCTTCGAATGTTTGGGTTAATTCTAGCATGACCACTGCATCACAACCTTGCGGTATCGGCGCCCCTGTCATAATGCGGACTGCTTGATGATCGCCAACTACGTCTTCATAGACATAGCCTGCGCCAATTTCTCCAACGACTTGAAAGCGGACTGGATGCTGTGAATATGCCTCTTGGCTATCGACGGAACGAATGGCATAGCCATCATACGGTGAACGATCAAAAGCAGGTACATCATGATCGGCTCTAATAGCTTGTGCTATAAAGCGTCCATGTGCTTGCGTTAATGACACATGCTCCTTTTTTGCTTGAACGGCATAGTCCATTACACGATGAACGGCTTCTGCCACAGGAATTGGTTGTCTTTTTTCTACCATTTGGTACACTCCCTTAACCTAATAAACGATAATAAATGCTTTTGGCTTTCTGTATATCTTGTATACCATGTATCACAACTCGCCCATCTTGGAAAATAACGATTCGGTAATCGTCCGCTTGGCAAGATAGCAAATAAGGATTAACCTGGACTTCTCCGTGGGAACAGAGCTGATTTGCCAGCTGATCAAGCGAATAGTAAATGGGTTTTGGTGGTCGAATTTGTACCGCGTCTCGGCCACAAAGGATCTGTAATTTCGTTTGATTTTCGTAGGATAAGTAAGGATAGGTCGGCTTGTCGCCACAAGATGGACAATCACCCTGCCTTATTTTCTCCATATTGATTTCATAGTGTTGATTTTGCCAAACATCAAACGTTAAGTAGCTTTTTCGTAAGGCCTTGTCATCTCCAACAAGCAGCTTGAAAACCTCTGCCACCTGATAAGCAGCAACAATTTGAACTGCTGGACTAATAATGCCAACGGTATCACAAGTCATCCCTGTATGGGGCATCACCTTTAATAAACAATGCAAACAAGGCGTTTTACCTGGTACAACCGTGTAAGTCGCACCATAACTACCAACACAAGAGCCATATACCCAAGGAATACGATATTTTTGCGCAAGGTCATTCATGACAAAACGAACATCAAAATTATCGGTCGCATCGACCATCACATCAACATCTTCTAGTAATGGTAGCAAGGTCTCTGTACAAGCATCCATAATGCCGACATGAATTTCTACCTCTGTGTTTATTTGTTGGAGACGCTTTTTAGCTGCGATAACTTTGGGCATTTTTTCTTGTGCATCTAGCTCTGTATATAATTGCTGTCTTTGTAAATTACTCCACTCTACATAATCACGATCAATGAGTGTCAGCCTGCCAATACCTGCTCGCACAAGCGCTTCTGCACTAGCACTCCCCAATGCCCCCGCACCTATAATAAGGACGTGTTTTTGCTGAAGGGATTGTTGCCCAGTTTGTCCGATAGGGTGAAATAATTGTTGTCTAGAATATCTATTTTGCATACGTATGTGGCCTTTCTTTCTATGAATTTTCGTTTGACCTTTTCATTTATAGCATTATAATAAAAGCAATGTTTTTTAGCAAAAACGCATTTGAAGGAGGTCTTACTGTGCATCCCACACATCAGCAGCAACCAATTCAAGTTGCCATTTTAACGGTCAGTGATACACGCACAAAGGCAGATGATCATGCTGGTCAGCGTATTCAGTCCTTACTACAGGAAGCTGCATTTGAAGTTATAGACTACCAACTAACAAAGGATGAACCGCTCGATATCGCTCATTATGTTAAAAATTGGTGCAGCGATCCAACAATTAATACCATTATCGTTACGGGTGGAACAGGATTTACACCAAGAGACCAAACCTATGACACCATTCTGCCTCTGTTTGAAAAAGAAATGATGGGGTTTGGTGAATTATTTCGAATGCTCAGCTATGAAGAAATTGGCCCAAAGGCGATGTTTAGTCGTGCCACCGCTGGAAGTCTTCAGCAAACAGCCATTTATGTTTTACCAGGCTCTACAAATGCGGTGACTTTAGCTATGACGAAGCTCATAGTACCTACAGTCCAACATTTTGTCGGTGAGTTGAAGCGCGTATGAAAATTGCAGGTATAGTGTTAGCTGGCGGTCAATCCTCTCGCTATGGACAGCCAAAAATGTTTGAGATGTTTGCTGGACAGCCATTATATAAACATAGTCTCATAGCCCTGCAAAAAAATCAGCTGGATCCTCTTATTATCGCTACAAATGCGCACTTACAACATCAGTTTGGACAGGAAAATGTCCACTGGGTTATTGAAAAGCAGCCACATCAAGGCCCTCTTTTTGCTTTGCATCATATCATGACAGCCTATCCTGATGTGGAATGGTTTTTTGTCGTAGCAAGCGATATGCCTTATATGAATGCAGAATTTATCCAAAAAATGGTAGGTTTGATTGATGACACTTATGATGCCATTGTTCCGACGCAAGCACTACGCGATCAGCCATTAGCTGCATTATATCGACGTACTGCTTTACCAAAGGCGACACAATTAACGGCACAAAATAAACGGAGTATGAAAGTGCTTTTAGAGCAACTTCGTGTCTGTTATGTCCCTTTTGATGACGATAGCTCAACATTTATCAATATCAACGCACAACAAGACTGGTCACAAACAAGTAAAAAGGAGTTTAATAATGAATAATTTTACACACTGGAACGAAGAAGGTCGTCCTAAAATGGTCGATATCTCCGCAAAAGAAATCACAACACGTACAGCCATTGCGCGCAGTACGATTCTTTTATCCGATGCGGTCTATGAAGCCATCCAACAAGGTGGCATTAAAAAAGGTGATCCGACGCAAGTTGCGCAAATTGCAGGGATAATGGGAGCTAAAAAAACAGCTGATATCATTCCCATGTGCCATCCCATCATGCTACAGGGTACGGATTTCCAGTTTGACTATGAAAAAGCAGAGAATGGCTATGAGCTCCATATTCAAGCCACTGTTAAATGCAGTGGAAAAACGGGTGTTGAAATGGAAGCTCTCACTGCTGTGTCTGTCGCAGCACTAACTTTTTATGATATGTGCAAAGCCGTTGATAAGACGATGGTCATCAAAGAAACTTACCTTGTTGAAAAAACAGGTGGGAAAAGTGGCACTTTTGTGCATAAATAAACAGAAAAAATTCGGCATTATTGTGCCGATTTTTTTCTGTTTTTTACACGCTACCCCCCAATATGAGACATTTCAATTTTTGACGTTTTCCTTTTTGCCATCGTTTGTTCATTGCGTTCATCGGAATAACGATCATTTCTTGTTTCCCAAACGTTCGTAATGCACTTGATGATGGCAGCATCATCTTGCCCTGAACGTAACAATTCCCTTAAATCCGTGCCTTCTGTTGCAAATAAACAAGTGTATAATGAACCTTCTGCAGAGAGACGAGCACGTGAGCAATTGGAGCAAAATGAATCCGTTACAGATGAAATTACACCAATCTCACCTTGAGCATCTTGATACTGATAACGCGTTGCCACCTCTCCTTTATAATTGGGCGCTACTGGTTGTAACGGCGTAAACCGATGGATTTGCTCAATAATCTCTTTTTTGGACACCACATCATCCAAGCGCCAGCCGTTCGAATTCCCTACATCCATATATTCAATAAAGCGTAGAATATGCTGTTTTTCTTTAAAAAACTGCGCCATGGTAACAATATCTTGTTCGTTTTTCCCTTTTTGAACAACCATATTAATTTTTACTTGTAAGCCCGCTTCTGCAGCCTTTTCAATTCCCTCTAACACTGGCAATACCTTGCCTCTATGACCATTCATCTCGAAAAAACGCTCATCATCAAGCGAGTCTAAACTAACAGAAACTCGGGCTAAGCCTGCCTGTGCCAATGAGTGTGCGTATTTTTTTAATAACGAGCCATTGGTTGTTAAAGCAATATCTTCTACACCTTTTATGCGGTGAATACGGGCAATTAATTCGGGCAAATCACGACGTAGTAAGGGTTCCCCACCTGTAATCCGTATTTTTTTCACGCCCAATGAAACAAAGATTTTTACTAATCGTTCAATTTCATCAAAACTTAATATTTTATCAGACGGTAAAAATGCGTAATCTGGACCAAATACTTCTGCTGGCATACAATAGCGACAGCGAAAATTACAACGATCTGTCACGGATATTCTTAAATCTCTTAACGGTCTGTGTAATTGGTCTTGTAGATTCGTCATCTAATCTCCTTCTTTCAATTCATTAGCTGGTAATAGGATGCGCTGTGGGTGTGTATAAATATTCAATGTCTGTTGCCGAATAAAGCCAACCGTCGTAATACCAAGCTGCTCTGCTAATTGCAATGCTAATTCTGTGGGTGCTGATTTAGACAGCACGATGGCACAACCTATTTTGGAAACCTTTAGTAAAATCTCCGATGATATTCGTCCGCTAAAGACGATAATTTTATCTTCCATACGGATGTTGTTGCGTAGGCAATAGCCGTAAATTTTATCCAAAGCATTATGACGTCCAATATCCATGCGACTTAGGACGATGCCATTTACATCACATAGTGCAGCATTATGCACGCCACCCGTTTTCTTAAAAATATCTGCACTATCCTGCATCGCATGCATTAAACGGAAGCAATCTTCGGTCGTTATTTGCACATGGACTTGATCCATTTTTTTTGCTACTAATGCATCGTTCGTAAACACAAAGCCTTGTCGACTCATCCCACAGCAAGACGTAATATAGCGCTTGTTTTGCGTCTGTTGGTAATAAGGATTAATATGCTTTGTTTTAATATGCACAAAACCCTCTTTCTCTTGGTGCCAAATTTCCTCAATATCCTCAAAACTACGAATCACTCGTTCAGAAGCTAAGTAGCCAATAACCATATCTTCTACATACTCGGGTGTACAGACCATCGTGACAAATTCCTGCTGATTAATTTTTACGGTAACAGCGTATTCTGAAACAATTAAATCAACCATTTCTGTCACTCGTTGTCCTTCAACACGCACAATTTTTCTTGTCATTGCTCGATCCATAAGGCATCCCCTTTATTCACTGATATGCTTTTCAAAAACAAAGACGGAAATCGCAAAATCCTCTTCAATTTTAATATCTGAAAATAAGTGAAGTAATTTGCTGCCCATCAATTCTTCCATACCCTCTGGTGGCGATTGTCTATATAAATCTTGAATCATACTCGTCCTTGCAGCATGCACCATTTTCAGCCCTTCTGGTGTACTGGCAATAAATTTTTCTGTCGGAGTGATATTTCCGTATAAGGTAGATACAGCCATATTCTCGACAAAAACAGTATGAATACGTTCAGGACCTTTACCAAATACTTCCTTTCTTAACTTTCGAATCATGTCATTAAATTCGTGGATTTTTTTAGACATAGCAACGATTCTCCCATCATAATTAAACTTTTTTAGGCAAATGGTTATGTAGGCCACCCTTACAGTTTGTTAATGATATAGCAACTTTTAAAAAAATAAAAGAGAAAATACTTTTTGATAATAATTCTCATTTAATAAATTTTATGATAAATATTGTTCATTTTGAAGGAAAGGGCTATAATATTCATATCACAAATGGAATTAATTTATTTTGAACCCTATGTTACGATGTTGCATAGTGTTTTTAATAGTTGAATTCTATTGTAATTAAAAAATAAAAGTAGATTGAGTTTTTAGCAAGACCTGCTAAGAATTTTATCCACCATGAATTATTAGCATGTCTCGGACATGTAATTTCATGGTGGATTTTTTTATTTTTTCAAAACCGAGACATGGATAACATGTTATGATCTAGCAATTTACCTATTTTGAGGTAGCTTCAAGAACCATTGGGAATTACAATGATAACAAGACAATCTTTTCAACAATCACCAACTCGATTCGTTATTCCCTTTTGTCTTAAGCTGTACCATGTTATCCGATTCGTCTCAAAGTGCAAAAGGAGGAAGTTACCTTGACTCAAATTAATATTAATGGCGTACCGTATGAAGTAAAAGAAGGAGCTACAATCCTTGATACCATTAATCAACATGACATTCCGCATCCACAGATTTGTCATGTGCCAGCTGTTGACCCCATTGAAACATGTGATACATGTATCGTGGAAGTGAATGGCCAATTAGTTCGTTCCTGCTCTACAAAGGCAGTAGACGGCATGAATGTACTCCTAACTTCTGACAAAGCAAAAGCGGCACAAACAGAAGCTATGGACCGTCTACTCGAAAATCATTTACTGTATTGTACAGTTTGTGATAACAACAATGGCAATTGTGCTTTACACAACACAGCCGAAATGATGGAAATCGAGCATCAAAAATATCCCTACCAGCCAAAAGTGGAACCTCATGAAGTAGACATGTCACATCCGTTTTATCGATATGATCCTAACCAATGTATCGCTTGTGGTCAGTGCGTAGAGGTTTGTCAGAATCTACAGGTAAATGAAACATTATCCCTTGATTGGGAAGCAGAAAGACCACGTGTCATTTGGGATACGGGCGTTGCTATCAATGATTCTTCCTGTGTAAGTTGTGGTCAATGCGTAACCGTATGTCCATGTAATGCCTTAATGGAAAAATCCATGCTTGGAGAGGCTGGATTTATGACTGGCCTCAAACAGGATATGTTAAATCCGATGATCAGTTTGATTAAGGAAGTTGAACCAGGCTATAGTGGTATTTTTGCCGTTTCTGAAGTGGAAGCAGCCATGCGTAGTAAGCGCACCAAAAAAACAAAAACAGTATGTACTTTCTGTGGTGTAGGCTGCTCGTTCGAAGTTTGGACAAAGGGTCGTAAAATTTTAAAAGTACAGCCTTCCGATGGTCCAGTAAATGCGATTTCTACATGTGTCAAAGGGAAATTCGGCTGGGATTTTATCAATTCTGAGGAACGTATTACAAAACCACTCATTCGTAAAAATAATGAGTTTGTGGAATCATCGTGGGATGAAGCACTTGATTTAATTGCAACAAAACTAGGTGGCATTCAACAACAATATGGTCCAGGTTCTGTTGGCTTTATCTCCTCTTCTAAAATTACAAATGAAGAGAATTACTTAATTCAAAAAATGGCCCGTCAATTATTTGGAACAAACGATGTCGATAATTGTTCTCGTTATTGCCAATCTCCTGCAACTGATGGTTTATTACGTACAGTTGGCATGGGAGGAGATGCTGGTACGATCAAAGATATCGCTAAGGCTGGACTTGTCATTATTGTTGGGGCTAATCCAGCTGAGGGACATCCTGTTTTAGCAACACGTGTGAAACGTGCACATAAATTACATGGTCAAAAATTAATTGTTGCTGATATTCGTAAGCATGAAATGGCAGAGCGTTCCGACATCTTTATGCGTCCAAAGCAAGGTACTGATCAAGTTTGGTTAATGGCTGTTACCAAATATATCATTGATCAAGGTTGGCATGATGAAGCGTTTATTCAAGAAAACGTCCTTCATTATGATGATTTTAAACAAGTACTTGCAACCTATACACTTGATTATGCACAAGAAATGACTGGTATTAGTAAGGAAACATTGATCGAAGTAGCTGAAATGATTCGTGATGCAGATGGTACATGTGTTCTTTGGGGCATGGGTGTAACACAAAATACTGGTGGCTCCTATACATCCGCAGCGATTTCAAATTTACTTTTAGCAACTGGGAACTATCGTCGTCCAGGTGCTGGTGCCTACCCACTCCGCGGCCATAACAATGTGCAAGGTGCCTGCGATATGGGGACACTTCCAAATCTATTGCCAGGCTATCAAAGAGTCACAGATGACGAGGCACGTGCAAAATTCGAAAAAGCCTATGGTGTCCCTATTCAACCACAGCCTGGTCGAAATAATATGCAAATGTTAGATGCGATTATGGAAGGGAAAATGAAAGCGATGTATTTAGTGGGCGAAGATATGGCACTTGTTGACTGTAATGCCAACCATGTAGATGAGGTGCTTTCACACCTTGACTTTTTCGTTGTCCAAGATTGTTTCCTATCACGCACAGCACAATATGCAGATGTGATTTTACCTGCTGCGCCTTCGCTTGAAAAAGAAGGTACATTTACGAATACGGAACGTCGTGTTCAACGCCTGTATCAAGTATTACCAACACTTGGTGAGTCGAAAGCAGATTGGGAAATATTGCAAGCGGTTGCTCATCGTTTAGGTGCAGATTGGCATTATGATCACCCAAGCGACATCTTTGATGAAATGGCGAGCCTGTCTCCCCTCTTCTCACAAGCCAACTATGATGTTCTTGAAGGCTGGGGAAGCTTCTGTTGGGGTAGCCATGATGGTAAAGATACACCATTATTATATGAAGATGGCTTTAACTTCCCTGATAAGAAAGCTCGTTTTGCTTTAAATGATTGGGTGCAGCCTGTTGAGTTTGAAGCACAATACGATTGTCATATTAATAATGGCCGTATGCTTGAACACTTCCATGAAGGAAATCTAACAAATAAATCGAAAGGTATTCAATCGAAAGTACCTGAAATTTTCGTTGAAGTATCACCAGAATTGGCGAAAGAACGAGGCATTGCAGATGGAGCCCTACTTCGTTTAGTGTCTCCATATGGTGCCTTGAAGCTAAATGCTCTTGTTACAGATCGCGTACAAGGAAACGAATTATTCTTACCAATGAACTCTGTTAGCAAAGATTCAGCCATCAACTTCCTAACTGGTCCTGCAGCAGATGTGAATACGTCAACACCAGCTTATAAACAAACAAAAGTACGAGTAGAAGTGCTAAAAGCAAAAGGTAAATCACCACTTCCTCGCACAAACCCACGCTATAAAAAGCGTCATCCTCAAAATGGTGTTGAGGTACAACGAAAATGGAATCGTCCTGGCTACGTTCACTTAACAACCATAAACGAAAGAGAGTGAGAGCATGGCTGTACCCATTACAGGCATTAAAAAACAACAATTAACAGAAGAACAACTAAAAGAACAAAAATTAGATAATCTAAAAGAACTGCTTTCTGAAAATGAAGAAGCCGTCAATCAGGTGTTTAGTATTATGGCTGAATTAAATGATATCGGTGCACTAGAAGCAGCAATGAAGCTACTTGAAGCCAAAGAGGAAGTGGCACATATTGCACTTGGACAATTAACACGTAAGCCTGTAACCAATATCATTAACAATTTAATGGGTGTTGCGGGAGCATTGACGGAGCTCAATCCTGAAACAACGACTAAGCTGATTGAAGGCTTAAATACAGGCGTAGATGAAGCAAGCAAAGCACTTGAATCGAATGAAAAGGTCAGTGCCTTTAAGCTCATGAAAATGATAAACGATCCAGATGTTAATCGTGCGCTCAATTTTGGGGTTCATTTCTTAAAGGGACTCGGCAAAGGCTTAAAAGAATAAGGTGGTTCCTAAATGTTAACAAAAGAAAATGTTGTAAACGCATTGAAACAGGTAAATGATCCTGAGCTACATCAGAGTATTGTAGATTTGAATATGGTGCGAAACATTCAAATACATGACAACCATATAGCCCTGGAT
This sequence comes from Lysinibacillus capsici, assembly GCF_003367505.1. GTDB lineage: Bacteria > Bacillota > Bacilli > Bacillales_A > Planococcaceae > Lysinibacillus > Lysinibacillus capsici. Next base: position 119,016 of record NZ_PXXX01000009.1, read on the forward strand.
ATTATTTTGACCATACCAGGATGTCCGTTAAAGGCGAAAATACAGCAAGATGTGGAGGAGGCCTTACAAGCGCTTGGTGCCTCCACTGTTACCATTAGCTTTGGCGCTATGACAGATCAGGAGCGTCGCACTTTAACCGCCTCTCTACAGGCAAAGAATGTGACTGATCAAGGAATGCCAAACATGCTACTGCCTAATTCTGGTGTTCAATTCATTGCCATTACAAGTGGTAAAGGCGGTGTTGGAAAGTCTACAGTGACCATTAATTTAGCGGTTGCACTTGCTCGTCTTGGCAAACGTGTAGGTATTTTAGATGCTGATATCTATGGTTTCAGTATCCCTGCCATGATGAAGATTGATCAAAAGCCTACCATGCTTGATCAAACGGCGATTCCAGTAGAACGTCACGGCGTAAAAATAATGTCGATGGGCTTTTTTACAAATGACAACCAGCCTGTTATGTGGCGTGGTCCTATGCTCAATAAGTGGATTCGCAATTTCCTTGTCAACACGCTATGGGGAGATTTAGATTACCTCCTCATCGATTTACCACCTGGTACAGGAGATGTTGCAATTGATATGGCTGCGATGATTCCACAAGCCCAAGAAATCATCGTGACAACACCGCATCTTGCCGCTTCTCATGTTGCATCTCGTGCAGGCTTGATGGCGCAACATACGAAACACAGGATTCTTGGTGTTGTTGAAAACATGGCCTATTTTGAAGGCGCTGACGGTCAAAAAAACTATCTATTTGGACAAGGTGGTGCCGAACAATTAGCAGATTTATTACAGACAGATGTAATCGCTCAAATTCCTTTTGCTCAGCCTGAGGAAAATACAGGTTCCTCGGTCTATGATGAAGTGTCGATAATCGGTGAAGTGTTTACTCATTTAGCAGAAGATCTACTCTATAAATAACCCTTGATTTGTTTTTTTACCATGCACTAATCTAAAAACTGATACAAATGAAAACACCTTACGTTGAAATAAGGGGATAAGCATCCCGAACAATCAACGTGAAGGTGTTTTTTATGTGAACAAGAATAAGTTATTATATAGAAGAAAAAAATAAGATAAGCAAAAGCCCCGCCAAACAAGTATGAGAATAAATTAGAGTTTAAAAATTATTGCGTCTACATTTTTTTATCTTAGGTACACTTCTTCAGTCACAGCATCTGTCAGAAAAAGTTACCTTGCATATAGATTAAGACTCTATCTATTTGTATTATCAACAAGAAGTAAAAAAGGAATGACCATGAGCATGTCCCGTAATGGCACGATTAATCATCCCCCAATCGAGATGTTTCTGACCTAACCCTCGCTTAGATCCGAAACGTTCTATAATCACTAAAATGGATGCATGTAGAACAGGTCATTGAAGGCCATATTAATTCATCACAGCAGTTATCTCCTTTGCATGTTCATGATACTACTTTAAATGAATATTAACTCTTTAATTTTCAAGTAATTTATCTATTACTAGCTTTGTTAAATTAGGCATTATTTCCATAGTGTATTTCAATTCTGTTCTTTCATATCTATTATGTGCATCATATCCATATGGTCCAATATTGATTGCAGGGATATTTAGTTCTCTAATGGCATCATAATTTACATAATGTTTAGTTCTCCAGCTAGGATTATTGTTAACAACTGAATTCACACTATCTTCATCGACATTTATAGCTACGCAACTCATATCACAAATATGAGGGAAATAATTTTTCTGTACAATAGGCTTATCATAATGTGGTTGAACTTTTTCAACTGCATAATCTAAAGCGGTTAGTAAATTTTTTTCTTTTTCATTTTTACCAGTTACTTCTACACATGGTGAGTACAACGAAGAATAAAAAATAATGATTGCAGGACTCTTATCCTTGGTCCACTTCCAAACTTCTTCTACCACTTTTGCAGAAAACATGCGTACATCTAACTCTTTATTTTTTAATAATTCGTGTTTAAAATTTTTTATATGCTCTTTGTAATTGTCCCCATATTCAACAATAATTGATTGTTCTAATTCTTCATAGAATAATACCCTCGTCTTCCATGGCAATTTTGTATATTCCTGCCCACTAATTTCGCAATATCTCTTATAATGATTATTTAAATTAGCTATTGCATTATTAAATGCAATTTCAGCATGGACTTTTAGCTTTTCTAACACATCTTTAGGTGACCATGATTGCACAAAGAAATTATAATATACATATGAAGCAAGAGCTGTCTGAACTGTATAAGTCTCTTTAAAATCAGTTTGCTTCAAACTTACAGGTGGCATCGGTGTTTCTCCTAACGATTTATCACATAACTCTGGGTTATATGCAATTTGTCTAGTTAACTCCGCAGCAATATAGTTAGGGTCGATTCCTTCAAAACTAGAGCCTACATGGCTTTCCACCCCAGTTATATAAAAAGAAGGGAGTAGCTTACCAACGCTACCTTTATATATATATCTACTTTCATCCCCCTCATACTTAGGAGCAACAAAATCGGAGTTAATTAATGCCGCGTAATCAAATCCATGCTCTACTTTTAACATTTTTAAATCATTTAAACCAGACAATACTCCATGAGAACTATCCTCTTCATCGCATTCAGCAAAAAATACGATATTTCCATTCAGTTCCTCTGGGTGTTCAGAATAATATTTTAATAGATAATAATGGCTTGCAACACCGCTCTTCATATCAAGTGTTCCTCTTCCAAATAACCATTCATTTGATTCTAAATGCTCTCGAACCAACGGCGGAACTTTTTCACCCTTTAACGCTTCATGAAGTTCATTAGGTAAACAAGCCTTCTCTTTCAAACTATTATAATCATCGATACCCACCGTATCTGTATGTCCCATTAGCACAACCGTTTTATTACTATCTCCTTTAGTACCTTTTACAAATGCAAACACATTGTACCTTTCAACCTCATCATCTATTGTTCGTGAAGTAAACACATATTTAGGATTTTTCAGGAAATAAGGTAAATTAGAAATTGTTTTAGCCAATGACTTTGATATGTTAATTTCCCCTTCAGTATTAACAATGCTTTCAATATTTACAAGTTCGTTCGTAAACTTTAATACTTCTTCATACGTTTTTAACATCTCTCATCATCCCCTAATTAAAGATAATAATTATAAAACTTGTTGCAAAAACTTAATCGTTCTTTCTTGTTTTGGCGCTTTAAAAATTTCTACTGGAGAGCCCTCTTCAATAATTTTGCCATCTGCTAACATAATCACCCTATCCGCAACTTCCTTAGCAAAGCCCATTTCATGGGTTACGACGACCATCGTCATTCCGTCTTTAGCAAGGTTTTTCATCGTTTCTAAGACTTCTCCTACCAACTCAGGATCCAATGCTGATGTTGGTTCATCAAATAACATAACACTTGGATTCATTGCCAGTGCTCTAGCAATAGCAACTCGTTGTTTTTGACCACCAGATAGTTGTTCAGGATAGTAATTGGCTTTATCAGCAAGACCTACTCGTGTTAACAAATTCATAGCAAATTTAATCGCTTCCTCTTTACTTTGCCTTTTCACCTGAATTGGTGCTTCTATTACATTTTGTAAAACACTTAAATGGGGAAATAAATTAAAATGTTGAAATACCATCCCCATATTTTCTCTTACATGATTTAAATTAGTTCTTTTTACATCAATAATCTCATCATTAATGCTTATCGTACCTGAATCTAATATCTCCAAAAAATTCATACATCGTAATAAAGTGCTCTTCCCTGATCCACTAGCCCCTATTAGAACAACCACTTCTGATTTATTAATTTCAAGATTTATACCTTTTAAAACCTCTAAGTCACCAAATGATTTAGAAAGCGATTTCAACTTTATCACGTTTTTTCCTCCTTCCAACATCCAGTCGACTTTCAAGTTTATTAAATAACAGCGTGAATAATAAGACTAAAATTAAATAGTAAATTCCCACAACAAAGTATGTTTCAAGAGGCATATAGTTGTATGCTTGAGTTGACAGTGCATGGTTAAACAATTCTGATACTGCGATATAAGCTACTAAAGACGAATCTTTTAACCCTATGATAAATTGATTAGCTAATGCTGGAATAGCTCTTTTAAAACTCTGTGGTAAAATAATTCTTCTCATTGTTTTAAAATATGTCATTCCTAATGATCGACCAGCCTCCATTTGGCCTTTATCAATAGATTGAATGGATCCACGAAAAATTTCTGCAATATATGCTCCTGAATGAATTCCGAGCGCAATGGATCCTGCTGCAAAGTCTGATAAAGTGAAAATACTAGAAATACCATAGTACAAGAACATAAGTTGTACGATTAATGGCATACCTCGAACAACAAAAATGTAGCCGTTAGCAATACTTTCCAAGATTTTTATATTGGATACTTTGAAGAAGGCAAACACTAACCCAATCACACAAGCAATAAATAAAGAAACAATCGTTAATTCAATCGTTAAAACTGTCGCTTTTAAAAACTCAATGCCATGCTTTTGGAATATAGATGTTACATTTGTTAGAAAATCCATATTAATCACCTAACCTCTTTTAAGTATGTGGACGTAAAAGATAAACTCTCCTATAGATAGCTAAAATTTATTAATAAAATTAGATTTTGGTAGGAAGTAAAATAGAAAGAATTTTCAATCTATTTAGTCTGCAATTTTAATATTTTAGAACAATTAGTAGCTATGCCTAGTACGTCTTTAGCATACTAGGCACACTATTTTTAACAGTTATTCTAACAAGTCTTTCCCAAACCATTTCATACTTATTTCTTTATACGTTCCATCCTTAACCATCTCTTCAATCGCCTTATTAATCGCTTCTAATAAAACTTCATTATCTTTATTAATCGCCACTGCAATTTCTTCTCTTTTAATGACCTCTCCTAAGGCTTGAATCTTCAATCCTGATTCTTGCATTGCTGAAATACCTACAATTCTATCAGTAATTACTGCATCTAGCCGACCTGGTGGAAGATCCTGTAATGCATAGATTTCACTAGGGAATTCTTTGATTTTATCTGTATATTTCTTAGCATCTTCAACATACGTACTAGCTTGCATCACGCCTATCGTTTTTCCCTTTAAATCTTCTACCGTTTTAATCTCCTTATTTTCACTCGAGATAAATACTGTAGCACCTGAAACATAATAAGGGATTGAAAAGTCGACCTGTTTAGACCTTTCCTCAGTAGCTGTCATACTGCCAATAATGGCATCATATTTATTACCTCGTAACCCTTGAATAATTGTTTCCCATGGATTTGTTACAGGATTTGCTTCAAGGCCAATCCTTTTTGAAATTTCTTTCCCTATCTCAACATCAAAGCCTACTAATTCTTGATTTTCCTTATAATTTAATGGTTTTAGTAAACCACTCATTGCAAATGTTAACTTGCCATCCTTAACCAATTTCATTTCTGTTGTTACACTTTTATCCTGATCCTCACTTTTTGCATCCGCAGTAGCTGGAATTTGTGTATTTGTTTTATTTTCCGAACATGCCGCCATTAGCGAAAAAACCAACACCAATAATAAATAGAATATATTTTTCTTCATCAAATAACCCCTCCATTTAATTAAGCTAGTTCTCCACCATCAATAGCAATTGTTTGTCCGGTAATATAAGATGAATCATCCGAAGCAAGGAAAGCGTATAATGCTCCGACTTCCTTAGGATCTGCATGTCGTTTCAGAGGGATACCTTCATTTACAACTTCCAACATATCTGGGGTATACTCAGCCATTTGCATAGGGGTTAGTACGTATCCAGGACATATCGTATTAACACGGATATTTGGAGCAAGCTCCAATGCCATTGTTCGTGCTAAAAGATTAACCCCTGCTTTGGAAGCATTGTAGTCAGCATAGAATGGATGTCCTGTCACTCCATTTGTAGACGCTGTCATAAGTATGACACCCTTGCCCTGCTCCACCATAATTTTTGCGGCTGCTTGTGAAGTATAAAATACCCCGTTAAGATTAATGTTTAATACTTTACTCCATTGTTCAGGACTAATATCAAGAAACTTATTGCGAATGCTAATACCTGCATTCGCAATAAAAACATCTACACCACCTAAATCTCTTTTTATATTCTCAAAAACAGCGTTTACATTTTCAGGATTACTAACATCTACTACATAGCCTTTAGCAATTCCGGGATTTTCATTTATCGACTGTTCAATACCCTCTTTATTAATATCTAAAATAGCCACTATCGATTCTTCTTCTATAAAACGTTGTGCTGTGGCTAATCCTATACCACTAGCACCTCCTGTAATAACTACTCTCTTATTTTTTAAACTTCTATGATTGGTTCTCATTCAAACACCTCCCTAATGGTTATTAATTAATTCTTTTTTATTTTTCACCTTTTGTAGATATACCCTCCATGAAATACACCATTTAGAAGGCTCATCTAAATAGTCTGCTTCAATTAACTGATGAATTGTGCTATTTTGCGGTGCTGCTTTAACAATTTCTGGCGTTTCGTATGCTTCTTTAGAAATCTGCTCAAGCGCTTGAATATATTCATCTAAATCTGCCTTAGAATAAGATTCTGTTGGTTCAAGTGTAAATGGTTGTGGAACAATATAAGGATGATGACTAGTCCAGTAATGTAAACCAAAGTCAGTCATTCGGCGCTGTACATCCTCTGTTGTAACACCTGTTTCTTTCTCCAACTGCTCCCAACTATAACGAACTTGCTCTAATCTTTGCCCTTGTATATACGGCACACTTACACCACGAATTTTTGATACTTTACTATACAGATAATTGTTATTTAATACGGCTGTTTCTGCCACAGCTTTAAGTCCATCTGTGCCTAATGCTCTAATCCAAGCATAAGAACGCAAAATCGTTTGAGCTACCCCATGGAATGATCGTACTTTTCCAATCGAATGCTCTAATTGATCATTTAACACATATTGGTCTCCCTCTTTCTCAACAATTGGACCTGGCAAATAAGGCTTTAATTCTTCTGTGACCCCGAGAGCCCCTGTTGCTGGCCCTCCACACATGTGAGGTGCTGCAAATGTTTTGTGTAGATTGAAAAAACACATGTCAAAACCTGCTTCTCTTGCACGTGTGATTCCTAACAGTCCATTGGCATTTGCCTGATCGTAGTAACAAATTCCACCAACATCATGCACTATTTTCGTAAATTCTTTAATTTTAGAATTATAAATCCCCGTATCTTCAGGGTTAGCTACAACAAAACCAGCTGTTCTTTCGGATACAACTTCTTTCAATTTATTAATATCCGGAAAACCATTTTTATCTGGATGAATAGTTATTATTTTATAACCTTTTACTACTGCGGTTGCTGCTTGAGAAGGGTGTGAGAAGATGGTTGTAATAATTTCATTACGTTGATCTGCTTCACCTTTTACTTCAAAATATTTGCGTACAATCGATGCCATCGCAAACAATGCTTGTGTACCACCACTTGGTTGGAAAGAGAAACAATCCATCCCCGAAATTTCACGCATCGCTAAGTCCAAATTGTGAATAATTTCTAGCATTCCTTGGACAGTACTACCCTCTTGTAAAGGATGTAATTCCATTATTTTAGGATTACGAATAAGCAATTCATTAATTTTTGGAATATACTTCATCGTACAAGTGCCTTGTCCAATTTCAACATTAAAATCAGAGCCTAATGTTTCTTGCGATAGTCTTACATAATGTCGTAACACCCGCGCTTGTCCTATTTCTGGTAAATTTGGTTTATTTGCTCTTTTCATTTTCTGAGGTAAGGATGAAACACCATCACCGACTGCTGCTACAATCTCATTTGAAGGTTGCGGAACTTCTACTCCAACTTCTCCTGATTGATGTAACTCAAAAATGATAGGTTCATTCCATTTAGCTTGATGAAAATCTTTATTTACATTCTCTCTTAGAATCTTATCCACGTTAAAACTCCTTTCTTCCTATTTAATATCCAACAATTGTAGCTAAAGCATTGATTAACTTATCAATATCCTCTTTAGTGTGAACTTCAGTTACACAATAAAGTGCTGCTTGACCGTATTCAGGAAATTCCAACGATAAGTCTTTACCACCGAAGATTTTTTGCTCAAGTAATCGTGAATTGATTTCTTCTACTGTTAATCCTGTATCGTTAAAATCTATAATGAACTCTTTGAAAAATGGAGAGGTAATTCTTGAACCCCGAATATTGTTAATAGAATTCAATTGCATTACTGCATACTGACTGTTTTGCATAATGGCTTGACCTAACTCGTACATGCCGTTTGGTCCCATTAATGATAAATACACACCTGCTGTAATCCCCCAAAGAGCTGTTTGTGTGCCTACAGACTCCTTACCGTTTTCTCTATCTGCAAAGGACGTACGATCATAGGCAATGTCACCAAAACCATATTCACCTTTCTTTACAGTCGGAATAATACCGAACAATCGTGATGGATATTCATTAACAAATTTTGGATCATTATATGTTGCAATAAATCCAGCTTGCCCTCCACTATAATTCATGTGCATACCTAATGGTTGAAGATCTCCACAGACGATATCCGCTCCATATTGACTTGGTGGTGCCAATACCCCTAGAGAACTTGGATCAACTCCTACTATCATAAGTACCCCATATTTTTTAGCAAGTTGTGAAATTTCCTGACCTTGCGACTCGATAAAACCTAAATAGGATGGATTTTCAAAGTAAATAGCTGCAACTTCGTTTGACAACTTTGCTTCTAAATCGGCTAAGTCCATTAATCCTGTATTAAGATTGAATTTTATTCCTTCAAATGATAACTGTGGTGTACCATAGTTTGTAATAACTTTTCTGCGTTCAGGAGAAAGTGTATTAGCAAGTAATATTTTCGTACGCTTTGTAATCCGACTCGCCATACGAATTGATGTAGATGCAGCTTGGGCCCAATCGAATGTAGGAACATTCACTACTTCCATATCCACAAGCTCCGCCATTAAGCTTTGATATTCAAATAATGCTTGAAAGCGTCCATGATCCTCATAAGGCTCTCCTGCATAAGCTGTTAAAAATTCTGCACGTTGATTCACTTCATCACATACGGCTGGTATGAAGTGTTGCCAGCAACCAGCTCCTAGAAAATTAATATATTCATTGGTACTTACATTTTTATTTAAAAGACCCTCAATATGGCGTCGTAACTCTAATTCATTCAAAGCTTTTGGAATATTCATGGTACCTTTAAAATGTAAATCCTCCGGAATACACGAATAAAGCTCCTCAACGGAGTGAACACCAATTTCATCTAGCATTTCTTGCTTTACCTCAGATACCATATTAGGGATATATGGATGGACCTTTTTACTCATTTAATTTGCCTCCCTCTATAATTATTTTTAGGCTAAGCCGCCACCATCAACTGTTAATGTCGTTCCTGTAACCCAAGCAGATAAATTACTTGCAAGGAATAGTACCCCTTTAGCAATATCTTCAGGTGTTCCTAATCTTGCTAACGGTCTATCAACTGCTGAACTACGTAAGAAACTTGATTCATCTATATTTAATTGTTTTGCTTCTCCACGAAGTAATGGCGTATCTGTATCTCCAGGACAAATGCAATTTACGCGAATATTTTCTGGACCATGATCAATAGCCATAGCCTTTGTTAAATTTACAACCCCTGCTTTTGCAGCACAGTAAGATGCAGCTTTGTCTCCACCTTTGATTCCCCACCCAGAACCAGTATTAATGATACTGCCACCATTTCCTCTCATGAGTGGGATTAAGTATTTCGAAAGTAGATAGACCCCTTTTAGAGAAACATTAATAACAGCATCCCAATCCGCTTCCTCTAAATCCACCACTGTTTTTCTACGGATAATGCCTGCATTATTAAAAAGTACATCTACTTTTCCGTATCTCTCCTGTATAGAATCAGCCACACTTTTGCAATCTTGTGTATTCGTTACATCACATTTTAAAAACTCAACATCTAAACCAGCTTCTTGAAAGCTTTTTTCAGTATCCTTACCTTTTTGTTGATCAATATCTAAAATCACAGTTTTAGTTCCCAACTCACTTAATAATTTAGCTGTTGCAAGGCCAATCCCTGAGGCCCCTCCTGTAATCACAGCCACTTTACCTTCCAATTCAAAATAATCTACCAAATAAATCTTCCTCCTTCCCTTTGCTTACTATATATCTAGCAAAATACGTGCCAAGTGTAGAAATACAAATCCATTTACAATTTTAATCTACAAAATGTCAGAAAGTTCTGATGTTAAAGGGTTTTCAAAATTTGTATAGTAAAAGATTCAAAAGTATACTAAATTTCCTTTTTGCCATTTTTGTCAATCCCATTGTCACTTTTGTCATTAAAATTAGCCATAAAAAAACACAAATACCTAGAAAGTTCATTTTAAATTCCCCATTAAGGAGGTGAGAAATTTAAAAATCTCTAAAAGCAAGGTATTTGTGTCAAACTTATACTATAAATTTACACTTTTTAATTTTCTATAAAGCGTTCTTGTACTTATGCCTAATTCTTCAGCAACACGTTCTTTTCCAGCAGTGTCATTTCCATATATAGAGAGCATTTGGTAGATGACCTCCATTTCCGTATCTTTCAATAGATTAGAATTGCTATAAAGATTTTGTGCTTGATTATTCTCGATGATATATTTCGGTAAGCTTTCCCTTGTTAATTGTAGGGAATTTTCCATTACCATACTGTACTCTAATACATTTTCTAACTCTCTTATGTTTCCTGGCCAAGAGTATGATTTCAATTCCTCCAAAAATTCCTGCGAAAAATCTTTAATAAATTTCCCTGTTTTATGCTGAATCTTTTCAAGTAATTTTACAATCAAATATTCAATTTCATCTGTTCTTTCTTTTAAAGGAGGTAATGTTAAAGGGATCACATTTAGTCGATAATATAAATCCGAACGAAACTCACCTTTTCTCACCATATCTTCTAAAGGTTTATTTGTCGCAGCAATAATCCTTACATTTACTTTTCTAGGCTCAATTGCTCCAACTCTATAAATAAGCCCATCTTGCAAAACTGTTAATAGCTTCGCTTGTAAATGTAATGGTAATTCTGTAATTTCATCGAGGAATAAAGTACCTTTATCTGCTACTTCAAAATAGCCCATTTTCCCTTTTCTTCTAGCCCCTGTAAACGCCCCTTCATCATAGCCAAACAACTCGCTTTCAAACAAGTTTTCTGGAATGCTTGCACAATTCAACTCTATAAATTTCCCTTTGTGTGTAATGCTATTTGAATGAATATATTTCGCTAATAAACTTTTCCCTGTTCCCGTCTCTCCTGTTATGACAATTGAAGATGGGCTATTCGCAATACTACTTAACTTACTCTTTATAAGTTGTAAGTGAGGTGCGTTGCCTAATACATATTTCGTATCAAATCCTTTTTTATTTTCAAGCAATAAATAGGATCCTTCGTTGTTCAAGGCATTAATAATCATATCTCCCAACCGAGCTAACCAATACTGATATTCCTTCGGCTCAGATGAAAATTTTTTCTCCCCCTCATCTGTAAAACTGACAAATGTCAAATATCCGAAGTGACGATCTCCTTTTACTAAATTCATTAGCATTTCCACTTTAGATGGACAGTTATTTTGGAACCTACAACCAGAACACACTTTCATTTGACCAGGTTTTTGTAAATATTGAACAGATTTAGAATAATACTTCTGAAAGAACGGAAGGTGTACCTGTATCCCTTTTTGCTTTCTATATTCTTCCGTTGCTATAAAAACTTCACCATTCGAAGTGAAATAGGCCATTTCCAATTGTAATAGTTCACCAAATGCATCCAGCATAGATTGCACTAATTTTTCGGCATTCAACATGATATTCCCCCCACAAAAATCGAAAAAGTAATATAGCCAAATTGTTTATAGTGAAAATAGCTCGTAATAGTCCGTAAAATAGTTAATAGATTAGGTTTCATGAAAATTACACCTTTTACGGAAGTTTAATTTAATTATCTTATCTTTTTTAATTCGCCAAAAGTTACATCTTACCTTTATAATTTTCTTCAAGTTAGGATTATAGAGCATGAGAAATGCCATGCAAAATTGAATTGCCCCATAAAAGTTAAAGGAAAATCTAACTTTAAATGGGGCATTCCTGTAGCTAACATTTATAACTATGTCTATATTCTAAATAAGAAGTTTATCTCATTCAACAACGTCATTAAACTTTATCTGCTTTGCTACTCATTGTAAGAACTATTTACCTTTAAGCATTATGTTTTTTTACTAAATATCTGATCCATTATAGACAAAATTTGTAGATTAGATAATAATAACATTACATAGAGAAAATGAGGTGATTCCCTTGAAAATGAATTTAAACGTCTCACAACAAATTACTCAAACGTTGACAACTGAACTCATTCATCAATTGGAACTACTACAATACTCCAGCTCCGAATTAGAACAACATATTTATGAGAAATCAAATGAAAATCCACTATTAACTGTCATTGAGAAAAACATGAATCACACAAAGGATATTGTAGACCTTGCCACAATGTCCATAAAAGGTATTCAACCTAAGCAAAAGCAACAGTATGATTTCATTCAAACTCGATTAACACAGCAACATTCATATATTACCCAACTACTCGATCAAATACCTTTACATCTAAATCTTACACCACATGACAGAGAAATTTTAAAATATTTCATACATAACCTCGATGAACATCTATTTTTAAATGTAGATTTATCCAAAGTTGCTAAATCATTTAACATCTCTTTAGACCATATAAATACACTGTTAGATCTATTACAAACATTCGAACCTCTTGGCGTTGGCGTTAGAAATATGAAAGAGTATTTATTAATTCAAATTTACAATGATATAGAAGCCCCACCATTTGCAGCTCCATTCATTCAACATCATTTAGAACAAGTAGCTAATTTATCAATTAAATTGTTAAGTACAACTTACGACATTTCAATAGAAGAAACTCAAAGAACAATTCTATATATAAGAAACCTAAAACCCATTCCAGCTTCATTGGATAATAATGCTACTAGCGCGTATATTATACCTGATATAATCATTAGCAAATTGAATGGGGAATGGATAATAGAACTAAATAATCGGTTTTTACCTAAAATAGAAATTAATCAAGATTACGTAGATCTATTAAAAGAGTCCGTTGAAGATTATACCTATTACCAACAATGCATGAACGATATTATAGCTTTAACGCAAGGAATAGCTCAACGTGATAAAACTTTATACAGCCTGACACGATTACTTCTTGATTTACAAGCTTCATTCTTTGAACATGGAATAAAAGCCTTATCTCCTATGCGTTTAAAAGATGTTGCACAAGCATTAAATATGCATGAATCCACCATAAGTCGTGCGGTTAAAAATAAATTTATCCGTACACCACATGGAATCTTTGCACTCCAGTCTTTATTTACAAAAGGAATTATCAACGATTCAGGAAAGCTTGATTCTGTGTCCTATATAAAAAGTCGCATTAAAGAATTAGTAGAAAATGAGAATAGAAAAACTCCTTTATCAGATCAACAACTAACTGAAAAATTAGAAACTGAGGGTATTCGAATTTCACGACGCACAGTTTCAAAATATCGTAAAGAATTGAACATAGCCAATTCATCTAAACGCATTTATTTATAAAAAACTTTATTATCAGTTACTTATAAGAGTATAAAGACAAAATAAATACCCTTCATTATGGGATTGACTGTCTCAAAAACGATAGTCAGTTCCCAAATGAAGGGTTTTTTCGATCACTTATAACCAGCCTTTTGTAACACCTGCATGAAATAAAAACGATACGTATTTTTTACAAATGTCTCTAGAGGTAGCCCTACATTCACTTGATATTTTGTAAATATAAAATAAAATCGTTTATCCCACTTTAGGCGTAATAACTCGCCTGCTTCTTCGCCATACTTCATCGTAAATTCTTCCATCAAAGGTTCGATCATCTCATAACAATAATCTTTTAATTGGGCCAGTGCTTCAATATCCTTATCCCTTTGAAAGCGTATAATCCAATCTACTAATTGTTCATTCATATTTGCACGCCGTCCTTTTAAAAAGAGTTTCTTCCTATTAAATTATACTCCTTTTTTGGCGAATCAAAAAAAGAACGATTTTTCCAGTAGATTTCACTCATCAATAGGACGATTCCAACGTAGATGATAGTGAACAGACCTCTTTTTCGTTTCTTTATCGAATACTAGTAATCTATCACCAGCTTGAATGACGTAGCTATTCTCTAATGTCCGAACAGTGGGCTGTTGTTGTTGGGAATTAATGATGCCAATATTGCGTTCCCACAATACCTGATGTTTGTTCATATCATAGAGCAATAACATGTGTTCAGCACTTTCTCGCTGTGTTTGTCGATATGAAACAAGAGCCGTTTTTTCTATGATATCTACATCCACCACTTTTGGTTGTAAATTTTCATAGGCTTGAATGGCTGGCTCGGTTAGGACAGCTTGACTAAAATCGCGAATGGTCTGATAATCCTCTACAGGCTGTGGATGTGTAGCAAAATAGCCCGGCAACTCTGTCTCGATGAAAAAACGGGCAGATAGGTAATCTTGAGCCTTCGCATCCTCACTTAATGTTTTACCATCAAAGCGATAGAATTTGCCATCGACCCCTTCCAAATATAAATGGTTCTCTAGGACAGCCATTTGATGCGCATTATTGCTCAATATCGCTATTAATGACGGATGTTGCGTTCGAAAATCTTTTTTAGAAAGTAGTTCTTTGCCTGTTTCCATATCTACCAAGGATAATTGACCAAACTCATCATCACGATGATGGACAAGAACACCCCCCATAAATTCCCCAAGCAGTGTTTCTTTATAGGAAGCTGATTTTGTCCATTGCTTTTCACCTGTTTGTAAATTCACAGCTACTAGGAGATGATGTGCGATTAAATGCGTAATTCCATTCGATGTCCCATTATTTTCTGAGCCTTGCACCATTTGAACAGCAATGCTTTGTGAATCATCTGTATAAATCGGCGAATCGGATTTAATGGGAAAGCCTCTCCCCGCTAAGCCAAAAACAATCATTAATAGATTACTGACGAATAAAAAGGCAATGAGCAAAATGCTAGAAATAACGAGTCGTTTTCGTTTCATGACGATAAACAAAAATAGTAGAAGTCCCGTACCTAGCACGATGCAGAAAAAAATATCGTGGATAAGCCAACCATTTAAACGCCATGAATAGATATATCGTTGTAGAAATTGTTCCACTTCTCTACCCCCCTCAAACAACGACTAACTAAAATCTGAATAAAGCACATAACGGTCACATTCCAAGCATTGAAATAAATAGCCTTGATGATGACCATTGTTCATTAAGGATGCAGAAAGTTCTTCTTTTGAAAAGCCGGTATAATTATCAAATTGATCCTCAATTCCTAACTCTACTAAATCACGCCAACCAACATAGCCGATAAACGCACAATAGTCAGAGCAATGTGCCACCCAATTATTGCCCTGCCAGCTTACATAGCCAGGCGTCCGAAAGAGTACTTCCTCAGTAAACTTGGGGTTCGTAACCTGTTCATCCTCCATTAAGTCTTGCTGGAAAGAACCATCATATTTTTGAGCTGCTTCCCCACTATGGATGCAGGAAGGACAAAGATAATCTACTTCCTCAATTGCATAAATACCACCAGTATAATAGACATCCACTTCTTGCTCGCAACAATCACATACAACGATTTCATCTGTTTCAAAAATTTCAGCCTCTAGAGGGTTTGGTAGATATTTAAACGTTGGAATTTTCGTTTTAAGCTGCTGATGGTCTCTAATTTTTCTTGGCAGCAGAGGATTCACCGAATTTGGTTTATCTATGTAGGTCTGGAGAACGCCATACTTTTTTCGATCCTTTTTATCGTCTTTATTCATAATGACAGTAAATAACTGATATGCCTCAGGATACATCCTAAGTAAACAGTAGACCTCTACTAATATCCTTAATGTTTCTTCTGTTTGTTGAACCTGCTTTAATTGATCTTTAAAAATATGCATTTGATTAATGGTTATCGGATTGGAAGGATTAAATTTTTGTCTTAGTTCGTGCCATTCTTCCACAATCGTCATAAAAAATAAGCCTCCTTCTTACTTGCTATTTGGCAAATGAATAATCTTTTATCATTTGGCAGATTTCCACTTTATAGTTTGTGTACCATTTGTCTTTACCCAATTGTTGTGCTGTTAAATGCTTGGCATTGTCTTTCCATGCTTGGATAGCCTCTAGCGATTCCCAATAAGACACCGTTATGCCCTTTCCTTCCTCATTTCTAACACTTTCAACACGAATGAAACCAGGCTGTTGCTGTGCTAAGGCATCGATTAGGTCAGCCATCTTGCCATAGCCATCCCCATCTTGCTCAGTTCTTTGCGATGTAAAAATCACTGCATAATATGTTTCCATTTATTTCTCCTCCTCTATTACTTTTATTGTAAACCATAATGACTTTGACTAAAATCTAAATATAGGACACTGAAAGGATTGTGACAGAATGGGAATTAATCCAAACATGGCAGAAATAGCGGCACTTCTTGGTGAAACGTCAAGGGCAACCATACTTGCTAGTATGATGGACGGTCGTTTTCATACGGCTAGTGAACTAGCATATATGGCTGCCATCAAACCACAAACTGCTAGCTTTCATCTTGCTAAATTAGTAGAAGGAAAGCTGATAAAAGTTGAAAAGCAGGGACGTCATCGTTATTTTCAATTGGCTGGTGAGGACATTGCTCAATTTTTAGAGTCATTCCTAGCCATCTCTCCACCACCTGAAGTACGTTCATTAAAGCAATCGAGCCAAATCAAGTTATTACAGGATGCTAGAACTTGCTATGATCACCTTGCTGGTAAATTGGGTGTCCAATTAACGGAATCGATGCTCAAGGCAGGCTATCTTACATTGGAGGGTAAACAATTTGTCCTGACAGATGAGGGCATATTATTTTTTACGACATTCGGAATCGATTTAACTGCTTTAAAGAGAAAACGACGATCCTTTTCTCATGCCTGTTTAGATTGGAGTGAACGGCGTTATCATTTAGCTGGTGCACTAGGCTGTGAGCTATTAAATCAATTTTTCAACCTTGGTTGGCTTTTACGAGTTCCCTTTATTCGCGCCATTAAAGTGACGGAGAAAGGGAAAATAGGCTTTAAAGAGGTCTTTCATTTAGATTTGTAAATTAGGAAAGGGCACGGAGTTATCTCCTAGCCCTTTCTCCACTAAAAGTTCGGTTTACTAAATAAATGCCCATGATGATGAATAAGCCGCCAACCATTAGTGATGGTTTTAACGGTTCTTCCAATAACACCCAGCCTGTTAATACGCCAAAAAAAGGAGCTAAAAATAAATAGGCACTTGTTTTTCCTGGATCACTATTTTGCAGAAGATAATACCACCCTGCAAATTGTATGATCGAGGAAAAAATACTAAGCCACAACAGAATCAATAACGATTGTGGATTCACAATAAAAAATGGCTGTTCTAACAATGCGCTTCCTAGTAATAAGAGTAAGCCTCCAAATAGCATCTGATAAGCAGATAAAACCCACGTATCAAATAACACGCCCCATTTTTTCACTAACAAGGTGGCAGTAGCCCAAAAAACAGCTGATAGCAAGCCAAAAAGGATGCCTACTTTCAATTCAACTTGTGCCCCCATCGTAATCATCACCCCGATTAAGCCAAACAAAACCCCGATCCATTGATAGAAACGGTAGGACACTTTCATGAAAATGGTGGCAAAAATTACAACTAGTAATGGGTTTGTAAATGTTAAAATAGAAGACTCACTTGCCGTAATGGTGCGGAGACTTAAAAAAATACACCCCATCACACCTGCTGTTTGAAAGAGCCCGATCATGCATAATTTGAACCACTCCCTCCTTGTAATAGGATGAGGTCTCTTCAAGATGATAACAACGATAGCCATGATTATACCAGCCAATATAAAGCGAAGTGCAGCTAATAATAAAGGCGAGGCATACGGTAAGCCTAATTTAACAATGGCAAATGATGAACCCATTAAAAAGGTCGTTACTACTAATAAAGCAATAAATTGATAATTTTTCATCCAATAGCTCCTTACCTGATAGAATAATTGTTCTACGTACATTATAATCAGGAAGTATTTCAATGCTCATCGAAGTATGGATTACAACTCAATTGAAAGATTTTATAAGATTTCGTAAGGAAGAGGATAGTATTAAAAAATCTTACCTCCAAAAGCAAAGAGGTAAGAAACTATGGATTATTTATTTTGCATAAACGATCTGACGTTGTCTGTGATTTCCTCCGATTTTGTATGGTGTAAGTAATGATCCCCATCCAGTGTGATTACTTTGCCGTATACGGAATGTTTGACTTGTTCTTCATGCAGCGGTATCCAGTTCTTTTCAACTCCACCACTTTTCGCTTGGACAAATAAGAGAAGAGGTAAATCTTTAGGGAATGTAAGAGTTTTGGCTGCCGTGAAATTTTTGCTAATATGCTCTAATTCATTTGAAGTGCTTGTATTATAAAAGTTTTTGAGTGTAATCATCCTAATTTGCTCTTTTGTGTCGTCATCATACGGAAGACCTGCATAGGGATCATCTGAAAATTTTATAAGAATTCTTGCAATCCCTGATTTTTTTAGCAGTTGTAACGACTTAATTGGAAACTTCGTGTCCATACCACCCTGTGTAGGGACACTGCTATCAATCCCGACAAATCCAGTTACCTCATTCGGATATTTATTAACATAATCGAGTCCATAGATGCCTGCTATCGAATGTCCCATTAGCATATACCGATCAATCTTTAACTCCTGTAAAGCTTCATGGATTTCACTAACAATATTCTCTGTGCTTCGTTCTTTAGCTGTATCCTCACTTAAGCCATAGCCAAAGGGCTCTATTGAAACGATCTTATAATAGGGAGTTAGTTCATCTATCAATGGCTTAAAGTCGAGCGTTGGTGCTGCAGTACCGAAGCCTGGTAGTAATACGATGGTTTCAGCACCCTTACCTTGAATGGTGACATTCATTTTTTCCCCATTCACGGAGACGAGCTGACCATAGGGTTCTATTTTTCCTTGCTCTATCTTGTTGCAAATAATGTTTATTGTAAAAACAATGACAAGTAGCCCCACAATGGATATACCTAGGACTGCCATTGATTTCAGTAAAACACGCATAAATTTTTTCATGTTTGATGCACGAGAGGGATTCACCTTTACTCGTGCCTCCTCCTTTACTACGATTATTCCAGCTACTTTTGAGCTGTTAGTGCAACTATAAAGGAGAGAGATGTCTTCCGAATGACGACAATATGAACACAAGATGAACAACAAAAAAATGTTACGACATCTGTATAGGAGTCGTAACATGCTCTCTTTCATTTAAGGTAATAGGTAATTTGACAATCATTGTCGTTCCATGCCCAAGCTCACTCTCGACTTCAATTTCTCCTCGATGTAGTAAAACGATTTGCTTCACGATAGCAAGCCCCATTCCACTACCTTCATACTTGTGACTATGGGAACGATCGGCCTTGAAAAACCGTTCGAATATACGTTGCTGATCCTCTAAAGAAATCCCAATGCCTCTATCTGTTATTCGGACTATCACATGATTTGCACTTTGCTTCATGCTGATCTCAATCGTATCATTAGGACTTGAAAATTTAATACTATTCGTAAGAATATTTGTCCATACCTGATGTAATTGATCGTAATCAGCCATGAGGCGAACAGCCTTCAACTGGAGCTCAAAATCAATATTGCGAGAGGACCATTGAGGCTGGAGGGAGACAATGACACGTCTAATTTGTTCATCTAGACTGAACGTATCGAGATGCATTGGCTGTGTCTTTGATTCTAGTAAGCTCAGCTTTAAAAGGCTATCACTCATCTTAGACATTCGATTGGCCTCCGAAATGATGATATCAAGATAACGGTTTTTCTCGTCATCCGTTACATCAACTTGTTTCAGTGCTAATGCGTAACCAGAAATGGAGGTAAGTGGAGACTGCACCTCATGGGACACATTCGATACAAAATCTCTCCTCATTTGCTCTAGCTGCTGTAACTCCTCCGCCATATCTTCAAAGCTTTTAGCCAACGTACCTAACTCCCCTGATTGCTTAATATTTAATTCGACATTGAAATCACCACCAGCAATATGTTTAGTGGCTTGTGTTAGTTTTTTGATTGGCTTGACTAAAAACATCGCTGCAACTAAAAACACAACGCTTCCAATAACAAGGGCATAAGTAGCAAAATTTAGAATCAACTTGATGGAAAAGGAGGTTGAAGGTAAAGCAATCGTTTGGATAAACATCGCTCTCGTTCCCATTTCAGTTGTTAGAGGTATGCCGACAAGTATGGATGAAATACCACTTGGAATTACTTGAATGACCTCTCCATCCAGTACAGCTTGTACTTGTTCCATTGTTACAGGGGCTAACTGATTGCCATGAAGCTTTCCGTAAGCTGTAAACTGCCCTGTTTCTTCATAAATGCGAACATGATAGGATTCAAGCTGATGCATATCACGTATAAAACGATCGGCTTCATGATATGGCAATGTGTTAAAAATTTGTACCATGTCTTGTCCAAAATTTAATAAGGGGATTTGTAAGTTTTCATTTAATTTATCTTTAAATACCCATGTTGCCATGAAAAAAGAGATAACCGTTCCCCCAATGACAGCAACTAGAAAGATTAAAACGACGCGAGTATATAAAGATTTAATCATTCCTCAACCTCAAGCCTATAGCCCAGACCCCTTATTGTGTCGATATGAAAATCAGTGATGGTGTTGAAGCGCTCACGCAGGCGCTTAATATGTACATCGATGGTTCGATTATCTCCCGCATAATCAATCCCCCAAATTTGATCGATCAGTTGTTCTCTTGTATAGACTTGTCCAGGTGTTTCGGCAAGCTTATATAATAATTCAAATTCCTTGAGCGGTAGTGAAATAACATCTTTACCTCTCATGATTTTATAGGTCTGACGGTCCAGCGTGACTTGACCAAGTTGAATGGTCTGCGAATGGCCAATCCTGTAGCGCTTCAAAAGTGCCTTTACACGTACAGTTAGCTCTAACGGATCAAATGGCTTTGTTAAATAATCATCCGTTCCAAGCTCAAAGCCCTTCACTTTTTCCCATGTTTCCCCTCTTGCAGTCAGCATCAGAAGAGGAAGATCCGTATTCGTTTTGCGGAGCTCCTTACATAGTGTCCAGCCATCCATCGTTGGCATCATAATATCTAGTACAACAAGATCAATAGGTGTTGAGCCGTAGATGGCTAATGCTTCTTTACCATCTCCTGCCTCCATAGTAGTGAACCCGTCTTTGCGCAGAAAAAGGCAAACAAGTTCACGAATGTTCGCATCATCATCCGCAACAAGTATCGTCGGCATACATTCGTTCCCCTCTTTTCGAATCTATTATTAACCCACATTATACTATATAATTTCTTTACTTCTCCCCTACCACACCTCACGATTAATTGCTGTGGCCTAAAAAACCACTTCCTAAAAATATAAAGGAAGTGGTTCTAATCAAGCAATTAACTTTGCAAACCATGCAACGTAATGAGCACCTGGAATCAATAATAACTGTGCCACAATGGTTCCTAAAAATCTGGAGAACATCATCATAACAGACATTCTTTTCAGGTCTAGATAGCTTCCTCTCTTATTGATCACATCATCTGCTAGAATGGATATTTTCGGGTCAATGAATAGGATTAATAGTATTGTTGCAATGCCATTAATTAATCCAGATGCCATAACAGCAGTAGTCTTTAATTCTGGTACTAATAATGTGGCATACAATGCAGACAAAACGCCAATCGTATAGATAGCTGTAATAACAATATTGATGACAAATAATTTAATCGGGATATCCTGTAAACGAATACCTTTTAAATAACTAAAATTGGGTGTATGAATATGCTTAATCCCCCGTCTTACATAGTCAAATGTAAAGCCCTTTTTTAATAAAGCCGGGATTGAACCTCTTTCCTCAGCCAAATGAACGATAGCTCTTGAAAAAATGGCTACAAAGGTGGGGATAAGTAAGATTCCTACTATTGTTCCAAGCGAAGCCGCTCCAATAATTAGTCGAAATTGATGTTCTACAAATGTCATGGCATTATCCGTAGGTGCTGTATCAACAAGGCTCCCTGTGAATGGTTGTTGCATCATATTGGCTAACCTCGACACCATGACCATTACATTAAAAAGAGATAAAGCCGAAGCTAGTAATTTGACACGTGCTCCTGATAAACGAACTGCATATGCAAGCGTTTCAATCGCATGAATGATTAAAATAAATAAAGCAATCATGATTAATTTTTCTGTTATTAAATCCACATATGTACCTACTCTTTGCTTTCTAACGATTTAATATTGTAACGCTTATTCAATAAAATAGTTCCAATTGAAAAAATGTGCTGTCCTCGCCATAAAAGGTAATTATAAAAGGCGAGAGGTTGATTATTTCCAATGTGGAGAAGTGATGAGTGACTACCCTCGCCATAAAGAGTAGTGAATACCTTTGTTTTATTTGAAAAATTTTTCTAAAAAACATTTTAATGGGTTAGAATTGAAGGCTACTTGAATCTTCTTGAATAGCGATACAGGTAACCTCTAAACGGATCTGTGTTCGCCCAGAGGAAAGCATGTAACCTGCACGGAAATTTTTCAACACTATGAAAAAACTTACCCTAAGAAAGGGTAAGTTTTTTGTTACTTCTACAGTTGCTTTACCATTAATTTTAATAGATCATCCTGTGACATCTCTTCCGTCAGGAGCGTTTCACCATCCACCCCAAGATAATCATGCGGATTCCACCAAGCACGTAAAGAATCTTCCCCGAAGTCATTTTTTTTGGAGCTAGAATGATGACGAATAACGGTTTCCTCAAAAGATAAATCAAAATAATAAGTATTGGCCTTCTGATCATAGAAGTGGATTAAATCTTTTAACATAGCTCCATAACGACTGGCATATAATATTCCTTCTACAATGACAACTTCACAACGACCTTTACCATACTCTGCGATTTGACGAATTAATTCAATAGAAAGATTGCCTTCTCGATCATGCACCTTTAACATATCACGTCGGACAACATCTTGCGCAATCAAAAGTGTACCATGTCCAAGATGATGCTGAAGTTTCTTTGCAATTGTCGTTTTCCCACTACCTGAATTTCCTCGGATAATAATTAGCTTAGATTCCAATTTCCCCTTCTCCTTTTTAAGCTGCTCTCCTAGACCAAATGACAACAGGAATCAATACTAACGACAATAGCCCTCCTGCTAAGGACAACACTGCATAGCTTGAATTCGCCACTACCATACCTGATAGCGCACCACCTGATGCACCTGCCAATGCCACAAAAACATCCATCTTCCCCTGTGTTTTTGCACGGGTAGAAGGCTCCGTCGCATCAACAATTTGAGCAGTTCCACTAATTAAGCCAAAGTTCCAACCTAATCCCAGTAAAGAAAGTGCCACAATGAGTAACACCATTGAATCGCTTGGTGCAAATGCAGCCACTACGCCAGCGAGTAGCAACGTAATACCTGAAGCTATACTCATTGCTGTACGTCCGATTTTATCAACAAGAATACCTGTGACAAGTGATGGCAGATACATAGCACCTACATGAAACCCTATCACAATACCAACCTCGGCTAATCCATGTCCATGATGTTTCATATGTACAGGTGTCATTGTCATGATGGCCACCATGACAATTTGTGTCAGGACCATAACTGTTGCTCCTACCGCTAGGCCTCTTTTATTGCTAGATATAGGCATGGATGGTGTTTGATTTTCTTTGTTCATTTTTTGCTTATGTGCCTCTATGGCTTTCGCTATTTCTAGCGGGTCAGGACGCAACATAGTAAACAATACAAGCCCCGCCATAATAAAGGCCAAAGCAGATAATAGAAATGGACCCGCTAGAGCTGGAATACCGATAGACAGCGCCACTTTTCCCATCCATTCTACTAAATTCGGACCTAAAACAGCACCAAACGTGGTCATAAGCATGGTTGTACTAATCGCCGTAGCACGTTGCTTATTATTGGCTAAATCTGTCCCAGCGTAACGTGCCTGTAAATTAGTTGCCGTACCAGCTCCATAGATTAATAGAGAGGCAAACAATAACACAATACTATTCATTAAAGTAGCAAGGACTACACCTATTGCACCAAGTCCACCCACTATAAAACCTGTTGATAAGCCTATGCGGCGACCATAACGTTGAGATAGTTTTCCTACAATGAAAGCCGCACCCGCAGAGCCTAACGTAAATAATGCAGAGGGTACACCCGCATAGGCATCCGTTCCAAGCATTTGTTGTGCCAGTAGAGCGCCTACCGTTATACCCGCCGCAAGTCCAGCTCCCCCAAAAATTTGGGATAAGCTAACAACTATCAGTACACGCCTATATAGGTTTTTTAGTTTTTCTGGTGACTCAATGTAGGACGCAATTGACTCTTGAGATTTTTCAACCATTTTTCAACCTTCTTTCTCTATGTATATCAAACAAGATTACTTGAATTAATGAAGAAGGAACCGTCTCCATCTAGACAGTTCCTTTCCTATGCTACCATCTTTTTATACCTCTATCGTATGCCCCAATTGGTGTCATGCATAAAGGACATGATATTAATGTGCATGCATAACGACATTCTTTTTCTTTGCGTAAAATAAGAAAGTAGTGGTTAAACTTAAGCTTATGATTCCGAAAACAAGTCCCATACCACTTAAACCAATTAAATCTAGCATCATACCTGTCGATAAAAGCACGATTTGAAAGACGACGGAATCAATCATGTTGCGGAATGAGAAAAAGCGTCCATGAAACTGTTTGGGTACTTGTTTTTGGAAAATTACCATTGTCGTTGGGAAAAAACAGCCAACTGAAAAGCCAAAAACGCCAAATGCCACTAAAGCGAAAAATGGAGTCTCTGCAAGTAATAATAGGAGCTCCATTGAGCCTATAATAAAGGCTAATGAAAAAAGCAGTGTACCCATTTGTACACGGTCAGCAATCATTTTCAAACCAGCTGCACCAAGCATAAATCCGATACCTTCCACCGTATACAATAATCCTGAAATTGTGGTAGATTGATGAATTTCAGATATTTTCATAATCACTAAATTAAAAGAGCCTAAAAATAATGTAGGAATTAACATTAAGACAAGCGTCATCAAGACGACTGGATGCTCTTTGATCATCGGTAACACTTCTTTAAAATTCCCTTTTTCTTTGTTTGTCATCGTTTCAGTAGATGCTTCATCCAATTGCAATAAACTAGTAATGACAAACATGCCTAAATAGACAATAAATGAAATAATATATAACCATTTTAACTCAAAAAAACTGAGCATAAATCCAGCAGCGGCTGTACCGATGATCCTTGAAATGGTTCTTGCATTCATTTGCCAAGCATTTAATGTAATTAAATCCTGTTCCTTCGCAATCATGGGAATAATAGATTGCAAGGCAGGCATATAAAATGCTGCTGCTATTTGCAGCGTGATTAAAAATAGAATCATCCAAATGACCGAATTAGTATAAAGTGCGATAAACATAAATAAAACACTGATGATTCGTCCGATACTCGCCATCTGGACAACCGTTTTTTTCTTCGATTGGTCAATGATACGTCCTGCCATTGGACCAACAACTAAGCCTGCTAAAATACCACAAGAAATAATTAATGATTTGTGAAAGTCAGAAGGTACTACCTCTTGCATAAAGGCTAAATTGCCAATAATGCCAGCCCATAAGCCGAGACCTACGACAAATTCACCTAATAAAATAATCCATACGTTTCGATTTCTCCACATGCTGTTCTCCTTGTTGCTATCATAAAATTTATCGTAACAAAATTTTAAATATTCGTACATAACAATATAGAAAAATTTGCTAGATGCTACTATTCTTTCTCTTTCTAGTTTATCTTAACGAGTATACTATTTTTCCTAGAAGTAGTACTCATTCAAAAGTTTGAACTTGTCCTCAAAAGAAAAAACATCGTTTGATGGGCGTATCAAACGACGTTTTTCATTAAGAAGTTTCTAGTTTATGAACAAGTACTTTTTTTCTACGCTCAACGATTTTTTGACAGATGAACGTCACGATAAAAATGAAGCCGACTGTTGTTGCCATCATACCTGCTATAGAGGTATCCCAAAATTTCGCTAAATAATAGCCAATGACGGAAGCAGCAGCTCCAAAGAGCATACTATAGACGAACATTTGCTTAATCGTCTTGCTGATTAAATAGGAGGTAGCAGCTGGCCCAATCAACATGGCAACCACTAAAATGGCCCCTACACTATCAAAAGCTGCCACTGTTGTAAACGAAATCGATGTCATAAAGCCATAATGAAGAAAGACAACGGGAATGCCAATGGTTGCTGCATACACAGGGTCAAACGTTGCAAGCTTCATTTCTTTAAAGAATAGGAGTAGGAACGCAATATTAATGACGAGGACGAGTAAGAGCATCCATACTGCCTTAGGCATTGCCAGCCCAAGCAATGTCCATTTATCCCAAGGAACAAAAGCAATTTCTCCCATTAAAACATGCTCAACATCTAAGTGCACATTGCCTGCAAATAAGGTGATGAGGAGAACACCTGCTGCAAACAGAGATGTAAACACTACGCCTATCGCTGCGTCTTCTTGAATACCAGAAGAATGTAATAATTGCACAAGATAGGCTGTTAAAATCCCTGCAAACGCAGCACCTACCAACATCCAAAAACCATTCAACGTTTGGGTAATAAGGTAAGCCATCACAATGCCAAAGAGCACTGTATGACTGATCGCATCTGCAATCATGGACATTCTACGCAAGATGAGGAAGACACCTGCAATTCCACAAGTTACCCCAACTAACAGTCCCGTGAATACAACCCAAAATTCGATCATCCTACATCACCCTGCTTTCGAAATTGCATTTTCCTACGATATTTACTAATTTGACCAGTTGGACTTATAAAATACGATAGAAAGAATATACCTGCTGCCACTAAGACAATTATAGGACCCGTCGATAACCCTGTTCGAATCGCACTAATAAAGGTTCCTGTTATGCCAGCGATACCTCCAATCGCAGCACTTAAAATGAGCATTGTGCTCAATTTTTTTGTCCATAACTTGGCACTGGCAGCAGGAATAATTAATAAAGCTGACATTAAAATAACGCCAACAGCTTGTATACCTGTAACAATTGTCATGACAATTAAAACCGTTAATGTTGCCTTTAAAGCCTCTATTGGTAAGCCAATCCCTTTTGCATAAACAGGATCAAAGATCAGTAGCTTCCATTCCTTATAAAGCAAGAGACTAACCACAATAATGATGGTTGCACTAATAAAGAGCCACATTAAATCTGCCTTGGTCATCGTCGCTGCTTTACCGAAAATAAAATTATTCAGACCACTCTGATTCCCCAGTGGGCTACGGTTAACCACTGTTAAAAATACAACACCAACACCAAAAAATACGGTCAGCACTAATCCAATGGCAGCGTCAGCCTTCATTTTTGAAAATGACACAATCCATTGAATACAATACACAGATAATGCAGATGTAATGCCCGCTCCTAGCATTAAAATTGGCAATTCCTTTTGACCTGTTAGCAGGAACGCAAGGGCAATACCTGGTAATGCTGCATGCGCAGCAGCATCCCCAACTAGACTTTGTTTCTGTAAGAAGGAGAACGTGCCTGTGATGCCTGCTGCAATGCCAAGTAACATCGTTCCACTCAGTACCCACAATAAGTTACCGCTTAACATTATGTCCCTCCTTACACATGCTGCATCATGAAAAGTTTACCACCATATGTTTTTTGTAATTGCTCTGGTGTAAAAACATCTTCCGTTGCGCCTGATGCTAAAATCGTTTTGTTTAATAGAATCGTATAGTCAAAGTATTCTTTGACGGTTTGAAGATCGTGATGCACAACAAAAATACTTTTTCCCTGTGCCTTTAAATCCTTTAAAATATCAATAATCGTTTTTTCTGTCGCAGCATCTACTCCTGCAAATGGTTCATCTAAAAAATATATATCTGCATTTTGTGCAAGGGCTCTAGCTAGGAATACACGTTGTTGCTGGCCTCCTGAAAGCTGCCCGATGGAACGCTCTGCAAAATCCTGCATCCCAACACTTGCTAAAGCTTGTCGAGCAACAATTTTATCCTGCTTAGACGGTCTTTTAAATAGGCCTGTATGGCCATAACGCCCCATGAGCACCACATCCAACGCATTTGTTGGGAAATCCCAATCCACCGCATTACGCTGAGGCACATAGCCTACGACTAAACTCTTTGGCTCAAACACCTTCCCTAAAATTTCTACCTTTCCCACTTTATTAGGAAGCTGATTTAAAATGGCCTTTAAAAATGTGGATTTCCCTGCACCATTTGGGCCAATAATGGCAGCTAGATGACCTGTAGGCACTGTTACACAGGCATTTTCTAATACTGTTTTTTTATCATACGCCACTGATAGATTTTCCACTGTTAATGCATACATATTCTTCACCTACTTTAATGCATCGACGATCGTGTCGATGTTATGTTGATACATACCTATATACGTACCTTCTGTTGTTCCTTCAGCTCCCATAGCATCTGAGAATAATTCCCCACCGATGACAATGTCGTGACCTTTCTCCTTAGCCCCTTCAATAACAGCTTTCATTGCCTTATCGGACACACTGGATTCTATAAAAAGAGCCTTAATCTTATTTTCTACTAAGAAATCAACCATCTCCTGAACATCCTTCACACCATACTCTGAATCCGTACTCAGCCCTTGCAAGCCACGTACTTCAAATCCCTGACTTCTGCCAAAGTAATTGAATGCATCATGAGCCGTTACTAATATTCTTTGTTGCTGTGGTATTTCATTCACACGCTTTTCTGCGTAGCTTTGTAAATCATCCAGCTTTTTCAAGTAAGCTGCTTCATTTGTTTGAAAATCTGCTTTAAATTCAGGGTATTCTTCCTGAAGCTGCGTACTGATTGCCTTGACAACACCTTTCCAAAGCTCAACATCAAACCAAATATGTGGATCATGGAGCATGGCATCCGTATCACTGGCAAGCAGTTGCTTTTCATCTAATGTCTCGCCCACTGCCAAGACCGTTTTATCCTTCGCCATTTGTTCAAAGATATCGAGCATTTGTCCTTCTAAATGTAAGCCATTATAAAAAATGACTTCTGCTTTATCCAATTTCGATAAATCACTTTGAGTCGCCTTGTAGAGATGGGGATCTACGCCTGGACCCATCAATGCTGATACCTGTAAATGATCACCACTGATTTCTTTAATCGCATCTGCAATTTGTCCTGTGGTTGCAACCACAATGCCTTCTTTTTCACCCTCTGTTTCTGCTGAACAGCCAAATAATAGAAATGAGAGTGATAATACCACCACACCTAACCATTGTTTCATTTTCCTACCTCAACTTTCTCTTTATTAAGCAATTGTTTGAAAAAAGTGCCTAAACTACGAAGTAACCAATAGGCGGACAAGCCGTAAATTGTTTGTCATGCCCGCCCTAGTCGTATTTAACGCCAATATCCCAACTTTTTCCACACAATACCTTAATTTATATTCATTTTCCTGATAAGCTGGCGCCAGCTCATCCAGAAAAGGATTAACATCATACCTGCGCCTACTGAATCGGTCAGTTTCCATACGATTGCTAAAATAATTAAAATGGCCATTGGAAGAATCGTCAGCTTGAAATCACCTAAATTTTTCATTCACGCACTCTTCTTTCTTTGGAGATATTTTGTTTCCCTTAGGAAAAATATATGCTTAATACAAAGAAAATTCAACTATTTTATGAAAATTTCTTTAAAAAAATTTTTTTCTTACACAAAAATTAGTTTAGCCCAAACAAAAAAATCCCTAATGCAGACATTAGAGATTCTTTTATAAAAATACATAGATTTATGTTAATATACTTTTATTCTTCTTTTACTAGCGGCTTTCCTATAAATTTAAATGCATAAATATGTGTTTTTGTTAATTCAATAATATCCTTGATTAAAGCTTCTTCTGATTTTTCATAGCCGCTTGCAATCCATTGCATCATCAATCCATAAAAGCCGTAGGAAGTATAATGTTTGAACATGTTCATGTTGACAGGCTGCTGATTGATCGTCTCAAATTTAAATTGCTCTTGATAAATTTTTGTGATCGTTAAGGGCATACGGGTGTGCAACCCAGGAATCGTATCTTCCACATTCAGCAGCTCGAAAAACAAACGGTGCTTATAAATGTAATGAATAATATTAAAGGATGGTGCTTTCAATTTTGTCGTGTATACCTTTTCTCCATATAGGTAGGGTTCACCTACTGCCACTTCCAGACCATTCAGCATTTGTTCTAGCAAATTCTCTGCTAGTTCAAATTTATCTTGAAAATGCACATAAAAGGTACTACGGTTATAGCCCGCTCGTTCTACAATATCCTTCACTGTAATGGCTTGAAAACCATGTTGTTTCATTAAATCGACAAACGCTTCATAAAAATGACGGCGGGTTCTTTCTTGTCTTTGTGTCCATTTTGGCAATTTTACTTCCCCCTTTTAGACATTTCAGGCACATATGTCTACTAGTTAGATATTTACTACGACATTAATGATTGTTTCCGTTTTCAGGCGTTTTACAATAAAAGTACACCGTGATTTACACAGTGTGCAAGAAAAAAGTTTGTTTAAGGGAGTGTCATGTATGGGGAAATTACAAGATAAAGTCGCAATTATTACAGGTGGTGCTTCTGGTATCGGTGCTGCAACAGCCAAATTATTTGTAGCAGAGGGAGCAAAAGTAGTGCTTGTGGACCTAAACGAGGAAAAAGGCCAAGCATTTGCAGCTGAACTACAGGCAACAGGAGCAAAAGCCATGTTTATCAAAGCAAACGTAACGGAAGAACAGGAAGTAGCAGCTATTTATCAAACAACTATTGAGGCATTTGGCAAAGTCGATGTCCTTTTTAATAATGCAGGGATTGGTCGTGTTACGCCAACTGAGGAGCTTCCTTATGCGGAATGGCGTCAAACTGTAAATGTAGACTTAGATGGTGTATTTTTAATGGCGCAGGCTGCCATCAAAGAAATGCTAAAAGCGAATGGTGGTACAATCGTTAATACTGCTTCGATGTATGGTTGGGTTGGCTCGCCAGGATCAGCTGCTTATAATGCAGCAAAAGGAGGCGTGATTAATTTAACACGTTCATTAGCATTAGAATTTGCTACGCGAGGGATTCGTGTCAATGCCCTATGTCCAGGCTTTATTGATACACCAATTATCCCAGAAGAAAGTAAGGAGCCATTACGTCAAATCACACCTATGCAACGACTAGGACAACCAGAGGAAATGGCGAAAGCTGTTTTATTTATGGCATGTGACGATTCAACGTTTATGACAGGGAACACATTAACAGTAGATGGTGGCTACACAGCCCAATAACGACGTTTAAAATAATCGCTACCCGACAAAGGGCAGCGATTATTTTTTCACTAGAAAAATTTGCAGTTTTTATCCATTTCCTGCAAACTATTACTAAAGCGAGCAAGAAAGGATGAAGACAACAAATGAAAAAATTAATAGGTACTTTATTATTTTCTATTCTGATTATAGCTAGTGCAGGCAATGTACAAGCTGCTGGCTTTCGGGACGTATCAAAGGATCATTATGCATATGAAGCTATTTTATGGGCAGAAGAATATGATATTGTTAATGGCTTTACAGACGGTACATTTAAACCGAATGCTACCATTACTGAACAGCAATTAGCAAAATTATTAGCCAATTTTTATGAGCTTGAAACGCCCATCGACGAATTAAAAAAGCAAACGCCTTCGGCAAACTGGTCGGATGATTTCTATAATCAGCTCGCAAGCTATGGGGTGCCTTTAAATGGCTATTTCGACAACCGAATCCGAGCGGCTACTGTGAAGCGTGGTGTAGTGGCACAGGCTATTGCTCATTTAGCTAGCGGTAAGAAGGGCTTAGATCAATCTATTCAATTTTTACTTGATACCTATATTTCTTCCGGGCTAAATCCACAGTATGAAGAGCGTAATTTACAAAAGTTTTATGGCGTGACAAGCAACATGACCCGTGCGCAAGTTGTTACGATGCTCTATCGTATGGACGAACGAAATTATTATGAAATTTCAGCGGATGCACAAGCAATTCATGAGAATGCCAACAACGTATCCTTAAATAATAGGGCAAAAAATGCTCAAAATCAGCTCGACAAATCATTACAGCAGGCTACTCCTAGTAAAAGCGCATGGGAAGGTGTGTATACTTATTACTACAAATGGGGTAAGGGTACAAATGAGTTTAACCGCCGTGATGCTATAATCTCCAATGCCACAAACAAGAGCTTTTCTATTGCTTTAACGGCGAATGATGGCTCCGCTTCAGGTAGTGTAAATGGCACAGCCACAATTACAAGCAATACGAAAGCCCTTATGAATACATCCTCGAATGGCAATCGTTGTGTTGTCGAGTTTGAACGTTTATCTAATAATGCCCTAAAGGTGTCCGAGATTGATTGTCGTGCTGAACGTAATGAAGGCACCAATTTTTCGGGTACCCTCAAGCAGCAATAATTTGTAACAGAGTCTGAATCATTCAGGCTCTTTTTTCATCCTTAAAAGCTTCATAGCTATGTTTGGCGATGGCAATAAAATCTTCGAGACAGGGATGCATATGCTTATCTTTATGCCATGCAATATCTGTATAAATTGGCGCTAAATCAATTGTGGACGGTACTTCCATTAATTGCCCACTTTCCAGCTCCTTCTCTACAACCATTTTAGGTAAAAATGTAATACCTAACCCTGCCATCACACATTGCTTGATTGCTTCAATACTGGCGAATTCAATCATTTGTAAGGGATTGACACCCTCTTGCTGTAGCTGTGCCTCTAAATGATTACGATAGGAGCACCCTGTTTCTGTTAACAACATCGTTTCAGTTGAAATTTGTTGAGCCGATAGAGGCTGACTAATTTCTTTGGGGGCACTCACAAAAACAAGCTGTTCCTGAATCAATCGCTCTCGCTTGAGCATGGCTGTTTCCTGATAAGTGTCCGTTATCAATGCAATATCAAGTTTACCAGCTTGTAATAAATCCTTTGCAATAGCTGTTGTATGCACAGGCTTGAAAATGATTTTCACTTGCGGGTGTGCTTGTTGAAATTGCTGTAAAATACTTGGTAGTCGATAGACACACTGACTTTCCTGTGCCCCTACCTTCAATAGGACTTGCTCCTGCTCATTGGATATAGCTTTTTTCATTTCACGGTCTAGCTCAAGCATTTTTTTTGCATAATGCTGTAGACGCTTGCCCTCTTCTGTGAGAATAATACGCTTGCCAAGCCGCTCAAAAAGCTGAACACCTAACTCTTGTTCTAATGTTTTTATCTGAGCTGTAATACTCGATTGAGCGTAGTCAAGAAGCTGGGCTGTCTGTGTAAAGCTTAATGTTTCAGCTGCTGTAAAAAACGTTTGAAGCTGCTTAATATCCATCAATTGAACCCCTTCATCTATTTCTTCGATAGTTTTTGTTAAAACATTCATCCTTTTCGATAATAAAATCCAATATACACTAGTTTGTAGCTGAAAGAAAGAGATGGCTGCATTTACCAATAGCGCAAGTAAATATCTAACATCAAAAGAACCTTTCATCATATAAAGAGAAACGAATTTGGAGACTTCTTTCCTCCAAATTCGTTTCATTGTATTGTGCTATAAAAATAGTCAATATCATCTAAAGGCCAATAAGGTCGACTTATTGTAATTCTTTTCTAAGATGATCAGCTGCAGACAATGCTTTTAGATCTTGAAGGATCTCGCCTGGCTTGTTTCCTTCTCCTAGAATATATCCCTCAAAGGTTATCCCAACAAAATCAAAAATATGTTGAAATTGCTGAATCATTGGTAACCCCTTTATATAAGGCTCATCTCCACCAACTGCAATAACATATGCTTTTTTAGAAGACATTAATGCTTTAAAATCAGGATAATTCGGGTCTCTTAAGGTTTGTGACCATCGATCTATAAAGTTCTTCATCGCTCCTGTCATACTATACCAATAAATAGGCGTAGAAAATATAAGAATATCATGTGGAAGAATACGGTCAATGACGGCGTTATAATCATCGCTGACATCTGTGAAACCTTCCGCAGCATGACGCTTATCGATTATTGGCTGAATAACACAGTCCTTTAGATAAATTTCTTCAATCATTAGGCCTTGAGTGGCTAATTTTGTTAAAGTCTCTACATTCCCATTCGACCGATTGCCACCGTAAATAACTGCTATTGACATTTAGTATCCCTACTTCCTTAAAGTTTTAACTAGTGTCCCCGTATATCAATAGCTTATTATGATTTCACAAATCGATAAAGATGATTATTTCGATAAAATAAATCGAAAGATTCGATTACAATTAGCATGCATACATAATATGTTCAATTAAACTAGGATACAAAATGAAATCAATAGTTAGTTATAACCCCTCTAAATTATCCAACAAACTATACCCATATTTAGCAAATTGTTGTTTGACTTGGTTAATGCAATATTCAATTCGTTTCTTTTTTTCTTCTTCAGAATATCCTATTGGGTTTTTTACACACGCCCCCAAATCAATCCATTTCAAAGTGCTATTTTCCGTATCCCAGTATATATGTTCAAATTTAAAATCAAAATCGTATCTGTCTACATTCATCATATCTTTTTTTGCTTCAATCATTTTCAAAACAATTTCTTTTAATTCGTTGTTAGTTATACCTTCTTTTAAAACCTGTGATAAAGTTTTACCATTCACTTTTTCTACAAATAAAAACTCTCTTTTTTTATATGCATAAATTTTAGGAAAATAAGGACTACTGTTTAACTCCAACAATGCGTAAATATCGTTATCCCCTT
Organism: Lysinibacillus capsici; assembly: GCF_003367505.1. Classification (GTDB taxonomy): domain Bacteria; phylum Bacillota; class Bacilli; order Bacillales_A; family Planococcaceae; genus Lysinibacillus; species Lysinibacillus capsici. The sequence continues at coordinate 154,070 of NZ_PXXX01000009.1, forward strand.
TTCCTTCAGATAAAAATTTTTTCAATATAATTCCTTTGTTTTTCATTTCATAAACAATTGACCGTTTTCGATGTAATTGAATGATTTCAACTTCTTTACTCAATATAAGATTATATTCATATAAATAAATAGATTCTTTGGTCTCTTCTGGTAGATCATAAAAATAATTTGTGACAAGCAAAACTTGATTACTCCTTTCATCATAAGAAGATTCGACAAAAAGAGCTTATTCCCTTTATATTTCCATTATTTCTACATTCAAAAAAGTGAATACATTTTAATCATTGGATAAGAAGAATTGGATGAAAGGTCACCTATCTTTACAAAAAACCCAAACTACACAGAAGCTCATAACACTTCATTGGTTTGGGTTTCTTTATAAATAAATTTTCTTTTCAAAGCACGCTTTCTATCAAATATTATAGATACTTTAACTATATTCTTTTAGGCCTTCCAATGAAAATCCAAATTACCAGGAACAAACTATATATAAATGGCATATAGAAAATACTCCCTGCATCTGCTCCATTCTTGATAGCGATTCCTATAAAAGCCCAGATAATTACTAATGGAAAAAATACATCTTGCTTATAAACACGTATAAAAGCAGCTAGCACAGTCGCAAGAACAAGTAATAACTGTGCCCATATTTCCTCCGAGAGCCCAAACCCATCCCACTCATAATATTTAAGCACAAAGCTAATATTAGCCATCAACGCCACACTAATCCACCCTAAATATACAGAAAATGGAAGTCTCCCTGAAAAACGATTATTCTCTTTCGGGTAACTTACATACAGAAAAATTATATGAACCAATAAGCCGACCATAATAACAATGGACGTTATAAACAATTCATAATGCCAGCTCAACAACCATGCGATATTTAAAAATGCAGTGATTACAAAGAGACCCAGATTGCTATTTATACGATTAGTAGTTGAAGACCGAAATTGTTGTACAAGCCAAATGAATAATAAAAAATAAATCAAGCCCCAAATACTAAAAACATAGCCTGCTGGAATAAACAATACATCTACCTGATTAGAAATTTCACCTGTCTTTTTCCCATTAATCCCCACCGTACTAGCTAGTCCATTAATAATAACCATGGCGAAATAACTTATGAGTGCAAGCCATTTCATGTTCTTTCCCCCTCATATACATCATCTAATTCAATATATTCATTACCCATTCCAACTTATAATTACTCCGCTTACATAACATTAATAAATTATTTAAAGCCATTAGCTTATCTATAAAATCGTATAGCCTACTCATTATGGTATGGAAGAAAAAAACAACAAATTGTCTCATTAAATTCCCCACCCCTATTTCCCTGTTATTCAATATTCAACCACTATAGTTATACAATTGTTGTACAACTTTTAAATATCTATATTATAATATGAAAAGTTGTAAGGTTTCGGAAAGCACTACGGCACACAAATACTCACAATCATGAATGTTACTAGCTATAGAAAGGCAGGGAAATAATGACACCAACAGATTGGCAATATAATATTACGCAGGTATCTGAAATCACAGGACTATCCAAACAAGTGATACGTAAATGGGAAGAGCGCTACCAACTTGTTCACCCCAAAAGATTAGAAAATGGACACCGTGTTTATAGTGAAAAGGATGTGCAGCTATATTTAAAAGTACTTAGCCTTTCGAACCAAGGCTATTCTATAAAACAAGCAGTGACAATTGTACTTAGCAATCAAAATGTTTTAGAGGCAGTTACCCCCACAGTGTTGACCAAAAGCGACAATGTAGATCATTTCTGTAATCTTTTATTGGAAGAAGGAAGACTTTGCAATGAAGTAGAACTTAATCGACTCCTGCAACAAGCAAATCATTCATTAGGATTAGCAAAATTTCTATCTCATGTGATTATTCCTTTCTTACAAGAGGTAGGAAGATTATGGGAAAAACAGGTATGGACCGAGTATCAAGAATCTGTTACTACAATGATTGTTAGAGATTATTTAGTACAATTAAGAAGGAATTACCACTCTAAAGAGGATGCACCACTTATAATGGGAGCATGCTTACCAGGGGAGCATCATGAAGTTCAACTTCATATTTTATTGTTGCAAGCAATGATGGCTGGTTGGCGATCATTCCTTGTTGGCAGTTCTCCAGCTGTTGGGGCAATTGAATCTTTAATCATACATTTTAAACCAAAGGTGGTTCTATTATCTGCTATGACTACAAGGCCATTTGAGTTATACCCTACTAGCATTCAGCAATTAGATGACTTCGCTGCAAAACATCCTGCTATTCGATTTTATATGGGGGGTGCTGGCTCTGAAGAGTATTTAAAAACACATTCCTTACATTCAATTGCTATTGCCAGTACTATTGATGAAGTTATAAATAACTCTCACTCTAAATAACATTTATTTTTAGTAGGAGTTTAACGTTTTGGTTAGAACTAGTACTATAAGCAAAAGTTAAAAAGTTTATTAATACTGCTATCCCTGTTTAAATAAGGCATTGTTCTTACAATCTATTTTATTGAGAAGTTCAACGAGAATATCATGGATGAAAGCATTGGTTACACATGCTTTTGTCTATGATTTTTTTTTGCACGCAATAGCCATAAAATAATTTTTTAAATTTCAAGAATATATAGTTTGCACATTTTTGTACACTAATTGTATAATCACTGTATAACTTTTGTACAACAAATAAATATTTTTATCTATTTATAAATCATGACTCAATACAGGTAGTGTTATAAGACTAAATAGCAGATACGGAGGTTTTTCACAATGAAAAAGGAGATTATTGTTATAGGAGCTGGTCCAGGTGGTTTAGCGTCGGCAATGCTGCTTAGCGCTAAAGGATTTAATGTCAAAGTTTACGAGAAACAACCCTATATTGGTGGTAGAACAAGTGAAATAAAGCTAGGAGAATATAAATTTGATATGGGCCCCACATTTTTAAATATGTTTTATATTATTGAAGAAATATTCGAGCTTGCCTGTAAAAATATACATAATTATATAGATCTAGTAAACCTAGATCCAATGTATGAATTAATTTTTCACGATAAGCGCATTAAAATGACTCGTGATCGTGAGGAAATGATTCGTCAAATAAATGAACTATTTCCAGGCAATGAGGGCTCTTTTGAAAAATATATGAAGGAAACTAATCACAAATTAGAAGCGTTAGTACCTGTATTGCAAGCAAGCATGAACCGTTATACAGATTTACTACACCCAAAAGTTTTAAAGGCATTGGGTGAGCTTGAAATCGGTAGATCTTTAATCGATACGCTTTCACGATTTTACAAGCAAGAGGAATTACAACTTGCCTTTACTTTCCAAGCAAAATACTTAGGCATGTCTCCGTGGGAAAGTCCTGGTGCATTTTCCATTCTATCTTTTATTGAGCATGCTTATGGTGTTTACCACATTACAGGTGGCATTAATAAGTTAACACAGGCAATGGCAAAGGTTGTACGAGAAAATGGTGGAGAGATCTACACGAACTGTGGCGTTTCAAAGCTCTGGTTGGATGATCGAAAGGTAAAGGGTGTCATTTTAGATAATGGCGAAAAAATAGCATCTAATGAAGTAATAATAAATAGTGATTTTGGTCATGCGATGACTCACTTAGTCGAGCCTGGTGTTCTAAAAAAATACACTAAAGAAAAGTTAGAGAAGAAAAAATACTCTTGCTCTACTTTTATGCTTTATCTAGGTGTCAATAAAAAATTTGATTTGCCCCATCATACGATCTGGTTTGCAAAAAATTACCGAAAAAATGTTGAAGAAATTACTAACCATAAATTGTTGTCGGATGATCCATCTATCTACATTCAAAATGCAGTTGTAACAGATCCGACAGTTGCCCCACAAGGGAAATCTACGCTATATGTATTAGCACCAGTACCTAATAATTTCAGTCATATTGAGTGGGATACCTGTGAACAAGATTATCGTAACATGCTAATTGGGTTAATTGAGGACAAACTTGGCATTGAAAATCTAGAGCAATACATTGAAGAAGAACACATAATTTCACCGAAAAATTGGGAAGAGAATTTAGGTGTATATAAAGGAGCAACTTTTAACCTAGGTCATCAGCTTACACAGATGCTGACATTCCGCCCTCACAATAAATTTGAAGAATTAAAAAATAGCTGGTTAGTTGGAGGTGGTACACATCCAGGAAGTGGTTTACCGATTATCTTGGAGTCTGCACGTATTACTTCTAATGGAATTCTACAAAAGCATGGTCTAGCACAATTAGCAGTGAAACCTTTACCTAAAATAGATCTCTTTAATACGGAACTCAATAACAAACCTAGTGAAAAAGTAATGTTGCATATCTAATAATCATTAAGTATGAATTAAATTTAGCTTAGCTACCTAATATAAGGATTTGAAAATATGAATATTCAGACAAAACATATGAATGAAAATGCAATTGTAGATTCAATGAAAAAAAATTTAGCCCTTGTAGAGTTTAACTTGAATAGAAAAGTGATTTGGGCTAATAAAAAATTTGCAGAGGTTCTAGGATATCAGGTAGATGAAGTTATTGGGATGGGTCATGAAAAGTTTTGTAAACCGGATTTTATACAAAGCCCAGACTATCATCTCCTATGGCAAGGTTTATTAAATGGAGAAAAATATGAAGGAAAAATTGAAAGAATAAGTAAAATGAACGATTCTATATGGCTTGAAGCAACTTACCTCCCCATTTTCAATGACAATAATAAGGTAAGTTCCATATTAAAAATTTCAACAGATATTACAAATCGAGAATTCAATACTTTAGAGATTATTGCTAAACTAAAAAGTATGCCTCAGGAGTTAGTAGAAATTGTTGTATCCAATTCAGAAGAAAACATAAAAGCCGTAGCATCACTTGCCAAAGAAGTTGATGCAATTAGAGATACTGTAAAAGTGATTCATACTATCGCTAAACAAACAAATGTCCTAGCACTGAATGCCGCAATAGAGGCTGCACGTGTTGGTGAAAAAGGTCGCGGATTTAAAGTCGTAGCAGAAGAGGTACGAAAATTAGCACTGAATGTTGATAATGCACTTCGAAATATCGAATATAATGTAATGACTATAGAAAGTGATACGGAAAAGGTCGATAATATTACACATGATTTGAAGAAAGTTGTAACAGAAACTCACAATGAATTTAATAAAGCCATTGATAGATTCGAAAAAATGCTTTAACTAGTCAATAATACAGCAGCTAAAGTTCTCAATAGATATTTGAGAGCTTTAGCTTCTTTTTTCTAACTAATTAATATCACTATAAATTATATTCTACTAACAATATCCTTATTATTTAATGGTATTTTTTCATTTTTTCAAACCACCCAAATGCTATCTCAGCCTCTATACATTCATTGTCCTGTGTAACTAAAAAAATTACAAATGATTCACCAGATGGAAAAATAAATTTTCCATCTTCATCGCTTACTAAAGTACTTTGTGGTGGAACAATTCGTTTAAACGCATTTACTCCTTTATAGGGGTGCCCTTCAACAAGTTCAGCAAATTCAATTTTAACGTCTGGATTTGGTGGTGGATAAATGGCTGTATTAGTAGGCGTTACATTTTTAGAAATCATTGAATCCCCAGGAGGTATTGCATTAAACCAAATTTCAGCCAGAATAGGTTGTTTAGAATAATTAGTAATGGTAAACGCATTTACAAACAAATCCACATTAGAATATTTAGGATTACTTAAGCTTCCCCACGCATTTCTTCCTTTTTTTAAGGTAATTAATTCGGTTTGCCCAACAAAATATTGACCTAATAATGATTCATATAAAGGAGTAGGAATACTAACTATTTTCATAAATCGATCATTATTTTTCATTGTCAATCTCACCCCCTTTTATATATTAATGTATGTATTTTTAGTAGGGATGTTTAGACGAAAATATCTTACAAATAAGAGGTTGAAATAATCAACACGCAATCCTTAATTTTACGACTAATTCCATATTACAATGACTTGTAAGCATGTTTATAGTTCGTAAATGATGGTGAATGAGAGCTAGCACTAAATAAGCAATATAAGAAAACGACCTAAAAGCTTAATGAAAGCTAGTAGGTCGTTTTTTTATCTATGCTTCTACTGAGATATGCTGGAAGGTTGTCACATCAAATAATCCTGTATCTGTTAGCTTTAAAGTAGGAATAACTGGTAATGCCACAAAAGAAAACGTTAGTAAAAAATGGAAATCTAATGTTGGATTAAGCGTCTTTAATGCCCTGTGCAAGCCTGCTAGCTGCTCCTTTGCCTGTTGAGCTGGTACATCTGTCATCAAGCCACCAATTGTTAATGGCATCTCCGCTAGAATTTGGCCATCCGCAACGATCACAAAGCCCCCTTGGATTTCCTGAATGCGTGTAAGCGCCAGGACCATATCCTCATCATTTGTTCCTACAACAAGGGCATTATGGGAATCATGAGCTACTGTTGTGGCTACTGCTCCTTTTTGTAAGCCAAAGCCTTTAACAATTCCTAAACCTGTCGTGTGTAGCTGATGATGACGTTCGATGACGGCTAGTTTCAGTAGATCTTGTTCTACAGAAGGGACGAAAAAACCATCCTTTACAGGTACATCCATTATTACATGATTGGTAATTAGCTGATTCGGCACAATCTCCATTACATTCGCCTTTGTACCCTTTGTGAATGCTAGTTGTAGCCTATCCTTTGTAATGGTTGGTAAATGGACAGATTGATGGATATGAGCAGGCACAACTGGCTCTTGACGATTTGTCAGCATTTTACCATTTTCAGCCACTTTCTGCCCATTTTTCCATACGGCCTTTGCCTGCATTGTTGACAAATTCTCTACTAACACAAAATCTGCCTTATAGCCTGGTGCAAGTACACCTCGATCTAATAAACGATAGCATTCTGCGGTGTTAACGGTTGCTAACTGGATTGCTTGCAATGGTTGCATCCCTTCAGCTATTGCCATGGCGATATCATAATTGATGCTGCCTTCGTCGATTAACTCATCCACATATTTATCATCTGTACAAAAACCAAAGCGACGAGCATTATGTGACTGGACAGCTGGCAATAAGTCACGTAAGTTTTTCGCGGCTGAGCCCTCTCGGATTAGCACATACATCCCTTGCTCTACACGGTCAATCGCTTCCTCAGCCGTTACACATTCATGATCTGTGTGAATACCCGCAGCTCGATAGCCTGTAATTTGTTCGCTTTGTAAGCCTGCACAATGCCCATCAATGACTAAATTTGCTTCCTGCGATAATAAAATTTTCTGAAGCATGTCCTCTTGCCCATTTAATACCGCTGGGAAATCCATCACCTCAGCTAATCCACGAACCTGTTCATGTTGTAGAAATGGTGCCAAATCCTTAGCTGTTAGTGTAGCGCCTGCATTTTCAAACTGTGTACCTGGCACACTTGATGGCAGCATCACAAAAATATCCATATCTGCCTTTTGTGCATCATCGAGCATAAATTGAATGCCTTCTGCTCCTGCGACATTGGCGATCTCATGAGGATCTGTCATTACCGTTGTAATCCCATGAGGAAGTAAAACACGACTAAATTCCCCTGGTGTCAACATAGAAGACTCAATATGTATATGACCATCAATTAAACCAGGAATGACATAGCCTCCTGCCGCATCCTCTTCCTGTTTAGCGTGAAACTTATTCGTGCGATCTAGAGCCACAATCATCCCATTCTTCACGACGATATCTGCTTTTTGCCATGTTAACGAAAAAACATCTGCAATTTGCGCATTTCTAAGTATAAAATCTGCCTCTAATTTTCCTTGAGAAGATAATACATTTTGTGTTAGCTGCTGTAATTTTATCGACATAATCTATACTCCTTTTTCTTTTAAGAACTATCATGCCAAAAAGATGCTAGCCATTGCAACTATTTATCGCTACATCAGTAAAAAACGACCATTGATCAATGGTCGTTCGAAAATTCTAGCTCTTTAGGTGGTTGCCCTTTTTTATTCATCAAGCGCATACGAATAGGCTCAATCTTTAATGTCACCATTTCATCCTGATTGCCAATAAAGATACTTGTAAAAAATTCGGCTAGTTTATTTTTTATCCCTTCTTCATGTACTTCCGTAAGTTTGCCTTCTATTTCCACATACGTATCACCAAAGCCACCATTTTCGTAGCCATATAAAATATGGGTATATGGGTTTTTGCGCAGCTCTTCCATTTTTTCTGAATGCTTATTCGTCACTGTATACAATACAAAATCTTCATGCTGGAATGTCATGTATCGTGAGTAAGGTTTGCCATTTTCTACAGTCGCCATTGTGCCAATCTTTTCTCGATTTAACACTTCTAGAATTTCATCACGTACAGAAGTCATAATATCCCATCCTTTCATCTATATATCTATTTTGCCCTCTCCCAAGAAAGCTAAACGGTCTTTTTTTGAAAAATGTGAAATGACAATCTTCGGGCATATTGAAAATCTATTGTTATAATAACTGGATGGACAACAGGAATTTTCGAATGAATGAGGGTTAAAAATGAAACAAGCTTTTTTTACGCGCTGTTTGTTTTTCATAACAGGCATTATCGTGCTTTCTTTTGGTATCACATTAACAATTAAAGGCCAACTCTTTGGAGTGGGCTCATGGGATGTACTACATATTGGCTTAACAAAAACAGTAGGCCTATCAATCGGTTCATGGTCCATTATTTTGGGACTTGCTATTTTAGCGTTTGATATGCTGATTACGAAAAAGTTCCCTTTACCTGGAACGTTTATCGATATGTTTTTGGCAGGCATTTTTATTGATATTTTCAACTATTGGTTACCTGATATTGATGGTTTTTGGATGCAACTTATTTCTTACCTTACAGGGTTAGTGTTACTAGGCTGGGGCTGTGGAATGTATATGGTAGCAAATTTAGGTATTGGACCGCGTGATACACTCATGCTGATGATGGTTCATAAGCTTGGCTGGAGTGTGACTCGCTCTCGTACAACAATGGAAGTAACAGTTGCGATCATTGGCTTCCTACTTGGCGGTCCTATAGGCATCGGTACGGTATTTATGGCATTTGGGCTTGGACCAATCGTACAATTTGCCTTATCCTATAACGAAAAATTATTTATGCGATGGACAGGCGTGAAAAGCGCCGTTGTCTAAACTTTAAAGACAATGCATTTTTGCATTGTCTTTTTTACAGTTGAAATATACAGTTCAACTATATATAATCAAACTATATAGTCCAACTGTATATTTGAGGTGAAGATGTGAAAAAACATAAATTATTACCTTTATCCGAAACCATGCATTATATTCTACTTGCCTTACGTGAACCGCTACATGGCTATGCCATGATGCAAAAAATCGAGGAAATGAGCGCAGGTAGTGTAAGGATTGCTGCCGGCACTATGTATGGAGCCATTGAAAATTTATTAAAATATCATTGGATCGCGCCTGTTGAGACCCAGGATACAAGACGCAAGGTTTATCAAACCACAGAAGAGGGTCTAGAAATATTAGCGGCAGAGCAACAAAGATTGCAGCGCATTTTATCTTTATACGAGGGAGCTGGCGAACATGATAAAGTTTAAAATCTTTTTTGATATCGAAAAGGAAGAGCGTTGGTTAAACGAAATGTTAGCCAAGGGTTGGCTATGCTCTCACATAAACTCAGCAGGTATTTATACATTTCAGCCTACTGAAGATCTTGAACAAGTTATTCGGATTGATTGTCAGCAGGAGCTTCGGAAAGAAAAGAAAGCTACCTATAAGCAATTACATGAGGATTTTGGCTGGCGTATAGTAAAAGAAAAATCATATGATGGCACTTTTTATTGGACAAAAAGTAAAGATGGTAATGATGAATTATTTTCAGATCATGATTCCCACATTGCGAAATATAAACGTTTAATGAAACATGCAAGCAATTGGGCAATACTCTCTCTTATCTTCTTAATGATTTTTTATGGCAACGATAACGTCGCTCCCTTTTTCAGTATAAAAAGCGCATATTATACCCCAGGTTTATGGGATAAAGAAGGTTCTGCCTTCCTTTTTGCTTTTTTATTTGAAACACCCTTTGCCATCATGCGCTTTATTCCACCATGGCTATTTTTAGCAACTTGTAGTATTTACATCACACTCTATTATCGTTATCGTAAATCCATACAGCAATTTTTATAGCAAATAACAAGGAGCCCCTTACGTAGTGTAAGGAGGCTCCTCTTTCCTTTATGCTTCTGGTTCAGCAGTATTTTGTCCTGTTGCTTCCATCACTTCTGGTGTATCGTCCACTGTATCATCTTCCTGTACGTTTTCAGCAGCCGGTGGTGTAATCGTCACAAGTGTGTAGTCATCCTCTTGTAAAATTTCAAACGAGAACTGTTGACGAATATCTCCGACGTATAGAGAAGTCCCAATTGCAACATTTGTAACATCTATTTCAATGGTTTCTGGAATGTCAGTTGGCTTCACTTTAATACGCACTTCACGATTAGGCTGGAGCAGGAATCCGCCATCAGCAACTCCAACTGCATCCCCAATTACAGTCACTGGAATATCCACTTCTAGCTCCTCTGACATATTGATGGATTTAAAATCCACATGCTTAACATTCCCTTTTAATGCACAACGTTGTACCTCTGTTAAAACTGCATTAATGCGCTTTCCTTCAACATCTAATTGGAAAACACTTTTCGTACCGTGTGTAGCTAACATTTTTGCAAAGGCTCTCGCATCTAACATAATCGCCGTTGATTCCATTTGAAAGCCGTAAACCACACCTGGAATGCCCCCATTTTGTCGAAGCTGTGTTAAAGAAGATTGTTGTCCCTTTTGACGTTTACTGGCAGTTAAAACCATATTCATCGAATATTTCCCCTTTCATGGAAACTAGTCTCATAAAAGGTTTTGCCTTTTCTATTGTATTTTATACATAGCAAGCACGCGATTATTTGGTCAGTATGGTAGTGATAATTTTATTTTTATTAACGGCAAAGACATAAAAAAACACCTCCTCTGTCCACGGAACAAAGGAAGTGCCTTCTGTCTTAATATAGTGCTATTTTTGTATGCAATAGCTCATGTAACTCATGCAATTTTTTAATTTCATAATGTGGTTCAATATCACTCGTATTTTCAACATTGCGGATGTTAAACCAGCATGTATCAATGCCTGACAGCAATCCGCCTTTAATGTCTGATGTCAAAGAATCGCCGATTATAAGCGTTTTAGCTTTATCAAAATGCTCAATCCGCTCAAATACATAATCAAAAAAGGCTGGCATTGGTTTTTGATAGCCCGTTTGCTCGGAGATAAAGATGCCTTTAAAATATTGTGCTAAATCGGCATCCACTAGTCGTTTATTCTGTGTCAACGTTACGCCATTTGATACGACATACAAATGATAGTGATTGGCTAGTTGAGCGATGACTTCATAAGCTCCCTCTACATAATGATGTGCTTCCTGTAAGTATTTTTGGAATAGCGATTCAAAGTAGACGCCATCGACCTCCATCCCAAATTCCTTTAAAGCAACCGCAAATCTTGTATTATGTAGGGTATTTTTTGTCACTTCCCCGCGCTCAAAAGCTCGCCACATCGATTCATTAATTTCTTTGTAGCGCGCTATCATCTCGGGCGTAGTGGCTATCTTTTCCTCTCTGAACATGCGGTCAAGTGCTGCATTTTCAGCTAAATCAAAATCTAGTAATGTATCATCTACGTCAAACAATAATATCTCATATTTCGTCATATTCATTCCCACTTTCTTCGATGCATTGTGACTATTTACTCTATATCATGATAACGTTTTTTATGAAAAATAACAGTAAAATGTCCTATGACAGAATATTAGAACATGTATGCGCTTTATACACATGCTTATCCGTCCATTGAAACTAGGGAACTTTTTCTATATTGAAAAAAATGTTCGACTAGCCCTAAAATAGCTCGTTCTGCAATTTCATATTTGAAATTATCGTTGAATATGAGACAATAGAATGCTAGAAAGGAAGATGTACGAAAGATGACGACCTTACAAAAAATAACACCTGTCTATGATCCTTGGGAAGCTTATTTAGATGTAGAACAGCATGGACAAATGACACTATCAAATATTGAATTTACAACAACAACACTTTGTAATATGCGCTGTGCCCACTGTGCAGTAGGCTATACATTACAAAATAAAGACCCTGAGGCATTACCGATTGAATTAATTATAAAACGATTAGATGAAATACCCCATTTAAAAACGCTCAGCATTACTGGTGGAGAACCTATGATGAGTAAAAAGTCAGTCCAGAATTATGTGCTGCCACTTTTAAAATATGCGCATGAACGTGGTGTACGGACACAAATTAACTCCAACCTAACATTGGAACCAGCACGTTATTTACTGATTGCGCCTTATCTTGATGTCCTTCATATTTCCCATAACTGGGGAACAATCGATGAGTTTGTGGAAACGGGCTTTGCAATGATGGAACGCAAACCAACATATGACCAACGTGCAGCCTTATTCCAACGCATGATTGATAACTCAAAAATGCTAGCTGAACATGGCGTAATGGTATCAGCAGAAACAATGTTAAACAAAAAAACTTTACCATACTTAGAACATATTCATCACCAAATCATCCATGAGATGAAATGTGCACGTCATGAGGTGCATCCAATGTACCCATCCGACTTTGCAAGTGCACTTACTTCTTTATCACTAGAGGAAACACGTGAAGCCATTCATCACCTGTTAGATATTCGAGATGACAATACATGGATGTTGTTTGGTACACTACCATTCTACCCATGTAGCATGAATGAAGAAGATCAAAAGCTGTTACAACGTCTCCGCACTGCGAAGAATGTCACAATGCGTAATGACCCCGACGGTCGTTCACGATTGAATATCAATATCTTTACAGGCGATGTGATTGTTACCGACTTTGGTGACACACCAGCCCTCGGCAATATTGTGCATGACGAACTACCATTGATTTTTGATAAATGGATGGCAACCGACTTGGCAAAATCGCTTAACTGCCATTGTCCAGCAGTCAAATGCTTAGGGCCAAATGTACTTGTAAAAAATATGTATTATCCTGATGCCGCGTTTGTGAGTGGCTCTGCTCGTGTATAAGTTCATCGATAACGAGAGAAACTCCATGTTGAACAAAGACTGATCAACATGGAGTTTCTTTTACATATGGCGTTATAAATTGTAGGTTGTCCTTATGCCCGCTCTTTAATGCATCGTATATAATTGTTCGATCCTAAGAGAGGAATCCGCCTCTTGATTTTTTTTGTCTTCGGAAATGATTTTCCCTTCATAAATCAATCCACCTGTACGTAAATCAACGATAGACAACCACTGTCCATCAGAAACACGATATACTAAATAAAATTTTCCCTCTGCTATACGTAAATATGGAGCATCATTCTCATTCGCAATGCTTGAATATTGAAGGGTTAAGGGTTCATCCCACTGCTTCTTTTCAATATGATAACGATTCAATGTTAGACCATTGGCTGAATAAACAGGAATGTATATCGTTTCTTTATGAATCAGCATTGACTTCCGATAGGGTTTTAATTCTTCTGGCATAGTCAATTCCTCTGCTTCATTCTTGGCATTATTATAGAGATATATTTGACTAGAGATAACTTCTAGCTCAGTATCTTCTTTTCGATCACTGTATTTTTCTACCATATATAAATAATAATTTTCGTTTTGAGTAGTAGTATTGTATTCATTAAAAATACGGAGACTGGAAGTGCCTCTTTCTTCTGACACTAATTCTGCAAGGATGGCGTCCTTTACTAATTCCTTCTTGTTCTCATCAATGGAATAGACATGCAACTCTTCCCTACCTTTTATAAGATAATTGGCTGATAAATAGTTGGTTGTTAATATATTTATTTTTCCATTTCCCACGTAAACGTCATTCACATTAATCCAATCATAGCTTGCTTTAACTGGTATATCGATTTTAAAGGAAGAACTGTCATTTGTAATTTTATCAAGTGCATCAATTTGAAGCGTTACGACATTGCTAGCTTCTTTTCGACCATCATCTAAAAACGTTGTGTAAATCAAACGTGATTTGTCTTCAAAATATTTTCTTGGATCAAATTCTTTCCCGCGCATAAAATTACGGTGCTCCTCAATATATTTTCGAAGAATCATAGGTTCATTCGGTGCCATCAAATCTCTAAAAAAAGATTGATTATTGGGATTCGTGGAACCATCCTTTGATATGTACAACATATGATAAAGATCATTACTCTGATAACTTGTTTGAAGAATAAGATTTTCGATTTCTTCCTTATTTCCGCTGATCGTTTCAATTTTATAGGATCTATCATTTTTAGAAGCCATTGCTGTTTTTTGGATATAGTAAGAACTGATAAACACCACGATGAAGAAACAAATACTGATTGTTTTCCAATATTTTTTCATTGTTATACCTCCTCTAGACCCTGATTTTATATTTTAATAAATGATTCGCAATCCAAATGGCACTGCCTAAAACGATCATGCTCGTTACCAGTACCATTAAGAAAATTTCAAGTGGGTAAAAGTAATTTGTATAAACATTAACTAATAGGATTGGAGCAAAAAATACCCCAAGTGACAGTAAGCCATAAAAAATAGCGTAAAAAATCCCTTTTAAACCATAACTTCGCTCAATTAAAATCGCGGTAAATATTACTGCCACGAAAAGTAACCCAAGTGCATATACCAGGATAAACTCTGTAAAGCTAGTCGGATACAGCCACCTCCACATATTTAAAGTAGAACTAGCATAAATTGAGAAATTTGATTGGAGGTCTATTGGTATAATCTTATTCACTATTTGTTTTTCCATCAAAATTAGCAAGATTTGCAAGGCAATCAAGCCAAGAACTAAAAGCATAATCGTCGTTAATTTCGCAAAATAAATGGCGATTCTTTCAGTTGGTAGCATGAATAATCTGTAAATAAATGTATTTTTACCAAACCAATCTCGATACCAAATAAAGAAAACATAAATCATCAACATGGCGATACAAAAAAAGATTGGCAGCAGAAACCATTCTGAATCAGTGAATCGATCGAAAGAAAAAGTCCCGTATTGCTCCACATACTGGTTCATGGATAACTGGTTTTCTGCCATCAACTGTTTAGCATTTTTCATATAGGTTTGTGAGATAATTCCCGCTCCTATAAGTTGGCTGAGCATGGTCAAGCCTATTAAAATCAAATACAATTTAAAAAATCGATTTACTTCAAAATTAACAAGTTTTAAATAATTTTTCATGCTCGATATACCTCCCTCATCACATCAACCACTGATTTCCCTTCATTTTCACGTACTTCCTCCACGCTAAATTCCCTCAATACTGCACCGTCATCCATAAGGACTGCTTTATCAATCAAATGCTCAATATCACTAATTTCATGCGTTGTTATAATGACACCACGTTCTTCAATTAAATGGCTTGTAAACACCTCTGCAATCTGCTCACGAGAGAAAATATCAATGCCAGAGAATGGTTCATCCATCAGTAAATAATCGACATCAAGTGACAATCCCAGTAGCATATTCACTTTTGCTGTATTTCCTTTCGATAAGTTAGCAATACGTTCATTCGGATCAAGTTTAAAAAATTGTAGTAATTCTTCTGCCCTCTGAGGATTCCAGCTTTTATAAAAATCAGCCATGAACGCAAAAGCTTCATTGATTTTCATTTGTGGCAACATCGTTATTGTGTCTGGGATGAAGGTTATTTTTTCAAAACTTTTTTTTGTGATTTTTTCTCCATCCATTAAAATTTCACCACTATTAATTGGTGTGAGCGCCATAATAGCTTTCATAATGGTCGTCTTACCTACACCATTTATTCCTATTAGACAAGTAATCTCTCCTTTTTCTGCAGTAAAAGAAATGTCTTTTAAAACCTGTTTCCTGCCGTATTTCTTGTTAACATTTTTTACTTCTATCATTTCGATTCCTCCGCTTCTCCGCTTTCGGCATCATGTTTTTTCTTTACAAGTTCCAATACTTCGGCTAAAGGCACATCGATAGATTTAATAGAGCCTAAAAATAAGTCAACCGCTTCGATAATCAATTCCTCACGGACATTTTTAAGGACTGCTTCATCTTTCGTAATGCAGCTAGGCATATTCCCCTCTGTAAAAATCAATCCTTGTTCCTCCATTTCCTTATAAGCTCGTTGCGCAGTATTTGGGTTAATCTTTAACTGATTGGCTAATTCCCTTCTGGATGGAATCTCCTGACCTGGCTCATAAAATCCCTTGGCAATTTGTTCTTTCAAATGCCGAATCACTTGGACATACACCGGGTCCCGATTATTAAAATTTATAGTCAAATAACTCAACTCCTCAAAAATTAATTCCGCGTATTAACCACTTAATACACAGTATGTAGAATGATGGGTTGCACCTATCAACATGGACATATTTTTTCTCTCGTTAACACCTCAGTGTATTAAGCGCTTAATACACCGACAATAAAAAAATGTATTAAACAGTTAATACACTTCTTGAAATGTATTATATGCTTAATACACATTTTAAGTCAACCACATTTATGGAAATATCTATCAATAATTAAAATCACAGCCAGTTGTACAAGTAGCATGTACATCATGGATGCCAATATACTTTTCTTCAAACAGACGAGTGTTTTTATCTTCATTGTTAACTGGTAATGACTGTATGTTTTCTTGTAATTATTTTTTAGCACAAAAATATTTTATGTTCACAAGAGGTATAAGAAATAGAAGTTGAGCTATACTATTAAAGATTTCACTTCAAATCCAATGACTAGGAGGGTTAACCCGATGAGTGCGATTGATCGATAACTCAGAAGGACCATCAAAACTGAATAAGCTAAAGTACAGATTTCTTAGGAATATCTTAAGATCCTATGCGGAAGCGAGGCAGTGTGTCATGGAGCAGAAAATGTAAGTGGTAATCAGACCCGGAAATTCATTTCCGGGTTTTTCTAATTGTAAAGCCGTTATTCTAATTCAGCTAAATACATAAAAGCCATATTCAGATGAATATGGCTTTTCCTCTTATCCAATTAATTCCTTTGCAAGGAATCTATAGGTATTTAAACGACTTTCTAATTCATATTGATTGCAATTTAGCATCACTTCATCAAAGCCATAGCGTTCTTGCTCAGCGCTTAAAAAAGCAGCAATGTCTTGGGGTGTCCCGACAAGATTCGCCTTGCGATTATTGTCAATCGTCAATTTATCCATTTCAGTTAATGGATAATCTTTCGCTTCTTCGGGTGACATTGTTTGAATGATTTGCCCTTTCATTAATTGAAGACGAGAAATATCAATCGGTTTAGCTAAATATTCCGCTTCTTCTAGGGTTGGGGCAACTGTTGCTGCATATGTCACAATGATTTGTGGTTTATCCATATAATAAGAAGGCGTAAAATAGGCTTTATAGGCATCAAAGATATCCTTTGACATATTGCCCGTGAAAAATTGTGCATACGAATAGCCTACTCCCAGCTGGCCAGCCTGCATTGCGCTCTGACCACTAGAACCTAGTAACCAAGCCTCTGGTAATGAAATATGAGCAGGAGCTGCAATGACTTGATCATAGACATGTTCACCTGTTTTTTGATTATTCATTAGTTTTAATATGATTTCTAGCTTATCATACTGTTCTGTGAAGCGTTGTCGCCTTCCCTCTGCCAAGGCATAGATAGCGGCATGATCACCACCAGGAGCTCTCCCCACACCAAAATCAATACGATTGGGTGCCAGCCCCGATAATGTTTTAAAGACCTCTGCTAGCTTATAGGGTGAATAATGCATCATCATGACACCACCCGTACCAATGCGAAGCCGCTGTGTTTTAGCAGCTAAAAAAGCAGCAGTTACTTCAGGAGCTGAACTCGCCAATGACTGGCTATTATGGTGTTCAGCAAGCCACATACGGTGATAGCCAAGCTCTTCACCTAGCAATGCCAGCTGTTCTGTACGTTGGAAGGCCTCTTCTGCAGAATGACCTTTTGGAATCGGCATTTGATCTAAAATACTTAATCTCATGTAAAACATCCTCTCTGTCTCTAGCTCCCCCTTTTACTGTAATACAGTTTGGATGATTTACAAAATAAAAAACCTTACTCATAAGCTAGTTGTTTCTTTTCCCAAGTGTGATAGACCATGCCAACAAGCTTTTGTTGTTGTTGCTGGTTTAATACGACTTCTTTAAATTTCATTGCCTCTAGGGAAAATTGCTGCGTTTGTTCGTTCACGACAAATTGGAGAATAGCATGTCCTTTTTCGTCTTGAAACGTAATATCACCTGACAATTCTACAACTTGCTCCCCAGTTTTTGCTTCATAATAACGCCAGTAAGGTTCATAAAAAGCGTAATTAAACGCATTTCGAACTGTGACATCTGAAAAATTCTCCAAATAGCCTTCCTTTACGGTATCAATATACTCATGATCTGTTATATCTTTTTTTGCATTAAAGACATACCCTACAAGTACTCCCATAAACACAACACAGAGAAATACACGTATATGATTTCCTAAACTCATGTCATCACGTCCCCTTTACGTAAAAACACCATTATCTACATAATACATCAAAATAATGACTCCAAGTAGAATTTTTTTGAGTTATGTAGAAATTATCGTCATTTCCTATTGAATCACTTCATTTATTTCTATTAAAAAATAGCAGCTAGAGTATTTACAGCCTATCCTCAGTTCGCTACTATCAGATTATTATGATAGAAAAGAGATGACCTTTTGTGCCTTTTGATTTAGATGTAAATATTTTATTAATTTTAATCCTCTTCGGTTTTTTAGCAGCCTTTATTGATTCAGTGGTTGGAGGAGGTGGGCTTATCTCATTACCAGCTCTTATGTTCGTTGGCCTTCCTCCCTCTGCTGCAGTAGCAACCAATAAATTGGCAGGTACAATGGGTTCCCTTACTAGCACAGTGACATTTTATCGCTCTGGTAAACTAGATATAAAAGCCGTCTATAAGCTATTCCCCTTCGTCTTTTTTGGCTCTATGCTGGGTGCTTGGATTGTCCACTTAATGGACCCAAGTGTACTGAAGCCATTAATGCTGATTATGCTTGCAGTCGTTGCCATTTATACCATCTTTAAAAAAGACTGGGGCAGTATGACCACCTTTAAACAATTAACCCCTAAGCGTTCTATTATTTTTGTTTTCGTGATTACACTTATTGGCTTTTATGATGGCTTTTTAGGTCCTGGGACAGGCTCGTTTCTACTCTTTGCTTTTCTCATAGTTGGCTTTGATTTTTTACAATCAGCAGGAAACGCCAAATTTTTAAATTTCGGCAGTAATGTAGCTGCCCTCCTTATGTTTATATACTTAGGACAAATAAATTATGCCTATGGACTACCAATGGGTCTTGCGCAAATTGCAGGAGCTATTGTTGGTTCAAAATTTGCCATTAAACGCGGCAGTGGCTATGTACGTAAATTATTTATCGTTGTGACCATTCTATTACTCTTGAAAAATACATATGACTATTTTTCATGATCAGCCGTTATACTAACGTATGCCAATACTATAGAAGGATCAAACTTATCTCAATTGGGGTAAGTTTTTTTCATGGTATCAACTTTTTCCCTCTCCTCGTACGTCTAGTAAATGTATACAATTTGACAATGTTAAAAAAGGAGCTTCTTTGGACATGAGAACAAGAAATGCATTTCAACATGAAGAGGTGTTTGTCCAATTCATTCGAGAACAAAAAGAGCGTTTTTATTTGCTCGCGTATAGCTATACAAAAAATGAACAGGACGCACTAGATGTTGTACAAGACAGTATCCAAAAAGCCATGCTTTCATTAGATCGACTTGAGAATGTGACCTATATGAAAAGCTGGTTTTATAAAATAGTTGTCCGTACAGCCATAGATTTTTTACGTAAGCATAAACGCTTACAAGTGACAGATGATGATACATTACAATATTTAACACCTGCTCAAGAGGATGTTTATGAGAATGTTGACTTGGAGCATGCGTTGGATGAACTCCCGCAAATGTATCGAGAGGTTGTCATTCTCCATTATTTCGAGGATTTAAAACTCGCTGACGTGGCGAACATCCTCGACATTAAGTTGAGTACAGCCAAATCGCGTCTTTATAAAGCATTAAAACTATTGAAAATCCAATTGGAAGATGTGAAGGGAGAAACTGCACATGGATAAAAAATTACAGGAGTTAGAAAAACAATATATGAAAGTCCCGATTCCAAAAGAGCTAGACTTCGTGGTTGAAAAAGCACTTAAGCAAGGTCGAAAAAAGAAAAAAAATCGTACACCTCAATGGGTCCTTGGATCTGCCGCTGCAGCCATGCTATTTACAGCTGGTTTAAATGTAAGTCCTGCAATGGCACGCACACTCTCAGAAATTCCCGTGGTTGGTAGTGTGATAAAAGTATTGACTTGGACAGAATATGAAGTGGCTGAAGATAATTATGATGCCAACATTAAAGTACCTTCTATTGAAAACTTAGAAAATCAGGATCTGGCGAATACATTAAATGAAAAATATCGTGCAGAAGGTAAGACACTTTACGATGAATTTATGGCAGAAGTGGGCGATTTAAAATTAAATGGCGGTGGTCATTTAGGTATTGATAGTGGCTACGAAATCAAAACTGATAACGAACAAATTTTGTCGATTGGCCGTTATGTAGTGAATACCGTTGCTTCTTCTTCAACGGTGATGGAATACGATACGATCGATAAAGAAAACGAAATTTTAATTACTTTACCTATGCTCTTTAAAGATCAACACTATATTGAAACAATTAGTGAAAATATTAAAGAACAAATGCGTACACAAATAGCTGAATCGAATCAAGATAAAGTTTATTGGGTAAAGGGTGCTGGCCTTGCCGATGAAGAGTTAATGGAGGAATTTACAACTATTAAACCTGATCAGCAATTCTACATTTCTGATAAAGGCAAGCTTGTGATTTCCTTTGATAAATATGAAGTGGCACCTGGCTATATGGGCGTTGTAGAGTTTGAAATCCCAACAGATGTCTTAAAAGACGATCTTGTAAGCACAAAATATATTCATTAATTTAGCTTACTTTTCCTATGACGAGGTATTGGATGATGGTGTCATCCAATACCTCGTTTTTTCATGAAACCATACCATTTTCTGCTTATAAAGCCGACTTTTTTTGTCAAAGCTAATATGTATCAATCAATGTTAGAGGGTTTTCAACATGAAAAGTGTAGGATCAATCAGTATTTTACATGTCATCTTCCTTTCAATGACTGTTATTGGCTTAAAAAATCATGTAACCATTATTCCTCCGCTACTAGATGTGGCCAAAAGAGATGGCTGGCTATCCGTATTGTTTGCTGGAGGAATTATTTTCTTTTGGCTATTTTTAT
Organism: Lysinibacillus capsici; assembly: GCF_003367505.1. Classification (GTDB taxonomy): domain Bacteria; phylum Bacillota; class Bacilli; order Bacillales_A; family Planococcaceae; genus Lysinibacillus; species Lysinibacillus capsici. The sequence continues at coordinate 175,521 of NZ_PXXX01000009.1, forward strand.
TAGTATATATTCAATCAAAATCTAATCAGGAGCCCATCCGAGATTGGCTCGATTCAAAAATCGGGAAAATTGGCTCTACTATTGTTATTTATACAGTTGCTATTTTTTTAATGATTATCGCAGCTTTTACAATGGTTGAAACACTGCAATGGATTAATACTACATTTTTACCGCAAACCCCTGTAATTATCTTACTATTTATCTACGTCATTCTGTGTATTCTTCTTGTGACGACTAGCTTACAGACGCTCGTCATTTTAAACGTTTTTGTATTATTCGGAGTAGTTATCTTTGGCTTTTTCGTGGCCTTTACGAACATGCAGGTAAAAGATTATGAATTATTACGTCCATTTTTTGAACATGGATTCCAGCCTGTCTTGCGAGGTATGATTTTCCCTGCATCAGGGTTTATTGAGCTTTTAATGTTACTATTTTTACAGCATCAATTTAAGGAACGTATTCGCTGGTACCACTTTGCTATTATGCTGGCTATTTTAGTAGGACTGACATTAGGACCTTTAATTGGAGCCATTACAGAATTTGGACCGAATGAAGCGGCTAAGCAACGCTATCCTGCCTACGAAGAATGGGGATTAGTGACAATCGGTCGCTATATCGAGCATCTTGACTTTTTCTCCATTTATCAATGGCTGACAGGAACCTTTATTCGTGTTAGCTTCCTTTTGTACATTGTGGCAGATTTATTGAAGATGACAGGAGATCCCAAGCGTATATGGCAAATGCTTGCTCCTCCCTTCTTTATTCTTTGTTTACCATTAATCATGCTAAATGAAAGCCTATTTTTAAAAGTAAAAGGAAATTATATTCTGGCAGCCACTTTTATTTTTTTCTTTTTACTGTCAATATTTTTCGTAGTCGTAGCTTTCTTGTCGGATAAATCTTCTAAAAAGGGGAAAACTGAAAAACAAGATAAGAAAAGTGGTGAATCATAATGCCTCAGCAAGAACAAGCGCTAGATCTTAGTACGCTCAGAAAATTATTTCAAAAATCAGCAGATATTCAATTTCAGGAATATATGTTTAATCAGCAGAAAGTACACTTTATTACGTGTGATGCTATGATTGATCAACAAATGCTTAATGAAGTGATTATTCAACGTATTCAATATTTATATGATCATTTGGATGAGGTTCCCTTTGAAGAGAATATCGCAAGGCATCTTCATGTTCCAAGTATTCAAAAAGTACAAGACAAGGAACAGCTGATAACTTTTGTCTATAGTGGCTTCTTGTTGTTGTATTTTGACGAAGACAATCTTTTATATGCAAGCAATATTGCCCAAAAGCCGAATCGCCAGCCTGAAGAAACGCGCATGGAGGTTCTTGTTAAAGGGCCCAGAGATAATTTCATTGAAGATATTCGCGTCAATATCGCACTCATAAGAAAACGTTTGCCGACCAATTCATTTTGTGTGGAAAAAGTGGAGCTTGGGAAACGATCAAAAACTACGGTAGCCATTCTTTATTTTGATGATATTGTGGATATGGATATTTTACATGGCATCAAAAAGCAGCTTGCTGCTGTTGATACAGATATTGTTTTTAGTGGCGATTTATTGATGGAACGGGTGAATAAAAATTCCAAGCTTTTTCCGAAGTTTGATTATACTGGACGACCTGATTATGCGGTTCAGGCCTTAGCAAGAGGACGTTTTATTATTTTTGTAGATGGCGTCGCCTATGCCATCATTACCCCTGTCAATTTGTTTCTCTTACTGAAATCAGCTGAGGATAATGAATATCCTATTATTTTCAGTTCACTGGAACGATTATTAAGAATATTTGGTATTTTAATCGGCTTACTACTTCCTGCATTCTGGCTTGCCTTGACAACCTATCACCAAAACCAACTGCCACTTCAACTACTCGCAACCGTCGTGCAAGCGAAGGCTGGCTTACCGCTCCCCTCTTCGCTTGAAATGTTGCTGATGCTGCTGATGTTTGAATTATTTCGTGAAGCAGGCTTGCGTCTCCCTTCCGTTATTGGTGGGACCATCAGTGTTGTAGGTGGATTAATTATTGGGGATGCAGCCATTCGAGCAGGTGTAACGAGTCCTGAAATGATCGTTGTCATCGCTATTTCTACCATTGCTTCCTTTACATTAGTGAATCAGTCACTTGTTACTTCAGTTAGCATATTACGCGTTGCCTTTATCTTTGCTAGTGCCTTTTTCGGGTTATTTGGCTTCTTTGTTTCTTTATACCTGACACTGCTTTATTTAAGTAATATTCGAATTTACGGCTACTCTTACATGAACCTAGCAACAGATCTAAATTGGGCAACCATTAAAAAATCCATCTTTCGATTATCACCCAAAGGCTATACAGAGCGGAACAAAGCGCTTGCTCCTCAGGATTATACACGAACTTCAAAAGGGCATGAGAACAAAGATTCTCCACATAAAAACAAATAGCATCCCTATCCATTGTGAAGGGATGCTATTTTTATTCGCTCAACTATTTTGGACTCTTTCTTTTATAAGGTCCAGTACACTTTCCCAATGACCTTTCATTTCTTCTCGTACTGTCTGATCAGAAAGATGTTCTTGATGAAAGCTAATGGTTGTTTTATTATGCTCCTTGGGTAAAATACGGATTTGTACGGTAGATGGTTTTGACCACTCTTCCTTTTGCCAAGTCAATCGAAGCTGCTCTAATGGTTTAACAATCCTGATTTCGCCTGTCCCTGTCTTTGAATGATATATGTACCCAGGTTCGAATATAACTGAAGTGTCTTCCCCCAGCCATGTACGTACTCCTTCTGTTGTCGTAATCAATGCCCATGCTTGCTCCTGCGAAATTGGAAATGTCCTTCTAACCCCAATTTGAAAACCCACACTTTTCGTTTGACCGATAATTTTTTCGTTATCCATTGCTTCACCTCTATTTTATGACCTTTATTGTGAACTGTAATGTTCTATTCGATTTACCTGCTAAACATTCCTTCTATGATTCATAAATGAATGTTCCATTTTCCATATAAAAGATTTGACCTGTTACCCTATGCATATTCGATGGCATTACCTTCAATCGATTCCCTCTTTCCACATAAACCTTCACTATGCATGTCAGTGTCCTTTGGCTACAACATGAGCAGTAGGACAAGTAACTAAGGGAAGCAACCAAAAAAGGGAAATTGTTTTAAAAAACAATCTCCCCCTCCTTCATTTACGTCAATTCCACAAACTCTTTCTGAACGCTTTGTTCTGTTTGTCCCTTGCGAAATTGAATATGATGAAGCTTTGCAAAAATCCCATTTTGAGCCACTAGCTCATCATAGGTACCATCCTCTTCAATGCCCTTCGGTGTCACAACTAATACACGATCAGCATTGCGAATAGTTGCCAGTCGATGGGCAATAACTAGTGTTGTACGATTTTCAGCAAGCTCTGTTAACGATTGCTGAATAATCATTTCTGTTTCTGTATCTAAGGCAGAGGTTGCCTCGTCTAAAATTAAGATAGGCGGGTTCTTTAGGAACATACGAGCAATCGCTAGTCGTTGCTTTTGTCCTCCTGATAATTTTAAGCCACGTTCACCTATTTGTGTATCATAGCCATCGGGCAGCTCTGCAATAAATGCCTCTAGATGTGCTTTTTTCGCTGCCTCTCGAATTTCCGCTTCACTTGCATCTAATTTTCCATAGGCAATGTTTTCACGAATCGTACCTGTAAATAAAAAGACGTCCTGCTGTACGATACCAATTTGAGCACGTAATGACGCTTGTGTCATATTACGTATATCGATACCATCAATCGTAATAGCGCCTTTTGTCACCTCATAAAATCGAGGAATCAATGAGCAGATTGTAGTTTTACCAGCACCCGAAGGCCCTACAAAGGCAATAGTTTGGCCAGCTTTTACATCAAATGATATATCATGTAAAACCTGTTTGGATGCATCATAATTAAAATGAACGTGATTGAAGGCAATATTTCCATCTAAATGTTTTATAACCTTTGCATCCTCACGATCTTGAATTTCTGGCTCCTGTTCAATTAATTCACGGAAGCGCTTAAAGCCAGCCATTCCTTTCGGATAAAGCTCTAATAAAGCACTAATTTTATCAATTGGTTTAATCAGGACATTCGTATATAAAACAAAGCTCACTAGCTCCCCATAAGATAATTTCCCATTAAAGCTTAGCCAAGCGCCGACCACTAACACCATTAATGTAAGGAGGCGCGTCATCATGTAAATACTGGAGTGTGTCCCTGCCATAATTTTATAGGCATATAATTTAGCCGTACGGAAAAATCCATTTTGCTCCTTAAAGCGTTTAATTTCAAAATCTTCATTTGTAAAGGATTTCACAACACGGACACCAGATACACTATCCTCTACACGTCCGTTCACATCAGCAATTTTGCCATACATCGTTTTCCAAGCATTGTTCATTTTTATATTACTAAATGTCACAAGCCATGTTAAAAATGGCACCATAATCGCTGCAATCAAAGCGAGTGTTGGATTGACATTAAACATAATGGCAAAGGCCCCAACAAAGGTCATGATTGCAATGAAGAGATCCTCTGGTCCATGATGGGCAAACTCGCCTATATCAAACAAATCATTGGTAATACGACTCATAATATGACCTGTTTTCGTATTATCAAAGAATCGGAAAGATTGCCTTTGTACATGCGTAAATAATTCCTGACGCATATCCGTTTCGATATTTATGCCTAGTTTATGCCCTAAATAGTTAACGATAAAGTTCAATAATGTACTAATGGCATAAACAAGCAGTAATAGGACACTTATTTTCACGATCATGCCCCAATCCCCTGTTGGCAATAACTCATCGATAAACCATTGAACAGCCAATGGAAACGCAAGCTCTAAGATTGCTACAATAATGGCACTCGAAAAATCGATGACAAACAATCGTTTATGTGGCTTGTAGTAGGAAAAAAATTTTCTATACATGTTTGTCTCCTCTCTAAGTTGTAAAAATTTTGCCTATCTTTTAATAGTACCATTTGTGCAAACGTAACGGAAAAGTATTTTTTCTCCATAGCAGTATATTTTTATTTACTTTTAAAATGTTGCATGTTACTATGTTAGTAAGAATTGAATAGCTTTTGACTTTATTGTCAAAGGGGAGTAGCTAGCAGATGCGATCGAAGCATCTGATTCACATTCGTCATTACATGGTATATTACCATCGGGTGTGATGGCATTTCTTGTCACACAGAACACTTTCTGTGCAACGAACAGTTAATTGCTTAGCAAGACCTTTGCCTATTTTTTAGGCAGGGGTCTTTTTCTTTTGCTTAAAATAGGGAAAGCATAAGTTAGCAAGCCATTCATTTCTGTTCAACAATTAAAGGAGGCAATAAATTTGGAGGCAATATTTTTAGAATACGCATGGGTACTTGTCGTATTAATTGTACTAGAAGGTTTGTTAGCAGCAGACAACGCCGTCGTAATGGCTGTTATGGTTAAGCATTTACCAAAGGCACAACAACAAAAAGCTTTATTGTATGGATTGGTGGGGGCGTTTGTTTTCCGTTTTGCCGCATTATTCCTTATTACAACGCTCGTTAATTTCTGGCAGATTCAAGCAATAGGTGCAGCTTATCTACTGTTTATGTCTATTAAGCATATTTATGATTCGCGGAAAGCATCTCAAAACTCCGAAGAAATTCAAGAGCCGAAAAAACAATCTGGCTTCTGGATGACGGTTGTAAAAGTAGAACTTGCTGATATCGCATTTGCTGTGGATTCTATTCTTGCGGCGGTTGCCATTGCTGTCACACTTCCACATATCGGTGATTTTGATATTGGCGGTATTAACGCAGGTCAGTTCGCAGTGATGTTCTTAGGTGGTATTATTGGTGTCATCATGATGCGTTTCGCAGCTCGTTGGTTTGTAAAGGTTCTCGACAAATTCCCATCACTTGAAACAGCTGCTTTCCTAATTGTCGGCTGGGTTGGTGTAAAATTAGCTGTATTAACATTAGCACATGAAAAATTGGGTGTGATTCCACACGAATTCCCCCACTCCACTCTTTGGAAAGCTATTTTCTGGATTGTCTTAATTGCTATCGCATTAGGTGGCTACCTAATCGGTGTCAAAAATCAAAAGAAACAAGAACAATAATAATGAAAAATCGCTTCGATTATGATCGGGGCGATTTTTTTATTTTCTTAAAAATATAAAAGAAGGTATTTTCTAATTGAGAACGAATATCAATTATTTTTTGCATGAATTGCTTTAAAAATTAAATTTTTTGTATGTTACTGCCTCTACGCTGTATACTAGTAGAGAAGTCATTTACTGCAAAAGGAGGAAAACTTTTATGTTATCTGAAAAACTACACACAGCTCTTAATGAACAAATGAATTTTGAATTCTACTCTGCGCATGCCTATATGGCAATGGCAGCCTATTGCACAGATCAAGATTATGATGGCTTCGCTAACTTCTTTTTAGTACAAGCAGAAGAAGAACGCTTCCATGCCATGAAATTTTATAATTTCTTAAGTGATATGGGCTACCGCGCAACAATTCAAGGTTTTGAAAGCCCAGGCAATCATTTCGAATCCATTTTAGATGCCTTTAAAACGGCTCTATCACACGAAAAAGAAGTAACACGCCGTATTTACAATTTATCAGACATTGCTTTAGATGAACGTGAGCATGCGACAATGGCCTTCTTAAAATGGTTTATCGACGAGCAAGTAGAAGAAGAATCTACATTTGATACATTAATTCGTAAAATCGAGCGTATCGAAACTGACTCAAACGCAATCTTTATGCTAGATGCAGAATTGGCTACACGTACATTTACACCAGATACAGAAGCATAATATTTCTTATAAAAAATCTGCCATTAAGGCAGATTTTTTTAGGTATCTATCTTGCTTGTGGGATTTTCAAAAGATGCAATAAAAGAGAAACGTTGAAAAATCAACGTTTCTCAGGTTCTTTATGGTTCCCTTACCACTCCATCAAAGGCAGCTTGATAGATTTGATAGATATCTTCACGCTTTAATGGCATTGGACTTCGCGCTAAAATACGCGTTTGTTTTGTAGCATCCTCTGTTAGCTGTTCAAGTGCTGATGCAGGGATATTGAATCCTTGTAATGTTGAGGGAATTTTCACATCTTGAACGAGTTGTTGTAAGGCATCAACACATTTATAGGAAGCCTCTTCTTGCGATAAATAGGATGATGATATTCCCATGGCATCTAAAATATCTTTCATTCGTTTTTCACAGCTTTGACGAATATACCCCATGACATATGGTAATAGTACTGCATTGGAATCACCATGAGCTATATGGAACTGACCTCCCAGGGGATAGGCTAAAGCATGGACGCCTGCTACACCGGCATTGAAAAAGGCTAATCCTGCTAAATAGCTGCCATAACTCATATCTGTGCGCGCTTGCTTGTCTTGTCCATTATGGACAGCTGTTCGGATTGACTGGCTAATTAATCGGATAGCTTGTAGTGCAAGTGCATCCGTTACTGCATTCGCATTTACTGATACGTAGGCTTCTATCGCATGAGTTAACGCGTCTACCCCAGTCGCCGCTGTCACCTTCGATGGTAAGGAAATCGTTAAGGCAGGATCTACAATCGCTACATCCGCTAATAAATAATCATGTGTCACAACATCCTTGGTTGTATCCAGTGATAGCACAGAAATATTTGTTACCTCCGAGCCTGTCCCAGAAGTGGTAGGAATTAAGATTTTAGGTAACCCCTTATTATCTAATGTTTTCGTTCCTGTTAGGTTTAAATAATCTGCAACTTTTCCATCATGTTTTGCTAATACGGCGGCAAGCTTTGCTAAATCCAGTGCACTGCCCCCACCTACACCAATCACCAAATCAAATGGATGCTTTCTCGTAAAATCAACCAGGTTTTCGCCAATTGCAAGCGGAGGCTCTGGTGCAATATCCGTATAAATGGTCGTTGTATAGCCTTTCTCAATCAAAGGCTTTTCAACATTGTCCGTTAGACCTATTTTTTTTAATAATGGATCTGTCACGATCAAAATATTGTGAGCGTTAAACTTCTTTACCTCTAGCAGAAGCTGACTCAAACAGCCCCAGCCAGTATAGCTAGCAGGCGTAAAGGTTAATTTATGCATGGCTTCTCTACTCCTATCTATTCATAATAGCCTTCCGTTGATTTTCTAAATGATTTAAATTGAATAGGATCATGGCCAAACCATACCTGTGAATTTGTTTCATTTGCTAGTCTTCGAATCCGTTCCACTGTTGTATTATAACCTACAGAATCGTAGATAATGCCTGGTGGCTTGACAGGAGGCCCAAAGCTTTCTGCCGTATAAATGGCATCTGAGGCTAAAATAATGCCACCTGTGTCAGGCATTTGAATATGCAAACCTAGCATTCCCCAAGCATGACCACTACCAAAATTTAATACTTGTATCCCTTCAGCTAGTTTTACATGATCCTCGCCACGTTTGATTAAGCGCCATTGTAGATTGTTTTTAATCCACATATCAATGTCACCCCAAACATAGGCACCGTCTTTCACGTTTCTAGCATATGTTTGTAATGTGCCATTAAACTCATCTTCCTGTACAATAATTGTGGCATTTGTAAAGAGTTCTAAGCACCCTGCATGGTCGAGATGCAAATGGGAAGCAACAACATATTTGATATCCTCTGGACGAACATTTAATTCTTCTAGACGATGATGTAAATAGCATTCTTCTGGCATATTAATAGGAAATGCTTTTTGCGTAAATTCACCCCATCGCCCTTCTGGACCCATCGAGTTTGGATTGCATGCAGTATCAAATAGAATTTTGCCTTCTGGATGATCAATCAATACTGTATAAACAGGGAATTCAACAAATTCATTTGGCTGGTTTGGATGATCGATGGTTGCGGGATTGTGCATCGCAATCATATAATTTTTATCCATTCGCATCGTACCATTGTCCATCACATACAATTTTGGATGTTGTTTAATCATTTTCATTTTCCCATCTCCATTCGTGATTATTAGTTATTGGTTATTCCAAATTACTAGCTTCATTTCCGTCATTTCTTCTAACGCATATTTAATGCCTTCACGGCCTGTGCCGCTTTCCTTTACACCACCATATGGCATGTGATCTACTCGATAAGTAGGTACATCATTAATGATGACTCCACCAACGTGCAATGCTTTTGTAGCCTGAAAAGCTGTCTGAATAGAAGGAGTGAAGATGCCTGCCTGTAGGCCATAGTGAGAATTATTGATAGCCGCTATCCCTTCATCAATGGTGGATACCGTATTAACGATAACAACAGGTGCAAAAATTTCTTCACAGGATACACGACTCTGTGGCTGAACATTATATAAAACAGTGGGCAATAAAATATGATTGTCAATGTGACCACCTGTAATTACTTGTGCCCCTTCAGCTACTGCCTCTTTAATCCATTGATAAGCACGCTGTTGTTCAGCTTGTGAAATCATCATAGCAAGATCTGTTTGATTATCCATTGGATCACCAATTGTAAGCTGCTCTATTTTTTCCTTCAGCCGAATTAAAAATTCCTCCACCATACTTTCCATGACATAGATACGTTGTAAAGAAATACAGACTTGACCTTGGTTGGAAAAGGCCCCCATCACAATGCGATCCATAATACGCTCTAGCTGTACCCCTTCATCGATAATTACGCCTGCATTGGAACCTAATTCTAAGGTTACTTTCTTCAAGCCTGCACGATTGCGTAGAGAAATCCCTACCGCTGGACTTCCTGTAAACGTTATCATCTTAACATTTGGATGTGCTAAAAATGCATCGCCTACTAATTTACCTTGTCCAGTTACAAGATTAAAGGCACCTGCTGGTAAATTTGTTTGCGCCAATAATTTTGCCAAAAAATGGGCGGATAGCGCTGTTTGTGTGGCAGGTTTCAATACAATCGTATTGCCTGCAGCTAATGCTGGCCCAACTTTGTGTGCTACTAGATTTTGCGGAAAGTTAAATGGTGTAATCGCTGCCACAACACCGATTGGCTCTCTTAATGTATAAGCAAAGCGCCCCTCTCCATTTTTTGATGCATCCATTGGAACCATTTCACCAGTAAGTCGCTTTGCTTCTTCTGCCGCAAATTTATAGGTTTCAACTGTGCGATCAATTTCAGCGTAAGCATACTTTAACGGTTTGGCTGATTCCATTGCAATGATACTTGCTGCTTCATCTCTATTTTCTGCAAAAAGGGTGGATAACTGCTCTAAAATCTCTGCTCGTTGAAAAGCAGTTAATGCAGCCATTTGAGGAGCTGCAGCATGCGCACTTTCAATGGCCTCCTGTACATCTTTTTCAGTGGCCATCGCAAAGTGTGCCAATACCTCTTGTGAATAGGGAGATTGGATCTCCATCCATTCAGCAGTCATCTTCCATTCTCCATTAATCCATAAGCCCTTTTTCAATCATAATTCACTCCTTTCTTTTTATGGTTACGTATTCATTTCAGAAAATAAAGAAATGAATACGTAACCATTTTGGTGTAAAAAATAAACTGATGGTCTATCAGTTTATTTTACACGTTGTATTTCTTGGGAAAATCTTAACAGACTCTGTTTGTCTAATGCAAGTACTTTTTTTCTCCATTACCTCAAATAATTTTTCGATAGCAATAAAACCTAAGTTCTCTTCTGATGTTAAACCTACAGTTGTTAAGGCAATAGAGTGATGTTTACTAAGCTCTACATTATCAATACCAATGATATTAAAATCTCTCGGAACCTGAAAACCTCTCTCTAAACAAAGATTCAATATTTCAATGGCAATGGCATCCGTAGCAGCACAAATAGCTGTTGGTCTTTTTTCGAGTTGTAAAAGCTCTGCAAACGCACGTTCAATATCCATTTTATTGGTGTTCGTTAAAAAAGTAGGCACTAATTTTGCATCTAGCCCATAATCCTGTAAAGCTTGTTCAAATCCCAGATAGCGTCCATAGAAGGTACTCATTTGATGTGGACCCCCTATCCAACATAAAGAGTCATGCCCTAATGATAGGACATGCTTGGTCGCAAGGTAACCTGCTTGAACATTATCAATTTCTACAAAATGTCTATTCTCTTTATGCTTACGGTTAAACATAATAAATGGAATAGCTAGTTTTTCTAGTTTATAAAATAAATCATCTTGATACAACATAGAAGACAATATAATTGCGTCTGCTTTCGTTTCTAAAACGGCATTGTAGATTGAATTAAGATTATCCTCTGTGCCAAAATAGACATTAACTTTATAGCCACGTGCATTAACATAATTCACGATGGCTGTAGTTGTATCAACAAAAAAAGGGTTGTGTAAGGGCCCCGAAATCAATGTAATAATACCTGTTTTTTTCTGAACAAGCGATCTTGCTATATCATTTGGCACATAGTTTAGTTCCTCTATCGCCTGCATTACTTTTTCAATTGTTTTTGGCTTTACAAGCTCTGGTGTATTCAATACTCTAGATACAGTTGTTTGTGAGACACCAGCATGCTTCGCCACATCTTTTGAAGATACCAAAAAAACCACCCATTTCATCATTGTGAAGCTATATTATATCATCTATAGAATACTGATTATAGTGATGATTCCTTCTCTACCTTAACGCTTTCGCTCATATGGCTTTGCAGCTTCACTCGCTTTAAAGTTATAAACAGGTTTAATAACTTTGACAATATCTACAGTTTCCCTAATCGCAGAAGTAATTTCTGTCATTGGCTTATAGGCCATTGGTGCCTCATCCAATGTTTCTTCATTGACTGATGTTGTCCAAATTCCCTGCATCGTATCTTTAAAATCGGCCATATTCAAAGCTTTTTTCGCTGCGCGTCGTGAAAACATGCGTCCTGCTCCATGGGGGGCTGAATAATTCCATTCCGCATTGCCTTTCCCTATACAAATCAGAGATCCATCCCGCATATTCATTGGAATAACTAGCTTTTCATCTTTATTTGCACGAACAGCCCCTTTGCGAAGCGTCATCGTTTCTGTATCGATATAGTTATGAATCGTATCAAACGTATCTGTAAAATGCCAATCCATCTGTTTAGCAATGGTTTCTGCAATGGTCCAACGATTCATCCGTGCAAATTGCTGTGCAATCTTCATATCATGGATATAATCATGGAAAGCTTCCCCCTCTAAATATGACAAGTCTTTCGGAACGAACGGTGTTTGTTCTTTATAGGCTTGTATCATGGATTGAATCTCTTGTTGTCGTCCTTGCTGTTTCATTGCTTCTATTTTTTCTGTCAAATCTTCTCGACGTAAATTTTCATAAGCTCTTTTTTGATGCCAATTAGCAACCTTTGCCCCTACATAGCGTGACCCCGTATGGATGAGCAAATAGTGCTGATCATCTTCATCTTTGGCAAGCTCAATAAAATGGTTGCCTCCCCCAAGTGTACCTAATGACAAGTTCGTATAGTCGTCTTTCAAGCCGCTTGCTCGAAATTGTTTACCTTCAAACTCTACAAAATGTCGGCTTGGCGATACTTCTTTATGAATATCCTGCCCACTTGGTACATATGTGCGAATGATGGCATCGAGTTGAGCAAAATCAACTGTTGTTACGTCAAGTTGTGCTACAAATACACCACACCCCACATCAATGCCGACAAGATTGGGTACAACACGGTCTTGCAATTGGATGGTCGTGCCAATGACACATCCTTTACCCGCATGATAATCTGGCATAATACGTACTTTAGTGCCTGCCATAAAAGCCTGGTCTGTTAATTCTTGAATCTGATCAACAGCTGTTTGTAATGCTGTTTGCGCAAAGATTTTTGCATTCGTGAAGCGTCCATTTATTTCAATCAAGTGTATCCCTCCTTACTACTTATACGTAAAACTGGAATGATTTGTTTCATATCATAAAGAAAACGTTCTAAAAGCATGCTACTTTTAGAACGTTTGGTGAAAACCTAATCTTCATATTGTACAACTAATTTTTTAGGTATTTCGGGTATATCATTTGATTTTACATCTTCTTCCCTTAAGTCAAGCATTTGCAGGGGATATTTTTCTTGCACCTCAAAAGGTATTGCAATACTTTCCATTTTATTATTCATTTGACTTCTTGCGAGTAAGCCATTGTTTGATAAATCAATGGCTAAAATAGCCTGCACAGTTTCCTCAAGCATGGCAATATCCTTCGATTTCAACGGCATTTGCTCATTCATTAAAAATGGTTGAAGATGCTCTTTTATATAACCCTGTGCTTCGATTAAGCAAGAAAATTCATTTAATTTTTCAGCATAGCGCTTTAACTGACGCTTATCTTTTGCACGCTGTTGATTTAGTTTCTGTACCTTTTGTTCAATACGGCTCATGCGTACTTTCACTAAATCAATCAAAAAAGGCTGTGTATCTCGAATCGCCTGTAGCATTGAAACCTCTGCTTGTTGTACCTTGGCATATTGGGCGACACAAACCTCTTGCTGCTCATTGAGTTTTTGAACACGCTCTTTGAAAAATTCATTTTGCGTATGTTGGCCAAAGAAAGCTTTCATAAGACCTTTACCATGAATTTTTTTATGTTGTGCATCTAAACGCTCATATTCGCGTAAATACTCACTGTGCATGTTGCGGTATTCACGCAACATTTGTTGATAGTGCACAGCAATTTCAGTAAATTCTTCCACCTTGGAATCGTGTAAATAATCATGTTGCGCTATCGTTTGTAATAGCTGATACAGTGTTTGAACCTGTTTAAACGTGTTCGCTACCTGTTCATATTCTTGCTCATATTCTTTGACAATTGCTAAGTCACGTTGATAGCGAGAATATTCATATTGGGTATCGCCTGCATATTTTTCTATATTCTCTACAGCAGATTGAAATGGATCTCGTTGTGGAATTACAGTTAATTCGAAGCGGAATCGTTCAAGCCATTGTAAGAAGCGAATTAGGATGGCATATGTTTTTTTATCACTATTTTCAGCCACACGATGAATGTGAGCAATTAATTGATCATACTGACTTTTTTGCCAAAGCTCATGACTGTCTGTTTGTTTGGCTACTAGTGCATTAATTGCTGAAATCCCTATAAAATCACTCATCAAATGACCAATACGTTGTTGTTCAGAGTCCATAAATGCTGTAGCATGTTCCTCATCATCGATGCCGTTGATGACACATAAAGGTTCAACACCTTTATTCTTTAACGTTTCAATCAAGAGAAGTTCAGCATCCATTGCCATTGAACCAGCGCGTAACACCCAGAAAATTTCATCAACACGGTTCATAAGCGCCTCTGAAAAATAAGCCATTTCTCCTCCGCCTGCTTCTAATGACACAGAATCAATTATTGTCACGGATTTTAATAAATCATTTTTCAAATAGACTTCTAGATAATCTAAGTGTTCACGTAAAATCTGGGAAGCAAACGTATCGCCAGTTGTTAGTAGCTCTAATTTACTGAGATCAAATACAGCGACAACACCATCTAAAAAATAAGCTTTAATCTCTTCTTGCTCGCCGTAGCGTATAAACGTATTTACACTTGTTGGATGCTGATCATCTACCGATAATATTTCGCGTCCTAGAAGTCCATTCACAAGTGTTGTTTTGCCCACCCGCTCTTTTCCAACTATTAAAATCATCGTCTGGTTATTGGCATCTTGAATGATTCGATTTAAATGTTTTGCTGTATCTTTCACATATGTATTTTGGACGATGATGCCATACAAGTGTCGTAGTTGGTCAACAAATTGGGGCAAAATATTATTCGCTGAGGTTGTATTTTCGATTGGCGTATTGTCAATGTTCGTCATCCTCAAAACCTCTTTTCGTATGTATCTATAAGACCATTATAAATGAAACTATGGCTTTTCTAATACATGGATTGATGAAAAGAGGACAATATACTTATACGTTTATACGACAAATAGGAATTCATCCTTACACCTATTTCCTGTCTGCTTCATATATGATTGCTACACAGACTAAAGGGAATAGTCCCAGCTATGAGTTTAGAAGTATTAGGCTTGGAGATTTCTCTCCAAGGTTGCTGAATAGCTGACCTTTGTCCTATTCCTCCAAACCAGCCATACGTGCATAAACAGCTCCAAGTAATGGCATTCCACCTTGGGCACCTAGTTTCTCTACAGATAAGGAAGCAGCGATATTAGCAAAATATACAGCCTCATCCAACGATTGCCCTTCTACTAAAGCATAGGCTAAAGCACCATTAAAGGTATCACCTGCGCCCGTTGTATCCACGACTGTTGTCATATAACCTGGAACATGAATTGGATAGGAGCCATCGAAATAACGTGCACCATCACTTCCTAGCGTCACGATTAATTTATTAGGATATTTTTCTAAAACTTGTTCCACAGGCTCGTTAAAAATTTCAGCACATTCTGTCTCGTTAGGTGTTAAATAGGTAATATCGTCCATCCACTGCACATCAAAATTGGCTGCTGGAGCAGGGTTTAACAGTACCGGAACACCCGCTTCTTTACATAAATGAATGGCATGGGCTGTCGTCTCTTTAGGGATTTCAAGCTGTATAATTACCAAGTGACTTTTTTGTATCAACTCTTTTGAAGCTTCAAGATGGGATATGCTTAGGTCATAATTAGCTCCAGGTACGACAACAATTCGATTATCGTTATTGTAAATAAGTATATTAGCAATGCCTGTAGGAGCAGTGGTGCTTTTTACAATGGCGTTTGTCTGAATCTGCTCTTGCTGTAAAGCAGCATGTAATGTCTCACCAAAATGATCATTCCCTAAACAGCCAACCATCGCCACCTCGCTGCCAAGACGAGCTGCGGCAACTGCTTGATTAGCCCCTTTTCCTCCTGGAACTGTTTGAAACGAGTTACCTAGAATGGTTTCCCCCTGCTTTGGAAAAGCATTCATTTGTACAACTAAATCCATATTTAAACTTCCTATAACTGTAATCATGGAATTCCACCTTTCATCTTTTGATCAAATAAAAAACAACTGAAATGAGTAGTATCATTTCAGTAGCTTAACAATATAAAAATTCGTATAAACTAAAAACCTATCGACTGTTTTAGGGATGCCCTAAATTCTTTCACTTACTGTAAATCGATACGAGCTTCTTTTACTCGTTAAATGAAAACGATCTAGTCACTCAGGCTATCTTCCTGTTATGCGAAGCAATGCTTGAGATGACGCTTTCAAAAACTGGCTGGATTTGTCCTTTAATATACAAATATTTTTATAATGATAACATAGTGCCACCTTCGCATTTGATGTTTCCTTTATTATAAATAATTTCATATAGGAAATGCACTACAAACACAAAAAAACTGAAGACAACATAAAACTTGTCTTCAGTCATATCAATTAATAGGCTACTCGCTTCGCCTCATATGCGGCAATGTGGTCCTCATATTTAAAGGTTAAGGCGATTTCATCCCAGCCATTCAGTAACGTTTCTTTATAGTATGGGTCAATTGTAAAATGATAGACTGTACCATCTTCCCCTGTTACGGTTTGCTCTGCAAGATTTACTTCCATACTATAGGGCTTTGCTAAGCCTTTTGCTAAAATAGCATCACATTCCGATTCTGTTAGCTTAATCGGTAAGATACCGTTTTTGAAGCAGTTATTATGGAAAATATCTGCAAAAGAAGGTGCAATCACAACGTTAAAACCGTAATCTAAAATTGCCCATGGTGCATGTTCACGAGAGGAGCCACAGCCGAAATTATCTTGCGCCACTAGAATTTTAGATTCTTTAAATTCAGGTTTATTTAATACAAAGTCAGCTATTTCATTCCCTTGTGCATCGAAACGCCAATGGTAAAATAAAAACTGTCCAAAACCTGTGCGCTCAATACGTTTTAGAAATTCTTTTGAAATAATTTGATCGGTATCAACATTTTTTCGATCAAGTGGTGTGATGACACTATTTACGATATTAATTGGTTCCATTTTTCAATCATCCCTTCCCGAGTAAAGCAAGACTTACACTGTTTCCTTCACAAATTCACGTACATCGACGAAGTGACCTGCAATCGCAGCGGCTGCTGCCATTGGTGGTGACACTAAATGTGTACGAGCTCCAGCGCCCTGACGTCCTTCAAAGTTGCGGTTTGAGGTAGAGGCACAGCGTTCTCCAGCTGGTACGACGTCATCATTCATCGCAAGACACATCGAGCAACCAGATTCTCGCCATTCAAAGCCTGCATCCATAAATATTTTATCTAAACCTTCTGCCTCTGCTTGTTTTTTCGTTGTATGTGAGCCTGGGACAACGATGGCTGTGACCTTGTCATGCACCTTACGCCCTTTGATGACATCAGCAGCTGCACGCAAATCACTAATGCGTGAGTTTGTACAGGAGCCAATGAAGACATGCTGGATGTCAATGGATGTTAATGGCTGGCCTTCCTCTAAGCCCATATAGGCAAGTGCTTTTTGAAGTGCCGCCTTGTCTGATTCATCCTCATAATCTGCTTGTGTTGGAACATGCCCAGAAACACCAGTACCCATCGATGGGTTTGTTCCCCACGTAATGATTGGTTCAATTTCTTCAGCTTTTATAATACGAACCGTATCGTACGTTGCATCTTCGTCTGAAGCAAGACTTAACCAGTAAGCGGCTGCTTCTTCCAATTTTTCTCCCTGCGGTGCATATTTGCGTCCACGAATATAATCGACTGTTGTTTGGTCAGGTGAGATAAGCCCTGCTTTTGCGCCTGCCTCAATTGACATATTACAAATCGTCATGCGTTCTTCCATAGATAGTTTGTGGATAGCCTCTCCAGTGAATTCCACAATATGTCCTGTACCAACACCTATTCCGAACTTGGCAATGATGGCTAGAATAATATCCTTTGCCGCTACCCCAACTGGTAGCTCCCCTTCAACACGAATCTCCATCGTTTTCGGCTTATTTTGCCATAATGTTTGCGTCGATAATACATGCTCCACCTCTGATGTCCCAATACCAAATGCAATGGCCCCGAAGGCACCGTGAGTCGATGTATGAGAATCGCCACAAACAATGGTTTTACCAGGCTGTGTTAATCCAAGCTCTGGCCCAATCACATGGACAATCCCTTGGTCAGGGTGACCCATGCCTGCTAACTCAACGCCAAATTCCTCAGCATTTTTAGCTAATGTTTCGATTTGATTGCGCGCAATGGGATCATGGATAGTTGGTAAATTTTTTGTTGGTACGTTATGATCCATTGTCGCAAAGCTTAAATCAGGACGACGCACTTTACGTCCGTTCATGCGTAACCCTTCAAAAGCTTGCGGAGATGTTACTTCATGAATTAAATGAAGATCAATATATAACAGGTCCGGTTTGCCCTCTTCCTGATAAACAACATGTTTATCCCAAATCTTTTCAATTATATTTTTACCCATTGTCTTCACCTATTTCTTTAAATATATGTTGTCATAATACTTTGTGATACAAAGCTAGTATCAATTTCGTTAATTACCTTATCTGTCCATTCATTAGTTGATAAAATACGACTGCCGTCACGAGCAAGATCTGCTGTAAAGTAGCCATCATCAAATACTGCACTTACCGCGCGTTCAATTTCTGCTGCTTCTTCTTTTAAGCCAAATGAATATTGCAGCATCATCGCTACGGATAATATGGTTGCAGCAGGATTTGCTACACCTTGCCCTGCAATTTCTGGTGCGGAGCCATGTACTGGTTCATATAAGCCAAAATTATCACCACGAATGGATGCGGATGGTAAAACACCTAGAGAACCAGTAATAACAGATGCTTCATCACTTAAAATATCACCAAACATATTTTCAGTAACGACTACATCATAGTGTCCAGGATTTGTAATAAGTTTCATTGCGACAGAGTCTACTAGGTTATGTTCTACGATTACATCTGGATACTCTTTTTTCTTTGCTTCTACAACTTCACGCCATAAGCGACTTGTTTCAAGCACATTCGCCTTGTCAACAGAGCATAATTTGCCACCACGTAAACGTGCTAGTTCAAAGGCATTCTCAACGATACGCTCTACCTCTGCTTTAGAGTAAACCGTTGTATCAATTGCGCCATTTTCAGTACGCATACGTGGTTCCCCGAAGTATACGCCGCCTGTTAGTTCACGTACAATCATTAAATCAACGTTCTCAGCCACTTCACGCTTTAATGGTGAAGCATCTAGTAAACTCGGGAACGCCTTTACTGGACGTAGATTGGCAAATAAATCGAAGTGTTTCCGAATTCGCAGTAACCCTTTTTCTGGGCGCAATTCAGGAGGGTTTTGATCCCACTTTGGACCACCTACAGCTCCTAATAAAATCGCATCACTATTTTCACACATCTCGATTGTTTCATCAGGTAATGGATTATTGTGCTGGTCAATCGCAGCACCACCAATTGTTGCATATCCTAAATGAAATGTATGATTAAATCGTTTACCAATCACCTGTAATACACGTACAGCAGAAGCAACAACCTCTGGCCCAATTCCATCACCGGGAAGTACTGTAATTTTTCTCTCCATCGTCAAAACACCTTTCTTTGTATAGCGTATTCGCTAATTTAGTAAAGACGCTCACCTACCTTTTATCGAGGTGAGCGTAGTCATTACGTCTAAGCGTAATTTTTGGTTAATTGATACAATACGCCATGACATCATTGCATCCGACTTGTGAATGGTACTTCATACAATTCACTACCTCAGAAACCTATACAGGATGTGCGCGAAGGCTTGCTTGAATTAAATGACGGTTAATAGCATTTAAATAAGCTTTTGCCGATGCTTCTAAAACATCTTGAGAGGAATTACGGCCTGTAGTCGAAACCTCATCATAGCGAATATTAATAACCGCTTCACCCAGTGCATCTCGTCCTTTGCCAACCGAAGTCACACGGTAATCAATGACATGTACAGCTCCAGGTACAAGTTGCTCCAGTGTATTAAAAATTGCTTCTACTGAACCAGAGCCAGTAGCTACAACGGTTTTTTCTAGTCCCTCAGGTGTAAGCACAATGGCTGTAGCTGTAGGAATATTTTCAGTACCATATTGCACCTGCACCATTTTCAACTCAAAGAGTGGTACATCTTCTACTTGAACTTGTTGCTCAGTAAGAAGAGTAAGTAAATCTTCCTCTGTAATTTCTTTTTTACGATCAGCCAATTTTTTAAATTCCACAAATGCTTTGTTCAACTTTTCATCAGAAAGATGGAAGCCCATTGTTTCCGCACGATCACGGAAGGCTGCACGACCAGAATGTTTCCCGAGAACTAATGGAATCTCACCTTCGCCGATTAAAGCAGGTGAAATAATTTCATAGGTTTCTGGATTTTTTAAGACACCGTCTTGATGGATGCCCGATTCGTGTGCAAATGCATTTCTTCCTACAATCGCTTTATTTGGCTGAATCACAACATTTGTCAATTTACTGACTAATTGAGACGTACGTTTAATTTCTTGCAACTGAATGCCCGTTTGCACCTGATAAATATCCTTGCGAATATGAAGTGCTACAGCAATTTCCTCGAGTGCCACATTTCCTGCGCGTTCGCCGATACCATTGATCGTTCCTTCGACTTGTGCAGCACCATTTTCTATTGCGGCAATCGTGTTAGCTGTTGCCATCCCTAAATCATCATGACAATGGGCAGAGAATTTCACTTTGTCAGCACCTTTGACATTTTCCAGTAGGAACTTAAATAATGCACCATATTCTTGCGGGGATGCATATCCTACAGTGTCTGGAACATTAATCGTTGTTGCACCAGCAGCAACCACTTCGTTCATAATTCGCACTAAAAATTCACGATCAGAGCGGAATGCATCCTCGGCAGACCATTGTACAAGTGGGAAGTACTTTTTAGCGTATTTAACAGCCTCTACCGCTTGCTCCACCACTTGCTCAGGGGATTTTTTTAATTTGTATTCCATATGAATAGGTGATGTGGCTAGAAAAATGTGAATATGTGGCTGTTGTGCTACTTTTATCGCTTCCCATGTAGCATCAATATCCTTTTGGATACAGCGAGCTAGCCCCGTCACAATGGAATTTTTTACTGTACCTGCAATGCGATGGACTGCATCAAAGTCACCGGGTGACGAAGCAGGAAATCCTGCTTCTATAATTGTCACACCAAGGCGCTCTAATTGTTTGGCAATTTCAATCTTCTCGGCTGTGTTTAAGTTGATCCCAGCAGATTGTTCACCATCGCGAAGCGTAGTATCGAAAATATCAATTTTTCGCACTTGTCGCCACTTCTCTCACAACTTTTTCTTTACCTTCGTTGATGAATGGCATCATAGCACGTAGTTTTGCGCCTACTTCTTCGATTTGATGGTTCGCACCAGCTTCTTTGAATTTTGTATATTCTGGACGACCATTTTCATTTTCTTGAATCCAACGACGAGCAAATGTACCATCTTGGATATCTGTTAATACGTCTTTCATACGAGCTTTTACAGACTCATCGATAATGCGTGGTCCTGCAACATAATCTCCCCACTCTGCTGTATCTGAAACTGAGTAGCGCATTGTTGCCATACCGCCCTCAAACATTAGGTCAACAATTAATTTAAGCTCATGTAGTGTTTCAAAGTAGGCTAATTCTGGTTGATAACCAGCTTCTACTAATGTTTCGAATCCTGCTCTTACTAGCTGTGTTGCACCACCACAAAGTACCGCTTGTTCACCGAATAAATCTGTCTCTGTTTCTTCTTTGAATGTTGTTTCAAGAAGCCCACCACGTGCAGCACCGATTCCTTTACCATACGCAAGCGCTAAATCTTTTGCTTGGCCTGTAGCATCTTGGTGAATAGCGAATAGTCCTGGTACCCCAGCACCTTCTTGGAATTGACGACGAACTAGATGTCCTGGTCCTTTTGGTGCTACTAAAAATACGTCAACGTCTGCTGGTGGTGTAATTTGACCGAAATGGATATTGAAGCCGTGTGCAAACATCAATGCTTTACCAGCTTGTAAATGTGGCGCAATTTCCGCTTCATAAAC
Organism: Lysinibacillus capsici; assembly: GCF_003367505.1. GTDB lineage: Bacteria > Bacillota > Bacilli > Bacillales_A > Planococcaceae > Lysinibacillus > Lysinibacillus capsici. The sequence continues at coordinate 197,491 of NZ_PXXX01000009.1, forward strand.
TGCTTTTTGGCGCTCATCTGGTAGTAGAATTTGGATAACATCTGCTTCTTGTGCTGCTTCAGCCACTGTTTTCACGTCAATACCATCTGCTTTTGCCGCATCGAAGGATCCACCTGGACGAACCCCTACTACCACGTCAAAACCTGATTCTTTAAGGTTTAAAGCATGTGCATGACCTTGTGAACCGTAACCGATAATTGCGATTTTCTTTCCTTTTAATACGTCCTCGTTGATATTTTGCTCATAGTACATTGTAGCCATTGTTAATTTCCTCCTAGAATATGTTTTGTTTTTTATAGCTTTAGATACTTGCTCTGTCTATAAAGCTATTCATTTTTATATGCAAACTATTTTAAAATAGAGAGCTGCGGGTTTGAGACTTTTTGTGTTTCACGAACGGAGGCAGTTGCCCCTGTACGTGTAAGTTCTTTAATGCCATATGGTCGAATGAGTTCGATAAAGGCATCAATCTTCTCTGGATGCCCTACTACTTGATACGTCACAACATTTTTGGCTGTATCAATAATTTGGGCGCGGAACGGTTCAACAATTGAATTCATTTCCAAACGTAAATTTGGTGGGGAAATCACCTTTACTAGTGCTAGCTCTCGCAGAACAATCGATTTATCGGTAATGTCATTGACCTTTAACACATCAATTTGCTTGGATAGCTGTTTCACTAGCTGCTCAATTTTGCGTTCGTCCTCTATGTTGACAACGAAGGTCATCTTTGAAAAATTCGGTTGCTCCGTATGACCTACTGTAATCGATTCAATATTGAACTGACGCTTCATCAATAAACCTGTCAAACGGTTTAATACACCACTTTGGTTAATCACAGTTACGGTAATTACTCGCTTCAATTTTTTTTCACCCCAATCATTTCATGTAAGCCTGTGCCAGGTGCTACCATTGGGTAAACACATTCAAGCTGTTTCACTCGACAGTCAATTAATACTGGCTCATCAGACAACAGTGCCTCACGGAAAATAGACTCTGCTTCATCGATTGTGTTAATACGATAACCTTTAATGTTATAAGCATCAGCTAACTTAACAAAATCTGGTTGGATCGGCATAAGTGATGATGAATAGCGCTCTTCATAGAATGTTTGTTGCCATTGACGTACCATGCCAAGACAGCTATTATTCAAAATCACTATTTTTACTGGTAAGTTAAATTCCTGTAAGATGGATAGCTCCTGTGCCGTCATTTGGAATCCTGCATCTCCTACAATCGAAATAACTTTTTTGTCTGGCTTCGCAAATTGGGCGCCAATTGCGGCCGGGAAGCCGAAGCCCATCGTACCAAGTCCACCAGACGTTACCCATGAATGATCATTATTTAAATGATAATATTGTGCTGCCCACATTTGATGCTGCCCAACATCTGTCGTCACAATGGCATTACCTTCAGTTACCTTGTGCACTAATTGCAATGCCTCTTGTGGTAGGATTTCTTGCGTATTTGTATCCTTGCAATACCATAATGGATATTCCATCGCATGATTCCTTAAATAAGCTAACCAATCGGCTGTATCAGGACCTTGGAAATCCTTTTTCAATAGTGCTTTTAAAGCCTCCTTGGCATCAGCAACAATTGGAATATCTGTCGGTACATTTTTGCCAATTTCAGCAGGATCAATATCGATATGGATAATCGTTGCATTTGGTGCAAATGTAGCTAGATTACCTGTTAGACGATCATCAAATCGTGCCCCAATATTGAGTAATAAATCCGATTTTGTAATCGCTGTATTTGCTGTAGCTGTACCATGCATCCCAGCCATCCCAAGGAATAAGTCATGTTCACCATGGATGGAGCCCAATCCTAGCAATGTGTTCGTTACTGGAATACGATATTTTTCTGCGAAAGTCGTTAATTCCTCACGTGCATCCGCAAAAAGAACACCTGCACCCGCTAAGATGATTGGGTTTTTTGCCAATGAAATGGCTTGAATCGCCTTTTGGACTTGTAGATAATTTGGTTTATATGTTGGCTGATAGCCTGGTAAATAAATTTCATCAGGTGCTTGCGGTGGATTCTCTACATCAAACAACATTTGGGAAACGTTTTTTGGGAAATCCACGACAACTGGTCCCTTACGACCTGTGCTAGCGATATGGAAAGCTTCCTTCACAATGCGGGGAATATCATTGACATCCTGCACCTGATAGTTGTGCTTTGTAATCGGTGTTGTAATCCCCATAATATCGGCTTCTTGGAAAGCATCTGTTCCGATCACAGATGTCGCAACCTGTCCTGTAAAAACAACCAATGGAATAGAGTCGATCATGGCATCCGCAATACCTGTTACAAGGTTTGTTGCACCAGGTCCACTTGTGGCAATAACAACGCCCGTTTTACCTGAAACACGAGCATAGCCTTCCGCCGCATGAATAGCACCCTGTTCATGTCTTGTTAAAATATGGCGAATTGGGTTTTTATACATCGCATCATAAATTTGTAATACGGCTCCTCCTGGATAGCCAAAGACAATTTCAACCCCTTGATCGTGCAATGCCTGCACTAATACATCTGCACCGTCCTTCGCTTGATAGGTTTGTTCAGCTGTTGCTGTTGTAGCTAATTGTTCTTGTTCATTGATTGAAACATTCGCACTCATCAAATTATGCCTCCTTCATTTCTTTCAAACTCACACATCAGTGTTGTAGATTAGTGAAGTGTCAATAGCTGGATTGACTATTCCTCTCATCCTTTTCGTTGAGAGGCTGTTCAATTGCATCGTGAAAATAATAAAAAGCCTTTTTCTCCACACGCAAAGAACTACCTTACGTAGGGATGAAAAAGACTTTCCATGGTACCACCCTTTTTTATAGCAAATAATTGCTACCTCGCGAATAAATGACAGCATTTATGCACCAATGCGAAAGACATCGCATCCAATATAGTGCCATAAAACATTTATTCATTAATAACGAGCACTTTCGACTATGCCCGGAGCTATCTAATGGTGTAAACACGTTTAATAGCCCACTCCGAGGGGATGTCGGATCTAGTTGTATCGCCGGCTTCCAGCACGACCGGCTCTCTGGTAGATACAAGGCTCTAGAACCTTTAACCTCATCAACGTTTTTATTTATCTAGTTGTTAAATTTTCATTACGCCTCCAGTGGAAGCGCTCGTCACTAATTTTGAATATCTTGCTAACCAACCACGTTTGATTTTTGGCTCAAAGACTGGTAATTTTGCACGACGTTCAGCTAAAACTTCATCTGAAACTTGTAAATTAATCGTACGATTTGGTAGATCAATTTCGATAATATCTCCGTTTTCTACTAAAGCGATTGGACCGCCTTCAGCAGCTTCTGGTGAAATATGGCCAATTGAAATACCACGAGATGCACCTGAGAAACGACCATCTGTAATTAATGCAACCTTTGTACCAAGGCCTCGACCTTGAATGGCAGATGTTGGTGCAAGCATTTCTGGCATCCCTGGGCCACCCTTAGGTCCTTCATAGCGAATGACGACTACATGGCCCTCTTTCACCGTTCCATTATCAATGTTTTCTTGTGCTGCTTCTTGTGAATCAAAGACAATTGCCTCGCCCTTGAATACTTTGATAGAAGGATCAACGGCCCCTACTTTAATAACAGAGCCATCTGGTGCGATGTTACCGAATAAAACGGATAATCCACCTACAGCACTATACGGATTGTCTTTTGTTCGAATGACTTGATCATTCGTGATGTGATAATCTTTGACAAGCTCACCCATTGTAACGCCTGCTACGGTTGGACGGTCTGGATGAATAGCACCTGGAATAGATGTTAATTCATTAATAATGGCACTTACTCCACCCGCTTTATTAATATCATCCATTGAAATATCTGAAGCAGGCATGATTTTTGCTAAATAAGGCACTCTTTCCGCTACTTTATTAATATCTTCAATGTTGTAATCTATTTCGGCTTCATTGGCAATTGCTAATGTATGAAGAACTGTATTTGTGGAGCCCCCCATTGCCATATCAAGAGCAAAAGCATCATCAATTGCCTCTTTTGTAATAATATCGCGAGGTTTAACGTCTTCCTTGACCATGCGAATTAATTGCTTAGCTGCTTCTTTAATCAGCTTGTGACGCTCTTCAGAAGTGGCAACGATTGTACCATTTCCAGGTAAAGCAACACCAAGCATTTCCATTAAGCAGTTCATGGAATTTGCTGTAAACATGCCTGAGCATGAACCACACGTCGGACAAGCATTATTCTCAATATCCAACAGCTCTTCCGCAGACATTTTTCCTGATTTGTGTGCTCCTACACCTTCAAACACAGATGTTAAGGAAAGCTGTTTCCCTGCTGCAGAAGTTCCTGCCTCCATTGGACCACCTGAAACAAAGATAGATGGTACATTCGTACGAACTGCTGCCATAAGCATTCCTGGTGTAATTTTGTCACAGTTTGGAATATAAAATACGCCATCAAACCAATGTGCATTAATAACTGTTTCAGCAGAGTCTGCTATAATTTCACGACTTGGTAAGGAATAACGCATACCAATATGCCCCATTGCAATACCATCATCGACACCAATTGTATTAAATTCGAATGGAATACCACCCGCTTCAATAATAGCTTCTTTCACTACATCAGCGAACGTACGTAAATGAACGTGACCTGGTATTATGTCGATATAAGAGTTACAAACCCCAATAAATGGTTTGCCTAGATCTTTTGCTTTTACTTTGCCTGTTGCATATAAAAGACTTCGATGTGGCGCTCGATCTACGCCTACTTTAATCATGTCACTTCTCATTTTAAACGCCCCTCATTGCTATCCATACTATGTTCGTTGCTATAGACAAAATGTTCTGTCTTTTTAATTTTTGTTTATAGAGTAATAGCCTCTTAGACGACTACTGCTGTAACGAACGTGTTAAATTGTTGTTATCATAGTACGAAAAAAAGGTCTCGTCAACACTATTTTTTGAATTGTTTAAACAATTCAAAAAATCTGTCAAAATTGAAATCGTTTACATGCTGATTAAGCATCAGTTTTATCTCGCTTTGATAAAAATTTTGACATTTCGTTCAAATTTTAATTTTTTAATAATAAACAAAAATGGATAAATAAAAAATTTCCATATATTTGAATAAGCTAAGTTATCCAATCCTAGAGATAACGCTTACAATAGAAACAACTTTTTTAAGTATCCTGTAAAAAATATTTGTTCAGGATCGTATTGGTGTCGAATGCTTAAAAACTTTTCAATCTCTGGATACAACGCATAGACCGTTTGCGCTGTTAAATGATGTTGTTTTCCCCAGTGAGGACGACCTTCATATTTTTGCATCAATGTATGCACCCATTTAAAATAAGGCTCTTCTGCCATTCCCTTATACATATGAAAGGCTATAAAAGCAGACTCACGCCCTTGTGTTGGACTTAAAAAACCTGCTTCGCCTGCAGTTGTTCGACACTCTAAAGGAAAATGAACATTAAAAGTCCCTTTTTTAAAGGTTGCATGGATTTCCTCCAAACAAGCTTCAAACTGTGATAAAGGGATGGCATATTCACTCTCTTGAAACTTCACGCTACGAGGTGAGGGATAAATTTCATAGCTTATCCCTACTTTTTCACTTTCTACCACATTGGCAGCCGCTATCTTGCTCATGGCACCACTTAAACCTGGTTTCCACTTACAAAGCTCTGACATCGCAAAGAAAGCCCCGTTTTCTACTATTTGTAGCTTTAACGTTTCTATTTTTTTATTCCATTCACTTTGAAAAACAGGCGCGACCGCATTCATCCGTTTTACTTGAATTGTTTCACTACCAGGGAAATAAAACCACTCCACATGACGATGTTGACGAATATCCTCCGCAAATAACGAGAGACCATTTGTCAATGTTTCTCTTGCCCCCACATAATGCAAACCATATAGTGGTACGACCTTAATCGTTACTTTGACCAGAACACCTAGCATCCCAAGAGATACATGCAGCGCTTCAGATAAATCATCCATACCTCTCCTATGTTCCTGATAAGTACCAGTACCGTCTACAAATCCCCATGCCTGGACAGCTGACGATAGAGAACCAAGTGTAACCCCTGTGCCATGTGTGCCAGTTGACACTGCCCCTGCAATGGTTTGCTCCTGTATATCGCCCATATTGATTAACGCAAAACCGTGTTTCGCTAGCATTGGTCCAATTTCATATAGGTAGGTCCCCGCCCATAATGTTGCCTCCTGCCTTTCCACATTCACAGCGATTAATCCACGCAGATTATGTAAGGAAATTGCTATATGCTCAGGCATAGCCACAGCGCTAAAAGAATGAGCAGCACCTGTGACACGGATTGTCTTTCCTGATTGACACGCATGCTTCACAATTGCTGAAACTTCATCAATAGAGTGTGGTAAATACATTTCACTCGGATAGGAAATAACATTACCAGCCCAGTTTGTCCACTTTTCACCATTTCGCCATTTTTCTATAGAAAACATTGTCCATCCCCCCTATATGTTGTGTAATGTCCTGCATACTTGTCCCCGCGAATAGCATGCAGGACCTGAAAACGCTCACAAAGCTCTCCAGCCTTCGCATGTCGAAAATAAATGGTATCGCCAATATTGATACTCTTCCCTTTGACCTTAATAGGTGTTTGCACTTCCCCTGCGCCTTCTAGGCTAAGATATGCAAAAGTGGTAGGGTCATAGAATACAGGCAAACGATCCATCCCAATGGCTCCAGAAGCCGTATAGCCTCCCCCATGACAAACAACGATATTTTTTTCAGGCATTCTTGTTACACGTAAGGCAAATCCAGCAGCCTTTTCTAGCTGTAAATGTGTAAATTGATCGAACAATGCTGGTGCATAAAAAGCCGAGCCAACTGTAATTTCCGTTACTTCCTTCTGTTGATTGGTGTACGTCATACTTCCTGATCCTCCACCATTAACAAAGCGTAGATTTGGAAAATAAGCCTTGATATGGGCGATCGCTAATCGACGAAACTGCGTTACTTGCTTTTTGGCTTGTACTTGCATGGCTTCTATGACTCTACCTTTTAAAGCATTTGCAGGACGATTGCCAACCCCTGCTATTTGAGCCTCATAGCCCATCGCTCCTACCACTTCAATTACAGGGGTGTTTTGAATGGTTTGTAAAAAAGGTGTCAACGTTTCAAGAGAAGACAATGACGAACGTTTTGTTCCAAAATACAATACTTTAAAATCATTAGAAACATTAAGATCAATGCAAACCTGTACACGTACGCCAATCTCTTGTCCTAATTTCGCCAATAGTTGGATATGTTCTGGTCTGTCTACCATAAAGGTGACGATTTTTCCTTCCTTTACAAAATGCAACAATCGACGAATCGTTGCTTCCTCCATTACTGGATAGCCAAGCAATAAGTCATCAAACTGCTGCTCTATTAAAAAAAGGGTCTCTGCTGCAGTAAATGTCATAAACCCCACAACATTCACAAGTTTTTTTTGTATATAACGAAGGACCTCAATAGAACGAATCGATTTTGTTGCAATACGAATTTGTTTTCCCCCACAAGCATCTTGAACCATTTGTATATTTTTATCTAGTGCATCTAAATCTAACCATGCAAATGGTCTTTCCAAATCACAAAATGCTTGATCCAATCTTGACGTCATTTCATCACTCCCTTGTATAAACTATGTATTTGACATTTAGCAGAATAATTCCTTTTTTCAGTTAATTAAGCAAAATAAAACAACCGTGAGCCTGTTTTACAATAAGACTACACGGTTGTTTTAATATGAGATAAACATTTCATTCACCTTTCTATTAAATTGGTTACGATGCGTATAAGAAATCAGCTGCAAGATTTAGCATTACTAATAAATGCAAACCAGCAATTAAAAAGCCTTGACGATTTAGACGTTTCATAACAGCCATATTCATATGACCACGCTCCTTTTCTACATTATAATCCCTTTATACAGAATTTTCAAACTATTAAAAAGTGGAAATTTACCCATTTTTCTTTTTCTACACAAAAAACTCTCCCAAAGAAATAAGGAATCGCACATAGAATTGACATTCTGTTTCAATAAAAAATAATGTATTTTTTCACGAATGAAAAGGTTATTGTAGTAAATAATTTAGTTAAATGGCTGTTTTTTATTGTTACTGGCGATTGGGCGTTGCATGCATTTCTGGTACGAATTGAATACATGAACATACTATAGAAGTAAGCGATAATCGGTGTATGTACAATATAGAAGTAATTGTAGTTAATGTGGACATTTTCACGGTAGTTTATGCAGTTGGATTAGCTATAAAGTGAGCACAGCAAAGGAGCTGCATTCACTTGTCTACAGCCTTATTTACAACATGTAATAATTACTAAACAAAATCACAGTGTTTAATCTACTCCATTCAGGGTATAACTAAGTAATCGCCATTATATCTTAAATTTAAGGAGATGAAAGTAATGATTAGTTTCATTTGGTATTTAATTATTGGAGGAATTCTTGGATGGCTAGCTGGCGTCATTTTAGGTAAAGATGTACCAGGCGGCATCATCGGGAATATTATTGCAGGGATTGTCGGTTCTTGGATTGGTAGTATGGTTTTAGGGAACTGGGGCTGGAGAGTAAGTGATTTCTACGTGTTCCCAGCACTAATCGGTGCCATCGTGTTGATCTTTATCGTCAGCCTTATTTTAAAAGGTATGCGTAAAGCAACTTAAATATGTAATGAAGAGCCATCCAATGTGATGGCTCTTTATTTTTTTTCATGTAAGAGAACAGCTGCTTGGAGTTCATCGTGAAAATCATCATACAACTGGTAGTAATATAACACATCCTCAACATATTTCTCGCTATGGTTGTATTGATAAACAGCTTTCTTAATATTCCCTGTCGCAGCACCGTATTTGGATAAGTAATTCGCAGCACTAAATACTGCATCCTCAATATCATAGGGATCAGCTATTCCATCCCCATTTGCGTCAACGCCATATCCTCCATATTTAGCAATCGTCTCAGGACTCATCAATTCAGTTTTTGTGATGCTTCCTTTTCCCAAACCTGAGCATGTGGGATGCTGCCAGCCTACGAATGTACAGGGCATGAATTGCATATGCCCCTCTGCCCCAGCAGATGATACCATTGATTTTACCGTAGAAAACCGTGTTTCAATACGATGATGCGCAGCAAGTAATGTCCAGGGTACACCATATTTTTCTTCTGCAGCTACATAAACGGGAATGTATTGCTCAGGAATTTTCATATCGAAATGCTGTTGAATCTCCTCAATTGCCTTTTGCTGGACAAGCTTTTCGAATATCGGTAATGTTTGAAGCTCCTTCCAAGCAAAAAATGTGAGAACATACACGGTAATTGCAATTGGAATCAATAATGCTATCATACCCAATTTTGTCGCGGGTGATAACAGAGGTTTGTTATTCTTTTTCTTTGCCATACGTCACACCTAATCTAGTATTCTTTTTCTATATTACCAAATTTTCCGTAATGTGCAGTATATCTTTTCATTTTGAAAGAATGAAGTCTTCCACATCTATGAAAGTACATCATTTCCACCATGAAAGCAGTTGAAAGGTTTGCTAAAAATATAGTAAAATACAGATTGATTCGTTTATTGGATAATAATAGGGAGGAATTTATTTTGTGGAAAGACTTTAAAGAATTTGCGATGAAAGGCAATATTGTCGATCTAGCAGTAGCAGTAGTCATTGGTGGTGCTTTCGGTAAAATTGTTACCTCCTTAGTTGAAAATATCATCATGCCATTAGTCGGTGTTTTAACAGGTGGTATTGATTTAACAAAGAGTTTTGTTTTTGGCTCAGGTGAAGCCCAAATCAATTTTGGTGTATTTCTACAATCCATCATTGATTTTTTAATCATAGCATTTGCCATTTTTATGGCCTTACGAATTATGACAAAGCTCACACGTAAAAAAGAAGAAGCAGTCGTGGAAGAACCAGCACCTGAACTCGATGCCAAAGAAGAGCTTCTCAAAGAAATTCGCGACTTGCTAAAAAAAGAACAAGCCTAACATGTTGTTAAAGCATCTGTCTCTCATTTAAAGGAGGCAGATGTTTTTATTTTGTTTCCTTTACTTGTATTCTAACCGCTACTTCAAACCTATCCCTTACTTTGTCTGCTCTATCCACCACTTTTCGCGTTGTATCCGCTACTTTTTACGTTCTATCCGCTACTTTTTACGTTCTATCCGCTACTTCAAAACCTATCCCTCACTTTGTCCACTCTATCCCTCATTTTTTACGTTTTATCCGCTACTTTTCACGTTCTAACCGCTACTTCAAAACCTATCCCCCACTTTGTCCGCTCTATCCCTCATTTTTTACGTTGTATCCGCTACTTTCTATCTTGTATCCGTAACTTGAAACTATCCTCTCTTTAGCTCTATCTTTATCCTGGAATCTCCTACTATTCCTAGGTGATTAACTATAAATAATCTAGCTAATTTTCAGAAATCACCTTGTTCTTCTTTAGTATCCATGTTAAATTGGTAACAATTATTGAGAATACTATTAAATTGAAAGCAAAAGTTGTTGCTTTTAATAATATTGAAGAAAAGAGTGACGTCATGACATTAAACAGAAGTATTGAAACAAAGCTTGTACAACTTGGTAATTTAAGTGACCCAGCAACAGGAGCTGTGAGCCCACCCATTCATTTATCGACTGCTTATAAACATACTGGGATTGGTGAATCTACTGGTTTTGACTATACACGTACAAAAAATCCAACACGTGCTCTTTTAGAAGCAGGAATTGCTGATTTAGAGGGTGGCGATATGGGCTTTGCCTGTAGTTCCGGGATGGCTGCCATTCAATTGGTGTTATCCCTATTTAAACCAGGCGATGAATTAGTCGTGCCAGATGATTTATATGGTGGTACATATAGACTTTTTAATTTCTTCCAAGATACTTATAATATTAAGCCTGTTTATTCAAAATTTGAATCGGTTGAACAGGTGGAAGCATTAATGAATGAAAATACACGTGCAATATTTATTGAAACACCAACAAATCCACTTATGCAGGAGTTTGATTTACAAGTGTATGCGGAGTTAGCACATAAGCATGGGGCATGGCTAATTGTGGATAATACTTTTTATACGCCTTACTTCCAACGCCCTATTGAATTAGGTGCAGATATTGTGCTTCATTCTGCAACGAAGTATATTGGTGGTCATAATGATGTTTTAGCTGGGCTAGTGGTTGCTAAAGGCACAGAATTAGCCGAACGCATTGGCTTTATTCATAATGGTAGTGGCATGGTGTTAGGAGCTATGGATTCATGGTTACTTATTCGTGGTCTAAAAACAATGCATCTACGCTTAAAGCAACATGATGCCAATGCGAAGGCGATTGCTGCTTACTTAGAGGAAGAAGAGTTAGTGACCGATGTCCTTTATACTGGAAAAGGTGGCATGCTGTCATTCCGCTTGCAAAAGCCTGAGTGGATTGACCCATTCCTTCGTAACTTAAAGTTAATTACTTTTGCTGAAAGTCTTGGCGGTGTCGAAAGCTTTATTACGTATCCTGCTACACAAACACATGCAGATATGCCTTATGAAGAGCGTGTGGAGCGTGGCGTTTGTGATCGTTTATTACGCTTCTCTGTTGGCATTGAGGAAGCAGAAGATTTAATTGCAGACTTACGACAAGTGTTTGATATCCTTAGAAAAGAGGCGTAATTGATGAAGCAACGTATTGAAACAAGCCTCATTCACGCAGGTGTTCGTGATGGCTATAGTAATAAAAAAGGGGCTGTTAATGTCCCGATGTATCTGTCGTCTACTTTCCATCAAGAAAGTATAGATGAATTTGGAGAATATGATTATGCTCGTTCAGGCAACCCTACAAGAGATGCGTTAGAAAAAGCTGTAGCAGAGCTTGAGGGAGGCGTTCGTGCCCATGCATTTTCATCTGGTATCGCTGCCGTATCAGCAGCATTAATGCTGTTATCGCAGGGAGATCATATCGTCATGACTGAAGATGTTTATGGTGGAACCTATCGTTTTGTAACAAAGGTGTTGCCGCGCTTTGGGATTTCCCATACATTTGTAGATTTTACGGATCTAGCAGCTGTAGAAGCAGCAATCACGCCAGCTACAAAACTACTTTATATGGAAACACCATCAAATCCAACGTTAGGCATTACAGATATTCGTGGTGTAGTGGCGCTTGCCAAGCAACACCACTGCCTTACATTCTTGGATAATACTTTTATGACACCGTTACACCAACGCCCACTAGAACTTGGTGTAGATGTCGTCATTCATAGTGCAACGAAGTTTTTATCTGGACATTCTGATATTATTGCTGGCTTAACGGTTACTGCCGATGAAAAGCTAGGTCAGGATCTCTACTTTATCCAAAATTCATTCGGTAATATTTTAGGTGTACAGGATTCATTCACACTACTACAAAACATCAAAACAACAGATGTACGTTTTAGTCGTTCTGCTGAATCTGCACAAAAAATTGCTGTGTATTTGGCTAGCAATCCACTAGTTGAACAGGTCTACTATCCAGGGCTTGCTTCACACCCAGGCTACGCTATTCATCAACGTCAAAGCACAAGTCCTGGGGCCGTTTTATCCTTCCGACTACCAAGCTATGCAGCTGCAAAGGCATTGGTTGAGGCGATGACAATTCCAGTATTTGCGGTCTCTCTTGGAGGAGTAGAATCTATCCTTTCTTACCCTGCAAAAATGAGTCATGCTGCTATGGAGCCTGAAGAGCGTGCTAAACGAGGCATCACAGATGGTCTTCTACGTTTTTCTGTAGGACTTGAGCATGTTGATGATTTAATTGCTGATTTTGCACAAGCCCTAGAGATTGCTGCCAAGGCTTAATTGAATCAACATAAAAACCGCGTCCAATTGACGCGGTTTTATTATAATAGGTTCAATTTCTCACCTTTGCTAACAATCGGTATAAATAATCGCCATGCCCCTTTGCTAGCAGGGCATCTTGCTCAGCTGAAATCCAATAGAATGAAAAGATTAAATCCCCTTCGTTTAAGCCTGTTGGATGATGTTGCCATGCATCCCGTGTTTCATCGGATGTTAAATGATAAAAATACCGTTTCTGTAAAACACCTGATGGATGATTAAAATAATCCTGTGCTATTAGCGCTTGAACGACAAGTGTGGTTAGACCTGTTTCTTCTAGCATTTCACGTTTCACAGCATCTAAAGGTGTTTCCCCTTCCTCAACCGTACCTTTGGGCACCTGGATACCTGCCCCAACTGAATTCTGTTCAAATACGAGTACCTGTAATTGATCCTCATGCGTTCTCGTGATATAGCCAAAAGCTTTTTCAATTACTTGCATGAAAGTGACCCCCTTTGAATGATTGAATGTTACAATAAAGAGAAAAATTGGAATAGCAGGTGAAAAGTGTTGACACTTATTATACGACAGATGCAAGAAAATGACATTACTTTTGTACAAGAAATTGCTAGAATAAGCTGGCATCATACATACGAAGGAATCATTCCACGTGACATTCAAGATCGTTTTTTACAACTAGCTTATAGTCGAGAACGATTAATCGAACGTCTTATCAATAGTCCGTTTCTCGTTGCAATTTTTGATGAATGGCTAGTAGGCTTTGCTAATTTTTCAAATGTAACACAAGGTGAGGCGGAGCTACATGCGATTTATTTACATCCTGATATGCATGGTAAGGGCGTGGGTACTGCACTTTTACAGGAAGGACTACGCATGCTCCCAAATCTATCGTCTTTATTTGTTTGTGTAGAGAAAGAAAATAAACTTGGTATGCATTTTTATCAAGCAAAGGGATTTGTAGCAATAGAAGAATTTGATGAACAATTTGATGGCCATCTACTTAAAACAGTTAAATTGGTTAAACAATATGAAAAAGTGTAACGGTTCTTGCAACTACCGTTACACTTTTATTTATGTAAGATTTATCTGCTCCGCTTGGATAACAAGTGCTGTTAAGCCCGTTATACTACCAGATTCATGTGCCTGTCCTTGAAGCCATAGTACTCCCTGTCCTGTTTTTATCGTGATTTTTTCACCATCTTCACCTCTAATCCATCCCTCTCCATTAATAACGATAAATAGCTGTGGAATGGGGGCTTCATGCAAACCAACCACACCGCCAGACTCAATATAGATGAAGCCGATCGTCGTAGGTACTTCCGTTTTCGTAATTTTTCTATAAAATGTATCGATGGATTGGTATTGATGAATTGGATTTGCTAAATCTTGTGTAAATTGTATGAGTTGCATTTCGCGAAAATCCCTTCCTATTAGGCTAGTTCTTCTTCAGCAAATGCTAAAAGTGTTCCATCTTCTTTTTTAAAATAAAAAGCAAATGCATCATAGCCATTTCTTTTAATCGTTTCCCAGTTAGTGGTTTCTCCATTTATAAGTTGAACATTTTCTTGTTCATCTACCTCATAGTCGTCTATTTCTCCGTCATAGTCGATGTTATAGAAAAATGATAATACGACTTTTGTTTCGGGTAAATTATATTTTTCTAGAGGACGGTTGTCACGGTGATTCTCTGTATACGCCTCACAAAATAGCGCATTATAACCATGTAGAGTTGCATCAAAGAGCAAAATTTCCTCGGCAGATAAAGGATCTTTAGCAACGATTCTAGCGGTTGAGCCTGTAATATAAGGCATTTCCTCCCCTTCAATCATTAGCAAATCACCGTAATACCAAATTTCAAATTGTTCATTGCCTGCACTAGAATGAAGCTGAAACTGGGATTCAACGTCATCTATAATTTGGACGTTTCCTGCAAATTGCTGTAGATAAATGGGAATAGGATTAATCATAGCTTTGCTCTCCTTTTCTGTTAGAAATTACTTCCTTACAATATAATACATCTTTCTTAGTCATAAAGAAAAACCCAGAATTTTTTCTGGGCTTGATGACACTTACTTTTCTAGCATGATTAAAACTGACGGGCCTTTGCTTCACTTCGCAAGAGACGGTTATGGAGAGTAATCTCCGTTTCACCATTTACTTGCGATTTTGATCGCTTAATCCTTGACCAGTTGCGGTGGATTTTTTGAGATTTGGGGTCTAGTTGTTCGAACCTACTCATTTTTCATCCTCCTCATCATTATAGATTTCATAAGTGAAATCTTCTTTATTATGACCAGCTAAGGTGAATTTATACTAATTTCATAAGAAGCTTAGTTACTTCACTTTATTAGTTTTCGCTTAACCAAGTTAACGCATATTGTACATATAATTCGGCTCCAACGCGCAAACCATCTTCATCGATATTAAAATGGCCGTTATGATGTGCCCAGCGTGTATCCTTTTCTGTATTGCCTGAGCCTACTAGAGCAAAACAGCCAGGTACTTCATCTAAGTAAAAGCTAAAGTCTTCTCCACCCATTGTAGGATCATCAATATGATAAGCATCCGCGCCAAAATGTTCAGCTGCAAGGCGCTCGACTAAGCTGGCACTCGCCACATCATTGTTGACGGCTTGTGTACCATATTCATAAACGACCTCTGCTGTGCCACCATAAAGTGAGGCAATCTGGTCAGCATAATGACGAATTTGCGTTTCGATATGTGAACGAACCTCTTTATCAAAACAACGCACAGTCCCTTCTAAAATGGCATCTTCTGCAATTACATTAAAGCGTGTGCCAACCTCCATTTTTCCAATTGTAAGAACGGCAGGTTGAAGTGGATTGACTGTACGTGCCACAACTGTTTGGACATTCAAAGCAAACGTTGAAGCAATCATCACGGCATCAATGGCATCATGTGGGACTGCGGCATGACCGCCCTGCCCTTTAAAGCGCACTTTGAAAATATCAGCAGAGGCAAAGGCAGGACCTTTATTACACTGAATTTTCCCTGTGTCAATTTGTGACCAAATATGAATACCAAAGACGTTATCTACACCTTTCATTGCTCCTTGCTCTACCATCGCTTTTGCGCCTGTAGCTACTTCTTCCGCTGGTTGGAAAATAAAACGAACTGTTCCCTCAATTTCTTCTTGTACCGTATGTAATGTCTTAGCTGCAATCAGCAACATGGCTGTATGCGCATCATGACCACAGGCATGCATCTTACCATCCGTTTTAGAGCGATACGGAATATCTTCTCGTATTTCATAAACTGATAATGCATCCATATCTGCACGTAAGGCAACGGTTTTTCCTTCCTTGCCCCCTTTTAACTCCGCAATAATGCCTGTTGGCTCTGTTCGTCTATACGGAATACCAAGGTTCTCTAAATATGCTGCTACATAATTCGTTGTTTCATATTCTTCCCAAGAAAGCTCTGGCTCACTGTGCAATTTTTGACGAATTGCCACAAGCTCACTATTTAATTCCGCAATAATTTCTTTCATTTTATTCATGCTGACTCTCTCCTTCTTTATAGCCAATTGACAAAAATACCCGCTAAAATCACAGATGTTATCGTTACACTAATGAAACCTCCCACAAGCATCGGTGGTAACATATGACTTAACAGCATTTCTCGTTCTTTTTGATCGGCTGTGGACGATTTCACTACTTCATTCGTTAAAATATAATCTGCTGGGAACCCATAGAGCGCTGTTAAGGATACAGCAAACGCTAAATTCGGGCTGACCTTTAAAACTTTTCCTGCGATGAAAGAGAAAATATACATACCAATGACTGCTAAGACAATAGACACTACTAATGGCACAATAATACGCATCAGCATTTCAGGGGAAGCCTGTTTTAAGCCATCAAATATAAAGAGCATTAACCCCATAATGGCAAAACCGAAGCCATTTGCTTTTTGCAATGGTTGTCTTTCTAAAAAACCAAATGTCGATGCAAGGACACCAAACACTAGGCATAGCACTAACGCATTGACTGTCACAACAGGTGCTAATGCTGTAGATGTACCATACGCTAATAATCCAACAAGCGCTAAACGGAAAAATTTAAAGTATTCTGTATTGTACTTGGTAGGAATTTTACTAAATAATTTTGGTTGCTCAGATGCCTGTTCAACATCTTCCTCTACCTGTGTTACCGATTGTATATTCCCTTGCTGATGTTCTTTTAATAAACGTTTTGCTTCACGCTTCAATACAATGGACGTGATGGGATATCCTGCAAAACCTTGAATAACATAAATTACAATGGCAAAGACGGCTAAATCCTCTAAGCCAGCTGCAGAAGCGCCTTCTGACATCACTAGCGCTGCCACAACACCACCGACTAATGGTGGAACTGCAACAATCATCGTTTTTAAATCAAATAGCAAGGCTCCAATTGTAAATAATATGGCGATGATGCCTACAATACCAGCTAAAGAAATAACGATGGCTTTCCACTGGTTTTTCAATTCCTTAAGGGACAGAAGTGTACCCATATTCGTAATTAATAAATACATTAACATCGTGGCAACGACTGGACCAATCCCGGCAATACTAACAATATCTTTCGGGAAGAATGTCCAATAGCCAATTAAAAATAATACCGCACAGACGAACACAGATGGAATCCACGCCTTCGTTCTTGTTGCTACGATATCTCCGATGTAAAGAATAGCAAGTACTATCGTCAGTGCTAACATTTGCGACATATCAAAGAATTCTCCTAACTTAGTAATTTTTTAATGTCATCTATAATAATACTAATTATTCTTAAAATTCTATTTTTACAGAAAAGAAGAAAAACAGCGCATGAACGAGCATATTCGTGACACTAAAATTACGGTTTTCCAAATATTTAGATTTTAAAGAATTTTCATAAATCGCTTACAAAAAAATAGAACCATTATAAAATGGTTCTACTTTTTCTTACATGCTATTTTTTGAAACGATTACCTGTGTTCGCATAGATCAATAAAAATATCGTAAGGGCGACAAAAAGTACAAGACCTACATGAAATAACCATTGTGTATGGAAAAATTCGTTTAGTATCCATAAAAGTACACAAAAACAGTAGCCATACATCATTTTTCCCATAAATCTTGCCAGTGCCTTTTCATCATATTGTTCTTTATCTTCCTGTGCCATCGTATGAAAGCCTTCAAGTAGAAAAGCTCCTTTACCTTGCGATAGAACAATGGCGAAGATGAGAAACGGCAGCATGATTATTAAATAGACAAGTACTCCCAAGGTTAATCATCCTACTTTTCATTTTTAATAAATTGCTCAATTGCTGGTAGTAATTCTTCATGCAGTGGCAGCGAAGGGTCTGCATAGGTTGCTAAGTTTTTGGCGCGATCTGCCGGTGCCTTTTTCAATACGTGATTCATACCCGCTAGATAAAGTAATTTTGAGTCTTGTTTGCCTTTCTTCAATGCCTCAGCATCGGCTTCCTTCACTTGTAAATCCGTTGTTCCTTGTACTAGCAATACACGGCTTTTTACTTTTGCAAGCTCATTAGCAGGTTGATATTTTAGCAAGGAAATCAGGAAAGGCTGTACAGATGGACGGAAAAGGGCCTGTAGCTCTGGCGAAATATTTTTCACTTGCTCCCCTTGCTTTAAAGCTGTCAAAATATTCGTGGATTCATTAAAAAGCTTTGGTGCTAATTGACCTTTTAATTGCTCTAAAAGCACTTCATCTAACGATCTACCTGCACCGGCAATGGAGACAAAGGATGCTACGCCTGTCTTTTGAGCCGCGAGCAAACCAATGAGTGAGCCTTCGCTATGACCAATCACATGGACACTTGTGTAGGCTTTATCAGCCATCAATGTTTGGATAATTTGTACAGCATCATCAACGTATTGGTCAAACGTTCCATCCTCTTCCTTTGTTAAGAGCGCTTGATTGTCACCAAGTCCTCGCTTATCATAACGCACCGTCGCAATGCCCTGTTGTGCTAAACCTTCGGCCAACATTTTCAAGCTATTATTTTTTCCAGCCAAAGCCGAATTACCATCTTTATCAGTTGGCCCCGATCCTGCTATTATCAGTGCCACTGGTGATGGAGATGGAGAAGCCTTTTGTACAGCTACCGTTAAGTTACCGTTTTGAACGGGAATTTTTAATGTGTCATAGGTAACAGGTTGCTCTTTATAAGCCTTTAGTATTAAAGGAAATTTCCCACCATTTTGTTGAAATGTAGCCTCTATTTGTTCATTTTTGATTGTGCCATTAATGGCAATAGCAGAGCCGTTTAAATTTATGGACACTTTTACTTTATCACCTGTATACGTCACACTTTGAAATGGAAAATTAGATAAGCCCTGTGCTGGCACGGATAATGTACCACTTTCCTTCTTTAAATCGATAATAAGCGGTAATGGTCCATTTGGCGTTTCAATAGTTCCTTCCCATTTTCCAATAAACTGTTCATTCATTGCATTTGTCCCCTTTGATCCTTGATGTTGTGCAGTGACCTCTTTTTGCCCACAGGCAGCTAAAAGTAAAATTGTACAGCAAATCAATAACCATTTTTTCATCTAATCTTCCTTTCTATATGAAAATCACCAATAAAATTGGCAGTAACGTAATCGCTATTAAGATGTAACACCATTTGTTCGCGAAATTTACAGTCCAACCAATCCCGAACTTTTTAGGCACTAATAAGGATGGATCATTTTTATTGCAATAAAAAATACCCCATTTCCAGTATTGATCATCTGTGGCAGCTGTTTCATTTGTATGTACCTCATCAAAACGTTCATTACTTTTACTGAGCTTCCAAATGAACACTAGTAAACCACCCAACGTAACGACATTAAAGACAAGAAAAAGTGGGAAGAAGTAGGGAGCCGTTTGGTCTTGTAAAATAACAGTTGTATAGTGTAAAACAACAAATAGAATTGTCATACTAAAATTAATGGCTGCCAGGTACCAGCTTCCGTATTTACGCTGAGTTAACTCCCGATGAATGGATGCTTCTTTGGCCTGTGCACTTAATTGAATTTTGGCACTTTTCATGCCTTGACTCATCATGAAAAAACTAATTTGTATTGCCAATAATATAAGTGGCATACTGATGACTGAAAGCCGCGATTTTTGAGTCCAACCATCGACCTCTCCTGCCCCATTCCAATGTGTTGCGAAAACCTCAGGGATTGACTCATAGTTCATGTACGTAAAAGCGATTAATGCAAGTGTGATGATAATGGGTACACTAAAAAATATAGGTGATAATGTTTCCTCTTTCTGACGGATAGACAAATCTGTCACATATACTGTTTTTATTTGTGCCTCCCACTGCTCCTGCACCTTTAATTTTTTCGTTTTAGCATGATAACTCATGTAAAGACCTGATGATAAAAGGAGCATGACATACAAAAGGATAAAGGAAATTAAAGATACCTTCTCCTCTTGTATAGGTGAAAGATAGAGAGCGATTTGACCTACTAAGAATAAGCCAGCAATCCCTGCGATGATTTGGCTATAATGCTTCTTCCACAGCTTTAATTGTGGATGTTTGACATAAGGTTCGGGTATGGAAACACCAAAAACAAGTGTTTTTCTTGTTAAATGTGGTGTCATCATTTCCATAATTCCGACAATGATAAAGATGCCTACAATTATAAGCATACTACCCCTACTTCCATTGTTTTAAAATTCGCTGGAACAAACTTGTCATTTGCTCTTTCTCGAGGCCACGCGCAAAAGCCTCCGCCATGATAGGCTTCAAGGCATTTTCGACTTTTTCAACCTCCGTTTCTTCCAGCTCTCTCTTTTGACCACCAATAATGACCGCTTTTGCTTTCGGCTTCAATTCAATTAAGCCCTTCTCTTCAAGCTCATGATAACTTTTACTGACCGTGCTAACATTGATGCCTAGATCTGTAGCCATCGAACGTACAGATGGTAAAGTATCACCATTTTTCAGCTCACCTTGCGCAATGCATTCTATTATTTGATTGGCCAATTGTTTATATAGTTGCAATTCACTGTTTGGATCTAATTGTATTTGCATAATAACCCTCCAATCTGTATTGCTTGTAACCAAACAGAAATCTGTTATGTATAGAGTAATACAGATTTTCTTTAATGTCAAATGAAGGAATTTTTCATGGTGTTGAGTAGAGGTTTTTTCACAATAAGAGCGGGAGCCTTCCCTTAGTAGTGCTTTGAACTTCATTTAGAGCGGGCTCTCCTTCCTTAGGAGCGCTTTAAATTTCATTTAGAGCGGATCTTGAGTACTTTAGACCCCAAATAAGAAACAAAAAGGACCCAGAATAATTCTGGATCCATGGACACTTATTGCTTCTATTTGATTTTTAACTGATATGGTTTACACTTCTTCTTAATCTATAGCAAAACAGAATGTACTGTTTCACCTTTAGGCTTAAGATTTATGAAGCTTCAACCTTCAACAGTTGTGGCGGACTTTCCTGAGATTCTTGGTCTTTGGGTGTTTGACTATTACTACTCATTCTGCATCCTCCCCATCAGATTAGATTAATAAGTGGTTCCTCTCTTATTATGAGCCTTCTTCTATTTTTTATACATGCTTTAGCTTTTCTCTGCAAAGACTTGTTGGGCTATCGTTAAAGCATTTTGCACTCTTGGAAAACCGATGTAGGGTGCTAATTGTAAAAGTGCCTCGACCACTTCTGTCTGTGTCAAGCCTGCATGTAATCCACGCTGAATATGCGTTTTGGTTTGTGGTGCAGCACCTTGTGTAACTACCGCGGTTATCACGACGAGTGCTCGACTCTTTGCATCCAGCCCAGGCCGTGCATAGACATCACCGTAAGCAAATTCAATAATCATTTTGCGTAAATCGGGTGCTATATCGGCTAATGCATCGGATTCAATCATCCGTGCTGCTTCTTCTTCTGTCACATATTGTTTAATTGTTTCGAGCCCCTTTGTAAAACGTTCATTCATTTCTTCATCCCTCCTACATTTACTTATACAAAAACCCCAATTCCGCGTCTCCAGAATTGGGGATTGTCCTTCACATATGTAAGGTTCTCTTCTTCACGTCACCCTCTGGCTCAGTTGAAAAAGGATAAAGGTTTTCATAGTGCCTCACAGGACAGCTTTAATGAATATCTATGCAAAAAGTCACAAGGACATGCACGCAAAAATTAAATGGCTACAAGACAGGCTTTCGCTTTTTCAATTTGGATTTTTACTTGTTCAAAGCCAGTACCACCTAAGGAATGGCGGCGACGAACAGCAGCTTCTGGCGCTAGTACATCATAAATATCCGCTTCAATTAACGTACTTTCTTGCTGCATTTCTTCCAATGGCAAGTCTAATAAATAAATGCCCTTTTGAATACATGTAAAGACAAGCTTACCAGTCACCTCATGTGCCTCACGGAATGGCATTCCCTTTGTAGCAAGGTAATCTGCTAGCTCCGTTGCATTTGAAAAATCAGCGTGAACAGCCTGATGTAAGCGTTCCGTGTTGACAGTCATTGTACGAACCATACCTTCAAAGATTTTAAGGGAACCAAGAATCGTATGAACAGTGTCAAACATCCCCTCTTTGTCCTCCTGCATATCTTTGTTATATGTTAATGGTGTGCCTTTTAACACCGTTAATAAGCCCATTAGATTCCCATAAACACGCCCTGTTTTACCACGAATAAGCTCTGCCATATCTGGGTTTTTCTTTTGTGGCATAATCGAAGAACCTGTTGAGAAGGCATCATCCAGTTCGATAAATTTAAATTCATCTGTAGACCAGATAATAATTTCCTCAGCAAAGCGTGATAAATGCGCCATAAGTAAGGAGGAATGACTTAAAAATTCCACGATAAAATCACGATCACTTACAGCATCCATGGAGTTTGCGTAAACCTCGCTAAACCCTAATAACTCTGCTGATTTTAAACGGTCAATCGGGAAAGTTGTCCCTGCCATTGCCCCAGCACCTAAAGGTAAAATATCAATACGTTTTATGGATTCTGTAAAACGTTGTTTATCACGCTCTAGCATCCAAAAATAAGCCATTAAATGGTGTGCAAAGGAAATTGGCTGTGCACGTTGTAGATGCGTATAACCTGGTGCAATCGTTTCAATATGCTCTTGTGCTTTGTCTAATAGTGTTTGTTGGAACGTCACAATTAAATCAATTGCTTCCTGCACACGCTTTTTCAAGAAAAGATGCATATCCGTTGCTACTTGGTCATTTCGGCTACGTCCTGTATGTAGTTTGCCACCGACAGGACCTATTAAATCAATTAACATTTTTTCTAAATTTAAGTGTATATCTTCATTGGCAACGCTAAATTCTAGCTCACCTGCAATTGCCTTATCTTTTAATTGGGCAAGACCACCTAGTATGGCCTCTACATCAGCTGCCGGTAAAATTCCTGTGGCACCAAGCATTGTGACATGTGCAACACTACCTTCAAGGTCCTCTAGCACAAGTTGCTGGTCAAAGCCAATGGATGCGCCAAATTCGTCTACCCATGCTTCTGCTGATTTTTGGAAACGTCCACCCCAAAGTTTTGTCATGTCAGCTCACCTTTTCCTCGATTACTTATCAAAAGGTGTAGTATAAGCTCAAATGCCTCACCACACCTTGCTTGTTCAACATTACTTTTTATTCACAGATGAGTTCACTACAGTTGGTAGCCCCCATAACTCGATAAAGCCTACAGCGGAAGCATGATTGAATTGATCTTCCTTCGAGTATGTTGCTAGCTTTTCACTGTATAATGAATTTGGTGATTTACGTCCTTCTACAATCGCATGTCCTTTAAATAGTTTCACACGTACTGTACCATTCACATATTGTTGTGTTTGCGCAAGGAATGCTTCCAGAGCATCACGTAATGGTGAGAACCATAGACCGTCGTAAATTAATTCGGATAGTTTTTTCTCGATTACTGGCTTGAAGTGTGCTAATTCTTTTACAAGCGTTAAGTCCTCAAGCTCTTTATGCGCTGTTAACAGCACTTTTGCACCTGGAATTTCATAAACCTCACGAGATTTAATACCAACTAAACGATTTTCAACGTGATCGATACGTCCTACACCATGAGCACCTGCTACTGCATTTAATTCTTGAATTAAATCAGCAAGCTTCATTTCTTTTCCATTTAATGCTACTGGTTTACCAGCTACAAACTCGATTTCCACATACTCTGCTTCATTCGGTGCATTTTCAACAGAAACAGTTAAGCCATAAGCTTCTTCTGGTGGTGACACCCATGGGTCTTCCATAATGCCAGCTTCATTCGCACGGCCCCATAGGTTTTGGTCGATTGAGAATGGTGAATCCAATGTTGCAGGAATCGGTACATTATGCTTCATTGCATATTCGATTTCCTCATCACGGCTCCAGCCCCACTCACGTACTGGTGCTAATACCTCTAAATCTGGATTTAATGCTTTAATCGATACTTCAAAACGAACTTGGTCATTCCCTTTACCTGTGCAACCATGCGCAACAGCATCTGCGCCTACTTGATTAGCAATCTCTACTAGTTTTTTCGAGATAAGTGGACGGGAAAGTGCTGATACTAATGGATACTTTTGCTCATACCAAGTATGTGCTTGTAAAGAAATTAATGCATACCCTTCAGCAAATTCGTCTTTCGCATCTACCATATAAGATTCAATCGCTCCTACTTGAAGAGCTTTATTTTTTACGAATTCAAGATCTTTCCCTTCGCCAACGTCAAGACATACTGCAATTACGTCCCAACCTTGTTCTTTTAACCATGGAATTGCTACCGAAGTATCAAGTCCACCTGAATAAGCTAATACCACTTTTTTATTTGCCATTAAAAATGCGCCTCCATTGCTCTATCGATATGTATGTTTATACATTCATTTAAAAGTTTATACACGAATAGTATCATGTTATAAAAATAAATACAAGTGTATTTTTATAAATTCATAGACTTTTATTTTTATTGTCAAAAGTAAGTCGTTCCTTGTATAAGGTTGACAAGAAATCCATGGCAATTCACTCGAAAAAACGTTTTTTTACTATATATATAAATGTATACTATATAAATTTAGCAACGGACGAAAAAAAGAATCCATGATACAAACTGGATTCTTTCTAGTTACTTGGCTGATTGTATCTTATACAATACTTTTTTAGGATTAATCAAAATAAGTAGAACGGCCACCGCCGAATATAAAATGGCATTATACATAATTAAATCAATTAGGTTTCCATTAATGGAGCCGATAAAAAAATTAAAGAGCTGATGAATAATAATAGGAATGATTAAATTCTGATTGATCGTATAAAATACTGTCATGATGATGGTTGTAGCTATAATCGTTAACATAAAGAAGAAGCTATATTTGATCAAATCCATTCCCATAAACCCTGTTGTAAGCCATATCGGTAAATGCCACATTCCCCACCAAAAGCCTATGATAATTGAAGCTATTAATGGCGAATACTTCTTTTGCAGCTCCAGCAGTGCAAAGCCCCTCCATCCTAACTCCTCACCCAGTGGTCCTGACAAAAGCGTTTTAACAAAATAAAAACTGAGCATGCCCCATGAAGACAGCGTAAAAATAGAGTTTTCTTCATAATTATTCATGATTTGAAACAAGATCATGATAAAGATAGCTGTTTGTATCATCACGATTAAAACAATTACTGAAAGTGACAATTTGTTTTTGAATTTTTGTTTGACAAAGTGGATAAAACGTTGCCCAGGATAGATTCTTGGAAATAGTAACGCAAAGGCAAAGGTGGATGACCAAGCCGATAGACAGCGTACGGTATCAAATAGCCAAGTAGGATAGCCTAATAGCTTGACGGCTCCTACAACACAGAAAAGTGGCCAAAAAATAATATTGGTTAAAATAATAAAGCTTGCTACTGGTTTTTTTAATTTCTTTTTTCTACGCAAGTAGATCCCCCATTTCATCTGAATATCTTCAGCATAAACCTAGGGGTTGCTCACAGGTCAAACCCATTTTGCCATTATTTTATCGGTACATACATTTCTAAAAAAATACGTTCAAGCCCTTCTTCATAAGTGGTAAGCAATAAGTTGATATAAACAAGCCCTAAAAGCTCATAGCCATTTTCCTTAGCTACTTTTCTTATACCAGCCTCTACTTTATTGTCTGTATTTTTGCCACCTGTTGACCAGCGCCCATCTTCAATAACTGTATAAAGACATTTGGGATGCGCTAAAACTTCACCTTTAATTGGATGATCGCTATTTTCTACTTTCCTGACAACCATAAATTTATTTTCGAGCATTCCGCTATCATCGAATCTAATAACTCTTCTTAGAGAAGTAAGAATTACCGCTTTCTTTATACTGTCTGCATTTTCTTTTAGCGAATCATATTCATCATAGGCTGTATAATGATCTATTACGCCCATTATTTCTAATGGTTTCATTTCCTTTATAGTATAGGTGCCTAGATATTGGCTAATTTTTTGACAATCCTCTTTTACAAGCTGGAGCTTTTTTAATTGTAGCTTTTTATAAGCTATTTCCTCTAACATTACTTGTTCTTTTTCTACTAACAATGATTGGATGCCCTCTATACTCTTGCCCTTTCTCAATTCCTGAATCTTTTTGATTTCAAAATCAATTTCTCTATAAAAATTGATTGTTGTGATATCGTATATATCAAAATGATTGTATGTTCTATACCCATTTTCACTATTTTGCTGGGGCTTTACTAATCCCTTTTCTTCATAAAATTTTAAGGTATCTCTAGAAACTCCTAAAAATTTTGCAACTTGACCAATTGTATACATCTATGTCTCCTTTTCAACTCTTCCTTTTTACTACTATAGCTACAATTATATGTAAATATGAAAAAACCGTAGACATGCACGTGAAGCATGTTTACAGTTTCAAATGTTGTTATTTCTTATGGAAAAATGATTTGCCTAGCCATTCAATGGTTGCAGGGGCTAATGCATACAATTTACTCGACAATCCCATAATTCTAGGTAGATTAATCTCACGAACAGGACGATCAATCGTTTTCACTGTCTCTTGAGCTACTTCCTCCGCTGACAATAAAAAGCGCCCTAAGGATTCTCGGTAGCCACTTGTATCATTGGCTTTATCTAAAAATGGTGTATCAATGGGACCAGGATGGATGGCTGTCACTTTTACATTGTACGGAGCTAATTCCATACGCAATCCATTGGTAAAACCGACAATAGCATGTTTCGTCGCAGCATAGACACTCGCTTTTGGTGTGGCCACCTTCCCAGCCTGAGAACCAATGAATATTAAATGGCCCTGTTTGCGCTCTATCATCTTAGAGGCTAATCGTTTGGCAAGATAAATGGGTACGCTAACATTTAATTCGATCATTTGCGCAATATCCTCATCCTGTAAAGCAGGGGCTACAGCAAACTTCCCTACACCTGCTGAAAGAATCACTACATCAATCGGTGGTAGCTGCGCACAAACATCATCAAGTGTATGTAGATTGGTTAAATCCGCTTGGATCACTTGAGCACCTAAACGCTCTAGCACCTTTAGTGCAACGGCATTGCGACCTGTGGCATAAACAATATGCCCTTGAGCTACTAGTAATTCAGTTATTTTTAAGCCAACCCCACTTGTAGCTCCTGTCACAAAGATTGTTTTGTTAGGATGTTTCATGTATAAACCTACTTCCTTTGAAATAAATAGATACCTGCTTCTGTCTTTGTTGACGTAATATACTCATTGGCCTCTAGGTAATCTAAATGACCAAGTGTTTTAGATAAAGTTAAACCAAGCTGATGCTGGAAGATAGCCGGATACAAGCGTTTTGTTACTTGGACAACTGTTAATTGATCATCGCCTAATAATTCAAAAACTTTCATTGATTGTTGGTGCTGTCGCTCTAATCGTTTAACAATTAACAACGGAATATCCTCTAGCTCTGCTCCATGCCCTGTATGCATCATTTTGACAGGTAATTGACGTAGAATTTCAAGGGATGCATTATATTGTAGTAAAGATTTTGTACGTCCTACAGTACGATCCAATGGTGGCTCTATTAATGGATTGGGCGTTATTTTTTCAAGCAATAAATCTCCACCAATCACATGATGAGTTTTTTCATCCCAAAAAATGAAGTGACTTTGTGCGTGACCTAATGTTTCGATTGCCTTTAATCCTGGATGCCCAGGAACTTCATCTCCATCTTCCAAAATTTGCGTTAATGGTCGTTCCCCTACAAGTTCCAATTCACGACGAACATGGACACTTTTTGCAATATATTCTTGTGGTACCCCATGCTCCAATAAACGTTCACTGTAAAATTGTTCATGATAGCGTAAAAAGTCTTCATCATGACGAAGCCATTTGTCATTATAGGCATGCCCTAAAATTTCTGCATATGGAAAAGCATCGACCCATCCCGCATGATCTGGATGATGATGGGTTAACACAACCTGTTCAATATCTTGCATGTCAAAGCCTGCTGCTCGAATCCCCCATTTTAAAGCATCATAGGCTTCCATTGTTTTTGGGCCAACATCAAAAATGCTAAGTGCATCGCCTTTTACAATAAATGCATTGACATCTCCTACTGCATAGGGTGTTGGTATTTCTATTTTGTATATAGACAAAGTTGTCTCCCCCTTTTCACGCACTTGTGAATACTGATTCATTCTATTTTACAAGTTTTTTCTGTTTTCGTCATCCTCCTGTTGACAGGTTGCCTATTCCTCACTATAATTTTGAATAATCTAATTATTTATGTGCGTTGAAGAAGACGAGTACGTATCTGGTGAAGGTGTTAGAGAGTGTTACATTTGCTGAGAGTAACATCACCCGCTCCCATTACCGAACCTACTTCTGAGCAGTTATGCAAACATAACCGTTTCCCTTGCGATAAGAGGGCTAAGAGTTGTGCCAACAATTGGCAAACAAAGGTGGTACCGCGGAAACGAGAGCGTTTTCGTCCTTCTAGATAAGGACGAGAGCGCTTTTTTATTTTGAACTGGAGGTTTTGTTCATGAAAAAAATTTTATTTATCGGTGCAGGCTCAATGGCGGAAGCATTGATGCAAGGCTGGATTAAACAAAAGGTGTTCACACCACAGGAAATTTACGTCACCAATCGCTCAGACAAGGAACGCTTACATTTCCTACATGAAACATATGGTGTCCATTGTGTGTTTGATCCTGCGATTTTTCAACAGGCAGATCTGATTATCTTAGCGATGAAGCCGAAAGATGCTATTGCTGCTATGTGTGATTTAAAGCCTAAACTTACGGCACACACTGCTGTACTATCTATTTTAGCAGGCATTGCGATTGATACAATTACAGAATTTTTAGGGAGTCGCCCAGTAGCAAGGGTGATGCCGAATACTTCCGCTACAATCGGCATGTCAGCAAGTGGCATTGCATTCAATAACGAGGTATCTGCAGACCAGCGTATCCTATTCCTCCAGTTATTAGAGGCTGTTGGCTCCGTTATTGAAGTCGATGAAGATCAGTTACATGCAGTCACAGCCCTTTCAGGTAGCGGCCCTGCCTATATCTATTATTTAATGGAAGCTTTTGAACGAGTAGGGACGAAGGTAGGCTTATCGAAAGATACGGTGCGCTTGCTAATGACTCAAACACTTGCGGGGACAGCTGAGATGCTCAAGCAGTCATTAGATGAACCAGATGTCTTACGCAAAAAGGTGACGAGTCCTGGTGGCACGACGGAGGCAGGGATACAGGCATTAGAGCAATATCAATTTAATGAAGCCATCGAAGCCTGCATTAAAGAAGCGGAGGCACGATCTCGTTCACTTGCAAATGGGTAGCATTATGTGCAAAATAGAGTGTATCACTAGGAATTAGGAGGCTTTATTTTGAGTAAATTATTCGAACCCTATACATTGCAATCTATCACCTTAAAAAACCGTGTTGTGATGGCACCTATGTGCATGTACTCAGCACAAGACGATGGCATGGTAACACCCTTTCATTTCGTCCATTATGCAACACGTGCAGCTGGTCAAGTAGGCTTAATCATTTTAGAAGCTACTGGTGTTGTGCCAGAAGGTCGTATCTCAAATAAGGATTTAGGGATTTGGGATGATGCACATATTGAAGGATTAAGTCAATTAGTTGAGGGGATGAAAGCGTACGGCGCTAAAACAGGCATCCAGCTTGCACATGCTGGTCGCAAAGCAACAGTAGATGGCGAAATTTTTGCTCCATCAGCTATTGCCTTTAGTTCAGACTATAAAACACCAACAGAAATGACAGAAGAGGACATTCACTATGTCATCGAGGCATTTAAACAAGCAGCTATTCGTGCCGCAAAGGCTGGCTTTGATGTACTAGAAATTCATGGCGCACATGGCTATTTAATTAGCGAGTTTTTATCACCTGCTACGAATAAACGTCAAGATCAATATGGGGGCTCACAGGAAAATCGATATCGCATTCTACGTCAAGTCATCGATGCTGTTCGCAGTGTATGGGATGGTCCTTTATTGGTACGTGTCTCTGCGGAAGATTATGCGGAAGATGGTACAACAATGGATGACTTTATTGTTTTTAGCCGCTGGATGAAATCTCAAGGTGTTGATTTAGTTGATGTGTCAACAGGGGGCGTTGTACCAGCAGCCATCAATGTCTTTCCAGGCTATCAGGTACCACATGCAGAAGCGATTAAGCATGGGGCTGATATTCCTACTGGTGCAGTTGGTCTTATTACCACAGCCATTCAAGCCGAAGAGATACTCCAAAATAATCGTGCAGATTTAATATTCTTAGCGCGTGTTTTATTACGAGACCCTTACTGGGCACTACATGCAGCTAAAGAGCTAGGAGAAGACGTGCAGCCTCCCGTACAATACGTCCGTGGTTGGTAATTACATTTCCATCAAAAAACAGCTTGTGCTCCAGCAAGCTGTTTTTTCATTAGAAAAGTGGATTTTGTTTTAATTCTTCATCAATAGCTTGTACCAATGTCTCCGCGTCATCTGCTTTCACAACTTCCCCATTTACTATCGCAAAAATACCTTGCTCACAGATTTCACAATGGGATGTACAACCAGATTCCTCTATCTCAATATCTTCTCGTTCTACTAATACATCATACGCATCTGCCGCACCAAGTGCTAAATTAGTGATACAAAACTCCACTCTATTTTTTAGCTGCTGTGGTTCCTTCTTTT
The DNA here is from genome assembly GCF_003367505.1 of Lysinibacillus capsici. Classification (GTDB taxonomy): domain Bacteria; phylum Bacillota; class Bacilli; order Bacillales_A; family Planococcaceae; genus Lysinibacillus; species Lysinibacillus capsici. The sequence goes on from NZ_PXXX01000009.1 coordinate 228,508, forward strand.
TTTTAAAAAGAGAAAATACCATGTTTATTGACCCCCTACTCTCTAAAAATAATCATACCACAATTCCATAAACTTCATGAAAACTGTAGCGTTAAGCAAAATGATTATCATAAAATACTATTAATCTTTCAGCTCAATCAACATAAGTTTTTCTTATGAAATTAATGTACAACCATTAAACGAAGATGACTGCTTTGAAAAAAGGTAGTTACAAACTTATCATGCAAAACCTTCAAGTACAATTTTGCAGTCAACTAAAATAGCTATTTATGTTGTTCAATCAAATCATCAGTCTACTCCATAGATCGTGTAAACAAAACTCCCACACAAATGTAGTGCTTTTATTAAGTAAATATTAAAAACAACCAAGTCTCTTATGTATGACCTGGTTGTTTTATCTATTATTTAACGTATTGTGTCTTTTTAATAACCGATTTTAACGCCACCCCTACTACACATATAAATCCAATAACTAACAATAAAAATCCTATTGGAATAAGAAAGAATGGTTCTTCTAATGTACCATCAGGTGCTACATTACTCCCTTTCACCATAAAGATTAAAAAACTAAGTACGCCTAATATGATTGGCATTAATGCAAAAATATATTTTTTCATAACTTTTTCTTCTCTCCTAAATATTTTTATGTTTAATTCCTACACTGCAGCTTTCTACAACTCGCTGTAACAATCATAAATCCAAAATATATTCTAAGTCAATTATTTTTTATTGATAATCAATAAATTTTTATTCTAATTCAACCAATCTCAAAATTGACATTTTGAAATTCTAACTATAAAATGACCATAATCTCAAGTGATAATATAGAAGGGTGATTTGTATGAACTATGAAGATTTAATGCAATGGAAAGGTTATTTGTTTTTAGATAATATAGTAGAGCCAGGGACAAACTCTTTGAGAGTTTCTATTTCTAGAGCTTCCGTCAGCGCCGAAAGCGAGGATATAAGTTTTGAGGAATATACTATAAATGATGTCTATCCTATTGAAATTGATAAGACATTACCGGTCATACATATAGAATTCGATTCATATGTAGCCTATACTGTTTTTGACGAATCATTTCATTTTGTCAATCAAGAAGATGATTTCTTGGGTAACTCAGTACGTCTTTTTACAAAATCAACTTATTTAGATTTTATAAGTAAAGGAACTATAGCTCTCGATATCTATTCCTACAAGGAGCTATTCCATTATCAGATTGTTTGTTTAGACCATATTATTGATATTGTCTCATTCGATAAACCCACTATTATAGGCGAATAAGTAGTTTTTAAAACAGTCAATGAAATCTTGTTGTCTGTTTTCTTTATTTCTATTAAAGCATCTCGTAAAAGAGCTCCCGTAAGTTCAATTATTTTTTAATAGAAACTTTAAAATATTTTTTGTAAACTCTTCGTATGAAGTATTCTTTCCACGTTGGTTATACCACTTTCGTATTGTTTCTACTAACCAAAACGGCACAGAATTTCCATCAATTAAATGATAGTATTGCTCATATCCTTTTTTTAAATGCTCCCATCGATGATCATTACCCTGTAGTGTGTACTCAGAGACATCAATTATTTTTGCCCTTCCATTCTGTAGCAAAATATTTTTCAAATGAATATCACGAGGGTTAAGGCCCTTCTTCCGAACATATTCTCTTGCATCCTCTACTTCATTTATAACCTGTTTTGGAATGTGAATACCTTGTAGAATGCAATCAAAAAGCGTTTTTCCTTCTTCGTAACTTAAAACAAGGTATTCTTCATGTGAAGCAAAGCATGTTGAAAAGAAAGGTGAATCTCCAAGTATTTGATACACATTTGCTTCAACTTTTACTTTGTGCACTTTGTCTTTGGCATATAGTTTAAATGCATACGCTGGGGCGGAAAGAGCTTGAAAAACAGCCGCATCTGTCCCAACACCTATACATTTCAAATCATCAGCTTCACCACTTATGGTAACAGGCTCGTTATTTGGATTTGAAAAAACGTTTATTTTAGAAAGAGAACCTATAGCTTTATCCCAATCGTTTTCCATTTCCATCTCTCCCATCATTTGCATTGAAGTATACTACACTATCTAATTACTTTAGTAGGGATTCTATATCGCCCCTAACAATATTCAAATCTCAAGTTTCCTACACACACTCTTTAATTTTAAAACGTTGGGAACTACTAGAAGTTTCTATATCCATTTCTCCATATGGAAAGTATACGGCTTTGTTAGCTACAGAAGAACCAGTTCTATCCTCTATTTACCCTTAACCACCTTTATTAAAAACTCAAAGTGATTTGGGTTTTATTTTTATCATGATTGTCACGAACTTATAGCTAGCCTTGACACAAAAAGAAACGCTGTGTCAGACTACTTCACAGCGTTTCTTCTATTAATCTTTAAAAATCATATTCAGCATCTTTTTTGGCTCGAATTTCTGCAAAAGCCTCTGTAACCATCACGGTATCCTCCGCTAACCGTTCTAAACGAAAAAGGACATCATCATTGACAATTTCTTTACGTAAAAAATCCTTTTCTTCTATAAATACATAGGTCGGTACGATGTGCGCTTTCATATAAGCAAGGATCGGCTTTAGTTGCTGTTCCACCATTAAATAATGCTTGGATGTACCTGCTGTAACAATAACACTGACGACTTTATCGCGGAAGGCATTGACAGGTAAAAGGTCAAAGATGTTTTTTAATGTAGCTGGTATAGATGCTTGGAATGTTGGCGTCCCAATAACGATTGCATCTGCAGCCATAATGGTTTCCGTCACATATTTTGTATCGCCTTCATAGTCAAAGTAATTACGTCCATCACTAAAAACTAGCTGATAGTCAGCAAGATCTAGTAATGTTACTTCATGCTGTGGGTATTTTTCTTGTAACATCTCGACTAACTTTTGTGTAGCTGTTCTTGTCTTTGAGCCGACATTAGAACCCGCAAGTGCGACAATTTTCATAATGAGCCACTCCTTATTTTGCTGTGTGTTTTTTTATCGCTGGAATTATATCATTACCAATGATTTCAATATTTTTCATCAATTTTTCGAATGGTACGCCACCAAAATCGATTTGTGCCATAAAGCGTTGCATGCCATATAGTTCGTATTGATAAAGTAGTTTTTCAATAATTTGCTCTTTACTGCCCACCATTAAAGCATCACGTGTATCAGGCGCTTGTGCAAATTGTTGCTTTGGATAGCCCCCACCACGAATAGCTTGGAAACCACCGTTTAAATGTGGATACATGCCCTGCAATGCCTCTTTTGTTGTGTCTGCTACATAAAACAAGCTTGTTGTGGCAATAGGTAATTCATTTGGGTCAAAGCCTTTGCGCTCTGCCGCTTCGCGATAGGCATCCACTGATGGTTTAAAGTTGATAGCAGGTCCACCTAATGTTGTAAGCATCATCGGAATGCCCATATAGCCTGCTTTAATGGCGCTGGCAGGTGGTCCACCCACCGCACGCCATATTGGCAACGAGCCGTTTTTTGGCTGCGGTAAAATTTGTGCATGGTGGAGAGGTGCTCTAAATTGCCCTTCCCAAGTCACAAGCTCATCGTCATTGATTTTCATAAGAAGCTCTAATTTTTCCTCAAATATTTCTTCATAATCTTGTAAATCAACACCTAATAAGTGATAGGCACCTACACGTGAACCACGTCCCGCTACAATTTCTGCACGACCATCTGATAATAAATCAATTGTGGCAAAATCCTCATATACTCGTACAGGGTCTGAAACACTTAATACGGTTGCGGAGCTAGACAATTTAATAGTCGAAGTTGCTTGTGCGATAGCACCTAACACGACCGTATGTGCCTGTGTTGTAAAATAAGACTGATGACTTTCACCTATGCCAAATACATCAATTCCAGCTTGCTCTGCTAATTGACTTGCCTCGACTAGCTCTTTTAGTCGTTGTTGAGCAGAAATACGCTCGCCCGTTAGTGGATTAGGAATATGATCACCTAAAGAGTACAGTCCGAATTCGAGTCCTTGTGCTTGATCAATACGATATTTTTCCATCATGTGTTATCTCTCCTTATTCTAGCGGTTCTAAAATAGCTTCAATTTCTGAACGTCTCTCTTCTAAAAATGGCGGGAGGTCTAACTCTTTGCCAAGTTCTTCGACTGCTGAATCTACCGTAAACCCTGGCCCATCTGTCGCCATTTCAAATAAAATACCGTTACGATCTCTAAAATATAGACTTTGGAAATAATAACGATCAACCACACCAGTACTATCCAATCCAAGCTCCTTAATTTTGGTATCCCATTGTTGTAATTCTTTAACGGTTGCAACACGTAACGCAAGATGGTGAATACTGCCTTTACCAGGTTTCTCGCTTGGTCCTTCTAATTCTTTGACAACAATCTCGCCAAGCACTTCCCCTTCTATCGATTGTAGGACCGTTTCTTTGTCCTTTTCTGCAATAACTGTATAGTGAAACAAATCTTGTAATAAATTGACCGTTCTTGATAAATATCGCACAGTGATTTCAATAGTTCCCATGCCTAAAATACGATGTTCCTGCGGTATATCATTTCCATCCCATGGTTGCCATTGAGCAGGCGTTTCTTGTCCTTGGTGGTTTAACAATACCATCCGTAAACCTTCATGATCTTCAAAAAATAAAGCCTCTTTGCCTGCATAAGTAGTGATATCGCTATGTTTAACCTCTAGCTGCTGAAAGCGTTCTTTCCAATATAGTAGGCTTTCGAAGCTAGGTACAAGTAAGCCAATACGTGTAATAGCATTCGTCCCTCGCACTGTACGTCCTGCAACAGGCATTTCAAAAAATGTTAATTCTGTACCTGCTGCTCCTGTTAAGTCTCCATAAAATAAGTGATACATGGAAGGTGAGTCTTGATTCACCGTTTTTTTCACACGTCGTAACCCTAAAATAGTTGTGTAGAAATGATTATTCTGTTTACCATTTTTCGTTAGCATTGATATATGATGGTGTCCGCTTAATTTGTTCATCCTAATTGTTCCTCCTCATCATTTTCACTTGACTAAGCAAGTGATTTTACAAAAAAAATTACACGGGCGGCAATTTTTTTTCTCGGCTATGTTTTTCAAGCTTTGTCATCGCAATATATAAAGATTTAATTTCTTCAGCTGATAATACTTCTTCAAAAAACGAAGACTGGAAGTGAAGTTGACTAGGTGTTGCTGCATCAATCATTTGCTCCCCTTTTGATGTCAATGAGATGGTTTTCGTCTTCCAATTTTGTTTACGCTCGATTAGTCCCTCTTTTTCTAGTCGGGCAAGCATGCGAGACATGCCACCTTGTGTTACAGTTACTTTTTCTGCTAATTGAGACTGTGTAATCGGGGCATATGTTTTAATCTGGATTAACACATCAAATTGTGCTGTCGTTAAGTCGAAACGTTTTAAAAATTCATTCGATAACTGATTACTTTGCGTTGTAAAGCGCATCATCCGAATCCACGTTAAGGTGCCTAGTGTATGATTTCTCATGACTTCACCCTCCCTTCAGTTATCACTTTACCACGCAAGTGATACTTCCGCAAGAAAAATATCTCGAATTCAAGATATTTTTTTAACATAGGGAGACCCCCTATATGATGCCAGGTGTTGTAACAGGATATAAATTGCCCTTAAGAGCAAAAGAAATTCTACCCGTTTCTTCTGATACAACCATTACAAGTGCATCACTTTGCTCACTCAATCCCAGCGCTGCACGATGCCTTGTTCCTAATTTCTTTTCCCCTGTATACCGCTCTGACAATGGCAGTACATTGGCAGCTGACTCAATTTGATTTTGATGGACAAGTACCGCTCCATCGTGAAGTGGATTACCAGGGAAGAAAATAGATTCTAATAAAGAATGGGTTAAATCTGCACCAATATGAATACCAGGCTGAATTAAATTCTCTAAAGCATCCTGTCTTTGAATAACAATTAAACCACCATGCCTTCTCAAAGACATATTTTGCACACTGTGTGATAGCTCTGGATACTTTTCAGTAAACGGGGAAAGATAACAATTTAAATAGAACGTTGCAGCTTTCATTTCAATTGTCATAAACTTCTCTTTAATTTTTTCAAAATTACCGAGGAGACAATTTGCATCTGTATCCATTTCCTGCACACTCTGCTGTAAGGACATGATCACTTCGAGAAGCTCATCTTTTAAAGTTTCTTTCATTGGTGAAAAATCACAATTTGTTGGATCCATATGATACACACCTCTTCATTTCATCACTGTTTACGATAGTTTTTCTCTCTATATGTTTTTTATTCTCCTTTAAGTAAAACGACCTCCTACAATGTTGAATAGGAAGTCGTTAATATCCTTACATATGCCCTGCTCGGATTTTCTTTACGATGCTGAAAGTCGTGTAGGCAGCAGCGGGTGCTAATACGACAATAAAAATAATCCACACAGTTAAATTATTTGTTGCTTTTAATGTTTCATAATTTGTCATGACAAAAATAATTAGACCGAATAATAGTAAATAGCTCAGCACATTGGGAAAAATGACGATTAATCGTAATAATGCTGGCGGCATCTTTTGTTGATTCATTTAAACCACACCCCTTTTTTCAATTATACGGGAATCTAGTGATTTATCGTACTATATTTTTCCTTTTATACTTTATATTTGCCTGCTGATAGTTGGAGGTTTGCCGCTGTTGTATTTAATTGGTCGATAAATGCGGTCATGCTCTCCATATTTTCCGCTTGATGTTTAGCCTTTTGAGCAACGGCATCAACACTTTGCGATGTCTGCTTAGCCAAGAGCGAAACATCTTCCATGGTAGCTGTTACTTCCTCTGTACTAGCAGCAATTTCCTCAGTGGAGCTTGATACTAAATCCACTTGTGTTGCTAACACCTGTACATCATTATGAATTCCTTCAAACGATTGCTGTGCTTCTTGTACGATTGCACGTCCTGCATGTAAGACATCTGCTGTTGCTTGGATGGTTGCTACAATATTGGCTGTTTCCTTTTGGACATTCATCACCACCTGGGTGATTCTATCCGCCGCACTCTTAGAATCTTCAGCTAATTTCCGAACTTCTTCAGCTACAACGGCAAAGCCTTTCCCCGCTTCACCAGCACGCGCCGCTTCAATAGATGCATTTAATGCCAGTAAATTCGTTTGATCAGAAATTCCCGTAATCACATTGGTAAATTCCCCGATCATTGTAGATAGCTTTTCAAGCTCCTGTGTTCCAATCACCGCAAAATTCGTTTTCTCATGAACAGTCACTAATTGCTCTTGTAAGGACTGCATAATTTGTAATCCATTATCTGCGTTTTCCTCGGTATTACGTGAAATACTAGAAATTTCTGCTATGGATTCCGAAATATATTGAATGCTGCGCGCCAATTCCTCCATTGAATGCGCACTGTCTGCCGTATTATTCTGTTGTGCAAAGGAGGCCTGAGCTACCTGACTAGATTCTCCTTGGATAATTGCGGCTGATTCAAGTGTTTCATGAGCATTTTCTTGAATTGTATAGGTAGCTTCTTTTATTTGATTGGCCCCTTGCTTTATCTCACACATAATTTGTTGGAAATTATCCATCATCCCATTAAATGATGTCACTAATTGGCCAATCTCATCCTTTGCATGGATTGGAATACGCTTGGTTAAATCGGCTTCTCCTTTACTAATTTCCTCTAAGGAATTGCGCACGCTTAAAATACGCGATACTTGCTTTGAAATAGACAGGCCCGTAGTGAAGAAAATCACACAGACAACGATCAATGAAGCTACAATTGTGCCTACCAAAATTTGTGAGAGGATAGCATTGGATACAATAATAGCTAAGTATGTACCGTTTGATAATGGCTTTACATATTGCGTGACACGTGTGCCATCGTAGCGTCCTGAAAATTCAGTCGACTTTTGTGCTGAAAATTGGGCTGGCTCAAAACCAATATTCGCTAAATTTTGTTTTGCTGTAGCGGCAATGGCTTGGCCTTTTTCATCTACAATAGCGGCGAATAATACGGTTGAGGATAAATAGTTGTTCAGTTGATCGATATAAGATTCACTGCCGATACTTGCTTCTAAATCTAGTAGCTGCTGTCCATGGCGAGCCACCTGTACAATTTGTGGAGTTGCCGGATTCCAGCTACCTACCCCGACAAATTTGAAAAATTGATCATCGACATCGCGAATTTGTGCTTTTTGGACAATTTCTTTCGCTCTTCCATCTAAAAGTTGCATATATTCGGCAGCTTGTCCGTTTGGATCAGCGCCAAAGTTAAAATCAACAGTTGGAGCTACTGATGTCACCGTTGTATTCCCTTTATCATCTGTACTCCAAATCTCGTCGAGGCCACCACGCTCAGCAATGGCCTTTAAATCCTCATATGTAGCACCTTTGTCAATGATATAAGAAGCCATTACAGATTCGGCAATCATTTCTTTTTCCATAATTTCTTCTGCTTTTTCTCTAGATTGAATTGCTCCTTCCAACCCCATGACAATGGAGTTGGCGATTGCTTCTCCATTGCTTTTTTCACTTTTATATGTAGCTTGATAAACATAAATAGAAAATGCCGCTATAATGAACACCACAATGCCCATAATCTCCAGAAGCATTTTCCATTTCATTGACTTTCTCATGATGAGATCCCCCTAAAAATTACGATTATTTCCACTTCATCATACAATATTACTTCCATATATTTCATTAACAATTTATTAAATATAAAATAATAATTTTTGAGGAAGTTTAAATTGTCATTAATTTGTAAAAATTTAGAAATAGAGAAGCAAGGAGGATAAATCTAACTATTTTGTACTAGTAGAGGTATGCAAAAAAGGATCATTCTCATGGTTAAACAGTAATATTTAAACAAAATTATCTATACACCTTTAGGACTATAAACTAAAAACATCTATTAGAAGAATCTCCTCTAATAGATGTTTCTCACTCAATAACTATATCAAAATAATTTATTATGTTGCCATGTATATACGGCTTGATCAGCTGTTAGGAATGTATTCGGAAAAATCCCCTGTGCTTCAGCTAAAAATTGAGGTAAGTCATATGGAAGAAAACGTGCGCTTAAATGATTTAATAATAAATAGTGTGCTCCAGCTTGCTGTGCGACTTTTGCTGCCTCCACATTTGTTGCATGACCGTAGCTTGCTGCTAAATCTGTTGTTGTACCATCAAAAGTTGCTTCATGGACAATGATATCAGCGCCCATTGATAATTGGATTGCTTCTTCACAATATTTCGTGTCGCCTAAGACTGACAATGTAAAGCCCTTTTTGGCTGGTGCCACCACGTCTTTCGCAAGCACCACATCACCATTTTCAAGTACAATATCGTGGCCATTTTTTAATTGGCCTAGTAAAGGTCCCTTTGGAACACCAAGTGCCTGTGCTTTGTCGATTAATAATTCGCCTGGTAAATCCTTTTGTTCGATACGATACCCATAGCAAGGTACAACATGGCGTAATTCCTTAGCATGAATTATAAAATGAGCATCCTCAAAAATAATGCCTTCTTGTACTTCTACAAAGCGTAAAGGATATGTTAAATGGGTTTTTGATAGGGCCAATGTTTGTTCAATCCACTGTTGTAAGCCAGATGGTCCGAAGATCGTTAGCGGCTCATCCCCACCTTGAAAGGAACGCGAGCTTAAAAAGCCTGGAAGTCCAAAAATATGATCCCCATGTAAATGTGTTATAAATATTTTCGTCACTTTCCGTGGCTTTAACGACGTATGAAGGATTTGATGCTGTGTCGCCTCCCCACAGTCAAATAGCCACATTTCACTCACTTCGTCTAATAGCTTTACCATCAGAGCACTTGTATTTCGTTCTTTTGAAGGCATGCCTGCGCCTGTCCCTAGAAAATGTAGCTGCAACATAAGCCACCTCACTTCTTATTTATATCGTTTTATTGTACCTTATCCATTCCCATAAGAAAAACCTTTGGTGTACAGTTTCTCCAAAGGTTTCTTGATTATTTTGGTTGCCATGAAACAAGCGCTGCATGGAAATCATGACGATAATAATAACGTCCATCCTTTTCTTCGATAAAAGGTAGCAGTGATTCTTCTACATGGGCTCGCTGAAAATTCGTCGTTAATATTTTTTTACTCTGCGTTGTCACAAGCTGTTCATAGCTTTCATATTCATAGACACGTTCGAGCGGGATAATCTGACAATCCGCGTAAATATCCATTTCATAGAGTAGATTCAAAAACTCGATATAATCTCTGCGCGGAAATTTAATGTCATAACCATACTTTTCATATAACTTTTCATAGTGTGGCTGAATGGGGCCTGTCGTCATCCCAATGATAGCACGCTTTCTCGCCAGCCGATTCATGTGATATAAAGCTGCTTTTATTTCATACATTCGGTAAAAACAATTCACGCCCAAGACGATATCATGTGGTTCAATCTCATCATGCTCTAAACTTTCCCACTTTGCATGAATATAGGAAACGTGCTCCTCCTGCGGCATACACTGCTGTAAGTAATGCAAAATGCTTTCAGAGCTATCCACACATGTGAGCTTCCTTACTTTATCAGCTAATGGAAATGTATAATTGCCCCACCCAGGACCAATTTCTAATACCGAATGCTGAGGTTCAATCTTTTTTTGAAGCTCCTGAAAAATCAATGCAGCATAAGGATCTGTTTGTCCCACTTTTTTACGTGCCACTGATTGGGCCCAAAATTGCTCCTCTAGCTGATCATTCACCATTCGTTCAGGCATATTGCCATGCCAGTCCTTCATGCCTTCCTGCCATAATGCCTCATAGTTAATGGCTAACGGTCCTTTTCTCGTCATATAGATACCTCTAACGATAATATTTCATATATTTTTTTCATATCAAGATTTGCTCGAACGTGGTCGGCTAACATATTATAGGCATCTTCTCTTCGTTCTGCGTCACTTTTCACATCACTTGGTAAAGCTGCTAGCCCTTTTTTCACTCGTATTTCATTGACGAGTTGGCGGGTAAAGGGACGATTATGGAACAAGCCGTGGAAATATGTGCCAATCACTTGCTCATCTTGACTAACCGCACCATCTTCTCTTCCATCCTCTAATAGTAAAAACGGTGATACCGCACCACGTAAAATTTTTGTACGCCCTAGATGGATTTCATAGCCTGTCAATGTGTCCTGCCCTCTTACGCCTGTCATTTGCACCGTTTTTTTATTGCCTACAAAAATGGTTTCCATCGGTAATAGCCCAAGACCATCTGCAGATTCACCATTCCCCTCCACTGCTTCTGGATCAAGTAATGTTTCACCAAGCATTTGGAAACCGCCACAAATGCCAATAATTTTAGTACCGTACTCACGTAAATGTGTGATGGCTTGATCGAAGCCCTGTGCTTTTAGCCAAGCTAAATCATCCATTGTACTTTTCGTTCCTGGCAGAATGAGTAAATCTGGTGTACCTAATTCATTGACATGACCAATTAAACGTACACCCACCTCAGGCTCATCGAAAAATGGATCAATATCGGTGAAGTTTGAAATACGAGGTAAACGAATCATGGCTACATCTACAGCAAATTCGCCTGGCTTTGGTTTTTTAAAACGTAGTGACGATAATGCAAGAGAATCCTCTGCTTCAATATTGACATCGACATAAGGAATCACACCAAGTACCGGAATACCAGTTTCGCGCTCCACCCATGCCAAACCATCATCCAGTAATTCACGCATGCCTCTAAACTTATTGATAATTAATCCCTTAACACGTGCTCGTTCTTCCTCATCTAACAATGCCAGTGTACCAACAATCGAGGCAAAGACACCGCCACGATCAATATCAGCAACGAGGACTACCGCTGCATCTGCTAAATGAGCCATTCGCATATTCGCAATATCGCGATCCTTTAAGTTAATTTCTGCTGGGCTACCAGCGCCCTCTAGGACAATAACATCATATGTATGTTGAAGCGTGCGAACTGATTTTTCTACGATTGGCATCGCTTCTTGCACAAAATTATTGCGGTAGCTTTTGGCATCCATATTTAAAAAATGCTTACCATGAACGATAACCTCTGACATCATATCTTGCTTCGGTTTCAGCAAGATAGGGTTCATATCTGTCGTTGCAACAACACGAGCCGCCTCTGCCTGTACCCCTTGTGCGCGGCCGATTTCACCGCCATCCTTTGTAACAAATGAATTAAGAGCCATATTTTGTGATTTAAATGGGACTACCTTCAGTCCATCATCTGAAAATATACGACATAGTGCAGTACAAATCATACTTTTTCCAACATCGGAAGCTGTTCCTTGAATCATGATTGATTTTGCTGGCATAGTCACTCTCCTCCGTAATTATTCTATGGCAGAACGCATGTATTCGTTTTCGCTTCGTGTGTATTTCCTCCAGCAATTGTAAAGGGCTTTAAAATTCGAGCCCTTTCACCGCTGGAATCCCTTCATCATAGTAATGCTTTGTCGCCTCAATGGTTGACACTAAATCAGCCATTGCTAGTAATGCTGGATTCGCACTTCGTCCTGTGACAACCAAATGCATTGTAGAAGGGCGGTGTTGGATTGCCTCGATGACTTCTGCTAGGGGAAGGACATCATCGATTGGAAACTTGGTGATCGCTAGGGCATTGTTGAGTTCATCTAAGACCAATAAATCAATGCTGTCATCCTGTAGAGCTGCCTTCGTTTTTTTCCAAGCCTTGGCTAATGCAGCTCGATGCTCCTCAGGTGTTTTTGTCCATGTAAAACCTATGCCCATTTGTTCCATTTCTACGCCTAGCTTACGAAGGGCAATTTGCTCTCCATAAGTACGTTCTGGGGATTTGATAAACTGCAGATAACGCACATTTAAGCCTCGACCAACTGCACGCAATGTAACGCCAAGAGATGCTGTCGTTTTGCCCTTACCTTCACCTGTATATACTAAAAACAAGCCTTTTCTTGCCATGCTGATAGCCTCCTTACAGCCATGTTGTCTTTTCTGCAAACGGCGTTCGTTTCTTGTCGGTTTGTTCTTGCTCCTGTGGGTAGCCAATAAATATTGTACCAACTACCTTTTGAGTGTGGCTTGCACCAATAAACGTATGCATACGAGGATCATGTACGAGGCCAACACCACGTGTACGCCAAACAAAGCCAAGACCTAGCTCCTCTGCTGTCAACCACATAGACATAATGGCACTACATACAGCAAAGACATTATCTTCTGTCGCATCTGTGTCCCCTTCTACTATGTCAGCTGTCACCACAATGGCTACAGGGGTTGTTTGTACAACCTTTAATGAACTTTCCACTAAATTTGGCTTCGTGGGAAAGCGTTCTTGTAAATAAGCACTTGCCATTTCTTCATAACGCTTCATGGCTTCATCTTGAATGACATAAAAATGCCAGGGCTCACGCATCCGGTCATTTGGTGCATAGGTTGCTGCCTGTAAAATTTGCTCAATTTTTTCTTTCTCTACTGGTTGTGTCGTGTAATTACGAATTGCTCGACGTTTTTTTAATGCTTCAATGACAGTCATAGTGCTTCCTCCTTGTGCGCTTATAAGAAATGATTATGAAAAGGTAAGACCTTGCTCTTCAAACCATTGAATTTTTTCCCGTACATTGACAACCTCGCCAACAACAATCATAGAAGGGTTATGGTACCCTTCACGCTCAATGATGCTGGCTATCTCATCTAGCGGCCCTGTAATCGTGCGTTGCTGAGCAGTTGTTCCCCACTCAATGACCGCTACTGGCGTTGTTGCCTTCCGTCCATTTTCGATTAATTTGCGAGCAATGTAGGCAATATTACCAACGCTCATATAAAAGGCAACGGTATCTATACCCGTAGCTAAAGCGGGCCAATTCAAAAAATCTTGTCCTTTTTCTTCACGACCATGTCCAGTTACAAGGGCAAAGCTTGTCGCGAAGTCTCTATGTGTAACTGGAATTCCTGCGTATGCAGGAGCTGCAATTCCTGCTGTAATCCCCGGAACGATTTCATAGGCAATGCCATGATTTTTTAATATTTCAGCTTCCTCCGCGCCACGTCCAAAAACAAAGGGATCGCCACCTTTTAGGCGTGTAACAATTTTACCTTCTTGTGCTTTTTCAACGAGTAATGCATTTATTTCCTCTTGAATGAGATGATGTTTCCCAGGTAATTTGCCACAATAAACTAGCTCCGCATCCTTTTTTGCAAAATCAAGCAATTTAGGATTTACAAGACGGTCATAAGCAATTACATCAGACTTTTGAATACATTCCAGTCCATACACAGTAATGAGCTTCGGATCGCCAGGACCTGCTCCCACGATATATACGATTCCATCCTTCATTGCGTTGCTCCCATCAATAGTTGTTGTAAATATGCTTCTCGTCGATCGATCTCACCATGACGTGTCCATTCAAGGATGTTTGGCTCTAGCAATGCTTGTAATGCCGCACGTCTTTGTGGACCTTTATCATACTTAGCAGCAATCATTAATCGAGCTTGCTGTAAAAAGCATACATAGTCATCATAAGCATCATCGAATTGCTCTTCTAAATCTGCTTTAATCTTGCGGGCTAGACTTGGGCTTGCTCCCGATGTCGAAACAGTTACCACCAACGGACCACGGCGAACAGTAGCAGGCGTAATAAAATCACTTTCACTTTGTTTATCTGTTCGGTTGATTAATTGCCAATGCTGTGCTGCTTCTTGAACGGCTTCGTTAACTGCTGTCACATTCGTTGCAGCGATAATGAGAATGGCGTCATCTAAATCACGAGGTTCAAATTCCTTTTGCTTCCAAGTAATTTGCCCTGACTCTGCAAGTGACTGTAATGTGTTATGTAAGGTTGGACTGACAATCACGATGTTTGCCTTTGCTGGTAACAGGGATGCTACCTTCTGCGTTGCCACGTGACCCCCGCCTACAATCACAACTGTTTTATATTCTAGATTGATATGAATAGGAAAATAATTAGTCATTACTTTTCACCTTCTTACAAGCTGTTAACCAATTGTCAACTAGCTTTGGGTTTGATACAAAATGGAAATGAGTATAGCCAGCCACTAAATTTCCTTCTTGATAGCCTTCTTTCTTTTTGCCAAAACGACCAATCGTTTCATAGGCTGCTGTATTGTGAGAACCACTATATTTGGAATAATGGAACTCATGGCCCTTCGCTTGTTCCTCAGCACCAATTAAGAAATTATCGGCTGTGCCAAAAATTTCACGATAACCAAGTGCTGCTAGTTTTGTTTGCATCGCCACTTCTCCAGGAATTACCCCTACCATGTCATAGCGGTCGCCATGGCTATTTGTAATGGCCTCTGTTAAATACATAAAGCCCCCACACTCAGCTAATGTTGGAAGACCTTTAGCAATGACTTGACGAATAGAGTCTTTAACGACTGTATTGGTAGCAAGTGACTCTGCAAATTCCTCAGGAAAGCCACCACCAATATACAAGCCATCTGCTTCAGCTGGTACAGGCTCATTCGCAAGCGGTGAGAAAAACTGTAGTGTCGCACCTTTCGCACGTAACAAAGCCAAGTTTTCTTCATAATAAAAATTAAAAGCTGCATCTCTTGCAACTGCTATACAAATATTTCGTGAAGGCTCCTCCCTAAATAAATGGCCTGATTCTTGCAAGATAGGAGCCTTTGTTAAATGTATTAATTGATCCAAATCAATCGTTTCCGCCATCAGGTTCCCTAGTTTATCAAAAAATGAATCTAGCTCTCCTCTTTCAATAGCAGGTACTAACCCTAAATGACGACTCGGGATATCGATCCCTTCCTCACGCTTTAGGTAGCCAATAACAGGTATGCCGCATTCTTGTTCAATAGCTGCCTTCGCAATTTCGTAATGACCGACACTACCAACCTGGTTCGCAATAACACCAACGATATTCGGCTTATCTGATAGTAATTGGAAGCCTTTCACAACTGCTGCTACGCTACGTGCCATGCTAGCACAATTGACAATTAAAATAACAGGACTCTCTGTCACTACGCTAATATCAGCAGCAGACCCAGCGTCAGATAAAGGGCTTTTACCGTCATAAAAGCCCATCACACCTTCAATAATAGATACATCTGCATCTATACTTGCACGTGCCACAATATCACGGACTGCTTCGTGTGAAAACATCCAGCTATCAATATTACGTGATACTCTGCCCGTTACAGCTGTATGATAGGTTGGGTCGATATAATCAGGACCGCATTTAAAGCCCTGCACCACGTTCCCTTTGTTTTGAAGTGCCTTCATCAGTCCAATGGTAAAAGTAGTTTTGCCTACACCACTACCCGTACCAGCTAGTACAAAGCGATTTGTTTGCATGGACTTCCTCCTTAAAATAGGTATCTAGCAACTGAAATCGTAGCATTACCCGATTTTTTCTTCTCTAATAGAAGTGATGGAACCTGTGCATAGCGCATAGCTGCTGGTTCACTCACTCCGTATGCACCTGTATATTTAAAGACTGTTTCAGAGGGTGATGGAAATTCGATTTCATTTAATTCATCCGGTGTATACGTAACGAACTCCCAATCATATTTCTTCGTAATCTCTAAGAAACATTGCTCATCTTTCTTCAAATCAATCGTGCATAAGGCTTTCACACTTTTTTTCGAAAGCTTTAGCTCTACCAAGGTTTCATCGATTACTTGTTCAATTTCCTCTAAAGATGTACCACGGTTACAGCCCATTCCTAGCACAATGGATTTTGGGCGATAAATAACACCGTTTTCTAGAAGAACCTCTTCTTCAGGTTCAATGATTCGATCTGTTATTAATAATGTGGCATGGGGAGTAGCTTGGATGGCTGCCTGTGTTGATGGATAGATTTTAATTTGCTCTGGCATCGGTGTATCTCGCATCCACCAATCACGTTCGCCTGTTTCCTGTACAATGGCTACATGTTCCTCATTTACAACAGCTGCACTAACTGGTGTCAATTTATCCGCACTATCCCATACCCAGCCAAAGCGGGCTCCAAATAAATCAACTGGAATCGTCTTTTGCACATCAGAAGCCGTTGTAATAATCGGATTTGCACCAAGTGCAGCTGCCACCTCGTGTGTTAGCTCATTGGCACCACCTAAATGCCCTGATAATACGCTAATCACATTTTCCCCTCGATCATCAATCACCACAACACCTGGGTCTGTCTTTTTATCCTTTAAAATCGGCGCAATCATTCGTACAACTGCCCCTAGTGAAATAATTAAAATCAACCCTTTATATTGCTTAAATAGTGTTGGCAATAGCAGGCGCACTGTTCCTGTAAATAGTTGAATATGCTTTTCTTCTTCATCGCCTTGTTCAAATTTACTCATATAATATAAATCACTTGCTGCAAAGGTTTGCTGCAGACGACGTCCTATTTGGACACCATGCTTCGTAATGGCTACAACGGCATAAGGATTACGTTGATCAACCTCTGGTAACACACCCTCTTGTAACTCAATCACTTGTCTTCACACCTTTTCTAAAGCCGTGTGTAAAGCTTGCATCATATAACTTCGAACGATATTGATCTTTATCATGAATGTTCGGGTCTAATGCCCAGCCCGCTAAAATCATCGCATGCTTACGAATACCATTCACACGCATCGCTTCATCTAATTCGATTAAAGTTGTTCGTACGATTTTTTGATCGGGCCATGAAGCTCGTTGAATCACTGCTACAGGCGTGTCATCAGCCCAACCAGCACTTTGTAGCTCTTTGACAATTTTTTTCGTCAGCGTTGCACTAAGGAATAAGGCAATTGTACAATGATGGCTCGCTAAATCACGCAGCTTTTCAAATTCTGGTACGGGTGTGCGCCCCTCTGCACGTGTTAGAATAAGGGTTTGTGTTAGATCAGGAATTGTTAGCTCAGCTCCGATTGCAGCGGCCGATGCAAATACAGAGCTAACTCCTGGAATGACTTCATAACCAATGCCTTCCTTTTTTAATAGCGCAACTTGCTCCATAATGGCACCATACATCGCTGGGTCACCTGTATGCATACGTGCCACTGTTTTACCAGCATTGACTCGGTCCACCATCACAGCAACCATTTCCTCCAAATGCATACCAGCTGTACGAATGACCTCCGCATCTGGTCTAGCTTTCGCAATAAGGTCCTCACTCACTAAAGAATCTGTATACATGACAACGTCCGCTGTTTGTAACATATGTAAACCTTTGACTGTAATTAAATCTGGATCACCAGGACCAGCGCCGACAATATAGATTTTTTTCATTATTTACGCACCACCATTAATGTTAAATATTCTAAATCGACACCATCCAACTCACGCACATCCCAAATGATTTCTTCATCAGATGTTACCTTTGTCACCACGGATGCTTTATCTAATAAATCTAAATCGCGTAGCACTTCAAGCATTAAATCAATCACTTTCGCCACTTTAATAAAAACAACAGCATCATGTGTTTCAATCGCTTCACGCATAGCTTCGTAATTGTCATACGCAGGAATAATCGCAACACGATCATCACCATCCGCTAACGCAATGCCTAAGCGTGATGCAGAGCCATTAAACGAAGAAATTCCTGGTACCGTGCGAATTTCGACATCTGGATGCTTGTCCTGCATTAGCTTCATCATATGAATAAACGTACTATACAATAATGGATCGCCCTCTGTAACAAAGGCTACATCTTTGCCTGCTTGTAATTTTTCGTAGACAAGTTCTACTGACTTTGTCCATTCACGTTCTAGAACAGCCTCATCTTTCGTCATTGGGAATACAAGACCAAGCATATCTTTTTCTTCTGGATTAATATACACATCTACAATACGATGTGCATAGCTTTTACTGCCTTTTAGCTTTTTTGGGTAAGCAATAACAGGTGATTCCTGAATCACTCGAAATGCCTTTACTGTAATTAATTCTGGATCGCCAGGACCAACGCCCAAGCCATATAAAATTCCTAGATTACTCATGATTTTCTTCCTTTCGATAAGCGGAAATAATGTATATTGGATTTAATGGAACAAAGCGTGTCATATCTAAAATTGGTTTACTGCGTGCCAGCTGAGCCTGTAAAATGTCAACAGCAAAACCACAAGCTTTAAATGCCTCAACAGCTTTATATAAATTTTCAATAGTCGCCGCATTTAAGACAATGCGCCCATTTTGCTTTAAACGCTGACAGCATAATTGCAGTAACTCAACCATTTCACCACCAGTGCCCCCGATGAAAATGGCATCAGGGTCTGGAAAGTTGTCTAAACCCTCTGGTGCTTTACTATGGATAGCAGTTATATCGACTCGAAACTTTTGTTGGTTTTGAAGACAGTTTTCTAAATCAGGGGCATTTTTTTCTACGGCAAAAACTTGTCCCTCAGGAGCAAGCTTACCTGCCTCAATGGCCATTGATCCCGTACATGTGCCAATATCCCAAATAATGCTATCCCGTTGAAGCTGCATGGCTTGCAAACTTAAAACTCGAATTTCTTTCTTCGTAATAAGTCCTTTATCTGGCTTTCGTTGTGAAAATTCCTCATCATCAATCCCGAACGTGTAGCGTTTCGGTGCTATTGTTTGTTTTAAAATCACGACATTTAAAGGAGAAAAATGAGTAACTTCCATTTCATCGAGCGAGTACCAGCCACTTTTTTCGTTGTCGCCCTGTAAATTTTCGGCGACAAACGCACGATATTCCGTCATACCAAAATGCTTTAGATATTTAGCAAGAGCATTCGGACTATTCTCTGCATCGGTTAAAAGTGCCACTTTCTTTTTGCCATCAATTCGCTGTGCCAGGCCCTTCATTGGTCGTCCATGAATACTCGTTACGTAAGCATCCTGCCAGCTCTCTCCCAT
The DNA here is from genome assembly GCF_003367505.1 of Lysinibacillus capsici. Taxonomy (GTDB): domain Bacteria; phylum Bacillota; class Bacilli; order Bacillales_A; family Planococcaceae; genus Lysinibacillus; species Lysinibacillus capsici. The sequence continues at coordinate 248,317 of NZ_PXXX01000009.1, forward strand.
TTTCGCAAAGGCAAGCTGGACAGAGCTCATATAGGGATAAACCTCTATTTGTAGCTTTTTTGCTAAGTAGCCTCCGATGCCATAAAATAATGGATCTCCAGATGCAAGAATCACGGTATTTCTTGTTTCTTCAGACAATCTTTCAACAAGTGTTGAAAGACCTCCTTTTATCAGGATTTTTTCACCCCTATAGTCTGGGAAAAAATCAAGTACTCTCTCACCACCAACAAGTACCTCACAGTCTTCAATCCACTGAAGGTATTGAGGTAATAAGCTTGCTAATCCGTTATCCCCGATCCCAATCAACTTCATCGATCGATGCAATGTCATCAGCCCTTCCTAATAATTGTCCCTGCATCGAATAGATCGATGTGGAAAGCGTTAAACCGCCCTTAATATGATGGATAGAGGAATAGCAGCAGGCCTCACATAAACGATGGAAGAACGCATCATAGCCCTTCTCCATCATCATCTCACCTACTTGTGAAGCTGTATTTGCCTCCAGAACTTGTGCTATCGTTTCTCTATCTGCCCCTATATCCTTTGCCAGCTGTGCTAAAAAATTAAAATCGATTGGTGCACTTTTGGAATGCACCATCATGACTCCTTGTGCGACTTTAGAAAATTTCCCCATCATCCCAACAAGTGAAACTTGTTTGATGCCTAGACGCTTACAATGCTTTAATGTAAAACCTACAAAGTCACCCATTTCAATAAACGCTTCTTCTGCTAGATGTGGGTATTGTTTCATCGCAAACTTCTCACTTCGTCCACCTGTTGTCACCACTAAATGCTCACAGCCAGCCTCTTTCGCTACACTGATGGCTTGGACAATACTGGCCATATAAGCAGAACTCGAAAAAGGCACGACGGTTCCCCTTGTGCCTAAGATTGAGATGCCCCCAAGTATACCGAGTCGTCCATTTAACGTTTTTTTAGCAATCTCCTCTCCCTTAGGTACAGAAATCACCACATTCACGCCTCGAGTAATGTGAAATTCGTCCAACACACCTTGGACCGTGCTATAAATCATTTTACGGGGTACAGGATTAATGGCTGCCTCTCCGACAGGCACTGGCAGGCCAGGCTTTGTGACACGCCCGACGCCAATACCTCCATCTAAATGAATCCCAGGTGTATCTGCCCAGCTCACTGTGCCAACGATGAGTGCCTGATGGGTCGCATCAGGATCATCACCAGCATCTTTAATCGTTTCACAGCTGACAGCATTTTCTTCAAATATGCATTTTTCAATTGTAAAGGTTGCATCTCGACCAATAGGTAAATGAATCGTACTTGTCTCTTGCTCCTCCTTAGTAATAAGGGCAAGCAGTGCAGCCTTTGATACAGCAGTTGCACAGGCTCCCGTCGTATAACCGTGACGCATGTCCTTGGGGTCCTTTTTTGGCTTCCGCTCCATTATTTTTTCGCCTGTTCGTCCGCTAAAAGTGAGATGGCATTTAAAGCAGCAACCGTCACTGTACTACCGCCTTTACGACCAACATTTGTAATGTACGGAATCCCTTCTAGTTTAAGCAGCTCTTCTTTTGACTCAGCTGCTGACACAAAACCAACAGGCATACCGATAATTAAATCTGGTTTTGCTAGCCCTTCTTTAATTAATCGAATCAATTCCAGCAATGCAGTTGGTGCATTACCAATGGCATAAATACCACCTTCATGTAATTTTGATGCCTTTTGCATCGAAATAATGGCACGTGTTGTATTTTGTTTTTTCGCTTCTATTGATACATCTTCATCCGCAATATAGCAATGCAAATCACCACCATGCTTTTGGAAACGCTTTTTACCAGAGCCACTTTCAATCATTTGCACATCTGCAATGACATGACGTCCTGCAAGAATAGACTTGATACCCGCTTCAATAGCACCTGGTGTAATGATGACACTACGGCCTAGCTCGAAATCAGCTGATGCATGAATAATGCGACGTACAACTTTCCATTCATCTTCTGAGAAGTCATGCTCGCCCATTTCCTCTGCAATAATAGAGAAACTGTAATCGTAAATTTTATCTGGGTCTACCGTTAATGGTTTAAAATCTGTTTTAAAATCCATGGAAAATGCCTCCTAAATTGTATGTTCAACAGCCTGTAATACTTCTTCAAATGTTGAATATTGTTGGCCGTACTGTATATTTGGTCGTGCAATAAGAATCGTTTCAATCTGGCATGCGAGAGCTGCCTCTAGCTTCTCATCAACTGAGCCCACTTTACCGCTTTCTTTGGTAATCATCAACGTCACTCCGTATTGACGAAATAGAGCTTCATTTAATTCCTTTGAAAACGGACCTTGAATAGCCACAATATCTCGCTGCGCCACGCCAAGTGCCTCACATTTTTCCATATTATCCAGTCGTGGAAGCATACGAGCGATTACTCTTGTGTTTTCTAAGCCCTGTAAAACCCTTGTAAATGTAGCGAGTGTTTTACTACCTGTCGTTAGCATAATGACACCGCGTTTTTCTGCAGCTAGCTGAGCTGCCTCCTCATAATCCTTTACAACAGTAATCAAAGGATGGGCATAATGTTCATGAGCTCTTTCATAGCGAATATAAGGAATCTTTGCCTGCTCTGCCGCTGCCATCGCATTTTTAGAGGCTTCCTCCGCAAATGGATGAGAAGCATCTACCACCAATTGATAGCCCTGCTCTGTCATGATGGTCGCCATTTCCTCAGCTGTCAGTCTACCGATTAAATGTGGCAGGCCAACGTCAGCAAGACTAGAGGCTGCCGATTCAGTGACGACCGTAGCGGTTACCGCATAACCTGCGCTTTGTAATGCAAGGGCTAGATCCCTTGCATCACTTGTCCCTGCTAACATGAAAATCATTTTACCGGCTCCTCTTCATGATGATGGTGATGGTCATGATGGTCATGCCCATGATCGTGATCGTCGTGATGATGATGATGATGCGCATGTCCATGATCGTGATCGTGATGGTGATGATGATGTGCATGTCCATGTACTGCCGCATAGGCGCGATAATCTTCTAGATCTTGCATACCTGTTGATGTACCGTTGATTGCCTGTTCAATACGCTCTAATAAAACATTTTGTAACCGTTCATGGTAGCCAAAATAGTTAGCAATTTGAATATCACAATCTGGATAAAGTTCATTAAACTTCTCACACATGCCATGCATGCGTTCCATCAAAATGCCTGTGAATAAAAAGTATGGTAACATGATGATTTTTTTTGCACCTAGTTTGACACAACGTTCAATTCCTTCTTCAACTCGTGGATCTGTGACACCCATAAAAGCACTTTCTACGTATTTTACAGGTAGTTTTTCCCATAAAAGTCGCGTGATTTTATAAAAATCACCATTAGCAGATGGATCACTGCCACCTCGTGCAATCAATAAAATCGCTGTGTCTTCCTGCTCTTGTTCTGAATTAAAGCCAATTTCAGCTAGGCGATCTTGTAAAATGGCAAAGATTTCATCATGGATACCAATTGTTTGACCATATGTGAAGGTAATCGTTGGATAATGCTCACGTGCATGCTCGATTTCCGCTGGAATATGCAGTTTTGAATGGCCTGCATGCAGTAAAATGATTGGAATTACATGTACCTCTGTAGCTCCCTTTTTCACACAGTTTGTAATACCTTCTTCGATGTTAGGTGAAGCAAATTCAAGGAAACAAGTTTCCACTAAAAATTGTTCATCAATACGCGGTGTCATTTGTTCGATAAATGTACGAACCTCATCATTTCCTGCTGCTAAACGGCTCCCATGGCCGACAAATAAAATAGCTTTCATCTCTCTACTCCTTACTAGTCGCCGCACGGAGCTGGCTCTACTTTTATTTTGGAAGACATATCTTGATACGTAAAATGCAGTATTTTTTTCACACGTTTAAAATATTTAAATAAGCGTTCATTTGGATGAGCATTTGCTTTATATTCTTCAATAATATCTGTAATGAGTGGAATTAGTTGCTCAGGCTCCAGCCCTTCTACAACAGGCTGTGCTGCGTGTGCTGTACGACCGACTGGTTTTGCTCCAATAAAGACATCGAATTTACTTTTGCGGTAGACGATGCCAATATCATCAAATACAGCCCGATAACAGGCCATCCCACAGCCATTAAAGCCAATATTTAATGTCTTTGGTAAGGACATACCGCCTAGTTTTTCTTGTATTTCCTCTGCATATGGTATTGAATCAGCCTTTTCACCGTAGCAAAAATCACAAGCCTTCAGTGATAACACATCACCAATCGGAGCTAATAAAAACCCTACTTCCTGTAATTTCTCTGTGATCTGTTCAGGGGCAGTCGTTGGTATTTTCAAATGAATTTGATGATCTGGTGTGTATTCCATCGTCCCCTCATCCCCAACGACCTCCGCTAACATCATCATTTGCTGGGGAGTAAAAAACTTATTGGCTACACCAGGACTTACTGCTAATTCAAAAATAGATTCTATTTTTTGCTGTACAAGCTTCGGTGTTACTTTGACTGCGCTTGTCCCTTTTACCATTGCAAGTGCCGCTGTAGCCATTTCAAGAGCTGTTTTTTTCGGCTTTGGCGTAACGGCTATACTGGGTTTATTAAAGCGCCCTGCATTAGGGTCAGCCGTAAAGTCATTTCGCGCTGTTCCCGTCTCTTGGTTCATTGCCCAAGGTTCATTTTCTTCGCGTAAACGTTGATGTGGACGTAATGGCTGTTTCTCTTCACCCAGGGTATATTTACGTTGGTAACCGCGGGGCGTAATCATCTTATTGTCATAGAAAAATGTTGACGAATTCCCGATAATGACAGTTGTCAACATACCAATATCATGTTCTAGCATTTCTGCTAGTGTTGTCATGGTCACTTCTTGACGTTCTCGATAGGCACTTTTCACAAGCCCTACTGGTGTGTCTGGCGAACGATATTCTAAGAGTATTCGTTGAGCCTCGACAATTTGTCTTGTTCGACGTCCACTTTTAGGATTGTATAAAGCAATGACAAAGTCCGCCATTGCAGCTGCCTCGACACGCTTTGCAATTAAATTCCAAGGTGTTAGATGGTCACTCAAACTGATTGTACAAGCATCGTGCATAATAGGTGCACCAAGTATGCTAGCGCATGAATTAATCGCAGAAATCCCAGGAACAATTTCTACTTCAATTCCTGTTGCTTCTGTCCAGCCTAGCTCAATTAACACCTCATAGACTAAACCCGCCATGCCATAGACGCCTGCATCACCACTCGAAATTACTGAGACGATGCTCCCTGCTTCGGCTTGACGAACGGCTTCCTGTGCACGCGACACTTCTTCTGTCATGCCTGTACTAACAATCGATTTTGCACTTACTAAATCTTGAATCAGCTCTACATAGGTTTTATAGCCTATAATCATATCACTTTGTTGTAAAGCCTCTACTGCACGTGTCGTAATATGCTTAAAATCTCCAGGTCCAAAGCCTACTACGAAAATTTTTCCTTTTTGCGCCATGTTGTTACCCCTCTTTCACCTTTTCGATCCCTTTAATGGCAGTTGTTTGAGCAGTACGCTGTAATGTACCTTCACGAAGTGTAAAGACATGTTCGTTGTATAAGGATTCATGATGTAAATCTTGTACTAGTGTTCTAGCATGCTCTGTTGATGGCACACGATACCAGTTTCCTTGAGGATAAGCGATTACCACACAAGCATCCTTGCAGCGTCCATTACAGCGCGTTCTTGTCGTATGTATTTCCTGATCGAGTGCTTGCCGCTGTATCTCATCTCGAATGGCTAAGGTAATTTCCTCCCCATCCTTTTTCATGCAGCTACTGCCATTGCAAATAAAGAGATGTGTTTTCATCCCCTCTAAATTCCAAGTTGTCATCTTCTGTCTCCCCTCATTTGCTTTTTGGAAAAAGAAAAACCTTTACTCTATAACGAAGAGTAAAGGTTTTGTAGAAGCCAAATAAAAACGAATAGAATGAAATACAGGTACCCGCTTTCGCTTCAACTTCTCCCTCCGAAAAGTTTGCATGCACAATCAAATAAGCAGGTTTCCTGACTTAAGCTTCATTTTACTGTCGCACCTTCCCAAGTTTGTACCAGTGGCTTTGCGATTTCATCAGCTATTACAGTAGCGGGGGCTGTATTGGATTTTCACCAATTTCCCTATTATCTCGAACTATTCGAGCACTTATTGACGTTTTATATGAAATTTTTATTAGAATTTTAAATAGAAAACTGTCTTTATCATATCTTATTATTTTAAAATTTCAATATTTCTTTAAAAATTTATGACAAATTTATCAATTTTGAATGGAACTAGGTATGAATTTTATACAATCTATATAATTTGCGCACAAAATTTTATCAGAATATTCACCGTTGACCTTTAATTTAAAAAATTTCATAAAAGGTATAGCATATTTATGGAAATTCATGTTACACTTTGTCGTGAAATCTCACAATTTGAATGTTTTTCGGTGCAAAGTGCTTGTCATTTTGCTTAAAAGGGAAGCCGGTTTGAGTCCGGCGCGGTCCCGCCACTGTAATAGGGAGCTTTATAGAATATGTCACTGTCCAACGGATGGGAAGACCTATAAAGCATTGAACTAGAGCCAGGAGACCTGCCGAAAAATAAGTGATCGTTTCAACCTACGAGGATAGGTGTGCGGCTTAGCAGATGAGACTGTTATTTGCTTTTTTAGCTATGCACTTTTCCACCTAAGGAGAAGTGCTTTTTTTAATTACGCACGCAATATTCTAAAAATCTATTAATTAGTTAGGAGGAAAGCTTTTTGACATTATCATGGTGGAAACTTAGTTATTTTTTACTGGCCTTTTTAATCGTGCCAAAACGTGCCTTTGCCATGCATATCATGGAAGGTTTTTTACCAATCGAATGGGCTATTTTTTGGTGGGTGATCTCTATCCCATTTATCATTCTAGGATTGCGTTCTATTCGAAAAACCATTGATGAAAATCCTGAAACAAAAATGCTTTTGGGGCTTTCAGGAGCCTTTGCCTTTGTGCTATCCGCCCTAAAAATCCCTTCAGTTACAGGTAGTTGTTCTCACCCAACTGGTGTAGGACTTGGGACAGTACTCTTTGGCCCTCTAGCAATGAGTGTAATTGGAACAATCGTTTTATTATTTCAATCTTTATTATTAGCTCATGGAGGAATTACAACTTTAGGGGCTAATGCCTTTTCTATGGCTATTGTTGGTCCTTTTATTGCTTACTTTGTCTTTAAAGGGGCTCAAAAAGTAGGGTTGTCATTTTCACTAGCCATATTCTTTGCAGCTATGCTTGGTGATTTAGGTACATACATTGTGACTTCTGTACAACTAGCACTAGCCTTTCCTTCAGAGGTTGGAGGCTTTATGGCATCCTTTACAAAGTTTGCAGGTATTTTTGCCTTAACTCAAATTCCTTTAGCAGTGAGTGAAGGAATTTTAACGGTCATTGTGATGAATTTCTTGAAAAAATACAATGTTAGCGAATTAAAAACGTTACGTGTTTTCTCAACAAAGGAGGCACATTAACAAATGAAAAAAAATTTATTGTTATTAGCAATTGTTGTGTTGTTAGCCATCATTCCCTTATTCATACAAAAAGGTGCTGAATTTGGTGGTGCTGATGGAGAAGCAGAAGCAGCTATTGGTGAAATTAATGCGGAATATGAACCATGGTTTGAAAGTCTATGGGAGCCACCAAGTGGTGAAATCGAAAGCTTATTATTCGTGCTACAGGCAGCTATAGGAGCTGGCTTTATTGGCTACTTCATCGGCTATATGCGTGGCAAACACAAAGAAGGTTAACCATTATGTTACTCATTGATAAGTATGCCTATCTGAATAAGCTAGCGTCCGTTCATCCGCTAGAAAAAATGATATTTTCACTTGGACTACTTCTCATAACGCTCATCATGAGAGATGAACGACTTTCACTCATTACATTTTTTGTAATGAGTGCTTTTATCATTTTAGGTGCAAAAATTCCGCTTGCATACTACGGCAAATTATTATTGCTACCTAGCTTTTTCTTATTAACAAGTCTCGTATCTATTTTACTTTCCTTTACATCATCAACGAATACACTCCCTGCCCATATTTGGTCGTTTACATTTAGGAATTGGACTGTCTTTATTGGGAATGCAAGTGTGTTAGCAGCGCAACAGCTGTTCTTTATTGTCCTTGGTAGCATTAGTTGTTTATACTTTTTAATTCTAACCACTTCCGTACAAGGAATATGTTATGTGCTACGACAATGGCGACTCCCCTCTTTATTAGTGGAGCTCGTCGAACTAATCTATCGTTTTATTTTTATGTTTTTAGAAAGCATGCAAAATATACATCTCGCCCAGCAAGCACGTCTTGGCTATCATTCACCGATGCAATGGCTACGCTCTGTCTCCATGCTTATTGTGGCATTATTTGTGGAAATGTTTCAGCGTAGCCGAGAGCTCAACAATGCCATGCAATCACGTGGAGGCGAGGCCGTCTACTGGCAAGAGATGGGCTCTTATAGCAAGAAAAATTGGCTAGGCATGGCAGCTATTTTACTAGTCCTCATCGTATATGGAGGGTATTTTACATGACAGCATTTTATTTTGAACTCAACCAATTATCTTATGCCTATGCGGATGGTACGAAGGCGTTGTCAGATATAACATTAGACATTCCAAAAGGTAAAAAAATCGCCATACTCGGACATAATGGCGCAGGAAAATCGACTTTATTTCAGCATCTTAACGGTATTTTAAAACCTACAGCTGGGACGATTGTATTCGAAGGCAACGATCTGGAATATAGTCGAAAAGCTTTAAAGGCCCTACGCCAAAAAGTCGGCATTGTTTTTCAGAATGCAGATCATCAGCTTTTTTCAGGGACCGTCAAGCAAGATATAGCATTTGGCCCATTGAATCTCGGCTGGTCTACTGAAAAAACGGAAGAAAAAATAGCATGGGCCGTTGCGCAAACCGAAGTGGAAGATTTGCTTGATAAACCCATTCATTTTTTAAGCGTAGGTCAGAAAAAACGTGTAGCAATGGCAGGTGTTTTAGCGATGGAGCCCTCTGTCCTTTTGTTAGATGAACCAACAGCCGGTCTTGATAATTATTATGCTACACAAGTATTACAATACTTAGCCAAATTAGATGATGGTGAGAGAACCATTTTACTAGCAACCCATGACATACCTCTCGCCTATGAATGGGCAGATCTAATCATTGTTATGGAGGCTGGAAAAATTATTTATAACGGTGATCCAATCACCTTGTTTTATGAAGACGAATTGTTACATCGCGCGCATCTTGAACGTCCATGGATTTTTGAAATGGTCATAGCTTTGCAAAAAAAGAAGCTATTGCAGGAAAATATCAACATCCCTCGTTCCAAGCAGGAGCTACAACAATTAATAGAACAGATCTAAAGCTTTTAATAATGCTAGGTTTTTTCGTTATACCTACCAAAAATTAAAATAGCAAAGAAAAATTTTCCTCCATTACGAAACTTTTCTAATCTTTGTCCGTATTAATATAGTCGAGATTTAATTTATAACACCAAGGAGAGATAACAATTGAAAAGTTGGTATAAAAAATCAGTCGCTGTTGTAGCATCTGCTGCACTCATGGTTCCTGCTGCTTCTGCCTTTGCTGAGGCACCTCAGCATAAAGCGAAAAACATGCTGGCAAACAGTGCGAAACAAACAGAGAAGAATGAAGAAAAATGGATGAGTAAGGATACAATTGTTATCAAGCATTCAGGTCTTGATAAAAACGTACATAAAAAAATTGGCTCCAAGGTCATCCGCTCCATTCCTTCATTAGGGTATGATGTTGTACAACTAAATAAAGGCGTATCGATCGAAAAAGCCGTCTCTTACTATTTAAAGCAAAACGGAATATCAAGTGTATCTCCTAGTTACATCTATCATTCTTTTAATAAAGAAGCTGATCCTAAAAAACAAGAGATGTATCATTTAAACTTACTGCAAATGGATAAGGCACTAGAATTAGCAGGCAACCATGATGTCACAGTTGCTGTCATTGATTCTGGTGTAGATTTTAAACACCCCGATCTAAAGTCACAAGTACTTCCACCCTATAATGCAGCAGCACCTGCTAATACTACTTATTCAGGCGATCACGGAACACATGTGGCAGGTATTATCGCCGCAGCAAAAGATAATGGCGTAGGTGGGCATGGGATTAATCCGAATGCAAAGTTACTGCCAATTGATGTATTTAACGGCAAAGAAGGTGCTAATGATTTCATCATTGCACAGGGTATTCTTTATGCAATTGAGCAGGGCGTTGACGTCATTAATATGAGTCTAGGAGGCTATGGTGAATCTCCCCTGATGAAGGAAGCCGTTCAGAAAGCGATTGATAGTGGGATTACAATTGTGGCGGCCGCAGGAAATGAATCGACAGATGAATATTCCTTCCCCGCTTCTTTCGAAGGTGTCATTAGTGTTGGTTCAACAAACGAACGCAACAAACTATCAAGCTACTCCAATTACGGACCATCTGTGGATATTGTTGCACCAGGTGAAGACATTTATAGTACCGTTCATGATGCGAAGAAAGGATCATCTTTTGTCAAGTTTAGTGGAACATCCATGGCCTCTCCTGTCGTGGCAGGTATCGCCTCTCTTCTTAAATCCAAAGACCCATCTTTAAAACCGCATCAAATAGAAGCGATTTTAGAAATGACCGCACAAGATTTGGGCGAGAAAGGCTATGATCTTACTTATGGTCACGGATTAGTTGATCCTGTAAAAGCATTACAATTTGATTTAAATAAATTGCCTAAGCATTATTCAGAGACAAAGGAAGATCGTATTAAGAACGCCAAGATCCTTGCTAAAAATAAGCTAAATACAGAACAGGGTGCTTTTGAACAGCAAGACGAAAAGAAATGGTATAAAGTCGATTTAGAAGAAAATGAATATGCTCAATTAACATTAAAAGGCGCTGACAAATACGACTATGCCTTTGATTTATATTTCTACCCAAATAGCGGGATTGGTGATGTAGAGCCTATCCATGTCAATGATGTTCGCGTAGGAAAAAAAGAAGGTTATCTATTTAAAGCAGATCAAAAGGGAACGCTTGTCATTGGTGTCAAAGATCATAATGGAAGCTATAGTTTAAAAGGCAAATCTACTTACATTTTTACAGCACAAACGACGAAGGACTTGCCAATTGATACAATAGACAAGTCTACGATGGAGCCTATTAAAAAGTTCCCATACAGTACAGCAGGTAAAAACTATACATTACTGTCAAAAGATCAACAACAAGATCAAGATTACTTCACGTTCTCTGTCAAAAAACCGACGACGTTACAATTTGATCTATCGGGAATTCCAGGTGTCACTGCCTCTATGGAGCTTTATCTAAAAGATGACTTTAATCCTGTGCCACCAGAAGAAATCGATCAAGCTGAAAATGATGAAGGTGAAGAAGAAGCCTATCCAATGCAGACCGCTTATGGTACAGCAAAAGGTGAACCGGTTCGTATGATTATCGACGCTGTTCCAGATCAAGAGTACGTTTTAAGTGTATCTAATGAAAGTAATAGCGAGTTTTCTATGGAGATGTTCTTTAGTGGCGGCATCGAAAAAGAAGAAACGATCAGTGAATCGATGATCCCTTACACATTAAAAGGTGAAGTAGTTTCCCTCCCACCTGATGAGGATGGTCTACCTGTAGATGAAGCCATGATCGAAGAAAATGTTCCAGAGAGCCAATTACCGCTTATAGAAAACAACATAAAAAAACGTAATGAAATTGACAGCCTGATGAGTATGTTATTGAATCCTACGGCTTCAGGCAATCTAGAAAATGTTGACCCTATCATTAAGCAAGCAATCCGCTTTGAAATAGGTGACGATCAAAAGGCTTATTTCCAAACAGATTATGATGAGGATTATTTCTTATTTAAAGCGAAGGAAGACGCCCTTTATAGCTTCAGCTTTTTGAAAGGCATGAACCAAATGCCGACAGGTACAGTGTTTGAATATGATGAAGAAACAAAAGAATTAATTCCCGTTTCTTCCTTAACTAATGACCTTGGTATACTGGCACTACTACTTGGTTCAGCTGGTAACGAAGACGATGCAAAGGTCATACCATTGAAAAAGGACAAAACGTACGTGGTAGCCGTTGTCAATGCTGGAGAACGATCTGCTGAGCCTTATACATTGAAAACAAAGAAAATAGGCGATATTCCAGCAGAGTACAATCCAAACAATCATGAGGAAGCAAAAGCGCTAAAAATTCAACCAGGTACTACTTATAGAGACCACCTGATTTATCAAGATGATGTAGATTATTACTACTATAAGCAACAAGGCAATGATGAGGTCATGAGTCTGCTTCTTTCTTCAGTTCCTTTTACTAATGAACAATTGGCTCAGCTACCTAAAGAACTGCAAAAAGACTTGAAATTTGCAGGAGCTATTATCGAAGATACGAACGGCAATATGAAGATTGATGCCAAAGAAATGGAGACAGAAATTCCATTTGGCTTAGGTGATAATATTCTTGAAATGTTACTTGGAATGATGGGTACAAACGATGTAAATACATCGTTTAAGGCAAAGAAGGATCGAGGCTATTTTATTCTAGTCAACAGCATGGGGCTTGGCCAAGTATCGATTCAGCCTTATACATTAACATTGTTTGATCATAAGCATGTGGATGAAGATGCGGATTCAAAATTAGTAAATGGAGTACCTAGCAAGCCATCTGTTCTTGTGAAAAAGGATGAGAAATGGGTTGCAACGCAATATTTAAATGCAGGTATACCATTTGGTGATAAAGACTATTTTGAATGGAATAACGATCAGAAACGCGAAGTCTTCTTCTCACTCCAAACAGAAAAAGCGTTGGATGGTGTTATTCGAGTGTTAGATGCAAACGGAAAAACCGTCAAAACATTCGATCTTTACGGTGTTGGTGATGCCGAGGTTGGTACGGTGGAGCTTGATGCAGGCAAATACTATATTGAAGTAAGTGAGTTTGATGGCAAAGCTAGCACACAACCCTATACGCTTGAAATAAAATAGTTAGAATTAAAAATATCCCCTAGATCAAAACGATCTAGGGGATATTTATGATCTGAAAGAAGTATTTTCATCCAACGATGAGATTCACCACTTCGGCTTACATAAAATATTTAACATAATTACAATATTCATCTTGCTTCATTTGTAGCTTTTCATAAAGCTTACGTGCATTTACATTATCAGCCGCCGTTTGTAACGTGACATAGCGAGCATACTGTTGCTCACAATAATGAAATACCTTTTCCATCAATGCCTTGCCCACCCCTAGGCCTCTAGCATCTTCTGTTACATAAATATCATTTAAAATATAGGCTCGCTGTAAAGCAATGGACGAAAATGTTGGATATAATTGTGTAAATCCAATTATCTTGTCATCCATCAGCGCGATAAAAATGACGGATTCTTTCAAGGCCAATCGTAATTGTAAAAATGCCTTGGCACTGCTTATATCTGACTCAATTCCATAAAATTGACGATATTCATCAAACAGTTTTGCTAAGTCCTCTAGTTCATCCATTGTTGCTTGTAGTATTTCCATTCTAGTCTCCCCTTGTGTCTACCCATGATTGTCTAGCTTTATAAAACTAGTTTTTATTATATAGGAAATACTGGTATAAAGAAAAGAATACTCCTCTCAATCCAGAAAAGATTCACTTTTATTCACCTAAATAATTGGCAACCTTCTTGACGATCTGCCTCCAATTTAATTCCTTGCGGGCAAATGCTTGAAGCTGGACACAAGTATCTGCCAATAATGATTCCTGTGCTGCAACTTGTTGCAATGTCCGACCTATCGCCTCCCAATCATGTGTAGGATGGATTGTACCAAAACGCTGTTGTTGTGTAATATCAGCAGCACCATCCACATCTGTTGTCACGATATAGCAACCATTTTTAGCTGCCTCCGCAAAGACATGGGCATAGCATTCGACTAAAGACGTTAAGCAAAAAATTTTAGCCTTACGATACTCCTCTTCTAGCTGAACCTTATCAAAAATAGGTCCTACCATCGTTACTTGAGCGGCAAGCGGATGACTATCTAGTAATAGTCTCAGCTCTTCTTGAAATGAGACTGACATCGGCCCTACTAAACGAAGCTCCCAATCTGGCAGTTGTGCTGCTAAAAATGCCTTGACTGTCAAAATTGTTTGCTTCTCTGGTGCATCCAATCGCCCAACTGTTAGAATTCTATTTTCTTTCTCGTGAAACGGCACTGGCTCTGTGGGAAAATGTTCATAAAAACCATTGGGTATATGTTTAACATCCAATTGTGAAAAGTCTTTGATTGCTGTTTGAATAGATATGCATTCAGAGGTAAGGAGATCACAAAGCTGCAACAACTCTAAAAAATAGGGATAGGTTTTTAATCGATTTAGCCAAAATCGATTGACATCTAATTTCATATAAATTTTGCCATTTGGATTAAAATGCTTATAGGTTTTCAAAATAGCTAAATAGGATGGATAGGGTCCAATAGCAAAGGCAATGTCGATGTCCCTTGCATGCTGGGCTAAATAAGCATTCATATTCACCACATAATCATCTTCAAATGGTACAGACTCAAATTTTACAGTGGGAAAGACTTGTTGAAGTAGAGCTTCATTCATTTCTGTCGTGACAATAGTGACCTCATAGCCTAAATGTTCCCCCAATAAAATAGGCACTAGACACAAATCTTTGAAAATATGGGCATCCGAAAGTTTGTAAGATTCCACGCTACAAATAAATGCTATTCTTTTTGTCATCGTATCCCTCTTTCTAAAAAAAGCGCTCTCGCTAGTTTATGACCTCTCTTGCTAAATGTGCTTATGTTAGTAAATTTTCATCTTTCTTATGCCATATCTCTAGTAAACATAAAAATTCTATCTAAAAACACTCTCTTAAAAACATCCTAAAATAAGCAATTGCCTACAGTAGCACTACGTCTACGCATATTGTATTAAAGGATCTACTCAGTCACATGGAACAACTCTACTAATGAACATAGAATGGAGGGATCAGATGAAGATTAGTTTTTTATCACCTGCATTTAATAGCGAAGAATGGATCGTAACGATGCTTGATAGTATTCCTAAAGAATATGCCTATGAAATTATTGTGGTAGATGATGGCTCTACAGACAATACGCTAGCCATTTTACAGGATTATCAGAAAAACTGTGCAGCTTTAAAAATCATCGTTCACCCAACGAATTTAGGTGCGAGTGTTGCCTACAATCGCTGCATTGCAGAAGCAACAGGAGATTATATAGCCATCATCGATAGTGATGACCACTATTTACCTGCTATTCGCAATGTACTAGCACAAGTGGATGGCACATTTGATATTTACTACTACAACATGATTATTAAAAATGGCTTTGCTTTTATTAAAGATGAATCCAACCGTTATTCCTTGCCTGGGCAATTTAAGATTATCAGGAGAAGTTTAATTGGAGATGCGAAATTTACGATACGCAAAGATATTGCAGGAGATTGGGATTTTAATTGCGCCCTGATGGATAAAAATCCGACAAGTAAATATACTAACGAATTTGCTTATTGGTACAACTACCCTAGGGAGAACTCAGAATGTGACCTACATCAAAGAGGATTGAAATAATAGCATGCAGGAGGTGTAACGAACTATACAATGTTTACAGATAAAATATTATTGATTACTGGAGGCACGGGCTCTTTCGGGAACGCCGTATTAAAGCGATTCTTAAATACGGATATCAAGGAAATTCGGATTTTTTCAAGGGATGAAAAAAAGCAAGATGATATGCGAAAACACTATCAGCATACAAAAATTAAATTTTATATCGGGGATGTCCGCGATATTCAAAGCATTCACAATGCGATGTATAATGTTGACTATGTATTTCATGCCGCCGCTCTCAAGCAAGTTCCCTCCTGCGAATTTTTTCCCTTAGAAGCTGTGAAAACTAATATTTTAGGAACAGATCACGTACTAACAGCCGCCATTCAAGCTGGCGTCAAGAAAATCATTTGCCTGTCAACAGATAAGGCCGCGTACCCTGTCAATGCGATGGGTATATCCAAGGCAATGATGGAAAAAACGTTTATTGCAAAGTCACGAATGGTTGACCCTCACCATACCCTAATTTGTGGCACTCGATACGGTAATGTCATGGCTTCGCGAGGCTCGGTTATCCCATTATTCATTGAACAAATAAAGGCTGGGAAACCTTTAACGATTACGGACCCTCATATGACACGTTTTATGATGAGCCTTGAGGAAGCGGTAGAATTGGTATTGTACGCATTCTCACATGCTCAAAACGGGGATATTATGGTGCAAAAATCACCTGCTGCCACAATAGCAAATTTAGCACAGGCTTTACTTGAGATCTTTCAAGCAAACAACGCCATGCAAATTATCGGAACACGGCACGGAGAAAAAATGTATGAAGTATTATGTACGAAGGAGGAAGCAGCAAAAGCTATTGATATGGGCCATTTCTATCGAATCCCCGCGGATAATCGGGATTTAAATTATGGAAAATACCTCGATGAGGGCTCTCCAAAAATTACATTAACGGATGAATATAACTCCAACAATACCCAACAATTAAGTGTGGCTGACATTAAAGTAAAGCTATTAACATTGCCTCTTATACAAGAAGAGCTCCTTCATTGGACAGGAGGAAAACCATGAAATTTTTAGTGCTCGGTGCTACAGGCATGGCTGGTCATACCATTGCCATCTATTTATGTGAACAAGGGCATGATGTAACAACATACTCTCGAACCCCTTTTCCCTATGGCAATAATAGAACAGGTGATGTGACAGACTCCCATTTTTTAAGGTCGCTACTACTAGACAATGAGGTAGATGTCGTCATTAATTGTATTGGTGTTTTAAACAATGCTTGTGAGGCTCATCCTGCCCAAAGTGTTTTACTGAATAGCTATTTACCGCATGCCATTGTATCTCTCCTTGAAAATCGTCACACAAAGCTTATTCATCTAAGTACCGACTGCGTATTTTCAGGCAAAAGTGCTCCCTACTATGAAAATAGTGTACTAGACGGGGAAACCTTTTATGACCGCACCAAAGGTATAGGGGAAGTGAATAACGACAAGCACATAACATTTCGTAATTCCATAATTGGTCCTGATTTGAAAAAGGATGGCATCGGACTCTTCAATTGGTTTATGCAACAAAAAAGTCCCGTCTATGGCTATTCGGGTGCTATTTGGACGGGAGTGACAACACTTACTTTGGCTAAAGCCATTGAACGTGCTGCACAACAAGATTTAACAGGACTCTATCATCTCGTCAATACGACAAATATTTCTAAACACGATCTACTGCATCTATTTAATAAGCACTTACTGAACAACAGTATAAAAATTCTTCCTCATCACCTTGTTCAAATCAATAAAACATTAATAAATACAAGAAATGACTTTTCATTTATTGTCCCTAGCTACGAAGAAATGATGATAGAGATGAAGGAATGGATATTGCAGCATAAACACTTATATCCTCACTATTTTCAATGATCCATACATCAACTCCATTATGGATGACGATTCGTAATGGGGTTCCCCTACCGAATAACTGTCCCTTCAGGTAATTGACCATCCTTAATCCAATTCTCTACAAAGCGATTAAAAAATGCAGGCTGGGCTAATGAGACGCCGTGACCGATGTTCTTCAATAACACACCCTTGCTATTTGGATGACTTTGCACAAGTGCTTTAGCGGATTTTCTCATGTTGCTTTTCTCTTTTTCTCCCACAGTTATTAGGATCTTTCCTTGAGCTTTGTTAAAGTCAGCTGGGATGGAAAATGACATATTTTCTCGCAAAATTTGAATCAATGTATCTACTTTCATCGTGGCACTCTCTTGATAGTAACGCTCAAAATAATCTTCTTGAATGTACAGGGCTTTTGCTTGAAGTTTCGCAAATGTTTTATTTTTTATAAGCGGAAATGACAGCCGAATAAACGGTTGAAGCATCCTTTCTACAGTAGGAGAGGGTATCACGAGCGCACTATTGATGATCGTAAAATCGATTAAACTAGGCTGTAGACTTAGCATTTGAATAGCGATTTGCGCTCCTAAAGAGAAACCAATTACTATAACAGGCTTCCCATTGGCTTTTTTCTCAATAAGCAGAAGAAGCTCTTTCGCACTTTGTTCAATGGAAAATGGATTGTATGTCATTAGCTCAGGTATAACACAGTGATAATGGGAAAAATGGCGAACTTGCTGATCCCACATCCACCCTCCAACGCCCCCTCCATGAATAAACATCATGAAAGGATTGTTAGCATCCCCATACTCCTTGTATTGCATAGATACACCTACTTTCATTCTTTCTCATTCATGGTCATCTAAAAAATCTTTACTAAAGCTTGTTTGTGATTGATAGGAGGAACGTTTCCCTAAATCTACACCACGTTTTATAATCCCCTTGCCAAACCGTCCCTCAATTTCATCGACAAGCTTGAGAATCGGTTCATCTTTCGCATGCTCCTGAAAATCAAATATCGATAATTGCTGTGAATAATCTTTACGATCCACCACATTGGAAACCGTTACACCAAGTAATCTTACAGGAGATTCATCCCAATGCTTATCAAATAAAGTACAAGCAATGTCGTAAATTTCTTCATAACGATACAGGACATTGGACATTGTTTTCGAACGTGTATGATTATGCCAATCAGCATCCCGTATTTGAATGCTCACAGTTGAACCTGCTAAGCGCTTGGCATCAAGACGCTCCACCACTTTTTTACATAGACCTTCGATTGTTTTATGAAGTGTACGAACATCTGTTACATCTTCTGGTAATGTTGTTGAATTCCCAACGCTTTTCGTATCAAAGATTGCCTCAGGATCGACCATGCGCTGATCCACCCCATTGGCCCTTGCTCGAAGCCGTACCCCATTCTTCCCTAAAATTTGCTTCATTTTAAATTCTTCTGTCTTAGCTAAATCACCTATTGTAAAGATGCCTTGTGCATTTAATTTTTTAGCAGTACTTGCTCCAATCCCATGCATGTTGACAACCTCACGATGCCATAATTGCTGTTCAATATCCCGTATTCGTAGTACGGTAATCCCCATTGGTTTCTTCATATCAGAGGCTGTTTTCGCTAAAAATTTATTCGGTGCAATACCGATGGAACAAGGTAAATCCAGCTCAGCTAAAATGCGCACTTGTATTTCCTGGGCAATACTTAAGGCATGCCGTTCCTTGCTTAGCTCAGTCACATCCAAGTAGCCCTCATCAATCGAAACAGGCTCTACTAATGGTGTATAGCTTCGAAGAATGGTGAACATTTCTTTAGATGCATGACGATACTTTTGAAAATCTGGAGGTAATAACAATAGCTCAGGACATTTACGCTTCGCTTCATGAACAGTCATAGTTGTATAAATGCCTAGCGCTCTTGCTTCATATGAACAAGTTACTAAAATGCCACGCCGTTCCTTTGGGTTCCCTGCAATTGCGATAGGCTTCCCCTTTAAACTTGGGTCATGTGCTTGCTCCACAGAAGCATAGAAACTGTTCATATCCACATGCAAAATAACACGCCCTTTATGTGCCATGCTCATCACCTCGTTTCTTTCTTAGCCTTATTATACGCCCCATAACCTCTAATCAACAAATGCATAATCACCATTACTTTCGAGGAGGTCCTTTAAAATAATTAACGCTTGCTCAAGTTGAGATTCTGGCGCTGCAATGGCTAAACGAACGGCATTGACAGGCTTTGTATTCCCTACGGCAAAGCGTTCCGCTGCATAGACTTGTACACCAGCTTTCGAAGCTAACAATTCAAATTGAACACCCGTAAATTTATCAGGCAATTGGAGCCACCTAAAAATACATTCCTCATCCCCTAATATGTGATAATCCCCTAAATACTGATCGACAAGCGCATTTTGCTGCTTGGCATATGCTCGGTGTTTTTCTAATATCGTTTGGGCAACACCTTCATGGATTAATCGTGCTGCAAGCTCCAGCATGATAGGAGAAACAGAAATGTTGATATTATAGAGCGTTTCCATTATTTTTTTACGTAGCGCAGGCGGTGTCACAAGGAAGGATAATCGTAAACCAGGTGATAGTGTTTTAGATAGGCTAGCAATGTAAATAACCTTATCAGGTGCATAAGAAGCAATCGGAGCAAGCGGTTGCTCCTTGAGAAAACTATAGATAGCATCCTCGATCACAAGCAAATCCTTCTGTCTTGCCACGTCTGCAATCATTTTTCTTGTTTCTACTGACATCGTATGAGTCGTTGGGTTATGAAAATCAGGGATCACATAGATTCCTTTGATATGCTCATTTTTACAAGCATATAGTAATCCTTCTTTTGTCATTTCACCCTGACATTGTTGGATAGCCACAAGCTGGATACCAAGCATATTTGCAGCTGTTTTAATGCCTGCATAGGTAATTGGATCTGTACCAATGCGGTCGCCTGGCTGAAATAAAGCTGCAAGGGTTCCCACAATGGCATTTTGTCCGCCTGCTCCTAGAAGAATAGGCTGATCTGTTGGAAAATTTACTAGTTCGAGTAGCTTCATCACGGCTTCGTTTTGCCATGCATTGCCCTCAGGTCGTCCATATTGAAATAGCATGCTAAAACTAGGTTCGTTTATCATTTTCTTCATAAAGCGTGTAATATCATCATTAACAAAATTATCTGGTAGAACAGAGCCCATTTCAATGATAGGTGTGGCATGGTTGGTTGGCAGTAACATTTTATTGCTAGCCGCATCTGTTGAAACGAATGTACCGCTGCCAATTGAGGCATAAATTAATCCTTTTTGGCCACAAAGCTTAAAGGCTCTTGTAATCGTACTCAAATTCACATCTAAAAAATCAGCTAATTCACGCTGGGGTGGCAATTTTGTGCCTGGTACTAGCTTTCCATCCTTAATATCTTGTTCTAGCTGATGTGCGATGGCTATATATAACGGAGCAGAAATATTGCTAATATCCGGCTTCCAACTCATTGGATACTCGTCAAATGAATTAATAGGCATTCACTAGGCCCTTCTTTCTCTTAATTTGCATACAATAGTTTAATTGTCTTGCATACAATGATAATATTGTATGCACACGATGACAATGATATAATTTTTAAAAAATCAGAAAAAAAGGACCGATAATTATGCAATATTCTGAAAGAATCTTAAAAACACCATCCTCATTTATTCGAAATATTTTAAAAGTGACAGATGCAGAGGACGTTATTTCCTTTGCGGGCGGGCTTCCAAACCCGATTTCTTTCCCGATTGATGCATTGAGAGCATCCGTAGACCATGCTATTACAGTAAATGGCAGCCGATTATTCCAATATTCATCCACACAGGGTTATGCACCATTGCGTGAATATATTGCCGCGAAATATCAACGTGTCCATGGACTTGATGTACATGCTGACGATGTCTTTATTACTACAGGTTCACAGCAAGCGCTTGAACTAATTGGTAAAGTACTTATCAATAAAGGCGATGGCATTATCATCGAAGAGCCAGGTTACCTAGGGGCTATTCAAGCCTTTACTTTAACAGAGCCAACTTTCCATGGTGTTACGCTAGAAAATGATGGTCTTAACTTAGAAGAGTTAGAGCGTGCTCTACAACAACCAAATGTAAAATTCATTTATACGGTGCCGAACTTCCAAAACCCAACAGGACTCACATATTCGAAAGAAAAGCGTGAGCAAATTTGCGAAATAGTGGCAAAATATGATGTTGCTTTAATTGAGGATGATCCATACGGAGAGCTACGTTTCCAAGGGGAGCCACTTCCATATATCGGTGCTGGTAAATTAGAAAATAGTATTTTACTAGGTTCTTTCTCTAAAACGGTCACACCAGGCATGCGTCTTGGCTTTATTATCACAAAAAACAAAGAGCTTTTGCAGCATATTGAAACAGCGAAGCAAGCGTCTGATCTTCATACTAATATTTTTTCACAATATGTTATCTACGATTACTTAGCAAGTAATGATTATACCGAACATGTAAAGAAAATTATTGCTTTATATAAAAATCAGTCGGATGCGATGCTTGATGCTATGCAGGAGTTTTTCCCTGCCCATGTTGAATATACACGACCAGAGGGTGGCATGTTCATTTGGGCAACAATGAAGGACGGTACACCGGCCCTTGATGTATTCAATAAAGCGATGGAACAAAAGGTTGCCTTCGTGCCTGGCGATCCATTCTACACATCAAAAACGAATGTGAACACAATGCGTCTTAACTATACAAATGCAACACCTGAAGTCATCCGTGAGGGAATTAAACGTTTAGCTAGTATTTTATAAAACGAAAACGTATAAACGCTGTGAAAAGCGTTTATACGTTTTTTAATGTGGATAGTAAATAGTCATACTAAGTCGTGTTACTGTACTACCTGGATTGCTGTATGTGTGTGGACGGTCAGCCTTAAATCGTATGGCATCACCACTTGTTAATCGATAATCCTGACCCTGTATATGGATGATTAATTCCCCATCAAAAACGGTTATATATTCCTCCGTTCCTTCTCGATGAGCCTCAGCATCTAACGTTCCATTTTCTTTGATTTCAATTGTATATATTTCAAAACGACTATCCTTTTGATAGGGGAAATGAGGATAAACCATATATCGGCCATGATCTTCCTTCAATACTTGAATTTCTTTACCGCGAATAACCTCCGTCTCAGGTTGGGGAGGATGAATAAGCTCTGTAAACGAAACCTTTAATCCATTTGCAATTTTCCAAATTGTTGTCAAAGTTGGACTGGATTCTCCCCTCTCAATTTGACCAATCATCGTTTTACTCACGCCACTAAGCTGAGAAACTTTCTCTAAGCTTAATTTCTCCCTTTCTCGAATTGCCTTTAAATTTCTCGCAAAGACGAGATGAATTTCTTCCATCCAAAAGCCCTCCTTGCATGTACAATATAACGTACGTTTTGTATAATAAAAAGACCGACGTTATACAGTCTATTTCGTGCATTATATCATACAACTTGAAAGAAGGGATTTTTTTTGCCTGTATTTTCCTTTTTATTATTTATCATCATTACAAGCTTTACACCTGGCCCTAATAATTTTATGGCGATGGTTTTTGCTAAACAATATGGCTTAGCGAAAACGATTCCATTCTGTTTAGGTGTAGGGATTGGTTTTTTCATCATTATTGGTCTTAGTAGCTTTTTTAACACGATCATGTTAAACATTTTACCTGCCATTGAATTACCCCTAACCATATTTGGTGTAGGCTATATGTTGTACCTGGCTTATAAAATTTTAACAAGCAAAGAATTAGAGGATCACGACAACGAAGAAGAAAAACGAAACCTATTTTTTTTAGGAGCGTGCGTTCAATTTATTAACCCAAAAGGTATTTTATTTGGTCTTACTGTTGTCGCAACTTACATCCTACCCTACTACTCATCCTACATAAGCTATCTACTCTTCTCGTTCTTTTTAGCGCTAGTAGGGGTAATCAGTACATTTAGTTGGGCATTATGTGGCTCCGTTTTTCAAAAAGCACTACAGCAATATCGAAAACCATTTAACATGATCATGGCACTATTATTAATGTACAGTGCTGTTTCCATTGTTGTACATTAAAAAACAGCCCTCTGTCGGTAGAGGGCTGCTTTATCAGCAACTTATTTTGTATACGTTAAAACGGCATTTTTCTTGAATTTTGCTAAAGCTTCTGTTGCCTCATTTTTGCTCGCGTACTCAAAAATTCGAACGTCCTTTTTATCAAAAACTGTAATAACCCACATGTGAAAAGCTCCCTTCACTCATTATTTTTGTAATATAACAACCACCAAAATTTGTGATACGACTTATCAACTGTTTTATAACAATTCCTTACTTGATTCTTATTTTACGCTGATTTTTTCAAAAAGAAAGCTTTATGTGAAGGTCTTCACAAACTGTTCAATTTCAAAACGCTTTCATTGAACAATTTGTGAAAGCCTTGATTTTATAGGTATATCCACTGCCAGTGAAGTCAGGTCTATCCGTCTCTTTTCATCTATAGCCAAAAAACCGTACAAAAGTACGGTTTTTGCTGTAGTAGTAGATTTACATGTCATAAGTTTAACAAAATACTTCTTCTTGTTTATGTGTTAATTCAATTTCGAAGCCCAAATCCTCCAGCATGCGATAATCGCTATTCGCTTCCTGTCCTGCTGTTGTTAAATAATCCCCAACAAAAATACTATTAGCTGCATAGAGACCAAGTGGCTGAAGTGAGCCTAAATTGATTTCACGACCACCCGAAATACGGATTTCCTTTGTCGGATTGATGTAGCGGAATAAAGCTAAAACCTTTAAACAATAACGGGGATTTAAATCCTTTGTCCCTTCTAGCTTTGTGCCATCAATTGCATTTAAAAAGTTTACAGGAATAGAATCAGCGTCCAATTGATGGAGGGCGCGTGCAATATTGACGACATCCTCTTTTGTTTCCTTCATCCCAATAATGGCACCCGAGCAAGGTGAAATTCCATGCTTTTTCACAATCTCTACCGTATTGACACGATCCTCATATGTATGTGAGGTCGTGATGAAGGAATGATGACGTTCCGATGTATTTAAATTATGATTGTAGCGATCCACCCCCGCTTCCTTTAGTTGCTGTGCCTGTTCTTCTTTTAGTAAGCCAAGACAGGCACAAACCTTCAAGCCAAACTTTTCTTTTATTTCAGCAACCGCCTCACTCACGACATTGACATCCTTACGTGTTGGCCCACGACCACTGGCTACAATACAATACGTCCCAATCTTATTGTCAAACGCTCGTTTTGCACCTGCTAAAATTTCCTCTTTTGTAATAAATGGGTATTTTTCAATAGGAGCCGTTGATTTAGAGGACTGGGAGCAATAGCCACAATCCTCGGGGCAATATCCGCTTTTGGCGTTCATAATCATATTCAATTTAACTTTTTTACCATAATAATGACGACGAATCGTAAAAGCACCATCCATAAGCTGTAATAGCTCATCATCCTCACTATTTAATATGGCAAGTGCCTCTTCATTGCTAATGATCTTTCCAGCAATAACTTCTTGTGCTAATTGGTAATAATTCATATTACATTCTCCCCCTCTACGTGTGAAAATTTCACATTTCTTGCTGACTGAAATACTTTATACAAGCGCTCAGCTAATAGCGCTGATGTAATAGCTAAGCAAAAATCAGCGACAATACTACTTAAAAAGCCGACAACAAACACATGTGACCAGCTTGACTTCATGTCTAACCAGAAATTCAATGCTACATACAAATAAGGAAGAGCCACAGCATAAATAATAACCAGCCCAATAATGGTTGCTGCAATAAAATGCTTTTTCGTCGGCGTCTCAATCCTTTCAATAATGAACCCAATCACATAGGCGGCTAGGGCAAAGCCAATCAGATAACCAAAAGTTGGCTGTAAGACATATGTGATACCACCACCCTGTGTAAAAACAGGTAAGCCTACTAAGCCCACGCTGATATAGACAAGTTGACTATAAAAACCATTCCGACTACCCAATAAACAGCCTGCTAAAAATACAAAAACAATCTGTAATGTAAACGGTACGACAGGCAATGGAATTTTAACAAAAGCTCCGATTGCTGTTAGAGCAGCAAACATGGCAATCATGACTAGCGCTAATGTTTGTTGTCGCTTACCCACCCTTAGCCCCCCTGTCCTGGAAAAATTGTTCGATTGTCTCTTTCGTTGTATGAATCATAAATGACATTTCCTCTTCAGAAATAATATAAGGTGGCATAAAATACAGAACATTGCCGAGCGGTCTGATGAGTAAGCCTTTCGTTAAAGCCCGTTGATAAATTTGATAGCCGATACGCTCCTCACTGGCGAACGCTTCCTTTGTCCGCCGGTCCTTTACTAGTTCAATCGCTCCCACTAAACCAACTTGTCGGTATTCACCCACATAAGGCATATCACAAAAAGCTTCCATGGCTAACGCTCGCATGTATTGTCCCTTGTGCTGA
The DNA here is from genome assembly GCF_003367505.1 of Lysinibacillus capsici. Classification (GTDB taxonomy): domain Bacteria; phylum Bacillota; class Bacilli; order Bacillales_A; family Planococcaceae; genus Lysinibacillus; species Lysinibacillus capsici. The sequence continues at coordinate 274,359 of NZ_PXXX01000009.1, forward strand.
ATCATCTCCATCACTTGTTCCTCTTGAAACATCGTTAACACTTCCAGTGCCACACGACAGGCCAAAGTATTGCCTGAATAGCTATGCGAATGTAAAAAAGCCTTCATTGTTCCGTAATCATCATAAAAAGCGTCATAGATTTGCTCCGTCGTTAAGACAACTGATAAAGGTAAATAACCACCTGTTAGCCCCTTTGATAAACACATAAAATCTGGCATGATGTCCGCTTGTTGACAGGCAAATAATGTACCGGTCCGACCAAAACCTACAGCAATTTCATCTGCAATGAAGTGCACATCATAATGTGAGCACAACGCCCGTAAGCGCTGTAAATAGACAGGCGGATACATTTTCATACCTGCTGCAGCCTGAATTAATGGTTCAATAATAACTGCCGTGATTTCCTCATGATGCGCTTGAAGTTGTTCCTCAACAAATTGACTACATGGTGCATTACAGCTTGCTGGATCTTCCTGAAATGGACAGCGGAAGCAATCTGGCCCTTTGGCACGAACAGTATCTAATAACAGAGGCTGGTAAACTTCATTGTAAAGCCCTACCCCTCCTATGGATAAAGCACCAATAGTTTCTCCATGATAGGCATCCGTCAAGGCGAGAAAGCGCTTTTTTGCTGGTTTCCCCGTCTGCATATGGTATTGAAAGCTCATTTTCAATGCAACTTCAATAGCAGATGAGCCATTATCGGCAAAAAAGACTTTATGTAATCCCTGGGGTGCTAATGCGGTTAATTTTTCAGCCAATTGTATGGCTGGTTCATGTGTAAAATTAGCAAAGATCGTATGCTCTAATGTAAATGCTTGCTCACTTAAAGCTTGGCTAATACGCGGATTGGCATGTCCAAATAAATTAACCCACCAAGAAGATACAGCATCCAAATAACGCTGATCATGTTCGTCATAAAGCCACACGCCTTGCCCCTTTTTTATGACGATGGGTGGAAATGCCTCATAGTCCTTCATTTGTGAGCATGGATGCCATACATGACGTAAATCTCTTAGCTGTAAATCAGTTAATGCTTGTTTCATAGTTAAAAAACCTTTCAAACAGTGTGGTGTGCGTCATGGCATAATCCATTAGCTGTGACAAATTTTGTAGCTTTGGAATAATCGCATAGGGCAAGGGATGGTACTGTAAAATCGTTTGTATATTATCTTGCTCCATACCGCTACCTGTGTTCCCATTAAACACTATGCCAAGAACGTCAACTTCACGAGAGCGCAATGCCTCTATTGTTAATAATGTGTGATTGATCGTCCCTAGGGATGTACTTGTAACAAGCACTACTGGCAGCTTGCTACTAACGATGACATCAAGCAGCGTCATCCCATGAGGAGCAGTAAAAGGAACAAAAAGCCCTCCCGCTCCCTCACATATCACAACATCATAGGACGCTTGTAATAATTGAATCCGCAATAATAGCTCATTGACATCAATTTGCTGCCCCTCCAGTTGCGCAGCAAAATGTGGCGATGCAGCTTCTCTAAATGAATAGCTATTGAGATGCTCTTGTTGAAGCTTTTGTAAGGAGTACTTTTCATACATGGCTGTATCATGATAATAGCCACGACCGTTTTCGTATACCTCTCCTGTTTGCACAGGCTTGTATGGTGAAACTTTCAAGCCTTGTTTTTGTAAATGACACATCAACATGGTGGTGACAATTGTTTTCCCAACATCCGTATCTGTACCGACAACCCAAAAATGTTGCATTGTTAACCTCCCTCTTTTAAGTTAACCATTAACACTATTTAAGTTAACACATATATTTTTGTTTTGTAAATGCTATTTCTATATTTTTCTGAATACACTATTTTTGTTAATAAAAACAGCAAATTTTGTATTAAAATAAGAAAACGCTAAACTCCCACCATTTATGGCAAGAATCTAGCGTTCATTGATAGTCATGATAATAATCTCTCAAAAATGATTTCATAGTCTGTTGGTTTCCCATGTCCATTATAAGCAATCGGCAATACTTGCACTAAACGCCAACCTTGCTCCGCGTATTCTTCGATTGTTTTCCGATAGGTAGATTCCTGAAAAAAGCTACCTAAATGTGTTTGTACAAATTTATACTCATACATTGACTCACCCCCTGTAAATCTTTACGTAACTACGGAGTCAAGGTTTCAATAATTAGTAGGTTCTCGCTTTTGAATATTATGATTATTTTAAAGGATTTTCATCTTCACTCGTAGTATTAAACTACATGGGGGTGGTAGTATGTTTGGCATTTTTAAAGAACCAGCGAAGATCATCGATACATATGAACAAGTGCATTCAATTTTAAAATCATTACTTACCTATGAACTAAAAGAATTACCTAATCGTTATGAATTTTGGTATCGTGTGGCCATCCGTCAAGAGGAGTATCGGACATTACAAGCAGAGCATCGGGCAAAAATCTCAATGACTTCTGCCGTAGGGCGTTTTCATCAAACACAATATGAAGTGATGACACAGAAATTAGCAAAGTTTGAACGCTTATCCGATATTTATAAACTATTTTGTATTGAAGAAGAACGAGAGCTATTAAACCATCGTCTCTCTTTTCATCAAGAAACGATTGCTGCCATCTATGACCATGTTCAACATAAAGAGCTTTATACGTACAGTGATAGTGTTCAACAACAATTTTGGGAGGCCATCCGTGATGATCTACTCCATGCTATCGCACACCTAGATTAATTTTTTAGAGACTTCATTTCTAATGGGAAATAGAAGTCTTTATTTATTTTTAGTAAACTCGCATGATTATTTTAACCTAAAGGTTATAGAGATTCTAAAATCATTCGACCTCTAAGTCTTCTAATTCCCAACATAGACAAAAGTTGGTATATTTGAAATAGGAAGGTGATTAATAGATATGTCGAACGAGAAAATTTTAATAGTGGAAGATGATATAGATATTATGGAGGTTTTATCGCTCACGCTAGCTAATGCTAACTATAATGTATTAAAGGCATCATCTCTATCCAGTGGCTGGCATCTCGCTGTCACGCAACAACCAGATTTAATCTTGTTAGATGTTAATTTACCAGATGGTACAGGCTTCGAGTTAGCCAAAAGAATCCGTGATGTATCGGATGTCATTATCATTTTTGTGACCGTCAATCATCTAATTGAACAGAAACTTGAGGGCTTTGAGGTGGGGGCAGATGATTATATGACAAAGCCATTTATTCCAAAAGAATTATTGGCCCGTATCCAAGCAAATTTAAAAAGAAGAAACCCAACAAAGAAAAGTAATATTGTACATATAGATAATCTGTCCATACATTTAGATGAGAAAAATGTTTATAAGGATGGACAGCTTTTAAATTTATTTACGAAGGAGAAGCTACTCCTCTTTTTTCTAATTGAGCATGCGAATCAAGTGATTAGTGTCGATCAACTCATTGATCATGTGTGGGGCTATGACGGTGTCACTGATTTGAAAACCGTATCTGTCCATATTAGTACGCTTCGTCGTAAAATTGAAGATATCCCCTCAAAGCCGAAATGGATTCAAACAGTGAGAGGCTTTGGCTACCAATTCGTTTATAAAAAAGAGAGTGGTGAGAAGTAAGAAAACACTCACCACCCCTTTTTAATTTTTTACCAATACCTTAACTAGTGGTAATGTAAAGCTAAATATGCTTCCTTCATTTTCAAGACTTTCAACAAAAATCTCACCATTATGCTGGCGAACAATTTGTTTACAGATAGCTAAGCCAATGCCATGCGAATGTGCTTCATGAGTGTTAGTTGCTCGATAATAGCTATCAAAAATAAAGGGAAGATCACTCTCAGCAATACCAATGCCACTATCTGCAATCGAACAAAACAAGTGCTTGTCCTCTACATGGAAGGACAATTGAATACCACCATTTGATGTATATTTCATTGCATTGGTCATGATATTTTCAATCACTTGATTGATTCGCGTTTTATCAATCAGTAGCTGAGCTTCTTCATGACCGTAAAAGTGAGCACTGAATGCTAATCCTGATTGTTTTACTTCATCCTCATAACGGGTTGCCATTTGTAAAAATAATTCCTTTGCCTTTACCTCTGTAAAAGAAAATTCTGCTCTACCAGCTTCTAGATTTGCTAAATCAAACAAATCTTGAATTAAGTTATTTAATGATAATAGCCTTTCTTTACTTCGTATTAAATATTTCTTTCTGGCTACTGCGTCATCAATCACGCCCTCTAGCATAAGTTCTATATACCCTAATGTAGAGGTTAACGGGGAGCGTAATTCATGGGAAATACTATGCAAGAGTTTTTTACGTTCCAGTTCATTTTTTTCTAAACGTTCATTCATTTTTATCAAATGCCGATTCGTCTCATCTAGCTCCCTAGTACGCAACTGAACACGTTTTTCTAAATCTCCATATATTTTCGCATTTTCAAAAGAAACGGCAATTTGAGCCGCAATTACTTTCAATAGCTGAACATGAGATGGATGGAAGGCATTCGTCATTAAAGTATTCTCAAAATACAATATCGAAATAATTTCATTTTGATGGATAATCGGTAGGCAAAGAATAGATTTAGCCGTCGAATAGGAGAAAAGAGGATGCTGTGTTATTTGTGTATTGTCGATAATCACATGCTCTTTACTATTAAGAACATAGCGTATAATCGATTGCATATTCGCATTAAAATTCTCCATACTTTGTTGATCATACATCGTAAATGTTTTTTCCGCAGCTTCCGCCTTTGCTAACACCAATAATTCATGCTGCTGTTTATGAATGAAATAGCCACTATCTGCCCCCACATGCTTTAACAGTGAAAACAATATTTTATGCAGTAATTCTTCCATACGAATAGCTGTTGCAAATGATTGAGTCGTTTCAAAAACCGTCATCATATCAAACGTGAGTGATTCTCTACTGTGATTCTCCAGTTTGCGATGCACTTGATATTCTCTTGCCCATCTGCTAGCAACTGTTTCTGCTCCCCACGTTTCAATACTTTGAATACCATTCAATATATAATGCCTTGCCGTTTTCTTTTGCTGTTTTGCGAGATAATAGTTAGCAGCTCGTTCATATGCTAAGGCTGTATCCTGGACAAAACCATTCATACTTGCTAATCGTATTGCTCGGTCATAATAGAGGTCTGCCTCACTGTCGTTGTTGTGTAAACGGTAATTCTCTGCCATTAATAAAGCATAGAGATGCTCATAATTTTCTGAAGAATAAACAGCCCATTTCTTAAATTTCTTGAGGCTTTGACGTATATCCGTTAAAAATAACCTCTGCTCCTGTACCTGACAATTTTGACTATGCAGAAAGTGAAATTGCCACATGGCCCGATAAAAATAATAGACCGTGGTGATTGGTAATGTATAACTTTCCTTACTTAGCTTCTTTAATTCAACCAGAATCGCTTTCCCTTGTATTTCATCCGCTAATAAAAAGGACATTTGTAAACGCACTGAATAATGCATGATTTTAATAGCAGGCTGATCCTGTATTGTGATAGGACAGGCCCAATGTACAGGATGATGAGGAGAGCGGAGGATATTCATCCATCTCCCCATTTCGGCTAAAAAGTCAATCGAAAGGGTACTTGCATGAATAGAAAATTCATCTTGTTGTCGTCTAATTTCTTGTTGTAAATCCTCTAGGTTAACACCCTGAATAAGGCGTATAGCGACAATAAAACATGATGCTGAGGATACTAAATGATATAAGCCAAGCTCTTGGCTTTTTGCTTGAGCCTCATTAATATATTGAATACTGGTTTCATAGGGCTCTGTCCAATGACTGATAAACACGCCATACACATAATAAGTATGGCCCTTGATATATATGCTTTCTTGGTTATCCGCAACAATGATGGCAAGTTTGCCAAAGCGAGTGGCTTCTTTTATATTGGCAAAACCTGCATTTAAAAGCATAGCATAGTTAATCAATACCATGCCGCTTTTCGATGTAGCGCCATACTTCAACTGTAAACGCAGCCCTTTCATTAAAAGAATGCCTGTTAAGTTAGGATTTAATAGGAAAGCACTTGCCGTCATATTAATAATTAAATGAATCAAAATATCAATTTCTTTACTATTCGTTGGCGGATGCTGCAACAAGTCTTGGTCAGACATATGTCGCAATGCCCATTTCAACAATAGATACTCTTTTAGAAGCTGTGACTTTTTAGGATATGCTGAAATTTTAAGATTCGCAACTTGAAAACCTGCCAAGCCTGCTTCTAGACCAATAGTAGGGTTATCGGACTCAATGTATAATACCGTTTTCAAATTGTTAATCATCAGTTTTTCTAATTTTGTCTCTGCGTGCTGCAAAGCTTCTGTTAAATGCATTTCCGATTGTTCGTAGTGGCCAGTTAAATATTCACATTCACCTAAATTTGCATATAATTTAACCGACTGTTCTCTCCTAGTCTCCCAATGATCAGGCGTCAATAGTTCTTTACTAGTTGTAAAAAATTTTAGCGCATTATCAAAGAGCCCTATTCTTTTAGCCTCAATACCGAGTTGATAATTCCAGATAGCCAGCTTTTGCTTTTCTTCCCCAGTCAATAAGTGGCGACTGTAATTGAAATGCATGACGATTTCGCTTAATCGATCATGATCTGCAGCCATTTGAGAGTCATCTGTTAAAAGCTGGCCAATTTGATAATGGTATTTAGCACGCAATTGCCCTGATAAGTCCTGATAAGCTACTTGTTGAATACGATCGTGAACAAATTGGAATTTGGTAGAAAATGTATGTAAAATTCCTTCATGCTCTAACGTACTTGCCCATTTATAATGGGCATCTAACGGAATAATAAAGCCATTCTCAACAAGTGTTTCCAGGTGTTTTAATAACGCTTGAGCTGATAAGGACACGAGCTTTAAGACATCTGTAAATTCAAAGCGCTGACCAAAACATGCAACTATGCGTAAAATCTCATGGGCTTCTGTTGTTAAATTAGCCATTCTAGTTTCAATAAAGACAAGTAGCTCGTTGTTCAATCGGGATAAATTAAATTTCTTACGATTAAACTCCCATTCTTTTGTTGTTGCATTAAAATAAATTGTGTTATCTTGCTGGAGTGATCGAAACGCCTCTTTCACAAATAACGGATTCCCTTTGGTCAAATTAAATAATTGCTTGGCAATTATCTGTATGGTATGAGGCTTTGCCTGGAAAGATGCCTCCAACCATTGTTGAACATGTTGTTCCTGAAGCAAGGGTAAATGGATATGATGACCGCTCGAAAAACTAGAAGTTCTTTGCTGATTTTCCTCCTCTGCGCTGTCCTTATTCACTCGGAATGTACCAATCATCATAAAGTATCCTGCTCGGTGTTGCTCAAAAATTTGGGTCATAATTTCAACTGTACTTTGATTGGCCCAATGCAAATCATCTACAAACCATATAACTGGTTTCTTCTGCATAGCAAATGTTAATAAAATTTTTTGAATCGATATAAACGTATAGGAATGGAGCTGTTTTGTATTTTGGCTAACTTCTTTTTGGAAGTGTACTTCCTCCTTCACAAACCATTTAAGTTCAGGTAATAGATGGATAAGTTCATCTGTCACAACTAATTTAACCTCTTGAAATAATTTTTTCCATAAATGGACAGACCTTTCACCTTCCATATAAATAAATTTCAATAAACTCCTTAAAGGATGTATAACAATGGAATAGTCATTTTCTAATTGCAATTGCTCATACTTAGTTGTAATAAAATAGCCTTTTGCGGCCGCTATTTCACCCTTTAATTCTTGAACTAACTTGGACTTTCCATACCCTGCTTGTCCTGATATCGTAACCATCTTTTTGTCACCTTTTGCAACCTGACGAAAAACAGAGGAAAGCTCTGCGAATTGCGATTCTCTCCCATAAAGCTTAGTAGACAGTCCCGTATTCAGATGCAAATCCTGTTCACCAAGCAGGAAATTTTCAAGCGGTTCGTTTACTAAAAGTTTCTGTTGGATTTGTAGCAAATCCTCTCTCAAACCAATGGCACTTTGATAACGATCAGCTGGGTTTTTAGCTAATAGCTTTTCAATCATTTCCCAAAGCAATGAATGATAACGACTGTCTAAACTTACCAATGGTTCTGGTTTTTTTGTGATGATTTCATAAATCAAATCGACGGCATCCTTTGCTTGAAAAGGCAATTGACCGCCCAGTATTTCGTAAAAAATGGTCCCCAGTGCATATAAATCTGTCCGATAGTCTACCTCTAAATGAAGTCTGCCAGTTTGCTCAGGTGCATAATAGGGTAGCTGTTCTAGTCGTTCATAGGGATTTTCAATCACAACTGGAGATTCTACATCATATTTTGTACTAAATTCAGAGCTTAATAGTTTTATTTTTAAAGAATTAGGATTGATTAAGATTTGATTAGGATGTAGGTGTAGATAAAGTAAACCACTTTGTTGCATTTTCATACAAATATTGACAAGGTCAATGGCAATCTGGAGAAATTGATGCAAAGAAATCAATTTATTACTGAATTGCTTTAAGGGGACTCCATTAAAATTTTCATAGATGATCGCATATTGATCATCTATATAATCAATAGCTATTGGCTTTAATAACCAAGGATTTTGCTCATTCGAAAACAAGGAAAATTCATATTGTAGTTTGGCTCTTGTCTCTGCTGAATTATGATGAACACTTTTTACCAGTACCAGTTTGTTAAACTTCTTCATATACATTCTCTGTAGATGCCAATCTTGACTAGACTGTAAAAGAATGCAATCGTTCATACACAATCCCTCCTCTTCTATGCTAGTTATATATCATCTTTGTAACCGCTTTATATTTTTGCAATGCTACTCTTCGAATGAACAGATAGTAGCGCTTCTCAATAACTCCTCTTTACTTGTTGTAGTGTCGATCATAATAGGACAGATATCCTTTACATAAAAAACACCAGTAAAGGAATACTTGCTCGTAGATTTTGATCGACTAGAAAGATGCAGAGGTTTTTGTTTTTATCTTTTGTTACTCTTACATTTTCTAACATTACTTGTTCTTTAAGTACACGATTGGATGTACGGGAATAAAAATTTTTGTAATGCTGTCAGAAATGGTATGTTGCTCAATAAGCTTATTATAATATTTCTCCAATAAATGCGCTTCGCCTTTTATTAAAGAAAATTTTGGAACAAGTGATCTGGTGTTTCTACATAATATGTAATCTGCTCATATCGTCTTTTCGTGCTTAATTCTGCTAGTGCAGGCTGGAATTTTGTCATTTCAATCTGTTCACTACATACCAAAGGATGGCTGTTGCTCTGTCATAGACTGTATTTGATTGATCTCTTCGTTATTGGTACTTCCATATAGCCATGTTGAACATTGCGGTTTTGTAATCTTGTACTAATTCGTGCTGTTAATACACTTCCCCTTTTATCTCAGGCATACAATTTTCAACATATCAATCTTTCGCTAAAACAAAGCCCTCCTGTAAATCAATCATTCTCAGTACATTAAAACTATAAAATCCGAAGGTTAAAATTAGTTTAAATAGTATTAAAATCAATCAATAAAAAAATAGTCAATGTTTTGATCACAAAACATTGACTACTTTTTTATAAGTAATTTTAATGATGTTGACTCATTGCCATTCCTTCTACAAGCATTTGTCTAAATTCTTGAACCTGGTCTGCTTTAATGGCTATGTGACTATAGTGCTTCTTGATCCCTAGCATAAACGTTACTTCCACAGGCTCCTTCATTTTCAAAATAAAATGCGGATAGGCCTCACCAAAATCACGTGCTATAAAGTCTATCGTATCTTTTGATAATTTTCCCTCTAACCGCTCCTTGTCTTCGATGATTTCAGCAATATGATCAAAACGAATTTCAGTACGTTTCATTAATCCCAGAGATAAGTACAATGTATCATTTGTGACATAAACAGGATTTAGGCGAATAGCCTGCATATCCGCAAGAAAGAAGATTACTGAATAAATATTAAAAACAAGCAACACAATGGAAAGTATCATTGACTTTTCATGTAGCCACCAGTGAATACCAATCGTTTCAATAGCAATCCCATGAATAATCATGAGCTGAAAAGCGATATAGCTAGAATTTTTATGCAAAGATAAACCTTGTCGTTCTTGTCTTTTCCAACTCGCGAAACCATAATAAAGCACTAATAAATCAGCACAGATCATCTGAATAACTGGATGCTTGGGTGCATGTTGTTCTACAGCTTTTGAAAATGAAAAGAGATCTGGTAAAGAGCTTCTCCGCACTTCCCCTAGGATTTTTGGCAGGTATCGTACAAGTGTTGCCACTAGGATAATTTCTAATAGAATAATAGACCCTTCAATCGCAAAGCCAGCCCATGTCACTGCCACATAAGGCTGAAGGTGTTCCATAGGAATGATAAAACGTGCAGCAATACAGCCAGCTGCAGCTAATAGGATGGCTTGCTTTAATGAAAATTTACCTTTATAAAGCATAAATATCACAGGCACCACCACAATACAGTCAATTAATGAGCCCATGACAACACCATTTGTTTCGATAGGTAAAAGGGATGTGCCAAATCCTGTATTATAGAGTGTATAGTTACTCGCTAATACCACTAATAATAAGGCTAGCCAAATATTTTGCTTACTTTTTAAGACCATCATTCACAATGCCCCTCTCTACTAATAATTTTACTTTATGCCAAATGGTTCATCTTGTATAGAATTTGAGAATAAAAGATGGTCCTATTTCCATTCACGTTCAATTATTTTTCACACCTAAAAACTTCTTACGATAAACATGTGGCGGATAGCCAGTGTATTCTTTAAACTTTTCAATATAATAACTGACGGTACTAAAGCCTGTATTAACAGCTATTTCTGTTATCGATAGCTCATTACCCTTCAATAATTCTATGCTTTTGCGCAGTCGATATTGGCATAAATAGGTAAACGGTGTCATGCCCACTATTTTCTTAAAAAAACGACTACATTCAGCGCGACTTATATACACATGGCTAGCTAAATCTTCTAATGCTATTTTCTGCTGATAATGTGCATGTAAAAAATCTAGCATAGCTTTTGCTCGTTCATGCTGCACAATAGTGGCAGAATCCATTATTTGTTCTGTCAATAAGGATTGGGTTAGCATGGATTCCCAAATAAATAGAAGCTCTCTCCGTACCTTTAACTCAAAAAAAGCGGTTTGCTCTCGCATTAATTCCGCAATCGTTGCTACTTTCTGTGCTAACTCTCCTGTTAGTTTGACATAAGGTATTCGATTTCTTGTAATATACGGTTCTACATATTTTGAGAAAAAGATACTGCCCTCATGCCCCCCCATTAACTTTGGATCTACATTTACACAATAAACGATCGCTTGCTCTATTTGATAAGGCTTTGCTTCATGTAATCCAGAGGCATTAATAAAGAGCCCCTCGCCTTGGTTCAAAACAAAAACGTCGGTCCCCACTCGATACTGAGCACATCCCTTTTTTATAAAAACAAATTGTATTTCTTTATGCCAATGGAGAGGTAGAAAATCCATGCTTTCTAATCGCATAATCGTTTCATACAAGGCTACTGGAAATTCTTTTGTTCCATGCAAGGTTAATTCTTGTAAATCCTTGGCAATTTTAATATGTGTTAACGGCATCTCTAACACCTCAATATATTGATATTTTATTGGATTAAATCGATATTTATTTCCACTTAGTCACTTTATAATCATCTTATATTGATAGTTTAGGAGATGTAAACAGATGAATCAAATTATCCAAAATAAACGTACACTGGGCTTTCTACTAGTTATTCTTGGAGCAAGTTTCTGGGGAATCGGAGGGACCGTTGCCCAACGACTATTTCAGCAGGACAATTTAGAGGTCGGCTGGCTTGTTTCTAGTCGTTTACTTTTAGCAGGTCTGTTACTAATAGCTATATATAAAATGACCCATCGGCATGAATCCATTTTCGTCATATGGCGCACAAAGCAAAATGCTTTTAGACAAATTTTATTTAGCCTACTCGGCATGCTTGCTGTCCAATACACCTATATGATGTCAATCGCTATTGGTAATTCAGCTGTAGCCACATTATTGCAATATTTAGCACCACTGTTTATCATGGCTTATTACTTTCTAACGAGGCAAAGTCCATTGACAAAGCAGGATGGTATAGCTGTGTCACTTACACTTGTGGGGACCTTTTTATTATTAACAAACGGTTCTTTTTCAACATTGTCCGTTCCTTTAATGGCTGTGTTATGGGGTATCTTATCTGGTCTTTCTGTTGCATTTTATACCATTTATGCCGTCCCACTTTTACGGCAATTCCATTCATTACTAGTTGTCGGCTGGTCGATGATCATCGGTGGTATAGTAATGAGTATAGCTCACCCACCATGGGCTATCGATCTATCTGATTGGACGTTTTCAACCATTGCCTATTTTCTCTTTATTGTTATTTTTGGGACAATGCTCGCTTTTTGGTTTTATATTGCTAGCTTGCACTATCTTTCACCAAAGGAGTCAAGCCTACTAGGTAGTCTTGAACCATTAATGGCTGTCATCACAAGTGTTTGGTGGTTAAAGATTGCTTTTGGTGGCTATCAGTTTATTGGTACATTGCTAATTCTTCTTATGATTTTATACCTTACAGTATTTCAGAAAAAGCAAGCTTGAAAACAGAAAATTAAGAGAGTTATGAATTTTAATAGTCAATACCTCCTATTACCGAGATAGTAATATATGAATTTATACATAAAATTTACATATTTTATCTATCTTTTCTCCTTATTTGTCTACTATACTGAACATAACAACAGATATAAGGAGGTATTTTATGGATAAAAAAGTTATTTTTTTCGAGGTGGAAGGCGGCACAGATAAAGGCCCAGATGGCTATCGCCCAGATACAATGCCAATGGTGGAAGCGCTACAGCAACGTAGACAGGATGCAGAGGTACTCTTCTTTGATATCACAAAAAAGCAGGAAATCTTTCACTATGTTAAGGAACATGGTATTGCCTATGTATCTCGCATTAACCCAGGCAACTTACAGCATGAGGAAGAGTACTTTGCTATGCTACGAGAGCTATGCCAAGCTGGCGTTATAGGGATGCCACATCCAGACGCCATGATTAGCTATGGTTCAAAAGACGTATTATCAAAACTGACGACAACAAATTTAGTACCTGATGATACATTTGCCTACTACACAATCGAAGCATTCAAAAAACAATTCCCTACTTCCTTAGCCTTAACAGAGCGTGTTTTGAAGCAAAATCGTGGTTCAACTGGAGAAGGTATTTGGCGTGTAAAATTGGTGGAACCGCTAGCAGAGGGTATCACTGAAGTGCCACTTGATGCACAAATCAAATGTACTGAAGCAAAAGATAATCATGTAGAATATTGGCAGCTTAGCGACTTTATGACATTTTGTGAGCAGTATATTACAGGGACGAATGGTATGTTAATCGATATGCGCTTTCTTCCAAGGATTACAGAAGGCGAAATCCGCTTATTCATGTTGCGCGATCATCCTGTACACGTCGTACATAAAAAACCAGCTGCTACCGAGGATGCCTTTAGTGCAACTCTATTCTCTGGCGCTCAATATCGCTATGACAAACCTGAAGACTGGCAAGAGCTGGTACAAAACTTTTTAAAGCAGCTCCCTCAAGTAACAAACCTACTAGGCAATTATGATTTACCGCTAATCTGGACAGCCGACTTTATGCTAGATACCAATGAAGTCGGAGAAGATTGCTATATTTTAGGTGAGATGAATTGTTCTTGTGTGGGCTTTACTTCAGAACTAGCATTAGCGCATGAAGTAGCAGAAGAAATTTTAGCTTGTTTAAAAGAGCATACTGAGGCTATTGCGCAATAAAAAAAGTGCGATCTTTAGGGATCGCACTTTTCATATATAAATCTTAATTCCTTGTATAAATTCATAGATAAAATAACAAGCAAAACCAATCAATAAGAATCCTGCGACAATGGTAAATGTCCTAATCATCTTCCGATTCATAGCTTTACGAGTAACCGAGACAATGGTCAGCAAACCGATATCGTGGAGTAAAATTCCACTTAAAACACCAGCAGCAATAATTAAAAAGCTCGTTGACTCCCCTTGTCCATAAGATTTTGCTAGCACCACACCAAATACGTTGACCCAAAAAACAAGATTACCAGGCGAAATGGCCACTAGTAAGCCGTTAAAATAAGAGGCAAAAAACGATTTGGTTACTTTTTCTCCTGCCAATGTAATATCATGGTCAGCGTTCTTGATAGAATCATAGCCTAACAAGAATAAAAAGCCCGCTCCAATAATCCACATAGGTAGTTGAATTAAAGGCATAGCCAAGATGGAAGCTAGTCCCATATACAAAGCAAAAACCAATACAATATCAATGGTCATGCCACCAAGTCCAACTGCCCAGCCGTGCATAAAACCATTTTTGAGTCCTTGCTTTGTCATTTCTACTGTAATAGCTCCTACAGGCATGGCAATGGCAAGTCCTACCAATACATACGCTACATATAAACTCAAAAAAACACTTCTTTCATGTCATCGATAAGCTTCATACGTCCGTTTATGGTTTCACTATAGCATAATTATACTTGAAAGGAAATAATTATTAATAGATACCTGTTAGAGCATTTGCTTTTTCCATTGCGCTAACAAATCTTTTGACTTCTCCAAATCCAATTTCAATGTGACCTGCTTAGCTGTACAACGTTTTTTAGCTTTCTCCCATGCTTCTTCCAAGGCAGGTAAATAGCTTAAATTTTTTGTCGCTGCTACTAGCTGGAAAAATATATTACCTTGAATATAGTGCCAACGAGGATTCATTCCATCTAGGAGTATTGCTTCTTCAATCAGTCTTAATGCCAAATAAGGGCTACCTTCGTGACGATTTAAAAACTGTGCAAATGCTCCCCAATACAATGCCTTATTAGGCTGCAATTTGATTGCCTCCGCATACTGTACTGATGCCTTATCCTGTTCTTTTGCAAGGACATAATATTCTGCCATTGTATAATAGGCGTTCGCCTGCGCTTCTATAGGTCCTGCTAATAATTCATCGACCACTTTACCAAATTGCTCATCATCCTGACTACCTATATAAGCTGCGAGAACATCTCGTTCTGGATACGAACCATCTGTACGTTCCACACTTTGCTTTACTTTGTCATCAGTAGGCTGAGGCATATTTGCATACCCATTTGCCTCTAGCATTGCCACATGCTGCTGAATGACTTGATAGGCCTCTTCTGCGATCGCTGTATCATTGCCCAATATTTCTTTAGCTAGTTGATAACTTTCCTTTACTTGACCACCCAAAAATAAGTCATTGACTTGTTGAACTTGCTCGTTCATTTGTTTTACCACCATTAAAATCCTCACCTTCGCAAAAGAAAAATCTTATTGCTAGTTTACCATTTAAGTAGTATTAGCAAAAGCCAACATGTCCTAATCTTTCTATTATTCTTTTAATTTAAACGCCTTTACATGCTGTTCGAGTGTGTGTGCCATGTGATTTGTTTCATTAGAGCCATGTGCCACCTCATCAATGCTTGCAGTTGTTTGCTGTGCTGCGACAGTAATCATATTCATCGTTTCTTCTATATCACGAATAGATTCTGTTAATTGTTGAATCATTTGCACAATACGTGTAGATTTTTCGTTTTCAGCGGTCATAGCATTAGAAATGGTAATCATTTCTTCTACTGTTGCAGCCACTGCTGTAGAAATATTTCCTAAAGATTGTGCTGTTAGACGTACTGTCTCTGTTCCTTTTTCAATATATTGCGTATTATCATTCGTAGATGACATGACCTGCTGCACATGCTTCATTATATCCTGAATAAGCTGTTCAACTTGCAATACCTCTTGATTAGATTGCTCAGCAAGCTTCCGTACTTCCTCAGCAACAATAGCAAAGCCTTTGCCATGCTCCCCTGCTCTAGCCGCTTCAATGGAAGCATTCAGTGCTAGCAAATTTGTTTGTGATGCGATGTTTGCAATAGACGTTGTAATCGTTTGAATTTTGGTTGCAGATGTAACTAAGTTTTCTACTGTTTGTTGTACCTCACCCGATCCGCTGTGGATTAATGCCATATCATTGCTTATATCTTTTGCTAGTCGCTCACCCTCTTTTGCTAATTCCATCGTTTGTCTAGCATTATCAGCACTGTTATTGGTATTGCTTTGAATCATTTGAAGGTCCTGCGCTAAAGAAGTAAGAACATCTGTCGCATTTTCAGCATGGTGCATCCCTGCCGTCACGGCACTTGTTACCTCTTCGATATTATTGGCGACACCTTGAATGGTATTGCTCATATCGTTCAAGGTGGAAGCGGTTTCATCTGCGTTATTCGTTAAAGTGTTAGAAGTGGAACGCATCGTCATAATCATATTTTGTAAATTAGCTGTCATTCGATTTAATGTATTCGCTAAATCCGCTACTTCATCTTTACTGTTAATTTTTGTTTCAGGTACAGCTAAATTACCATTGGCTATTTCTTTCGCCTGCTGAATCAGCACACTAATCGGTCTTACTTTACGACGAATTAAAAAGCCTGTAATGATGGAAGCAATTAGCATAGGGAAAATACTAATTAAAATCCCATTTCGTACAACATCCCATGTTCGCTCCTTCACGATATTAGCATCAAAGTCGATGACACTAATGGCAATAATTTCTTTACTGGAATCATGGTCTTTAAAAATAGGGGCATAGCCAGATAAACGGTCCATCCCTGCATAGGTATAAGGCTGTGAATATGTTGGATGCTTATGTGTAAGCAACATATCAATAGCTTCTTTATCTAAATAAAATTGATCACCAGGGGCATAACCTTTTTCAGCCAAATGATCATCAAGCGCTAATAATGTGCCATCCAACGATAAAATATATTGTGTTTGGAAAATATCTTTATGATCTGTTGTCCAGTTCAAATCGTTCCCAATGCTTTCCTGTACAGCCTTGTCGCCTTGAATGGCCTTGTCCAATTGTTGCGGATTGATCAAACCTGTCGTAATATTGGCACAGCCATAGGCCTCAACACCAGCAGCATCATAAAGTTTATTGTAAGCAGTTATGTATGTAGCGAACGAAGTAATCCCTAGCATCACCACTAAAATACCAGCGATAATCGTCCCAAGTTGAAAAGTTAATGAATTGCGTAATTTCACGATCCATCCTCTCCCCTTTCTTGTAATAATCTATGAATATTCCTT
The DNA here is from genome assembly GCF_003367505.1 of Lysinibacillus capsici. Lineage (GTDB taxonomy): Bacteria > Bacillota > Bacilli > Bacillales_A > Planococcaceae > Lysinibacillus > Lysinibacillus capsici. The sequence continues at coordinate 291,571 of NZ_PXXX01000009.1, forward strand.
TTGTGTTTCATCATACTACAAAAAGATGTATTAAAAAAGCATCTTTAATTATTCTAGTAAGATAAAAACATTGGAAAAAGTTCTGAATTGTGCGATAATTGAAGTTAATTATCTTAAATCCTGAGCATTACCAATTCATCTAATAGGAGGGCTTGCTATGAATAAACGCTTTCATCTAGTATCGATTGTTACAGGCAACTTGTTAACAATAGGGGCCATTTTTATTTATGCCATGCAAAGTCAAGTGGGAGTAGCCCTCAGTACGTATGCTCTTGTGATGGTTTTTTTTAGTACTTTGCTTGTGATTTTCTTCTATATATGGGGGGAAGAAAAACAACAAGTATCCAATCGTTTTCTGAAATAATATGCATCATTTTCCAGTACACAGATACCTGTAGCACGTTTAATGTGGTTCCTTCCCTTTCTATATGTAGAGGGATTTTTTTATGTAAAGTTAGTAGAAATGATTTAGTAGATGGTATCAAATCGTCAATCGGAAGAGATACTATGTCAAAACATTCATTTAGAAAAATATTTACTTGATGTCGTAGTATCTTGGATGAATTGTGATGAAACTTCACCAATTATTTAAGTCTATACAACAGCTATTTTTACTAAAATGGCGTTGTAGATTTATTCATGATTCCCTTCTTTTCCGAGGCATTCCCCTCCGTATACGTCTAATTGTTGTAGAAAAATAAAATTTTTTGTAGAAAATTTTAAAACAATGATTGAGTAGTATATCAATTTTCTGTATAATCAGCTTGTTTGACAATACTTTATATGAACTTGGGGGTAGACAATTGGGTAAAGCATTGATTATCGGAGCTGGCGGAGTTGCCAGTGTTGTGGTACACAAGTGTGTTCAAAATTCGGACGTATTTGAGGAAATTTGTATCGCAAGTAGAACTGTTTCAAAATGTGACGCTCTAAAAGAAAAACTAGACGGCGGAAAAACAAAAATTCATACTGCACAGGTAGACGCAGACAATACAGAAGAGGTTATTGAGCTTATTAAAGCTTTCGGACCAGATGTAGTGATTAACGTGGCTCTACCTTATCAGGACTTAACGATTATGGATGCTTGCTTAGCGACAGGTGTGCACTATGTGGATACTGCAAACTACGAGCCACCTGAAACGGCAAAATTTGAATATAAATGGCAATGGGCTTATAAAGAGAAGTTTGAAAAAGCTGGCTTAACTGCATTACTTGGAAGCGGTTTTGACCCAGGTGTAACAGGCGTTTTCACAGCTCATGCACAAAAACATGAATTTGATGAAATCCACTATATCGATATCGTGGATGCCAATGCGGGAGATCATGGATATCATTTCGCAACAAACTTCAACCCAGAAATTAACATTCGTGAAATTACAGCGAATGGTCGTTACTGGAAAGAAGGCGAGTGGATTGAAACTGCACCACTTGAGAAAAAAGAAGTGTATAACCTACCTGAAATCGGACCAAAAGATATTTACCTTCTATACCATGAAGAGCTTGAATCCCTTGCAAAAAATATCAAAGGTTTAAAACAAATCCGCTTCTGGATGACGTTCTCTGAAAAATACTTAACACACTTAAAAGTGTTAGAAAACGTAGGTATGACATCAATTGAGCCAATCGAATTCGAAGGGCAAATGATTCAACCAATCCACTTCCTTAAAGCGGTATTACCAGATCCAGCTTCACTTGGACCACGTACAAAAGGTAAAACAAACATCGGTTGTATCATTCGCGGTCTGAAAGATGGCAAAGAAAAAACGTACTATGTGTACAACGTATGTGACCACGAAGAGTGCTACAACGAGGTTGGTTCACAAGCGATTTCTTACACAACTGGCGTACCAGCTATGATCGGTGCAATGCTTGTGATGAACGGTGAATGGCGTAAACCAGGTGTATGGAATGTGGAAGATTTCAATCCAGATCCATTCATGGATGCACTAAATAAATGGGGTCTACCATGGCAAGAAAGCCATAACCCAGAATTATTAGACCTTGATTTAGATGCAAAGGAATTAAGCCGATGAAACCAATTGATTTTTCAAAAGTTCCATCCCCTTCTTATGTAGTGGATGAGCGATTATTAACAAAGAATCTTGAGCTTTTAAAATCAATTCAAGATCGAACAGGCTGCCGCATTTTATTAGCCCTTAAAGGCTTCTCTATGCATTCAACATTCCCACTAGTAGGGGAATATTTAGCGGGCATTACATCTAGCTCACTGCATGAGGCACGTCTTGGCTATGAAAAAATGGGCAAAGAAGTTCACGTTTATGCACCTGCTTATATTGAGCATGAAATGGACGAGCTTCTAGGCTATGTGGATCACATCGTATTTAACTCATTTAACCAATGGGCTCAGTTCAAGGATAAAGTTAAATCTGCTGGTAAAACAATTGAATGTGGTATTCGTGTGAATCCTGAATACTCTGAAATTGAAACAGCTCTTTATGATCCTTGTTACACAAACTCTCGCCTTGGTACAACATTGGCTAACTTTGATAAATCACAGCTTGATGGTATCGATGGCTTACACTTCCATGCGATGTGTGAACAAAATTCTGATACACTAGAGCGTATTATTGAAGTAGTTGAGGAAAAATTTGGTGATGTTTTACACCAAATGAAATGGTTAAACTTCGGTGGCGGTCACCATATTACACGTGATGATTATGATGTAGAAAAACTTGTGAACATCATTAATTATATTCAAGAAAAGTATAACCTGCTTGTTTATCTTGAGCCAGGTGAAGCAGTAGCCCTTAATACAGGCTATTTAGTAGCAACGGTGCTAGATATTCAAGAAAATGGAATGGATCTTGCTATTTTAGATACATCAGCAACATGTCACATGCCTGATGTACTTGAAATGCCTTACCGTCCAATGATTATTGGTTCTGGACAAGCAAATGAATTAGCACACACATATCGCTTAGGCGGACTAACATGTCTAGCTGGTGATGTGATTGGCGATTATTCGTTTGAACAGCCATTAAAACCAGGTGATCGTCTTGTATTCACAGATATGGCTCATTATTCAATGGTGAAAAACCATATGTTTAACGGTGTCAACTTACCATCTATCGTTTCTTATAATGATGAAGAAGGTATTAAAGTCATTCGTGAATTTAAATTCGAGGACTACAGTGGTCGACTGTCCTAATACCAATAGAAAAGCCCTTCCAGTTTAACACTGGAAGGACTTTTTTTATGGACGCATGGTCATCCAATTCTCCACATAATGAATGGCTACTCCATGAAAAGCATCGTTATTTGAAAAATGTTGCTGAACAAGTATAAGCTGTTCATTCATAAAGGCTTCTCCATTATCATAAAAAGTAATATTTTCCCCTTCCTCTGAAGCGCCTGTTTCTACACCAATTACAATTGATTTATTCACAGTGGAAGCATAAGCGATTTCATGTTCTACAATAGAGATAATATCTTTTGCAGCATCACGATAGGCCATGATCGTCACACTATCCACGTGGTCAATGACCCAATCAGCTAATAACCCTTTTCCAAATTGGTTATTATACTGAACTTCATCAAACCAAAATGGCATATCTACTTCTAAAGTAAGTTGTAACTGACTTGCTTTCTCACTTGCTTTCATTATTAGTGTTTGATAGGATTCTATCGTTTGTGCTTGATGTAAGCTCCATCCACTATTTAAATAAGGTTCTACATCAAGATGAACCCCAGAAAATTGCTCAGATTCAGTTGAATTCTCATTATATGTATGTAACCAATTAAACAATTCGTCCTGGCTTCGACTACCCTCAGCTGAAACCCAGCTTGCAGCACCATCCAATGCATAAATGCGAATACCTCTGTGAGAAGCGTTACTAATAAAATGCTTATAGTCATTGCTCGCTATGCCTTGATCGATTTGCAGATAAACTTTATTGACATCGTTATGTTCTAAAAATAATAATATTTTTTCTTGGTCATCAATGATGAGGGATGTATCCCACAGCCAAGTAGCCTTTTCCTGTATAGACATTGCATCAACCTTTCCACTTGATAAAGCTAATGAACTAATCATGATGACGATTAGTGCGGTCCATACTTTTAATTGTCTCTTCATACGAACTAACTCCATTCTACTCGCCACGGCTCCTAGAACAGAACCTGGCAACCTGACAATCTTGCACTGAAATTATAGTGTTTAGACTCATGGCTTTGCGTCCCTCCCTTTCGGTGAAGTTTGCCTTTTTCAGTTTTTTCTTAATCATTATCATACGCGGTTAGCAATTGTTTGTCTGTAGGTATAATGCATAATTGTCACATGTATGATCAGGTAAAAACGACAAAATACAGGTTAAATTTACTATTCAAACATAAAAAACGTAGAGTACTTAAGCCTCTACGTTTTTCTTTTCATTTTCAAGCATTTTGTGTAAATAATCGATAATTTCCCTAATGCCCTCTAATGAATTAACCAGTATTTTTGGATCAACATATGTTATCATTCGATTTTCAAGATTAGCTACCGCAGTAAAATAGCGTGTTTTACTATAATTGACTAGACCCAATTGCTGAAGTACTGATTCATCGAAATCAAGAATTTCACGTGCTTCTGTAACAAGTAATCCATAATTAACAACATCTGTATTCAACACAATGATACGAGCAGTTGCTGTATTCGATGAACGATTGTACAGTATGCGTTCAAAATCAAGAACAGGTACAAGCTCTCCGCGAATTCTTGTAAAGCCTAGAAGATAGTTAGGTAAATGAGGAATAGGTGTTACTTGCTCTAATTTTTCAATTGAAATCGCTTGCTCCACAGGCACAGCATACTCCTCTGTCCCACAAGCAAAAACGACTGCTTTGACACTTTCCATAGGGTCACATCCTTATTCGACTGTTAGTTTTTCGCCGATTCTTTGACGATTTCTACTAGTAAATCTGCTAATTTTTCAAGTTCTTCTACTGGTATTTTTTCATTTGTTGTATGGATATCCTCGTATCCAACAGATAAATTAACTGTAGGAATACCAAAGCCTGCGATGACGTTTGCATCTGAGCCTCCACCAGAAATGCCTAGTGTCGGTGTACGATCAATATTGCGTGCAGCAGCCATAGCTACCTGAACTACTTTATCCGATTCCGTTACACGGAAGCCTGGATACATTAGCTTCACTTCTACCTCTGCACGTGCGCCTAAAGAAGCAGCTACTTGTTCAAACGTATCTTGCATATGCTTTGTTTGCGCATCCAATTTAGCTTTGTCTATAGAGCGTGCTTCTGCAAGGATTGTCACTTCGTCACAAACAATATTCGTCGCTTGTCCACCTTCAAAACGCCCAATATTCGCTGTTGTTTCTTCATCTAAACGACCTAGTTTCATTTGAGCAATGCATTTTGATGCGACTGTTATGGCAGAAATGCCCTTTTCAGGAGCAACCCCTGCATGTGCCGTTTTTCCAATAATCTTTGTGAAAATTTTCGCTTGGAATGGTGCTGCTGTCACGATACCACCAACTTTGCCATCGCTATCAACCGCAAATCCATATTTTGCTTTAATGTTAGCTGGATCTAACTCTTTAGCGCCAACAAGGCCACTTTCTTCACCAGCCGTAATAATAAATTCAATATCGCCATGTGCAATATTTTGCTCTTTCAAACGTTTGACCATCTCAAATAGAGCAGCTAGTCCTGCTTTATCATCGGCACCTAAAATCGTTGTACCATCTGATACGATATAGCCATCTTCACGTAAAGACGGTTTGATGCCTTTTCCTGGAACGACAGTATCCATATGAGAAGTGAAATAGATTGGCTCTACATCCAATGTGCCTTTTAATGTGGCAATAATATTACCTGCCCCATGTCCATTACGCGTATGTGCATCGTCTTGAATCACTGAAAATCCAAGTGCAGTTAACTTATCTACAAGAATTGGTGCTATTAGTTGTTCATGTTTTGTTTCCGAATCAATTTGTACGAACTCAAAAAACTCTTCTACTAAACGACTTGTCATGTTGTAAAACTCCCTTAGTTTACGTGTATTTCCACGTTATAGTATATGTATCATTTTAGCACAACGTCAGAAGAGTTGAAATCATTGAACAATACTACCAAAATAAAAAGTCTGAGAAAAATCTCAGACTTTCCCTAGTCATTGAAAATAAGCTCTTTTTCTTTTTCTAATGATTGTAGGTAGTTGACAGCTTTATTATGTTTATCCTGTAAGCGCCAAATCGTATTATGTACATCATCTTGAACACGCGAGACCTGTTCCCTTGCTGTCGAGATTTTAGAATGAACAGACCATGCTGAAAAAATATCATCAAAAAAGTAATCAGCAAACTTAACAAACCCATCTGTTTCAATATGCATCGATTTCGTAGACATTTCATGAACATCTAATAATTCATTATGAAACCGTTGTAACGCAATTTGAGCACTATGTAAATAGTTTTCAGACTGATCGAGTGCATCATGCTTTAAGTGCGTAGCAATCAGCCCACCGCCAAAAAATGTATCCCATGTGGAATATCCATTGGCCGAATGTAATGAAGCTGCTGCTTGCCCTAGCCTTGTAAGAGCTACTTCTCCCGCTTCCTCCGCCTCTTTAATTTCTCTAATGAGCTGCTTTGTTAGCATTTCCTCATGTGCTAAATGCTCTAGCCTTTCTGCTTGGGCAGCATCATGAATCTGTAAATACTTCTTCTTTTTAAGGTAGACCTGTTGAAGTGATTGCTGTAGCGCATTTTCATCAATCTGGGCAAGCTGATTCATCACTTGCACGTTGTCCTCTGCTAAATCATTTTGCATTTTCTTTGCTTCATTCAGCTTTAATTCAAGTACTGCCGCCTTATCAATTTTTTCTGCCCTCAGTTCATCTTGTTGCCCTGTCCATGTACGAATCATATTCATAAACGAGAAACCATCCAATTTATCAAGTTTGGATCGAATTTGGTGGAGTGCTGCTGTATGAGTGTCTATTTCCTGTTGTGTATGTTTAATTTGCCCATCAATTAACTGATTTTGTTCGTTTAATCTAGATGCTTTTCTAAGTTGTGCATGAATCTTTTCTTGCTCTGTTTGTAATTGCTTCCATTCCATTCATCTCAACTCCTCATATCTATCAGTACGGATGACAAACAAAAATGTTTCACTTTTTGGCAATGAAAAACCTAGCAACTTTTGAGCTGCTAGGCTTGTATGACTATTATAGAGGAATATTACCGTGCTTTTTCTCTGGACGTGTTTCATGTTTGTTTGACAGCATATCAAGTCCTTGAATCAGCTTGATACGTGTATCTCGTGGATCGATTACGTCGTCTACCATACCGCGAGATGCTGCAACATATGGGTTAGCAAACTTCTCTTTATATTCTTCGATTTTTGCTGCACGAGTTGCTTCTGGGTCATCTGATTTTGCAATTTCACGGGCAAAAATGATGTTAGCTGCGCCAGCAGCACCCATAACAGCAATTTCAGCATTTGGCCATGCAAATACAAGGTCAGCACCAATTGATTTAGAGTTTAACGCAACGTAAGCGCCTCCATAAGCTTTTCGTAAAATCACTGTAATTTTTGGAACAGTCGCTTCTGAATAAGCATAAAGAATTTTCGCACCATGACGAATAATACCACCATGTTCTTGTTTAACACCTGGGAAGAAGCCAGAAACGTCTTCAAATGTGATGATTGGGATATTGTATGCATCACAAGTACGAATGAAACGAGCAGCTTTATCAGAAGAATCGATATCTAAGCCACCAGCAAGAACTTTTGGTTGGTTACAAACAAGTCCAACTGATTCGCCAGCAATACGTGCAAAACCGACAACTACATTTTTAGCAAACTCTGCATGTACTTCCATGAACGAACCTTCATCCACTACTTGCTCAACAACTTTACGTACATCATATGGACGTGTTGTTTCGATTGGTACTGTATCTACGATTTCTGGACGGTAGTCATCCCCTTCAGGTCTAGCTTGACGAGGTGCCTTTTCTTTATTGTTTTGTGGTAAGTAGCTTAATAGTTTTTTAATTTCATCAATCGCTGCCTCTTCAGAAGGAGCACGGAAATGAGCATTCCCACTGACCGCATTATTTACTTTCGAACCACCTAAATCTTCAGCAGAAATTTTCTCTCCTGTTACCGTTTCGATTACTTTAGGTCCTGTAATGAACATTTGAGATGTCTTATCCACCATTAGAATAAAGTCAGTAATAGCTGGAGAATAAACAGCTCCACCAGCACAAGGTCCCATAATCACAGAGATTTGTGGAATCACACCAGAATAAATGGCATTTCGGTAGAAGATATGACCATAGCCATCTAATGAAAGAACACCCTCTTGAATACGTGCACCGCCTGAGTCATTGATGCCGATAAATGGTGTACCATTTTTAGCAGCTAGATCCATCACTGTTGCCATTTTTTTCGCATGCATTTCTCCAAGCGCCCCACCAAACACTGTGAAATCTTGAGAGAATAAGTATACTGGACGTCCGTTAATTTTACCGAATCCAGTTACGACACCATCACCAGGTCCCTCCATTTTTTCCATGCCGAAGTCTACTGTACGGTGTGTAATAAATGGGTTGATTTCGAAAAATGTACCTTCGTCTAGCAACAAGTCTATACGCTCACGAGCAGTAAGTTTCCCCTTCTCATGCTGCTTATCGATGCGATCATAGCCTCCACCAAGTTCAATTACCGTTTTACGGTCATACAAGTCATTGATTTTGTCGAACATATCCATACTAATCACTTATCCCCTTTTCCACTTTTATCACATAATTCATATAACACCCCAAATGAGGATTTAGGATGCATAAACGCAACCTCTGCCCCTCCAGCACCTGGCCCTGGCTCTTCGGATAAGAGACGTACACCTTTTTCACGAAGCTCTGCCATTCGTTCACGAATTCCCGTCACACCAAACGCAACATGATGAATTCCTTCTCCACGTTTTTCAATAAAACCATGGATGGCACTTTTATCACTCATTGGTTCTAATAGCTCGATTTTCACGTTCCCTGCATCGATAAATGCCACACGAACCTGTTGAGATTCTACTTCTTCCACTTTCATCAACTTTAAGCCCAAAGTTTCTGTATAATATGTAATGCGTTCATCAAGATCGCGCACTGCAATCCCAATATGGTCTACTTTCTCCATGGTGACATCTCCTTCTGTTATGGTACATACTCTATTTTACAGACTTTTTTGTCAAAACTCTACTACTTGAGAAATTTTTCAGATTTGCTAAACTATTTATAAGAAAAGAAGGAGCGAACGAGCATATGAGTAATAAAAAATTTCAAAAAGTCGTTATTTATAGTATGATCGCAATTATGCTAATCTCATCTCTAGCATTCGGATTATCTATGATAATTTAAGGCAAAGCACGAGGCGTCCACACTACTGTGGGCGCTCTTTTTTAGCCTTTAACCCTTTAAATGACTGCTTTATTTCTAAATACCTGTCCATTTCCTCTATAAACTGATAGAGGGCTGCCTGAGCGATAAATTGCTCGTGGCTTTGTGGTAAAGGAAGCTGAGAAAAATCACGCTTAACATGTTCGAGCTTTTCGCGATACTGACTAGCCGTATTCCCCGAATGAACATGCTCACCTAGGTCTTGTAAAAAATCTGCCACAATTTCAGCCTCTTGTACTATAACAGGTAATGTCGTCACTTTGGGTAGCACTCTTTCGATAATTTCTAGCTGCTGCTCTCGCATATCGAAATATACATAGTAATCATTTTTACGTCTTGTAAAATGGTTTTGAACATCTTTAAACGCTAATGATTTTGCCTCTTCTAGTGCTTTGATTGCATCGATAATTTCTTGGCCGTTCCACAACGTATCTCCTTGCCTTAAATAGCTGGCAATTTCTAAAAAAATCTTACTATATAGCTCCTCTATTTTGACTCTGTAGTAATTTAATTCCTTTTGAATGTCTGGCATATACATATTAATGGCAATCCCTGTTCCATAACCGATAGCCATCAACGCTAATTCATTATAAACAAGTGTTAATGAGTAACCTTCAGCAGCGTAAATATGCATAATAATCACGACACTGGAGATAAATCCATCCGCAACCTTTAAAGATACAATGGTAGGAATAAAGAGTATAAGCATGCCTGCTAGTGTAAGTGGATGGTAAGCAAATAACTCAAAGCTTACAAAGGCAAAAAGCATTGCTACAATACTTGCAACTAATCGTGTATAGGCTGCATAAATGGATTTCTTTTTTGTTGGCTGCACACATAATATCGTTAGAATACCAGCAGATGCATATGAGGCTAAATCAAAATACTGTGCAATGGCAATAGCGATGGCCGCACCAATTGCTGTTTTTAAAGTTCGATAGCCGATTGAAAACTTCTTCAGGCCGACTGCCTCCCATCCTTTAGTACTCTTCACTCATTCAGCTAATTATTTAGCCAATATTACAAAAATTTTAATAATAATGAAACTACCTATACATGAGGATCAGTAGGAAGCCTACATAGATAGCATGATCTATGAGGCTTTTCTACTTGATTGAAAATGATTTTTCTTATGCAAGAATAGACTTAAAGTTCGTCACAATATTCTTCAAAGTTTGCTTGTAAATTTGTCACAACTGACATTGGGTCATGCCCTTCAATTTCATAGCGTCCCACTTCTGCGACAACTTGTCCGTCTTTTAATAAAACGAATGATGGTGATGAAGGTAGATGATCTTCTCCAAAATGGTAACGCGCTGCTGCAGTTGCTTCTTTATCTTGCCCTGCAAACACTGTTACTAAATGGTCTGGACGTTTATCATAATGAACGCATTGTGCTGCTGCTGGACGAGCGATACCACCCGCACAACCACACACTGAGTTCACCATTACTAATGTTGTACCTGGACGAGCAAACGCCTCTTCTACAGCTTCTGGTGTTGTTAATTGTTCATAACCAGCTGCCTCAATTTCAGCACGTGCTGTTTTTAAAATTTCCTGCATAAATAAATCGTAATCCATATTCATATAGCGATAGCTCCTTTCAAGTTCGCGCCAATTTAGTTATATTTCAGATAGTAGATTTTTGACGCTTATCCATCTCTTATCATAGCAGTTTGCAAGCAATTTGTGCACCTACTTGCTCAACACATTTCAGTTGAAATTACTACGATTTCAATAAGACTCGTTTACTTGTCTTCCTGCTCCTCGCTAAATAAACGATCCACACCTTGTGTAACTGTCAACTGTCCACTTAAAATTTGACGTTCAAGCTGTTGTACTTGTGCTTTACGTTGCGGGTTTCCATAAAAGAGATCTATTAAATGATCGGTAATCATCGATTGGAACCACTCTTTTGTTTGTTGCTGGCGTCGGGTAGCCCAATAGTGATTTGCTTCTACTATTTGCTTGAATTCCCCAATTGTTTCCCAAACCTTATCAAGTCCTCGATTTTCTAGTGAACTAACAGGCATGGCAGTTGACATCCAACCAGGTGTAGCAGGCTGTAAAAAGTGCAAAATTTGTTTGTACTCTGCAACCGTTTTTTTAGCTAGACGTACATTATCACCATCCGCCTTATGCACGACAATTGCATCTGCTAATTCCATAATGCCTTTTTTCATGCCCTGCAATTCATCCCCCGCTCCTGTTAAAACTAGAAGCAGGAAGAAGTCAACCATGCCACGGACATAGGTTTCACTTTGTCCAACACCAACTGTTTCAATTAAAATCACATCATAGCCTGCTGCCTCACAAACTAACATGGTTTCTCGTGTCTTTTTGTGAACACCCCCTAGGGTACCTGCCGATGGCGATGGACGCACAAATGCACTAGGCTTCTTAACGAGCTCTTCCATACGCGTTTTATCGCCAAGTATACTTCCTCCCGATAGAGAAGAACTTGGATCAATGGCAAGAACAGCAACTCGTTTCCCCATATCACAAAGCATAGTACCGAAAGCCTCTATGAATGAGCTTTTTCCTGCCCCAGGCACACCTGTTATGCCAATTCGGATACTATTGCCTGTATGTGGAAGAAGCTCCTGCAATAGTTCTTGTGCCTGTACTTTATGGGTAGCGTTTGAACTTTCAATGAGGGTAATGGCTTTTGATAAATGTGTGCGAGAGCCCGCACGTACTTGTTGTGCAAGCTCTCCTACATTTAGAGTGTCTGCCTTTTTCTTTCGGAACTTTTTGGGTGTACCATATTGCATCCCGTCGTGAGTCGCCTCTACTCCGTCCATGACAAATAGCGCACTTTCTTCCATTCCTTTATTTTTGTCCATTATTCAGACACTTCCTCATAGCCTAAACGTTTGTAGATTTCTTCAATAATTTTTTGTGCGGATACAGGAATCACTGTACCTGGTCCGAAAATGGCTACTGCACCGGCATTATAAAGGAAATCATAATCTTGTGCTGGTATAACACCACCCACAATAATGATAATATCTTCACGACCTAGTTTTTCAAGCTCAGCTATCAATTCAGGCACTAATGTTTTATGTCCTGCTGCTAGTGAAGACACACCAATAACATGAACATCATTTTCAACAGCCATTTGAGCAGCCTCAGCAGGCGTCATAAATAATGGAGAAATATCTACGTCAAAGCCTAAATCTGCATAACCAGTTGCGACAACCTTTGCACCACGGTCATGTCCATCTTGTCCCATTTTAGCAACTAAAATACGCGGACGACGACCTTCATTTTCAAGGAATTCTTCTGTCATTTGTTTCACTTCCGCAATTTGCTCCTCATCAGAGAAGTTTGCAGAGTAAACACCAGAGATCGAACGAATGACCGCTTTATGACGACCAGAAACTGCTTCAATTGCATCAGATATTTCACCTAAAGAAGCACGAGCGCGCGCTGCATCCACTGCTACCGCTAGCAGGTTTTCTTCTCCATCTTGAGCCGCCTTCGTTAAGCGAGCTAAATGTTTTTGAACTTCCGCTTCATCACGAGCTGCCTTCATCGCTTCTAAACGTTCAATTTGTTTTTGACGAACAATGGTATTATCGATATCTAAAATATCAATTGGCTCTTCTTTTGCTAAGCGATACTTATTCACGCCAACAATCGTTTCTGTTTTAGAATCAATTTTAGCTTGACGTTTTGCTGCTGCTTCCTCAACCTTCATTTTTGGAAGTCCCGTTTCAATCGCTTTAGCCATACCACCAAGCGCTTCTATCTCTTCGATTAACACCCAAGCAGATTTTGTAATTTCTTCTGTTAATTTCTCTACGTAGTACGAACCACCCCAAGGATCAATGACTTTTGTCATCGCTGTTTCCTCTTGTAAAAATAACTGTGTATTACGCGCGATACGTGCTGAGAAATCTGTTGGAAGTGCAATCGCTTCATCTAATGCATTTGTATGAAGGGATTGCGTATGTCCCATCGAAGAGGCATTTGCTTCGATTAAAGTACGTGCAACATTGTTAAATGGATCTTGCTCAGTTAATGACCAGCCAGATGTTTGGGAGTGCGTACGTAATGCTAATGTCTTTGGATTTTTCGGGTTAAACGTAGACATCATTTGTGCCCAAATACGACGTGCTGCACGCATTTTAGCAACTTCCATGTAATAGTTCATACCAATTGCCCAGAAGAACGATAAGCGAGGTGCAAATGCATCAATATCAATACCTGCTTTTAATCCTGTTCGAACATACTCCAAGCCATCTGCTAATGTATAGGCAAGCTCAATGTCATTTGTTGCGCCTGCTTCTTGAATATGGTAACCAGAAATTGAAATAGAGTTAAATTTTGGCATATACTTCGCTGTATATTCAAAAATATCTGCAATGATTTTCATTGACATAGCTGGTGGGTAAATATATGTATTACGCACCATGTATTCTTTTAAAATATCATTTTGAATAGTACCTGCTAATTGATCTGGCGTTACCCCTTGTTCTTCTGCTGCTACAATATAGAATGCAAGGACGGGTAATACGGCACCATTCATTGTCATTGAAACTGACATTTGGTCTAACGGGATTTGATCGAAAAGGATTTTCATATCCTCAACTGAGTCAATCGCAACCCCAGCTTTTCCTACGTCCCCTGTTACACGTGGATGATCAGAGTCATAGCCTCGGTGTGTTGCTAAATCAAACGCGACAGAAAGACCTTTTTGTCCCATGGCCAAATTTCGTTTGTAAAAGGCATTGGATTCTTCAGCAGTTGAGAAACCAGCGTATTGCCGAACCGTCCATGGACGTGCTACATACATAGTAGGGTATGGTCCACGTGTGTTGGGTGCAATCCCTGCCACATCATTTAGATGTTTAGCCTCTTTAATATCTTCTTTTGTGTAAATATCTTTAATTTCAATCCCCTCATTTGTCATGAACTTATCTTCAGACGCTTGAGGTGCTTCAGCTGTTAAAACCTTTTCTATTTCTATTGCATTAAAATTTGGCTTGCTCATCGTTGGACCTCCTTCATGCTCGCAAACACGGACTGTAATTTTTCAATGATGTTTTGTCCTGCGAAAATAAAGCCGTTTAAGCCATTTGCTAACCATGCTTCTTCTTCGTCTTTAAATTTGCCCGCTACATCTACAAGCACATTCGCTGGTTTTTCAGCTAAAATGGCTGATACAAATGCTTTTGTATCATCATCATTGCCTGCAATCACTACATACTTAGCCTCTGTCGCCTTCAGCCAAGCTACTGCCTCTTCTACAGTTGTCACTGGCTCACTTTTTTCTGGTACAAGACCCACTGTGTTTAAGAAGCCCGCTACAAAATCTGCGCGTGGTTTAGAGCTTTTTAATGATCCTAATGCTAAAATACCTGTTTTTACATCTGCTGCTGTCATGTCTGCACGTAAGTCCTCAAATGGAGCAGCGATACGCTTAATATCAGCAAATAATGGATTTGTATCCTGTTCAAGAATATCAGCTGGATTAGCATAAATATTCGTTCCAATTAATGATTGCTTACGTGTTTGGGCAGCTTTGATGCGTTTTTGATAGGATGCTTCCACTTCTTCTGCAAGCTTGCCAGAGGCTGTATATTCATCGATACCGCCAGCTGCCTGGATGTCTAAAAATAGTGCCCATGCTTCTTTCACAAAATCTGCTGTTAACGACTCGATAAAGTAAGAGCCCCCTGCTGGATCTTTTACTTTTAAGACATTTGTTTCTTCTCTTAAAATTAATGATACATTACGAGCGATACGAATGGATTGATCCGTAGGTTTTGTTAACACGTCATGTGGATGAACCGTAAAGAGATCAGCACCACCGATTAAACCAGAAAGCGCTTCATTTGAAGAGCGTAATAAATTTACATACACATCTAATTTAGAAAAGCTTCTTAATGATGTTTCAGCAACAGTAGGGATTTTGATATGATCTGTTACGCCATAAGCGGATGAGAACGCTTTCCAAAGTACTTTAAAAGCACGTAGCTTTGCAATCTCCGTAAAGAATTGTGTATCAATGGCAAATGATACAAAGAATTTCTTCGAGAACGCTTCAAAGCTTTCTTCTTGTTCTGCAAATTTGGCTGCTAATGCAAGTGCATAGGCTAATTCTTGTACAGCGTTAGCACCTTCATTATGATAAACCGTTGTGTCTGCACTGACTGAGCGCACGTTCGGAAATGCAGTCAAAGTGATAGGGTCTTTTGAAATCATGTAACCTTTAATGGCTTCTTGTTGATCTACTGGAATGTTGTCGAATACTGCTAATAATGGGTCTTTTGAATTTTCAATAGTAATTTTAAACGAATATTCTGAGAAATATGATGCTAATTTGACCAATACTTCTTCTGTCCAAGCAAAGCTCACTCGGCTATCAATTGTAATAACTTCATTGCCTCGAGCTAGACTATCCTCAAGCTGTGCAAAAAAAGCTTCGCTTGAATCAGCGTGAATTTGTTGTGCCACCTGAAATACTTGATCATTTTGTAGGGAACGGATTGTGGCAACTTGTAAATCAAGCTCTTCTCCAAGCTTAGCTACTAAACTTTCTTGCGTGTAAAGCGGCTGTAGTGTAACACCTTCATTTGTTTTTGTGAATAGTGACTCAAATGGTTTCCCTTTTAAAGCTTTGATTGCTGCATCTTGCCAGTCTGAATAGGCTGGTATTTCAAATTCAATATTTTTCATGTTGTTTGACATGCGGACGCTTAATCAGCTTCCCCCCTTAGTAGTTTCTATTTGTTATTCTACATGACAAATTGCGACTCGAAAAGCATAAAAAAAATCGGAAACCCTTATACAGCAGGTTTCCGACAAGTCATCAGTAGACTGACGTTGAAGATTTATTTGTATTTTCGAGTATTTCTTTTACTCTATTTAGGAATTTACCACAGACAAGTCCATCAAGCACACGATGATCTAATGATAAACATAAATTCACAATATCACGTGCAGCAAACATTCCACCTGGTAAAACAACAGGTTTTTTTACAATACTTTCCACTTGTAGAATCGCTGCTTGTGGGTAATTGATGATGCCCATTGATTGAACAGAGCCAAATGCACCTGTATTATTCACTGTAAATGTACCACCAGTAATGTCATCCATTGCTAATTTTCCTGTACGAACTTTGATAGCCAGTTCATTGATTTCTTTCGCAATTCCTTTAATGGATTTTTCATCTGCGTGTTTTATAACAGGTACAAATAAGGCATCATCCGTTGCTACTGCAATCGAAATATTGATGTCATGTTTTTGAATGATTTTATCTTCCGCCCACATCGAATTCAGCATTGGGAATTCCTTTAAAGCTTGAGCAACCGCTTTTACAAAGAAGGCGAAATATGTAAGATTAAAGCCTTCTTTTTGCTTAAATTCATTCTTTAAGCTATCACGATAAGTCACTAAATCTGTTACATCCACTTCCATCATCATCCAAGCATGCGGCGCTTCATGTACACTTTTCACCATATTATTCGCAATGGCACGACGGATCTTCGTCACTGGAATTTCGATATCTCCTGGATGAATAGGTTGTACAGGTGCAGCTGCTTTTTCCACTTGTTGCTGTGGTGCAGAAGCTGCTGTAGGTGCTGATGTCGTTTGAACGGTTGGAGCTGCTTGTGCTACATCATTTGCCGTTGGGATATTACCTGTTTCAATGAGCTTTAACAGGTCTTTTCGTGTAATACGACCACCCTCGCCAGTACCTGTTACAAGGTCTAAAGCTATATCATGCTCCTGTGCAAGTCGAAGAACAGCTGGTGAATAACGTACTTTACCCGTACGTGCCTCTTTTGGTGCAGATACTGGAGCTGCTACCTGCTGTGGTGCCTCCTGTTTCTTTTGAACACCTGCATTTAAAATAGCCGTACTTACCGTTGATTTTTTTTCAGGTGGCGGTGCTGGTAATTCACCTTCTCCCGCTATTTCAATCGAGCAAACGACTGCTCCAACTGGTAATGTCTGACCTTCTTGCGCAAGTAGCTCCGTGATAACCCCTTCAAATGATGACGGGATTTCAGCATTTACTTTATCTGTAACAACCTCTGCTAATGGATCATACTTTTTAACTGTATCTCCAGGCTTTACAAGCCATTTTTCAATTGTACCTTCTGTTACACTTTCGCCGAGCTGTGGCATTGTAATATTTTGAACCGACATCTTTTATTCCTCCCATCAATTAAGCCTAGGCGTCATTGTACCTGATGCAGCGCTAAAAACATTAAACGTAGACAGGCATTTAGACAGATTTTGACTTTCATATGTGCAAAGTCAAAATCTGTTGTTCCGTCTGAGGCTTTTATTTTTTCATTCAGCCTTGTTGTAATCTATTAGAACGCAGCAAGTTCTCGCATAGCACGTTCCACTTTATCAGGATTAATCATAAAATATTTCTCCATCGTTGGTGCATATGGCATGGCTGGCACATCAGGTCCCGCTAGACGTTGAATTGGTGCATCAAGCTCAAATAAACAATGTTCTGCAATAATTGCAGCAACCTCACTCATGATACTACCCTCTTTATTATCCTCTGTGACAAGCAATACTTTACCTGTCTTACTTGCAGCCTCAATAATCGCTTCTTTATCCAGAGGGTAAACTGTACGCAAGTCAAGGATATGAGCGGAAATACCATCCGCAGCTAGGCGTTCTGCCGCTTGTAAAGCAAAGTGGACTGCTAAACCATAGGTAATGACTGTCACGTCATCTCCTTCACGTTTTACATCTGCTTTACCAATTGGCAATGTGTAATCATCTAGTGGTACTTCCCCTTTAATTAAACGATAGGCACGTTTATGTTCGAAAAATAATACTGGATCTTCATCACGAATAGCAGCTTTCAATAAGCCTTTTGCATCATACGGTGTTGATGGAATGACAATTTTCAAACCAGGTGTACCAGCAAAAAGTGCTTCAACGGATTGTGAATGATAAAGTGCCCCGTGAATACCTCCGCCAAAAGGTGCGCGGATGACCATTGGACAAGTCCAGTCATTATTAGAACGGTAACGAATTTTGGCTGCCTCTGAGACGATTTGATTGACAGCTGGCATAATAAAATCAGCAAATTGCATTTCAGCAATCGGACGCATACCGTACATCGCAGCACCGATACCCACACCAGCTATTGCACTTTCTGCAAGCGGTGTATCAAGCACGCGGTATTCACCAAATTGATCGTATAGCCCAGTAGTGGCTTTGAATACACCACCTTTACGACCAACGTCCTCTCCTAAAATGAAAACTCGTTCGTCACGTTCCATCTCTTCTTTCATTGCTAATGTAATCGCATCAATATAAGACATTACTGCCATTACATGTCACCTCCGTCCACTGGTGCATAAACATATTTAAGTGCATGCTCTGGTTGTGCATATGGAGCCGCTTCAGCATAATCAGTTGCTTCATTTACTTCTGCCATAACACGCTCTTCGATTTCAGTACGTATCGCGTCAGTCATCACGCCAGTATCCATTAAATACTTTTCAAATAATACAATTGGATCCTTCGCTTTGCCTTCTGCAATATCTTCAGCCGTACGGTATTGACGGTCATCATCATCTGAAGAATGGGCTGTTAAACGATAAGTTACTGTTTCGATTAAGCTTGGACCTTCCCCATTACGTGCACGATCTGCAGCCTCTTTCACCACTTTATACACTTGTAACGGATTTTTCCCATCCACGGTCACTCCTGGCATTCCATAGCCAATCCCACGATCAGATACTTTTGCACAGCCTAGTTGACGCTCTACTGGCACAGAAATCGCATATTGATTGTTTTCTACCATAATAATGACTGGTAGCTTATGCACACCTGCAAAGTTCGCTCCTTCATGGAAGTCTCCTTGGTTGGATGAACCTTCACCAAGCGTAACGAAAGAAACAAAATCTTCATTTTGTAGACGTCCTGCAAGTGCAACGCCCACTGCGTGAGGAACTTGAGTCGTAACAGGAGATGAACCTGTTAAAATACGATTTTTCTTTTGACCAAAGTGGCCTGGCATTTGACGACCCCCAGAGTTTGGATCTTCTGCTTTAGCAAACGCAGATAACATCAGTTCTCTTGGTGTCATACCAAAATGTAAAACAACACCCATATCACGATAATAAGGTGCAATATAATCCTTACTTTTATCCAGTGCAAAGGCTGCTCCAACCTGTGCCGCCTCTTGACCTTGACAGGAAATTACAAACGGAATTTTACCAGAACGGTTTAACAACCACATACGCTCATCTAGTCTTCTGGCCATTAACATTGTTTCGAACATAGCAAGTACATCTTCATTTGACAAACCTAAATCTTCATGTTTGATTTGAACATCTTGCATACGAACACCCCTTTCGTATTATAGAGAAATAACTATCTTATCCTATATCCCCACATTTGGATATGTTAGTTATGAAATTCAGAAAATTAAAAATGGATAGCGCGATCATCCACTGCTAGAGCAGATTCCACTAACACCTCATTTAAGGATGGATGTGGATGAATTGCCTGACTAATTTCCCATGGTGTTGCATCTAACACTTTTGCTAAGGATGCTTCACCAATTAAATCTGTTACATGAGGCCCTACCATATGAATACCCAAAATATCATCTGTTTCTTCATCAGCGATAATTTTGACAAAGCCTTCTGTCTCTCCATTTACTAATGCTTTACCAATAGCCTTAAACGGGAATTTACCAATCTTTAATGAAAATCCTTGTTCTTTAGCAGCACTTTCTGTTAATCCAATGCTAGCAACTTCTGGATAGGAATAAACACATTTCGGTACTTTTAGTGCATCCAATGTCTCGGTTTTCCCTGTTGCTATATGCTCAATAGCTGAAAGCCCTTCATGAGAAGCAACATGCGCTAATTGTAAGCCACCAATCACATCTCCTATGGCATACATATGAGACTCTTTCGTTTGATAGGAACCATTCACTTTAATAAAGCCATTTTCCACTTCAATCTCTGTATTTTCTAGACCAATACCTTGCGTATTCGCCTCACGTCCTACACAAAGTAATAGTTTATCAGCCTCAAAAACTTCTTCTTTTTCATTCACTTGCGCAGAAATGAAAACGTTATCATTTTCAATTTTGAATGTATTTGTATCTAAGCGAGCATTCGTAACAATACGAACGCCTCGTTTCTCAAGTTGTTTCGTCACTTCTTTAACGATGTCCGCATCTTCAGCTGGTAAAATGGATGGACCATATTCTACTACTGTTACATATACACCAAAATCGCATAGCATAGATGCCCACTCAATTCCAATAACACCACCACCAACGATTAGTAGTGACTTTGGTAAACTTTCTAACTGTAATGCGTGGTCTGAATTCAGCACATATTGCCCATCTATCGTTAACCCTGCCATACCACGAGGCTTTGAGCCCGTTGCAATGACAACATTCGTAGGCACAAGCATTTCATTTTCATCGCCATTGGACATTTCTACAGATATTGTACCAGGCATAGGTGAGAAAATAGATGGACCCAAAATTCGCCCTGTACCATGATAAACATCTATTTTGCCTTTTTTCATCAGTGTATTCACACCTTGGCTTAATTGCTCAACGATTGCTTGTTTCCTAGCTTGAACTTTGTCAAATTGTAATGTTACACCTTCAATATCGACACCATATTCGCTAGCTGTTTTATTAGCCATACGATATACTTCGGCACTTCGGAGTAACGCTTTACTTGGAATACAGCCTTTATGCAAGCATGTACCTCCTAAACGCTCACGCTCTACAATGGCTGTTTTTAAGCCTAGCTGAGCAGCTCGGATGGCTGCAACATATCCACCTGTACCTCCACCTAAAATGACAACATCATAATTTTGAGCCATGTTTATTCCCCCTATTGAGAAAAGTGCTAAAGGATTCTATTAAACAATAACCAAGTGATTTTTTTAACAGTCAGTGCTTTAGAAAAACTTTAGCTTTACTTCATTAAAGCCCTAATTTCTTGTTGAAAATAGAAGAAGTCGACAATGCGACTTCTCTACATGTATCAACTGTCTAAATTAGCGACCGTGTAAAATATTTTTTTCATTTTTTAAAAATTGGCTGCGCGATTTTGCTACGCGAGCGATACGTTCCTCAGCTAAGCGGTTCGCTGCCACATATGTTGGAATGCCATCTCGTTTTGAAATAGCAAAGATTTTTTCAATACTATCATAAATGCCATCAACGCGTTTCATTGCACGTTCACGATTATAGCCATATAATTCATCCGCAACGTTAATAACGCCACCAGCATTGATTACATAATCTGGTGCATAGACGATACCTAATTCATGTAGGTAGTCACCATGACGTGAATCTTTTAATTGGTTATTTGCAGAACCAGCAATCACTTTCGCTTTTAATTGCGGAATTGTTTCATCATTTAAAATTGCCCCTAATGCACAAGGTGAGAAGATATCTACTTCTTGCGCATAGATTTCATCTGGTGCCACTGCAATCGCGTCGAAGTCATTAACAACTCGATCAATAGCTGCCTGATTGATATCTGTTACAACAAGTTTTGCCCCTTCATTATGTAAATACTCGCAAAGCTTGTAGGCTACATTTCCTAGACCCTGTACAGAAACTTTTAATCCTTCTAGTGAGTCTGAACCGAATGCTTCTTTTGCAGCTGCCTTCATACCACGGTAAACACCATATGCTGTTACTGGAGATGGGTTACCTGAAGAACCGAATGCAGGAGAAATTCCTGTTACATAATTTGTTTCTTCATGGATTAAATCCATATCTGATACCGTTGTACCTACATCTTCAGCTGTAATATAGCGGCCATTTAATCCTTGAATGAAACGACCTAACGCACGGAACATCTCTTCGTTTTTATCTTTAAATGGGTCACCAATAATGACCGTTTTTCCACCGCCAAGGTTTAAACCAGCTGCAGCATTTTTGTAAGTCATTCCTCGTGCTAAACGTAATGCATCTTCAATTGCATTTTCTTCCGACGCATACGTCCACATACGTGCTCCACCTAGTGCTGGTCCAAGTGTTGTATCATGGATAGCGATAACCGCTTTTAACCCTGATGCTTCATCTTGGCAAAATACCAATTGTTCGTAATCATACTTTTCCATATACTTGAAGATTTCCATGAAACTCGCCCCTTTGCTTTGGAAAGTGCATCCCCAAATGCCCATCCAATCAAGTTTTATCTAACAATCTAATCTTCATAGCGTCCTCACTCAGCAAATTCTGAGCTCCTATTCGGTAGTAGGTGTTTAGACCCTAATACTTAAAGAAGAAATTGTTTAGTAATGGATAATATTGCTCCACTTATTTTTACAATACTGACAAATTCACAATTTCGCAACTATTATTACATATTCTTATTTAAGTAAGAATTTTCTAAACATTCAGTTACAATTGCTACTTTCTGTCCTGTCACGTTTTTAGCTAAAAATATTATATTGGTTTATACCCTTCCTTGACATTCCCCCATCCACAGGTAAAATTAATCATAGGAATAAGGAGGGGTATACATGGCCCGTTTAGCTGCATTTATTGTAATGCTTATTCCAGGTCTTATGGCTGCAGGTGGCATTAAATTTATGCGTGATACATTATTTGGTAAGCTTATTTCACCATTCCCATTTTTATGGTTGCAATTTGTAGTTGGTGTCATTTTCTTCGTCATAGGCTTTGGGTTTTTCGCTGGATTTTTACTGCATCGCGATCGAAAAAACGGAAAAGTAGCACCACGCTTCCAAAAAAAATAAAAGAAGCTATCCAAATAAGTCATGCAAGACTTACTGGATAGCTCTTTTTATACCCGCTGCTGAGATGTGATAACTTTATCAGGATAATCCGTAATCCAACCAATAACAGAAGGGTGCGGATTAGTTAAAAATGGTTCCGTGCCATCAATAGCATAAAAACGACATGCTTTTTCACTTGTAACACAGGCCTCCAAATATCTTGGTTTGTAGTACCTTTTATGCATATGCACACTATCAGCCGCTTTATAATCAGCTAGAAGATCCCATTTTATTTTTTTCGTTGCAATAAGGGCCGTTTCAAATTCAGGTCTATGCTTTTTTACGATCTCTAAAAGCTCATAGTGAAAGGATGAAAAATGACTACCTTTTGGCAGAGCCAAGCCTCCAAGAAAATGAATTAGCCCACTCTTATTGTCCAAGATCGTTGATTTTAATTCAATATTCAACGGCATCTGCTGTATATTTGCCCATGCTAAAACTGCCTCAAACGCTGGCATTTTATAGGACGAAAATAGACGTCTCCAAGGCTTGCCAAGTTTAAAGCGCAGAAGCTCCTCCATCGTACAATCGCTCACCAATTTATTGGTGCCTACTAACCTCGATAATTGTGGATCATGATACACTACAGGTAATCCATCTTTTGAGAATTGAATATCTAGTTCAATCCCATCAGCACCTAGCTCTAATGCCTTTTCAAAAGCTTGAAAGGTATTCTCTAATGCATAAGCAGAAGCACCTCGATGTGCAAAAACAGGGATAAAAGCTGCCTTAGACATTTAACTCACCAAATTCTAGTAGGAATTTACCATTCGTCATTTTGCTTAATAAAGATGATTTTCTACCAATTTGAATATAAGTTCCAGGGTGCGCCTCTTTTGTCACAATAATCTCTTCTTTCCCTACATGACGCATTTCATCCATTAATAGTTTTATTTCACGATCTAATGTAATCGCTTCAGCCTTTAATTTAGTTAAGGCTTGTTTTGTTACCTCAAATGACGCTGATTGTTCTTTGGACATTTGATTGAGAAAAGGTAATAAATTTTTCATGCTATTCTCGTGTGCGGAAATCTCTGTTTGCAATTGTTTTAGCTGTGCTGCTTTTTCCTGCATCACGGTGTTATTTTCCTGCTTATTAATACTTTCTATTATTAAATCTGTTCGACGCTCTAATCGGTTTCCTGAAATGGCCGTAACAATCGTATTTTTAGCTACTGCACGTCCCCCAATAATTTTACCTTTTCGTTCATCCACATATATTGAATGAGCAGAAAGTTGTGAACCTAGTGCGTAAAAACCAATATGAATACTATTAGCTGCAAATAAATTTGCTTCATTTACATGTTTAACAAATATATTGCCGCCTGCTTCTACCACTGTTGAACCAAGCCCAAAGATGCCCCCACGAATATATACATCACCCTCAATGGATTTAATAAGCTTGGCACCGCTTACACCCTCAGCCCCTTCAATGGAAATATCGCCAGTCGCAATAACTGTATAGCCATTTGTTACTGTACCTTTAATACTAAGTGAACCATTAAATTCAAGGTTACCTGTTTCTACTCCTACATCACCATTTATAGGAAGGTGCCTGTTTACACCAATCATGCCTTTGACATCATCTAAAACGCCAGCAATTTTCGAGCGAATGACGATTTTTCCGTCTTCTTCCACTTCATAGGCAGATTTTGTATCATATTTGATAGGATAATCTCGTCCAGGTACAGCAGCAACTTCTTGACCTAGCACATTTTTCCCTGGTTTACCTAATGTAGCAGGAATCTTTTCACCTAGCCAAGAGCCTTCTGAAATTTCCGAAATAAAATTCATATCATAGTAATCCGCTTTACCGTCTTCACGAATGACTGGCTTTCTCTCGGGTTTAGGTAAGTATGTAATTTGTGCATCTATTCCTGCTATAGGTTGCTCACCTTGAGCAATTAAGAATGCTTTTCCTGGTTCAGCCTTCAATATATCAAAATCTAATATGCCATGTATAATTCCATTTTCATTGAGTGTTTCTCGGATTTGTTGTGTTAATTTTTCTTTATTATTTTGAATATAATCATGCGTTTCATATATAAAAACAGAGGCTGACATCTTATCACGTGCCACTTCTGCTTCAATGTTCGGAAGCCAGCGTCCAATTTCAACAGGATTGGTATTCTGGGTTGATAACACATTTTTTAAAATTGAAAAATTAGATAATTTCAGTCGTGGATGACTACGTAGGATGCTATCAAATTCTTTTAATGGGAAACCTGCGCTAAAAGTAAGCATAAATACCTTGCCATTTTCCTCAGAAATTTCGAAGTTTTCATTTCGAACTAGAATCAAGCTACCTCCTCCTTCCCTCTATATGTAAGTATATACAATCCACTTACATTTGTTTAGAGACCATTGTCACTACCGAGAAAGAAAATAGTACCACTTAATCATTAAAATATAAGACAATATTTTATTTACCCTAAAAGATTATAGATATTTAGTACTAATAAATTGTTTGTTTTTGAGTTTTTTTATTAAAATTACCGATAAATTCAAAGTAATTCCATCAGGCTATTTTGAATATATCATCTTCCAAGTACAGGTATCCACGGGTGCTTCCCACTAAACTATAGGTCTAAATAGGTCTTTTTAACTAACAATGTATTGATATTCCTTTCAATTCGGAAAGTAGAACCTAGTTGTATCAATTGCTGTCGATTCATATATTGCATACTTATTTTACCATCGAATGCTAAACGCACCTCAAATAGCTCTTCTGTTATCTGTGTGATTTCGAGCGAATTCATTCCCTCTAATTGAAAATTTATACTTTTTATTGTAATCACCTACTATAAGTTTGTAGAAAGGTCTCAAATGATTTTACTCTTCATCTTTAGAATATGACGTTAAATCCACTATACATGTATATATCGCGTATTTTTAGCTGATTTGACGTTCTTTTAACGATTTCAATGTTAAAGGTCAGCCACAGAAATTTCCACATTATTTGTTCAAGTAACAAAAAAAGCGCCCCTTTAAACTATAGATTTAAAAAGGCGCTATACTATGCGAAGTATAATTGCTGTATATGTTAATGATATATATCGGTACTAGCTAGCCATCATATCAATACGAATTTTGTCTGCGATCATGGCGATGAATTCGCTATTTGTTGGTTTGGATTTCAAGTGATGGACTGTATAGCCAAACATTGACGAAATGGATTCATAATTGCCACGATTCCAGGCTACCTCTATGGCGTGACGAATCGCACGTTCCACGCGGGATGGTGTCGTATTAAATTTTTTAGCGATTTCTGGATATAAAATTTTTGTCACAGATCCTAATAATTCAATATCCTCAAAGACCATTTGAATGGCTTCACGCAAATAGGAGTAGCCCTTAATATGTGCAGGGACACCGATTTCTTTGATGATGGCTGTAATCGTACTGTCTAATTGATGCTGATTTAATTTTTGAGGTACTGTCGGTTGTAATACGCTTGTCTTTTTCGGAAGTGTCGCCTTCTGTCCAGCACAATGTAAAATCTTTTGTACCAATTGGTCGAATTCAAAGGGCTTTAGCATGAAATAAGAAGCTCCTAAATCCACCGCCTGTTTCATGACATCCTCTTGGCCAAAAGCCGTTAGCATAATGACTTGAATTGATGACATTTTCTCATTTTGATACATGGACTCTAATACAGCTAAACCGTCAAGATGAGGCATTATTATATCTAGAAGTAAAATATCTGGTGTAAATTCCTCAAGCATTTGTAGACATACTTTTCCATTTGAAGCAGTTGCAATAATTTCTATTTCGGCATGTCCTTGAAAATACTGCTCCATTGTTTTTAATAACTCACGATTATCATCTGCAATCGCTACTTTTACCTTTGTCATTTCAATTCCTCCTTCTGGACTTGCTTTGAACACCTCAAAGCGATAACCTAAACCCCTAAATGCCGTTTTTGGCACACTGTGGAATTTTCGACATTTTTGTTTTAAAAACCTTTTCTATTTCCAAAAATGAGTATGTAGTCCGATACTTTCTTTTAATATCGACAAGTTACGCTAAATGACGCGACTTGTCGAATGCTCTTATAACTTATTTTAGATAAATTTAGTAGATAAAACTACAGTTTTTTTAAATATCATGCCTTCTTCAGGAAATTATCGGAAATACATGTTGGATTCGATGAAATAAGGGTAAAAAATCCGTGTAGTTTCCCGCGGCTTTTGTCCTGCCTGGGGAAAATTAAACGGATTTTTACCTTTCATACCTTTTTATGAAGACCTTCTTAACATTTCCGCTACTGTTAGCGCTGCACCTTTTTTCGGCTCCTCCACAAACATATGTGTCACAGCACCGACAAAACGACCGTCTTGGACAATAGGACTGCCACTCATTCCCTGCAAAATGCCACCTGTTTTTTCAATGAGCTTCTCGTCAGATACTATAAATTCAAGGCGTTCATTTTCCACTTTGGTAATTTCTATTGAAAAGGTTTCCACCTTACTGCCTTCAATGGCTGTATAGATTTCAGCTTTCCCCGTTTTTATATCTTTTTCATGCATAATTTCTATCGCTTTGGGTAATCTTTGTTGATAACCGTCTTCCCAGCGGCCAAAAATACCATAAATAGTATTTTTATCTATACTACCTAGACGTTCTTGATGCTTTTCAATGGAGGAAATTTTATAGCCAGGTTGGCCTGGTGTGCTTTTTCGGATTTGCTGAATAGAAGCTAAAAAAATGGAGCCAGCTCTAAAAACAGGGGCTTCTTGTAGGGTTGAATCGACAATTTGATGACCTAGTGCACCGTAATTTTTTGTCTCTGGATCAATATAAGTCAGTGTTCCTACTCCATCTGTTTCATCTTTTAAAAAGGAAATGACATGCTCTGCTTCTTGGTTTTGTAATTCCAATGTAATTTGTTGGCCTTCACTATTGATCGTCCATGTCTGTTGGCCATCTTTTGCCACAGCCTGCTTGGCATCAGCAAGAGATTTTACTGGTATATCGTTTATTTTTTCAATAACAGCGCCTCCTTTCATCCACTGATTGGAAGCTAACAGTACATCGTGTGCGACAAATACATGGGACAATTGAAGTTGAATTCCAATTGCTTCGCCCATTGGTATAAGCTTTTTGGCGGCTAAAGCTTGTATAGGCAACACTAATAAAAAGATGAGCATAGGCAAAATGACTAATTGACGCCAATGACGATTCATACGACACCTCCTTTTCATTTTTGTCTTTTTACTATGTGTTGTTGTGACGTTCTTATAAGCGGTAAATATTTGCGCAAAATGAAAAAAGCCAGAAACAGCTGAAACTGTTTCTGGAATAATGGTTAACGCATTTGTTTTTTTCGTTCATCTGCCATTTTTAAAAGCTCCGTGGCATGCTGTAGTGTCAACGCTGTAATTTCCGTTCCAGACATCATACGGCTAACTTCCTCTATACGAGCATCTTGATCAATCTCTGATAAGGAAGTAAACGTTCGATCATGCTCGACTTCTTTTTTAATGAAGTAATGATGATCAGCCATCGCTGCAACTTGAGGTAAATGTGAAATACATAAAACTTGAGAATTAACAGAAATCGCGGCAATTTTCTCTGCAATCGCCTGCGCAACCCGACCACTGACACCTGTATCCACCTCATCAAAGATAATGGAAGTAATTCCATTGGAAGAAGAGAAAATGGTTTTCAACGCTAGCATCATTCGTGATAATTCTCCACCTGATGCAATTTTCGGTAAAGACTTTGGTGGTTCCCCAACGTTTGTGGAAATGTAGAAGATAATTTGATCTTTCCCATTGGCATCAAAATAGGGTAATTCATCGAAATTGACAATAAATTTTGCTTTTTCCATATGTAATTCACGTAACTCTGCCATAATTGCTTCACTCAATTGTTGTGCTGCAGCTTTACGTACAGTTGAAAGTTCACTAGCCAGCTCATTGAGTACAGCTTCCATCTCTATCACACGTCGTTCTTTCACCTGCAAAATCTCATCACGATTCAACAGCTCATTTAACTCGTTTTTAATTTTTTCATAATAAGCCAAGATCTCTTCCACTGTCGAACCATATTTGCGTTTTAAAGTTTGCAACAACGCTAAACGCTGCTCAACCTCGTTTAAACGTGCAGGGTCAAATTCCAATTCATCTAACACATTTTTGACCTGATAGGCTGCATCCTGTAATGCATAAAACGCAGTTGTCACTGCCTCAGATGATTCTTTGAATTGCTCATCAACCGTTGCAGCATCTTCTAAAGCACCCATTGCTGTTCCGATCCAATCAAGCCCTTTCGTTTCGCCCTGAATGGCTTCATAGGCTGCACTAGAACGTTCAAAAATTTTATTAAAATTCATCAAACGACGGCGTTCGTCTAGAAGCTCGTCTTCCTCACCTAACTTTAAATTAGCTTCGTCCAACTCTTTAATTTGAAATTGATACAAATCGATACGTTGTGCCATCAACTGCTCATCAATGGATATAGAAGCTAAGTCTTTTTTGAGCAAACGGTATTCATCATATTGGGCGCGATAGTTTTTTTGAATCGGCGACAGCTCTTCTTCTGCAAACTGATCAAGCAAATTGATGTGCTGCTTTTCATCCATTAGCTCTTGATTTTCATGTTGGCCATGAATATCTATGAGACTTGCCCCAATGTCTCTTAGTACCGACAAAGGCACGAGCTTTCCATTCACTCGGCAAATACTTTTACCGGTATCATTCAAATCACGACGTAAAATAATTGTATCTTCTTCTATTTCAATGCCTGCTTCTTCTAACTTTTTCAGAACAGGATGAACTGAACTCGAAATTTGAAATAAGCCACCCAATTCTGCTTTTCTTGCTCCATGACGAATAAATTCAGTGTTGCCTCGTCCTCCTGCAAGTAAATGCACCGCATCAATGATAATAGATTTTCCGGCACCTGTTTCCCCAGTGAGAACTGTTAAGCCTTCTAAAAAGCTGACAGTCAAATCCTCAATGATGGCAAAGTTTCGAATACTAAGCTCTCTTAACACAAATTGTCACCTCTAAATCAAATTAACCATTTTTTATAGCATGTCTAACAAACGATTTTTTGTATTTTCACGCTCATTTTCATTTCGACAAATAATTAAAATGGTATCATCTCCAGAAATTGTACCTAAAATTTCCGGCCAATCTAAATGGTCAAGTAGGGAAGCAATGGCATTCGCATTCCCAGGAAGAGCTTTCATGACTAAAAAATGTGATGCCCCATCAATACTTACAAAAGCATCGGCTAATGCACGATGTAATTTTTGGACTGGATTGAAACGTTGATCTGCGGGTAGGCTATATTTATAACGCCCATCCTGTAATGGTACTTTTACTAAATGAAGCTCTTTAATATCTCGTGATACTGTAGCTTGTGTCACATTATAGCCTGCTTCTTTTAAAAAATCGACTAAATCATCTTGTGTTTCAATTTCATGATTGGCGATAATATCCCGAATCCGTATATGTCGTTGTCCCTTATTCAACGAAATCACCTCTTATAAATAATTGTATATGTGTATAATCACACTACCATTTTCAACAAAAAAGCACAAGAAAAAACACGGCTCTATAAGCGAGCACGTGTTATTTTAATGAATTATGCGCTTCTTCAACGAGTGCATTAAAAGCTGTATATGCAGGTAGCACTTCTTGTCCAATAGGATTCACTAAATGGAATAAAAATTCAATATTTCCTTCTCCACCTGTGATTGGAGAGAATGAAGCATCTTTTACTACAAAACCAACCTCAGTTGCCATTGCAGCCGTTTTTTCCAAAACTTCTAAATGTACTTTTTTATCACGAACGATTCCTTTTTTACCTACTTTATCTTTCCCAGCTTCAAACTGAGGTTTCACCAATGCCATAACATCCCCACCTGGCAGCAATAATGTTTTTAATACTGGTAAAATCAGTGATAATGAAATAAAGCTAACATCGATTGTTGCAAAATCAGGTAAACCTTCTGATAAATCGGCTGCCGTTGTATAGCGAAAATTCGTTTTCTCCATTACTGTCACTCGTTCATCAGAGCGAATTTTCCATGCTAATTGGTTCGAGCCAACATCTAGTGCATAGCAATGTCTTGCACCATGTTGTAAGGCACAATCTGTAAAGCCACCTGTAGAGGAGCCAATGTCAAGCATTAGCTTCCCTTCTACAGACATATCAAAAATTTGTAGCGCCTTTTCTAATTTAAGGCCTCCACGACTCACATATTTTAAATCTGAGCCCTTTACTTGTAGCGGTGCATCGACGGCAATTTTCTCGCCTGCCTTATCAATTCGTATTTCATTTGAAAAGACAAGGCCTGCCATAATGGACCGTTTTGCTTTTTCTCTTGTTTCACATAGTCCACGCTCTACAAGTAAAATATCTACACGTTCTTTTGGTTGTTTTGTCATTATTTATTCAAACCCACTTGCTGTTTTTGTTGAAGTAATACATGCATACGTGCAACCGTATCTTCTGCTGTCATATGAATTTCTGCGAGTAGCTGATCTACGTTACCATGCTCAATATATTGATCTGGGATGCCCATTCGATCAACTAGCGCATTTAAATAGCCGTGGTCATGAGCAAACTCTAATACACCACTACCAAATCCACCTTGTAGAACAGCTTCTTCAATTGTTAAAATCGGTTTTTGACTAGATAATATACGGTGTAGCATATCCTCATCCATCGGTTTGATAAAGCGTGCATTGACCACTTCAATATCGATTCCTTGTTGCGCAAGCATTTCAGCAGCAGCCATTGCCATTGGAATCGTTGTTCCAAATGTCAAAATAGATGCATCTTTCCCCTCACGTAAAACTTCCCAGCTACCAATTGGTAAAGCTATAAGCTCATCATCTAATGGCACACCAATTCCATTACCACGTGGATAACGAAGTGCAATTGGACCACCATCATAATCAATTGCTGTTTTTACCATATGTTGCCCTTCATTCTCATCCTTTGGCATCATGATTGTCATGTTTGGAATATGACGAAGGAAAGCAATATCAAATACACCTTGATGTGTTTCCCCATCTGCTCCCACTAAACCAGCCCGATCAATACCAATAAAGACATTTAAATTCGGGCGAGCAATATCATGCAATACTTGGTCATATGCACGTTGCAGGAAGGTAGAATAAATCGCTAAAAATGGCTTCATCTTTTGCGTAGCTAATCCTGCAGCCATCGTTGCCGCATGCTGCTCCGCAATCCCTACATCAAAGAAACGATTTGGGAAGTCCTTTTGAATACCTTGTAGCTTTGAACCTACAGGCATGGCAGGTGTAATCGTTACCACACGCTCATTTTCATGAGCAATTTTACGAACCGTCTCAGCAATTAAACTACTCCAAGCTGGTCCAGTAGTCTCAGACTTCACAAAGGCACCATTTTCAATTTTATAAGGACCTGTTCCATGCCAATTCCCGATTGTATCATCCTCGGCTGGTTTATAGCCCTTTCCTTTTTTCGTAATAACATGAACAAGGACTGGCCCTTTTACTTTTTTCGCATGTGATAATGTCATTTCAAGCGCTTCAAAATCATGTCCATCAATTGGACCAAGATATTTAAAACCTAGCTCCTCAAAAAACACTCCAGATACTACTAAATATTTTAAGCTATCCTTTACGCGTTCAACAGTAGAGGCAAGCTTTCCACCTAATACAGGAATCTTATTAATAAGTGATTCCAGCTCTTCCTTGGCTTTTGAGTACTCCTTGGCTGTACGTAAACGACCTAAAACATTGTGTAATGCACCAACATTTGGTGCAATCGACATTTCATTATCATTGAGGATGACAATCATATTTGTTTTTGCATGGCCAATATGATTTAATGCCTCAAGTGCCATACCACCTGTTAAAGCCCCATCACCAATAATAGGAATAACAAAGTTGTTTTCTTTTTTTATATCACGTGCTGCTGCCATACCCATGGCTGCTGATAAAGATGTCGAGCTATGACCTGTTTCCCACTCATCATGTTCACTCTCCACGCGCTTTGGAAATCCACAAAGCCCTTTGAACTGACGTAGTGTGTCAAATTGACTCGCACGACCTGTTAAAATTTTATGCACGTAAGCTTGGTGGCCAACATCCCACAAAAACTTATCTTTAGGACTGTCAAACATTTTATGCAGCATCATCGTTAACTCAACTACGCCTAAATTCGGCCCGATATGCCCACCTGTGACAGAACATTTTTCGATTAAGAAGGTACGAATTTCTTGGGCAAGCTGCTCAAGCTCCTTCTTATTTAAGTTTTTTAAAAAGGATGGACTAGTTATTTTATTTAAATCCACCTTTCTCACACACCTTTTCAATAAAATATTCACCGCAATTGTGTTTCCACCATTATAGCAGTGTTATCAATATGCTAAAAGTACGAGCACTTCATTGTTTACATATTGCAAACGTTCCCACCTATTCTAGCATATTCTTTTCCTTCAACGCCTTGATTTTCTCTTAGTTTTTACGATGAACTATATAAGCAGCAAAGTCACGTAATAGGCTGACATCTATTGGTAATTGATCGAGTGCGTTAATGGCATGTTGATAATGCTCAGCAAGCTTTTCTTTTGCTCCCTCTAGGGTTAAGAGTGCTGGATAAGTGCTTTTATCACTAGCGACATCTTTTCCAGCTGTTTTTCCTAGTTCTTCAGTCGTTCCCTCAATATCTAAAATATCGTCTTGAATTTGGAAAGCTAAACCAATATGGTGCGCATATTCTTTCAATGTAGCACGGTC
Source organism: Lysinibacillus capsici (assembly GCF_003367505.1). Lineage (GTDB taxonomy): Bacteria > Bacillota > Bacilli > Bacillales_A > Planococcaceae > Lysinibacillus > Lysinibacillus capsici. The sequence goes on from NZ_PXXX01000009.1 coordinate 325,518, forward strand.
TTGTGCTGATACATCTGCAAGTACGGCTCCCGCTTCAATACTAAAACGCAATAAAGCACCTGTTTTATTGACATGGACTTGTTCCAATTCAGCTAAATTAAGCTGACGTTGCTCCCCTTCCATATCTAGTACTTGACCACCAACCATGCCTTCTGCACCTGCTGCAACGCTTAGCAACTGGACAAGCTCAATACGCTTTTCAGCAGAGATATCCATGCGTGCTAAAATGCCAAATGCCAGTGTGTTTAATGCATCACCAGCAAGCGTAGCCAGCGCTTCTCCATAAACTTTATGATTTGTTGGCTTGCCTCTTCTAAAATCATCATTATCCATGCTTGGTAGATCATCATGGATTAAAGAATATGTGTGAATGATTTCAATAACCGAACCGACAATCAAACCGTCCTGAAGATTTTCACGGTAAAGCTCTAGTACCGCTAACACAAAAAGCGGACGAATTCGTTTACCCCCTGCCTTTAATGAATAAAGCATGGATTCCTTTAAATCTGCTGGTGCATCAATTTGTTCAACAAGTGCAAACATCGTCTCTTCAATTTGTGGTGTATTGCTTTCAATAAAGTACTTTAATGGCTCATTCATTTCCTAATTCTCTCCCTTTAGTGGATCAAATGCTGTTGTTTCACCATTCTCTTGGACAATTGATACAAGCTGCTCCTCAGCATGTTGCAGCTTACTATGGCAAAACTTTGATAGCTCCATTCCTTGCTTGTATAAATCAATCGCATTTTCCAATGGCACATCACCCTGTTCTAACTGGCGAACGATTTCTTCTAGTGCCGTCATGGCTTCTGCAAATGTTTGTTGTTTTTCAGTCACAACAATTCCCCCTCATTCTTTGGCAAGATATTCGTCACGTTAGCCACAACCTTTCCATCATGGAAAGTCAGTGTCAGTTGATCTTGCTTTTGCACCTCAGTGGATGATTTGATCATTTGCTGATCTTTATATGCTACTGTAAATCCTCTTGTTAGAATGGACAGTGGATTTAAAGCTTCTAATGTTCTAACGGTTGACTCAAATTGTTGTTGCTTTTTTGCCACATAATACGTTGTAGCACGTGATAATTGTTGAACGCGCGCTTCAAGCTCTCTCTGATGAAAAGCAAGTGCCTTTTTGGGTGAATGTTGCTCCACCGTACTATGTAATTGTTGAAGTTGGGCAGCTTTTTTCATCAAGCTCACTTGCATTGCTGCCTGTAATCCTGACTCAAGCTGTGCCAATCTTTCTGTAAAAGGTCGATAAAGTCTTTCTGGCATTGACAATGGATAAGACTGCTGGAGCTTATTTAGACGTTGTCGCTCTGCCATAAGTTGCGACCTAACCATTTGATGTAGCTGTGATTTCTGCGTAAGCACGCGTTGGTAGAGATCCGCTTGATCGGGCACAGCCAACTCAGCAGCAGCTGTTGGAGTAGGTGCACGTAAATCGGCTACATAATCGGCGATCGTTGTATCTGTTTCATGGCCAACCGCACTAATAATAGGAATTCGGCTTTCAAAAATAGCTCTTGCCACAATTTCTTCATTAAAAGCCCATAAATCCTCGATGGAGCCTCCTCCTCGCCCGACAATCAACACATCACAGCTTGCCTCTTGATTAGCACGTTGAATATTTTGCACAATATTCGGTGCAGCCTGAGCTCCTTGTACAAGGGTTGGATAAATCAAAATTTCAGCAAGTGGGTAACGCCTCTTTAAGGTTGAACAAATATCCCGTATAGCTGCACCAGTTGTTGACGTGAGCACACCAATTTTTTCAGGAAATTTTGGTATCGGTTGCTTCCACTCAGGTTTAAAAAGACCTTCTTTTTGTAATTGCTCTTTTAATTGATTGAAGGCAACAAATAAGCTACCAATGCCATCTGGTTGCATTTCCTGTACATATAGCTGATAGGTTCCATAGCCTTCGTAAACGTTTACATCCCCTCGGATAAATACTTGCATACCTTCCTTTGGTTCAAACGCTAATTTGGTAGCCGCTGCTTTAAACATCGTCGCAGCTATTCGGGCACCATCATCCTTTAATGTAAAGTAAATATGGCCGGATTGATGAATTTTCACATTTGATAATTCACCTTTTACATACACTTCACGCAAATGTGGATCTGCATCGAATTTTCGTTTAATATATTTTGTTAACGCTTTTACTGTTAAATAAGAAGCAGAGGACATGTTTTCGGCTCCTTTACTAAAATCAAGTTTTTCACAAAACTACACCTATCATAACATTTTTTGCAGTCGTTGACGTGCCAAAATGCAGTTTCGATAGAAAAAATGACTGTCTTTCTTCTATCGAAAAACAACTATAACACATTCCTACACGTTCTCACTATTAGAAATCGTATATTATGACAAATAACAAACAAAGCCCCATAACTTCATACGTTATGAGACTTTATATTTTAATAAAATAGTAATAAAAGAGTTCCTACAATAAAACAATAATACGTAAAGTAGCTAAGTTTGCCACTTTTCATAATGCCCATAAACCAACGCATCGCAAAATAAGTCATAATGAGTGTTGCCAAGAAAGTGGCGGCATATGGAAGAGCTAAGGCACCTTTATTCGGCTCGTCTAAAAAATCTGTAATGCCAAGGACTACCCCACCCAAACTTACAGGAATATAAAGCATAAAGGAAAAACGTAAGGCTGTATCCTGCTTCATCCCTACTGCTATGGCGGAAATAATCGTAGCTCCAGAACGGCTAATGCCTGGCGTTAAAGCAACTGCTTGCCCCAGCCCTACAATGATGGCATCTTTAGCACGTAAATCTGCATCTTTCTTCTTGCCACGCATATTACGAATTAACCATAATGCAGTCCCTGTCACAAATAGCATGAGCGCAATCGTCGTCATACTTACGTTATCTGCAATAACATCACTTAATAACACCCCTAAAACGCCAGCAGGAATTGAACCGATGACAATATAGAGCGCAAAGCGAAAATCTGCGTTATACCGCTTTTCTCTAGTTTTCAAGTAAAGAAAAAAATGACTGATTAGACGAACAATATCCTCACGATAAATATACATAATAGCAAGTAACGAAGCTGTATTGGTTAAGATGGCAAAAGTAAAACCTTGTTCACCTAGTCCCAGCATTTCGCTAGCAATCATTACATGTCCACTCGACGATACAGGAATTGGCTCTGTAAAACCTTGGACAAGTCCAATAATGATATGCTTGACAATTAACATAATATCGATATTTTCCATAAAAACCTCCTCCTCAGTATGTATGTCCCAAACGTTACATTAGACGACATAATCGAAGAAAAGTTCTGAATTTACACAACAAAAAAGTCACCTCACACAATGTTGAGATGACTTTCTTCAAAAGGTTTTTTATTTTGCAAGCGTATTTTCAGCTGCTTGCACTGTGTTGAATAGTAACATTGTGATGGTCATTGGTCCTACACCACCTGGTACAGGCGTAATATGAGACGCAATTCCATCTACTTCTGCAAAGTTTACGTCACCGCATAATTTATTGTTGTCATCGCGATTAATGCCTACATCAATAACAACAGCCCCTTCTTTCACGTGCTCTTTTGTAATAAAGTTTGCACGTCCAACTGCGGCAATTAAAATATCTGCTTGTTTTGTAAATGAAGGTAAATCTGGCGTTTTAGAGTGTGTATAGGTTACCGTTGCATCCTTTTGTAAAAGTAGTTGTCCCATTGGTTTACCAACGATATGACTGCGACCTACGATTACAGCATGCTTTCCTGCGATTTCAATTCCTGAATACTCAAGAAGCTTCATCACGCCAAATGGTGTACAAGGTAAAAATGTTTCTTGGCCAAGCATCATTTTCCCAACGCTTACAGGTGAGAATCCATCGACATCCTTCTCGACAGCAATCGTTGCAATGACTGTATCCTCATCAATATGTTTTGGGAGTGGTAATTGAACTAAAATACCATGAATATCCTCACGTTGATTTAAAAGCTCAATTTGTGCTAGTAATTCCTCTTGCGTTGTCTCTTCGGGTAATTTAATGAGTTCTGAAAACATACCAATCGCTTCACAAGATTTTTGTTTATTTCTCACATATGTAGCTGATGCCTGGTTGTCTCCAACTAACACAACCGCTAAACCAGGTGTCAATCCTCGCTCTTTTAAACGAATGACACGCTCTGCTACAGCATTACGAATTTCTTGACCAATCTCTTTACCATTAATAATTGCACTTGACATAAACCTTCGTTACTCCTTCCAATTCAACACATTATTCTTGTTCTGTAAATTTAGAAAGTACACCATTGACGAATTTAGATGAACTATCATCGCCAAATGTTTTACATAACTCGATTGCTTCGTTTAGTACTACTCTTTTTGGTGTTTCTGGCATGTATAACAATTCATATACAGCTAAACGTAAAACCGTTCTTTCAATTTTGGGTAGACGGGCAAGTGACCACTTTTCAAGATGCTGTTCTAATGTAGCATCGATTTCCTCCAAATGTTCAGCTGTTCCATTTACGATCTTTTCGTAGAAGGCATTGGTAGGTTGACCTTTAATATGGCCCATTGCTTCTTCAACTGTTAGATCCGTATTGTCTAGCTGAAACAAAACTTGCAACGCTTTTTCGCGTGCTTCATGTCGTTTCATGTAAAGCTCTCCTTCTTAAGTGGCATTAAGGTTTATAATAGCATAAAATCACATGAGAAACACGATTTCAAGCAAGTTTTCAATAATCTGAACCTTTTTCAAGGAACTTTTTGTTTAAGCCCACTTCTCATCGAATAGTGGTATTCCAAAAATGAATGTTTCCTGTTCGTAATGGTATAATAAAGAAAAAACTTTAGAGGTGTCACAATGCAAACTGAAGCTATATGTCTTAGCTGCAAAAAACATTTAAAATGGTTGACAGTGAAGAACAATATCAACAAATGAAGGAACGTACATCTCACCTATTTTACTGGGTGGATGCAAGCATAAAATTCGTTTTGATGCCATTCGAAACTTTTTTAGCTTTTATTAGTGGAGGCCATTTATGAAGGAACATTATTATACGATAGGTGAGGTTGCCAAACTTTCAAACTTATCGGTTCAGACATTACGTTATTATGATCAAATTGATTTATTTAAGCCTGCTTATATCGATACCTTCACCAATTATCGGTATTATAAAGGCAATCAGCTATTCTATTTAGACATTATAAAGTCCCTTAAATATATCGGCGTGACGCTCGATGATATAAAAAAAGCACTTAGATTAACCTCAGAGGAATTGCTTGATTTTTTAGCTCAGCAGGAGCTACGCATCAATGAAAAAATTTCACGTTTAAACGAAGCAAAAAATACCTTACTGAAAACAAAAAAGCAATTACAAGAGCAAATTGATATCCCAGTTTTCGGTGAGATTTATGTGCAAATAGAGGAAGCAATGCCCGTTCTTCAAGTAACCACTACTGAATTAACACCGACATCGAGCACCAGTACATACTATGCCACTTTAATTAAAATCATCGAAAAGGAAGGCAGTGTCTTAAACAGTCGTTATGGTTGTATTTATCCACTAGAGCCTTATAAAGATGTCAATGACATCATTTATGATGCTATTTTCACTCCCCTATTAACGGAGCGCACATTTTCGCAGCTTTCACCAAACATACAACAAACCATTATTCCTGGCGGTAAATATGTATGCATTGCCTTTATTTACGATCCTGATACTTATTTTTCATTCTATGAAAAGTTGAGAAATCATGTATTAGCTCAGGAGGAACTATTTGAGTCGCAAGTGTATGAGCTATACATGCCAGCAACGCTCACTATGGAACAAGAAAAGAAATTTATAGTAGAATTAAAGATTAGGCAAAAACAAGAGACACAAAATTCCTCCGAAAAAGTAGTGGCGCATTCGTATAACTCTCAGCCAGAACTCCCAAACTGATAAAAATTTTAAAAAATAAAAACAAATCTTTTGACCCTATAGTTACTATAGGGTTTATCGTATTACATGGAAATATTCTAGTAGATTGAAAACATGTATCGCGAACAATTAGAAGGAGAAGTTTATGAGCAAGAAACAAAATATAACCTTAGCTATTTTATTATCTAATCTTTTCATTGCCTTTTTAGGGATTGGTTTAGTCATCCCTGTTTTACCAACCATCATGAATGAGCTACATATTTCTGGCTCTGTTGTTGGTTATATGGTGGCAGCCTTTGCCATTACACAATTAATTGCATCACCAATTGCAGGTAAGCTTGTTGATAATATTGGCCGCAAAGTTATGATTGTTGCAGGTCTTTTTATTTTTGGACTTTCTGAGTTTTTATTTGGGTTTGGTCGTTCTGTTGAAATTCTTTTTGTCTCTCGTATGTTAGGTGGCGTGAGTGCCGCTTTCATTATGCCAGCTGTAACCGCCTATATAGCTGATATTACGACATTGGCACAGCGCCCTAAGGCACTTGGCTATATGAGTGCAGCCATTAGCACAGGTTTTATTATCGGCCCTGGGATCGGTGGTTTTTTAGCTGAAATTGGTACACGTGTCCCATTTTATGCAGCTGGGGTACTTGGTCTGTTCGCAGCTATCCTGTCATTGCTGTTTTTAAAAGAGCCAACACGTGCTACAGACAATGAAGAAGTAGCACAATCCATGTTAGGTAGTGTCAAACGTGTGTTTAGTCCACTCTACTTCATACCATTCATTCTTATTTTCGTGTTATCATTTGGCCTCGCTGCATTCGAATCATTGTTTAGCTTATTCGTTGATCACAAATTTGCGTTTACACCATCGGATATTGCCATAATTATTACAGGAAGTGGTATTGTTGGGGCACTAGCTCAATTAATACTATTTGATTGGCTGACAAAGAAAATGGGTGAGATTAATGTTATTCGTTACTCACTAATCCTTTCAGCAGTATTAACATTCGCCATGACGATCGTGAGTCATTATTTTGCCATCTTATTCGTGACATTCTTTATTTTCGTAGGCTTCGATTTAATTCGACCTGCTGTTACTTCGTATTTATCGAAAATTGCCGGAAATGAACAAGGATTTGTTGGTGGCATGAACTCTATGTTTACAAGTCTTGGTAATATTTTTGGCCCAATTCTAGGTGGGGTATTGTTCGATATCAATCTGAACTATCCATACTACTTTGCTACAATCGTATTGGTGCTAGGCGTCATACTTGCGTTATTCTGGAGAAAGCCAAAGCATATAGAATTATAAAATAGCGATACATCCACATGAACATCCTAGAGAAATCCATATAAAAAGGACTGCCCTTTGATGAACGAATCATCATTGGGCAATCCTTTTCTTTTTTATTCATGCACTACTGTCTCTTCTTTTTCAAAGTGAATACCTGTAATATGCACATTTACTTCTGCTGTTTCTAGTGCCGTCATATTAAAAATAGCCTGACGGATTTGCGTTTGAACTTCTTTTGCTACTTTAGGAATGGCATATCCATATTTCACAGAGCAAAATACATCAATCGCAATTTCACCAGTTTCCGTTACACCTGATTTAATGCCTTTATTGTGTACTTTTTTACCGAAACGTTCCACGACACCCGTCGCAATATTCCCACGAGTTGCAGCAATGCCTTCTACTTCATTGACAGCAATCCCAGCCACAACCTCGATCACCTCTGCCGCTACCTCAATTTTTCCAAGCTCTTCTTTCCCAGAAGGTGTTGGTTGTACGAAAGATTGTCCTACTTTCTCTGCCATACAAATATCATCCTTTCCCTTACACATCACAAACAAGTGCTGTACTTACATTTATTATACTATAAAAAGGAAGGTTTGGCTGTCGAAAGCCGTTTTAATTTAAAACCGACTTTACTGATCCACGACATCGATTAAATAAATTCCCTTTTCAAATCCCCCACGAGCTTTCTTCTTGTGTACACGGGTCGCTTCTAGCTCCTCAAAGCTTACACCTAGCACACCGATAGCCATATGAATGAGCTCCAGTATGTCTGCGAGCTCTTCAACACTATCTTCTTTATGCTGGGCTTCGTAAAATTCTGTAGCTTCTTCTATCATTTTAGCCTTTATTGCCTTTACCAGCTCACTAGGTTCTGAAATGTGTGCATGATAGGATAAACCCTTCGCTTCAATTACTTCTAAAATTTTATCCCTCACTAGCTTATTGTATATTGGCATCCATTGTTTCACTCCTTTTCAGGGGGATGACTATTTCTTTCTTCTACTATATAGTATTCTTTCTATAATATAGAATTGATTTGAGATAAAGTAGAGGTAGAGTATGTTACAAAAATGGTTGTTTGGCATCGGTGAAGTGGTGCTCATGTTTATCATGCATTTTTATTTTTTGCGCCAATAGAACGAATGAACATGTATTACTTACAAAGATTTCACTTTACATTCTCCAATAAAGTTCCAACTATCATATTCAGTACCCAAAATTCACAACAATAACCTAGCGCTGCTTATATTTAAAATAAAAAGCCTCCTAACTAAGAGTTAGAAGGCATTTATATTATGATAAGAAACTCATTAATACAAGTGGCTATTTACAGCTTACACTAATTTACTAGGAAGATCCCATCTGTCGTAATACATTGAAACATCTCTCTCATCATCTCTTACTTCAATAATTTTACCGTTCTCATTACGGAAATAAAAATAGTATTTCGTTCCAGAATTAAGCTTTTTATGAGTAACATACGACTTTAATTCTTCTTTAGTAAAGAAGAAAACAAAATACTCTTCTTGATAAGAAACATTAAAAACATACATATCAAAACTATTATTCTCTATATCACTAATATCTACCGTGTGCCATCCAGAAGGAAATTCTAAGAAACTTTTACTGTAATAATATTTAAGTAATAATTTCTTACCTTTTTCATCGGTTAATACTAATCCTGATCCTTCTTCACGATTGGCTTTTCTTATACTAAATTGAGGATTTTCTTGTTGTAACCTATCTGCTACATAATCTCTAGAATGAGCTCTCGTAACTAAAGTTTGTTTCGTTGATTCTTCATCTCCCTCTTCAGAAACAAACTCCTGACTTTCTAATTTTCCTTCTAAGAATTTAACTTTTTGCTCTAACATTTGAACTCTCCCAAAAAGCTCCAAAACAATAGAATCATTTGACATATTATCTACCCCTTAAATGATTTATTTTTTACAATTTAAATTTATCATAATTTTAACCAATAGTCAAAAGAATCTTTTTGTATAAAAAAGATTCTTTTTTTATACAAAAAGATAATAAATTATTTTACTTCTTTATTTCAAGCCTTCGTGTCATAAAATGCTAGTTGCATCCATGTTGAAATGCTCAAGTTTGGAAATTTTCCTGCGAAGTCATATGCCTAAGCTCTGCTTATTTTTTAAACATAAAAAACCTCCTAACTAATAATAGCTAGGAGGTTTAAACTTGCGAACGCTTACTTAACTTTTTCTGCTACACCCAATACATCGTTCTCTTCAAGGAACTTCGTATTGAATTGTGCTGATTTGAAGACGTCATTGTTCATGAGTGCTTGGTGGAATGGAATAGTTGTATTGATTCCAGGACCAGATACTTCGAATTCACTTAAGGCGCGGTTCATTTTCGCAATCGCTTCTTCACGTGTATCCGCATGAACAATTAGTTTTGCTACCATTGAATCGTAATATGGTGGGATTGTATAGCCCGCATAGACAGCAGAATCAATACGTACACCATAGCCACCTGGTGTTATATACGTATCAACAGTTCCTGCTGAAGGCATGAAGTTTTTATAGGCATTTTCTGCGTTAATACGGCATTCAATCGCCCAACCATTTAATTTTATATCATCTTGTGTGAATGGAAGCTTCTCACCAGATGCAATTTTTAATTGTTGTTGTACAAGATCTACACCAGAAATCATTTCTGTTACTGGGTGCTCAACCTGAATACGAGTGTTCATTTCCATGAAGTAGAACTTGTCCTCTTGATAGTCATAGATAAACTCGATTGTGCCAGCACCTTCATAGTTACATGCTTGTGCCGCTTTTACTGCAGCTGCACCCATTTCAGCACGACGCTCAGAGGATAGGGCTGGAGATGGAGCTTCCTCTACTAACTTCTGCATACGACGTTGAACCGTACAGTCACGTTCGCCTAAATGCACCACGTTACCGTAGCCATCTGCTAAAACTTGGATTTCACAGTGACGGAAGTACTCGATAAATTTCTCTAAATATACGCCAGGGTTACCGAATGCTGCAGCAGCCTCTTTTTGCGTAATTTCAATACCTTTTACAAGATCTTCTTCTGTACGTGCTACACGGATTCCTTTACCGCCACCACCAGCAGTTGCTTTGATGATGACAGGGTAACCAATTTTAGCAGCCCATTCTTTACCAGTTTCGATATCTGGTACAATACCAGTACCTGGAACAAGTGGAACGCCTGCTGCTTCCATTGTTGTACGTGCAACGTCCTTGATGCCCATAATTTTAATAGAATCAGATGATGGACCGATAAATTTAATGCCAGCGTTTTCACAAGCTTCAGCAAAATCAGCGTTTTCTGATACGAAGCCATATCCTGGGTGGATGCCATCAGCACCTGTCTTTTCAGCTACGCTAAGTAGCGCTGGGAAGCTAAGATAAGAATCTTTTGATAGCTTCGGTCCGATGCAATAAGCTTCGTCTGCTAACTTCACATGTAATGCGTCAGCATCTGCTTCAGAGTACACAGCAACCGATTGAATGCCTAACTCTTTACAAGCACGAATGATACGCACAGCGATTTCGCCGCGGTTTGCAATTAAAACTTTTTTCATTTGTTTTGCACTCCTTACTCAGCTTTTACAAGGAATAATGGTTGGCCGTACTCTACTAAGTCGCCATCTTTAACTAAAATTTCAACGATTTCCCCTTGCACTTCTGCTTCGATTTCGTTGAATAATTTCATTGCTTCTACGATACATACGATTGTTTCGTCCCCTACTTTGTCACCCACTTTTACGTAAGCAGGAGAATCTGGGTTTGGTGCTTGATAGAAAGTACCGACCATTGGAGATACAATTTTATGTAACGATGGGTCGTTAACTGATGGTGCCGCTGCAGCTGGTGCTGGCGCTTCTTCTTTCGCTGGTGCAGGTGTTACTGCTGGAGCTTCTGCTGGTGCAGATTGTTGTACAACAGGGGCTACTACTTCTTTTTTAGGTGCTACAGTTTCTGTAACAACAACATTATTCTTTTTAAGTTTTACTTTTGCGCCATCTACTTCATACACAAACTCGTCAATAGAAGAAGAATCCACTAATTTGATAATTTCACGAATTTCTTGAATTTTGAACATTTCTAACTCTCCTTATGAATTAAAATCTACTACAATAACTATTCTATATTTTTTCGTATCAATTTGAAATAGTTAAATGAAAATTAAGTAAATATGAACAAAATAAAAGGCTTTCCTTTACTAAGCGAAAGCCTTTTCATGAAGCTGATATATAACAACCTTTTAATAATTAACTAAAAATTTATTTTTTTCTTTATTTTTTAATAATTATTTGCACTGAACTTGACTTGCACATCATTTGCGCCTTCCATCTCTGTTTTTACCAGATAAATAATTTCGTTTGCTTGGGCTTTTGACAATTCCTCTGCCATCACTGTCACCGACACTTTTTCTCCCTCAGCACGAACAAACGCATCAGAGTAGCCTAATGATTTTACGAGCATCTCAAGCATAGCTTCAGCTGATTCACGTTTAATAAGGCCATCCATTTCATTATATGCCTCATTTTTTTCTTCGGCAGAATATTCTTCTGAGGCAATCTTTTGTGTTAACTGTTCACGAAGCTGACTTCTCTCATCACTAACCTGCATACGCATTTCTTCAAATAAGTGACTTGGTGAAGATACTTCTTGTGTTATATCATTTGTTGCCTCCTGATCTGTAACACCTGTGACAGCTGTTTGTTGCAGTGTATCATCTGTAAAAATAGTAAGACCATTGAATTGCTTTGCTGGATCTACCAAATAATACACTGAAATGACTGCTACTAAACTTAATAATGTCATAAACCAAACTGTTCTTCTACGTACGCGCATTTACTTTTCCTCCTTATTTTCCATTGGAACAATAATAATTCGATGAATCGGTAATTGCATCACTTGACTGACGACAGCACGAATTTCATTTTTCACAAAGATATCGGAAGCACCCTCTGACACAACGAGCATTCCCGTCACGTTTTTCGCGCCTTGTTCAGTCCCTCGAAAATATTGGCTGAATAGTTTATTGGCATTCTGATCATCTGTCATCTCTCCATAATAAAAGTAGACTTTAACCTTCCCAACACCTTCCATTGCCTTCAGGGTTTGCTCAAGTTTTTCTTCATTCGTGAGCGGTGAACCTTTGTCGCTTGTTGAATTCGTTTGGTACATAGGTAAAATGATGAAAATTCCCACGGAGGCAGCTATCAAAATTAAAACCATCAATGACGTTGTTTTTTTTCGTGTCTTTTCCACATCACTTGTACATTGCCTCCTTTCATCTTCTCTTTTTCAAGTGTATGTACGCTTGTTTCTTCCTATGAATTGATAAATGGAATCTTTAATAGCAATTGCAAAAATACTAACGTGATGACCAACTTTGTCAGTGAAATTATTTCCTTATCATCCGTTAGAAACACAAAAATCTGACAGACAAACAGCAATGCCAATAAAAGAATCAATCTATCTCCCCCCTGCCATGACTTGTACAAACACAATGAGGAAAAAACAAGAAAACATAAATGAAAAAGCAATTAAAAATGATACAGCACATAAAGTAAATAGTGATTTGCTAACTTGATCTAGTAGTCTACAAATATCATCAAAGGCAATCGGTTCTAAAATAGCAGCGAGCATTTTCAAAGAATAGGCACTAACTACAAGCTGCACGGTTGGGATAAAAGACACCGTAATGACGGCGATAAAGGCGCTAATACTTGTAAGAGAAGATGTAAATTGAGTCATATGCTGAAACATCGAAAAACTATCCACAATAAAAGAACCAACAACTGGAATATTTTCTTCAATTAGCTTTTTCACGGGCTCCGCTACAGCCGCATTGACACTAAATGCTGCTACACCACTTGCGGTCATCAGTAAGACATAGCAAATAACTGAGGCCGACACGATGCTCATAATTGTAAAGCGAATCAATTCAGCTATTCGAGTAAAGGATATTTCCTTTACGATCACACTGCATACATCAAAGACAATGGCCAAAAGCACGCCAGGAATAAGCCACTTACTACTGATAATGGTGAGGACTTGTACAAAAAACAGTAAAAAAGGCTGCCAGGAAGCAATCGCTGTAATACTACTGGATAATAAAAAGCTTGATGTAAGAATCGGATAAAATGCCGTAAATAGATGGGCTAGTCCTTGTGCAATTTCATCAATTAATGTAAAGGAGTTGACAACAACAGGACCGATTGTTGCTAAAACGATAAGAAAAAAAAGTATCCTTGTCCCTTTTTCAAACTCTGGTAATAGCATGTTCACAATCAAAATGATGATGACGTAGCTGCAAAGCATGAGCGTCATCTTGAGCAAGAGAAAGAATGGGTCGATTAAAAACGATAATATTTGCTCCTGCAATGGCTTCGCTCCTTAGTTTAGCCTTTTTAAAATGGCCGACACCTCCTGTAGAACAGCCAGAAATTCTTTAAACCAATACAGCAAAATCACAATTTTTACCGCAGCAAAAACGATGTTCCCGAGCACTTTATAATTATGTTCTGCCAAAAGCAATGCCACCCACTGCCCGACATAGAACATACTTGCACTGATTAAAATAGCCTTCGCATAAGGTAAAAACGCAAGTGTTTCTAACAATTGTTTGGCGAAAGGCAATAAAAGCGTCGAGAACAACATGCCAAAAAGCAAAAAAGAAAACATCACACTGATTAGCGCATGGAGTGGCTGTATAACTTCTTTTATCAGCAATAATAAAAGCAGCATGACAACAGCGACGATGACAATTTCCATTCACATTACCCGGATGAGGTAAGCCATTGGAAGAAGGTTAAAATCTCATTAAAGAATAGACGTAAAAATCGAAGTAATTCTGCTGTCATATATAAGTAAGCAATGAAAAAGAGGAAAAATGAAAACTCCTTCTTCCCTGTTTGATCAAAGAAAACATGAAGAAGCGCAACGACTAGTCCCACTCCAGCAACTCTTAATACGTCTTGTAATTCCATTCCTACGCCCCCTCGTGTACAGCAATATATGTCGCTCTTCAAAAAAAAAGACCTCTATACAGATGTATAGAGATCTTCTACGAGAAAAAATTATAATAGTTTGCTCACAATGTTTTTCACCGTATCCGTTTGCTGTATGAGGTGACTATTTTCACCCATCCACATGGATAAATATTCTGCATTACCTTGCTCAGCACTTTCCTTACGAATGGTAGTCGTTAGATAATTTTGTAGTGGATAGGGTGCTACTGTCGCATCCTCCATACGTTTCGTGAAATCATTTGCTAAACCTCTTGCTGGTTTACCAGTAAATGCAAGCGTAATCGTCGTTTGTTGTTCTTTTGATGCCAATACAGCATTTTTATAGAGTGGCGAAATTTCGCATTCATCTGCTACTAGTAAAGCCGTACCAATTTGTACTGCCTGTGCCCCACTTTCAAGTGCCTTTTGAATATCCTCTTTGGTTACAAGGCCTCCCGCAGCTATAATCGGAATCGCAACTTTTCCCACTACTTGTTGTAGTAAGTCATGTAATGGAATTAATTGCAAAGGGTCAGTAAAAGAGCCTCGATGACCGCCAGCCTCTCCCCCTTGTAATACAACCGCATCCATTCCTGCTTGCTCCACCAGTATGGCTTCCTCTAATGTGGTTGCAGTACCAATCGTATAGACGCCATGATCTTTTAATTGTTTAAGAACAGCCGGAGATGGCAGCCCAAATGTAAATGAACAAACTGCTACCTTTTCTTCAATCACAGCTTGAACCTGTCCCGCAAAAACTTCCTTTGATGTTACGCTCTGTACAGGGGATAATCCTAATTCATCGTAAAAAGGTTGCAGTGCCATTCTGGCTTGTTGTAAAACCTCGACATCAATTTTGGGTTCTTCTTGCACAAATAAATTGACCGCAAAGGGCTTTGTCGTTAATTTCTTCACTTCTTGAATAAACTGCTTTGTTTGTTCACCATCTAAGTAACCTGCACCAATTGAACCTAATAGGCCTGCCTCAGCACAAGCCGCCACAAATTTAGGTGATGTCACGCCTGCCATTGGTGCTTGTATAATTGGATATCGCATATCAAATGTTGTTTGTAGCATACCTTTCACTCCTTACTCTGATTGTAAACAATTCTACCAGTAATGACCATCTATCTGATGATAGAAACTTGATAGTACCTCAATAAAAATTAAATAGTGCTTCTATCTATTATCACATTAAATGAACGATTTGACAGTATATGTATAAGAAAAAAATAAAAACCTACTCTTTATTGAAAAGAGTAGGCTGATCATTATGCACGTGAAACGTAAGAACCTTCATCCGTGTTAATGATTAAAACGTCACCTTGGTTAACGAAGAATGGTACTTGTACGATTAGACCTGTTTCAAGAGTAGCAGGTTTTGTACCGCCAGAAGCTGTATCACCTTTGATTCCTGGTTCTGTTTCTGTTACTTCTAATTGAACAGTGTTTGGTAATTCAACACCTAACATTTCACCTTGGTAAGATTGAATATGCACTTCCATGTTTTCTTTTAGGAATTTTAATTCATACTCAATAGCAGATGAAGCTAGTTCAGTTTGCTCATATGATTCCAAGTCCATAAATACATGCTCGTCACCTTGTGCATATAAATATTGCATTTTACGATTATCGATTTGTGCCTTTTCAACTTTTTCACCAGCGCGGAATGTTTTTTCATTCACTGAGCCGTTACGTAGGTTACGTAATTTAGAACGTACGAACGCAGCACCTTTACCTGGTTTTACGTGTTGGAAATCTAACACGCGGTATAATTGGCCATCAACAATAATTGTTAGACCTGTACGGAAATCGTTTACTGAGATCATTTGTGTTCCTCCAAAGTTTATAAAATAATGAGTTCTTTTGACGAATGTGTTAGTAGTTCATTACCCGTTTCTGTGATTAAAATATCATCCTCGATACGGACACCACCGATTCCAGGTAAGTAAACACCTGGTTCAATCGTCACGGCCATACCTGGCTCTAGCACTGTATCAGAACGCATCGATAAGCCAGGGCCTTCATGTACTTCAAGACCAATACCGTGTCCTAAAGAATGACCAAATGCTTCGCCATATCCTTTTTCTTTTAAGTAGTCACGTGCAATCGCGTCCGCTTGAATACCTGTTAATCCAGGACCCACTTTTTCAAGTGCTAACAGTTGAGAAGCAAGGACTGTATTGTACATATCTACCAATTTTTCAGATGGTTCTCCCACAGCCACAGTACGTGTAATATCCGAAATATAGCCATTATAAAGCGCACCAAAGTCTAATGTAACAAAGTCGCCTTTTTCAATCACTTTATTCGTTGCAACGCCGTGTGGTAATGCTGAACGAAGACCAGACGCAACAATCGTGTCAAACGAAGACTGAGTTGCTCCTTGTTTACGCATGAAAAATTCTAATTCATTCGAAACTTCAAGCTCGGTTTTACCAGGCTTGATGAAGCCTAAAATATGTGTAAATGCGTGATCTGCAATTTCACACGCAGCCTTAATAATATTAATCTCTTGTTCCGTCTTAATCAAGCGAATTTTTTCAATTAGCCCAGAAATCGGCACTAAATCTGCTTGAATCTTCGATTTATACAGTTCATAAGTGCCATAGCTTACAGTATCTTTCTCAAAGCCCAATAATTTGATACCCATATTATTTACTTGAGTAGCAATTTCTTCAATAATTGTGGCTTCATGCTTGACAATACGGAAGTCCTGAATTTGTGCAGCAGCCTGCTCTGTATAACGGAAATCTGTAATAAATACAGCATCATTTTGAGACACAATTGCTACGCCTGCTGTCCCTGTAAAACCTGTCATATAGCGACGGTTGTACCCATTCGTAATTAAAATACCATCGATGCTTTGTTCTTGAAGTGCTTTACGTAGCTTTTGTAATTTCAACATAATCAATTCTCCCTCTCGATAAATGTACGTAGTGCCAGTTCATAGCCTTTCGTACCTAGTCCACAAATTTGACCAAGGCAGGCCGGAGCAAGATAGGAATGATGTCGGAAAGCCTCACGTTTGTGGATATTGGAAATATGTACTTCGATAACTGGCACAGAAATACCTGCTATCGCATCATGCAATGCGATGCTTGTATGGGTATATGCACCAGGATTAAAGATAATACCATCATATTTTTCGTCCTCTGCTTCATGCACCCAATCTACTAGTACCCCTTCATGATTGGATTGACGAAATTCAACTGTAGCACCTAAAGAAGCCGCAAGATTTTGAACATTTTCTCGAACATCATCCAATGTTTCATGTCCATAAATATGTGGCTCTCGTTTACCAAGTCGATTTAAGTTCGGTCCATTCAAACATAATAACTTCACGCTTCTATTCGCCTCTTTCTATGTACTTGCCATTTATTTTATCATACACCGTGCATTCAGCAACTAATTTCAACTAGTGGTGCCATAAATATCCCCTTAAACGAAGGGGATATTTTGTACCTTCAACTTTGTTTTTGTGCTGTATGTTCCTTCTGATGGAAATTGGCGGTTTCAAGCAAGAAACGTAATAAACAAATAACGGTCACCATAAAGGGAATCGACAGTTTTTTAAAAGACGTAAGCTGTAATGGTAAATCTAAAGCAATCCATTCCAATGAGATGGTCACCAAAAGACCTAATAAAAGGGAAGAAAAAACAGCTGGGATGATATATACATAGCGCATAGTCATGTATAAAAATAAGCCGATAATAAATAGTAGAAAAATAAAAAAGGTCCATTGAAATAATTTGGAGCTTTCTTCAAACCAATTCCATTTTTTATAAAACCCTATCGGATGCCATTTAATGAGATGGAAATAATGTAAACCTTTTAAGCACAGCGCTAAAACAAGCGCATTGACAAGTGCTGTAATTGTCGCTACTTTCACCCTATACCTCTCCTTTATGCACACTAATTATTTCCTAAAATGTACGATTAGTGTAGCCATATAGAAAATTTACTATGCGTAACGGTAGAGGTTTTTCACTAAATTTAGTACAATGGTACAGTTGAAATATATAAAGAGAGTGGTGTTAGCCTTGAGCAATTCACCTGTATACGGGGGACAAGCACAATTAGAGGGTGTGATGTTCGGAGGAAAGGAACATACTGTTACAGCCATTCGTCGTAACGATGATTCCATTGATTATTATCATTTCAAAAAAGTACAAAAACCTTTGTTACAAAAGCTTAAAAAAATCCCATTTGTACGAGGCGTTGTCGCGCTAATTGAATCCGCTGGCTTAGGTTCTCGTCACATGCAATTTGCTGGGGATCGCTATGATGTGACACCTGGTGAAGAGGAAGATCATAAAGAAGAAGGCTCTAAACTTCAAATGATACTGGGCGTTGCTGTAGTAGGTATTCTTTCCTTTCTATTTGGAAAATTTGCCTTTACATTAATTCCTGTTTTTATAGCTGATTTTTTCTCAAAATGGATTGAAGGAAAAACGGGACAAATTTTACTGGAAAGCGGTATTAAATTATTGTTACTGCTAGCCTATTTATATTTTATCTCGTTAACACCCCTCATTAAACGAGTCTTTCAGTACCATGGTGCAGAGCACAAGGTGATAAATTGCTATGAAGCTGGATTAGACATTACCGTAAAAAATGTTCAAGCTCAATCACGCCTACACTATCGTTGCGGCAGTAGCTTCATATTATTCACAGTGTTCGTTGGGATGTTTTTATATTTCTTTGTGCCTACAGATCCACTGTGGCTTCGTATTTTAGATCGTATTCTATTAATTCCTGTTGTTCTGGGGATCTCATTTGAAGTCTTACAAGCGACAAATGCTTGCCGTAATATTCCAGTGTTACGCTTCCTTGGCTACCCTGGCTTATGGCTCCAATTACTAACAACTCGTGAACCGAAGGACGATCAAGTAGAAGTAGCGATTGCTTCCTTTAATATGCTACGCCAAGTAGAGCAGCAACCTGAAATCGCTGCGACATTAAATCATGATTAATAAAAAAGGCAGCCCAACGTCGGAGCTGCCTTTTTTTCATTTTGTACTGCCTTGCATTTTCTGCTTAAACATAAAGATAGCGAGAATTGTCATAATTATTGTATAACCAATGACAACAATAAGTGAATAAAACACATTCGCATACTCTGCATGTAAGATAGCCCTAGCTGCATTGACTGCGTGCATGAAAGGTAAAAGCTGCGCAATCTTTTGAAATGTTCCACCAATCATATCTAATTCGAACCATGTTCCACTTAACCAAGTTGTCACATTAACAAAGATGGCAAATATCCCTCCTACCTGCTTATCTGTAAATAATGTCCCAAATAATAATCCACAGCTAATATAGAGTGGTGAAATTATTAGAAGTACAAGAATCATAAAGAGGATAGACTTATTAAATGGCAACCCTAAAAACATGGCGGTAGCTAAACAAATAAAAATTTGTAGCAGAGCTATTGGTAGCAAAGGTATCATATACCCTAAAATGTAATCAGCTGCAGACAAAGGAGAAACAAAAATCCTCATTAAAAAAGATGAACTTTTATCTTTTCCTAGTAACATTCCTGAAAACAGTGTGAGAAAAGAAAAACTAAATACAATAACGCCCGGTGTTAGGTTATTCATTTCATATAAAGCAAATGGCATATTTTTTTGCATAACAGAAGATAAGCCCAATAAAAGAATTGGTAAGCCTATACCAAATAATAAAGTGATTGGATCGCGGACAATCTCTTTATGATTCCTTGTTGCAAACGCAGCTACCCTCACAATAACGCCTCCTCTGTTTTTTCCAAGAATACCTCTTCTAAAGAATGCTTGCCTGTTTCACTGATCAATTGTTGGATCGTGCCTAGTGCACATATTTGCCCATGATGCATAATTCCTACACGATCAGCTAAAGCCTCTATCTCTTCTAAATAATGGGAGGTCAAAATAATCGTGACATGTCCTTTTAAGTGCTTCAATATGTTCCATACATCATTCCTTGCTCGTATGTCCATCCCTAAAGTCGGTTCATCGAGGAACAATACCTTTGGGTTTGACATTAAAGCCATTGCTACACTTAAACGACGCTGGTAGCCGCCAGATAGTGTCTTAGCCTTGTCATGCTGATGTGGTGTCAGTCCGAATAAGGCCATTTTGTCATATACTTGTTGTTGTGCTTTTTCTTTTTCGTAGCCATAAATCTGACTGAATAATAATAGATTTTCATATACCGTTAAATTAGGCGCAACGGCCGTTTCTTGAGGAGAAATATTAATAACTTGTTTTACAGCCTGTGTATTTTTCACAATGCTTTTTCCATCTATTGTGGCATCCCCCTCTGTAGGTGAAAGGAGCCCGCACAACATTTTGATTGTGGTTGTTTTGCCAGCACCATTTTGTCCTAAAAGAGCGAAAAGTTCACCTTGATGGATTTGTAAATTTAATTGATTAACGACTACACGCTCTTTATAAAGCTTTGTTAAATCTCTTATGTTAATCATCCTGCTCTTCACCTCGATTGGTAAGAATCGCATTAATTTTTTCTATGTCACGTTGTGAAAATCTATATTGTAAAACCCATGTCACAATATAAGTTCCGAGAAAGCTGGCTACGAGAGAAAAAATATTAGCCATCGTTTTTGGCATCCATAGTAGCGTTACAATCGGTATCCAAATCATTGCCGTTATGAAAAAGTGGACGAAATATTGCTTCAACATTCCCCAGCTAGCCATTTCAAAAATAAGTGCAGCAAGAGCAAAGGTAATGCCAATAACACCCGTTAATAGAATTTGAGTAATTATTGCACTTATTTCATCTGTAAAGTAAGCACGAAATTCTGGCACCACCCAAACATATTTTCCTTGCCCTATGCCCATTGATACAAAGAATTGCACAATTTGTCCCATTACTATACCGATCAAAAATCCACCAATAATACGTGTTAAAATGTCTTTTCGCATATTTATCACCTCAGATTCCTAATTGCTTCTTAATTTTGCTTACATAACGCCTAGAAGCGTATGTTTTCGTGCCATTCTTCAATTCAACTCCGATTGTACCTGTTCTACTAATGTCCATATGCTTGATCATGTAGCGATTGACTATTTCAGCATTTGAAATACGGAGAAACATTTGAGGATTGAGCTTTTCCTCCAGCTCATAAAGACGCAAACGTACCGTATAAACACCGTGAATGCTTTGGACACAGACCTTTTTTTGCTCTGTATAAATACGCACGATCTCCTTACTATCGATCAATTCAACGCCTTTATGGGAGAAAGCTAATAAAGTGCTTTCCGCTGACGTAGTAATAATTTGCATAAGATGCTCAATGTCATCAGTCATTTTATCTGTGAGAATGATTACTTTGGGTTCTTTATATGTAGGGTCAATCGATATTTCCACCTTCATATGATCACTGTCCTTTCTACGCCTCACTATAAATTTTTCCATACATGTTGTAAATGGATTATCGACAACTGGTCGTTATCAAGGAATAAGTGGTAATCTATAAGATTCTGGCGAACAATAAAAACACCCTTTAGATAGGTCTATTCAAAGGGGTCAAACGTACAATTTGGCTTACTTAGAATCTTTTTTTACTTACTAGTAGGGCTGTAAAATCACCCACCATATTCGGGAGCTTTTAAAATATTGGGGGTAAGCTCTAATGATTGATTAAATTTTCCCAAATCAATTGCAGTGATTGATTGTTTTGAGACACTTTTATTTTTCAAACATCTACAGATAAATAAACCTTGCTAAAAATGTACATAGAAAAAAACGTGTTTTGAATGGACAAAACACGTTTTTCTGTGAATTATTTACTTAGGATATTGATAATCTTCTGTTGCGCATCCACTGCCTCAGGGATTGGCATCACAACAAACACATGATTCATCTTAGGATAAACAAAGGTATTGATTGCAACGCCTTGTTCTGTTAGCTTCTCATCAAACTGTATTGCATCTGGATATAAGCTTTCGTGGGACCCAATAAAATGAGTTATCTTGCCAACTCCTTGAAAATCGCCGTAAATTGGACTAATTATTGGATCCTTTAGAGCTTTATCAGCTGCCCATATTTTTGTTATGACTTCCATTCCTTCACTAGCTAACATGGGATCGTTTTCTTCATATTCCTGAATAAGTGGATTTTCTAAACTCATATCAACACATGCCGACAATAAAATAATATCTTGTGGTTGAGGCAGACCGTCTCGCTTCAACAGTTGAATTAGACCAAGTGCTATATTTCCACCTGCTGAATCTCCTATAATGGTTAATTGATTGGAGCTTTCAATAGATGCTAGAATCTCTTTATATAAGCTGAGCATCTTTGGGTACGTATCTTGATAGCTAAAATGAGGGACTTTTGGATAGATAGGCGCAATAACTTTTGCATTTAAGGCTTGTGCCATTTTATCCATGAACAACCAGTGTAAATTTAAAGGTTGATTCGTCCAAGCTCCACCATGAATATAAAGAATCACCATTTGTGATGAAGACTTTTGGTCATTTAAAATAAAAACCTGCATATCCTCGAATGTTTGCTCCTTCAAATCGCTTAAAAGATTGACATCCTCCCCAATCACATAGGGGAGAATATTTTCTGTTCCTCTTTGCTTAATAAATTGTTGAGCATTTTCAATACTAGAAAAGCTCTTTTTATTACTTTGTGAAAACAATAATTTTTCAAATTGCACACTCTCTACAGATCGTTCTCCATTAAAAATTTCTATACTCATGTTTTTCTCTCCTTTTATTGTTCATTCTGTTTCCAAACATGTAATGATTAATAAAGTGATGTGCCAAACCACTAAAACTGAGTATCGACGATGGTAAAATGCATCTTTTTAGCGAACTTTATTTTAATTCCACATTTTGAACAATACTCCTTCCAAAATCTATCATCAAATAAAAAGACCTTCCTGTTGTAATCCCTAAATGTAAAGAGCATTGATTGTGCTGTATATAAAAAGCTGCCATTTTGAAACAAAATGACAGCTTTCGATTAGGTATCTGTTCCCTCCAACCTACCGCTATATTATTGGAGGTGGATTTGATAATGGCGAGTAACTATACCTATCCCATTTTCTAACCTCTTCCACTCTATGAATGGGGCTAATCAATTTTGTCTTGCTAACATGTAGATAGTTAAGATTAATTATCCTGAAATAATTCATCTTCTTCTTTTGATAAAATTTCTACCTCATCTTCTGAATTTGGAAATAGGGCTTGATTTGCCTTTTCATCTATTGCTTTATGTTTTTGCTTTTTATTATGTGGAGTTCCATCATTCAGAGGTAGCTATACAAAAGCGACACGTATGTATTCCTCGTTCTTTAAGCTTTCAAGGTGATGCAATTCAAGGTCATCCATCGTAATACGACGGATTTTTAGTTTTTTATCATAATCCCCTGCCCAAAACCTAATTAATTCAGCACCTTGCTCTGGTTGTATATGTTCCTTCAAATAACTTAAAAAATCTTCTAAAAATTGAGGACCCCAATTTCCCTCGATGCCGTATACAAAGGATTTTTCATTATAAAGCCCTAAGTCATAAGGTGGATTATTCCATTCAAATATATTCAAATTTTCAAAAGCTGATTCATCTGCTGCATGTAAAACTCGTGCATCATCATCCATCAAATGCCACGACTGTGTTGGTGTACTCTCTGTAATTGGATATAATTTTTTTAATTCTCTTACTGTTATTTCAGCAATTCCTGTACAATCAACTGTTTGTAAAGCACTGTTCGCCACTAGGACAGAATATAACGTCATATGCTTGTCTCCTTAAGCTTTAATAAATGAAACTCAAAATATTCTAAGCAAATCAATAAACTAACCTGCTCCACATACATTATAGTGGATTTAACATAAATATCCAAAAAAATCATCTCGTTCTACAAATCTAGCTAGATGATAGGCTCTCTCTATTCCCTCAAAAAAAAAAAAAAAAAAAAAAAAAAAAAA